>JAWQNE010000003.1:0-487019 GCA_033741175.1 Mycolicibacterium sp. 120270 | reverse complement strand
CCTGGCTGCACTACTACAACACTCAACGACGCCACAGCGCACTCGGCGGCCTCCCACCGATCAGCCGACTGACACCAACGTCATGACTCGGTACATCTAGCGGATGTCCGGTCGGCAGTTCGGCGCCGTGCCACGTGCCGATCATGAAATCCTGTTCGACCGCCGGACTGCCGTCGAACAGGGCCAGCGCACCGTCGGTCGTGGTCGGGGCATTGGGTAGTACGTCGGCAAGAGCCATGCCTCGACGGTACGTAACCGATGTCGAGTACGGAATCGGCAAGACTGTGATCCGTGTCGTCGACCGATGACTGCCCGTGCGGCAGCGGAGAACTGTTCGGCCGTTGCTGCGGGCCGCTCCTGGCCGGGGAGCGCGAGGCTGCGACCGCCGAGGAACTGATGCGATCGCGGTACAGCGCATATGCGGTCGCGGACATGAACTATGTCTGGCGGACGTGGCATCCACGCACCAGGCCCCAAACGCTGACGCCGTCGGACGAGGTGTGGACCGGGTTGGAGATCCTCGACGTGGTCGCGGGCGCGGCCGGTGATGAAGAGGGTGTGGTGGAGTTTCGGGCCCATCACCGCGGAGAGCGACGAAGTGGGACAGGCGCACGCGAGGAGCACAAAGGGATCCAGCATGAGCGGTCCCACTTCGCCGTCAGAGCCGGCCGGTGGTTCTACGTGGACGGGGAGCTGTTCGGTTGATCGATCAGGCCAGCACGGTGGCCGGATCCGTGAAGGGCAGTTCGAGGTCGTGGGCGACCTGCTCGGACAGCAACGCACCCTCGTGCGTCGAGAGGCCCTTGGCCAGAGCCGAATCGGCCTGGCAGGCGGCCTTCCAGCCGCGCTCGGCGAGCTTGACCACATACGGCATGGTCGCGTTGGTCAACGCGTAGGTCGACGTACGCGGCACTGCGCCGGGCATGTTGGCCACGCAGTAGAAGAGCGTGTCGTGCACCGCGAACGTGGGGTCGTCGTGCGTGGTCGGATGCGAGTCCTCGAAGCAGCCACCCTGGTCGATCGCGATGTCGACCAGTACCGCGCCCGACTTCATGTGCGCGACAGTCGAATTCGTCACGAGCTTGGGCGCCTTCGCGCCGGGCACCAACACCGCGCCGATGACCAGATCCGCGCCCTTGACCGCGTCCTCCAGGTCGAGCATCGACGAGTAGCGGGTCTCGATCGCCCCGCTGCTCTCGTTGTCGATCTTGCGCAGCGTGTTCACGTTGACATCGAACACGTTGACGTGGGCGCCCATGCCCTTGGCGATGCGGGCCGCGTTGTAGCCGGCGACGCCGCCGCCGATGACGACGACCTCGGCGGGCGCCACGCCCGGCACGCCGCCCATCAGGACGCCGCGGCCGCCGTGGCTGCGCATCAGGTGGTAGGCGCCGACCTGTGCCGACAGACGTCCGGCGACCTCGCTCATCGGCGCCAGCAGCGGCAGCGCGCCGTCGGCGGTCTGCACCGTCTCGTAGGCAATCGACGTCGTGCCCGACGCCAGAAGCGCATCGGTGCACGGCTTGGACGCCGCGAGGTGCAGGTAGGTGAACAGCGTCTGACCCTTGCGCAGCCGCTTGTATTCGGGCTCGATGGGCTCCTTGACCTTGAGCAGCAGGTCGGCCTCTTCCCAGACCTCGTCGACGCTGTTGATCATCTGGGCGCCTGCGCGCTTGAAGTCGGAATCGGCGATGGCCGAACCCTCGCCTGCGCCTGCCTGGATCAGCACCTCATGACCGCGATGGACCAGCTCGGCCACACCGGCGGGGGTGATGGCAACTCGGTATTCGTTGTTCTTGATCTCGGTCGGAACGCCGACTCGCATGACCACTCCTGATTTGTCGTTGGAATGCATAAAATTGTGAATAAACTTCGGCTATGAGGCAATAGAAGCGATGATCATTCGCTAACATCGCGATATGGATGAAGAATCATCGATGAGGACTGCGAGTCGCCCGGCCGGGCCGAAGGATGTTCGGCCACCTGAGATCGACGACGTCGATCGGCGGATTCTCATGCTCCTGCACCGCGATGCCCGCATGTCCAACAGCGCGCTCGCCGACGCCGTCGGCATCGCGCCGTCGACGTGTCACGGCCGGGTCCGGCGGTTGCACGAACTCGGCGTCATCCGCGGCTTCTACGCCGACATCGACCCGGCCGCGGTCGGCCTGCCGCTGCAGGCGATGATCTCGGTGAGCCTGCAGGCCAACGCTCGGGCGAAGATCCGTAACTTCATCGCCCAGATCCGCAGCAAGCCGCAGGTGATGGATGTGTACTTCCTGGCCGGCGCCGACGACTTCATCCTGCACGTGGCCGCCCGCGACACCGAGGACCTGCGGTCGTTCGTGGTGGAGAACCTCAACGCCGACGCCGATGTCGCGGGCACCCAGACGTCGTTGATCTTCGAGCATCTGCGCGGGGCCTCGCCGCTGTAACCCGCGCCCCTATCCAGAGGTATGGGAACAGCGAAAAGATCGTTGATAGGCACGAGCGCGGCGATCTCCGCTGCCCTGGTGCTGGCAGGTGCCGCGAGCGCGGCGCCGTCGGGACCGGGGACCGCGGCGCAAACCGTTAGCGCCCTGCGGGCCAACGGTTTTCATGTCATCGTCAACAAGACCGGAACGGCACCACTCGATAGTTGCGTGGTGACCAGCCTGCGGCACGGGCAGATCTTCGCCAGGGAGGATTCCGGTGCGCCTGGCGCGGGCAGCAGCATCGTCACGACCGTCACGTCGAAGACGGTGTACGTCGACGTCGTGTGCTGACCCGGGGCTAGGGTGAGCCCATGCGAGTCGGAGTGCTGGGCAGCAAGGGCAAGGTCGGCGCGACCATGGTCGCCGCGGTTGAGGACGCCGATGATCTGACGCTGTCGGCGGGTGTGGACGCCGGCGATCCGTTGACCTTGCTGACCGACACCGACACCGAAGTCGTCATCGACTTCACCCATCCCGACGTCGTGATGGACAACCTGGCATTCCTCATCGAGAACGGCATCAACGCCGTCGTCGGCACCACCGGCTTCGATGACAAACGCATCGGCCAGGTCCGCAGTTGGCTCACCGCCAAACCCGAGGTCGCCGTCCTCATCGCGCCGAACTTCGCGATCGGCGCGGTGCTGTCGATGCACTTCGCGAAGCAGGCAGCGCGGTTCTTCGAATCGGTCGAAGTCATCGAACTGCACCATCCGCAGAAGGCCGACGCGCCATCGGGAACGGCGGCCCGCACCGCGAGGCTCATCGCCGAGGCGCGAAAAGACATGCCGCCCAACCCGGATGCCACGAGCACGGGCCTCGAAGGGGCCAGGGGCGCCGACGTCGACGGCATCCCTGTGCACTCCGTCCGGCTGACCGGGTTGGTGGCCCATCAAGAGGTGTTGTTCGGCACCCAGGGTGAGACGCTGACGATCCGGCACGACAGCATCGACCGCACCTCATTCGTGCCCGGCGTGCTGCTCGCCGTCCGGAAGGTCAAGGACCACCCCGGACTGACCATCGGCATCGAGCCGCTGCTCGACCTGACCTGACGCAATGAGCACCGAAGGCGAACGTGAGTGAGGATCGCAGCGAGGGACGAGCGAGGACCGGAGCGAGCGAGAGCCGAGCAATGAGCACCGAAGGCGAACGTGAGTGAGGATCGCAGCGAGGGACGAGCCAGGACCGGAGCGAGCGAGAGCCGAGCAATGAGCACCGAAGGCGAACGTGAGTGAGGATCGCAGCGAGGGACGAGCCAGGACCGGAGCGAGCGAGAGCCGAGCAATGAGCACCGAAGGCGCGCGCTCGCTGCGCATCCAGCTGGTCATCGGGTTCATGTGCGTGGCGATGGTCGTCTATTTCCTGCTACTCGGCCGCATCGCCTGGGCCTTCATCACCTCGGGCAGCGGCGCCGCGATCGGGCTCGGCCTGGCGATCATGGTGATGCCGCTGATCGGGATCTGGGTCATGGTCAGCACGCTGCAGGCCGGCCTCGCGCATCAGCGGCTGGCGCGGCTCGCGCGTGAGATGGGCATGGAGCTCGATGTCAGCGACCTGCCGAGGATGCCGTCGGGCCGGATCCAGCGCGACGCCGCCGACGCGTTGTTCGAGACTGTGCGCGACGAACTCGTGCAGGACAGGGACAACTGGGTGCGGTGGTACCGGCTGGCCAGGGCCTACGACTACGCCGGTGACCGCAGCCGCGCGCGCGAGACGATGAAGAAGGCCGTCGAACTGCAGGAGGCGCAGCGATGACCAAGCGGCTGTTGATCGTTCACCACACCCCGTCGCCGCACACGCACGAGATGTTCGAGGCGGTGGTCTCGGGTGCCACCGACCCCGAGATCGAGGGTGTGGATGTGGTGCGCCGGCCCGCGCTGACCGTGTCGGCGACCGACATGCTGGAGGCCGACGGCTACGTGCTCGGCACGCCGGCGAACCTGGGCTACATGAGCGGCGCGATGAAGCACGCGTTCGACGTCTGCTACTACCAGTGCCTGGACTCCACCCGCGGGCGACCGTTCGGCGTCTATCTGCACGGCAACGAGGGCACCGAAGGGGCCGAACGCGGCATCGACTCGATCACCACCGGGCTGGGCTGGGCCAGAGCCGCCGACACCGTCGTCGTATCGGGCAAGCCGAGCAAGGACGATCTGGAGGCCTGCTGGAACCTCGGCGCGACGGTCGCGGCGTCGCTGATGGACTGACCGGCGCCGCGAGGTGGGCGACCATGACGAATCTCAGCCGGAAGCCGTCAACAACCGTAGTCTCGATGCGCGCAGCCACGACTCGGACAGGAGCCCGTCTATGCCAGGTATCGCCGAACTCGCTTTGGGCGCAGCTCCGATCGCAGGCGGTGCGCTGTTGGGTGCCGTCGCGGGAAACCTCAAAGGTCCTGATGTTCGCGGCATGATCGCCAAGGATCTGGACCTGCTGGAGCGGATACCCGACGATCAGCCGGAGCTGAAGGAGAGGCTCAAGGCCAGCATCGACCAACGTATCGACGACCTCATCACCTCTACCGAGCGCGGCCGCGAGATACGCCTGGCGGCAATGTCTTACAAGGGGAACTGGCGAGACATCGTGGTGTTCGTCGCCGCGATCCTGTTCACGATCGTCTGGTGGAACGTCAGCCACAGCCGGGCCAACTGGCTGGTGATGTTCATCGTGATGATCATCGTGTCGGTGGCCGCTGGCGTCTACGCCGGCCGCGGGCTGTTACGGGCCATCGGTCGCTTCCTCAGCAGGAACGACGACAAGGAACCGCCGGATTCTCAGTAGTGATAGGTGTCCGACGGCGCGGGGATGTGTACCGGGTCGTCGACGTCGTCGAACTCCGAAGGCTCGATGCCGTAGGCGCGGGCCAGGTCGAGGATCTTGTTCGCACGGGCGATACGCGGCAGGTCTGAGCCGTTGCGGATCTCGCCGCCGTCGCGCTCGAACTCGGTGAAAAACTCCTTGGCCCAAGCGATCTCTTCGACCGACGGGGACAGCCCCTCGTTGACGGTGGGGCACTGGTCAGGCGTCAGGCAGATCTTGCCGGTCATGCCGAACTCGGTGGACACCGCCGTTGCCTCGCTCAGCTTCAGCGCACTGGTGCCGACGGTCGGGCCGTCGATGGCGCTGGGAAGGTGGGCGGCCTTGGCGGCGATCGTGAACCGCGATCGCGCGTAGGCCAGCGTCATCGGGTCGTCACCGAAGCCGGTGTCCCGACGGAAGTCGCCGATGCCGAACGCCAGCCGGAAGGTGCCCTTCGCCGCCGCGATCTCGGTGATGCGCTCGAGGCCGCGGGCGGTCTCCACCAGAGCGACGATCGGCACGTTCGGCAGTCGCTTGGCGGTTTCGGTGACGTGGTCGACGGACTCGACCATCGCCAGCATCACCCCTCCGACGGAGGTGCCCGACAGCATGTCGAGGTCCTCCTGCCACCACTGCGTGCCGAAGCCGTTGACGCGTACCCAGTCGCTGTTGCCCTCGCCGAGCCATTTGACGACGTTGGCGCGAGCGGCGACCTTGTCCTTGGGCGCGACGGCGTCCTCGATGTCCAGAACCACGATGTCGGCGCGCGATTGCGCCGCGGGTGCGAAGCGCTCGTACTGCGCGCCGTTGACCAGAAGCCAACTCCTGGCCAGTACGGGGTTCATCCGCGAGCCGACATTGGCGGCGTCTTGAGTGCTGGCCTCGTTGTCCACCCCGATATCGTCGCGCACCGCGTCCGCGGGGCCAATACCGGGGTCTGTCCAGGTCAGGCCAGCGACGCGCCGAACAGTCGCTCGAGTGCGGCCCAGTGCCGATCGGCGGCCGCCTTGTCGTATGGCGGGTTGTCGGGCACCGCGAAGCCGTGCCCGGCCGGGTAGAACTCGACCATGTGCTCGACCCCGGCGGCCGTCAGCGCCTTGTCGAGGGTCTCGGCGTTGTCGGTGGTGAAGCTGCCGTCGTTCGCGGCGCCGGCGATGTAGACGGTGGCCTTGATTCTGTCGGCCAGCAGGTGCGGGCTGTTGGGGTCGTCGGTCACCAGGCCGCCGCCGTGGAACGAGGCCGCCGCGGCGACGCGATCGGCCTGGCGTCCGGCGACGATCACCGACGTCCGCCCGCCCATGCAGTAGCCGAAGACCCCGAACTTCGACCCGCGCACTTCGGGGCGCGATTCCAGGAAGTCGAAGAACGCGCCCGCGTCGCTGGCGATCATGTCGGGCGTCACCGACCCGACCATCCCCATCAGCCGGCTGCGCTCTTTCTGGTCGCTGAACGCGGTGCGCATGTCGAACGGCTCCCAGTCGCCGTGCCGGTAGTACACGTCGGGCAGCAGCACCGCATAGCCCTTGTCGGCGAGGTGCTGGGCCATCTCGTGCATGGTGTCGCGGACGCCGCCTGCGTCGACGTACATCACCACACCGGGCCACGGGCCCGAGCCTTCCGGGGTGTGCAGGGTGACGGGGCAGGTCCCGTCCGGGGTATTGATGGACGCGGAGACACTCGGCATAGATCCGTTCTACGCCACCGGTCTGGACGTAAGCTGAGCGGCGTGCCGATCGCCACTCCATACGAGGATCTGCTGCGCCTGGTGCTCGACCGCGGCACCCCGAAATCGGACCGCACCGGCACGGGTACCCGCAGCGTGTTCGGCCACCAGCTGCGCTACGACCTGTCGGCCGGCTTCCCGCTGATCACGACCAAGAAGGTGCACACCAAGTCGGTGATCTACGAGCTGCTGTGGTTCCTACGCGGCGACTCGAACGTGCGCTGGTTGCAGGAGCGCGGAGTCACGATCTGGGACGAATGGGCAAGCGAGACAGGCGATCTCGGCCCGGTCTACGGTGTGCAGTGGCGGTCGTGGCCGACACCGTCGGGTGAGCACATCGATCAGATCAGCAACGCCCTCGAGTTGCTGAGGTCCGACCCGGACTCGCGGCGCATCATCGTCTCGGCGTGGAACGTGGGCGAGATATCGCAGATGGCGTTGCCGCCGTGCCACGCGTTCTTCCAGTTCTACGTGGCCGACGGCAGGCTCTCGTGTCAGCTGTACCAGCGCAGCGCCGACCTGTTCCTCGGGGTGCCGTTCAACATCGCCAGCTACGCGCTGCTCACCCACATGATGGCGGCGCAGGCGGGGCTCGACGTCGGGGACTTCATCTGGACCGGCGGCGACTGCCACATCTACGACAACCACGTCGAGCAGGTCACCGAACAGCTCAGCCGCGAGCCGCGGCCTTACCCGGAACTCGTTCTGGCGCCGCGTGACTCGATATTCGACTACACCTATGACGACATCGTCATCAAGAACTACGATCCGCACCCCGCGATCAAGGCTCCTGTAGCGGTATGACGCTGGGCCTGATCTGGGCCCAGTCGCCCTCCAGTGTGATCGGCCGCGCCGGCGGCATCCCGTGGCGGGTGCCGGAGGACCAGGCCCGCTTCAAGGAACTGACAATGGGCCACACCGTCGTGATGGGTCGGCTGACCTGGGAGTCGCTGCCGTCGAAGGTGCGCCCGCTGCCGGGCCGCAGAAATGTCGTAGTGACCCGGCAAGCTGACTACATGGCCGAAGGAGCGACGGTGGTGGGGAGCCTCGACGAGGCGCTCAACCAGGACGAGGCATGGGTCATCGGTGGCGAGCAGATCTACGCGTTGGCGCTGCCAGCGGCGACGCGGTGTGAGGTCACCGAGGTCGACATCGACCTGCGACGTGAGGACGGCGACGCGGTGGCGCCGGTGCTCGACGAGTCATGGGTGGGCACCGCAGGGGAGTGGCTGACCAGCAGCTCCGGGCTGCGCTACCGGTTCCACAGCTACACGAGGGCATGACCAGGCTGACCGCGGGCCAGGCGCGCCGCGTCGGGGTGGCTGCGCAGGGCTTCCACGAAGCGAAGCCGCGCGGCGCCGTGACGCGGGCGCATCTGCGGCGGCTGATCTCCCGGATCCAGGTGCTGCAGCTGGACTCGGTGTCGGTGGCGGTGCGCGCGCACTATGCGCCGGTGTTCAGCAGGCTGGGCCCGTACGACCGCGACGTCCTGGACCGGGCGGCGTGGAGCCACAGCGCACGCTCGCCGCGGCTGCTGGTGGAGTACTGGGCGCACGAGGCGGCGTTGATGGCCGTCGACGACTGGCCGCTGCTGCGCTGGCGGATGCGGGAGTACGCCGACGGTCGGTGGGGCAAGGAGATCGTCAAGAAGAACGCGAAGCTGGCGGAGGACATCGTCGCCGCGGTCGCCGAGTTGGGGCCGTCGACGGCCGGTCAGATCGAGGCGTACCTGGAGTCGGAGCCGCGTGGCCGCAAGGGGCCGTGGTGGGACCGCAGCGACACCAAGTGGGTGGCCGAGGCGCTGTGGTCGGCGGGGGTGTTGACGACGTCGACACGGGTCGGCTTCGCCCGGCACTACGAGCTGACGGAGAAGGTGCTGCCGCCGGAGGTGTTGGCGCGGGAGGTCGGCGACGAGGAGGCGATCCGCGAGCTGGTGCTGCGGGCGGCGAGCGCGCTGGGTGTCGGGACGGAGGCGGACCTGCGCGACTACTTCCGGCTGGGTGCCGCACAGGTGAAGCCGGCGATCGCGGATCTGGTGAAAAGTGGTGAGCTGGAACCGGTTACCGTCGACGGCTGGTCGGCGCAGGCGTATCTGCGGGCGGGCCAGATAGTGCCGCGGGTGGAACGGGGGACGGCGCTGCTGTGCCCGTTCGACCCGTTGGTGTTCTTCCGGCCGCGGGTCGAGCGGATGTTCGAGTTCCGCTACCGCATAGAGATCTACACGCCTGCACCGAAGCGCGAATTCGGTTACTACGTATGGCCGTTTCTACTCGACGGCCGGTTGGTCGGGCGGGTCGATCTGAAGGCGGAGCGAGCTGCGGGCGCGCTCAATGTGGTGGGGGCGTTCACGGAGGAGGGGCAGGACAGGGTGCGCGTGGCGTCCGCGATGGCGGAGGAGTTGCGGTCGATGGCGTCGTGGCTGGAGCTGGACGATGTGACGGTGGGTTCGCGAGGCGATCTGGTGAGGGAGTTACGCCGAGCGCTGGCTTGATCGTTGGTGAGTGTGCATCTTTTGACGCTTTGCCAGCGTTTCGCGTCAAAATGTGCACAGTCACGTCAGCTACGAGTCTCCTGCGTCCCAAATGGGAAGTTCGCCACCTGGTGTCGCGCCACTCGTCGGGTTGACTCACAACTAGTATCCGAGCTCGCGCAGTTCGCGTCTGGCGCGGTTGGCGCACTCGCGGAGTTGTTCGTCGTCGAGATCCTCTGGCTCCGTGCGGAGCTCGGGGTTGGCGACATACGCATCCGCATCTCCGAACAGTTTCTGGAGAACATCGAAGATCGCGATCTCAAGACCACGCTTTTCCATCTTCAAAGCTGAGAGATAGGACTTCTCGAACTCCGGTGCGGTCATACGGCGAGCGACAAAATCATCTATGAGACGGATGTACGAACTTAGGTCTGGCAATTCTTTTCGTGGTTCGCTCACCTGAGCATTCCCCTTTCCAGAACGCTGCTGACCTGATCGTCGCCAAGTCGCCAGGCGCTGATGAATTGGCCGCTGGGCGACTGAATAACAGCGAGACCCGTGTTCGGGTTGTAGTTAAGCACCGCGGAGTTGCCTCTGTAGGTGCCGTTGATATGGAGGGTAGCGGGGTCACCAACCTGTTCCCTAACCGCGCGCTCGAAGGCCTCGAACCCGGCTTTGCCTCGGGGCTCCGTCACGCCGAAATCCGCGGCGTGCTTCTCGAACTTCTTCTCGATTTGTGCGCGTGTAATCGAGAGCGGAGTGCCTGAGGTCGTTCGTACTCCAGGTCCGACTATTGACTCCTCCGACTTTGCCTTGCGCCCCAGGCTTTTGATGCGCTCCAGGCGTTTACGCGCGCCCGCGATGTCGTGTGCCTTCTTGACGCCTTCGCTGATCCGCTTGGACACCTTCCAGGTGCTCACCGCGGATCGAATGATCTTGGCGAACTTGCTGATCGTGTGTGCGGTCTTGGCGGCTCCAGCGACGGCGCCCGCGCCAAAGCTCACGCATGCGGCGAAGATGAGGATCGTCGCCTCGACCGCCAGCTCCGTGCCGAGCTCACTCAGAATCTCGGCGAGTTCATCGCGCAGGTACTCCAGCGCTGCCCGGTATTCCTTGCACGACTGCGCCAACTCGCGACAGCCCGCCAACACCGCAGCAGTCGCATCCCGCAGTTCATGCAGATCCCTGACGATGAACTCGACCTCGGGCGACTTGGTGTCGCTGAACGCCCGCGCATTGACGTCCAGCGCCTCGACGACCGTGGCCGTCTGATACACCGTCGCCAACCGGTCCCACGCTTGGGCGGCGGTGTCGACCTTGACCGTGTCGCCGTCGGGTACCGGGACACCGATCTGGTCCACCAATCCCAGCGCGTTGTCGAACAATCCCTTGCCGGGGCCGCCCGCCGACGGCGGCGTCGACAACGCACCTGCCGCTCTGGCGGGTTCGGGTGGACGTTGCGGCGGCGCACCTCGATTCCCGGCGGTGGCGTTGTATTCGGCGACGGCATGGTTGTATCCGGCCTGGATGACGACCCCGCCGTAGTTCTGCAGCGCCGTGGTCAGATCATTGACCGCCCCCAATACTTCGCGCGCCCGGTCGTCATAGGACCTCGCCCACGCGGTGCCCGCATCGTCGCTACCTGCCATTGCGCCTGTGCCGCCGAGGATCTGCACATTGACGGCGAACGCGTCATACACCTCACCGGCCAATTCGAACAACCGATTGCCGACGTTGTAGAACGTTTCGGTGTCGACGTCGACTGTCACGTCAGCATTGCCATGTTCAGGTCGATGGCGTCGGCATAGTTGCGATGGGCGTTGTGCGCCGTCTCCTTCAAGTGCGCCAATGCTTCTCGCATCTGACGCGCGGCCGCCATCCATTCATGATGTTGTGCGAGGTGTCCCGCAGCTCCGTGGCCGTCCCACGTCGTGTGCAGGCTGGCGACCTGTCCATCGACTCGAGCCGCGATCATGTCGGCGCGCTGTTCGAACGCTTGGAGCTTGTCGACGAACACCAGCAGTTCGTCGAGTTCGACGCGGTAGCGCATCAGCGACCGCGAACCGAGCTCACCGCAGCCGCGGACGCACCCTCTTGTTCGGCGTATGCCGCCGCTGCCTGCTCGAGCAGTTGCGTCGACCTGGTGAGGCTCTCGACCAGCTTTGTTGCGCCGTCCTGCCATTCCTCCCAGTGAGCGGCGTACGCCGCCGCGGCGGCACCCGACCATCCGGAGATGACCGCATCCCACTCGCCCGCGAGACGTATCAGTTCCGTCCGCAACTCCTCGGCATCGCTACCTACGCCACGCGAAGCCTCGAGCGTCCGCGAAACATCGACCCTGATATCGACCACATATCAAGCGTATGGGCGGCTCAGCGGCCCTCTTGCACCAATTTCGCCGACCACTGATCAGTTGAACGGAATGTCGTTGGCGCCCTTCGAACTTTGATATTGCTCCGACAGCCCGGCGTAGACGTCGCGAATACGCTTGTCCTGCTCGCGCAGGCTGGTCCGCAGCGGCTCATCCTCGGTCTCCACCAGATCGCTGATCGAGTGCGCCGTCCAGAACGCGTTGCTTCGGCGATACGCACCGTCCTCGACGCCGAAGACTTCGGAGAGGATCTTCAGATCGTGCGGGATGCCGAACGCGTCGCGAGAGTCCTCGTAGGTGAAGAAGTAGTAGAAGTTGTCGAACCCGCACCAGGTGATCGCCGACAGACACAGCGGGCACGGCTCATGGGTGGACAGGAACACCAGATCGCTGGTCGAGGGCCGCTCGGAGCGTTGATAAAACTGGTTGAGCGTGCTGATCTCACCGTGCAGCAGCGGGTTGTCGGTTTCGGCGTTGGTGCCCGCGATGACAACCGAGTAGTCGGACTTGCGCAGCAGCGCCGCACCGAAGACCTTGTTGCCCGCGGCGACGCCCCGCTCGGTCATCGGCAGGATCTCGTGCTCCATGACATCGAGAAGACGCGAGGCCGCGGTGTCTTCCGCCATCGCGCCACCCTAGCCCGGCAAACTCGCGCGCCGATGTGGAACGCCGCAAAGGTTGGCCAGCATCGGCTCGCGTTAGGGTGAGCCGTGGCCGAGACCGCGCCGCTGCGCGTGCAACTGATCGCCAAGACCGAGTTCTTGGCGCCTCCCGACGTGCCATGGAGCACCGACGCCGACGGGGGACCCGCGCTGGTGGAGTTCGCCGGCCGGGCCTGCTACCAGAGCTGGTCCAAGCCCAACCCCCGCACCGCGACCAACGCGAGCTATCTGCGGCACATCATCGACGTCGGGCATTTCTCGGTGCTCGAGCACGCGACGGTGTCCTTTTACATCTCCGGGGTGTCGCGGTCGTGCACCCATGAGCTCATCCGGCATCGCCACTTCTCCTACTCGCAGCTGTCGCAGCGATACGTGCCCGAGCACGATTCGCGGGTGGTGCTGCCCCCGGGGCTGGAGGACGATCCCGAGCTGCAGGAGATCTTCACCGCGGCCGCCGACGCCAGTCGCGCGGCCTATTCGGAGCTGCTGACCAGGCTCGAGGCCAAGTTTGCAGGCGATGACCAGGGCCGGCCGAGCGCCGTCCAGCGCAAACAGGCACGTCAAGCCGCGCGCGCCGTGCTGCCGAATGCGACCGAGACCCGCATCGTCGTGACCGGCAACTATCGGGCCTGGCGGCACTTCATCGCGATGCGCGCCAGCGAACAGGCGGATGTGGAGATCCGCAGGCTGGCCATCGCCTGTCTGCGCCAGCTCATCGACGTCGCGCCGCAGGTCTTCGCCGATTTCGAGATCGCCACCCTGGCCGACGGCACGGAGGTGGCGACCAGCCCGCTCGCGACGGAGGCGTGACGGTTCACAGCGGCTCGACTGCAACCGGGTAATCTTGGTGCCCGTGAGCACCAGCGGATTCGACGTGCAGGCCCGGTTGGGCTCCGTGCTGACCGCAATGGTGACTCCGTTCAAGCCCGACGGCTCACTGGACACCGCCACCGCCGTGCACCTGGCCACCCACCTGGTGGACGCGGGCTGCGACGGCCTGGTGCTCTCCGGCACCACCGGCGAATCGCCGACCACCACCGACGACGAGAAGATCGCACTGCTGCGCGCGGTGCTCGACGCCGTCGGCGACCGCGCCCGCATCATCGCCGGCGCCGGCACCTACGACACCGCGCACAGCGTGCACCTGGCCAAGGCCTGCGAGGCCGAGGGCGCCCACGGACTGCTGGTCGTCACCCCGTACTACTCGCGGCCGTCGCAAACCGGGCTCGCGGCGCACTTCACCGCGATCGCCGACGCGGTGTCGGTGCCGATCCTTCTCTACGACATCCCGATTCGATCGGGCATCCCGATCGAATGGGACACCATCCGGGCGTTGGCCGCACACCCGAACATCGTCGGGATCAAGGACGCCAAGGGTGACCTCAACGGCGGCGGCCAGATCATCGCCGAAACGGGCCTGGCCTATTACTCCGGCGATGACACCCTCAACCTGCCCTGGCTGGCCATGGGTGCTGTCGGGTTCATCAGCGTCTGGGGTCATCTCGCCGCGAGCGAACTCCGAGAGATGTTGTCCGCGTTCGCGTCCGGCGATGTCGCGACCGCGCGCAAGATCAACGTCACCCTCGCCCCGCTCGGTGACGCGCAGTCGCGCCTCGGTGGCGTCACGATGTCGAAGGCCGGTCTGCGGCTGCAGGGCATCGATGCCGGTGACCCACGGTTGCCCCAGGTGCCGGCCACGCCTGACCAGATCGAGGCGCTGGCCGCCGATATGCGGGCCGCCGCGGTCCTTCGGTAGTGGATACGGACTTCGCACCACCGGGGCCACTGGCCCCAGGAGGCTTGCGGGTCACCGCACTGGGCGGCATCAGCGAAATCGGCCGCAACATGACGGTCTTCGAGCATCTCGGTCGGCTGCTGATCGTCGACTGCGGGGTGCTGTTCCCCAACCACGACGAACCGGGTGTCGACCTCATCCTGCCTGACCTGCGCCTGGTCGAGGACCGCCTCGATGACGTCGAAGCGCTGGTGCTGACCCATGCGCACGAGGACCACATCGGCGCCATCCCGTTCCTGCTCAAGCTGCGGCCCGACATTCCTCTCGTGGGCTCCAAGTTCACGCTCGCGCTGGTGGCGGAGAAGTGCCGCGAGCACCGCATCAAGCCGAAGTTGATCGAGGTCGCGGCCGGGCAGCGGTCGACGCACGGCGTCTTCGAGTGCCAGTACTTCCATGTCAACCACTCGATCCCGGGTTGTCTGGCCATCGCCATCCACACCGGTGCGGGCACCGTGCTGCACACCGGCGACATCAAGCTCGACCAGTTGCCGCTCGACGACCAACCCACCGACCTGCCGGGCATGTCGCGGCTCGGGGACGCAGGCGTCGACCTGTTCCTCTGCGACTCGACAAACTCGGAGATTCCCGGTGTCGGGCCGTCGGAGAGCGAGGTCGGCCCGACGTTGCACCGGCTGATCCGCGGCGCGGAAGGGCGCGTGATCGTCGCGTGCTTCGCGTCCAACGTCGACCGCGTGCAGCAGATCATCGATGCCGCCGTATCCCTCGGCCGCCGTGTGTCGTTCGTCGGCCGCTCGATGGTGCGCAACATGGGGATCGCCCGCGAGTTGGGCTATCTCAACGTCGACGTCGACGATGTGATCGACATCGGCGCGGCCGAGATGATGCCGCCGGAACGAGTCGTGTTGATCACCACCGGCACCCAGGGTGAGCCGATGTCGGCGCTGTCGAGGATGTCGCGCGGTGAGCACCGCAGCATCACGTTGACGGCAGGCGACCTGGTCGTGTTGTCGTCGTCGCTGATTCCGGGTAACGAGGAGGCGGTATACGGCGTCATCGACGCGCTCGCCAAGATCGGCGCCCGCGTTGTCACCAATCAGCAAGCACGCGTTCATGTTTCGGGTCACGCCTATTCCGGTGAACTGCTGTTCCTCTACAACGGCGTGCGTCCGCGCAACGTGATGCCCGTGCACGGGACCTGGCGGATGCTGCGCGCCAATGCGGCGCTGGCCGTCCGCTCCGGTGTCGATCCGGACGGGATCGTGCTGGCCGAGAACGGCGTCAGCGTCGATCTGGTGGCGGGCAAGGCCAGCATCGCCGGTGCCGTACCGACCGGCAAGATGTTCGTCGACGGGTTGATCACCGGCGATGTCGGCGAGTCGACGCTCGGCGAACGGCTCACGCTGTCTTCGGGTTTCGTCGCGGTCACCGTCGTCGTGCACCGCGGCACCGGACGCGCGGCCGCGCCTGCACACCTGCACTCGCGCGGTTTCTCCGAGGACCCCAAGGCCTTGGAACCCGTCGCCCAGAAGGTGGAACAGGAACTGGAAGTCCTTGCCGCCGACAACATCACCGACGTCACCAGGATCGCCCAGGCCGTCCGGCGGACCGTCGGCAAGTGGGTCGGGGAGACCTACCGCCGTCAGCCGATGATCGTGCCGACGGTCATCGAGATCTAGCCTCCGCCACGCGAGCGAGAAGCCATGGTCGTGAATTTGTGCTTTTCACGACCACAGCTTCTCTTTCGCGGTCAGGGGGCAGCGGTCAGATCTTGAGTGAAGACGCCCAGCGGGATCTTCCCCGGCCACCTGGTCACTTTCGCAGGCTCGGCCGGCGGCGCCTGGCACTTGCCTAGGGCCTCGTTCCATACGCCGCCGGAGTCCCGGCAGCACTTGCGTGTCCACGCCAGCTGCTCGGACGGGTCCTCGATATCCGGGTTCAAGCAGTTGTCGTATCTCTCGATATCCCACTCTCCCGGCACGGCCGATGCGGTGACGGGTGAGGCGATAGCGGATAGGCCGAGGCCGGCTGTGGCCGCGAGCAGTACGGCAGGTACGAGTTGGCGTAGCGATGTCATGATGCCGCTCCGATGCTCTGGTTGACGACGCGAGACGGGATACGGGTCGCGGGAGGTGTCGACGGATCGAAGTTGTAGACAGGCGCGTTGCCCTGGTTGACCGTAAGGGGATGCTGCGCCTGCTGTTCGGCCGGCGGTGCCTGGCATTCTCCCTTTGCGATGTTCCAATTGCCGCCGGATGCCCAGCAGCACAGCGCTTTGTGGTTCGTCCATTCCTCATCGTCGTAACCCTTGCCGAGGCCGTCGATGATGCACTGGTCGTACGAACCGATATCCCATTCCCTGGGTGCAGCGGAGGTGGTGGCGGGGAAGGCGAGCGCAACGGCCGCGGTGACGAGGCCGAGCGTTGCGGTGCGCAATGGACTGTTCATATTCGTTCCCTTGGATAGACGGAAGTCGTGGGAACGAGTGTGGGCAGCGCGGTGCGGCCGAGAAACGGGTTGCGGACCCCCTATGCGGTATAGGGGATTAGGGGATCAGCGCTTGTTGTAATAGCCCGCGTCGACCGGCATCGCCACGCCCGTGATGTACCACGCCTCGTCGGATACCAGCCATGCCACCGCGGCGGCGATGTCCTCGGCGTCGACGGCCTGCACCGGCAGCGCGTTGCCCCAGTCCACCGGCGCGTCCGTGTTCCGGGTGACCTCTTCGAGCCATTTCCTGGTGAACTCGTTGTTGATCATCGGGGTGTTGACGCCGCTCGGATGGATCGAGTTGACCCGGATACGGTGCGGGGCAAGGTGATTGGCGTAGGCGCGCATCAACCCCACGACACCGTGCTTGGACGCGGTGTAGCCGAGCGCCCCCGGGTCCTCGCCACCGATGCCGACCAGGCCGGCCGCCGAACTGGTCAGCACGATCGCACCGCCGGTGCCCTGCTCGACCAGAATCGGCTTCACCACCTCGACGGTGTGATGCACGCCGGTGAGGTTGACGTCGACGACGTCGCGCCACCCGGCTTCGCCGGACTGCATCGGCGCGATGCCGGCGTTGGCGATGACGATGTCGAGCCTGCCGAACTCGTCGAGGCCCGCCTGCAGCGCGCTCTGCAACGCGTCGCGGTCGCGGACATCGGCCTGCCGCGCCACGATCCGCGCGCCGGTGTCCTCGACGAGCTTGACGGTCTCGGCGAGGTCGTCGGCCGTGGCCAGCGGATAGGGCACCGAGGCGATCTGATCGCAGATGTCGACCGCGATGATGTTGGCGCCGTCGGACGCCAACCGCACGGCCTCAGCCCGGCCCTGCCCCCGGGCGGCGCCGGTTATGAACGCGACCTTGCCCGCCAGAGACGCCATTAGGGCCGCAGCTGCGCCTTCGCCGGGTCGCCACCGACGACGGTCTGCAGCATCTTGATGTCAGGTGCCCCGTCGAGGTGCTCACCGATGGCGCCGAACAGGTTCGCGACGCCGGGCGCGGTGCTGTGGGTCTTGAGTGCGTCCGCGTCGGCCCACTGCTCGACGAAGATGAACGTGCCGTCCTCGGCCTCATGCAGGGAGTACAGCTCGCAACCCGGCTCGCCGTGCACCTCGGCGAGCGCCGTTCTGCCTGCTTCCCGCACGGTTTCGACGGACTCTGGTTTCGCCTTCAACGTGGCGACGACGACAACGGGCATGGGTGATGGACTCCTCGATGAGTGGGGACGGTCACCCAGCACCCTACTCAGCGAACCTAACTAAATTTCGACACCCAACTGTGACCCGTGTGGCTGATGGTGAAATTGGGGCATCTGCGACTAGGCTTGAGGCCATGCCTAGTAAGACCGCCGCCCGCTCCGGTGCCCGTTCGAGCAGGTCAAAGGCCGGTTCGCGGTCAGGTTCGCGTGCGGCCCGGCCCGCTCCGCGCCGCAAGCCGGCCAAACGGCGCGGCGCCTCGCCGGTCCCCGCCGCCGGGCTCGCCATCGGCAGGGGCGCCCGGGCCGGCTGGTTCATGCTCGCCCGCGGGGCCGGATCGACCGCGCGCTCGGTGGGCCGGGCCCGTGATATCGACCCCGGGCACCGCAGGGACGGCCTCGCGCTGGCGCTGCTCGGCATCGCGGTCATCGTCGTCGCGAGCTCGTGGTTCGACGCCGCCCGCCCGGTCGGCGGATGGATCGACAACGTTCTGCGCATGTTCATCGGATCGGCCGTGCTGCTGCTGCCGATCGGGCTCATCGCCATCGCCGTCGTGCTGATGCGCACCGAGCCCGACCCCGACGCCAGGCCGAGGCTCATCCTCGGCGCGGCGATGATCGCGCTGCCCATGCTCGGGCTGTGGCACCTGTGGTCGGGCTCGCCGGACGACCCGGCAGGACGCCAGCACGCCGCCGGTTTCGTCGGTTTCGCCATCGGCGGCCCGTTGGCCGACGGGCTGACCCAGTGGATCGCCGCGCCGCTGCTGTTCATCGGCGCGCTGTTCGGTCTGCTGTTGGTCACCGGCACCACGATCCGCGAGGTGCCCGACACGCTGCGGGCGATGTTCGGCACCGGCAGGCTGCACGAAGACGAGTACTACGACGACGATGACTTCGCCCACGTCGACGCCGAACCGGAGGATTTCTCCGACGGTTACTACGACGATCCCAACTACGCCGAGGACGAGGCGCAGTGGCCATCCGGTACGCCGATGGAGAACTACCCGCTCGACGACGAGGCGCCGACGATCCCCGAGCCGACGCGCGCGGCCAAGCGCAAGAAGTCCAAGCCGGCCAAGCCGGTGGCAGACCGCGTGGTCGAGGGGCCCTACCACCTGCCGTCGCTGGAGCTACTGCAGAAGGGCGATCCGCCGAAGCGGAAGTCGTCGGCCAACGACCACACCGCCGAGGCGATTTCCGAAGTGCTGCAACAGTTCAAGGTGAACGCCTCGGTCACGGGATGCACGCGAGGGCCGACCGTCACGCGGTACGAGGTCGAGCTCGGGCCCGGCGTCAAGGTCGAGAAGATCACCCAGCTCCAGAAGAACATCGCCTACGCGGTCGCCACCGAGAGCGTCCGGATGCTCGCGCCGATCCCCGGCAAGTCCGCCGTCGGCATCGAGGTGCCCAACACCGACCGCGAGATGGTGCGCCTGGCCGACGTGCTCACCGACCCGTCGACCCGCAGAGACCACCATCCGCTGGTGATCGCGCTCGGCAAGGACATCGAGGGCGAGTACATCTCGTGGAACCTCGCGAAGATGCCGCATCTGTTGGTCGCGGGTTCGACCGGTTCGGGTAAGTCGAGCTTCGTCAACTCGATGCTGGTGTCGCTGCTGGCGCGGGCCACCCCCGAAGAGGTCAGGATGATCCTGATCGACCCGAAGATGGTGGAACTCACGCCGTACGAAGGCATTCCGCACCTGATCACCCCGATCGTCACGCAGCCCAAAAAGGCGGCGGCGGCGTTGGCGTGGCTGGTCGAGGAGATGGAGCAGCGCTACCAGGACATGCAGGCGTCCCGGGTACGCCACATCGACGACTTCAACGCCAAGGTGCGCTCGGGTGAGATCACCACGCCGCTGGGCAGCCAGCGCGAGTATCGCCCGTATCCCTACGTCGTCGCGATCGTGGACGAGCTGGCCGACCTGATGATGACGGCGCCGCGCGACGTCGAGGACGCCGTCGTGCGGATCACCCAGAAGGCGCGTGCCGCAGGCATTCACCTGGTGCTGGCCACGCAGCGGCCGTCGGTCGACGTGGTCACCGGCCTGATCAAGACCAACGTGCCGTCGCGGCTGGCGTTCGCGACGTCGTCGCTGACCGACAGCCGGGTGATCCTCGACCAGCAGGGCGCCGAGAAGCTGATCGGCATGGGCGACGGCCTGTTCATTCCGATGGGCGCCAACAAGCCGATCCGCTTGCAGGGCGCCTACGTCTCCGACGACGAGATCCACGCCGTCGTCACCGCGTGCAAGGAGCAGGCCGAGCCCGAGTACACCGAGGGCGTCACCGCGACGAAGTCCAGCAGCGAGCGCACCGACGTCGACCCCGACATCGGCGACGACATGGACGTCTTCCTTCAGGCCGTCGAGCTGGTGGTGTCCAGCCAGTTCGGGTCCACCTCGATGCTGCAGCGCAAGCTGCGCGTCGGCTTCGCGAAGGCGGGCCGCTTGATGGATCTGATGGAGACGCGCGGAATCGTCGGTCCCAGTGAGGGTTCCAAGGCGCGCGAGGTGTTGGTCAAGCCCGACGAGCTGGCGGGCACGCTTGCGTTGATCCGCGGCGGGTCGGACGCCGGGGGCGGCGACGCGGAGTAGCGCCGAGATCGACAAAATGGCGCGCTGTACTCGCACTTTCGCGCCCGTTCGTTGGTTTGGGCGTCAGAGGGTCAGCAGCATCCGGGAGTTGCCGAGGATGTTCGGCTTGACATAGGACAGGTCGAGGAATTCGGCGACACCGGTGTCATACGAGCGGCACATCTCCTCGTAGACCTCGGCGGTCACCGGGGTGCCCTCGATCTCCGCGAAGCCGTGCCTGCTGAAGAACTCGGTTTCGAAGGTGAGTACGAAGATCCGTTGCAGATGCAGTTCGCGGGCCACGTCGAGCAACCGGTCGACGATGAGATGCCCGACGCCCTGACCCTTGACCTTCGGGTGCACCGCGACCGTGCGCACCTCGGCGAGGTCGGCCCAGAGCACGTGAAGGGCGCCGCAGCCGATCAACTCGCCGTCCCGTTCGGCGACCCAGAACTCCTGTACCGCCTCGTAGAGGGTGACCAGGTTCTTTTCCAGCAGGATGCGGCCGGAGTAGATATCGACGAGCGCCTTGATCGCGGGCACATCCGACGTGGTGGCGCGACGCACCACGAGCCCGCCGAGCCGCGAACCGTCCGCATCCGTCACAGGTGCGAGGGTATCGGTTTGAGCAACCGATATTCTTTAGCGGTGTCGGGCCAACCTCACACCGATCCGGTGATCCCACAGGCGAAGGTCGCCAACATCGCCAACGCGCTCACTGGGCTCCGGTTGGTTCTGGTGCCGGTCTTCCTCATCGCGTTGTTCGCCGGCGACGGTCACGAAACAGCTTGGCGGGTGACCGCTTTCGTCATCTTCGCGGTGGCGGTGATCACCGACCGGTTCGACGGGGCGCTGGCCCGCAGCTATGGCATCGAGACCGACTTCGGCAGGCTGGCCGACCCGATCGCCGACAAGACGTTGATCGGCGCGGCGCTGATCGGGCTGTCCATGCTCGGCGAGCTGCCGTGGTGGGTCACGGTGCTGATCCTGGTCCGCGAGATCGGCATCACCGCGCTGCGCTTCTCCGTGCTGCGCCACGGCGTCATCCCGGCCAGTCGCGGCGGCAAGCTGAAGACCCTCGTGCAGGCGGTGGCGATCGGCCTGTTTGTTTTGCCGCTGTCGGGCCCGTGGCTGACCGGCGCATGGGTGGTGATGGCCGCTGCGATCGCGCTCACCGTGCTCACCGGCCTCGACTATGTGGTCTCGGCAATCCGCGACTCGCGGGGACGCGTCGCAGGTCAGTGACCCTCTGACAACGAATTTCTGCCGGAGGTGTCCCGGCGGGAACCATCTCGGCAGTCCCTGGCGTTGCTCTAGTACCACCCAAGTGAAGGAGAGCACGATGGGGACATTGCTGCGCGAGGTGATCGGCGACGTGCTGCGTCGGGCCCGCATCGACCAGGGCCGCACGCTGCGCGAGGTGTCCGACGCCGCGCGCGTCAGCCTGGGCTACCTCTCGGAGGTCGAGCGCGGACGCAAGGAAGCTTCCAGCGAACTGCTCAGCGCCATCTGCGGTGCCCTGGACGTTCCGCTGTCGCAGGTGCTGTCCGTGGCAGGCGACGAGATGGCCCGCGAGGAGCGCGACGCGTTCATCCGTGAGTCGGTGACCGCGGCCAACATCGAGCCCACCACCAAGGTCGTGATCCCGCACGCGGTGACGATGGCGGTCGCCTAGTGTTCTGATCTGCGCCAAACCGATAGGTTGGGGTAAGTACTCGCACAGCAGGTCCAGACACGAAGGCGGAATGAACCCATGGCCAATCCGTTCGTCAAGGCGTGGCGCTATCTGATGGCGCTTTTCAGCTCCAAGGTCGACGAGTACGCCGATCCGAAGGTGCAGATCCAGCAGGCCATCGAGGAGGCGCAGCGTCAGCATCAGGCGTTGACGCAGCAGGCGGCCCAGGTCATCGGCAACCAGCGCCAGCTGGAGATGCGGCTCAACCGGCAGCTCGCCGACATCGAGAAGCTGCAGGTCAACGTCCGGCAGGCGCTGACGCTGGCCGACCAGGCCACCGCCGCCGGGGACGCCGCCAAGGCCACCGAATACAACAACGCCGCCGAGGCGTTCGCCGCCCAGCTGGTCACCGCCGAACAGAGCGTGGAGGACCTCAAGGCGCTGCACGACCAGGCGCTGCAGGCCGCCGGCCAAGCGAAGAAGGCCGTCGAGCAGAACGCGATGATGCTGCAGCAGAAGATCGCCGAGCGCACCAAGCTGCTCAGCCAGCTCGAGCAGGCCAAGATGCAGGAACAGGTCAGCGCATCGCTGCAGTCGATGAGCGAGCTGGCCGCACCGGGCAACACCCCCAGCCTCGACGAGGTCCGTCAGAAGATCGAACGGCGCTACGCCAACGCGATGGGCGCCGCCGAGCTCGCGCAGAACTCCGTGCAGGGCCGCATGCTCGAGGTTCAGCAGGCCAGCGTGCAGATGGCCGGGCATTCGCGGCTCGAGCAGATCCGCGCCTCGATGCGCGGTGAGGCTTTACCTTCCGGGGGTGCGTCCGGTACCGCCGCTCCCGCCACACCCGCGTCGACCCCGGAGGCGACGCCCGAGAAGCCGATCGGCCAGTAGCCGGTCTTTGAGGTTGCCGTGAAACAGCGCTCGACGACAAGCAGGCCGGAGGCGTGGCGGTCGCTGATGCAACGCGGCGTCGACACCGCCGCCGAGCTGTCCGATGTGCTGGCGCAGAAGCTCAACGCCGTGGCCGACCCGCGTGCAAAACTGCTGCGAAAGCGCAAGTGGGCGCTGTGGTTGACCGTGTTCTTCACGGGATCCTGTCTGTTCCTCATCTTCGTCACCTGGCTGCTGGCCATGTGGAGCACCCCGGCGTGGGCGCTGTTCATCCCCTTGCCGATCGCGATCGGCGCCGGCTTTCTCGCGACGCTGGCGTTTCTGCGGTACCGCTGGCTGCGCAGAGAACCACTTCCGCCACAGCGGTCGACCCGCAGGCTGCCACCGTTCGGGTCGGCCGCGCGTCAGCCGATGGCCGCGCTCGCCGCATCCGAGCGAGGGCTGTTCTCACTGATCAGCGTGATGGAGCGGGGCAGGATGCTGCCCGCCGACGAGCTGCGTGAGCTGGTCGCGGTCGCGAACCAAACCGCGGCGACGATGGCCGCGACCGCCAACGAGGTGGTGTCGATGGAGCGGGCCATCGCCAACGCGCCGGGTTCGCGCGCACACCTCGCGCCGACCATCAGCGCCTTCACCGCGCAGCTCGATTACGGCGCCCGCCAGTACAACGACATGGTCACTGCCGCAGCGCAATTGGTGTCGGCCGCGAACACCGGCCCGATGTCGAGTTCGCCGATGTCGCAGCAGCGTTACCGCGACGAACTGGTCAACGCCACCGACCGGCTGACCGGCTGGGCGCAGGCGTTCGACGAACTGGGTCAGCTGCGGCGCGCGTAGCTCAGAGCGTCGGTCGCAGTGATGGCACGACGATACCGACGAGCCCGCGCAGCGGCGCCTTGATGAAGAAGTCGAAGCCGTCGAAGTAGTCCCGCCACAGCGTGATTCGGCCGCCGTGCACCTCGAACACGCCACACACCCAGAACTGCAGCCGCAGCGGGCCGAAGGTCAGCGCGTCGGTCCGCTCGGTCAGCACCGCGTTACCGTCGGCGGCGATCCGGTGGATCTTCACCTCGAAGCCCACGCGACCCTGGCCGCGACGGAACAGCTTCAATATCCGCTGGCGTCCGCGCATCGTGGTGTAACCGTAGTTCTGGTACAGGACGTCGTCGGAGAGCTGCGCGTCGACGGTGTCATAGTCCTCGTCCTGTAGCGCGTACAAGAACGTCTCCACCGTGCGTGCATTGGCCGTGGTGTCCACTTCGGATGAAGTCATGGCCCCCACCCTAGTGACAGGCGCTGTGGCAAGGTAGCCGCATGCATGTCGCCGTGGTCGCCGGACCTGATCCCGGCCACGCCTTTCCCGCGCTCGCCCTGTGCCTGCGTTTCCTGGCCGCCGGCGACTCGCCGACCCTGCTGACCGGCACAGAATGGCTGGACACGGCCCGCTCGGCGGGCGTGGGCGCCGTCGAACTCGTCGGCCTCGATCCCACCGCATCAGACGACGACACCGACGCAGGCGCGAAGATCCACCAGCGAGCGGCCCGGATGGCGGTGCTCAATGTTCCGGTGTTGCGCGAGCTCGCGCCGGATCTCGTGGTGTCCGATGTGATCACCGCTTGCGGCGGACTCGCCGCCGAACTTCTCGGCATCCCGTGGATCGAGTTGAACCCCGCACCCTTGTACCGGCCGTCGAAGGGGCTACCACCGATCGGAAGTGGCCTGGCGCCCGGCGTCGGGATACGGGGCAAGCTGCGCGACGCCGTGCTGCGCGCGATGACCTCGCGTGCGTGGCAGAAGGGCATTCGCCAGCGCTCGGCGGTCCGGGTCGAGATCGGCCTGCCCGCAACCGATCCCGGACCGCTGCGGCGGCTCATCGCAACGCTGCCGGCCCTCGAGGTGCCCCGCCCGGACTGGCCGGAGGAGGCCGTCGTCGTCGGGCCGCTGCACTTCGAACCGACCGATGCGGTGCTGACGATTCCGCCGGGCGACGGACCCGTCGTGATGGTGGCGCCGTCGACGGCGGTCACCGGCGCCCGCGGGCTGACCGAAATGGCCCTGGAGACGTTGAAACCGGGGGAGGTGCTGCCGCAGGGGGCGCGACTGGTCATCTCCAGGCTCGGCGGCAACGACGTCGACGTGCCGCCGTGGGCGGTCGTCGGGCTGGGCAGGCAGGACGAACTGTTGTCCCACGCCGATCTGGTGATTTGCGGCGGCGGACACGGCATGGTGTCCAAGACGTTGATGGCGGGTGTGCCGATGGTGATTGTGCCCGGCGGCGGTGATCAATGGGAGATCGCGAATCGTCTTGTGCGCCAAGGGAGTGCGGAACTGATCCGGCCTCTGACGCCAGAGGCGCTGGCGACGACTGTCAAAACGGTGTTGGCCTCACCGAGCTACGCCGAGGCGGCGCGCAGGGCCGGGGCGAGCGCCACGGACGTCGAAGATCCGGTACGGGTGTGCCACGACGCGCTGGCGCCGTCGGCGTAGGTTGGCGCTGTGCGTTTGACCGAATTCCATGAACTCGTCGACGACCAGTTCGGGCCGGTGCGGGGCCGGTCGCTGCTGGTCGACCATGTGCTGACCGGCTTCGGTGGCCGCACGGCCGCGCAGGCCATCGAGGACGGCGTCGACCCGCGCGACGTCTGGCGGGCACTGTGTGCCGACTTCGACGTACCGCGCGATCAGTGGTGATCAGGCCTCAAGGATCGGCGCGGTGCCTGCCGCCTGCGGCATCGCCGGAGGTGCGGCCCTCATAGGGCGGAACGGCCGGTTCGACGTCGCGCGGGGGATCGTTGGTGAACCGGGTGTCGAACCCCTGGTCGTCGCCCTCACTCAGCGTGGGCACCGACTCGTCGCCCTTGTACGCGCCCGACGGGCGGTCCTCGCCACCCGATGGGACGTCTGATCCGGTGTCCCGGGTTCCGGGTGCCGGTTCTCCTGCGAAGCGGTCCTGTGGGCTGGTCATGACTACTCCTCACGGCCGTCGCATGTCTGCTGCGGCCGATAGGGGGCTACCCCGGACGGGGCCGGTGAAACCCTATCCGCGCTGACCCAGCAGCGCAGCGGTCTCCCGATGCAGCCTGCCGAAGTTGTAGTACGCCGCGCATGCTCCCTCGGGGGAGACCATGCAGGTGCCGATCGGTGTCTCGGGTGTGCATGCCGTGCCGAATACCTTGCATTCCCACGGTTTGATGACGCCCTTGAGGACCTCACCGCACTGGCAGGCCTTGGGGTCGGCGACCCGCACGCCGGGCATGTCGAATTTGCACTCCGCATCGAACTCGGCGTAGTCGCGATGCACCTTCAACGCGCTCTGCGAGATGAAACCGAGTCCGCGCCACTCGAAGTGGGGGCGTAGTTCGAAGGTCTCGGCCATCAGCTTCAGCGCCTGGGTGTTGCCCTCCGGTCGCACGACGCGGGTGTACTGGTTCTCGACTTCGCAGCGGCCGTCCCTGATCTGCTGCAGCAGCATGTGCACCGACGCGAGGATGTCGAGCGGCTCGAATCCCGCGACCACAATGGGCTTTCCGTACACCTCGGGGACGAACCGGTACGGCCGCAACCCGACGACGGTGGACACGTGCCCGGGACCGAGGAACCCTGACAGCCGCAGGTCGGGAGACTCGAGGATCGCCTTGATGGGCGGGACGATCGTGACGTGGTTGCAGAAGATGCTGAAGTTGCGCACGCCGAGTGCGCGTGCGCGCACCAGCGTCACGGCGGTGGACGGTGCGGTGGTCTCGAAACCGACGGCGAAGAAGACGACGTGCTTGTCGGGGTTGTCGACCGCGATCTTCAACGCGTCGAGGGGGGAGTAGACGAAGCGTACATCGGCGCCCCGCGCTTTGGCCTCGATGAGATTGCCCTTGGAGCCGGGCACCCTCATCATGTCGCCGAAGGTGGTGAAGATGATGCCGGGCTGTTCGGCGAGCCACATCGCGTCGTCGACTCGTCCCATCGGGATGACGCAGACCGGGCATCCGGGCCCGTGCACCAACTCGACGGACTCGGGCAGCAGGTGTTCGATACCGTGCCGGTAGATGGTGTGCGTGTGCCCGCCGCAGACCTCCATGAACTTGAACTCGTCTCCGGACGCGAGCTCGGTGATCGATTTGACCAGCGCGCGTGCGGCCGCCGGATCCCGGAATTCGTCGACGAACTTCATGTCAAGCCTCTCAAGCGATCTCGGACGAGTTGAATGCTTCGATCTCGTTGGCGTAGTCGGCGCCCATCTTCTGCACCTGGTCGAGCGTCAGTTTCGCCTCGTGTTCGTCGATCTTGGCCATCGCAAACCCGACGTGAACGAGTACCCAGTCACCGACTCGGATGTTGTCGTCGGCCAGCAGCCGCACACTGATGATCCTGCGGACGCCGTTGACGTCGACCTTGGCCAGCGACTGTCCCGTGTCGACCATGTCGACTACCTGGCCGGGGATTCCCAGACACATCACCGGGCTCCTTTCCTTGAAGTCCTTGTCAACAGATTCGCGGCAGCGGGTCGCCGACGAGCATGTCGACGATTCGGCTTCCGCCGAATGAGGTGCGAAGCGCGACAATGCCGTTGGGTTCGGGAAGGATCTCACCCACGACGGCCGCGTCGGCGCCCTGGTGGTGGCTCCGCATCGCGGCGACGGCCGCGTCGGCTTCCTCCGCTGCCACGACCGCCACGAACTTGCCCTCGTTGGCGACGTAGAGGGGGTCGATGCCCAGCAGGTCGCATGCGCCGAGGACCTGCGGCGCCACCGGCAGGCTCGCCTCGTCGAGAACCAGTGCGAACGGCGAGTCCTTGACCAGCTCGTTGCATACCGTTCCGACGCCGCCGCGGGTTGCGTCGCGCATCCATCGCGTCGACGGTGCCGCTGCCAGAAGCAGTTCGACCAGTTCTGCGAGCGGCGCGGTGTCAGAAACGATGTCGGCGTCGATGGCGAGATCGCCGCGGGCGAGCATGACCGCCATCCCGTGATCACCGATCGTGCCGGACACCAGCACCTTGTCACCGGGGCATACGAGGTCGCGCGACAGCCGTCTGCCCTCGGGAATCACGCCGACACCGGCGGTCGAGATGTAGACGCCGTCGGCGGCGCCCTTCCCGACGACTTTCGTGTCGCCGGCGACGATCTGCACGCCCGCCACGGCGGCGGCTTCACTCATGTCGGCGACGATCTCGCGCAGCTCGGAGATCGGGAAGCCCTCCTCGATGACGAAGGCGGCCGAAAGCCATTGCGGGCGAGCGCCGGACACCGCCAGATCGTTGACGGTGCCGTGCACGGCCACGTGGCCGATCGAGCCGCCGGGAAAGCGTCGCGGCGAAACGACGAACGAATCGGTGGAGAAGGCCAGCCGTTCACCCGACGCTGTGCGCAGGCCGGCCGCGTCACCGAGTTGTTCGAGTTCGTCATTGCGAAACGCCTCGAGGAACACGGCGTCGACGAGCGCGGCCGATGACTTGCCGCCCGCGCCGTGGGCGAGGGTGACGACGTCGTCGAGCAGTCGCGGCCGCCGTTGGCGGAACTTGTCGATCCGCTCCAGCACCCGGTCTTCGCGTTCGGCGGCGGTCGTCGCATCGGTTGTGCTCATGACGAATGTGCTCCATTCCGGGGCCGGGCCATATGCTCTTGCGCGATCGACCAGAGCCGGTAGCCCAGCATCGCGTGGCTCTCCTGGATTCGGTGAATGCTCTGGCTGTGCACCGTGAAACAGTGATCGAGGTCCTCGGCGACCGCCATCCGGCCGCCGTCATGTCCGGCGAACCCGATTGTCAACAGTGCGCGCCGCTTGGCCTCGGTGATGGCGGTCATCAGGTCCTCGGAGTTCCCGGACGTCGACAACGCGATCGCGACGTCGCGATCGCGGGCATGGGCGATGATCTGGCGCTTGAAGATGAGCTCGAAGCCGACATCGTTGCCCAGCGCCGTCACCACCGCTTCGTCGGCGGCCAGCGACCACGCCGCCACCGCGCGCCCCCGCGCCGGGCGGC
Source organism: Mycolicibacterium sp. 120270 (assembly GCA_033741175.1). Taxonomy (GTDB): domain Bacteria; phylum Actinomycetota; class Actinomycetes; order Mycobacteriales; family Mycobacteriaceae; genus Mycobacterium. The sequence continues at coordinate 457,959 of JAWQNE010000003.1, read as the reverse complement.
TGAACAGTGACGCCAGCGTCGCCGCGTCGGTCGAACTGCCACCATTGCCCAACGTGTACAGTCGCCCGCCGCGCAGAAAACGTTCGGCCATCTCCGTGCCGGCGGCTGTCAACGACGGTTCGTACTCGGCCAGCGAGTCCCGTTGCAGGCGAGCGCTTTCAGCAGCCTTTGATCTGGCAGACGCCGCAAGGTCGTCGAGGAGGCTGCCCGCGTCGGTTTCCTCGGATTCGATGAACGGATACAGGAAGCCGGTGCTTTCCGTGCTTCCGCTGCCTTGCGTGGTCATCGATTCACCTCCCCGCAATCGTCATCGATGCGCGCGATCGCCGTCCCGGCGTGCACCAGCACCAGATCGTTGGGTGTGACGGCGCCCAACACGCTCACGTCCACCCATTCGTCCCCCTTTGCGGTCCGAACGAGGGCCTGGCTCAACGGATCTGCGGGCTCGAGGATCACTTCGGCGACGCGACCCTCGTCGCTGCACGTAACGCACACGTCGTCGGAGCATTCCTCCGCTGCGGGTTTCAACAGGCCGGGGTGTTCGAAGCAGACGTGGGTGAGTTCCCACAACAGGTGATACAGCAGGACGAAGCGGCCGGTCGCAGGCACCATCGGATCGTCGGAGTCGACCCAGAGGATGTGGTCGGCGGCCCCGGCCGGTGGGCGTGGGCCGGAGCCGATCCACAGAGTGCGCGCACCCCAGGCCGGTGCTCGCCGCATCGCATCGATGACGGCGGGTTGATCGGCCGACGCCACCGCCAACAGCAGATCGCCCGGCTGGGTGGCGACGCGCGCCTGCGCCACCGGATCGGGTTCGACGAGCGCCACCGACGGCAGCGCCCTTTTCCCCATGATCACCGGGTGGACGAACTCGACGGCGACGTGGTGGGCGTGCGGTTCCCATTGCGGTGACAGCACCCACAGCGTCGCGCCCGCGTGGAACCTGCGCGCCATGTCCAGCGCCGCGGCCGCCAGGTCGGTGGACAGGCCTGCGTCGACAAAGCTCGAACTCGTGGTGGCAGTCATCGATTTCGCTCCTCCCTACGGGCGGCGTTCACGAGCGCGAGCGTGGTCTGCGTCGCGTCGGCGAGCGCCGCCCATTCGGCATCGGTGAGAACGCCGCAGGTCCAATCCCAGTGCGCCGAAACCACATCGCCTGGCCGCGGTGCGTCGATCAGCGAGAGGCCGTCCTTGCGCCACCGCACCTGCTCGGTCCGTGGCTCACCGAGGGCGAGGACGCCATCGGTGTAGGTCAACGGGCGTGTGGCGAGGGTGGTGTGATCGCCATCGACGGATTCGACCGTTCCCCACCGGATTCGGCAGTCCTGCAGGACTTTCAGGGCGGTGGCGGGGTCCCGGTCGAGGAACCGGACCCATGGATACACCACGAACACGTGGAAACTGTGGTGGGCCAAAGCTGTATGCGTTGCGCTCACTTCGCCGAGCAGTCCGGTGACCTGACCCGTGAACGCGTGGCGCAGGCACGTCACCAGACGTCGGCCATCGACGCGATCGAGCAACGGCCCACCGACCCAATAACTTCCTACGACATCGCCGTCCAGTGGGTCCGAGGTGCCGGCAGCCTCGGCGAGCGCGCGCAGATACGGCCAGGCACCGTCGAACGCCTTGGCGTGGGCGGCGACCTCGGCGGGATTGTCACTGCGAAGCAACACCTCTGCGTCGTCCGGGCCGCAGTAGCCCAGTTCGTTGGGCGGGAAGGCATACCGTGCGAACAGCGCGTATCCTCCTGGCAGCTTCCGCTCGTGCAGCGCCGTCATCTCTAGCCCGCCGTTCCGACGAGGAGCTGACCGAGGGCGATCCCGCCGTCGTTGGGCGGCACACGACGGTGCGTGATCATGGGAACGCCTCTGGCCCGCAAACGGTCTTGCACCAGCTGCAGCAGCAGCGCGTTCTGGAATACGCCGCCCGACAATGCGATGGGCGCACCGCCGGTGTCATCGAGGCATGCGAGCTCGAGGACCACATCGGCGACCGCGCGGTGGAACTTCGCGCCGATCAGCGCTGGTGCAACGCCTGCGCGGACGTCGGCGACGACCGCGGCGAGAACCGGCGCCGGGTCGATGATCATCGGCGACGTGGTGTCGTCGATGGCGAAAGCGTACGGGTTGGCGCCGCAGTCGCAGCCGCGCGAAAGCCCCTCCAGCTCGATAGCGGCCTGGGCCTCGTACGCGACCGTCTGACGCACGCCTGCCAGCGCGGAGATCGCGTCGAACAACCGGCCCATGCTCGACGTCGGCACGCAGCCGAGACCGCTGTCGAACTGTTGCCGCAGCACCCGGCGCTCATCCTCGGGGCAGGCCAGCACGGGCGGCAGGTCGTCATGCCACCGGAGGCCGGCGGTCCACATGTGCGACAGCGCCATTCGGTAGGGCCGCAGCACGCTGGTGTCGCCGCCCGCCAACGGCGCGTACTTCAGATGCGCGAGGCGCTCGAAGCCCTTGTAGTCGGCGAGCAGGACCTCGCCGCCCCAGATGGCGCCGTCCGGGCCGTAGCCGGTGCCGTCGAACGCGAAGCCGAGCACGCGCTGTGACCCGTCCAGGCCGTGTTCGGCCATCACCGCGGCGATGTGTGCATGGTGATGCTGGACCGACCGCACCGGGCGTCCGTCCGCGTGGCGCTGCGCCCACGCGGTGGACCGATAACCAGGGTGTGAATCCGCGACGAGGACTTGCGGTTTGACGCCGGTCAGCGCTTCGAGGTGGCGTTCGGCGTCGTCGAATGCGGTCAGCGTGGCCAGGTCGTCCATGTCGCCAATGTGCTGGCTCAGCCAGGCATAGGACTGGTCGGCAACCGCCAGCGTGTTCTTGAGGTCACCGCCGACGGCCAGCGTCGGCGGTACCGGCACCGGTAGTGCCACCGGAAGCGGCGCGTATCCGCGTGAGCGCCGGATGGGCAGTTCGACACCGTCGACGACCCGCAACACCGAGTCATCGCATGGCACCAGGATCGCGCGGTCATGCATCAGCCAGCCGTCGGCGAGACCGGAAAGCCGTTGCAGCGCATCGTGGTCGGAATAGCAGATCGGTTCCCCGCCGAGATTGCCCGATGTCATCACCAGCGCGGCCGGACCGGCCTCATCACCGGGCAGCCCGAACAACAACGCGTGCAGCGGCGTGTAGGCCAGCATCAGACCGATGTCCGGGTTGTGCGGTGCAACCGCATCAGCGACTGGCGCGGCGGGTAGTCGGGGGAGCAGCACGATAGGACGCTGCGGGCCCGACAGCAGTCGCTGCGACGCGTCGTCGATATCCGCGAGTCGGCGGGCCACGCTCAGATCAGGCACCATGACCGCGAAGGGCTTGTCGCCGCGGCGTTTCCGGACGCGCAACTCGGCGACGGCGGCCTCGTTGCCCGCGTCACAGGCCAAGTGGTATCCGCCGATGCCCTTGACGGCCAGCACGCCGCCGTCTCGCAGCAGTCGTCGGGCCTGCCGCGGCGCCGCTTCGCCATCCGCAGTGGTGCCGTCGCCGGTCCGGTAGGTCAGCGTGGGCCCGCAGTTCGGACAGCAGACCGGCTGCGCGTGGAACCTGCGGTCGGTCGGGTCACGATATTCCCGTGCGCAGTCCTCGCACATCGCAAAGCCGGCCATGGTGGTGGTGGCGCGGTCATAGGGCAGCGAGGCGATGATGGTGAAGCGCGGCCCGCAGTTGGTGCAGTTGACAAAGGCGTGCCGGTAGCGCCGGTTGCCCGGATCCCGCTGTTCGGCGGCGCACTCGGCGCACATCGCGACGTCTGGCGAGGCGAGCGTGCGGCCGCCGTCGGAGCGTGAGGTGTCGGCGATCACGAAGCCGGTGCCGCCGAGCACCGGGATGTCGCGCGTTTCGATCGACTCGATGACCGCCAGCGGTGGCGCGCTGTCCGTGAGGCGAACCACGAAGTCGTCGAGATCGCTTGTGGCTCCTTCGACTTCGATGACAGCGCCGGAGCTGTCGTTGCGCACGGAGCCGGTCAGGGCGTGCGCGGCGGCGCATGTGTAGACGAACGGCCGGAAGCCGACGCCCTGCACGACGCCGCGCACGCAGATCCGCAACCGGCGCCGGCTCATGTCGGAGCCTCCACGTCCTCGCCGCTGCCCATCATCTTCAGCCCGGCCATGGCCGCCTCGGCGCCCGCTTTGTCGGTCTTCTCGACGACGAAACCCATGTGGATGATCACCCAGTCGCCCGGCTCGAACGTCTCCTCGGGCAGCATGCCGACGTTGACCTTGCGGTTCTCTCCTGCAACGTCCACAAGTGCGAGCTGACCGCCGTAGCCTTCGAGCATTTGCACTACCCGACCGGGAATTCCCAGGCACACGGCTCAGCCCACCCTTGCGTCGGTGATCAGGCGTGCGACGACATCCTCGACTGCGGTCACCGCATCGGGAACGGCGGCGGCGACGACAGGCGACAGCCCCATGCGTTCGTCGACATCGCTGACCTCGCAGCCGATCACGACGGTGTACGGGGGTGTCCCGCCGAGTGCGGCGAGGCCGGCGAACACCGCGGCGGGATCCATGGCGTGAGCGTCGAGCCCGACGCCTGCGCCGAGGCTCTCATGGTCAGCTTCGAAGACGTGCACGGTGCCCGGCGCCCCGCGGTCGGGCAGGGCGTCGATGAGCACCAGCGCGTCGCATCCGTCGAGAAGGTCGTAGGCGAGGTGCATGCCCCGGATCCCGTAGTCGACGACGCGGACCCGGGGATCTGTGATGCGTTCCGGAACATGGCGGATCACCTCGGGGCCGAACCCGTCGTCGCCGAGGAAGATGTTGCCGATGCCGGCTACGAGAATTTCAGACGTGATGGCACCTCACCCTTTCCTACATGCGCCGGATCTTCAGGTAACGGTTGAGGTCCGGTAGCGAGCGGACGCCGAGCACCACTGCGCCGAGCACGATGACGCCCGCTATCACGGTGGCTGTGACACCTACTGCTTGCATGTCGGATTCCTTTCACTCAACGGTTCGACCTCATCGGGTGCGAAGTACAGGTAACGGCCGTACCAGTCGTGCAGATCGGCCGCCGGGTCGTCCTCGAGGACCACACCGATGTGCTGGTCCCCGTCGACGGTTTCGTGGACCGAGGTGACCAACGCGATCTTGTCGGCGAAGAACAGGTCCTGGGCGTCGGCCCGCCGCGACGGGTGCAACCGCACCCGACTGCCTCGGCTCACCCGCACGCCGTTGACCAGTACGGCGTCGCTACCGGGCTGTACGGCGTTGTCGGCCATCGGATCCCACCAGTCGACACCGTCGGGTATCTCGGGGATCAGCCCGGCGGAGTCGTCGGCGGCATGCGGGTTGCGGAGCACACCGTGCAGCTTCAGCATCGCCTCCGGCGACATCGCGTCACAGCGGTCGATGATCTGTGCGGCCAGCGGATCGGTGGCGCGGGCCGCCGCCTTCTCGTCGTCGGTCATCGTCATGACGCGCAGCGTCAGGATCTCGTCGATCTCGGTCGAGTCGTACAGCGCCCCCTCGCTCTGCTCGGCGATCTCCGGGTGGTCGTAGAGGATGATCGGCGAAACGAGCACAAGCGCATGGTCATCGGGTGGTCCGGCCAGCACCGGGAAACAGCGATGGTGTCGACACCGGGCGACGGCGGGTTCGGCCGAAGCCGGCGGCTCGAGCAGCGACACGAACTCGCCGCCGGTGACCTCGCCGATGAGGTGGGTGCCGATGAGGGACAGAGCGATCGCATCGTCCTTGTTGTCCACCGGCGCCGCGGTGTTACGGACCGCCATTGTCAGGCGGACGAATTCGTCGTCCACTTCGGCGGTGACCTCGAGGACGGCGTGTAACGCGCGGCGGGTGCGGACCAGCCTGCCGCCGTCGACTGTCTCGACATCGGTGCCCGCATCGACCTCGATCGACAGCGTCACAGACAGGTCGTCGGCCAGATCGAGCGGCCCGAAGGAAACTTCCCGCTCGACGGCCTCATCCCAGCGCAGCCACGACTGCGTCGCCGACACCAGTTCGGTCACCGGCTCGAATCGGCCGTCACCGCAGTCTTTTTCGACACCGCGGTGTTGCAATTGCAGGAAACGCACCACGAGCGACACCGCAGGGTCACCCCGCGGTGCGATCAGCACCTGCGCGGACAGCGAGTCGTCCTCGCCGTACCCCGCGTCGGCAGCGCCTGTGGGCCCGAGCACGCCGAACTGCCACCGCGTCTGGTTCTTCCTGGAGTTCGCGCGATACGGGTACAGCAGATAGCCCTCGTACAGCACCGCGTCGGCGACGGCGCGGGCCCGGTCCCAGTTGGCCGTCATCGGATCTCCTCGGTCGAACTCGCGGCGAGCAGCGAGGCGACTGCCTCGTCGAAGGACAGCAGACCGCGCGCCGAACGGTAGGCCCCCAGCGCCTCGATGGTGTCGTGGTTCAACCTCAACCAGCCCGTGCTCGGATAGTGCTGCTCGATCAACTCACGCCACACGGACACCGGCATGTCGTATCGATCCTCGCAGTCCCACGACACCTGCTGGACGGAGAACCCGCGCGTTCCGTGGTGGAAAACCGTCCCGCTGAAAAGGAACTGCAGCGGAACGCCGCCGTCACGAAGGGCGTGCAGGTACTTGGCGGCGGCCACCTCGAAGTCATACGTGCACTCCAGCGGCAGCGTCACCTGGGTAGCCCCGGTGAACCCCTGCACCATCACGCTGGCCTGGAGCCACTGGAAGTTGTGCAGCGTGTTCGACCAGCGCTCGCGCGGTCCGAACAGGTCGAGTAGTCCGGCGGCCTCGTCGTCGGAATACGCCCTGCGTGTCGGCTCGATGCGCACCTGGGCGCGCAGCGCTATCGCGTGAACGGGTTCCTCGCCGACGGCGACGACTCCCAACCTCGCGTTCAACCTCGGGGTCACCGCATATGGCTCCGATTCGATCCCCAGCACGGCGAAGGTGACGTCGGTCATGCGCGCTCGCTCTTCTCGTCGAGAACGCCGAAGAACTCGTCGATGAACTGCCGCACCTGCTGGCCGCCGTCGAACCCGTGCCACAACAACCGCAGCCGACCGACGAACTCGTAGCAGGCGTCGATGGGCAGGAGATAGCTCTGCGGCGCGCCGGATTCGTCTGGATCCGATGGCACGCGCACCAGCAGGGCCTCGGTTTCCTCGGCGAGCAGATCGACGCGGGGATCGGCGGCGCGAATCTCGTTCCAGGCGGTCAAATCGAGTTCGGATTCGGTGGCACCCGCCGGGCCGGGATAGAACGCGACCGTCCGGCCCAGCGCCGAGTTCTTGAAGAAGAACGCCAGCCCGACGGGTATCTGAAGAGCCTCCCACTGTCGACGGTCCAACGCGAAGTCATCGAACGCGAGATAGCGGTCGGGGATGGCGCGGTAGCGCAACTGCGCCTCGGTGTCGGTGAACAGCAGATAGCAGCCGCGGCACACGCACAGCAGCTGTCGGCCTTCCACGTTCACCACATGCTGGTGCTCGTCGGCGATGGGCTCCGAGCACATCTCACACCGCTCGCCTGCCTGCTGGGGTGTCGAACGGGTGGCTCGGATGCGGGCCAACACGTCATACGCACTTGTCATGTGCGATCCGCCTTCGCTTCTCGCTTGCAAGTCACGACGCCACCGCCGCCGCGATCGCCATCGACAGCACACCGTCGCGTTCCAGCAGCGGCACCGGCTTTAGATGGGTTCCCGCCGAGCCGTTCCCGTCGACGCATGCGCCTGCGCGCACGACGTCGAAGTGCGCGTGGCAGCGCGGACAGCGCAGCACGGCGTCGTCTGCGCCCGAACCCATGCGGCGATGCAGCGCCGCGCCCGCCATCGACTCGCCGCAGGCGCCGCAGCGGTCCCGGTAGGCGAACAGCCGATCACCGAGCCGGCACGCCAGCACCGTCGTGCCCGCCACCGCGAACCCGCCGACCTCACCTGCTGCGAGGTCGGCCAGGTCGGGCACCGGATGCCATGCGTGCCCGTTCGGTGGCGTGCGGACTCGGCTCATCAGACTGTCGGCCGGGATCACCGCGGCTGACGGCTCGGCATTCGCGGCGACCACCTCGATCGACGAGATCTCCGGTGCCGCTGCGCGTACCGCATCCTCGACGGCCAGCTCCAGCGTCACCGACGAGGAGGGGCAGCTCTTGCAGCTGCCGTCGAACCGCAACCGCACGACGTCGCCGTCGACCCCGAGCAGATGCACGTCGCCGCCGTGCGAACCCAGGTAAGGCCGCACACTGTCCAGCGCGCCCTCGACGCGCCGCTCGACGGCGTGCGGATGCAACCCGTGCACGAGCAACAGGCTGGCGATCAGGTCGTCGGAGGCGAACGCGTCAGCCAACTGCGGCGCTGCCGCCAGCGCGATCGTCATCATCCGCTCGAGGCCCGCGCCGTAGAGGTCGGTCACCTCGCGGACCAACTGTTCGGCGCGTTCGCGCGCCACGACGCCACCTGCGGCGCTGGCGTCGAGGAGATTCTGTATCCGCTCGCCCGCGGTGCGCCACTGTGCGTCTTGGTCGGGATTGTCCGGGCGATGCGGCATGTGTCACTCCCCGGTGACGGACTGGGTGGGTGAGTGCAACCTCTCCAATGTCTTCCCCTTACCCAGATACATGTGCACGCCGCACGGCAGGCACGGGTCGAAGCTGCGCACCGTGCGCATGATGTCGATGCCCTTGAAGTGCTCCCGATCGTTCTCCTCGAAGATCGGTTGCCCCTGCACGGCATCCTCATACGGCCCGGGCGTGCCGTAGCTGTCGCGGGGGTTGGCATTCCACGGCGTCGGCGGATACGGATGGTAGTTCGCGATCTTGCCGTCGCGGATCACCATGTGGTGGCTGAGGACTCCGCGCACCGCCTCGGTGAACCCGCAGCCGATGCCGTCCTTGGGAACGTCGAACTTCTCCCACGTCTTGGTGCGCCCGGCCCTGATCTCGACCAGTGCCTTCTCGGCGAAGTGCAGCGCGCACGCCGCCGCATAGGCCTGGAAGTAGGTCCTCGCGCGGTTGCGCTCGATCGTGTTGCTGCCGTACTGCGGGATCTTCCACTCCAGCGAAACCGGGCCCTTCAGCGCGGTTTTCGGCAGGTTGATCTGAACGCTGCTGCCGGTCGCCTTGACATAGCCGATGTCGACAAGGCCCGCCAGGGCGGTGGACCACAGCCGCGCCAGCGGGCCGCCGCCGGTGTCCAGTGCCAGATGGTCCTTGCCGTCGAACCAGCGCGGCGCCATCACCCAGCTGTAGTTGCCGTCGAAGTCACGCTTCTGCGGGCGCGGGTTGGTGTGCTGGTTCCACGGATGGCGCCGGTCCACCGGATTACCGAGTGGATCGGTCTTGACGAACATCTCCTGGTCGGTCCAGTCATCGTAATAGCTGTGCCCCAACAGGATCCGGATACCGAGGTTGATGTCAACCAGCGAGTGGGTGTGCAGCTTGCCGTCGATCACCACGCCGGGGGTAACGAACATGGCATTGCCCCAGGCCTCCATGTCCTTGTACTCGAAATTGCAGACCTCCGGATCCTGGAAGGAGCCCCAGCAGCCCAGCAGGGTGCGGCGCAGGCCCACCTGGTCGTAGCCGGGCAGCGCTTCGTAGAAGAAGTCGAACAGGTCGTCGTGCATGGGCACGACCTTCTTCATGAACTCGACATAGCGCATCAGCCGCGTCATGTAATCGGTCATCAGCTGAATGGTTGCGGTGGTGCCGATACCGCCGGGATACAGCGTCGAGGGATGAACATGGCGGCCTTCCATGAGGCAGAACATCTCTCGCGTCCACCGGCTCACCTGCAGCGCTTCCCGGTAGAAGTCGCCGGTGAACGGGTTGAGCGCCCGCATGATGTCGGCGATGGTCCGGTAGCCGTGCGCGTCGGCGTGTGGTGCCTGGGTGTTCTCGGCCTTGGCCAGTACGCCCGGATTGGTCTCCGACACCATCTTCTCGCAGTAGTCGACGCCGACCAGGTTCTCCTGGAAGATGTTGTGGTCGAACATGTATTCCGCGGCCTCGCCGAGGTTGATCAGCCACTCACCCAGGTGCGGCGGCTTCACCCCGTAGGCCATGTTCTGGCAGTAGACCGAGCATGTGCAGTGGTTGTCACCGCAGATACCGCAGATGCGGCTGGTGATGAAGTGGGCGTCGCGCGGATCCTTGCCCTTCATGAAGATCGAGTAGCCGCGGAAGATCGACGACGTGCTGTGGCACTCGACGACTTCGCGGTTGTCGAAATCGATCTTGGTGTAGATGCCCAGGCTGCCGACAATGCGGGTGATGGGGTCCCACGCCATATCGACCAGTTGGCCCGGTTCGCGCTTCTCGTGGCTTGGCTTGGGGATGATCGTTGTCATCGAAATCTTCGCTTTCTTCTAATGACCAGCGCCGCAGTAATTTTGACGGCGACTCCGCGTGCAGAAGCCCGGGGTAACCCGCACCTACCAGGTGCGGGTCGCTCCGGTCTCGAGTTTCGTGCCGGGGTGCCGCCACTTCGGCTCCTTGTCGACCGTCTTGCGGGTCACACTCCGGAGGCTGCGGATCAGCGACCCGTACAGTCCCGACGCGGCGGTCGACACCGTGGCGCCCGGCGGCTCGTCCATGAACGGCATGAACTTGTCCGGGAAGCCCGGCATCGTGCAGCCGATGCAGATGCCGCCGACGTTCGGGCACCCGCCGATGCCGTTGATCCAGCCACGCTTGGGCACATTGCACTTGACGACCGGTCCCCAGCAGCCAAGCTTCACAATGCATTTCGGCGATCCGTACTCGATCGCGAAGTCGCCCTGCTCGTAGTAGCCGGCCCGGTCACAACCCTCGTGCACGGTCGCGCCGAACAGCCATTTGGGCCGCAGCGCGTCGTCGAGCGGAATCATCGGCGCCTGGTCGGTCGCCATGTACAGCAGATAGGTGAGAGTCTCGGCAAGGTTGTCCGGTTGGATCGGGCAGCCTGGCACGCAGACGATCGGAATGCCGGCCTTGCTCTTCCAGTCCCAGCCGAGATAGTCGGGGACTCCCATGGCTCCGGTCGGATTGCCCGCCATCGCGTGGATGCCGCCGTATGTCGCGCAGGTACCCACCGCGACAACCGCGGTTGCCTTGGGCGCCAACCGGTCCAGCCATTCGCTGGTGGTCATCGGCTGACCGGTCGCGGGATCGTTGCCGAACCCGCACCAGTAGCCCTCGTCCTTGATCCGCTCATTGGGGATGGACCCCTCGACCACAAGCACGAACGGGTCGATCTCGCCCCGTTCGGCCTTGAAGAACCATGCGAGGAAATCGTCAGCACCCCCGCTGGGGCCGCATTCGAAATCGATCAGGGGCCAATGCACGGCGACCTTCGGCAGGCCGGGGAGCGCACCAAGGGCGATCTCCTCGACACTGGGTTGCGTGGCGGCAGTCAGCGCCACAGAATCGCCGTCACAACTCAACCCCGCATTGATCCAGAGAACGTGGATCAGTGCCTCTTCCGCTTTGACTGCTGCCTCTGTTGGCATATGTCACAGCTTCCCGGGGCCCGGGCTGGGAGCCCCAATAGCCACTACGGACGATCGCGCTCGGAGCCGTCGAGCGCTAATTTCTTGGTTTACTCCCGCGACTATGTCTTGTCAACGGAATCTAATGGCATACGCATCTTTGCCGAAGCGGGTATTTGCGAGGCGATCCAGTCGTACCATGCTTCGATACCCTCACCGGTCGTCGCGGACAGCGGCAAGATCTCCACGCCCGGGTTGACCGACCGCGCATAGCCGGCGCAATTCGCCATATCGAAGGCGACATACGGCAGCAGATCGACCTTGTTGACGATGACCAGCCCGGCCGCAGCGAACATGTGTGGGTACTTCAGCGGCTTGTCGTCGCCCTCGGTGACGGAGATAACGACTACTTTGCTCTGCTCCCCGAGGTCGAACAGGGCCGGGCACACCAGATTGCCCACGTTTTCGATGAACAGCAGCGACCCGGGTTCGGGGTCGAGAGCGTGCAGTGCCCGGTGCACCATGTCGGCGTCGAGGTGGCAGCCGGCGCCGGTGTTGATCTGAACCGCCCGCGCCCCAGCGGTGCGGATCCGCTCGGCGTCGAGCAAGGTCTCCTGATCGCCCTCGATGACGGCGACCGGCCGTTCGCTTTGCAATTCGCGGATGGTTCGTTCGAGAAGTGTCGTCTTTCCCGCACCGGGGGAGCTGGTCACGTTGAGCGCGAGCACGCCGCGCCCCTGCAACCACTCGCGGTTGTGCTCGGCCAGTTCGTCGTTCTTCTGCAGGACCTTCTGTTCGAGCGACACGGTCTCGGTGTGGCTGTGGTCGTGGGTGTGTCCGTCGCCGTGGCCCGCAACGGTGATGACGACACCGTCGTCGCCGCAGCCGCATGTCGCGCACATGGTCAGCTCACTTCCATCGAGAGGATTCGCAGCTCACGGCCCGTCAGCACCTCGACATCGGCGCTTCCGCACGGACACAGCAGGATCAGGTCGTGCAGTTCGAACTGCCGGTCACAGGTCCGGCAGCGGGCCGCGCCGGGCCGCAGATCGAGGTCGAGAAGGGCGCCGTCGGCCACGGTGCCCTGGGTGGCCAGCTCGAAACAGAACCGCATGGAGTCGGGGACCACCGCGCACAGCTCACCGACCTCGAGCTTGACGCTGTGCACGCGGCGACCGGCGGCGTGCTCGCACACCGCATCGACAACACTCTGCGTGATCGCCATTTCGTGCATGTCAGTCCGCTCCGCCGAGCCGGTGACCCCACGATAGGCCGATTCTCCGACGACCCACCGCCGATCGGCGTGTCAAGCTTGAATCGAACAGGTGTTCGTCTACTGTGGGCGCCAGCAGACAACGACTTGTCGGTACCCATCTCTAACGTCACGGCCAACCGATCGAAAACCGATCACCACAAGGACGGAGACCCATCCCATGTCGCAGGCACCCGATCGCGAGAAAGCCCTCGAGCTGGCGCTCGCGCAGATCGACAAGAATTTCGGCAAGGGCTCGGTGATGCGGCTCGGCGAGGAAGTGCGCCAGCCGATCTCCGTCATCCCCACCGGCTCGATCGCCCTGGACGTCGCGCTCGGCATCGGCGGGCTGCCCCGCGGTCGCGTCGTCGAGATCTACGGCCCGGAGTCCTCGGGTAAGACCACCGTCGCACTGCACGCGGTGGCCAACGCCCAGGCGGCGGGCGGCATCGCGGCGTTCATCGACGCCGAGCACGCGCTCGACCCGGAGTACGCCAAGAAGCTCGGCGTGGACACCGACTCGCTGCTGGTGTCTCAACCCGACACCGGTGAGCAGGCGCTGGAGATCGCCGACATGCTGATCCGGTCCGGCGCGCTGGACATCTTGGTCATCGACTCGGTGGCCGCGCTGGTGCCGCGCGCCGAGATCGAGGGCGAGATGGGGGACAGCCACGTCGGCCTGCAGGCCCGGCTGATGAGCCAGGCGCTGCGCAAGATGACCGGCGCGCTGAACAACTCCGGCACCACCGCGATCTTCATCAACCAGCTTCGCGAAAAAATCGGTGTGATGTTCGGGTGCTTCAACTACAGCACCCGAGTGCAGTTGGCCGACGGCTCCACCGAGAAGATCGGAAAGATCGTCAACCAGAAGATGAACGTCGAGGTCCTGTCCTATGACCCGGATACCGACCGGGTCGTGCCCCGCAAGGTGGTGAACTGGTTCAACAACGGGCCTGCCGAGCAGTTCCTGCAGTTCACGGTCGAGAAGTCCGGCGGCAACGGCAAGTCGCAGTTCGCGGCGACACCGAATCACTTGATCCGCACCCCCGGTGGTTGGGCAGAAGCGGGTGACCTCATCGCTGGCGACCGTGTAATGGCGACCGAGCCGCATCGGCTCAGCGATCAACAGTTCCAGGTGGTACTCGGCTCCCTGATGGGTGACGGAAACCTGTCGCCCAATCGAAATGACCGCAACGGCGTGCGGTTCCGGATGGGCCATGGTGCCAAGCAGGTCGACTATTTGCAGTGGAAGACAGCCCTCCTCGGCAATATCGCACACTCGTCCCGCGTCAATGACAAAGGCGCAGCGTTTGTCGACTTCACCCCGCTGCCGGAGTTGGCCGAACTACAACGAGCGGTGTATCTGGGTGACGGCAAGAAGTTCCTCTCCGAGGAGTACCTCAAGGCTCTTACTCCACTGGCGCTGGCTATTTGGTACATGGATGATGGTGCGTTCACCGTCCGGTCGAAGGGACTGCAGAAGCGCACCGCCGGAGGTACCGGTCGCATCGAGATCTGCGTTGAGGCCATGAGTGAAGGCTCCCGTACTAGGTTGCGCGACTATCTGCGCGACACCCATGGCCTGGATGTGCGGTTGCGGAATGCTGGTGCGGCCAGCAAGGCGGTGCTGGGGTTTTCCACCAGCGCCTCGGCGAAGTTCCAGGAAATGGTCGCGCCGTACATGGCTCCCTCGATGGAATACAAGCTGCTTCCGCGGTTCCGCGGCCAAGGATCGGTGACGCCGAAGTTTGTTGAGCCGACACAACGTCTGGTGCCTGCGCGCATCCTCGACATCCACGTCAAGCCTCATACCCGGTCCATGAACAGATTCGATATCGAGGTCGAGGGCAATCACAATTACTTCGTTGACGGTGTCATGGTGCACAACTCGCCCGAAACGACAACGGGCGGAAAGGCTTTGAAGTTCTACGCCTCGGTTCGCATGGACGTCAGGCGCATCGAGACGCTGAAGGACGGCACCGACGCGGTCGGCAACCGCACCCGCGTCAAGGTCGTCAAGAACAAGGTGTCGCCGCCGTTCAAGCAGGCCGAGTTCGACATCCTCTACGGCAAGGGCATCAGCAAGGAAGGCTCGCTCATCGACATGGGTGTCGAGCACGGCTTCGTCCGCAAGTCCGGTTCGTGGTTCACCTACGAGGGTGAGCAGCTGGGTCAGGGCAAGGAGAATGCCCGCAACTTCCTGCTCGAGAACGTCGATGTGGCCAACGAGATCGAGAAGAAGATCAAGGAGAAGCTCGGCATCGGAGCCGTGATCACTGATGACGAAGTCCTGCCCGCCCCCGTCGACTTCTAAGCCCGCCGAACTCTCCCGCGAAGAGCAGGCGCGCAGCGTGTGCCTGCGCCTGCTCACCGCGAGAGCCCGCACCCGCGCCGAGCTGGAGGCCCAGCTCGGCAAGCGGGGTTACCCCGACGATGTCACCGCTACGGTCCTCGACCGGCTCACGGATGTCGGCCTGATCGACGACGCCGACTTCGCCGAGCAGTGGGTGCGTTCGCGCCGGGTGAACGCTGGAAAAGGCAAGCGCGCGTTGGCCGCCGAGCTCCGCAACAAGGGCGTCGACAACGAGGTGATCACCGCCGCCCTTGCTGATATCGACGCCGGGGCCGAACGCGAGCGCGCCGAGCAGCTGGTCCGCGACAAACTGCGCCGGGAACGTCTCGATGGGGACGACGACCCGAAGGTGATGCGCAGACTGGTCGGGATGCTGGCTCGGCGCGGCTACCACCAGGCGATGGCGCTCGACGTGGTCACTGTGGAACTCGCCAGTGAGCGCGAGCGCCGTCGCGTCTAGCGGATCAGTTCACCGGTGACGTGGCGTAGTCGGTCGACACGCTGATGTCACGCCACTGCTGCTGATCGCGTGCGGTGCGTTCCAGCTTCGCGGCGATCTGGTCGATTGCGCTGGTGCCCAACTGAATCCGCTCCGGCAGATCGGAGCGTGCGGCCAGATCGACGATGACCTTCGCGGCCTTGGCCGGGTCGCCCTCCTGGGAGTTGTTGTTGTCGATCGCCCACTGCCGGGCCGCACCGCCGCTTTCGGCGTAGTCCTCGATCTCGGTCTCGGCGAGCTCGAGGCTGCTGTCGGCGAGGAAGTCGGTCCGGAACGGGCCCGGCTCAACGGCGATCGCCCGAATACCAAGCGGCGCCAACTCGTGTGTCATCGCCTCCGAGAACGCCTCGACCGCGAACTTGGTGGCCGAATAGGCGCCCCAACCCGGCCACACGACGAACCCGGCGACCGACGACAGGTTGATGATCAGGCCGGATTCCTGCGCGCGCATCTGCGGCAGCACCGCCCGTGTGACCGTCAGCAGCCCGAACACGTTGACGTCGAACACCGAGCGGAGTTCTTCGTCGCTGACTTCCTCGACGGCGCCGAGCAGTCCGCGGCCGGCGTTGTTGACCAGGACGTCGATGCGGCCGAACCGGGTGATGGCGGTGTCGACGGCGGCGTGCACCTGCTCGGTGTCGTTGACGTCCAGCGGCACGGCCACCAGTCGGTCGCCGGCCTCGGGCAGCGCATCGAGTACGGCCCGCGGGTTGCGTGCGGTCGCCACCACGCTGTCGCCTCGGGACAGCGCCTCGCGCGCGATTTCCAGACCGAATCCACGTGAGGTGCCGGTGATGAACCAAACAGACATTTTCGCTTCCTTTCGAGAGGGGGTGATGCCTGTTGCAACAGCGGCCGACGGCGCGCCGATGACGTCTAGCTGGTCCCGCCTCACCTAGGTCTGGCAGAACCACCCAAGTTCGGCCGGGGTGGCGATAATGAGGCGATGACCGCGCGCCAGGACGAACTACGGGAGTTTCTGCGGTCCCGGCGCGCCCGCCTGACTCCCGCCGATGTCGGGCTGGCCACCGGCAACGATTCCGGCCGCCGGGTGGCGGGCCTGCGCCGCGAGGAACTGGCGATCCTTGCCGGGGTCAGCGCCGACTACTACGCGCGCCTCGAGCAGGGGCGCGCGGCCAACGTCTCCGAACAGGTGCTCGTCGCCGTCGCCGACGCATTACGTCTCAACGACGTCGAACGCAGACACCTGAACGCGCTGGTGCGCGGCCCCGAAACGCCCTCGACCGCGGAGTCCATCCGGGTGCGCCCGGCGCTGCGCTCGATGATCAACGCGCTCGGCCCGGTGCCCGCGCTGCTGCACGACCCGTTGTTCCAGGTGCTCGCCATCAACAAGGCGGCCGGCGTGCTGATCGACGACTTCCAGGCGATGCCCGCGGTCGACCGCAACTGGGCGAAGTGGACGTTCCTCAACCCCAGGGCCCGCGAGGTCTACGTCGACTGGGACGAGGTGGCCGCGCAGGTGGTCGCGGTGATCCGGGCGGCCGGAGCACATGCGGCGGGACCGCGGCTGGACCGGTTGTCCGCCGAGCTGAGCAGTCGGTCCGCCGAGTTCGCCCGGTTCTGGGCCGAGCATCGGGTGTTCCGGCATACGCACGGCCCCAAGCGTTTTCACCATCCAGCGGTCGGCGAGATGACGCTGAACTACGAGGTGATGATGTTGCCCGACGATCCAGGGCTTTCGCTCATTCTCTACACCGCCGATCCGGGCTCACCGTCGGAGGCCAGGCTTCGGGAGCTCGTCGACCGGTAGGGTTTGCCGGCATGCTGCTTTCCGCCAAACTCGCCCCCACGTTCGACTACCCGGTGATGGAGCAGTTCTGGCGCACCGCAGACGAACTCGGCTTCCATTCGGTGGCCAACTACGACCACTTCTACGGCCTCGTCGACAACGCCGGCCCGACGCTGGAGGGCTGGACATCGCTTGCTGCGATGGCGGCCGTGGTACGGCGGGCTCGAGTGAGCTGCATGGTCACCGGCGTCACCTACCGCAACCCCGCGGTGCTGGCGAAGATGGCCGTGACGGTCGACCACATCAGCGGCGGGCGTATGGACTTCGGCCTCGGGGCAGGCTGGCATGAGGCCGAACACCGCGGCTACGGCATCGAATTTCCCAGTGCGGGAACGCGAGTGGCGATGCTGGACGAGGCGCTGACGCTGATCAAGAGGCTGTGGACGGAGGAGTCGGTCACCTTCGACGGCCGGTTCTACACCCTGCGCGACGCCCTGTGCGAGCCCAAGCCCCTGCAGCGTCCGCACCCGCCGATCGTCGTCGGGGGAGAGAAGCCGAAGATGCTGCGGGTGATTGCGCGCCACGCCGACGAGTGGAACGTGCCCAGCCACGGCGACGTCGCCGAGTGGGCGAGGATCAGCACCAGGCTCGATGAGGCATGCGAGGAGGTCGGCAGGGACCCCTCGGAGATCACCCGTTCGGTTCAGCTGTTCGTCCAACCCGCTCAGGAGGGCCACCTCGAGACGCAACTGGCGGCGCTTCCCGACCTGGAGACAGCAGGCTGCGAGCACGCGGTGCTCTCGTTCTATCAGCCGCCGGCAGCGCAACAACTCGAGCGCTGCGCCGAGTTGATCGTGCGCTAGATCGTGCCGCCTGCGCCTGCACCGAATGAGCCCTGGGTCACAGGTTCATCGGCGTGCATCGGCTCCGGGGTTCGACGGGATCGGCGCATTCGGCCTTCCAACCACACCGCGAAATAGGACAGCGCGAAGTTGACCGTGATCATCAGGACCGCGATGACGATCAATGACGGAATGTAGTTGCCGTAGGCCGCGCCGACCTGCGTGCCCTGGCGGACCATCTCCAGGAAGGTGATCTGGTAGCCGATCGCGGTGTCCTTCAGGACCACGACCATCTGCGAGACCAGCACCGGCAGCATCGATGTGATCGCCTGGGGTAACAGGATGGACCGCATGGTCTGTCCCCAGCCCAGACCCAACGAGGATGCCGCTTCGGCCTGCCCCCGAGGCAGCGCGTTGACGCCCGCCCGCACGATCTCGGCGATGACGGCGCCGTTGTAGAGCGTCAGACCCGTGATGACACCGGCGAGCGCGAGGTGCTTCGACGGGAACACGTCGTAGAACGCGTACAGGAAGTACGCGAAGATCATCATGATCAGGACGGGCACGGCGCGGAAGAACTCGACGAACACCGAAGATGCCCAACGGATCCCGGTGTGGGTGGACAGCCGGCCGACACCGAGCACGAAGCCCAGTATCAGCGCGAGGACGATGGAGACCGCCGCCGCGGTCAACGTGCCCTGCACGCCGGGCAGGATGTAGGTCTTCCACAGGTTCGCCGTGAGGAACGGCTCCCACTTCTCCCTGGTGAGCTGTCCCTTCGACTCCAGTTTCGAGTACACCACCCAGATCGCCAGCAGGGTGAGGACGATCGTGACCGCCGAGATCACGTTGTTGCGCACCCGGGCCCGCGGACCCGGCGCGTCGAAGAGAACCGATGACCCGGTCATCTCGCCACCGCCAACCGCTTGCCGAGCCATCCGAAGAACAGACCCGTCGGCAGCGTCAGGAGGATGAAGCCGCCTGCGAAGATCGCGCCCACAGTCATCAGGGCCGCGGTGTTCTCGATCATCTCCTTCATCAGCAGCGCAGCCTCGGCCACCCCGATCGCCGACGCGATCGTGGTGTTCTTGGTCAGTGCGATCAGCACCGAGCCCAACGGTGCAACGACCGCGCGAAAGGCCTGCGGCAGCAGGACGAAGCGCAGGTTCTGCCCGAACGTCAGCCCAAGCGACCGAGCGGCCTCGGCCTGGCCGAGCGGAATCGTGTTCACCCCGGACCGCACCGTCTCACACACGAACGACGCCGTGTAGACGGTGAATCCGAGCACCGCCAACCGGAAGTTGCTGTCCTCGATCGACGTCGGGGACTGCGAGTCCACCAGCGTGATGCCCAGCGTCTGGGCGAGCCCGAACGAACAGAACAGGATGATCAGCGTCAGCGGGGTGTTGCGCACCACGTTGACGTATGCCGTTCCGATCCAGTTGAGCATCGGCACCGGCGCCAGCCGCATGGCGGCCAGCGCCGTACCGAGGATGAGCGCACCGATCGCCGAGTACACCGTGAGCTGAATCGTCGTCCAGAACGCCTCGAGGATCTGGCCAACGGTGAAGCCGGGTAGGACCTCGGTGTTCACAGGCGGCTCGTCAGCTGGGCCGGGCTCAGCAGGCTTCGGGGGTCGGGGGTGTCGGGGCGGCGATGCCCGCGGGGCCGAGGTTCTTGTCCCACGCGGCCTTCCATGCGCCGTCGGACTCCATCTTCTTGAGCGCGTCGGTGATCTTGGTGCACAGCTCGGTATCGCCCTTCTTCAGGCCGATGCCGTAGTTCTCCTCCGAGAACGGCTTGCCGACGATCTTGAACGCGCCGGGCGTCTGGGCGGCGTAACCGGCGAGGATGACCTCGTCGGTGGTCACCGCGTCGATGGCGCCGTTCTTCAGCGCCTCGATGCAGGCCGAATAGGTGTCGTACTGCTGCAGCTGAACACCCGGGTACTTGTCCTTGATCCGCTGGGCGGGCGTCGAACCGGACACCGAGCACAGCTTCTTGTTGTTCTGCAGCGACTCCGGGCCGGTGATGTCGGTGTTGTCCGCCCTGACCAGCAGGCTCTGGCCGGTGACCAGGTACGGCCCGGCGAAGTCCACCTTCTCCTTGCGGGCGTCGGTGATCGAATAGGTGGCCGCGATGAACTTCACCTGGTCGTTCTGGATCAGCGTCTCGCGCTGGCCCGACGGCGACTCTTTCCACTCGATCTGCTCGGGGGTGTAGCCGAGTTCCTTGGCGACATAGGTCGCGACGTCGACGTCGAAGCCGCTCATCGTGCCGTCCGGGTTCTTCAGGCCGAGGCCGGGCTGGTCGAACTTGGTGCCGATCACGATCGAGTTCTCGTCGCCGCCACCGCCGCCGCAGGCCGTCGCCGCGAACGGCAGTGCGATGGCCAGTGCGACGGCTGCTGCGACGCGCATTGGGAAGGACGGCATGTTGGATTCCTTTCGCCGGGGCGTTGGTGGCATCAGTGCTTGAGGATCTTGCCGAGAAAGTCTTTGGCGCGGTCGGAGCGGGGATTCTCGAAAAACTCCTTCGGCTCGGCCGCCTCGACGATCGCGCCGTCGGCCATGAAGACGACCCGGTTGGCCGCGCCACGGGCGAAGCCCATCTCGTGGGTGACCACGATCATCGTCATGCCGTCCTTGGCCAGCGAGGTCATCACCGACAGCACCTCGCTGATCATCTCCGGGTCCAGCGCGCTGGTCGGCTCGTCGAACAGCATCACCTTCGGGTTCATCGCCAGCGACCGCGCGATGGCCACCCGCTGTTGCTGCCCGCCCGATAGCTGGGCGGGGTACTTGTCGGCCTGGTTGGCGACGCCGACCCGTTCCAGCAGCTCCATCGCCTTCTTGCGGGCGTCCTCCTTGGAAGCCTTGCGGACCTTCCTCGGCGCCAGCGTGACGTTCTCCAGAATCGTCTTGTGCGCGAACAGGTTGAACGACTGGAACACCATTCCGACATCGGACCGCAGCTGCGCCAGCTTGCGTCCCTCCTCGGGCAGGAGTTCGCCGTCGATCTCGATCGTGCCCGATTCGATGGTCTCGAGTCGATTGATGGTGCGGCACAACGTCGATTTGCCCGAACCCGACGGCCCCAGCACGACGATGACCTCGCCGCGCGCGACGTCGAGGTTGATGTCCTTGAGAACGTGAAGGTCGCCGAAGTGCTTGTTGACGGCCTTGATCGAGACCATCGGCGTGCCCATGGGTGCTGACATTACCCAGGGAATGCGCAGCTTGTCTGGAACTCGTGAATCCGCTCAATTAAGCCTTTATTGCGGCCCGTAACATGGGGCCGTGACTTCGACGGCTGCTGAGCGCACGCGCACCTACCAGGTGCGCACCTACGGCTGCCAGATGAACGTGCACGACAGTGAACGACTGGCGGGCCTGCTGGAGGCGGCCGGCTATCACCGGGCCGACGACGGCGCAGACGCCGACGTAGTGGTGTTCAACACATGCGCGGTCCGCGAGAACGCCGACAACAAGCTCTACGGCAACCTCAGTCACCTGGTGCCGCGCAAGCAGGCCGACCCCGAGATGCAGATTGCCGTCGGCGGATGCCTGGCCCAGAAGGACCGCGATGCGGTGCTCCGCCAGGCGCCGTGGGTGGACGTCGTATTCGGCACCCACAACATCGGGTCGTTGCCGACGCTGCTCGAGCGGGCGAGGCATAACAAGGTGGCGCAGGTCGAAATCGTCGAGGCGCTCCAGGAGTTCCCGTCGAATCTGCCGGTCGCGCGGGAATCCGCCTACGCCGGTTGGGTTTCCATCTCCGTGGGGTGCAACAACACCTGCACGTTCTGCATCGTGCCCGCGCTGCGCGGCAAGGAGGTCGACCGCAGACCCGGTGATGTGCTGGCCGAAGTGCAGGCGTTGGTGGACCAGGGCGTGCTCGAGGTGACGCTGCTCGGCCAGAACGTCAACGCATACGGCGTGTCGTTCGCCGACCCGGACCAACCGCGCGACCGGGGCGCGTTCGCGCAACTCCTCCGCGCGTGCGGGCGGATCGACGGACTCGAGCGGGTCCGGTTCACCTCACCGCACCCGGCGGAGTTCACCGACGACGTCATCGAGGCCATGGCCGAGACGCCGAATGTCTGCCCGGCCCTTCACATGCCGCTGCAGTCGGGTTCGGACCGCGTGCTGCGGGCGATGCGCCGGTCGTATCGCTCGGAGAAGTTCCTGTCCATCCTCGAGAAGGTGCGCGCCGCGATCCCGCACGCTGCCATCACCACCGACCTCATCGTCGGCTTCCCCGGTGAAACCGAGCAGGACTTCCAGGACACGCTCGACGTCGTCGCCGCCGCCCGGTTCAGCGCGGCGTTCACCTTCCAGTATTCGAAACGCCCGGGCACGCCCGCTGCTGGGCTGCCCGACCAGCTGCCGAAAGCCGTTGTGCAGGAACGGTATCAACGCTTGATCGAGCTCCAGGAGCGAATCTCGCTCGAGGAGAACACCGCTGCGATAGGTCGCACCGTGGAGTTGCTGGTGGCTGTCGGAGAAGGTCGCAAGGACAGTCGCACCGCGCGGATGTCCGGGCGCGCCCGCGACGGCAGGCTGGTGCACTTCACCCCTGCAGGCGCCGAGATCCGTCCCGGCGACATCGTCACCACCGTCGTCACCGACGCTGCGCCGCACCACCTGATCGCCGACGGCGGCGTTGTCGAGCATCGCCGCACGCGTGCGGGCGACGCGCACGAGGCGGGGCAGCGGCCCAAGGGTGTCGGCCTCGGCATGCCCGGTGTCGGTATACCCGCCGCCCTGCCGGCGGCATCGGGATGTGCACGGTGACCGCACGCGACCCCGAGAACGGCGACTTCGAAGAGTTCAAGGGCGATATCGAGGCCGTTGAACGGCGCATCGCGCGCGAAATCGACCCGGGCCCACGGGCATTGGTCATCGCCATCGCGGTCTTCGTGCTGCTGGCGACGTTCATCATGCCGCACACCGGTAGTGCACGAGGCTGGGATGTCGTGGCGGGCAACGACGCCGCCATCGCCGCGGGGATCTCGCTGCCATCGCGGGTGTTCGTCTGGTTGACGCTCGTGTTCGGCGTCGGCTTCTCGATGCTGGCGCTGCTGACGCGGAGATGGGCCCTGGCGTGGATCGCGTTGGCGGGTTCCACCGTGGCCTCGTTCTCGGGACTGCTGGCGGTGTGGTCACGTCAGACCGCCCCCGAACCGCATCCGGGACCCGGCATCGGGCTCGTCCTCGCCTGGCTCACCGTGATCGTGCTGACCTACAACTGGGCCAGGGCGGTGTGGGCGCGGACCGCGTTGCAGCTGGCCGCCGAAGAGGAGCGTCGCAGGTCAGTGGCCGAGCGCCAGACCAAGGGGCTGTTGGAAAGCCTCGACGACGACACCGACGACGACAGCGACGACGACGGGCCGAAGAAGACCTAGCCTCGCTTGCCGAGTGCCTCGGCCGCCGCATCCGCCCACTGCCGCCACTGCTCGGCGTTGGCCCGCGCCTCCTCGGCGTCCTTGGTGCGACCCGCGGCCGCGGCCTTTTCGGCCTGCCGCTCGTATTGCTCTGCGCGCTCCCGGAATTGGTCGGCACGCGCCTTTGCCTCCGGATCGACGCCATGGCTGGGCGCCTCGCGGACCTTCTTCTCGATCGTCCGCAGCCGCCGCTCGAGTTCGGCGCTGCGCTCACGCGGCACCTTGCCGATCTTGTCCCACTTCTCGCCGATGACGCGCAGCGCCGCACGGGCCGCGTCCAGGTCGGAGGTGTCGATCTTCTCGGCCTCGGCCAGCAGCGCCTCCTTGGCCTCGGCGTTGGCGCGGAACTCGGCGTCGCGTTCGGCCGATACGGCGTTACGGGCGGTGAAGAAGGTGTCCTGCGCGGCCTTGAAGCGCTGCCACAACGCGTCGTCGACGTCCTTGCTGGCGCGGCCTGCCGCCTTCCACTCGGTCAGCAGGTCGCGGAACGCCGCCGACGTGGGCCCCCAGTCGGTGGAATCGGCCAGCGCCTCGGCGCGCTCGCAGAGCGCCTCCTTGGCCTGCCTTGCACCAGCACGCTCGCGGTCGAGTTCGGCGAAATGCGAACCGCGGCGGCGGTTGAACGCCTCCCGCGCCGCGGAGTAGCGCTTCCACAGCGCGTCGTCGGTCTTGCGGTCGAGGCCGGTGATCGTGCGCCACTCGTCGAGGATCTCGCGCAACCGGTCGCCCGCGGCCTTCCACTGGGTAGAGTTGGCGGCCAGCTCCTCGGCCTCGGCAGCCAACGCCTCCTTGCGCGCGGTCTGCGCGGCGCGGTGCTCCTCGCGCCGAGCCTTGTCGGCGGCCGCCGCACTGTCGGCGTGCCCGATGATCGTCGCCAGCCGAGCCGCGAGCGCGTCGACGTCGCCGAGCACCGCCGCGGTCGGCAGGCTCTCGGCGAGCGAGGTCGCCGCCGCCTTGATCTTGCGGGCGTCGCCGGTGCCCGACGTCAGGCGGGTCTCCATCAGCGTGACCTCGGTGTCGAGGTCGTCGAAGCGTCGGCCGAAGTGCGCGTAGGCCGCCTCGGTGTCACCGGCCTGCCAGGAGCCGATGTTGCGCTCGCCCGCACTGCTGATCAGCCACACCGTGCCGTCGGGATCCACCCGGCCGAACCGGTGCGGATCGCTGGACGGGACAACGTGGGCGGGGTGCACGGCGGCCGGGGTCGGACCTGGCCGCGGGCCTGGCCGCGGCGGTCCGGGACGGGGAGCGGGTTTTCCGGTGGTCGCCACCGCTTCCGAGGTGGGTTCGTGTCCGCCCGGTTCGCTTGTCGTCATCTTCGTTCCTCGTACCCTCCGCGCGGGTCTCCGCGCACCTGCCGCGCGACGCGGCGCCACTACTTCGCCCGCTATTCAAACAGGTCGACCGGCGTCCGTACGCCGATGCCGCCATTTGCCTAGGCTCATCACGGACACGACTGGGAGAGGTGATCGATGGCCGAGGCGGACCTCGCCGCCCTGCTCGCGCTCGGTGCCGCCTTTTTCATCGCGATCGGCGACGTCATCCATCAGCGCTCCGCGCACGAGGTCACCGACGAACCGGTCAGCCATCTCGAGCTGTTCACCCGCCTTCTGCGGGACCGGCAGTGGTGGCTCGGCAGCCTGGTCGCCGCCGCCGGCTTCGCGCTGCAGGCGGCGGCGCTCGGCCTCGGCTCGGTGCTGCTGGTGCAGGCGCTGCTGGTGACGTCGCTGCTGTTCGCCCTGCCGATCAACGCCCGGATCAGCCATCGCCGGGTGACCCGCCGGCAGTGGCTGTGGGCGGCGCTGCTCGCGGCGTCGGTGGTGGTCATCGTGACCGTGGGGAACCCGACGGCGGGCCACTCGCATGCGTCGTGGAAGACGTGGACGGCGGTGATCGTCGTGCTGGGTCCCGCGCTGATCCTGTGCGTGATCGGTGCCGGCATCGTCAAGGGGCCCGCGAGCGCGGTGCTCCTCGGCTTCGTCTCGGGCGCGCTGTGGGGCGTCTTCGCGGTGCTGACCAAGGGTGTCGTCGACCGGCTCGACGATGGTCTGTGGGCAGTCGTCCGCAACCCCGAGCTGTACGTATGGGCGCTCGTCGCGATCGCGGGCACCGCGTATCAGCAGGCGTCGTTCCGGGCGGGCTCGCTGACGGCGTCGCTGCCTACCATGACCGTCGCCGAGCCGATGGTGGGCTCCGTCCTCGGCGTTGTGGTCCTCGGGGAGGCGCTGCGCCCAGGCGATGCCGGGTGGGTGACCCTCGTCGTCGCGGTGGCCGCGATGGTGCTCGCGACCGCCGCACTGGCCCGCAGCGAGGCCGCAGGTGCCGCTGCCCAGCAGCCGATCTGAGCACGCCCGATAGTTTGGACGCGTGCTGAGCGCCATCGCGATCGTGCCGTCCCCGCCGGTCATGATCCCCGAGCTCGCGTCGTCTGCGGCCGGGGAGCTGACCGGGCTCCGCGAGGCCGTGTTCGCCGCCGCCGCCGCGCTGCCGCCGACATGGATCGCCGTCGGTGTCGGCCCCGCCGACGACGTCGTCGGCCCGGAGCGGGCGGGCACGTTCGCAGGCTACGGCGTCGACGTGCCGGTGGCGCTGTCGCCGGGTGCGCACGATCGCGGCGATCTGCCGCTGTGCGCCCTGGTGACGGGCTGGTTGCGCGAAGCGGCCAACCCGGACGCCAGAGCCGAGGTACGGGTTCTCCGTGACGATCTCGAACCCGATGCGGCGTTGGAGCGCGGCAGATCGCTGCGCACCGAGCTGGACGTGACCGGCGACGCGGTCGGCGTGCTCGTCGTCGCCGACGGTCTGCACACCCTCACCCCGCAGGCACCGGGCGGTTACGACCCGAAGTCGGTCGCGGCGCAGGCCGCGCTGGACGATGCGCTGGCGGCGGGCAACATCGCCGCCCTGACACAGTTGCCGCGCGGCGTCGTGGGCCGGGTCGCCTACCAGGCGCTGGCGGGGCTCGGGTCACCCCGGTCCGCCGAAGAGCTGTATCGCGGGGCGCCGTACGGCGTTGGCTACTTCGCGGGCGTGTGGCAGCCATGAGACCGCTCGCGATCATCGGGCCGACCGGCACGGGGAAGTCGGCGCTCGCGCTCGATGTCGCCGAGAGGCTCGGCGGTGAGATCGTGAATGCCGATGCGATGCAGCTCTACCGCGGCATGGACATCGGCACCGCGAAGCTGCCCGTCGGTGATCGTCGCGGGATCCCGCACCATCAACTCGACGTGCTCGAGGTGACCGAGACCGCGACCGTCGCGCGGTATCAGCGAGGCGCGGCCGCCGACGTGGAGCGGATCGCGGCAGCCGGATCGGTGCCCATCATCGTCGGCGGATCGATGATGTACATCCAGTCCCTGCTCGATGAATGGGAGTTTCCGGCCACCGACCCCCCCGTTAGGACGAAGTGGGAGCAGCGGCTGGCCGAGGTCGGCGTCGCAGCGCTGCACCGGGAACTCGCCGCCGTCGACCCCGCTGCGGCGTCGTCGATCCGGGCCACCGACGGCCGCCGCATCGTGCGGGCACTCGAGGTCGTCGAGCTGACCGGCAAGCCGTTCGCGGCGTCCGCGCCGACGATCGGCACACCGCGCTGGGACACCGCCATCGTCGGATTGGACTGGGCCACCGCCGTTCTCGACGAAAGACTGGCGGTGCGCACCGACACGATGTTCGCCGACGGGCTCGTCGACGAGGTGCGCACGCTGCTGGACTGCGGCCTGCGCGACGGGGTGACCGCATCCCGCGCGCTCGGCTACGCACAGGTGATCGACGACCTCGACAACGGCGGCGACGGGTCGGCCGCGCGCGAGCCGACATACTTCGGAACGCGTCGCTATGTGCGGCGGCAGCGGTCGTGGTTCCGCCGCGACCACCGGATCAACTGGCTCGACGGCGGGGCCGCCGAAAACGTCGACGCCGTCCTGCGGATATGGCGGCACGTATCCTGAGCAGGTGAAGTTCGCCAAGGGCCACGGCACGCAGAACGATTTCGTGCTGCTGCCCGACCTGGACGGCAGGCTCACACTCGAGCCCGCCGCGGTGGCCGCGCTGTGCGACCGCAGGCGGGGGATCGGCGCCGACGGGGTGCTACGGGTGACCACCGCGGGCGCAGCCGCGAACGCCGGCGTCTTCGACCGACTGCCCGAAGGTGTGGCGGCGCAGGACTGGTACATGGACTACCGCAACGCCGACGGCTCGATCGCGCAGATGTGTGGCAACGGCGTCCGGGTGTTCGCCCACTACCTACTCGCCAGCGGTCTGGAGACCCGCGACGAGTTCATCGTCGGCTCGCTGGCCGGGCCGCGGCCCGTCGTGCTGCACGCATGGGACGCCACCACCGCCGACGTCACCGTCGAGATGGGCAAGATCAACCGGCTCGGCACCGGCGAGGCGATCGTCGGCGGGCGTCCGTTCGCCGGGCTGGCGATCGACGTCGGCAACCCGCATCTGGCGTGCGTGGATGCCGACCTGACCGTCGATGAGCTCGCCGCCCTCGACGTGGCCGCTCCGGTGCGGTTCGACACCACGCAGTTCCCCGACGGCGTCAACGTCGAAGTGCTCACCGCCCCGTCGAATGGATCGGTGACGATGCGGGTACACGAGCGGGGTGTTGGTGAGACCCGTTCGTGCGGAACAGGAACCGTTGCCGCCGCGGTCGCCGCGCTGGCATATCAGGGGGCGACCACGGGAACGCTCGCGGTGCGCATACCCGGCGGCGAGGTCACCGTCAGCGTCACCGACGTCAGCAGTTTCCTGCGCGGGCCATCGGTTTTGGTGGCCGAAGGTGACCTTTGCGGGGAATGGTGGCGTGCGCAGCAACGTTAATTGGGGTGCATGAAAAGTGATCTCCGTGCGAATCTGTATTCGCCTATGACTTCCCCCGACTTTCCTCTCAGCGACATCCCGAGCACGGGTGAGCTGGCCCTTGAAGACCGCACGGCGTTGCGCCGCGTGGCCGGTTTGTCGACCGAGCTCACCGACGTCTCCGAGGTCGAGTACCGCCAGCTGCGCCTCGAGCGCGTCGTGCTGGTCGGGGTCTGGACCGAGGGCAGCGCCGCCGACGCCGAGGCCAGCCTGGCCGAGTTGGCCGCGCTCGCCGAGACCGCCGGATCAGAGGTTCTCGAAGGCCTGATCCAGCGCCGCGACAAGCCGGATCCCTCGACCTACATTGGCTCCGGCAAGGCCCAGGAGCTGCGCGAGGTGGTTCTGGCCACCGGCGCCGACACCGTCATCTGTGACGGTGAACTCAGCCCGGCGCAGCTGACCGCGCTCGAGAAGGCGGTCAAGGTGAAGGTCATCGACCGCACCGCACTGATCCTCGACATCTTCGCCCAGCACGCCACCAGCCGGGAGGGCAAGGCACAGGTCGCCTATGCGCAGATGGAGTACATGCTGCCGCGGTTGCGCGGCTGGGGTGAGTCGATGTCCCGGCAGGCCGGTGGGCGTGCGGGCGGCAGCGGTGGCGGCGTGGGTCTGCGCGGCCCCGGCGAGACGAAGATCGAGACCGACCGCCGCCGGATCCGCGAGCGGATGTCCAAGCTGCGCCGCGAGATCAAGGACATGAAGAAGGTCCGCGACACCCAGCGCAGCCGCAGGCGCGGCAGCGACGTGGCCCAGATCGCGATCGTCGGCTACACCAACGCAGGAAAGTCCAGCCTGCTCAACGCGCTCACCGGGGCAGGAGTGCTGGTCGAGGACGCGTTGTTCGCAACCCTCGAACCCACAACGCGCAGAGGCGAATTCGCCGACGGCCGGCCATTCGTGCTGACCGACACTGTCGGGTTCGTCCGGCATCTGCCCACCCAGCTCGTCGAGGCGTTCCGGTCGACGCTGGAGGAGGTCGTCGACGCCGACCTGCTGGTGCACGTGGTCGACGGGTCGGACGCCAACCCGCTTGCGCAGATCGAAGCCGTCCGCGAAGTGATCAACGACGTGGTAGCCGACCATGACGGCCAGCCCGCCCCGGAGTTGGTGGTGGTCAACAAGATCGACGCCGCCGACGGCCTCACGCTGGCGCAGTTGCGACGAGCCCTGCCCGGCGCTGCTTTCGTCTCCGCGCGCACCGGCGACGGCCTCGAGCAGTTGCAGCAACGGATGGCACAGCTGGTGACGCCGACCGACACCGCGGTCGACGTGACCATTCCCTACGACCGCGGCGATCTGGTCGCCCGGGTACACGCCGACGGCAGGGTGGACGCCACCGAGCACAATCCGGACGGCACGCGGATCAAGGCGCGGGTGCCGATTGCGTTGGCGGCCAGCCTGAGTGAGTTCGCGACGTTCTAGCCGCCACCGCAATCGCGGCACCGCCGGCAACCGTGAGCCAGACGGCCGCGGCGACCACCACACCGTCCAGCATGGCCGTCGTGGTCGACTTCGGTGCGCTGACCATCGACCCGTTCTCGTCGACCCAGATGTCAACGGTGTCACCGGGCCTGACGCCAGGCGACACCCTCAGGGTGCCGGTGTGTCTTGTTCCATTCCAAGCCCATTCGACCGGGACGCGCACGACGTTTCGTCGGAGGTCCGGTTTGACGGCGTCCGTGGTGACCGTCGCCACGATGTTGTGGCGGGACTCGGCCTGCCGGAAATAAGCGTCGCGGTTCACGTTGTAGACCGCCACGCCGATGGCGCCGGCGATGGGCACCGCCAAGACGACGACGAAGACGGCGAGCCTCACCACGAAGCGGTCGACGCGTTCGCTGCTGGCTGTGGCCCAGTGGGGCAGACGGAGGGTGTAGGTGTCGAAATCGCTTTCTCGGTATCGACGGGTCATCCGAACCCCCTGAGGAGACTGTGACCATCAGTGTCGACGCCGGACCGTCCGCTGCCTATCGGGTATGACCCCCACTTCTCGGCGGATGCGACCCGTAGGCGCTAATCAGACACGAAAAATGGGGCACCCCTCGGCACCCCATTGTTCGTTCGCTCGTGCGGCTAGCCCTGCTGCTCGGCCTTCTGCTTCTCCTCGGCGACCTTGGCGGCCGCGCGGGCGCTGTCCGCTTCGGCTTCCTTTTGCGCGGCATTTCGCTGGGCGTCGGCCTTGTCCTGCTGGGCCTTGCCCTCGTTGTAGAGGTCGTCGCGTCCGGTCACAGCGCCCGCGACTTCCTTGGCCTTACCCTTCACGCCTTCAACGACACCCTTGATGGCTTCCTCGGGGCCGCTGTTGTTGTCGTCCGCCATTGCGCAATCCTCCTTGCGAATCGGTTGGTGTGCGTTTCATTCCCGAACCGCCGGTTCGCTAAACGCACAGTCATTTCTGGTGGTGCAGGTCACAACGCTGCAGGCCACCCCTGGGCCAACCATCCGGTTGGGTGGTATATCGTCGTGGTCAAAGCCCCCGCAATCTCTGGAGGTCCTCCATGGGCAACGTCGTCAAGTACGAGCGCACGCTGTTCGAGCCCGAGCACGACCTGTTCCGCGAGTCGTACCGGGCCTTCCTCGACCGGCATGTCGCGCCGTACCACGACCAGTGGGAGAAGGACAAGATCGTCGACCGCGGCGTCTGGCTGGAGGCGGGCAAGCAGGGCTTCCTCGGCATGGCCGTGCCCGAGGAGTACGGCGGCGGCGGCAACCCCGACTTCCGCTACAACGTCGTGCTGACCGAGGAGACCACCGCGGGGCGGTACAGCGGCCTCGGTTTCGGCCTGCACAACGACATCATCGCGCCGTACCTGCTGCACCTCGCCACCGAAGAGCAGAAGCAGCGCTGGCTGCCCAAGTTCTGCAGCGGCGAGATCATCACCGCGATCGCCATGACCGAACCCGGTACGGGCAGCGATCTGCAGGGCATCAAGACCAGGGCGGTCAAAGAGGGCGACCACTACGTGCTCAACGGCGCCAAGACGTTCATCACCAACGGCATAAACGCCGACCTGGTGATCGTGGTGGCCCAGACCGACCCCGACAAAGGCGCGCAAGGCTTTTCGCTGTTGGTCGTGGAACGCGGCATGGAGGGCTTCGAGCGCGGCCGTCACCTCGACAAGATCGGCCTCGACGCGCAGGACACCGCCGAGTTGTCCTTCACCGACGTGAAGGTGCCCGCCGAGAACCTGCTCGGCCAGGAAGGCATGGGCTTCATCTATCTGATGCAGAACCTGCCCCAGGAGCGCCTCAACATCGCGGTGATGGCGGCTGCGGCCATGGAGGCCGTGCTCACCGAGACGCTGCAATACACCAAGGAGCGCAAGGCTTTTGGCAAGCCGATCGGCAGCCAGCAGAACAGCCGCTTCCTGCTGGCCGAATTGTCAACGGAGGCAACGGCAGTGCGCATCATGGTCGACGAGTTCATCCGGTTGCACCTTGACGGCAAGCTGACGGCCGAGCAGGCGTCGATGGCGAAGTGGTATTCCACCGAGAAGCAGGTACACCTCATCGACCGCTGCCTGCAGCTGCACGGCGGCTACGGCTACATGAGGGAGTACCCCGTCGCGAAGGCCTACCTCGACGCGCGGGTGCAGACCATCTACGGCGGCACGACCGAGATCATGAAGGAGATCATCGGCCGGTCGCTGGGCGTGTAGCTCAAAGGGCTGAATCGCGGCCCACTCAATGCCACCGCGGCCTACCTTTATCGTGTCTATCGGACATATTGCTGGTGAACGCGCTAGTTTCGGGGGGACTTGGCCGTAACACGGGGAGGGTGGATGAGTGGGGAGCGAACCCTGCTGAACTCCGTTTTCGGCCGCGCAGCGGCTGCTGTGGTGGCCGCGACCGTGGCACTGGTGTTGTCGCCGATCGCGGTGGCCACCCCGGAATCCGACGCCGCTGACGCGATCAACCGCGCCTATGACGCCGCAGGCGGTGCAGCGGGCCCGATGGGACCTCCCGACGGCGGGGTGTATCCGGTCGGCGGCGGGTTCGGACAGAACTACGCGGGCGGCAAGATCTTCTTCACCCCCGAGACCGGCGCCCATACGATGGGCGGCGCGATCCTGCAGAAGTACGAGTCGCTCGGCGGACCCGCGGACAGCGACCTGGGCTTTCCGACCATCGACGAGGGGCCGGGCAAGGCGCCCAACAGTCGCAACACCACATTCAGCGCAACCGACAAGCCCGTCATCTTCTGGACTCCGGACACGGGCGCCCGGGTCGTGCGAGGGGCGATAAACGCGGCCTGGGATAAGCTCGGCGGCTCGGCGGGCGTGCTGGGAGTGCCGACCGAGGACGAGGTGTTCAAGGGCGACCTCGTGTCGCAGAAGTTCAGTGGCGGCGAACTCACCTGGAACCGGTCCACCAAGGAGTTCACCACCGTGCCCCCGGAGCTTGCGGGGCAGTTGGCCGGGCTGACCGTGCCCGACGACGCCACCACGGCGATCAACGCCGCCAGGCGCGCTGCCGGCGGGCCACTCGGCCCGCTGGGAGCCAGGCAGGGCCAGCAGTACTCGATCGCACCGGACGGCGCCGGGCAGGACTTCGCCGGCGGAAAGATCTACTACAGCCCGGCGACCGGGGCGAACGTCGTCACCGGCCAGGTGCTCAAGAAGTACGACTCCGTCGGTGGCCCGCAGAGCGATCTCGGCCTGCCGACGAGCAATGAGACCGACGGCGGGCTGAAGACGGGTAGCCGCGTCGTCACCTTTTCGGCCAAGGACAAGCCGGTCATCTTCTGGACACCCGACTACGGGGCGTTCATCGTCCGCGGCGCCATGAACGCGGCATGGGAGAAACTGGGCGGGGCGGTCGGCACGCTCGGGCCTCCCGTCGCCGACCAGTCCGAGGACGGCAACACCGTTTCGCAGCGGTTCACCGGCGGCCAGATCTCCTGGGACAAGCAGACCGACAAGTTCAGCACCGAACCGGCGAACCTGGCGTCGGGTCTGGCGGGCCTGTCGGTTCCCGGCTATGAGCCGCCGCAAGTGTCCGACTCAACCGAGCCGACCACGCAGAAGCGCAACTGGTTCACCCCGTCATGGTGGTGGCTGCTCGCCGGGATCCCGCTGCTGGTCCTGATCGGCCTGATTCTGGTTGCGACACTGCACAACCGGCGTCGGGGCGCCGATGCCGACGACGCACCGCACGCCGGCTTCGACCTCGACGAAGACCATGACACCGCCACGGAATCAGACGCTTCCGGGCCGGCCGACTCCGATGAATACGGCAGAGCCCGCCTGGCCGAGAGTTACGGCCGCCCGTCGGCGATCTACGGGTTGGGCGGCGACGGCCGAGATCCGTTCCAGCAGCCGGACTTCGACGAGTCAGGCGATGACGGCGACGAGTTCTCCGACCTCGAACCCGAACCCGACGACTCCGATACCGCACCGACGCCCATCCAGTCCGACGCAGAGGTCAGTACGGGCAGGCATGCGTCGATCGAGCCCGAAGAGCCGCCCGACGACATCCCCGACGACATCCCTTACGACGTCGACGGCGAATTCGATGAGTCGGCCCCGCCGCCTCCGGAGGCCGAGCCGACGTCTGCGCCGCAGGCGCAGACCGCATTCCGGTTACCTCTCGACGATCCGTACACGGCTCCCGGGGGTTATCCGATCAAGGCGGACACCAAGTCAGGGCTGTACTGGAAGCCGGACAGCGATCTCTACGACCACATTCCGGCGGATGTCTATTTCATCAGCGAGGAGTTCGCCCGCGCCAACGGGTTCGTCATGGCCGACTGATTCGGTCAGATCTTGCGGATCACGGTGACGACCTTGCCGAGAACCGCGGCGTCGTTGCCCGGAATCGGGTCGAACGCCGGGTTGTGCGGCATCAGCCACACCTGGCCGCGCGTGCGCTTGAAGGTCTTGACCGTGGCCTCGCCTTCGATCATCGCCGCGACGATGTCGCCGTTGTCGGCGACGTTCTGCTGACGCACCACCACCCAGTCGCCGTCGCAGATCGCCGCGTCGACCATCGAGTCGCCGACCACCTTGAGCAAGAACAGCGATCCCTCGCCGACCAGTTCGCGCGGTAGCGGGAAGACGTCTTCGACGGCCTCCTCGGCCAGGATCGGACCGCCCGCGGCGATGCGGCCGAGCACCGGCACGAACGTCGGCTCGGGCAGTGCGTCGCTACCCGCCACGTCCGTGGCGACGATCGGGGTCACGGCCTCGTCGGCGCCGCGCACGTCGACGGCCCGCGGCCGGTTCGGATCGCGACGCAGATAGCCCTTCTTCTCGAGGGTGCGGAGTTGGTGTGCCACCGACGAGGTGGACGTCAGACCCACCGCGTCGCCGATCTCCCTGATGCTCGGGGGATAACCCCGGGTGGTCACCGAGGCGCGGATGACCTGCAGGATCGTGCGCTGGCGCTCGGTCAGGCCGCTGCCTGCCGGGCTGTTCTGAGTGTCGGTGCGGTCCTCGCTCATGGCGGTGAATGTAGTCGCCTGCGGTTCGATAATCAAACATGTGTTCGAGGCGTGTCGCGCTTTTGCGGAGGTCGGCGTTCCGCCGCGGAGTTTTGTCGGTGCCCTGCTCTATCGTTCTGCAACAGTTCGATCACATGTTCTATTAATCGAACACGTGAGCGAGTAAGGTTCGAACACAAGAGCGAATCCGACGCAGCGAAAGGCGAGGCGATGACAGTTCTGGACACGCGGGAAGTCCTGGCAGGACCGGTCGTGCGGGGCCCACAGCGGCCCGCAGTGGCGCGAAGAGCCCATCGCCCCGCGCAGAGCCGGCGGCGGCCCGGCGGGGCGCCTCTGCGCTACCGCGGCCCCGGCGTCGTGATGTCGCGGGCTTCGCATCGCAGGCGGCCGATAACCCCCGCCACCACGGTCGGGCTGGCCCTGCTGGCGGCGCTGATCACGGTGTGGCTGGGCGTGGTGGCCCAGTTCGGCGGCGTTGTCGGGGACGCAGGCTCGTCGGCGCAGGTCCCTGACACCATCTCGGTCGTGCAGGTAGAGGCGGGCGAGACGCTGGCGCACATCGCCCATCGGGTCGCCCCGGATGCACCCGTCTCGCATGTCGTCGACCGGATCCGCGAACTCAACCAGCTCGAGTCGTCCTCGATCGACGCCGGGCAGACCCTGATCGCGCCGGTCGGCTGACCATCATGCGCGGTGAATCGCGCTGCCGCACAACGGCCATGGTGCCGGTGCGGCTACGACAGGCCTCAATCACGCGGACTCTGGGTTCCGAGCGGAGTGCAAAGGTAGGCTCGGAGGCGTTCGATCCGAAGGTTTGTCGGCGCGCTGAAGGAGCAGGCATGCACTGTCCGTTCTGCCGCCACCCCGATTCCAGGGTCGTCGACTCCCGGGAAGCCGATGAGGGTCAGGCGATCCGGCGCCGTCGGTCGTGCCCCGAGTGCGGCCGCCGGTTCACCACGGTGGAGACGGCGGTGCTCGCCGTGGTCAAACGCAGTGGCGCCACCGAACCGTTCAGCCGCGAGAAGGTCATCAAAGGGGTGCGACGGGCCTGCCAGGGCCGCGACGTCGACGATGACGCGCTGATGCTGCTGGCCCAACAGGTCGAGGACACCGTGCGCGCCGCGGGATCACCGGAGGTTCCGAGCCACGAAGTCGGGCTGGCCATCCTAGGCCCGTTGCGCGACCTCGACGAAGTCGCATATCTACGGTTCGCCTCGGTGTACCGGTCGTTCTCCTCGGCCGACGATTTCGAACGCGAGATCGAGGCGTTGCGGGCGCACCGCCAGGTTCCGACGTCCGGCTGACCGTCGGGGTCAGTCGATCTGCTTGATCCCGTCGTTGACCACCCGGCCGGCCACCCGAACCCACCCGTCGTCGCTCCACTGCGTCTGAATGACTGAACCCTGGCCCTGCACGATGGTCAGATCGCGGCTGAGGTAGTCGGTGATGCGAACTGCGGCGGCGCCGGTCGCCTCGTCCTCGGGAACGCCGAGGCCGACCGCGAACATGCGGGAACGGATCACGCCGTTGTCCCGGTCGATCCACGTCCACAGGTAGTTCTCGACGTCGTCGGGATAGTCGTCGTGACTCGCGGCGAACAGTTCGTCGGTGGACTGCAGGTCGTAGATCGCGAACTCCGGAGCCCACTCCGAGCGGGCCCGCACCACCGTCATATCGCCTTCGTAGGCCACCTGAACCACGCCCGCAGGCACCTGCAACGTGTGGATCGGGCGGCCGATGTCGTGCAGCCACCACGACGCGCCCACCGTGGGATGACCGGCGAAGGGCAGTTCGGTGGCGGGGGTGAAGATCCTGGCGTGCGCGGAATGCGCGCCGGACTTCGGCACATCAACGAATATCGTTTCGCTGTAACCCAATTGGGTGGCGATCCGCTGACGGTCGGCGGGCGCGACGGTGCTCGCGTCGACGACGCCGAGGGGGTTGCCGAACCTGCCGTCGGCGTCGGTGAAGACGCGAAGCACAGTCACGTCGATGGCCATGTAACCGATGCTACGACGTGTCGCGGCGGCGCAAAATCAGGTGGCGCTGCGTTCGTCGGTGCCCATCGCGTCGAGCACCGCGACACGGGTGTCGATGGACCCGGTGATGGTCTGCTCGGTGCCGCCGGTGCGCAGCAGTCCGCGCAGCAACTCCTGGTCGTGGGTGGCCGGTTCGGTCGAGTCGATGAACCGCTCGACGATCTCGACGAAGCGGTCGGGGTCGTCGTGGAAGGGGAAGTGGCCGGAACCCTCGAAGACCTCCAGCTGTGAGCCGGGCATCGCGGCATGGGCAAGGCGGGCGTGACTGACCGGGATCACCGAGTCGTGCGACCCCCAGATCAACTGCACAGGAACGGATTCGGTCAAATAACATCGGTCGAGCATGGTGACCACCTGGCCGCGCCAGTCGACCACCGCCCGCAGGGTGCGCGCGAACGCAGAAGACGCTGTCGGTTCGGGCAGGTCCTTGAGGATGCGCAGCATCTCGGGTAGGTCGCGGCCCAGCGCCGTCTTGCCGATCGCAATGCCGGCGACCTTGCCCGCCACCTGCACGGCAGGCAGGACCATCGGCAGTCGCAGCACCGCCAGCGCCTCGGTGCCCATCGGCAGGGACGCGATCCGAAGCGCGAAGTTGACGTCCTTGGTCACCCCGCCTGCGCCGACCAGGATGAGCCGGTCCACCAACTGCGGGAACTGGTAGGCGAACTGCATCGCCACACCGCCGCCGAGCGAGTGTCCGATCACGGTGACCCGGTCGATGTCGAGCACGCTGAGCAGATCCCGCATTCCGTTCGCGTACGCCGCGACCGAGTAGTCGGCCCGTGGTTTGTCGGACTTTCCGTGGCCCAGCAGGTCCGGTGCGATGACCGTGAACCGCTGTGCGAGCGTCGATTGCACCCCGCTCCACGTCGTGGAGTTGTCGCCGATGCCGTGGATCAGCAGGATCGCCGGGCCCGATCCGGCGATGCGGTACGCGCGCCGGTAGCCGTGGATGGTGCGGTACTCCAGGGTCGGCGTGACTTCGCGCACTGGCCGGAGATTGGCTTTGCCAGACTTTCTCGCTGTCATACCGCCAACCTCGTCGTCGGGCCGGGTGACGGACTAGAAACCGTCGTCCCCGTCTTGGAAGCCTTCTTTTCTCTTCTTGTCCCGGGCCTGCTGCGCGAGAAAACGTTCGAACTCGGCGCCGAGCTCTTCACCGCTGGGCAGATCCTCGTCGCGGGCCAGCAGTGATTGGTTCTCCTGGGCTGCGATGAAGGCATCGTACTGGCGCTCCAAGGCCTCCACCACCTGAGCGACCTCGGCGCTCGCCTCCACCTGTTCCTGGACTTTCGCGTGCACCGCGGCGGCGGCTTCGGCCAGCGCGGCCAGCGGTAGCTCCAGTGAGCCGGACCTCGCGACCTGGACAAGCAGCGCCTCGGCCGCCGCGGGATAGTCCGTCTGGGCGAGATAGTGCGGCACGTGCACGGTGAATCCGACGGCGTCGTGCCCGTGCTGGGCCATCCGGTACTCCAGCAGATTCGACACGCTGCCCGGCACCTGCACTTCGCCGACCCACGGGGTGTGGCCCGCGATCAGCTCCTTGTTGTTGGCGTGGGCCGTCAGCGTGATCGGGCGGGTGTGCGGCACCGCCATCGGGATGGCACCGAGACCGATCGTCTGCCGGACACCCAGCCGCTCGGCCAGCAGCCGCACGGCGGTGATGAAGCGCTCCCAGCGCAGATCGGGCTCCATTCCCGCGAGCAGCAGAAACGGCGTCCCGGCGGTGTCGCGCAGCGCGTAGAGACTCAGTTCGGGTTCCTCGTAGCTGGTGAAGTGGTCGGTCTTGAACGTCATCAGCGGCCGCCGCGACCGGTAGTCCAGCAGTTCGTCGATGGCGAACGACGCCACCAGTTCGGTGTCCAGCGAGTTCTTCAGGTGCTGAGCGGACAGCCGGATGGCGTGCCCGGCGTCGGAGAACCCTTCCAGGGCGTGGATCAGCACCGGGCCACGCCCATCGGGCGCCGACAGCTGGGGTGCGGGAAACTCCAGCTCGTACATCCCGCTCT
This sequence comes from Mycolicibacterium sp. 120270, assembly GCA_033741175.1. Classification (GTDB taxonomy): domain Bacteria; phylum Actinomycetota; class Actinomycetes; order Mycobacteriales; family Mycobacteriaceae; genus Mycobacterium. The sequence goes on along the minus strand of JAWQNE010000003.1, from coordinate 419,053 downwards.
GGTCGGGCTCGTAGCGCTCGTCGTGCTCTTCGCTGATCGGGCTCACCTCCTAGAACACCGCGACCTCCAGTGTCTCATTTGCCGCCGCGCACCACGAAGACCACAGGTAGCGGCGCATCGGGCAGGATCACTTCATGCGGGTGTCTGCGCTTCTGGTCGGGCTGGTGGCCGTGACGGCGGCCTGTGGCACCGCCGAGGCGCCCTCTGCCGAGCACCACTCGAGCAGCAGGTCTCCTGCGCCGACGACGTTGTCTGCCGCCCCGGTGCCGCCGGACGCGCGCGTCGGCGCGTTGTTCCTCGGCGGCGGTGAACTGCACACCTGCACCGCGGGGGTGCTGGACTCCAAGGGCGGTGACCTCATCCTCACCGCGGCCCACTGCGTCGCCCAGGACGTCGACACCACGTTCGTCGCGGGCTTCAAGGACTCCGCGGACCCGGCCGACGTCTGGCGGGTCGACGCGATCTACCTGGACCCGCGGTGGGTGCAGAACCAGGATCCGCTGGCGGACTTCGCGATTCTGCGGGTGGCGCGCGACGGCGGCGGCACGCTCGAATCCGAGTCCGGCGGCGGGCTGACGATCGGCACCACGCCGAAACCCGGTACCGAGGTCGACGTCACCGGGTACGCGCTCGGCGTCGGCGGTGGGCCGATCGGCTGCAAGGCCTCGACCGAGATGGTGCCAGGTGGATTTCCGTCGCTTCCGTGCGGCGGGCTTGTCGACGGCACCAGCGGTGCGCCGTGGACCACAGGAGCGACCATCACCGGAATCGTCGGCGGGCTCGACGGCGGCGGCTGCGACGAAAACATCTCCTACTCACCGCCGTTCGACGACGGCATCGTCGCGTTGTTGGCGCGCGCGGAGGCGGGCGGGCCCGCCGACACGACGCCAGCGGTGTTCGACGACGACTGCTGACCGCTGTTACGAGCGGAACTGGTTCAGCGCACGCAGCTTGTTCATCACGTCCAGCGCGGCGACCTTGTACGCCTCGGAGAAGGTCGGATAGTTGAAGACCGCGTCCACCAGGTACTCGACGGTGCCGCCGCAGCCCATCACGGCCTGACCGATGTGCACCAGTTCGGTGGCGTTGGACCCGAAGATGTGGACGCCGAGCAGCTTCAGATCCTCGGTCGAGACAAGCAGTTTCAGCATGCCGTAGGAGTCGCCTGCGATCTGCCCACGGGCCAGCTCGCGGTAGCGCGACACCCCGACCTCGTACGGGATCGCGTCACGGGTCAGATCGACTTCCGTTGCGCCGACGTAGGACACCTCGGGGATGGAGTAGATGCCGATCGGCTGCAACTCGGTCATGCCCTTGGCCGGTTCGCCGAATGCGTGATAGGCCGCCAGCCTGCCCTGGTCCATCGAGGTGGCGGCCAGCGCCGGGAACCCGATGACGTCGCCGACAGCGTAGATGTGATCGACCTTGGTCTGGAACTGGTCATCAACGAAAATGCGTCCGCGGCTGTCGATTTCGAGGCCCGCGTTCTCGACGTCGAGGTGTTCGGTCTGACCCTGGCGGCCCGCCGAGTACATCACCGTCTCCGCGGGAATCTGCTTGCCGCTGGCCAACGTAGTCACCGTGCCTGCGGCGCCGACGTCGACGGCCGTCACCTCCTCGCCGAATCGGAACGTCACCGCCAGGTCGCGCAGATGGAACTTCAGCGCCTCCACCACTTCTGGATCACAGAAGTCCAGCATGCTGTCGCGCTTCTCGACCACCGTGACCTTGGTGCCCAGTGCGGCGAACATCGACGCGTACTCGATGCCGATCACGCCCGCACCGACCACCACCATCGACTGCGGAAGGCTTTTGAGGTCCAAGATCCCGTCGGAGTCGAGCACCCGGTTCTCGTCGAACTCCACGCCGGCCGGGCGGGCGGGCTTGGTGCCGGTGGCGATCACGATGTATTCGCCTCGGACAGTGGTTCTTTCGCCGCGTGTCTGGTCGTCGACGCATACGGTGTTCGCGTCGATGAAGCGGCCGTGGCCGGTGTGCAGGTCGACGCGGTTGCGCATCAGCTGGCTGCGCACCACGTCCTGCTCCTTGGTGATGACGTGCGTGGTGCGGGCCAGCAGGTCGGCGGGGGTGATCTTCTCCTTGACGCGGTAGCTGGCGCCGTACAGCTCGCGTTGACTCATACCGGTCAGATAGACCACAGCTTCGCGCAGGGTCTTGGACGGGATGGTCCCGGTGTTGACACAGACGCCGCCGAGCATCCTGCCCCGTTCGATGACCGCTACCGTCTTGCCGAGCTTTGCCGCCGCGATGGCGGCCTTCTGCCCGCCGGGACCCGAACCGATGACGACGAGGTCGTACTCCAGCACCGAAGCCATATGTGAAGGTGTACGCCGATTGCGGCGATCTCGCATGCCGACGCGGTCAATAACCGGTGAACAAAGTTCGCCGATCGGCCCGTCAGCGCGTCTGGACGCGGGCAGGGCAGGCCGGTGAGACGATGACGGCAATGGTCGGCTCGGTTTTGCGGGATCCGCGTGGTTGCAGGCTGCCTGTGGGCTGCCTGGCCGCGGCGACGGTGGCGGCGCTGGTCGCCGGCTGCGTCCATACCGTCACCGGGACCGCGCGGCCCGGCGACGGCGGGAGCCGTCGCAGCCAACCGATTCCGGTGACCGACTTGCTGATCGAGCCGACACGCTTCCCGGCGCAGTATCCGGCTTCGCTGGTGCCGGCGAAGGACGTCGACCGCCTGCTGAGCGAAATCGACGGTGTCGCAGCGGGATCCGACGTGAATCCGCCCGAATGCGCGCCGCTGCCGCTGCTGGCACAGCAGAAGGCCGCCGTACAGGGCACCGACGACAAGGGTGGTAGCCGTCTGATCGTCGCCGTTGTCCGCCCGGTGCCGTCGGTGCGCGCGCGGGTGGCCCAACTCGAGGACTGTCGGTCGTTCACCAGCACACTGGCGGGTGAGGTGTCGAAGGTGACCGTCGATATGCCGCCCGCGCCGCCGGTGGACGCCGACGACAGCTACGCGGTCGAGCAGACGGTCACGTCGCGGTCGGCCAAGGGCGAGACGAAGACGTTGACGCTGGTCGCGCTGATCGACGATGTCCAGGTGACGGCGTCATGGCAGCAGAGCGGTTCGTCGGATGCCGCACCGGACACACATGCGCTGGACACGCTGTTCACCGATGCGGTGCTCGAGGTGCGCCGGGCGATCCCGCGCTAGTCACGATCGTTCTCAACCGCGGCGATGACGTCGTCCGAGGCTTCTCGGAACACGGCGAGGCGCTCGGGCCCCAGTACGTCGATGAACAGCCTGCGCACGCGGGCGGCGTTGGCAGGAGCCGACGATTCGATGGCGGCGCGGCCGGCGTCGGTGAGGACGATATGGGGATAGCGCGCGTCTGAGCCCGCGACGACCTCGCGCCGGACGAGTCCGCGTTTCTCCATTCGACGCAGGTGGTGTGACAGCCTGCTCTTCTCCCAGAGGGTCGCCCTGCCGAGCTCATAGGCGCGCATCCTGCCTTCCGGTGCCTCCGAGAGGTTGACCAGGATTTCGAAGTCGGAGCCTGACAGCCCGAACTCGCTCTGCAGATAGCCGACCAAGTGTCGTTCGAGCCGATGATGCATGTCGACGAAGCTCCGCCACGCTTTCAGTTCGTCGTCGTCGAGCACTCGTTCCGGGGTCATAACCGCGAGTCTATCGATTTGAGTTGACATATCAACTCAGACGGTTACCGTGGATAGAGTTGACATATCAACTCAGTTTCGGAGGGGAGAAAATGACAGCGACGAATGTGATATCCGTCGTAGGGGCCACCGGGTCGCAGGGAGGCGGCCTGGTCGAAGCGGTCCTCGCCGACCCGGACCGGCAGTTCAGGGTGCGCGCGTTGACCCGCAGTGTGAACTCCGCCGCCGCCCGTGAGTTGGCCGCCGCGGGTGCCGAAGTCATCGAGGCCGACCTCGACGACGGCGCCAGCATGTGCAGAGCGTTCGACGGCGCCTATGGTGTCTTCCTCGTCACCAACTACTGGGCCGAACTCTCTGCCGAGGATCAGGCCCGCAGAACGCGCGCTGCAAGGGAACTCGAGCAGGTCGATATCGCCGCGCTCGCCGCCAAGCAGGCGGGGGTGTCGCACGTAATCTGGTCCACGCTGGAGGACACCCGCGAGCACTTCGGCGCCGATGAGCGTGTGCCCACCGTCGACGGTCGTTACAAGGTGCCGCACTTCGACGCAAAGGCCGAAGCAGACGCTGTGCTGCGCGAGTACGACGTGCCGACCACCTTCCTGCGCACAACGCTGTTCTTCGAAGGGTTCACCGGCGCGTTGGCCCCGTCACGGGGTGACGACGGCATGCTGAAGCTGACCCTGCCGATCGCCGATCGGGCGATGTCTGGCATCGCCGTCGCCGACATCGGGAAAACGGCGTTGCAGATCTTCAAGCGCGGCAGCGAATTTCTCGGCACCACGCTCAGCATCGCGGGCGACCATCTCACCGGCGAGCAATACGCCGCTGTCCTCAGCGATGCCTTGGGCGAGCCGGTCATCTACCAGCCCTTGACCTGGGATGAGTTTCGGGCACAAGGATTTCCGGGCGCGGTGGAGATGGGCAACATGTTCCAGTACTACGCCGAGAACTCGGAGCGCTTCATCGGAGCTCGCGACCTGGAGCGGGCACGCGATCTCAATCCGGAACTGCAGTCGTTCAGCGACTGGGCCGAATCGCACCGCAACGAATTCCACAACAAGTAGCCATACGTTCGAGGAAAGGAACGTCAATGAAGATCGCTGTTCTCGGCACCGGCCACATGGGTACAACTCTCGCCGAGGGATTCCGCAGGGCGGGCCACACCGTGACATTCGGTTCACGCCACCCCGAACTGCATCAGGATCTGGCGCCGGCTGTCACGGATTACGCCTCGGCGGTGCAGGATTCGGACCTCGTGATCAGCGCGCTGCAGGCCTCTGCCGCACTCGAGGCGCTTTCCGCACACGAAGATCTGCTCGCTGGGCACGTCCTACTCGACATCGGCAACGCCGTCACGGAGCGGTTCGAGCTGATGTATCCGAACACCAGCCTCGGATCGAAGCTGCAGCAGGCGCTTCCGCGCACGCGGGTCGTCAAATCGCTCAATACCTTGGCGGGAACGGTCGCCGTCGAGCCGTCCGCGATCTCCGAACCCACCACTGTGTTTCTGTCGGGCGACGATCCAGATGCCAAATCGCTGGTGTCCGGTCTGCTCGTCGATCTCGGCTGGCCCGTCGAGCAGCAGGTCGATCTGGGCGGCATCGAGACAGCGCGAGGACCTGAGCACTACTTCCTGCTCTTCGCCACTCTCATGCAAGCGCTGCGCGGGCCACGATGGAACATCGCCATACACAGAGCAGCCGCCTAGGCCGCCGGCCATCCCCAGTCCCGACTTGATCCACAGTTTTGGCCGTCGACGCGCCGCGCCGCGCCACCGAGTCGGTGCGGTCGTCGATCGTCGGGGCATGACGACTTCGGATCCCGACTTCCAGCTCAATCGGCCAGGTGCCCTGATCGCCGCGCTGCCGGCCGTACTCGGCTTCGTGCCAGAGAAGTCATTCGTTCTGGTGACGAGCGACCGCGGCGAACTGGGTTGCATTATGCGCGTTGATCTTTCAACGGACCTGCGCGACGCCGTGGGGCACCTCGCGGAGGTCGCTGCCGCGGCGCGGCCGGATGGCGCGATCGGGATCGTCGTCGACGCCGACGGGGCCGGCTGCCGGTTGTGCAACGACGATTACCAGCATCTGCGCCGCGCGCTGTCGGACGCATTGGACGAATATGCGATCGAGCTGACCGATTTCCATGTCGTCGACACGGTCGGCCCAGGAGGGAGGTGGCACAGCGCCGACGGCAGCTGGGGCACCGTCGACGATCCGGCGGCCTCGCCGTTGGCGATGGCCGCGGTGCTGGACGGTCGACGGCTGTACGCCCGTCGCGAAGAGCTTCTCGACGTCATCGACGTCACCGATGAGGACGCGAGCGCGGCGTTGGCCGAGGTGATCCGCGGTCACGCCGATGAAGACACCGACACCGACGCGGTGCGCGACATCAGGGGCGCGATGGCGGCGGCGGCGCGGGTGACTGCGGGGGAGACGCTGCCGGACGACGAGGTGGCCAGGTTGGCGCGCGCCCTTCTCGACCCGGAGATCCGCGATGTGCTGTACGCGCTGGCGGTCGGCGACCAGGCGGCCGACGCCGAGTCGCTGTGGGCGGCGCTGTCCCGGCGACTGCCCCCGCCGTGGCGGGTCGAAGCGCTGGTGCTGTTGGCGTTCTCGGCGTATGCGCGCGGCGACGGGCCGTTGGCCGGGGTGTCGCTGGAGGCGGCGCTGCGCTGCGACGGCACGCACCGGATGGCGGGCATGCTGGATTCCGCGTTGCAATCGGGTATGCGCCCGGAGCAGATCCGCGACCTCGCTGCGACGGGCTATCGGCTCGCCAGGCGGCTCGGCCTGGAGTTGCCGCGACCGCGCGACTTCGGAAGGCGCGCCGGCTGATCCGGCGCGAAAGCTAGACCTTTTCGACCTTCACGGCGTGGGCCATTTCGTGGGGCAGCTCGACCTGCTCGTGGCCGGGGATCACGATCATCACGCCGCCGTTGGGGCCGGTCTCCACCGTCACGCGGGCGTTGGGCACGACGCCGGCGTCCTTGAGTCGGGCGATCAGGTTGACGTCACCCTGGACGTGCTCGGTCAGTTGGCGCACCACCACGGCCACCGGGAAGCCGGCGGGCAGCTCGGTCAGCCGCACGAGGTTGCGGTCCTCGGCGCCGTGGGTATCGCCGACGCCCAGCTCGGACAGGCCGGGGATGGGGTTACCGAACGGCGATACCGTGGGGTTGTCGAGCACCTGCACCAGGCGGCGTTCGACGTCCTCGCTCATCACGTGCTCCCACCGGCAGGCCTCGGCGTGGACTTCCTCCCACGGCAGGCCGATCACGTCGACCAGCAGCCGCTCGGCGAGCCGGTGCTTGCGCATCACGGCGATGGCCAGCGCGCGGCCCTTGTCGGTCAGCTCCAGGTGCCGGTCGCCTGCCACGTGCAGCAGTCCGTCACGCTCCATCCGGGAGACGGTCTGACTCACGGTCGGGCCGCTTTGCTCGAGACGCTCGGCGATGCGCGCACGCAGTGGCACCACGCCCTCTTCCTCGAGGTCGTAGATGGTCCGCAGGTACATCTCGGTGGTATCGACCAAATCGTTCATGGGCAACCCTTCGTCATGCCCGAGTCTACCGGCCTAGCTGCGCGAATAAGTGTTCTACGTGGTGCGCGTGTGCCAAAAAGGCCCGCCGGGGTTAACCGGCGGGCCTTCTTGGAGGGGTCGCTAGCTGGCATAGGAGCGCAAGCGGTCGGCACGTTCGCCGTTGCGCAGTTTCGCCATCACCTCACGCTCTATCTGGCGCACCCGCTCACGGGACAACCCGAAGAGCTTGCCGATCTGGTCGAGCGTGCGGGGCTGGCCGTCGTCGAGGCCGAACCGCAGCCGGATCACCTGCTGCTCGCGCTCGTCGAGGGTGGCGAGCACGTGGCGGATGTCGGTGTGCAGGAGCTCGGAGATGACGGCGTTCTCGGCCGACATCGCCTCGGCGTCCTCGATGAAGTCGCCAAGCGGGGCTTCCTCGTCGCTGCCCACGGGCATGTCGAGGCTCACCGGATCGCGGCTGTGCTCGAGCAGATCGTTGATCTTCTCGATCGGGATGCCCGACTCCGCCGCCAGCTCCTCGTCGGTGGCCTCACGGCCGAGGTTCTGATGCATCTCCCGCTTGATGCGGGCGAGCTTATTGACCTGCTCGACGAGGTGGACCGGCAGCCGGATGGTGCGGCTCTGGTCGGCCATACCGCGGGTGATGGCCTGACGGATCCACCACGTGGCATACGTGGAGAACTTGAACCCCTTGGTGTAGTCGAACTTCTCCATCGCGCGGATCAGGCCGAGGTTGCCCTCCTGGATCAGGTCGAGAAGCGGCATGCCGCGGCCGGTGTAGCGCTTTGCCAGCGAAACGACCAAACGCAGGTTGGCTTCGAGCAGATGCCTGCGGGCGGCCTCACCGTCGCGGACGACGGCCGCGAGATCGCGTTTGCGGTTCTCGCCGAGGCGCTTTCGGGTGGCGAGCAGATGCTGCGCGTACAGACCGGCCTCGATTCGCTTCGCGAGCTCGACCTCATCGGCGGCGTTCAGCAAAGCCGTTTTGCCGATGCCGTTGAGGTACACGCGCACTAGATCAGCGGCCGGACTCTGTGCGTCCAGGTCGTGGTCGATGCGGCTTAGTGTGGCATTTGCCATCGGGGCCTCCTGCTCGGCTCGAACTGTCAAGTACTTCAACGCCCAATAGGTACGAAGAGTTCCCACGAACCGGCGGGTTCACACGTGTTGATCAGCGGTTTTGGGCCGACGCCCTGAGAATCGTCTGAGAATACGGCGAGAGGTCGCTCAGGAAGGAACGTCGCCCGGCCGCGGCGCGGCGTCGGGTTGCGGCGCCTCCGGCGGTCGCTGCTCGATGGCCGGCCGTTCGGCAGTGGGGAACAGCGGTGTGCGGCGCGCGGCATACCGGCGGGGTTCCTCCGCGCGGCGGGGCGGTCGGTCGTTGGCGATGAGGACCGCGATCCACGGCAACGGAATCGAGGCCACCAGTATCGCCAGCGATATCAGGCCGTTCTCCCATATGCCGTAGGCCGCTGCGGCGAGAATCAGCGCCGGGATGCGGAACGCCATGATGGTCAAGTACTTGCGTACCCGTTGGCGGTGCTGCTCCTCGTGAGCGGGTGCGGCGGCGGTGATGAGGACGGGACGTCCGTCGTCGTCGAAACCCAGCTGTTGGCCGTGTTTCATATGTCCCACTGTTCCACACCTTCCTCGTCGCCGACCGACCGGTTTCTTACCGATGTATTGCCAGGCACAATGAACCCATGCGAACCCAGACCATCGAGCGCACCGACACCGACGAACGGGTCGACGACGGGACTGACAGCGACACCCCGAAGTACTTCCATTACGTCAAGAAGGACAAGATCGCCGAGAGCGCCGTGATGGGTACCCATGTGGTCGCACTGTGCGGTGAGGTGTTCCCGGTGACGAAGGCGGCCAAGCCCGGCTCGCCGGTGTGCCCGGAATGCAAGCGGATCTACGAGAAGCTCAAGAAGTAGTCGCGTCACCCTTCGACGCGGCCGTCGCGGACGCGTCCGGGGTCGCTGAGCCGCCGTTGAGCGACTCCAACGATTCGGCGGCCTTCTCCTCGAGCCACCACCGGAATCGTTTGGCGTGCGTCGCGGGCGCGGGCCACTCCTCCTCGATCGCCGCGTTCAACTCGGCGCCCAGCATGATCGCGAAGCCGAGGAAGAACGCGAACAGCAGGAACGCGATCGGGGTCGCCAGAGCCCCGTACGTGTAGCCGGTCATGGTGATCCATGTCAGGTACACCCGAAGCCCGTACGTTGCGATGAGGAACACGACGGCGGCCAGCACAGAGCCCAGGATCAGCCGGTGTGACGGCAGCGGCTTGGGCAACGACACCCGGTAGAGCAGGCCCACCGCGACCACCAGCCCGAAGAACAGCACGGGGTAGTAGCCGTACTGCAGGACGTGGTCCCAACTCTGCGGGATGTATTCGGAGATCTTGCGCGGCCCGAGGGCCAGAAACGGTGCGCAGATGATCGCGCCGATCAACATCACGACGTACAGGCCGAGCGAATAGAACCGCTGCCGCACCGGATGGCGCAACGGTGTCTGGTCGTGCGCCTCGGTGATCGAGTCGACGAACGCCGAGATCGCCGACGACCCCGCCCACAGCGAGATCACGAAGCCCAGTGACACCACCTCGCCGCGCGCACCCCTGACGATGTCGCGCACCGTCGGCTCGATGATTTCGTTGACGACGTTGGGGGAGAAGAATCTTCCCGCCGTACTGATCAACTGGTCCTCGATGACCGGAAGCGTCTCGGGCCCGAACAGCGGCGCTATGTAGGCCAGGCTGCCGAGCATTCCGAGAAGGAGCGGCGGCAGCGAGAGCGCACACCAGAACGCCGCTTGCGCGGATTCCGAGAAGATCGAGTCGTCCCAGGCCTTCGACAGCGTCCGTTTGGTGATGTGCCAAATGTGATGCTTGGAAGGCTTCACCGGAAGCTGGTCAGTCATGACCAGACCAGCATTCCTGACGGAGTGCCGGCGTGGTCAGCCGGGAGGGTGCTGCGGAATCAGGCGTCGACCGGATCAGGGCTGACTTCGATGACAGCGGCGAGTTCGATCAGCTTCGCCTCGTGCTTGTTGGCGTGGTGCTGACAAAACAAAAGCTCGGCGCCCGACGGCAACTTTGCCCGCACGCGAGCAGCGGCGCCGCAACGGTCGCAGCGATCAGCCCGCGTCAGTTCGGGACTGGTCAGAGTTGCGTTCATGGCTCCTCCGTCTCTGCTCGTGGTGAACCGGTTAATACCCCGTTTCACGCAAGTCCACTCTCTCAGACGTATGGCGTTTCAGCGTTGTTCCCAAGACGTATCCAGGTGTGTCGTTTTTCACGCCCAGCGAAGTTGCGGGCAGGGCAGGCTGAGGAGATGCTCGTGCACATCTGTGCCGCGGACGAATGGCACGTCTCGAAGGGCCGCGGCGAACACCGCCCCGACTCGTTGGAGGCCGTCGGCTTCGTTCACCTTTCCACCCCTGAGCAGGTGCATCTGCCCGCCAACCGGCTTTACGCCGGCCGCGTGGACCTGCTGTTGCTCGAAATCGATCCCGCCCGATTGACCGCGCCGGTGCGCTGGGAGCCGGGTGTGCCGACCGATCCGGAGTCGATGCGCTTCCCGCATCTGTACGGCCCGCTGCCGGTGGCGGCTGTGACCAGTGTCACGCCCTACCGGCCGGGGCCGGACGGTTCGTTCGCGCCGCTGACATAGGCGTCGGCCTCGATCTCGACCAGCAGTTCGGGCGAGATGAGGGCGGACACCTCCACCATCGTGGTCGCCGGACGGATGTCGCCGAACACCTCGGCGTGCACGGCCCCCACCTCGCGCCAGTAGGACATGTCGGTGACGAACATCCGGGTGCGGACCACGTCGGCCAGCGAGGCGCCGGCCTCGGTGAGCGCGGTCTCTATGCGCCGCAATGCGTTCCGGGTTTGGTCGGCGACGGTGTCACCTGACGCGGTGGTTCCCGACACGACCACGAGGGGTCCGGTGCGCACCGCGCGCGAATACCCGACCTCCGCTTCGAACTCGGACCCGGACGAGACGTTGCGGCGATCGGACACGTTACAAATCTAGTGTGGACTGTCGTGCTCTCGAAGCGAACTACCTACACTGACCAACCGTGAGCATTCTGGTGGGCTTCGCGCCGTGGATCGTCTATTGGGTTCTGGTCGGCAATGTTCCGTTCGAGGCCGCGGTTTTGGTGGCGCTCGGGGTTGCGGTGGTGTCGTTCGTGATCGGACGCGTGAAGGGAACACCGGGCCGGTCGCTGGAGATCGGCGCCATCGGGGTTTTCATCGTGCTGGCGATCCTGACGTTCACCCTCAGCCAGTCGTTCATGGAGCAATGGATGCAGCCGCTGAGCAATGCGGGCATCTTCCTCGTCGCGCTGACCGGGATGCTGATCGGCCGTCCGTTCGTGCGTGAGTTCGCCGAGGTGGACCAGCCCGAAGAGGTGATCGAGAGCGCCATCTTCAAGCGGATCACCAACCTCTTGACCTGGATCTGGATCGCGGCATTCGCCGGTATGACGATCTCGTCGGCGATCCCGCCGATCGTGTACGGCGAAGCCACGATCCTCGACACCAAGACCCCGCTGTCGTTCATCTGCTACTGGATCGTGCCGTTCACGCTGCTCGGCCTGGCGGCGCTGGCCTCGCGGGTGCTCCCCGAGAAGATGGCCCCCGGCGACGACGAAGAACGCCATACGTCGTTCGTCACCTTCGCCGAGGCGGAGATCGACCAGCTGATGTACGCCGCGACCGAAGCGGTCAAGCGAGAAGTGGGCAAGAACAAGGAGGCCTACGACATCAGGATCGGGAGCAAGGGCATCCCGCTGTCGGGGGACGAGACTCGCGAATCATGGCCTGCCACATACAAAGTGCGACCGAAGAAGCAATAGCGGACAGGTCGGCGACGTGAGCGCCGGCGGTGTCGTGCTGGTGCACGGCTCGAACCTTCCTGCGGCGTGCTGGAATTCGGTGGCAGAGCACCTGTAGGCGCCGACGGTGGCGGTTGGCCTTCCGGGGCGCGCCAGTCGTCCAGCAGAAATTGTGAGCGTGACTCTCGACGACTGTGCCGCTGCGGTCGTCGAGGCGGTCGATGAGGCGCGCTTTGAAAGCATTGTCCTCGTTGCGCATTCACTTGGCGGGGTAGTGGCGACCGAAGCGGCGGTCCGCCATCCCGACCGGGTCGCCAAACTTGTCTTCGTCGGCGCCCTGATACCGCCAGCGGGCCAAAGTGCCGCATCCGTCAAGCTCTTCTTCGCCAATGACATCTCAGACGAGCAGTGGGCGGTTGTGTGGCACGAGTTCGTGCCGGAAACGCCCCTGCTGTGGAACGCGCGACTATCGGGGTTATCCGGAGAATCTGTCCGTCACCTACATCAGGTGACGAAGCCACAAGAACTTGCGAATGCAATCAATTCGGCGCTTGCCGGTTGACTCGGTAGTTTGCCGAGAGTTTGCTTGCAGCAGTTAACGGGATATGGGTCGGGGTTACGGGGAGGACGACGTGTCCCTTTGCGCCAAGAACCGTGCCGGCATCGCAGCGGTGATCTCCGCGGTGGGCCTGTCGATCGCGACGCTCGTGACCTGCCCGGTCGCCGCGGCCAAATGGGCCGCCCCCGAACCCTGTGTCTCGCCGAACGGCCTCACGCTCAACCAGCAGTACGGCTATTCGGTGGCGGTTCTGACCTCCAATTGCACGCAGATCCCTGTCAGCGAGAGGTGGGCGGTATCGATCCCGTGGATCGTGGCCTATCAGTACGAGCAGAAGCCGCCGGGTTTCACGACGAGGTACGCCACCCCGATCGACGACTTCCGGGGCAAGCTCAAGAGCATCGAGTACACCGTCGACGCGGGTACCGCGTACCAGACCAACCATGCGTTTCCCGCCGACAACAAGATCTGGACGGGCTACCTGCCGTCGGCGCCGGGCCAGCAGGCGATCAACACCGTGGGCCTCGGCTCGATCAACCCGCTTCCGGTCGGCACCCACACCGTCGACGTGTCGTGGAATCTGTCTGCGCCACACTGCGACGGGTTCACCGCTGACCAGGGCACCAGCTGTCTGCCGCAGGGCGAGACGCGGGTCAAACACATCGCCTTCACGGTCGTCGACCCGCACCCCAACGACCCTCAACGCTAGGGAATCACCCGATATCTTGGCGGCCCTCGCCGGGTTAGCGTCGGTCCATGTCAACCTCGACGGGCAAGAAACTGTGCGGCGCAACGACCGCCGCGATGGCGATCGGGCTCCTGATCACCCCGGCGCCGGCTCAGGCCGGGCCCGACTGCTACGGCGAAGCGGCCGGTTATCAGTTCGCCGGCGGAGAAGTGACCCTCAACTACCCGGAGGTCGGCGCGCACACGACGTTCAATGCCCCTCGCGGGACAACGGTGGACGCGCCGGCGGAGACCTTCTATCCCAACGGCACCAGTATGAAGGGCCGTGTCACCGGAGAAATCGACAAGGGCGGCAACTGGATCAAGCTCACCGTCACGAGAGGGAAGTACGCACCGCTGCTTCTGACCGGCGCCGTCCAACCTCCCGGTAACAAGCCTTCGGGCGCGTTGACGTTCGAAAACCACGACATGCAGCCGTGGGATTCGCCGAATCAGTTGATCTGCATCCCGGGTGCGCCAATAGAAGAACGTCCGCTGCCCAAGCCGGCAGCGCCGCCTGAGCCTGCGCCGGAGCCGGTGGCTCAGCAGGCGCCGCCGCCGGAGAACCCGCCCCCGACCGAGGCGCAGGCGCCTCCGCCGGAAGAGGCCGCGGCCCCGCCGCCCGAGCAGAACCAGCCCTGCATTCCGGACCCGTTCGACCTGAACTTTCCGGGAGCGTGCTGAACGTCAGAACGGACGCGTCGAGTAGTAGCCGCCATCTGCATAGTAGTCACGGAACTTGTTGCCTTCGTTGTCCTTATAGGTACACGTGGAGAACCTTGTGCCACCTTGGACGGTAGTCGTGTAAGTGCCACCCGCGGAGGCGCATTCGCTCTTGATGGTCTTTTCCGGGATCTTCTCGGCGTGAGCGGCGGGCGCAGTCAGAAACACCATTGCGATGGCCGAGCCAATGGCGGAGGCCAGGATCGATCCGGTGGGAACGCGTTTCATGATGTGTCTCCTTTGGCTAGTTGCACGTAGTCAGGAGGCAATTGTCATGACCCGGGTAGGGCGGCGTAAGTGGCTGAGCAGCTAGTTTTCCCTCACGAACGGGAGGGATTTTCCTGTCCGGCACGCAAGCGACCCACTCGGCCGTCCGGTAGCGGGCGTTGGGCACGCTGGAAGCACTCGCAGACGACCTGTCATCTCGTAACTGACCGGCAATGCCGCGGGTCAGAACACTACTTGCTCAGTCGAGGTAGTCGCGCAGCACTTGAGAACGGCTGGGGTGGCGCAACTTCGACATCGTCTTGCTCTCGATCTGCCGGATGCGCTCACGTGTCACGCCGTACACCTGACCGATCTCGTCGAGCGTGCGCGGCTGACCGTCGGTGAGGCCGAACCGCAGCCGCACCACGCCCGCCTCACGCTCGGAGAGCGTCTCGAGCACCGACTGCAGCTGGTCCTGCAGCAGCGTGAAGCTCACTGCATCGACGGCGACGACAGCCTCGCTGTCCTCGATGAAATCGCCCAGCTGCGAATCGCCTTCGTCGCCGATGGTCTGGTCGAGCGATATCGGCTCACGCGCGTACTGCTGGATCTCGAGCACCTTTTCAGGCGTGATGTCCATTTCCTTGGCCAGCTCTTCGGGCGTCGGCTCGCGGCCGAGGTCCTGCAGCAGCTCGCGCTGGATACGACCCAGCTTGTTGATGACCTCGACCATGTGCACCGGGATGCGGATGGTGCGCGCCTGGTCGGCCATGGCGCGGGTGATGGCCTGCCGGATCCACCAGGTCGCGTACGTCGAGAACTTGTAACCCTTTGTGTAGTCGAACTTTTCGACCGCACGGATCAGGCCGAGGTTGCCCTCCTGGATCAGGTCCAGGAACGCCATGCCGCGGCCGGTGTAGCGCTTGGCCAGCGACACCACAAGGCGCAGGTTGGCTTCCAGCAGGTGGTTTTTCGCGCGATCGCCGTCCCGGCAGATCCACGCCATGTCGCGACGCTGCGCGGCGGGCAGCTTCTCGCCCTTCTCGGCCATCTCGTTCATCAACTGAGTGGCGTAGAGACCGGCCTCGATCCGCTTGGCGAGCTCGACTTCCTCCTCGGCGTTGAGCAGCGCCACCTTGCCGATCTGCTTGAGGTAGGCACGCACGGAGTCGGCCGACGCGGTGAGCTCGGCGTCCTTGCGGGCCTGCCGCAGCGCCTCGGACTCCTCTTCGTCCCAGACGAAGTCGCCTGAGGCCTTGTCCTTCTCGCTGGGCTCGGCGATCTCATCGTCCTCGGCGGCGGCATCCTCGGCGGCTGCGCCTTTGGCCTTGGCCTTGGTGGCGGCCGGGGCTTCCTCGTCGACGGCGTCTTCCTCGTCTGCAGCCTCGTCTTCTTCGTCGGCCGCATCCTCCTCGAGGTCGTCGAGTTCGAGATCCTCGACGACGTCATCGACCAACTCGTCGGGCTCACCGTCGAGTTCGTCGGTGGTCTCGAGTTCGTCGTCCTCGGCGAGAACGGCCGTCGGCTCCGGCGACGTCTCCTTCTTGGCGCGGCCTCGCGGTGCCGGGCCGTCGCCCGCGGCCTTCGCCGCCTTGGCGGCGGGCCGGGTCTTCGCGGCGGCCTTGGCGGGCTTGGTGGCGCGGGACTTGGCGGCGGGCTTGTCCGTCTTCGTCGCGCTCGCGGCTGTCTTGGTGGCTCGCTTCGCGGGCTTGGCAGGAGCGGACCCATTGGTGCCCTTGGCTGCCGTGGCCTTCTTGGCGGGCGTCTTGGTAGCGGTGCGCTTCGCCGGCTTTGTGGCTGCCGTGCTTGCCTTTGTCGCTGCCACGTCACCCTTTCGGTCTTGAGGATTTCGATGGTCCCAGGGGCATGCACCACCGAAAAGCGTCTGTTATGTCGAATGTGGCGTTGATATCTGCTTCGGATACTTGCCGCTTTCCGGTCGCGGCCGCCGTCGACCATTGTAACGACAGAGTTCGGTAACGCCGCCTCGAGCGGCAAATTCAGCGATCTTGGGCGTGGCTACTTGGCAGTAGCCGTGACGTCGACCTCCGCGGCCATCGCCGCGCCGACGATACCGGCGGTGTTCTGCAGCGTGGCGGCCACTACAGGCGTGCGGTTCTTCAGCAGCGGAATCCACTTGTCGGCCTTGCGGCTGATGCCGCCGCCGGCGATGAACAGGTCGGGCCAGATGGCGTTCTCGATCGCGATGAGCACCTTGGTGACCTCTTTGCACCAGCGCTCGTAACTCCAGCGCTTGGCCTCCTTGACCGAGGAGGCGGCCCGGTGCTCGGCTTCCTTGCCGCCGACCTCGAGATGGCCGAATTCGGTGTTCGGCAGCAGTACGCCGTTGTGGATGACGGCCGATCCGATACCCGTCCCGAAGGTCAGCAGCACGATCACGCCGGTGTTGTCGCGGCCCGCGCCGAACTTCTCCTCGGCCAGCCCGGCGGCGTCGGCGTCGTTGAGCACCGTCACGTGCTGTCCGCCGAGTTCCTTGCTGAAGAACTCACTGGCGTTGATGCCGATCCACGCCTTGTCGACGTTGGCGGCGGTCCGCACGACGCCTTGGGTGACCACACCGGGGTAGGTGACCCCGACCCTGTCGGTCCAGCCGAACTCACGCACCACGGCGGCGACGGTCTTGCTGACGGCGTCGGGGGTGGCCGGCTGCGGGGTCGCGATCTTGAAGCGCTCGCCGATCAGGCGACCCGTGTCGAGGTCGACGATGCCGCCCTTGACGCCGCTACCGCCCACGTCAACGCCGAATCCCCGGCGCTGCGAACCTCCGTTGGTGCTGGGATCTGCTGCGGGTGAATCGGTCGCGGTCATGTGCCCACACATTAGTGGCTCGCAACCGCTTTGGTGGGGGTGCTGGGCATCCGGTGCCGACAATTTGTGCTGCGATGGGCGGGTGGAAGACCAACACCTCGACCCGACCGAACTCCGCTCGATCGCGGAGGGGTTGGCGAGCGAGGCGGCCGCCTTCGTGCAGCGCAGGCGCGAGGAGGTTTTCGCCGGGGAGCCACTGCGCGAACCGGGCGGTGACGCGGTGCGCGCGAAGAGCACCCCGACCGACCCCGTCACGATCGTCGACACCGAGACCGAACGGCTGCTGCGCGACCGGCTTGCCGAACTGCGGCCGGGTGAACGTGTCCTCGGTGAGGAGGGCGGTGGCCGTTCCGACGAATCGGCGGGTCGTCCGACATGGGTGCTCGACCCAATCGACGGCACCGTGAACTTCGTCTACGGGTTGCCGGCCTACTCGGTCTCGGTCGCCGTCCAGGTCGACGGGCAGTCGATCGCGGGCGCGGTCGCCCACGTCGTCGACGGTGCGGTGTACTCGGCGGCGCTCGGTCACGGCGCGTATGTGCGGCGCGGGGCGACCACCGTGCCGCTGCAGGTCAGTCCGACGGATGCGTTGTCAATGTCGTTGGTGGGCACCGGCTTCGGCTATGACCCGCAGCTTCGGCGCCGTCAGGCCTCGGTGCTTGCGAAGCTGCTGCCTCAGATTCGCGACATTCGTCGGCTGGGTTCGGCGGCGCTGGACCTGTGCCTGGTCGCCGCCGGTCATCTCGACGCGTACTTCGAGGAGAACCTCAACGTGTGGGACTGGGCGGCGGGCGCGCTGATCGCGGCCGAAGCGGGCGCCCTGGTGCGGGTGCCGCCGATGGGCGGCGCGTCCGACGGCCGAGGGCTGGTGGTCGCGGCCGCGCCGGGTGTCAGCGACGCGTTCACCGCCGCGCTCACCGCGGCGGACGACGCCTGATCCGCGAAAAGCTCAGCGCGCCAAGGGGCTCGGTCAGCAGGCCGAGCTGTGGATCTTCGAGATCAGCTCGGGGTCGGGGGGCTGGGTCGCCTCGGGTCGCAGGGTGGCCAGCACGGCCTCGGTGTCGTCGCTGCGCGTCAGCTCGGTGAAGTCGGTGCCGATCGCGAGGTCGACGGTGTTGTCGGGCCGCTGGTCCTGGTACAGCTCGACGCAGGGGGCCACCAACCAGACCGCAGCGGCAGCCGCGCGGCCGGCGGGGCCGAAGCGGATCTGGCCCTGGCACGACAGCCGGTTGTTGGCATACAGCGGGTCGTTCTCGGCGGTCGGCTCGGCGAACCCGAGGTCGCGCAGTTGTCCGGCCACCTCGGCCGCTTGACCACCCTGGCCGCTCGCGTTGAGCACCCGGATCTTGGTGTCGGCCAGGTTTGCGGGGCCGACCTCGGTCATCGATGCCCGCGTCACCTGCTCACCCAGCTTGGACTGGGTCGGGTCGCTGGTGGTGTTGTCGGCGGGCGGGTTGCACGCGGCGGCCTCGGTCACGTCCGGCGGACGATTGAGCGCGATCACCCAGATGATCATGGTCACCACGGCCATCGCGGCGAACACCACGATCCCGGGTGTGTAGTTACGCCGACGGAAGGGCCGACCATGCTTGTCAAAGGCCGTGCCTTCTGTGATTTGAGCGACCACATGTGCACTCTAGATCCACCCCTGTTGCCCCCTGGTCAGCGGCGTTGGACAATTGTGATGTAAATCACAGTTCTGGAGGACACAAACTGGGCACGAATCGTTTGGCGGATGCGTTCGACGCTGGTACAAAGCTCTGTCGCAAGGTTCACGGAGGGGACAAGAAGATGGCTACCGACTACGACGCCCCACGGCGCACCGAGACGGACGACGTGTCCGAGGATTCGCTGGAAGAGCTCAAGGCGCGGCGTAACGAGGCTCAATCAGCCGTCGTGGACGTCGACGAGTCAGAGTCCGCCGAGAACTTCGAACTGCCAGGTGCCGATCTGTCCGGCGAAGAGCTGTCTGTGCGGGTGATTCCGAAGCAGGCCGACGAGTTCACCTGCTCGAGCTGCTTCCTCGTACATCACCGCAGCAGGCTGGC
Organism: Mycolicibacterium sp. 120270; assembly: GCA_033741175.1. GTDB lineage: Bacteria > Actinomycetota > Actinomycetes > Mycobacteriales > Mycobacteriaceae > Mycobacterium. The sequence goes on along the minus strand of JAWQNE010000003.1, from coordinate 399,916 downwards.
CAGCGAGAAGAACGGCGTGATGATCTGCTCGGACTGCGCGGCCTGAGATCGGGTCAAGAACGCAGCGCCGATAACACCCGATCCGGGCGACGACAGCTCACCAGCCAGTACGGCGTGGGGTCGTCCGGATCGTCGAGCACAACCAGCACCATCGGGCCCACCCAGGCCCGGTGCACCACGTAGGCGGCCGGATCCAGCTGGCGCCCGAGCGCTGCCGATTTCGCTGATTTCGGCACTTCCGCGGACTTGGCGATGACGCTGACCGGCAGATGCGCGTCGCCGACCCACAGTTCGGTCTCGGCGCCCGGATCCTCAGGTGCGGGGCCGACCACCCGCACCTCGGTCCTGCTGAACCACAACAACACCGCGCCGGCGACGGGAAGTAGCACGGCGAACGGCACCCAGTCGGGCAAGGGGCGCACACCTTGGTTGACTTCGAGTGCGATCAGCGCGGCCAGGGCCATGGCCGGCGGCCACCACCACCAGGGCACGCGCAACCGTTCGCTGTAGCGCACGACTTGCGGTGCTGCGCGCGTGTCAGACACGCCGCCAAGGGTAATCTCATGGCTCGTGTCCACCCCTCTGGCGGTCGTTCGCCTCGATCCCGGCCTGCCGATGCCCAGCCGTGCCCACGAAGGCGACGCCGGCATCGACCTGTTCAGCGCAGAGGACGTCGAACTGCAGCCCGGCCACCGTGCACTCGTGCCGACGGGCATCGCGGTGGCCATCCCGCACGGGATGGTGGGGTTGATACACCCGAGGTCGGGTTTGGCTGCGCGCGTTGGCCTTTCGATCGTCAACAGTCCCGGCACGATCGACGCGGGCTATCGCGGCGAGATCAAGGTGGCGCTGATCAACCTCGATCCCGCGGAGCCGATCAACGTGCACCGTGGCGACCGGATCGCCCAGTTGCTCGTGCAGCGGGTCGAACTCCCCGACCTGGTCGAGGTGACCTCATTCGATGAGGCCGGCTTGGCAGGCACTTCCCGTGGCGTCGGCGGCCACGGTTCCTCCGGCGGACATGCGAGTTTGTGATGGCTTTTGGAAAACACGCCAAACCCGACGACGTCGATCACGAGATCGACGCCACGGATGACGGCGCAGACGATGACGAGCTCGACGGCCCGTTCGACATCGATGACTTCGACGACGCCGCGGCGGCAACGCACGCGCGGCTGGACCTCGGCTCCGTCCTGATCCCGATGCCCGAAGCCGGGCAGGTGCAGGTGGAGCTCACCGAGGGCGGCGTGCCCAGCGCGGTCTGGGTGGTGACACCCAACGGCCGGTTCACCGTCGCGGCATACGCCGCGCCGAAGAGTTCGGCGCTGTGGCGGGAAGTCGCAGGGGAGTTGGCCGAGTCGCTGCGCAAGGACACCCCGGACGTGCGCATCGAGGACGGCCCATGGGGTCGAGAGGTGGTCGGCACGGCGGCCGCGGGTGTCGTGCGGTTCATCGGCGTCGACGGCTACCGGTGGATGATCCGCTGCGTCGTCAACGGGCCGCAGGAGACCATCGACGCGTTGAGCCAGCAGGCGCGAGAAGCATTGGCGGACACTGTCGTTCGTCGAGGAAACACTCCGCTGCCGGTGCGCACGCCGTTGCCGATCCAGCTGCCGGAGCCAATGGCCGAGCAGCTGCGGGCCGCCGCCGAGCAGCAGGCGGCCGCGCAGGCCGCCGCACAGCAGCAACAGCAGCAGCCGCAGCAGCCCGAGGCTCAGCCGGTGGCCCGCCGCAGCGAGCACGGCTCGGCGATGCAGCAGCTGCGCACGATCACCGGCGGCTAGCGGACCTCACAAATCCAACAGCGCGGCCACACACGCCGCGCCGAGCACTGACGGGTTCTCGCCCATCTCGTCGAGCGTGACGGTCCGCAGCGCCGCCTGCGGGGCGGCAGCGGTCCACTCCACGGCGACCTCCAGCGGGTGCACAGGATCATCGATGGCCGCGCCGACGCCCATCGGCGCGGTCAACGTGGCCAGCTGGGCCGCTGCCGGCGAGACGTATCGCGCAGCGGCGTCCATCGCGTCGGGCAGCCCAGGCCACTGACCCAGCCACGACCGCGCCAACTCGTCGGCGAGCCAGGGCGGGCTCGACGCCCGCATCTGCGACGTCGCCGACACCAGCCCGTCCCTACGCAGCACGTCGGCCGAGTATCGGGCGGCCTGCGCGGCGGGTGCCGAGTCCGGCGAGCCCGTCCACGGCGGAAGGGCGGCCAGCACCGCCACCACGCGCGCCGGATGCGCCAACGCCCAGTTGGCCGCTACCGCTGCGCCGATCGACACCCCGCCCACCGCGATGGCGCCCTGTCGCGCCGCGTTGTCGAGTTCGTCGAGGTAGCCGTCGATCAGCCGTTCCGGCTGCGGCGGGGGCGCCACGACCACGGCGCCGACCTCGTGCAGCGGGGCCGCGAAAGCCCGGTAGACGTAGTCGTCGTCGGATCCGGTTCCGGGCAGCAGAACCGTCGTCACGCCGCTCAAATCGACTGGCACCACACGATCGTGCCGTGTGGCATAAATCACCGGCGTGGCGGGTAACCCCCCTCGTGGCATCGGGGAACTAACAGGTCTACCGTGGCGTTGGTTGGGGATCCACGGTGGATTCACAGATTGGCAGGAGACGCCATGGCTACGGCCGAAGGGTATCTGCGCCGGCTGACACGCCGGCTGACCGACGATCCCGAGCAACTCGATGCCGAAGAGTTGACCGAAGAGGCCACCGGCACCGGTGCGCAGAAAGCGATCGACTGTCAACGCGGCCAAGAAGTCACGATGGTCGGCACCCTGCGCAGTGTCGAGGCCAACGCCAAGGGTTGCGCGGGCGGCATCAAGGCCGAGTTGTTCGACGGCACCGAGGCGGTGATGCTCGTCTGGCTCGGTCAGCGCCGCATCCCCGGCATCGAGTCGGGTCGCACGCTGCGGGTGCACGGGCGGGTGGGAAAGCTCGAGAACGGCACCAAGGCGATCTACAACCCGCATTACGAGATTCAGAAGTGATCAACGGGCACGTACCGTTGAGTCGTGTCCGATAAGCAATCCGGTGCTCACGCCATCCTCGAGCAGATGGGCGGCGTCAGCGGCCTGATCTATTCGTCGCTGCCCGTTCTGGTTTTCGTCCCCGTCTCCTCGGTCTTCGGCTTGGTGCCCGCGATCGTCGCGGCGCTGGTGGTGGCGGCGCTGATCCTTCTGTGGCGGTTGGCCCGCAAGGAGTCTGTGCAGCCTGCGGTATCCGGGTTCATCGGCGTCGGCATCTGTGCCCTGATCGCCTACGTCGTGGGGGAGTCCAAGGGCTATTTCCTGTACGGCATCTGGATGTCGCTGTTCTGGGCCGTGGTGTTTCTGGCCTCGGTGCTCATCCGCCGGCCCCTCGTCGGCTACATCTGGAGCTGGGTCAACGGACACGACCGCGGCTGGCGCAACGTCCGCAGGGCCGTGCTGGTGTTCGACATCGCCACGATCACCTGGGTGCTGGTGTTCGCATCTCGCTTCGTGGTGCAGCGTCACCTCTACGACGCCGACCAGACCGGCTGGCTGGCGGCCGCCCGGATCGGGATGGGCTGGCCGCTGACGGCGGTGGCGGCGCTCGCGACATACTTGGCTATCCGGGCCGCCCAGCGGGCCCTGCACGCGCACGCACCCGCCGCGCCCGACGATGCGGCGGAGGACGCTACCGAGGCCGAGGACGCGGTCCGGGAGTCCTAGTTGGCCCGCACGCGCGAGGCAGGCGACCGGCCGCTGCTCGCGGTCGCGATCCTGGCGTCGTTCGTGGCGTTCCTCGACGGCTCGGTGGTCAACCTCGCGTTGCCCGCCATCAGCCGGGACTTCGGCGGCGGTCTGGCGCTGCAGCAGTGGGTGGTGGACGGCTATCTGCTCACCCTCGGTGCGCTCATCCTGGTGGCGGGCGCGGTGTCCGACACGTTCGGGCGCCTTGTGGTGCTGCGGGTCGGGCTCGTCGTGTTCGCGGTCTCGTCGCTGCTGTGCGCGTTCGCCCCTACCGGATGGGTTCTGGTCGCCGCGAGGTGCCTGCAGGGCGTCGGCGCCGCCTTCCTGGTTCCGAGTTCGTTGGCGATGATCAACGCGCGGTTCTCCGGTGCCGCACAGGCGAAGGCGATCGGCACCTGGACCGCTTGGACCGGAACAGCTTTCGTCATCGGGCCGCTGCTGGGCGGCGTGCTCGTCGACGCGTTGAACTGGCGGTGGATCTTCGGCGTGAACATCGTGCCGTTGGCGGTGACGCTGTATCTGACGGGAAAGCTGTCGGGCGGCCATTCGGGGCGCGAACGAGGGGCGACGATCGATGTCGTCGGCGCGGTCCTGACCGCGGTCGGGCTGACCGGCGTGGTGTACGCGCTGATCGAGCAGCAGCAACTCGGGCTTTCGCATCCGGCGGTGCTGACGGCGCTGATCGCCGGGGTCGCCGCGCTGGCCGTGTTCCCGTGGTGGGAGCGCCGAACCCCGAATCCGATGATGCCGCCGCACATCTTCGCAGCGCGGAACTTCGCGGTCGGCAATCTCGCCACCGTGTTCTTCTACGCCGCAGTGTCATTGGGGACGTTGATGGTGGCGCTGTTCCTGCAGGAGGCCGTCGGCATGTCAGCCGCGCAGGCCGGTGTCGCGACGCTGCCGATTCCGGTGTTGTCGTTCTTCCTGTCGCGGTGGTTCGGCGCGCTGGCGGGCAGGCACGGCCCACGGCTCTTCATGACCTTCGGGGCCTTGCTTGCTGCGGTCGGCTACCTGCTGATGGCCACTGTCTCTCAGCCGTTCGACTTCTGGACCCAGCTGTTGCCGGGGCTCGTCGTCTTCGGACTCGGGTTGTCGATGGCGGTGTCGCCGCTGACGGCCGCGATCCTGGCCGCCGTCGACCCCGCTCAGAGCGGCATCGGCTCGGCGGTCAACAACGCGATCTCCCGGATCGCCGGACTCATCGCGGTCGCATTCATGGGTGTGATCGTGGGCGGCACAATCGATTTCGACGGTTTCCGGCAGGGAACCTACGTCGTTGCGGCGCTGTTCGCGGTGGCGGGCCTGATCTCGTGGGTGGGTATCCGCAACTCAGAATGCGACTACAGCCGTGTGTCGGCAGAGGCCGCGGCGGGGTGTCACGACCGCCAGCCGCCGCCACCTGCGTACGCCGACGGCGAAGCTAGTGGGTCTGCGGGTGCAGCAGCAGCTCGCGAAGTTCGTCCTCGACCTCGGTGACGGCGACGAACAGCAACTCATCGCCACCCTCGAGGGGTTCGTCGCGCTCCGGCACGATCACCCGTGAGCCGCGCAGGATGGTCACCAGCGCCGCGTCGCGGGGCAGCTGCAGCTTGCGCAGCGGTTTGCCGCCCCACGGGGTGTCGACGGGAAGCGTGATCTCGATCAGGTTGGCCTGGCCGGTGCGGAACTCCATCAGATGCACCAGGTCGCCGACGGCGACCGCCTCCTCGACCAGCGAGGCCAGCATCCGCGGGGTGGACACCGCGACGTCGACGCCCCATGCCTCGTCGAACAGCCACTCGTTGCGCGGATCGTTGGCGCGCGCCACCACCCGCGGGACCGCGAACTCTGTCTTGGCCAGCAGGCTGACCACCACGTTGACCTTGTCGTCGCCGGTCGCGGCGATCACCACGTCGAAGTCCTCCAGGTGTACCGACTCGAGCAGGGTGAGCTCGCAGGCGTCGCCGAGGCGCCAGTGGGCGGCAGGGATGGCGTCGACGTCGATGTGGTCGGGATTGCGTTCGAGCAGGGTGACCTCGTGGTCGTTCTCGATGAGCTCCCGCGCGATGGATCGTCCGACGGCACCGGCACCGGCGATTGCGACCTTCATCTAGGCGCCCTCGCCGTCTTCGCTCGGCGGCCGCGCGGCGATGGCCAGGGCTTCGGCGATGTGGCCTGAGACGGCGGCGATGTACACCTGGTCGCTCGCCTGGATGACCGTCTTCTGGTCGGGCAGTAGTCCGCTGCCGAAGCGGATGAGAAACGCCACGCGGCCTCCTGTGGCCGCTTCCAGCTCGGTAATCCGGCGGCCGACCCACCCCTCGTGCAGCGCCAGTTCGGCCACGCCTACGTTGCCCGTCGGGTCGCGCCACTTCGTGGTTTCGGTCTCCCTGGTCAAAACGTTGAGGAGGCGGTCGGTGGTCCACGGCACGGTCGCCACGGTCGGGATGCCGAGCCGCTCGTAGACCTTGGCGCGCTTGGCGTCGTAGATGCGGGCCACCACCCGTTCGACGCCGAAGGTCTCACGGGCCACCCGCGCCGAGATGATGTTCGAGTTGTCGCCCGAGGACACCGCCGCGAACGCCGACGCCTCCTCGATGCCCGCGCGCAGCAGGACGTCGCGATCGAAGCCCATACCGAGCACCCGCTCACCGGGGAACTCGGGGGACAGGCGGTTGAATGCCGTACTGTCACGGTCGATAACGGCGACATCGTGGCCGATCCTGGCCAGACCGTCGGCCAGCGATGCGCCCACCCGGCCGCACCCCATCACCACTACTCGCACCTGCGGTCCTCCCGGCTTTTGACTCTGCGCAGTGGGAACGCTACCGCCAAACTCGTCTGGGCTTACTCTTGGCTCTCGTGTCCAAGCTTTCGACCGCCGCCAGGCGGTTGGTCCTCGGCAGGCCGTTTCGCAGCGACAGGCTCTCCCACACGCTTCTGCCGAAGCGGATAGCGCTGCCGGTCTTCGCCTCAGACGCGCTGTCGTCGGTCGCCTACGCACCCGAGGAGATCTTCCTGGTGCTGTCGGTGGCGGGTATGTCAGCGGTCGCCATGGCGCCGTGGATCGGGGTGGCCGTCGGCGTCGTCATGCTGGTGGTGATCGCCAGCTACCGGCAGAACGTGCACGCTTACCCGTCCGGCGGCGGCGACTACGAGGTGGTCACCACCAACCTCGGCCCGACCGCGGGGCTCACGGTCGCCAGCGCGCTGCTGGTGGACTATGTGCTGACCGTGGCGGTGTCGATGGCGTCGGCGATGGCCAACATCGGGTCGGCGGTGCCGATCATCAACCAGCACAAGGTGTGGTTCGCCGTCGTGGCGATCCTGATCCTGGCCGCGGCGAACCTGCGGGGCATCCGCGAGTCCGGCATTGCGTTCGCGATCCCGACGTACGCGTTCATGGTCGGGATGTTCATCATGCTGGGCTGGGGCCTGTTCCAGATCAACGTGCTCGGCACCGAATTGCGCGCGGAGTCGGCGGCATTCGAGTTGCATTCCGAGCACGGCGACATCATGGGCTTCGCGTTGGTGTTCCTCGTCGCGCGTGCCTTCTCGTCGGGCTGTGCGGCGCTGACGGGTGTGGAAGCGATCAGCAACGGTGTGCCCGCGTTCCAGAAACCGAAGTCCCGCAACGCCGCCACCACACTGCTGATGCTCGGCGTCATCGCGGTCACGCTGTTCATGGGCATCGTCCTGCTCGCCAAGGAGACCGGCGTTCAGATGGCCGAGCGGCCACACGAACAGCTGGTCGGCGCCCCGCCGGACTACCACCAGAAGACGTTGATCGCGCAGCTGGCCGACGCGGTCTTCCACGACTTCCCGGCCGGGCTGTACCTGATCGCCGGGGTGACGGCGCTGATCCTCGTGCTCGCCGCCAACACCGCCTTCAACGGGTTCCCGGTGCTGGCTTCGATTCTGGCCCAGGACAATTACCTGCCCCGCCAGCTGCACACCCGCGGCGACCGGTTGGCCTTCTCCAACGGGATCCTGTTCCTTGCGCTGGCCGCGATCGCGTTCGTCGTGGCGTTCCAGGCTCAGGTCACCGCGCTGATCCAGCTCTACATCGTCGGCGTCTTCGTGTCGTTCACGCTCAGCCAGATCGGCATGGTGCGGCACTGGACGCGGCTGCTCACGGTGGAGAACGATCCCGCGGCCCGCGCCAAGATGCGGCGCTCTCGGGTGATCAACACGATCGGGTTCATCTGCACCGGCACGGTGCTGATCATCGTGGTGGTGACCAAGTTCGTTGCCGGGGCTTGGATCGCGATCCTGGCGATGGGCGGGCTGTTCATGCTGATGAAGGCGATCAGAAGGCACTACAACGCCGTGGCGCACGAACTCGAGCAGCAGCAGGCCGCCGAGGAGGGCGGGATCGTGCTGCCCAGCCGCAACCACGCCATCGTGCTGGTGTCCAAACTGCATCTGCCGACGATGCGCGCGTTGGCCTACGCCCGTGCCACGCGGCCCGACGAGCTGGAGGCCATCACGGTCAGCGTGGACGACGCGGAGACCCGGCAGCTGGTGCGCAAATGGGAGGACAGCGATATCTCGGTGCCGCTCAAGGTGATCGCCTCGCCGTACCGCGAGATCACCCGCCCGGTTCTCGATTACGTGAAACGGATCAGCAAGGAATCGCCGCGCACGGTGGTGACGGTCTTCATCCCCGAATACGTGGTGGGCCATTGGTGGGAGCAGGTGTTGCACAACCAGAGCGCGCTTCGGCTGAAAGGCCGTCTGTTGTTCATGCCGAACGTGATGGTGACGTCGGTGCCTTGGCAGCTCAATTCGTCGGAGCGGTTGCGGACGCTGCAGCCGCACTCGGCGCCCGGTGACGCCCGTCGGGGCTTCCTGGATTGAGCGACAAACTCACGCTGACCGCTGGGCCGCCCGCCAACGGAGGCAGTTGTGTCGCGCGCCACGAAGGCCGCGTGGTCTTCGTCCGGTACGCGCTGCCGGGGGAGCGGGTGCGGGCCCGGGTGGTCGCCGATCACGGATCCTATTGGCACGCCGACGCACTCGAGATCCTCGATGCCTCGCCCGACCGGATCGATCCGCTGTGCCCGATCGCGGGTGTCGACGGGGCGGGCTGCTGTGATCTGGCGTTCGCGGCGCCGGAAGCGGCGCGCAGGCTGAAGGGCGCGGTGGTGGCCAACCAACTGGCCAAGCTGGGCGGATTCGATTGGCGCGACGAATCCGATGCGACCGCCGAACCGGTCGGCGCCGGCGCGCCGACGGGCTGGCGGACCAGGGTTCGGCTGGACACCGCCGACGGCCGCGCAGGCTTTCACCGCTACCACAGCGCGGAACTGGTCACCGATCTGCGGTGCGGGCAGCTGCCGGAGGGGGCCCTCGACGGGCTCGGTGAGAACGGCTGGCCGACGGGCGCGCATCTGCACGTGGCGCTCGACGATGACGGCGCTCGCCATGTCGTGCAGTCCGGGCCGCGCGTCGGCAGGCGCACCGCGACCCGGGTCATCGAGGGTGACTACGAGGCGACTCAGCGGGTCAACGCGCGGGTGTGGCGGGTGCCGGTGACGGCGTTCTGGCAGGCTCACCGCGACGCGGCGAAGGTGTACAGCGACCTGGTCGCGCAGTGGGCGCACGTTTCCGACGGCATGGTCGCGTGGGATCTCTACGGAGGGGCGGGGATCTTCGCGGGCGTGCTGGGCGAGGGAGTCGGCGAGCGCGGGCGCGTCATGACGGTGGACACCTCACGCGGGGCGTCGCGGTCGGCGCGGGCCGCGCTCGCGGATCTGCCGAACGTCTCGGTGGTCACCGACTCGGTACGGCGCGCGCTTGCCGCGCAGTCCGAGCGCGCCGACGTGGCGGTGCTGGACCCGCCGCGGTCGGGGGCGGGCCGAGAGATCATCGACATGCTCGCCGCTGCAGAGGTGCCGCGGGTCATTCACATCGGTTGCGAGGCAGCGTCATTCGCCCGCGACGTCGGATCGTATCTGGCACATGGCTATCAGGTGGAGGAGTTGCGGGTCTTCGACTCGTTCCCGTTGACCCACCACATCGAGAGTGTCGCGGTGCTGACGCGCTGACGGGGCCGCACCGCGACACGCCCGGGTCAGCGGGCCGCGGTGTGCGGGCCGAACTCGTTGGCGATGACGTTGACGCTGTCGGCGGGAAATCCGCCGCGGCGGGCGTGTTCGCGGATGGCGTCTTCGTCGTCGGCCTCGTGCACGCAGTAGATCTTGTCGCCTGCGACGTAGCTGGTGATCCAGCGGTAGGGCACACCGAGCGACTCGACGACGTCGTTGGACTTGCCTGCGATCGTCGCGAGCTCTTCCTGGCTCAGGTCCGCTGCTCCCGGAATCTTGCGTTCGATGACGTAGCGCTTCATTGGGGCTTCTCGCTTTCTGGTCGTTGTTGTCTGCCGCGGGGGAATGCCGGGCACGCCCAACGGTGCGGCACAGCGCGGCACCCGCACATGGGGAGAACCTCCCCATCTTTGGGTGGCGGCAGTATTTCTGCTGCTCGCGCGGGTAACCGGCACTAGCATCAGGGCTTGTGATGCTCGCCGACCGGGATCATCAACTCGGCGAAATCATCGCCAGGGCCGACGATGCGCGGGCCGGCCGGGGCGCCATGGTCTTCGTGTCCGGCGAGTCCGGCGCGGGCAAGTCGTCGTTCGTCGAGACATTCGTCGACCGCTGGGTGGACGGCGAACGGGTGCTGTGGGGGGCGTGTGATCCGCTGCCGACGCCGCGACCGCTCGGGCCGATCCACGACGTCGCGCACAAGCTCGCGCCCGCCACCCAGGCCGTGTTGGCCGGGGACCGGGCGTCCTACGACATCGTCGATGCCGTGTACGACGACCTGCGCACCGTGCCGTCGGTGCTCGTCCTCGACGACCTGCAGTGGGCCGACCAGGCGACCATCGACCTTCTTCGGTTCGTGTTGCGCCGGGTGTCCCAAACCCGCTCGCTGGCCGTCGGCGTCGTCCGCGACGACGAGGTCGGCATCGGTCATCCGCTGCGCGTACTGCTCGGTGACGCCGCGCGCTCGCCGCGCGCCTGCTCGGTGCCGCTGCCGCCGCTCAGCGCCGAGGCCGTTGCACGGCTGGCCGGCGACACCGATGTGAATTCGACCTGGCTGCACCAAATCACCGGCGGTAACGCGTTTTTCGTGTGCGAGATGTTGGAGCACCACCGGGCGGCGGGCACGGACCTGCCGACGACGGTTCGCGACGCCGTGCTGGCCCGCACAGCCGATCTCGACCCCGCTTCCTGGGACGCGCTGCACCTGCTGACGTGCTCACCGGGCGCGCTACCGGACCGACTGCTGACCGACCTGGGTGTGACGCTGCCTGCCCTGCGGAAGCTGTCGGACGCCGGCCTGATCCGCAGAAGCGCGCGCGGCGTGGCGTTCCGCCACGATCTGTACCGGATGGCGGTCAGCAGCGTGATTCCGCCGGGTGCCGAGGCCGGACTGCACAAGCGGCTGCTCGACGCATATGAGACGACGACGGCCGTTGACCCGGCGGTGCTGACGCATCATGCGCTCGGCGCCGGTGACGTCGAGCGGATCAGGCGAGCGGCGTACGACGCGGGCATCTCGGCGGCCAGGTCGGGCGCGCACACGCAGGCGGCCGAGTTCTTCACCATCGCACTCGATCACGGCGGCGCATCGACGCCCGACGTCGAGGCGCAAGTGCTAGAGCTGCTGGCGTGGGAGTTCTATCTCATCGACAAGCTGCCCGACGCCATCGCCTCGTGTAGGCGGGCGATTCGGATTCGCGAGAAACTCGGCGAGTCCGCCGCGGTCAGCGCAAACCACTGCTCGTTGTCGGTTTACCAGTGGTACAGCGCGAATCGCGCGCTGGCCGAAGAACATGCACTCGAGGCGATGACCGTGCTCGGGGCCGCGTCCGACGATGCGGATCAGCTCGTGCACCTCGGCCAGGCGTTCGCGATGCAGGCCTATCTCGCGGTCCAGGCCAGCGACCTCGATCGGGCCGCGACGTTGATCGCTCGTGCCCGCGAGATCGCGGACCGGACAGGCGATTTCGCGTTGACCATCCGCGTGCGCCTCATCGAGAGCTACGGCGCAGTGCTCCAGGGGGACGAGTCGGGCCGCGACGAGATCCTCTCCATCCTGCACTCCGCGCCCAAGCACATCGACGAGCTGTATTCGGGCGGGTGGAGCAACATCACCTATTTCGATGTGGAGCAGCGACGGCTCGACGTCGCCGCCGAGCTGCTCGACGTCAGCATCCCGCTGATGCTCGAGCACGACCTGCCGATCTGCCAGGTGTGGCAGATCGGTTCGCGGGCAAGGCTTGCTCTGATGGTCGGGGAGTGGGACGACGCGATAGCCGACGCCGACCGCGTGCTGGACGCGCCGAGCGCGCCGCTGGCCAGAACGTGGCCGTCGCTCATCCGCGCGCTCGTGGCACTGAGGCGGCACGGCACCGGCACCCCTTCGCTGGACGACGCGTGGGAGCTTGCGCGCCGATTCGCCGAGCCGATCAGGATGCTGCCCGCGGCGGCAGCCATCGTCGAAAAAGCCTGGCTGACAGGCGTTCACGATGACCGGATCGCCGAATGTCGCGAACTTCTGACCGACGGGCCGGGCGCGGGCCTGGATTGGTCCCGCGGTGAGCTGGCGGTGTGGCTGCACCGGATCGGCGAACCGGTCGGCGCGAACGCTGTCGCCGAGCCGTACCGGTTGGTGCTCGAGGGGGCCTATGAGGCGGCCGCCGACGAGTTCCATCGTTTGTCGATGCCCTACGACGCGGCGCTGGCACTGCTCGATGGCGGTGATCGCACGCTCGCCGCACGCGCCCTCGACATCCTGGACCGTCTCGGCGCCGACGCCGTCGCGGCGAAGGTGCGCCGCGATCTGCGCGCCAAGGGCGAATCCGTCGTCCCCGCGCGCAGGCGCACGGCGACGCTGGCCAATCCGGCCGGGCTGACGGCCCGCCAGGTCGAGGTGCTGCGCCTGCTCGACGACGGCCTGACCAATGTCGAACTCGCCGAACGCCTCTTCCTGTCGGTGAAGACCGTCGACCACCACGTCTCGGCCATCCTGGCCAAGCTCGAGGTGAACAAACGCCGCGACGCGGTCCGCAAGGCCCGCCAGTTGGGGATTCTGCCCTCAGCGCCCGCCGAAGTGCCGCTGTAGCCGGCGCTGGCGGTGGCTGAACAGCGCCCCGATTCCCGCCGCGACAATCGGGCTCAGCAGCCGCAGCGGCGCGCGCACCTCGAATGTGAGGCGGTCCCTGACGAGGGTCCCCGCGCCGTCGGGTTCCAGCGTGCGCTCATGCCGCCACAGCCGCATCGACAGCATCGTCGACTCCTCGTGAAAGCCACGGCCGGGCCATAATTCGGCGATCGTCAGGTCGTCGTAGTCGAACGGCAGCACCCCGAACAGCCGCATCCAGCAGCGACCGACCGGCTCACCGATTGGGATGTCGTCCACGGTGAGCGATTCCTTGCCGCGCGGCATCGACATCGTCATCCACGGCCGCAGTTCGTCGTTGATGCCCTCCACGGTGACGACGCGCGCCCACACCTGGTCGGTCGGCGCGTCGATGTTGCTGTACCGTTCGACGATCACGGTGCCATCACGCCCACACGAAGTAGCGGAACCACAGATACAGCGCCGACAGCCCGATGGACACCACTGTTATCAGTGCGCCCTTTCGGGTGAACTCCCAGAATGAGATGGGATTACCTGCGCGCCGGGCTATCCCTAGCATCACCACGTTGGCGCTGGCGCCGACGGCGGTGAGGTTGCCGCCGAAGTCGGCGCCGAGGGCCAGCGCCCACCAGAGCGCATCAGGGTTGGCTATATCGGTGACCGATGCCGACAACTCACTCACGATCGGCGTCATCGTTGCGGTGAACGGGATGTTGTCGATGATCCCGGACACCGGCGCCGATACCCCCAGGATGAGCATCACGGTCAGCAAGCCGTTGCCCTGGGTCAACTCGGTGGCAGAACGGGCCAGTGACTCTACGACGCCCGTCTTCACCAGCGCGCCGACCATGATGAACAACCCGGCGAAGAACAGCAGGGTCTCCCACTCGACGCTGGACAGATAGTCGTCGCGGTCTAGCCGGGAGATCACCACGAGGACGCCGGCGCCGAGGAGTGCGACGATGGACGGCTCGATGTGCAGGATCGAATGCAGGATGAATGCCGCGAACACCAGGATCAGGACAACGCCGCTCTTGATGAGCAACGACGGATCGCGGATGGCTTCGCGTTCGTTGAGCGACATCACGTCGGCCACCCGTGCCGGGTCGACATGAAAGGAGCCGCGGAAGATGAACGGCACCAGGGCAATGAAAACCGCGATCATGATCAGCACGATCGGTGTCATGTGAATGAGGAAGTCGTTGAACGTCAGCCCGGCCCGGCTCGCGATGATGATGTTCGGCGGGTCACCGACAAGCGTTGCCGCGCCGCCGATGTTGGAGGCGAGCACCTCGGCGATCAGAAAAGGAACCGGGTTGATCTCGAGCCGGTCGCAGACCAGGAGCGTGACAGGTGCGATGAGCAGGATCGTCGTGACGTTGTCCAGCAGGGCCGATGCGAAAGCGGTGACCAGTATCAACAGGATCATGATGCGCAACGGTGAGCCGTTGGCGCGTTTGGCCGCCCAGACGGCCACATATTCGAAGACGCCCGTCTGCCGTAGGACGCCGACGATGATCATCATCCCGAAGAGCAGGAAGATGACGTTCCAGTCGATTCCGGTTTCGTGCTCGTAGAACGCGGCGTCGGCGTCGAGGATGCCGACCGCGAGCACCAACCCGGCACCGATCAGCGCGACGAAAGTCTTGTTGATGCGATCGCTGGCAATCAGCGCGTACGCGACAACGAAAACAGATATCGCGAATATGGCCACGAGGGTTAGCGTTTCACAGCTGCGCTCAACAGGCGCGACGCGGTGATCACCCCTAGCAGTTTGCCGTCCTTGACGACCGCTATCAGCGGACTGCGAAGCCTGGCCATCAATGCCGCCACCTCGATGATCGTGTCGTCGGCGTTCGCGGAAGGGATGTCCTCGAGGTGTTCGGGCAGCACGTCGCGAACCGTCTTGTCCGACAGTCTTTCTGCGGCCTTGTCGGCCCACGTCTCATCGATCACGCCGGCCAATGACGGGTCGTCCTGCACATAGGTGGGGACGATGAACCGCACCACCTGCGAGGCAGGCAGGACCGCGTAGGGCTGCCCGGAGGAGTCGGTGACGACGATCCCCGGCAGTCGGTGCTCGGCGAGGGTGCGTGCGGCATCCAATGCGTTCGAGTCGGCGGTGACCACCGGAAATTCCTCGACGAACTGCTCGGCGTGCATGTCAGCACGATACGGCGTCATCCGGAATGGCTGAAGTCCTTCGCCGTGCGCTTCTCCTCGCCTGGTAGGTTGGATATCGGTGCGCCGGGAAGTCTGGTCGGCAATGTCCTGACCGACCGACCCAGAAAGCCACCCTACTCACAAGCCCTGCAACCCATCTCACGGCGATGGGCAAGCCGCAGCGTGACTTGGTTTCAAAGGATCTGATGATGACGTCCTCTGCACGCCTGCTCACCCGCGGCTCGTGGGCGGAGGCGCAGCGGTTCGCCGGGATCCTGCGCTCAGAAACCGTCGGCGGCGTGCTGCTGCTCGTTGCGGCGGCGGCATCGCTGGTGTGGGCGAACTCGCCGTGGTCGGCGGCCTACAAAGCGATCTCAGAGTTCTCGTTCGGCCCCTCGTCGCTGCATCTTGATCTGTCCGTGTCGGCGTGGGCTGCCGACGGTCTGCTGGCGATCTTCTTCTTCGTCGTCGGTCTGGAACTCAAACGCGAGTTCGTCGCAGGCGACCTTCGCGACCCGGCGCGTGCGGCGTTGCCGATCGCCGCGGCCGTCGGCGGCATGGTCGTGCCCGCCGCCATCTACATCGGGATCAACCTCGCGGCCGGGCACCCGGAGAACCTCGACGGCTGGGCCGTGCCGATCGCCACCGACATCGCGTTCGCGCTCGCCGTGCTGGCGGTGTTGTCGACCCATCTGCCGACCGCCTTGCGGACCTTCCTGCTGACCCTCGCGGTGGTGGACGACCTTCTCGCCATCACCGTCATCGCCGTCTTCTTCACCGACCATCTGTCACTGGGTCCGCTGGCGCTGGCGCTGGTTCCCATCGGGCTGTTCGCCGCCGCGGTGCAGAGGGGTGTGCACCACTGGTGGCTGCTGGTGCCGCTGGCCGTGGCTGCGTGGGCACTCGTACACGCAAGCGGGGTGCACGCCACCGTCGCCGGGGTGCTGCTCGGCTTCACGGTGCCGGTCCTCGGTCGCCACGGCACCCCGACCGCCGAACTGTTCGAGCACACGATGCGGCCGCTGTCGGCCGGCCTCGCGGTACCGGTGTTCGCGTTCTTCGCCGCAGGCGTCACGGTCGGCGGTTGGTCCGGTTTGGGCGCCTCGCTGCTGCATCCGATCACCGGCGGGGTGATCGCCGGGCTGGTCATCGGCAAACCCATCGGCGTGTTCGCCACGGCATTTCTGCTGGCCAGATTCACCCACGCCAGCCTCGACGACGACCTCGCGTGGCGCGACGTTTTCGGGGTGGCGCTGCTGGCTGGGATCGGGTTCACAGTTTCGTTATTGATCGGCGAGTTGGCCTTCGGCCACGGCACGGCGTCGGGCGCCGACGTGAAGATCGGTGTGCTGGCGGGTTCCGTTGTCGCAGGTCTGCTGGCCGCCGTGGTTTTGCTCGGCCGCAACGCGGTCTACCGGCGGATTCACGAGCTGGAGACGCTGGACGCCGACCACGACGGTGTGCCCGACATCTACCGATCTCAGCGCGACTGAGGCCGGAAGCGGTGCGTAGACTGCAGAGATGCTTGAACAGATCCGCGGCCCCGCCGATCTGCAGCACCTGAACCAGCCTCAGCTAAGTGATCTGGCTGACGAGATCCGACAGTTTCTGATCCACAAGGTCGCTGCAACCGGCGGGCATCTCGGTCCGAACCTCGGCGTGGTCGAGCTGACGCTCGCGCTGCACCGGGTGTTCGACTCGCCACACGATCCGATCATCTTCGACACCGGCCATCAGGCCTACGTGCACAAGATGCTGACCGGTCGCTGCCACGAGTTCGACACGCTGCGGAAGAAGGACGGGCTTTCGGGTTACCCGTCGCGCGCCGAGAGCGACCATGACTGGGTCGAGTCCAGCCACGCCAGCTCGGCGCTGTCGTACGCCGACGGGCTCGCGAAGGCATTCGAGCTGACCGGGCACCGCAACCGGCATGTGGTCGCGGTGGTGGGCGATGGCGCGCTGACCGGCGGCATGTGCTGGGAGGCGTTGAACAACATCGCGGCTGCGCGGCGGCCCGTGGTGATCGTCGTCAACGACAACGGTCGCAGCTATGCGCCGACCATCGGCGGTTTCGCCGACCACCTCGCGGCGCTGCGTCTGCAGCCCGGCTACGAGAAGGTCCTCGAGGAGGGTCGCAAGGCCGTCCGCGGTGTGCCCGTCATCGGTGAGTTCTGCTACCAGTGCATGCACAGCATCAAGGCGGGCATCAAGGACGCGATCGCCCCGCAGGTGATGTTCACCGACCTCGGCCTCAAGTACGTCGGACCGATCGACGGCCACGACGAGCACGCCGTCGAGGCGGCGCTGCGCCATGCGCGCGGCTTCAACGCCCCGGTGATCGTGCACGTCGTCACCCGCAAGGGCATGGGATACGCGCCGGCGGAGAACGACGAGGCGGAGCAGATGCACTCGACCGGGGTCATCGACCCGCAGACCGGCCAGGCCACCAAGGTGGCGGGGCCGGGGTGGACGTCGACGTTCTCCGAGGCGTTGATCAAGTACGCCGGTAAGCGTCGCGACATCGTGGCGATCACCGCCGCCATGCCGGGACCCACCGGGTTGAGCGCATTCGGCAAGAAGTTCCCCGACCGGTTGTTCGACGTGGGCATCGCCGAGCAGCATGCGATGACGTCGGCGGCCGGGCTGGCCATGGGTGGCCTACACCCGGTCGTGGCGATCTATTCGACGTTCCTGAACCGGGCGTTCGACCAGATCATGATGGACGTCGCGCTGCACAAGCTGCCGGTGACGCTGGTGCTCGACCGCTCCGGGGTGACCGGTCCCGACGGTGCGAGCCACAACGGCATGTGGGATCTGTCGATGCTGAACATCGTGCCCGGCATGCGGGTGGCCGCGCCGCGCGACGCCGCGCGACTCTACGAGGAACTCGGCGAGGCGCTCGAGGTCTCCGACGGCCCCACCACCCTGCGGTTCCCGAAAGGCGATGTGGGCGAGGACATCCCAGCGATCGAGCGGCGTGACGGCATCGATGTGCTCGCCCAGCCGTCGGACGGGTTGTCCGCCGATGTGCTGCTGGTGGCGGTCGGACCGTTCGCGTCGATGGCGATGTCGGCCGCCGAGCGGCTGCGCAACCAGGGCATCGGCGTGACGGTGGTCGACCCGCGCTGGGTGCTGCCGGTGCCCGAGGCGCTCGGTGCGCTCGCCAAGGCCCACAAGCTGGTGGTCACGTTGGAGGACAACGGCGTTCGAGGTGGTGTGGGCTCGGCCGTGTCGGCTGCGCTGCGACGCTCGGAGATCGATGTTCCGTGCCGCGACGTCGGGCTGCCGCAGGAGTTCCAGGCGCACGCCTCGCGCGGCGAGATCCTCGCCGAGGTCGGCCTGACCGATCAGCACGTCGCCCGCCAGATCACCGGCTGGGTGGCCGCACTCGGCAGCGCGGTGTCCGAGGCCGAGGTCAGCAACCAGCTCGATTGAGCGAGACCCTGCCGACTTCCTCGAGGGTTGTCGACTTGCGGGGCTGCTCGAAGATCACCTCGGCGTCGCGTCCGTTGATCTCCACCGTCGCGATGGTGTTGCCGAACAGCGGTCCGCAGACGTTGGTCCATGTCATCGGCGGCGACTGCACGCCGCGCCGACGCACCCACGAGCGCACGACGGCGGCCGCGGGTTTGGTCCATCCGAGCATGAACGCCGGCTTGACGAACAGCGGCACGTAGTTGTGCACCGGCGAGCACACCAGCTGATGCACGGTCGACCCGTTCGGCGCCACACCGTCGACCTCCGCGCGGGCGGCGTAACTGTGGTGTACATCGCCGGACAGCACGCTGATGGTCGCGGGCCCCTCGGGATTGTTGGCGATCCGCGCGATCATCTCGCCGAGTCGCACGAACGATTTGTAGAACGCCGACCAGTGTTCGAAATCGCCCATCTGTCGTAGCTTTTCGCCGAGCCTGCCGTGCCAGCCGTCCCGGTCGGCGGCGCGTTCGTTGAGCGCTTCCAGGTCGCCGATGGCCGGTGGCATCAGCCACGGCACCGATGACGCGAGCATCAGATGGTCCAGCGAGTCGGGGTTCTCCTCGGATTTTGCTTCGACCCACCGGAACTCGTTCTCGCCGATCATCATCCGTTCGCCGGACTCCAGGATCCTGCCGTTGCGGGAGTCGATCATGATGAGCCGGGTGCGGCCGAGGTCCCAGCGGTAGCTGAAGCGGACGCCCTTGTTGGCGTCGACCTCGCGGTCGGCCCGCTCGGCGAGCTCCGCCAGCTGCGGCCACGCATCGCCGTCGGTTTCCACCAGCCGTTGGTAGTCTTCGTTGTCGGCCAGCTCCTCGGGGCTCAGATTGCCCAGATGCTGGTACACCCAGTAGGACGCCAGCCCGGCCTTGATCCGGTCACCCCACCACGGCAGCTGCGCCATTTGGCGGCGCCAGGTCTTCGAGGTGTTCCAGTCGTCGCGAATGTCGTGATCGTCGAAGATCATCGCCGTGGACACTGTCGACATCAGCCACCGGATCTCCGGATCGCCCCACGAGTGGCGGTACAGCCGCTCGTACTCGGCGAAGCTGACCACCTCGTCGGGCGGCCGGTTGCCGTGTCTGCTGTGCCGTCGCCTCTTGACCCTGTGTTGCTCGTCGGGCGGAAGCTCGTCGGCGTAGAGCTGGTCGCCGAGCAGGATCAGCGCGTCCGGCCACTGGTTCACCGGTAGCTTCGCCATCCGCGCCGCGTAGCAGTCCAGCGCGTCGTATTCGAGCTTCTTCTCCAACTTCTTGATCTCGGTCTTCGGATAGCGGCACGACCCGAAGATGGCCCGCAGCCGGTGCCCGCTCTCGGGTCCCCGGGTGCGGATCACGCTCGGCGGAAAAGTCGAGAAGGGGTCGTCGTCGATCGGCCACTCGGTGACGCCGTCCACCTTCACCTGGTATTCGGTCACGCTGTCGGGTTCCAGACCGGTCACCAGGACGAGGGCGAAGTGGTAGCCCTGCACCTCGAAGGTTCGTGCCGAGCAGCCGAGAATCTGCACCGTGCAGGCACTTTCGGTTTGGACCCACACCAAAGCGGTGGTGTCGGCCACGTATCGCAGCGCCGGGCCGAGGAGCAGTCCCATCGATTCGACCCTAGGCCAGGACGATCGACCCCGTCATCGAATGAACAACCGTGTAAGAGTGGTGAGATGGATGCAGAGCTGCAGCGGTGGAAAGACGGCGGCCGCTATTTCGACTATCTCGGTTTCGACATCTTCTACCGCACGGCAGGCGCCGGGCCCACCCTGCTGCTCATCCACGGTTACCCGTTCAACTCCTGGGACTGGGCCCCGCTGTGGGACCGGCTGACCGAGCGGTTCACCGTCGTCGCACCCGACATGCTCGGGATGGGGTTCTCCGACAAACCGGTCGTCTACCAGTACACCGTGGGAGACCACGCCGACATGCACGAAGCGCTGCTGGCGGAACTGGGCGTCGAGTCGGCGCACGTGCTTGCCCACGACCTGGGCGATTCGGTCGGCCAGGAACTGCTTGCCCGCCAATAGTTTTCGCAGCAGGTCTACGGAGCGCTGCGCATCGAGTCGATCACCTGGCTCAACGGCAAGCTGTTCAACGAGAGCTACCGGCCGCGGCTGCTGCAGAAGGTGATGTCACGGACGCCGCTCGGCGACATCATGAGCCCGTTTCAGGGCAGCCCGGTGTCGCGGCGCGTGCTCGACCGAACGCTCGACGAAATGTTCGGGCCCAACACCAAACCCTCGCCGCGAATGATGGACCAGTTCCACGAGATCCTCGAGTACAACGACGGCAAGCGGGTGACCCACAAAGTGGGGCGATTTGTTGCCGACCGGTTGGTGCACCGCAATCGGTGGGTGCGCGCGATGCGCGAGACCGCCGTGCCGATGCGCCTGATCGACGGGCCCGCCGACCCGAACTCGGGCAGGCACATGGCGCAGCGCTATCTGGAGGTCATCCCCAACCCCGACGTCGTGATGCTCGACGACGAGATCGCGCACTGGCCGCAGATCGAAGAGCCCGATGAGGTGCTGACCCACTTCCTCGACCACGTCGACCGGGTCACGGCTGCGGGGTAGCGAGCGCTGCGGCCAGCACCGGCACGACGAGCCCTCGCTGCCACGGTCTTGCCGCGGACTCTTGCAGAAAGTCGTCGACAGCGGCCTCGATGTCGTTGACCGGCTGCCAGTCCCAGCACAGCCGACGCACGACCTCGGGGGTGACGAGATTCTCCGCGGGCACCGTGACGCGGGCGGACAGCTCGGCCAGTCCGGCGCGCGCCGCTTCCAGGCGGGCCGCCGCTTCGGGCTTGCGTCGCGCCCACCGCGACGCGGGCGGGGGACCGTTCTGCGGTTCGGAGATCTCCGGCGGTTCGGGGTTCTCTCGGGCGCGGTTCAGCGCGTCGAGCCACACTTGGGCGCTGCGCCGTTGCTTCGAGCCGCCGAAGATCGGCAGCGCGGTGATTTCGGCCACGGTCTTCGGGTCTGCGACGGCGGCACTGATGATCGCGGAGTCGGGCAGGATGCGCCCCGGCGCGATGTCGCGCCTGCGGGCGATGTGGTCACGGGTCGTCCACAGTTCGCGGACCGCGGCCAACGCCCGGCGGTCGCGGACTTTGTGAATGCCCGACGTGCGGCGCCACCGGTCGCGCCGCGTCGGCGCACCCTCGAACGTGCGCAGGTACTCGAACTCCTGGGCCGCCCATTCCGCCTTGCCCTGCTCCTCGAGCACCGCGGCGATGGCGGTCTCGAGCTCGATGAGCACCTCCACGTCCAGCGCCGCGTAGTTCAACCACTCCGCGGGCAGCGGGCGCTTCGACCAGTCGGCGGCGCCGTGCCCCTTCTTCAGGCCGAGCCCGAGCAGCCGTTCCACCATCGTCGCCAGGTTCACCCGGTCGTATCCGGCCAGCCGGCCGGCCAGCTCGGTGTCGTAGAGCCTCGTCGGCCGCATCCCGATCTCGGCCAGACACGGCAGATCCTGGTCGGCGGCGTGCAGCACCCACTCGTCGCTGGCGAGCACCTCGGCAACAGGCGCCAGAGTGGTCACGGTGTCGGCGCCGTGGTTCACGGGATCGATGAGCACGGTGCCCGCCCCGTCGCGGTGGATCTGCACCAGGTACGCCCGGTTCGAATAGCGAAAGCCGGACGCCCGTTCGGCGTCGACGGCGAACGGGCCGTGGCCGGATGCCAGCAGATCGGCGGCCTGCCGGATCTCGTACGGGGTGACGGACACGGGCGGGACACCGCCCGCCGGGGCGAGCAGTGGTGTGGGTTCGGGTTCGGTGGTGTCCGGTGTGTCGACGGCGTCGATCATCTCAAGCGCGGGTACGGGATTTCAGATCGGTCACCCCAGCGGGTGGCAGGCCGGCAGCGTGTTCGAGCACCGTGCAGAAGGCGGCGACGTGAGGGCCGAGTTCCAGCGTCGTCGCGGTCCATGAAGCGCGGAGTTCGAGCTGATGTGCCCGCGGGGGGCCGGAGATGTCGCCGTAGCGCACCGACGTCGTCGCGGTGACGGTACCGCCGAGTGCGGTCACGTGTTCGGTGTGGGCTTCGAGTGCGTCGACGAGCCAGCTCCACGCCACCTCGGGCAGAAGCGGGTCGACCGCCTCGCTGCTGTCCAGATCGGCCTGCACGTAGGCGACCAGCCGCATGGTGCCGTCCCAGGCCTCTGCGCCCTCGGGGTCGTGCAACAGGATCAGGCGGCCGAACGCGTCGCCCTCGGACTGCTCGGGCACGATCGTCGAATCGGGATGGCGGACCTCGGCCCCGAGGGCGTAGCTGAACGGTGCGAGCCGCTGAGGCGGCCGGATCGGGCCGAGCTCGATCTCCGGTCGCACGGTGGTGGCATTCATCGCAGCGACCGCTTCCCGGAACTGGGCCGGTTCGGCGGTGGTCACCGGCTTGACGGTAGACCATTCGGGCAGGTCTGTGCGCAGGCGCGCCGTATCGGGCGCAGGTGGACGCCAAACAGCCTGTGATCTGGCCGTCATGGCAGCATTGAAGCCGATGAATAACCGTCGTGAGCTGCCCGAGTCGCCCTATCTGACCGCCGCCCGAGGCCGGAAACCGAGCCGGGTCCCGGTGTGGTTCATGCGGCAGGCCGGGCGTTCGCTGCCCGAGTACCGCGAACTGCGCGCCAAGAACACGATGATGCAGGCCTGCTTCGACGCGGACCTGATCACCGAGATCACCCTGCAGCCGGTGCGCAGGCACGGCGTCGACGCCGCGATCCTGTTCTCCGACATCGTGGTGCCGTTGCGGGCGTCGGGAATCGAGCTCGACATCGTGCCCGATGTCGGGCCGGTGATCGAGCACCCGATCCGGACCGCTGCCGACGTAGCGGCGCTGAAACCGCTTGAGCCGGAACGTGTTTCTCCGGTCGCCGACGCCGTCGGCCAACTCGTCTCCGAGTTGGGCGACGTTGCGCTGATCGGCTTCGCGGGCGCGCCGTTCACGTTGGCGTCCTACCTGGTCGAGGGCGGCCCGAGCCGCAATCACGAGCGCACCAAGGCGATGATGCTCGCCGAGACCGACACCTGGCATGCGTTGATGTCGGCGCTCACCGACGTCACGATCGCCTTCCTGAACGTGCAGGTCGACGCGGGCGTCGACGCCATCCAGATGTTCGACTCGTGGGCCGGAACGCTGTCGCTGGCCGATTACCGCAGCTACGTGCTGCCGCACAGCAGGCGGGTGTTCGAGTCGCTGGCCGGCGCCGGGGTGCCGATGACGCACTTCGGGGTCGGCACCGCCGAACTGCTCGGCGCGATGTCGGAGGCGGTCGCGGCCGCGGCAAGCCCGGTGGTCGGCGTGGACTGGCGTACCTCGCTGACCGATGCTGCCGCACGGGTCGCACCCGGTACCGCGCTGCAGGGCAACCTCGACCCGGTGGTGCTGCTCGCCGGTCTGCCGGTGGCCGAGCGTGCGGCCCGCGCCGTCGTCGAGGACGGCAGGCGCGCCGTGGACGCCGGGGCGGCGGGCCACGTGTTCAACCTGGGGCACGGCGTGCTGCCCGCGACGGATCCGGGAATCATCACCGAGGTGGTCGCTCTGGTGCACTCGCTGTGAAAAGTTTCTATGGCGTTGTCGGCGGCGGTATTTCGGGCCTCGTAGCCGCCTACCGACTGCGTGTCACGCTGGGCGACGACGCGCACATCACCGTCTTCGAACCCGCCGACCGACTCGGTGGGATCCTGCGCACCGAGCAGCTCGGCGGCCAGCCGCTCGACATCGGTGCCGAGGCGTTCGTCGCCCGCAGGCCGGAAGTACCCGCGCTGCTCGCCGAGCTGGGCCTGGCCGGTAGGCAGATCGCCACCACGGGTGTCCGCCCGCTGATCTACAGCCAGGGCCGGCTGCACGAGCTGCCGCGTGACACCGTCAACGGCATCCCGACCGACCCGTCGACGATGACAGGGCTGGTCGACCCCGCCACGGTCCAGCGCATGCGCGAGGAGCCGTCCAGGCCGCTGAACTGGCGGCCGGGCGGCGATCCCGCCGTCGCCGATTTCGTCGGCGACCGGTTCGGCGACCAGGTGGTGACGCGTTCGGTCGAGCCGCTGCTCGCCGGTGTCTACGCAGGCTCGGCCACCACCATCGGGCTCCGGTCGGCGGTCCCGACCGTGGCCACCGCCCTCGACCGCGGCGCCCGGAGTCTGACCGAGGCGGCCAGGCAAGCGCTGCCGCCGTCGGCGGGCGGATCGGTGTTCGGCGCTATCAACGGCGGTTACCGGGTGTTGATCGACGAACTGGTCTCGCGGGCCGATTTCGAATGGGCGCAGGTCGGCATCGATCGGCTGGAACGCGGCGACGCGGGTTGGCGACTGGTCGACGACGAAGGCAACGACTGGCATGCCGACGCGGTCCTGCTCGCTGTCCCTGCGCCCCGTTTGGCGACCATCGTCGCGGGCGTCGCCTCGCGCACCGCCGCGGCAGCCCGACAGGTCAAGGTGGCCTCGACCGCACTCGTGGCGTTGGCCCTTCCCGGCGGCGCCCCGGTGCCCGACCGTTCGGGGGTGCTCGTCACCGCGCGAGAACGCCTGCACGCCAAGGCAATTACGCTGTCGTCGCGCAAATGGGGTCCGCGCGGCAACGTCGAACTGGTCCGGCTCTCGTTCGGCCGCTACGGCGACGACATCGCCCACCGGGTCGGCGACGACGACCTGCTGACTTGGGCGAGCGAGGACCTCGAGTCGGTCTTCGGGGTGACCAGCGAGCCGTTCGACTGCCTGGTTCACCGCTGGATCGACGCGATGCCGCAGTACGGTCCCGGTCACGGCGCACTGGTCGCGGAGTTGCGGGCCGGTCTGCCGCCGTCGGTGACAGTGGCAGGCGCCTACCTCGACGGCATCGGCGTGCCCGCCTGTATCGCCACCGCCACCAGGGCGGCCGCGGCGCTGGTGAATCCGCGAGTGGGAAGATAGACCTATGGCTCGCCTCGACTATGACGCACTCAATTCCACGCTGCGCTACCTGATGTTCTCGGTGTTCGCGGTGACCCCCGGCAAGCTCGGCGATGACCGGTCGGCCATCGTCGACGAGGCGGCGACGTTCTTCAAACAGCAGGAGGATGACGGCGTTGTGGTGCGCGGGCTCTACGACGTCGCGGGCATGCGCGCCGATGCCGACTTCATGATCTGGACGCATGCCGAGCGGGTGGAAGCGCTGCAGGCCACGTACTCGGATTTCCGCCGCACCACGGCGCTGGGCCGCGCCACCACGCCGGTGTGGAGCAGCGTGGCGCTGCACCGCCCCGCCGAGTTCAACAAGAGCCACATCCCGGCCTTCTTGGCTGGTGAGGAGCCCGGCGCCTACATCTGCGTGTATCCGTTCGTGCGGTCGCTGGACTGGTACCTGCTGCCGGACGACGAACGCCGCCGCATGTTGGCCGAGCACGGCATGGCCGCCCGCGACTACAAAGACGTCAGGGCCAACACCGTGCCCGCGTTCGCGCTCGGCGACTACGAGTGGATCCTGGCGTTCGAGGCGCCCGAACTGCATCGCATCGTCGATTTGATGCGCGACCTGCGCGCGACCGATGCCCGCAGGCATGTACGTGAGGAGACCCCGTTCTTCACGGGACCGCGCGTCGGCGTCGAGGAACTGGTCGCGAAGCTTCCCTGACGGATTCGCAGGAGGGACTTTGCTGTAATTTGCTGAGTCCACTGTCGTGTACATGAATCCAACACGTGTGTCAATTACGGCAACGTTCCTGCTGCCGAGACAAATCCGATTGCTGTCGTAAAACGTGAGTGCAACTCGAGATCGGCAAAGATTTACGCTGGTTTGCTGGCCCGGGTTCCGGATCTGCGAGATTGTTGCTAGTTTTGCACGATGTCGAAAACGGCGTGGGTGGGTGTTGGCGCTGTCGCTGTCGGCGTCGCATTCGCCGCGTCGCTGATCGGCCAGTGGGGCGGTGAACCGGTCACGCTGCGGGTGTCGCAGGTCGGCCTGTTGGCCCTGGCCGTTTTCGCCGCCGTCTGCAGCGGCCTCGCCGCCCGGTCGGAGGAGGGCAGGCAGCGCAAAGCATGGGTCTGTATGACGGCGGGCCTGACGGGGTGGGCGATCGGCGCGGCGCTGTGGTTCTACTACGAGGCGATCGCGCATCAACCGCCGTTCCCGTCGCTTGCCGACGCCGGTTACCTGATGTTCCCGGTCGGCGTGGCCTTCGCGATGGTGCTGTTCCCGGTCGGCTACTCGGGCCATTCGAGGGCCCGGTTCGCGCTCGACGGGCTCATCGTGGCGGGCGCCCTGTTCGAGATCTTGTGGGTTCTCGTGCTGCGCAGCATCTTCGAATCCGAGGACACCAGTGCGTTCGTCGCTGCACTCGCGCTCGCCTATCCCGTCTCGGAGATCGTGATCGTCACCATCGCAGTGCTCGTCCTCGCGCGGGCACGCACCGGGCGGCGCACGACGCTGGCGATGCTGACCGCCGGTGTCGTCTTCATGGCCCTTTCCGACAGCGCGTTCGCCTACCTCGCCGCGCAGGACGCGTATGTCAACGGCCACATCATCGACATCGGTTGGGCGGCAGCGCTCTTGACCTTCGGTATGGCGGCGCTGATCAGTCGCCGGGTTCCCGAGACCGAGGTGGTCACCGCGCAGGTGCCGTCAAGGGTGTCGATGTGGTTGCCCTATGTCCCCGTGGCGATCGCCGCTCTGGTGTGTGTGCCCGCCTACTTCCCGACACCGGGCCTAGGGCCGATCTTCATTTCGTCGACGCTGCTGATGGGTGCGGTGATGGCGCGCCAGTACATGGTGGTGCGGCAGAACCAGCGACTGCTGAAGATGGTCGCCGACCAGGCGTTGCGCGACACGCTCACCGGCCTGGCCAACCGCGATCTGTTCAACGACCGGCTGATGCGTGCGGTGCAGTTGCACGAGAACGACAACCAGTCCGTCGCGGTGCTGTCGATGGATCTCGACGACTTCAAGCTCGTCAACGACAGCCTGGGGCATCCCGCGGGGGACGCTCTGCTGATACAGGCGGCCGAGCGGCTGCGGGGGTGTGTGCGGGTCTCCGACACGGTGGCGCGAGTGGGCGGCGACGAGTTCGCCGTGCTGATGGAGGGTCTGCCGGAGCTGTCGCGGCTGGTGGCGCATCGGGTGGTCGCGGCATTCGAGGAGCCGTTCGTCATCGACGGGCAGCAACTGCTCATGCGGCCCAGCGTCGGGCTGGCCGTGGCGTCGTCGGCCGACCCGGACCTGTCGGCGGACCTGCTGCTGAAGCAGGCCGATGTGGCGATGTACTCGGCCAAGCGGTCGAAGTCGGGTGGGCTGCACACGTTCACGCCGGACATGGCGTTCTCCGACCCGCGAGACATCGAGCTGCGCTCCAAGGCGGGCGAGGCCGGGGCGGCGGTGCGATTGCTCGGCGAGCTTCGCCACGCCATCGACCACGGCGATCTGGCGGTGTTCTACCAACCCAAGTTCGACCTGCGCACCGGCGCGGTCGTCGGTGTCGAGGCGCTGGTTCGATGGCCGCATCCCCAACGCGGGCTGCTCGGACCCGCCCACTTCCTGCCGCTGGTCCGCAAGCGGGGTCTGATGCGCGCCGTCACCGATCTCGTGCTGACCCAGGCGCTCGACGATGCCGCGGAATGGCAGGCGATGGGCGTCGGTGTGCCGATCGCGGTGAACGTGTTCGCCCCGTCGCTCGGAGATCTGGACCTACCGACGTACATCGCCTCGGCGCTGTCGACGCGTGGGCTGAGCCCCGAAGACCTGACCATCGAGATCACCGAGGACTTCCTGCTCGACAACATCGAACGCACCCGCTCTGTGCTGGAACGGTTGCGCCAGAAGGGGATTCGGATCGCGATCGACGATTTCGGCAGCGGCTACTCGGCGCTGTCGTATCTGCGCGAGCTGGCCATCGACGAGGTGAAACTCGACAGGCACTTCATCGCGCCGGTCCGGATCGACCCGCGCGCGGCCGCGGTGGTGCGCGGCGTCGTCGACCTCGCGCACGTCCTCGGCGTCACCACGGTCGCCGAGGGTGTGGAGAACGCCGAGACGGCCGAACGGTTGCGAGAGTTCGGCTGTGAGGTGGCGCAGGGCTATTACTACAGTCCGCCGGTTAGCGCCGCAGCCATGATGAACATGCTGGCCGCGGGCCGGCAGAACCGCGCGACCGCGGTCGAGTTCGAGAGGCTGGCGGTTACGACTCTGCAGGCACCAGTCGCAGCGAAATCGAGTTGATGCAGTAGCGCTGGTCGGTCGGCGTGGGGTAGCCCTCGCCTTCGAAGACATGGCCGAGATGGCTGTGACAGGTCCCGCACAGCACCTCGACGCGGGTCATGCCCAACGAATTGTCGGGCCGCAGGATCACCGCATCGGAATTCGCCGGGTCGTAGAACGACGGCCAGCCGCAATGGGACTCGAACTTCTCAGTGCTGCGGAACAATTCGGCACCGCACGCGCGGCACTCGTAGACGCCTTCGGTCTTGGTGTCGGTGTACTCCCCGACGAAGGGCCGCTCGGTGCCGGCTTCCCGCAGCACCGCGTATTCGGCCGGGGTGAGCTTCTGGCGCCACTCGTCGTCGGTGAGTTGGATCGTGGGCCGTGGAGATGTCATGAGTCCAAGCTAGCGCAGTCAGGCGGTGACGATCTCCCGCAGGAATCTGCGGTTGGCCAGGAAGTAGAACACGATCGCGAGCACCTGCATGGCCGGCACGATGATCAGCAGTGCCCGACCCAGCGACATGTCGCCCAGATCGGCCTTGAGCGCGTCGCTGATGACCCCCGTGAAGAACGGCCCGGCCGAGCCGAGGATCGCGCTGAAGAACAGCAACACCGCCGACGCCGTCGCGCGCTGCGCAGGGGCCGCCAGACGTTGGATGGCGGCGATCGAAGGCGCCATGTAGGCGATTCCGACGACGTAGCTCAACGCGAGGAAGCACACGGTCAGGGTGGAGCTCTTGACCAGGAAGGCCAGCGACGAGAACGGAAGCAGTGCCGCGATCATGGCCATCGTCAGCGACAGCAACCAGCGCGGGTCCCTGGCCGACAGACGGTCGGCGACGCGGCCGACGACGAGCAGGCCGAGGATGCCTGCCACGCCGCTGGCGATCCCGTACTGCACGCCGACCTGGCCCAGCGACATGTCGTGCACCCGCATCAGGTACGCCGGTGCGAACGTTGTCAGCGAGTAGCCCGCCACCGAGATGCAGGCCGCTGCTCCGACGATGGCGAGGTAGCTGGGCTTTCGGACCAGCTGCCACGCCGACGTCTGCGGTTGATCGCTGCCGGGGGCCACGGTCGGCATCGCTTGACGACGGCCCACGACGAGTAGCACCAGGGGAGCGAACAGCACGCTGATCGCCCCCATCACGACAAACGTTGTGCGCCAACCGAACGACTGCGCCAGCAGTCCGCCCGCGGCAAGGCTGGCAGCGCTGGCCAGCGGAATGGACAGCGTGATCACCGACAGCGGGGCGGCGCGGCGTTCGGCGGCGAAGTTGCGCGCGACGTAGGCGTGGGCGGCCGGGGTGCTGCCCGCTTCACCTACGGCGACGCCGACGCGGGTGGCCGCGAGCTGCAGGCCGGACGTGACGGCGCCGCCGAGCATCGTCATCGCGCCCCACAGCGTCAGGCAGCCCGAGATGACGAGGCCAAAGGCACCGCGGTCGGCGATGCGGGCGATGGGGATCCCGATGACGGCGTAAACCACCAGGAAGCCGAACCCGTTGATCACGCCGATCGCGGTGTCGGACAACGAGAGATCGAGGCGGATCGGCTCGGCGAGCACCGCGGGAAGGAACCGGTCGACGTAGTTGAGCGTGCCGACGACCGCTAGCAGAAGCACCGCAGCCCAGGCGCGCCGCGCAGGGTGTGTCGTCTGCGTGACGCTGTCCAGGGACGCCGGCACCGAGGTCATCCGGATCGGACGGGCTCGCTGGTTTCGTCCGGTTTCGTTTTCACCATCCACGCCGGGTCGATGCCTTGGTCGAGTCGGCGTTCGGCCTTGGCGTCGAGGTAGCGGAAGTACAGGACGCAGAACACCACCACGAGCATCAGCGCCCAGCCGTAGGTGACGCGCAGGTACTCCAGCGCGCGACCCGTCGTCGGCCAGTGGCCGAGTAGCCATTTGTCGGCGCTCATGAACCCGTAGATGGCCACCCACGCCACCCAGTTGCGCAGCACCGAGTTCGGCAGCACGACCGTCATCAGGAACGGGAACAACATCATCGAGTAGTAGCCCTGGCCGAGCGACAGCACGAGCCAGGAGGCGATGAGCAGCACACCCGATGTGGTCGCCATCCAGAACAGCGGGTCACGTTCGCGGTAGTACTTGTAGAGCAGCCACACGCTGGCGGCGGCCAGCAGCGCAAAGCCGATGCGCAGCAACCAGATCAGCCACATCGGCAGCCCGTAGTAGACGCCGTTGCCCTGGATCGAGCTGTTGAAGTAGTCGCGGATCGAGAAGATGTAGGGCAGCGTGTTGGTGACGAAGCCCATCGGGTCGGCCACCCGGAACCGCTGGATGGGGCTGAACACCGCGGCCAGGTTGAACACCACGGGGACGGCGAATGCGGTTACCAGCGCGCGCCATTGGCGGTTCAGCAGCGGAAGCAGCAGCAGCGGACCGAGCACGGGTTTGACCACGAGCGACAGGCCGATCGCGACGCCCGCCCACCATTGACGGCTGGTCCGCCCGTCCAGCAGCCACCGGAAGAACAGCACCTCCAGCAGCAGCACGCATCCGTTGATATTGCCGAAAACCAGTGTGTTGATCACGCTTTCGGTGCAGAACATGGCGACCAGCAGGGCCGGGAACGCGACCGAGGTGGCGGTGTAGTTGAACAGCCTCAGCAGCAGGTAGGCGGCGACGATGATGGCGATCGCGTTGATCGTGATGAACCAGTACCGCGACGCGTCGACCGGCAGATAGCCGAACGGCGCCATCAGCAGCGTGCCGCCCGGCGGGTACAGATAGTGCGGGTCGACGTAGTTGAGGTGCTCGTTGTAGATGTCCCAGCCACGTTTGAGGTTGACGACGGCGCGGTACACCGGGCCGTAGTCGTCGGTGATGTAGCCGTTGGTGGCCAGGACGTAGCTGCGATGGATGATCATCAGGATCGCCAACGGCCACAGGATCGACCGCAGCACCGTTGCCACGTCTGGGGGGGACGTGCGCGGTCGGAAGAGATTGAGCAGGCCGGTACGGATGAAGTCTGGTGCCGCCACCAGCGAACCGTACACCGAACGGCCGCCGAGGTATTACTCGGCGGGGCAGTAAGTGTCGGTGGGCGGCAGCTTGCCGTCGTCCAGATACTTGATGACCGGGGCCAACGCGCACTCGGAGTAGATGCTGGCACCGTGCCCGATGCCCTGCCAGATCACCCGCTTGCTGGAGGTACCCGCATTGATGACCGTGGCCGCGACCTGGGCCACGCCCTCGTTGCCGACGATCGGGTCGTTCTGCACGCCCAGCAGCAGCACCGGGATCTTGAGGTTCTTGGGTTCCTGCGGCGCCGACCCGCTGGGCCAGTTCAGGCACTTGACCATGCTGAGCGCGCCGACGGCGCCGAACTGCGGATAGAGCTTCGGCCAGGCGACGACGAGTTCGCGGACGCGGTCGGGGGTGGGCCGGTTGAGCGCGTCGCTGCAGGAGTTGACGAACTGGCCGTCGGTTTGACGCAGGTTGTCGGCCTGGTTGATGAGGTTGTTCATCTGGTTGGGGTCGCCGCTGCCGGCCGTGGCCACCGCGGAGGCCAGGCTGTTGGTCGCCGAGGTGCGGTCGCCCCGCGGGTAGGCCAGTGCCGTGGCGATCGCGTCGGCGACCGTGGAGACCGCCGCTCCGCCGGGTCCGTTGCCCGCCTGCGCGTCGGCGAGCAGGGCGTCGACGGCGGCCTTCGGATCGGGGCCGAGCGGGCAGTTGGTGGCCGCGCACTGTGCGGCGAACGCGTCGAGCGCGGTCTGCTCACCCTTGACCCGCTGTTCGGTCGCGGCCTCCTGAGCGATGCCCAACGGCAGCGGGGAGTCGAGCACCAGGCGCGCCACCTTGCCGGGATGCGAGCCGGCGTAGGCGAGCGCGACCTGGGCGCCGTTGCCGATGCCCAGCAGCGCGAGCGTCGGCACATCCCAGGTGCTGCGCAGCCGCTCGATGTCCTCGGCGGCGTGGGCGTTGTCGTAGGCCGAGTCGCCGGGGGCGATGGTGTCGGTGCAGCTGGTGGTGGCCGTCATCGTGATGGCGCCGAGGTTGGCGACGGGATCATCGCCGGACTGGAACTGCGCCTGGTCGAGCATTTCCTGGCGGTCGAACAGGTCGCGGCAGTCAATGGGGCTCGACGTGCCCATGCCGCGCCGGTCGATCGCGACAATCGGATGGGTTTTCAGCACGTCGGCGCCCGCCCGCGACAGCCACACCGGAAGCTGGACCGAGCTGGGCAGATCGGAGCCGGTCGTCATGACCAGCGGTCCGGCGTCCTCGGGGGTGTCGGTGGAGCGGGCCCGCACCACCCCGATGCTGATCGAGCCGGTGGCGCCGCTGATCGGGTCGAGATCGGCGTCGTAGGAGGCGCAGTCGAGCGTGACGCCGGGCAGCGGTTGGACGGCGGAATCACTGAACACCTGAGAGGTGCAGTTGCGCCACGACAGGTCGTTCTTCGGCGCCTCGATCGCAGGCGGGCCATCGGCCTTCTTCTCGGTCGGCGGTTGGCCCTGGGGCCGGGCACCGGAGTCCGTGGCGTAGCGGGGATCGGCGGCCAGCAGCGGTGCGCATCCGGCCAGCAACGCCGACAAAACGACTGTCGAGGTGCTCAGGGCACGGACCAGGCGACGCCGATGCATGCCAGCCAGAGTACTGATGGGTCGGCTACCGCTCTCTGACGTAGCGGGCGTACAGATAGCCGTCGTCATCGGTGAGCAGGTGACCGCGCCGCATCCCGGTGTGCACCTGGCCCGCTCCGGCGGTGATCCTTTTGGCCGTACCGCCGACGAGCATCGGCGCGATCGTCAGGCACAACTCGTCGAGCAGGTCGCGTTCGATCAGCAAGCCGAGGATGGTCGGACCGCCCTCGACGAGCACGCGCAGCAGCCCGCGGTCGGCCAACACCTTCAGCGCGACCTCGGTGTCGGCGCGATCGGGGCGTGCACCCGAGCAGTCGATGACCTCGGCGACCGAGCCGAGCCTGGCGGTGGCTTCGGCGAAGGAGTCGGAACAGGTGAGGATGAGCGGCCGCACTTCGGTGCGGGTGAACAGCTTGGCGTCGTGGTCCAGCATCGCGCTGTTGGTCAGCACGGCGATGGGCGGCACCTCCGCCTGGCCGCGCTGCTGGCGGGCCCGTCGCTGCGCGATCGTGACCTGTACGCCCGAATAGTTCTCGGTCCGCACGGTGCCCGCTCCCACCAGGATGACGTCGGCCCGCTGGCGCATGAGCCCGAACAGGGCGCGGTCGCCGGGTCCGCCGAGCCCACCGGACCTGCCGTCCACGGTCGCGGCGCCGTCGAGGCTGGCGATCATGTTGGCCCGCACCCAGCAGGATCGGAGGTCGTCGGGATAGGCGTAGAGCTCGGACACCCGGCTCTCGTCGAGAGACTCCGCAGAGTCCAGGACCGTGAACCGGACTCCGGCGGTGTCATCGGGCATGGGGTCGATCGTAGGGACGCCGCTACAGTTCGTGCATGCAGTCGAGCCCAGTCGGTCATCTCGTCGATCGGCATCCGACTGTCACCCCGGAGCGGTTGATCGCCCAGTTGCACCCGCCGCCGACGTTCGCCGACGTCAGCTTCGACAGCTATCGGCCCGACCCCGCGGAGCCGTCGCAGGCCGCCGCCGTGCAGTCCTGCCTGACGTTCTGCGACGACGCACTCGCGCGCCGGGCGGGCAAGAAGAAGCTGTTCGGCAAGCGGGCGGCGCTGCCCGGTGTCGGGCTGTACCTCGACGGCGGGTTCGGCGTCGGCAAGACCCATCTTCTGGCGTCGAGCTACTACCGGATCACGGCGACCTCGACGGCGCCGGCCGCGTTCGCGACGTTCGGCGAGCTGACCCAGCTGGCCGGCGTGTTCGGTTTCATCGAGTGCATCGACCTGCTCGCCGACTACGCGGTGGTGTGCATCGACGAGTTCGAACTCGACGACCCGGGCAACACCACGCTGATCTCGCGCCTGCTCTCCCAGCTGGTCGAGCGTGGCGTGTCGATCGCCGCCACGTCGAACACGCTGCCCGAGCAACTGGGCGAGGGCCGGTTCGCCGCGCAGGACTTCCTACGCGAAATCAACACGCTAGCAGCGATTTTCAGCACCGTTCGGATCGAGGGTCCGGACTACCGGCACCGCGACCTGCCGCCCGCACCGGAACCGTTGTCCGACAGTGAGGTCAGCGACCGCGCGGCGGGGGTACCCGGGGCCACCCTCGACGACTTCGACGCGTTGTGCGCGCACCTGGCGACCATGCACCCGTCGCGCTATCTGACGCTTATCGAAGGTGTTTCGGCGGTGTTCATCACCGGCGTGCACCCGATCGAGGACCAGAACGTGGCGCTGCGACTCGTGTCGCTGACCGACCGCCTCTACGACGCAGGCATCCCGGTGGTGGCGTCGGGATCGAAGCTGGACAGCATCTTCAGCGACGAGATGCTCGCGGGCGGCTTCCGCAAGAAGTATCTGAGGGCGACATCGCGGCTGCTGGCGTTGACGACGGCCGGTCAGACGGGACGCACCATCACGTAGTCGTTCTCGATGCGGGTGCCGAGCCGAAACGTCTTGGTGCCGTTGATCGTAAAGCCGTGCTTGACGTAGAAGCGTTGCGCGCGTTGGTTGTTCTGGTTGACGCCCAGCCACACCGACTTGGCGTCCAGGTCGGGAGCGCGGTTGAGCGCCTCGGCCATCAGTGCGGCGGAGATGCCTGCGCCGTGGCTGTCGGGCAGCACGTACATCTTCGATATCTCCACCGCCGGGCGCACCGTGACCGCCGCCTGCACATCGTCGTCGTCGGGCACACCGCGAACCAGCATGGCGTAGCCGAGGATTCGGCCGTCACGGCGCGCGACCAGGACGATTCGGTCCGGGTCGGTCAGGTATTTCGCGAAATGCTCCTGCGTCAGGTTCTCGGCGATGAACGCGGCCACGTTCTCGGGCGTCACCGAGGGCGGGCACGCCAGCGGGAAGGTGGTGGCGGCGATGTCGGCCAGTTCGGACAGATCGGCGGCGGTGGCCGCGGTGACATCTGTTCGACTCACACGTTCCATTGCGCGAGATGGAATCCGGTTTTCTTGTCGATCAGCACCACATTGGACACCAGGTCGCGGTAGCAGTCCCACCACACGCCGCCGGTGGCGGTCGCCCCTGGGGGCAGATTGAGGATGGAGTACTGCAGGGCGTCGGGCGCGTCGGAGTTGCGGGGCTCGTAGGCGTCGCCGGTCGGTGTGACGCCGCGGAAGACGAACGCCATGCCTGCCGCATACGGCGCAGGTGTCTCGATGACGTGGATGGTGACGTTCGCGCGGTACACCTGATAGCGCGGGGCGCGCGGCGGATAGCCGAACCCGGGCGGCACCTCGGAGGGCAGGATGTCGTGCACGGTGACGTCGGCGATCAGGCCCATCAGTTCGACCCGCAGCGTCTCGCCGAGCCTGCCGATCGGCGCGTCACCCGCCGCCGCGGTCGGTGCGGCGGTGGCCGCCCCCGAGATCATCAATGCGGCGAACAGCGGTGCCAGCCAGCTTGCCATTCGGCTCTTCGCGCGAGCGCTCATCGCGGCATTGCCCCCTATCTGCGTCGCCTCGCACTATGGCACACGTGCGCGAGCACCGGCAGGGGTTGGCCGTCATGAACCCCACGGGCCCGGGCCGCCGACCTTGTCGATCCGGATGCGGGTCAGCAGGCCCGGTGGCGAGTTCGGCGGCGGGAAGTGCTCATCGGAGCCGAGCATCGTCTTGGCCAGCTTGTGCAGCAGTGCGGGCGCGCCGCCTTCGGTGATGCGTGCGGTGCCGGTGATCGAGAGGTAGGGCGCCTGCTGGCCGGGTGTGGGCTTCACGATGGTCACCGCGACGCGTGGATCGCGGCGGACGTTGCGGGTCTTGCGATATTCGGCCAGATGCGCCGCGACGAGTTCGTCGCCGTCGGGCGTCGACTGCAGCGCCACCCACACCACTGTCGCCTGGGGACTGCCGTCGGGATTCAGCGTCACCAGGGTCGCGTCTACGCCGTCGCCGATGAACTCGCGGGCGGCATCGTTGAGCTTCATGCGTTGTTCTACCGCCGCGCGGGCCGTTTCATTCCCTGGTGGTCTCCAGGGCCAGCAGCGTGGTCTTGGCGGCGGGGCCGCCGACGTACTGGCCGGTGGACCCGTCGGAGCGGACCACGCGGTGGCACGGGATCACGACGGGCAGCGGGTTGTGGGCGCATGCGGTGCCGACGGCGCGCACGGCCCGCGGGCTCCCGACTGCTGCGGCCACCTCGGCGTAGCTCTTGCGATGTCCGTAGCCGATGCCGCGCAGGGCCTCGATGACGCTGCGGCGGAATCCCTCGGCGAGCCGAAGGTCGACGGGCACATCGAATGCGGTGCGCCGCCTGCTGAAGTACTCGTCGAGTTGGCGGGCGGTGTCGTCGAGTCGGGCCGGCGCTCGCAGCACCCGCGGGCTCACCGCGGCGGCCAGTTTCGTCAGAACGGCGTCGTGGTCCTCGATGTCGTAGGCGACGCGGACCAGACCGGCGGTGGTGGCGGCCAGCAGCAGGGTGCCGACGGGGCTGTCGATCGTGCGGTAGGCGACGTCGAGCAGGTGGTCGGCACCCGCGTCGCGCTCGAGGCGCCGGTGCAGACGGTCGAGCGTCTCGTCATCGGCGTGTAGTGCGTCGAAAAGGTTGGTGCTCATGCTGTTTCGTCCTCGGGGTAGAGCTTGCGCAGGGTCTTGAGGCCGTCGGCGGCGGCGCGGCGGGCGGCGTCGGTGGAGTTGCCGAGCAGTTCGGCGATGTCGGCGAACGGCAGGCCGGCGATGTGGTGGTAGGCCACCGCGAGGCGTTGTTTGTCGGGTAGGCGTTGCAGGGCGGCCCAGAGGTCGGGGTAGCGGGCGGTGGGATCGGCGCGCGCCGTTGCGCGTTCCGGCGGCGATTCGACGGGGATCGCCCGCCGCGCCCGCGCTCGGCCCACGTCGAGCGCGCGCCGGTGCGCGATCGTCACCAGCCAGGCCTCGACGTTGGCGTCGGCGGGCAGGTCGGGGTAGGCGCGCAGCGCCGAAAGGAACGTCTCCGACCAGGCGTCCTCGGCGTCGACCGGTCCGACGACGGCGCGGCACACCCGCAGCACGGTTGCGCCGTGCTCGGCCACGACGTCTTCGAACGGTCGCATCTTCACATCATGAAGACGCCGCCGCGTCCGCGTATGTGAGATCAGTTCTTGGTGAACGGCTCCAGGGCGGTGACGAGGTCGCTTTCGAAACGGTCGCGGTCGGCGCCGAGTCGGTGCAGGGGGCCGTCGTCGTCCTCGGCTTCGAAGAGGGCGAGTGCGATGTGCTCGGTCCCGATGTAGTTGTGGCCGAGACGGAGGGCCTGCCGGAAGGTGAGTTCGAGCGCCTTCTTGGCGGGTCCGTCGAATGGGATCAGCGCGGGCATGTCACCGTCGGTGCGGTCGGGCAGCGTGACGACCTTCTCGACGGCGGCCGCGTCGATGCCTTGACCGGTGAGCAGCTTGGCGGCGAGACCCTCGGAGTCGTCGAACAGGGCCAGCAGCAAGTGATTTGGGGTGATCTCCGGATTGCCTGCCTTGTGCGCCTTGTTCTGCGCGGTCACCACGACGTTGCGGGCGCGCGGGGTGAACCGGCCGAAGCCGGCGTTGGGGTCGAGAGCGGCGGAGTCGAAGTCGGGCACCTTGGGCACGAACCTCTTCTGCGCGGCCTGCTTGGTGACGCCCATGCACTTGCCGATGTCGGTCCATGACGCGCCCGAGCGGCGGGCCTGGTCGACGAAGTGACCGATCAGGTGGTCGGCGATCTCGCCGAGGGATTCGGCGGCCAGCACCGCGTCGGTGAGTTGTTCGAGCGGCTCGCTGTGCACCTTCTTGATGACGTCGATGAGGTCGTCGAGGCGGACGGGGTGAGCGATGCGCGTCGGTTCGGTCATAGCGTCAACTCTAAGTTGACGCCGTTGGGTCGTCAACCACGGGTTGACGATATCCGCCGGGTCGCTTACTCCGCGAGCTGGGCCCACACCGCAGGTAGGGGAACGCAAATGCCCGCAAAATCCCAGGTCGGTTGGTGCTTTTGCGTCTGCTCGCGGGTCAGCCGCGGGGGTAGCCGCGCCGCACAGTCCGGTCGAGAATGCCGAGCGTGGCGCGCAGCGCGCTCTCGGGGAGGATCGGGAAGATGTTGGCCTTGCGCCACTCGGGGTCGATGTCCGACCAGTCGTAGAACGAGGTGACGACGGTGCCGCCGTCGTCGGCCGGCTCGAGGCGATAGCCGTAGACGTGACCGATCTGCGGGCGGATCTTCCCGAGCACCGTCCAGGCGATCAGCCGGTCCTTCTCGAACTCGCGGATCTCGACGGTGACGTCGTACTTGCCCATCGGGAAGTCGTTGAGCGCTTCGCGGTC
Organism: Mycolicibacterium sp. 120270; assembly: GCA_033741175.1. Taxonomy (GTDB): domain Bacteria; phylum Actinomycetota; class Actinomycetes; order Mycobacteriales; family Mycobacteriaceae; genus Mycobacterium. The sequence continues at coordinate 360,918 of JAWQNE010000003.1, read as the reverse complement.
CATGTGGATGACGAATCTGTCGCCCACCGCTGTCGCCGGCTCGCCGTCGGCGTCCTGCAGCATGCCGGACGAGTCGATTGCCACGTGACCGTGCGGGTCACAGAGCATGGCGAAGATGTCGGCGGCCGGTGCGGCGATCGTGCGCGCGACCTCCATGCGGTCGGTCATGCGTTCATCCTGACAGCCGGCGGGGTGTTGCTGGGTGTGTTTTCCGCCGCTGCGCTTTGGGTACATCGGATTCATCGTCGAGATTGACCATGCGAACCAGGGGAGTGCGCGAGCAGTGGCTGGTCACGATCAGGGGCGGAACATGCCGCCGATATTGCGGAACGCGATCAATTTCATACAGGAGAACGCGGACGCCGATATTGGGCTGGACGATATTGCCGCCGCCGTCAACGTATCGCCGCGATCGGTGCAGTATGCGTTCCGACGACATCTGGACACCACGCCGCTGGAGTACCTGCGGAGGGTTCGCCTCGATCGCGCCCACCGCGACCTGAAGGCTGCCGACCCGGCGCATGACACGGTGACCGCTATCGCGGGCCGGTGGGGGTTCAGCCACGCGGGGCGGTTCAGCCTGGCCTACAAGGCGGCCTTCGGCACCGCGCCGAGCCACACGCTGCGCGCGTATCCGGCGTAAGCGTCACTGCGCGAACGAGATCGACGTCTCTGAGCAGTTGGTGACAACCTGGTCGGACGGGAACGTGCGGGGGTCGGCGTCCGCGATCACCGTCTGCCGGTAGTAGGCGCGCGCCTCATCGGCGGAGCATTCGATGTCCGCGTTGAGGACGCGGAAGGTGGCGGGGTCGGCGCCGTCGATCGGCTTGCCCATCCAGTAGACGCGCGACGAGTCGATCGCGTAGGGGCCGTCGAGTGGCCGCAACGACGTGAGTTCCGCGTCGGCGATCGGCTGGTCGAAGTAGAAGGCGGTGTCGGCGTCGCGGGCGTAAGCACCTTGCAGGACTTGGAATGTCGCGGGGTCGGCGCCTGCGATGGGGTTGCTGTTCACGTGGACGGTGCTGCCGTCCCTGGTGTAGAGGTAGTGCTCGGCGTTGGAGATGATGGCGAAGCGGGTCGGGTCTTGCGAGAGCACCGACCCGTCGCTCCAGTAGACGACGCGGCTGTCTTTGGAGAGGTCGCCGTCGAGCAGTTCGAAGTGGGCCGGGTCGTCGCTGACGGTGCGGTCGTGTTGGTAGACGTGATGGCGGTCCTTGGCGAAGCCGGAGCGGTCGAGCAGTTCGAAGGACGCGGCGTCGGCACCCGCCAGCACACGACCGTTGATGTAGACGCGCGACGTGTCCACGGCGTAGGTGGCGTCGAGTGCCTTGAAGGTGGCCGGGTCGCCGTCGCTGATCTCAACGGCCTTGCCGGGGAAGGCGTCGAGGTAGTAGACCTTGCCGTCCCTGATGTGATAACCGGCACTCTCGAAGAGCGAATTGGGTGGCCCGTTTCGACTGCACGCCAACAGGATTACCGCAACAATGAGGCACAGCGCGGCGGTCGACTTTCGCTGCATGGTTCCGTGTGCCTTCTCGGTCTGCGGCCACTTGAACCGCCGAGCAAACATGTTCGTAGTTACCCTAGCGCGGACATGTCGTCGGCACGCCGGAGTCAATACCGGGGTCCAGGCATGTTGGCGCATAGGGTTGAATGCCGCATCCGGCATTCCGGTGATTGGGGAGTAGTGAAGCACCGCGACGTCAGCGCCATCGACCGACAGCTGTCCTTGTTGGCTGCCGTGAGTTCGTCGATTCGTCGTCTCGGCGGGAAGCCGTCGACGGCGTTGATCGACGAGTTGCTCGATGAGCGGATCGCCAGCAGGCGGACGCCGCTAAGGACGCCTGCGGGCCGCGGCGACTGCGATGGCAATCCCGATCACAGCGATGATCGGGCCCAGGATGGACCAAGTGGTGGTGTTGCTCATTGGGCTGCCCCCCACCACCCCGAAGCCCTGTAGCGCGAACAGTAGACCGAAGAGGGCGACGACCACGCCCACGATGACGACGATGATGCGTCCCATGGGTCGACAGTAGCGCCGCCCGGGTGAGTCGGCGCCTGTGCTGATGTCGACCGAGTCGTCGGTTCGCACCGTGATGCGTCGCCCCACGACGGCACGCGTGGATATGTCTCGAGACGAGATGTCGAACGCCGTACGAAGGTGCCGACCACGAGAATTCTGGAGACTTACTGTCAGATTGCTGTGAGTAGCTGATAGATCAAGCACCGAGAGCGTTATTATCCCTCAAGCGAAGTAATTATAGTTGCACAGAATAAATAAATATTGCGATCAGTACCGCTGAACTGTGTTTTTGTCGGATACGACAGTTTTTGCTCACTTGGATACTTTGTCTTTGCAAAGGCGTGTGAAAAAAGATTTCTAAATCGTTTGCTGTATGTGCGCACCTGCTTACACTTCGCTCACACGAGACAGGAGAGGTGATGACTCAAGAAGGCTATCGCGTGCTCACCGAGGCGGAGCGCGGCAACGTTTTGCGGCAGGTCGTTGAGGACCAGGTCAACGCCAAGCAACAGACGATCCTGGTCACCCGTACCACGGGATCCGTCGGGATGACAGGTGGTCTGAGTGCCACCAGCGTCTCGACCCCGCAGACAACCGGACCGAAGGTAATGCAGTGGGGCAACACCTGGGCCACTGTCGCCTTCGGCAACTGGGTCACCCATCCTGCCGTCTTCCTTCTGTACACGATGATCTCGCTGTTCACCTGCGGATTCTTTCTGCCGTTCTTTTTCTATGACGGCGCTCGCTGAAATTCCCCAGTAACGCTCATCGAAATTCCCCACCTGTGTGGCACCGCCAACGGGGGCGGGTCTCCCTTGAAGCTGATGGTCTCTGACCACGCATCGGCTATCAAAGGAGACCCGCTTTCTCATGCTGACATGGGAGGACGATGTGGAAGTACATGCCCTACGCAAACGAGGCTGGACGATCTCGGCGATTGCCCGACATACCGGCCATGACCGCAAGACCGTGCGGTCCTATCTGAACGGCACCAGCGTCCCCGGGGTGCGCAAACGCCCCGCGGTGGACGCCTTCGAGGTGTTTGTCGCCTATGTGACCGCACGCCTGCTCGAGGATCCGCACCTATGGGTGCGCACGCTGTGCGATGAACTCGAAGACCTCGGCTACACGATGTCGTATCAGACGCTGACCCGCCAGATCCGCGACCGCAAACTGCGGCCGGTGTGTCCGGCGTGTCTGACCGCGACCGAGCGACCTAATGCGGTGATCGATCACCCGCCAGGCGAAGAGACCCAATGGGATTGGGTTGATCTACCGAACCCGCCGGTGGCGTGGGAGTGGGGATCGATGGCGCATCTGTTCGTCGGCACGCTGGCGTGCTCGGGCAAGTGGCGCGGCGCGCTGACGCCGAACATGACCCAACCGCAGGTGGTCGCGGGACTGGACCGCGTCTGCCGCGGACTGGGCGGGGTGAGCCGGGTCTGGCGCTTCGATCGGATGGCCACGGTCTGCCACCCTGAGTCGGGCGCAGTCACGGCCAGCTTCGCCGGAGTGGCCAAGCACTACGGGGTGTCGGTCGCGATCTGCCCGCCACGGCGCGGCAACCGCAAAGGTGGGGTGGAGAAGTCCAATCACACTGCCGCGCAACGCTGGTGGCGGACTCTGGCAGATGATGTGACGGTCGAACAAGCCCAGGAAAGCCTCGACCGGTTCTGTCGACTCCGCGGTGACACTCGGCTGCGTCCCACCGCTGATGGGAAGGCCTCGGTGGCCACCGTCGCCAGCAGCGAAGGCCTGCATCCGATGCCGACGCGGGCCTATCCGGCCATCCTGACCTGCGAGCGGGTGGTGTCGCGGCAAGCGTTGATCTCCTATCGCGGTAACCGGTACTCCGTGCCGCCGGAATTGGCCGCCGCGCGGGTGACCGTCACCGAGGTCCTCGGGTCCGACACCATCGACGTGGTCACCGCCTCCGGCATCACCATCGCCCGCCATCGCCTGGCCCCCGACGGGACCGGGGCCATGGTGCGCGATCACGGTCATGTCTATGCCCTGGAGCAGGCCGCGATGGCGGCAGCCAACACCGGGCGCCCGCACCGCCGCAAAGAACGGATCCCACCCGGGACCGAAGCACGCGCCGCAGCTGCGGCACTACGTGAGATGGCATCGACGGCCACCGCCAGCACTCCAGATAGTGAAATGCATTACAGCACTACACAATCCGAAGCAGAAGCAGCGGTGCTCTACGACCTTTCTGTTTACGAACGCGCAGCCCACGGAAGGAACACCCTGTCATGACCACCCGCGCCACCACCGAGTCCGCAGACCGCATGCCCACCCCCAACACCGCTGAAGCGGCCAGCCTCTATCAACGCCTACGCGGGCATCTGTCTGTGCTGAAACTGCACGACGCGGCCGAAGCGCTGCCCTCAGTCCTCGATCAGGCATCCGCCGAGGACCTGTCGATGACCGCCACCCTGGACCGGCTGCTCTCGATCGAAGTCGAAGCCACCGAAGCCCGCCGCCTGGCCGGTCGGTTGCGGTTCGCCTGCCTGCCGACACCGGCCTCGCTGGAGGACTTCGATTACGACGCCGCCGCCGGAGTGGACCGCAAAGTGATCGAGGAACTTGCCACATGCCGCTACCTCGAGACCGCGACCAATGTCCTGCTGATCGGCCCACCTGGGGTCGGCAAGACCCATCTCTCCGTCGGATTAGCAAGGGCTGCAGCTCATGCCGGCTACCGCACGTACTTCACCACCGCTGCCGACCTCGCCGCCCGGTGCCATCGCGCCGCGATCGAAGGGCGATGGGCCACCACGATGCGGTTCTACGCCGGCCCCACACTGTTGGTGATCGATGAACTGGGCTATCTACCTCTGCCTGGGGAAGCCGCGGCTGCGCTTTTTCAAGTTGTTTCCCAACGCTATATGAAGACCTCGATCGTCATAACCACCAACCGCGGCGTCGGGTCCTGGGGCGAAGTCCTCGGCGACAACACTGTCGCCGCGGCCATGCTCGACCGCCTCCTACACCGCTCCGTCGTGCTCAACCTCGACGGCGACTCCTACCGCCTGCGCGACCACAACGCCCGCGCAGAAAAGCTCCGCAGAACAACCACCGGAACCCGACAACCGCTACAGTGAGGACCGCTCACAGGTGGGGAATTTCGCCGAGCACAACTGGGGAATTTCCATGAGCCTCGTCATCTACAAGACCTTCAAACAGCCACCGCTTTACTTGCTGAGCGTTGACGAATACGGCAGAGCGACATGGACCCAGCGTGAAACGCCCAAAGCCCAGATCGTCATTCGCTGGGTGATAGGCGGCGCGCTCTTCATCTGGGCGATCATGTTGCTCAACGTAATTGGCTCGCTCGGACAGGCATGAGGGTGGTCATGAAAACCATGCGAACACGGCTGGGAATCGCGGCCGCAGCCGCCGCCCTGGCGGGTTTGCCTTGCAGTGACCTGCACTCTCATTGGAGCCCCGGTTGGGCGTTTCGCTCAAGGCGCGGTACCCGATTAAGGTTGTGGAACGATTACCAGTTCAGGTCGTGGAGTAACCGTCTCGGCAGCGCAATCGGGCGTGGGTGAAAGGACGACTGTCGGTGCGGAGTAAGTGCCATCGACAGCTACGCCATCGCGTTCTCGGCATTTCGACGTCGCTGAGTCTGGCGATGTATCTATGACGCGGACGTTTGCCGGTTCGGTGACTTCATTGGAGGGTGTTTTCGGGTCTGGGTCGCGTAGTACTCCTGAAATCGAGAAGGCTATCAACGCGATAATGAAGATAATCGCGCCGCAACGAAACTTAGATACCAATTCGGAGTATGCGTGGGCCACATCGCGATATTGGGCAGCTTCCTCAGTAACGTCGATCTTCGCAAGAAGCTGTGCCGCGTTCGCCGACAGCTTCGCATTGTCTGGGTCGGCCTGTGCTTCCCTGGCAGCAGCAGAATAGGCCGTCATCAATTCGGTGACAGTCCCGAAGGGGCTCAGAAGGTACGAGCTCCGGTCCAACAACCACCTTACGTTTGGGTCTTCCACGGCGTCGCCTTGAAGGCGATTGCCAGGGGCTACAGCGCCCGCACGCATTTCGGCGTTGGAAATCTCTGTTGCTGTCGGACGCGGGATGGAAAGAATGTTGGCGGACTTACTTAGAAGTGTCACCGCTACGCTTAAGGCCGCCACGACGCTTAGCGCGGCTAAACCCGCCCCTAGAACATTTCGGTCGGAGTAATCGACCAGCTGGGCGCCTGTAAGGATGGCAGCCACGGTGGCTCCGGAGCTCGCGACAAGCCACTTGACAGTGCTCCGCAGACCGTCGAGGTTGGAGCCAAAATGGCCTCCTAACTGCGGTAACGGCGTGTGCTGGGGTGGTGTCGACTCCGACATGAGGTAAATGTAGTACATTTGTCAGATATCTTCACAGCGGTTGGCGCTGTCCATGGGGGTTCAAGAGGCGAAGGAGTGTTGGGTTGAGGCCAAATTTGTCTAGCGGGGTGGACCAGGTTCACCTCTACACCATGCGTGAGTTGAATCAGCACACAGCGAGCACGATAGAGCAAATCAACAATTCCGGTAAACCAGGAGTGATTACTCGGCATGGCAGATTTGTTGCCGTGATTTATCCGTTGGCCCATGAGCCGATCGAGTCCGCGATGATCGCGCGTTTGCTGGCAGAGACGGAAGTTAAGAATCAGCTGACGGGCGAATCGATGGCCGGCGGCATAATGCACGCTAGTGCGGTCGCGGACGAGTTGGGCGTTGAGGCCAATGTGAGGGGGGCGGGGCGTGAGCGGGATCGACGCTCGCGTAGGCACCGGCGTCGCTAAATATTGAAATAGCGGACAAGCTCTAGGTTTGAAACGACTGATACAACCAGTAGGGTGTCACCTTCGAGTTCGTACGTGATGATCTCGTCATCGGTGGCCCAACGGTAGATGGTAACGAAGTTCCAAGCGTCCGACAGGGCGTCTTCGGTGTGTGTCTCATACGACAGAAATGAGTCGATGTCGTTTCGACGGACTGCGCGTCGCCACATCAGCGCAGCGTTTCCCTCGATAAGGCCTTCAATAGGGTTCGCGGAGTCAACTTCTTCAAGCTCGTCAGCGTTGATCTCAAAGATTTCAGCCATTACCCAAGGCTGCGTCTCTAGTTGGCGCAGGCGATCGAGTGCGAAATCGGTGTACATGACACCGCGTCGGTATTCTGGCGGTTCCCCCACACCGGCATTACACCATATTGCGATTCGGAAGACGAAGAGTCCGACTTTCCCCAAATGACTCCGCTATCGGTAATAAGGCCGAAACAGCAGTGTGCCCCGGCACCGCTTCTCGAGGCCGGGGCACGACCGGGGGAGTCCTTCGACCGCAACGTCTCGTTGAGACGGTCGAACGCACCAGTTTCAGTGCGCGGGGCGCCTGGACGCTATGCAACAAACAGAGACCTTCTCGGCCCGTTGGCGAGGAGGTGTATCTCGTGGAAAGAGGCGCGAGAGCAAACACTTTGGCTCCTTGCTCCCCGCCCAGGCTGAGCTACACGAAATGTCCTGCGAGAGTGGTGGTGTAGTACTCGCACGTTTCTGGGCGCCGTCGTTGCACCGCTCTGGCAGTTGCGCCATCGGGATAGCCTGTTCACCCCCAAGGGAATCGATTTGCCGCATAGGCAAATCGATTCACGTAGTTCACCGTGTTAGCTCTTGGCCGAAAAAACACGCTCTCAACTGCAAGAACTGTGGTGCGCGATACTGGGATTGAACCAGTTAAATTGCTTTGCTAGCTTGGAGTTGTGAGCAGCGCAAACAGCGGATCTACCTGCGTTACCACTGATCAGTGTAGCGGAATGTCGCGGAATCTCGCGGAAACGTTCTACAGTGTTGTTAGCCCAAGGCTGGCCCACGCTGGCCCACGCCAGTGACCAACCAAGTATCGCGAGAGGCCGACATGGCACGCAGGAAGCGAACCCCCGGCACGTTCGGCGCCCTCGAGAAGCTGCCCAGCGGCCGTCACCGCGCCCGTTATCGCGGACCCGACGGCAGGAGGTACACCGCGCCAACACCGTTCCTCACGCAGCGCGACGCGCGAGGGTGGTTGGCCCTGCGCCAGGCCGACATCATCAAGGGTCAGTGGATGCCGCCCGACGCCGAGGCGCAGCCGCAATCGAAGCTGACGTTCAAGACGTATGCCGACGGCTGGATCAAGCATCGCGATCTCAAGGACCGCACACGGGAGCACTACGAGAAGCTGCTCGACGACCACATCTTGCCGAAGTTCGGGTCGCTTCCCATCGCGTCGATAACCGCCGACGATGTACGCGCGTGGCACGCCGACCTTGGTAAGCACAACACTCCGACCCTGCGGGCCCACTGCTACGGCTTGTTGCGCACGATCATGGGTACCGCTCTGAGCGACGGCCGCATCAAGGTCAATCCTTGCGTGATTCGCGGCGCAGGTAGCGCACGGCGCGTCCATAAGATCCGGCCAGCGTCACTTGACGAAATAGCAGTGATCGTAGCGGAGATGCCCGAGCGGTACCGGGCAATGGTGTTGCTCGCAGCGTGGTGTGCGCTGCGCTTCGGCGAACTGACCGAACTGCGCCGACACGACATCGTCATCACGGAGGCCGATGGGAACGACGACGCCTACGGCTACGTGCGTGTCGAGCGGGCGGTGGTGCGTGTAGACGACGGATTCCAGATCACCACCCCGAAGTCCGACGCCGGCATCCGCGATGTCGCTATCCCGCCACACCTCCTCCCTGTCATCACCGACCACCTCGCCCGCTTTGTCGAGCCGGAGCACGACGCCCTCCTGTTTCCGGCGCAGCAGGGGGGGCACCTCGCGCCCGCGACGCTCTATCGGCGGTATTACCCTGCTCGCGACGCCGCTGCGCGACCAGACCTGCGCTGGCACGACCTAAGGCACAGCGGCGCTGTACTCGCCGCAGCGACAGGCGCCACATTGGCGGAACTGATGGCCCGCCTTGGACATTCGACACCCGCCGCCGCCATGCGCTACCAACACGCGGCACAGGGCGCCGACAGGCGAATCGCCGAGCTTCTAAGCAAGCTGGCAACAGGGTGACACGCGCACCAAGAGGCAAAATGCGATCAGTTTGTCGGTAAGTTGTGCCAGACTCGTTCCTGGTAGCTAGAGGTGAAAGTAGCCCGGCAGCACCTGCAAGAGGAGCTGAGCCCGCAATGGGCGTTTCGGGTGAGGATTAGCCCCTTAACGGATGCGACCCTGACATAGGGCAAGTCGAGCCACCATCAGAAGCCGAAGAGGTTTCTGCTGGAGGCTTGCGGCACAGCGACCTAAATCTCCAGTAGCAAGCCAAGTTTCGGCTTACACGCCAAGCTATTTGGAGAAGCGTTCGATGGCCGACAACCCCCCAATCTCAACCGTCAATCGCCGGGCACACCGACACCCTGCCGAAGCCGAGCGAGCGGCTCACGCGCGTCGATGGGCGTCAATCCAGCAAGTCGCCGAATACCTCGGAGTCACCGACCGAACCGTCAGACAGATGATCACCGACGCGAGGCTGACGGGATACCGCAACGGAAAACGGCTAGTTCGCATCGACCTCAACGAAGTCGACGCCGCCATGGAGCCATTCGGCGGTGTGGCGTGAGTACTAACCGCACAAAAAGAGTCAGCCCCGACGCCGTTAACGCCGGGACCGAGACGTCTCAAAGCTGCAACTGCACCCCCGACTCTATCGCCCCAACCAGTCGACAACCGTTTGACCCGCTGGCGGCTAACGGCCGCCGTCATGCTCACTCGAAGCGAATGTCGCCGCTCGGGCCGTGCGGCGACATTCGCGACCCAGACCACGACCGGCACCGATGCGGCGACGAGATCAGCGACGTGATGGCCGAGGCCGCGGCAGCTGCTATCCGCAGACTCGATGCACTCGGCACGCCAGGACTTCTTGACCAGCGGACCTGCCGGGCGATGTGGCGAATCGGTAAGCATCGCTTGGCATCCGAAGTTCATCGTCGGACATCGGGGGTCGCATGAGCGACGAGGCTCCCGTGATCGAGATGCCACGGTTGTGGCGGGCGAGCGAGTTGAAGCCAGCCGCGCAGCCGCGCTGGCTCGCCAGTCAACGAGTGCCAAGAGCAGCGATCAGCCTCCTCATCGGCGATGAGGGTATCGGCAAGTCGCTGTGGTGGGTCCTCGTCGTAGCGGCAGTAACTACCGGAAAACCCCTGCCGGAGTTGGGTATTCCCCAGCGTGAACCTGCCCCTGTGATTCTGGTCCTCACCGAAGACACATGGTCCGGTGACGTGCTACCCCGCTTGCTCGTTGCTGGCGCAGACATCGGCATGGTCTGGGTCATCTGCACCGAAGAGGACGGATCAGGTGCACCGCTTTTCCCACGCGACATGCATGTCATCCGCGAGGCGGACCCGCGCCCTGTTCTGATCGTCGTCGACTGCTGGCTCGACACCGTCGCGGCCAGCATGTCGGTGCGCGACCCGCAACAGGCTCGCCAAGCGTTGCACCCATGGAAAGAGGTCGCATCGACCACTGAGGCCGCCGTCCTGCTCCTGGGACACACCAACCGAATCAGTTCCGGTAACGCGCGTGACAAGTACGGCGCCACAGGCGCATTGCGGCAGAAAGCCCGCATGACCCTGTTCGCGCAGCATGACGACGACGGCCACCTCATCGTCGGCCCCGAGAAAGCCAACGGGACAGCGCCCGTCGCGGCATCCCGGTTCACCGTGACATCGCAGCAGTACTTCGAGCGGACCGACGACCACGACGGCACCGTCCCACTGCTCCGATATGTCGGCGACTCCGTACTCACTGCACGACAACACATCGCCGACACCTACGAGACCGAACACGGCGAGGACAGCCAAGACCGAGCCGAAGCTGAGCGGTGGCTTGAGGAGTTTCTGTTGCTCGAGGGACCGTCGGTCAAGTCGAACGAAGCGAAGAAGGCCGCGAAGACCGTTGGAATTGCAGAACGAACTCTTCAACGCGCCCGCAAACAACTCGGCGTCGTCATCGGGTATGTCGGCAACCCGCCAGTTTCGACATGGACGTTGCCTGAAGCCGAACCGTCTACATCTCGTGGCACAACGAATATTCATGGCATATCCGCACGTCAGGGCGATATGCCACGGTCTGCCACCGAAGACACTTGGCACAACGTGGCACAGCGCAAGGAGCAGCGGATATGCCATGAAGGCAACGCTGTGCCACAGACACACAACGGGCTGCCGACCGCCAGCTGTCCATGCGGCAGACCCGGTCCGACAGACCCAGAAACCGGGCTGTGCGAGTGGTGCCGCGTCAAATTCAGCAAACAGGAAGGGGAGTTGTCAACGTGAGACTTCGCCGCTGGGTCTTCGACGCTCGAGTGCACACAACACGCGAACGCGGACGGCCAATCACGATCACTCTCGCTTCCGGAGCCCTGGAGTTTGACCTCACCGTCCTTGAGGCAGAACGGCTAGCCACGCAACTCACCGTTGCCGTCGATCACATCGAAGGAGCTCTCCAATGACCGATACGACCGTGTGTGGCCTCAACGGCTGCACGAATCCCACCGACCCCGACTCCGGTATCGGCCGCTGCATGGACTGCACGTTGGTGTGGGAATTGGAAGTTGTCCGAATCGGCGACGTGGAACGGCAGCGCAAGGCCGCGAAGACCCGCCGCGCGTCGGTCGATGCGGTGCTCTTGGCGCAGGCATTTCACCGCGGCGACAACGCAGCAGGCCAAGCGGTCGCCGACAACTGCGACGTGTGGAGCGTCCTGGTGCAGACCTTCGGGTTCCTGTTCGCGACGCTGCGCCAGTTCGACGTCGATGTTGAGGACCGGCTGGCGATCTGGCTGGAAGCCACCCGCGCCGAGATAGGAGAACCGTCATGACCGAGACGATTGGCCCGCACCGCGCCGACGATCCACGAGGACTGTTGCTCTTCGAGTGGCTTCCGGACGATTTGCAACGCCACGAGGACGCCACGCAGGCGCACGACTTCAGCCGCGGTATCGGCGGCCCCGATGTGAGACGAGCCTTCGAGTTCGACCCGTTCCACGGCCGCAGAGTCTGGGCGTTCTACCGGACGGCCACACCGACTGAGCGGCTTCTGCTTGAGCACCTGGGCTACGAACTGCCCGCCGAGCTCGAGACGCGCGTGCAGTACATCACCGAAACCCTGCGCCGGCGCACATGGCCGGCGCTCGAAACCGAAGGAGACACAGCAGCATGACTACACCAGACACCACCGGTCCAGACGACACGACACCGGATGCGCCGACCGATGACGCGACGACGCCAGACCAGTCAGAAGGCGGGGAGCAGGAAGCCAAGCCCAACAGCGAGGCCGCCCGCTACCGCGTCGAGCGCAACCAAGCGCGAGCCGAGCGTGACGCCCTCGCCGACAAGGTCACCGCATACCAGCGACGAGACGCCGAAGCAGTCGTGGCCGACGTGCTCGCCCAGCCTGCAGACCTGTGGGACATCGGCGGCGCCAGCGTGGCGGACTTCCTCGACGACGACGACAACCTCCTCGAGGACGAGTTGCGAGCGGCTGCGGCGAAGCTACTCGAACAGCGACCGGGACTGGCGAAAACTGCTGCGCCAGAGCCGCGAACCTACAACTGGGGCCAGCACGGCGGCACGCCGACTGGTTCGGTGGGCTGGGGCACTGTCCTCGGCGGGCGGTAGTATGAGCACCGACGTTGGACAGGCGGTTGGTACCGGGCCAACGCCACCGCGAGAGCGTCGAACCGGCCGGACACGGCGGGATCCGCTCGACGGGCCAGGTGCCCAACCGCGAACTCCGGGTGAGTGCGGGCAATCTAATCCGTTGCGCTGCAAGCGCACTCACGCACTGGAGTAATCGTGGCATCAACTACTAGCACCTTCGGGTCAATCCTTCGACCGGAACAGGTTGGCGAACTCGTCATTCAGCCGCTCATTCAGCAGTCCATTGCCGGACAAGTGCTCACCAGCGTCATGACGAACTCGCACGACTATCGGATACCGGTCGTGGCGCAGGACCCGTCCGCCTCGTGGGTCGCTGAGGGCGCCGAAATCCCTGTGACCGACGCCGACGTTGACGAGGTCCTCGTGACGCCGAAGAAGCTCGCCGGTCTGACGATCATCACCCGCGAGCTCGCGAATGATTCAAACCCCGCCGCCGCCGACGTTGTGGGCGCTGGCATTACCCGCGACCTCATCCGCAAGACCGACCAGGCGTTGTTCACCGCGACGACGACCGACGGTCCTGGCGGCATCCCCGGCGTGAGCGGTGTGTCTACCGTGTCGGCGGGCGCGTCCTACGCGAACGTCGACGCATTCTCGGATGCGCTGTACACCGCCGAGCAGTTCAACGCGACCATTTCAGCGTGGGTCACGAATCCGGCGACCGCGAAGGCGCTCGCCAAGGTGAAAGAACAGTCCGGATCGAATAAGCCGCTGCTGGGTCCGGATCCGACGACACCGGGCCGCCGGCAGATCCTCGGAGTTCCGCTGCTGACCTCGCCCTACGTCACCACGACCAACAACGTGGTGTGGGGCATTTGCACGCAGTACGCCTACCTCATCGTGCGTGAAGAGGCCGAGGTCGAAGCAGACCGCTCCGTGTTCTTCACCAGTGACCGTGTCGCGGTCCGCGCCATCGTCCGGTTCGGCTTCGGCTTCCCGCACCCCGCCAGCCTCGTCAAGATCGCGACATCGTGATGACGACACGTAGCGGGCGCAAAGCCAAGCCAGCGCAATCGGATTCCGCTGGCGGTGTCACCGTCGTCGTACTCGAGCCGCACGCCGTCTTCTTCGACGGCGAGCAGCGCACCGGCACCCTGCACAACGTCCCAGCCGACACCGCCCAGCAGTGGATCCGACACCGCTGGGCAGAGCGGGCCGGCGCCCACAAAGCGCCGTGACGCACTGGCGGCGGCCGAGCGTCAAACCCGCTCACGGACATGGCGGGCAAGGACGCGCTTACGACATGCCCGGCTCCTACCGGGCGAGGCCGTACCTGCGCCGCGCCGCCGCCACGACAATCATGAGACGAGTTTTAATCTTGCGCCAAACTCGACCTGCATCCGCGCCGTCTCGACTGAACACGGCAAGTCGACAGCAGATTAGTCGGAAGTCCGCGATGAGTGTCTGGCCGATATGGCACAGTGCCGACCATGGGGAAGTTGGTCCTCGTCGTGCTCGGCGTCGTCGGCGTGATTATTCTCGCCGCCACAGTCGGATCAATCGGCGGCGGCTCGGGCGGTCAACAACAGGGGAGCGGCGGCAAGGCTGTCGTGATCGCCTCGGTAATAGCCGTAGGCGCATTTCTTCTCGTGTGGGCTCTCGTGAAGGGATGGATTCCACTCGACAACTGACGGTCTGGCGGTGCCTGCCGCCTGAAAAATTAATCGCATCCACGCAGGACTCCTCAGACCTCTACCTGCATCCTCACAAGCCAGGCAGGTCTGCGATGACTGCTAGCATTCAACTCGTCGGTGATGGCAACCGTGACGCCCCTAGACCGACCACCGCATGGCAAGGCACGGCACGGCTTCCGACATTTCAGAGAGAAGCCAAGAATGCTCATCGATCACATGACGACCAGGGACGCGCTCACCAGCCACGCCCACGATCTGCTGGCCGCTGCGGGCGACGCCGAGAACGTGGGCGCTCAAGTCATGCTGGAACCAAACGACGCAAGAACCCTGGCATCCCTGCTGCTCGCAGCGGCAATGCTGGTGGAAGGCACCAGCAGCGTCTGAACAGGTCGGGGCGACTCCCCGAACACTCCCCGCGGATCACCGGCGAGGTACCACTGGTTCTGCTGAACCGCACGGTCGGCGAGCGCATGCGCTTCATCTCGACGCGCGAAAGCGCGGTCAGCGTCGTGCAACATCCACCACCGCAACAGCCACACCAAGCCGGCCGCCACCGCGACCACACCGAGCCACGGCAACAGCCACAACAGCACGCCCAACGCCAACAACATCCCGAACAAACCGGCCATACGACGAGCATAGCTCAAAAGCGCTGTGCTGTAACAGGTTTGATGACCATCACCCAGGTGGCCCCCTCCCCGCCCGCGGTTCATCCGCTGCCGCAGCGCCCTGCGAAATCCGAGATCTGTAGGTATTTCGGCTGACTTCTAGAGAAGGGTTCCTCGCGGCGTTTCAGCGGCGGCCTCGGCTGCCCTTGCATCAGGATGGAGTTACATGAGCACCTCACAGCACAAGAAGTGCTTGGCCTGCGGGAATGGCTTCGAGCCGAAGGGCCGTGCGGCGTACTGCTCGGCGGCGTGCAGGCAGCGCGGTTACCGGTCCAGAGCAGGCGGTGATCGTCACGGCGTTCGTCACGTTCGTAACGCCGATGATCGTTCTGAGCAGGCGACTGCGGTCCTTCAGGCATTGGATGCCGAGCTCGCGTTGTCGGCGAAGCGGCGTGGTGTACCACTGCATTGGTCTGCCGCGGAGAGGACTGTGATGGCGATGATGGCTGACGCGATTGATCGCAAGGTTGAGCTTCAGCATCGGTGGCAGAGTGCGGACGATGACGCGGCGCGGGTGAAGCTGTCGGGTGAGGTGCGATTGCTCGAACAGGAAGTCGCGCGTCTTCTCAAACAGGTCACGCCGGACGTGCCGGCGCCGTCGTCGCTGAAGTCAACGAAGGCACGCGACGCGGTAAACGTGCGATGGAGGCAGCATGCCGATTAGCGGAGACATCGAAAGCGGATCGTTCGGTGAGATGCACGTCCCTGGTCTGTATGTCGCGCTGCTTACACGGGAGAAGAACAGGTGCGAACAGATCGACCCGCGCAGCCGCCCTCGGTTCAATCCGAACTCGCTGGGAGGGCGGACCGCAGTCGAGACCGGCGTGCGGTCGACGGCAATGCTCGACGCTCTGATGGCCGGCCACCCGGTCACAGCGCAAGGCCGCGATCTGCGTGGCCGCAGCATGCCCGACGTGCCGTTACAGCGGGATCAGGCATTTGACTGTTTCAGAGTTCGACCCGACGACACGCTGACTCACCTCCAGTGAATGTCGCAGCCGCATGAAACCCTGGGATTGGAGATCGTTCCCATCAATCCCGACGAGGACTCATGTCAGAAAACGACAACAACGGAGAGCCGCAACCTGCACCACCACCCGCTCCACCTACGCCGCCACCCACGACGGTGACAACTAAGCCGTGGCGCGACCCAGTCGGCTACGAGAGCATCAAAGGTAGCGGCCAGCCCGACAGCCTTGAGCGCCGACGCAATCGGTGACCCGGTAGGTCCGGCATCGCCGGCGGGCGAGATCTACCAGGCGATGGTTGAGCGCCTGCTCGCCCGTGAGTATGAACGGCGGAGGTTGTTGGAAGCCCGCGGCGCCACGCTCATGACTTCGAGTGCGTCCGTTCTAGCCTTGATTTTTGGTCTGACAGTGATCGTGACCGGCAAAGATTTCGTCTTCCATAGTCACGTCGCGATCCTGGCTCTCTGCGGTGCTCTTGCGGGATTCGTGCTGTCTGCGTTGATGGCGATCATTGTTCAGACGCACCTTCCCGAGTATGACGTTCCGGGATGCGACTACCTCGCGGGCCTCACGGAGAGCCACGACGAATGGGCGCAATCTGCTGACTACGCGCTGCGCGTCGATGTGGGCCAACAGGTGCGCACAATCTGCAGCCTGCGCCCTGGCAACAGCACGAAGGCCAAGCTCGTTGCGGGCAGTCTCACAATTCAGGTCGCTGCGGTTGCTCTGCTAGCTTTTTCGGTCGCCTTCGAGCTCATCCGGTCGGAACTCGTCGTTTGGTGAATGGCATACAGGCCGGCTGGTCGGCTGCAGATAAATGGACACTGACGATAGCGGTGCTGGCGCTCGCTGTGTCCGTGCTCGCAGCGGTCTACGCAAGGTCGCAGTATCAGTTGGAGCGCAACGCGGCGGGTGGGCGCGGGATCTCGTTTACCCTTCGACACCCGTGGCGCATAGTCGCTGACGGAGTGCCGTCCAGGACGTACATCGTGGGCGTTGAGCTTTTCGGTCCCGGTGTGCGTCACCAGGTTGCGCTTCATCTTGAGCGCGACGGCCACCAGTTGGACAAGCTCGAAGACGGCTATGTCGAACCCCCCGAATCGCGCAAATCGATGTCGTGTGACAGCCCTCAATTCCGTTGGGAATTTGAACTTCGTGACGACGCTGCGCGGGATTTATGGTGCGTCTTAACGTGGGTTGAGCCAGATGGTGACGCGCTGTGGAGCCACGCCTACGCGCGGAGCCTGCAGGACCCCGACAAGCTCTACGAGTGGCGTTACTACCGGACGCGACGGCGTCGGGTGCGACTCCAGGAGATGAATTTGCGGACTCGTCCGATTGGCCGGTGGCGGCCCGCGAACACGCGCCTCATTCACGACGGTCAAGGTCCCATAGATCTCGGGAGACCACCGCGCCGGTGAGCGCACGGTGGGGACCATAGTGCGACTGGCTGTTGTGGTCCCAGTGCATGATGGGTCGCGTGACACTACGTCTGTCGGTTGCCAACTCGCGTGCCTACTGGCGGGCACTAATGCGGAACGCAGTATCGCTGCTCGAGGACGCGAAGTTGTTGCTCGACAACGATTCGTCGGGTCGGGCGCAGTCCCTCATCATCCTGGCGCAGGAGGAGTTGGCGCGTGCGAACGCGCTCTACAAGTCCGCGGTTGAAGTGTGGGAACAAGGCGTTGGTTTCGTCGAACTGCCGCCTCAAATTGACCCCACGACAGACAAGTCGAAGCCGCACCTGACTGTGTCGAAGAACCATCTAGACAAAATCGAGCACAGTGAGCGATACGGCATATATCTGAGCGCATTCTGGGGCCACTACACCGAGGTCGGCGAGCAACGCGACGCGAATGACGTCAATGAAGCCAAGCAGGCCGGTTTCTACGTCGCCGCGACTCCCGGTGAAGGAGGCGTGTTCGCGTCGCCGCTTGATATACCGGCAGACGTGGTCGCTGACGAACTCGAGCAGGTAGCCGGCGTCGTGGAGATGGCGCTGATCCAGGATCACACTCGCATGCAGGCGCTCGAGCCGGGCGATCACGACTGGACGCATGACCTCCAAACCCCACTACTGCGTTTAGCCCATCCCGATGACTGGAAGTTTCACCAGTGGGAGGGCAATCAGTCGGAGTAAAGCTGGCTGATGTCATCTGGCCGCACCAGCTTCAGCACAGGTGCTGCCTCGCCGAGGCCGCCGCCGAGTTCTACTTCGAGAAGTGCAGTGACTGCCTTGAGCAACGACGGTGACCAAAGCGACACGGGGTGTACGTCAAGACGGTCGGCGAGTTGGTGGCGCAGTGCTTCGGTCTCGGGCGACATGTCGGTCGTGTATGCCATGGCTAGCTACCTTCCATGCTGGTTGCTAGTGCCGCAACTAGGTGGCCCACGTCTAGCCGACGTGCTCCGCTTCAGAGCTCGGAAACGACGTGTGAGATGGCAAAACTGTGGTGCGCGATACTGGGATTGAACCAGTGACCTCTTCCGTGTCAGGGAAGCGCTCTCCCGCTGAGCTAATCGCGCCTGCAAATCTTGGAGGTGGAGACGGGAATCGAACCCGTGTGCACGGCTTTGCAGGCCGTTGCCTCACCACTCGGCCACTCCACCGCTGGGGTTGATGCGACTGCACCCTCGAGCGGATGACGGGATTCGAACCCGCGACCCTCACCTTGGCAAGGTGATGCGCTACCAACTGCGCTACATCCGCGCGCCACGGGCGAGATCGTCGCCCGTCGCGAAGCACGACGATAGTCCACTGCAGCGTAAGCGCACAAATCCCTTCCGTAACACGCCGTCCGAGGGCGGCCCGGATCAGAAAATCCCGTGCGCCTGCCGGGAGATCGTGAACCCGCGGCCCTCGGAGTTCGAACACCGCATGCCGGTCGGCTCGCTGTTGCAGCTCATCCCGCCACCGGCCAGGAACTGGCCGTACGGCAGCACCGCGCCGCCACCCATGGCGGTGTCGCCCGCACAGACGAACCGTGCCGGACCGGTCTGATGCAGGACGATGCCCTGCCCGTAGTCGCTGTAGTCCGGGCAATCGGCGGGACGAGCGGGAGGCGACCAGCCCCGCTCCGCGATATCGCAGCGCAGCAGGTCATCGGCCAGGATGCAGCCGATGTTGCCGCTCGGCGACGTGAACCCCGTGGTCTCGGCCGCGGCGGCAGGCGCGCCGAGCACGGCCGCGACCGCTGCGCCGACGACGAGCCGCATCAGACCAGTCATTGGAGGCGGTACCGTCGCGCGAGATGTCGAACGAGCCGCCGTAGACCAAGTCCCAACACGACGTGCCCTCGGGCTTGCTGACGCATTCGATCGAGCAAGCTCGTCAGCTGCGACGCGCCCGGCGGTGCAGCTGTGGCAACTGCCGTCGAGGCGCTGGCCACCACCGAAAACGCACCGGCAACGATTTCGAGCAACAATTGACGCCTTCGCATGGCGTCAAGCTACGCGACGAACGCATGTTTGCTGCGCGAATGCTCACAGGTGGCTGAGTTCTCTCGACCACGCTGTTGCGTGCTAACCTTCGACCTCGTTCCCCGGTCTCGTAGCTCAGGGGGAGAGCGTCCGCCTCACACGCGGAAGGTCACTGGTTCGATCCCAGTCGGGACCACCACGTCTGATGTGCATTGGACAGGCCCCCGGATCTCATCGGTGAAGCGCTGCAGCGGGATCCAAGGATGGGCTACCGGGCCACACCTGGCTGAACTATCGCGGTGACCGGGGCGGGCGGCGCTATGGCGACGCTGTCGACCCGGTCAAAGACATCGGGGTCGACCGAACCCTGGATGCTGGCATCACGGTCGACAGATTCGACCGCGCGAGCGGCCGCGTCCGCTGTGATGCTGGCATCACGATCGACGGATTCGACGGCGCGAGCGGCCGCGGGGTCTGTGATGCTGGCTTCACGATCGATGGTTCGCGCGAGCTCTCCGGCACGGGCGACACCCTCCCAGTACTCGATGTCGGCCTGATGGGCGTCTTCCAGTGCATGGTCGGGTTGATTCGGATCACCCTTGGGCCGTTGTTCGCCGTACTCGTCGTCGTACTCGTCTTCGTGTGAGTCGCCGCTACCGGACTTCGGTTCGTCGTAGTCGGAGTTCTCGGTTTGTTCCCACGGACCGTAAACCTCGGCGACGGCGGCAGGTGCAGCAGTGAGAGTCACTACCGCACCGACCGCGATTGTGGCAGCGGCAAGGACGATGGTCGGAATCGAACGCGTCATGGCAGAGGACCTTTCGGTGATTGCCCGGGCTTTTCGAGCGTCTCCGAAAAGTGTGGTGATCAAGTCGTGGTGCGGTAATGGTCGGGAAGCCAGATTTCACCCCTGCCACGGATACGGTTTCCTATCCGACAGGTGAGCACCGGATTGGTGCCCTCCCGACGCCGCACGGGACAGGTTCACCCATTTCCCGTTGAAATCGATTGCGCTACAACACCTGTGCCGCTTCATACGAGATTCGGTCAAGCGACGCATTCGCAGTCGCAGGGCTGGTGATTGTCCACCCCTGTTTTTGAACGCAAATTCTCGTCACCGAATTCGCGGATGTCTTACACCGTTCTATCCAAACGTGAAGCCTTAGGCGGCGAACAACGCAATTCGAACCAATTAACGGATCAGCTATTTATGAAGCCCGCAAATTACCCGGCAAAGCATGGGTCTCGGCGATACGCTTCGCTGCGTCCAAAAAATTCTCCCACGTATGGATTGGCACCCCAATGAGATTGCTAGCGGCTGTGTCTGCATGTGCGATGTTGTTAGCGGTCGGCGCATGCGGCGAAAGCAAGACGTCATCTTTGACGGTCTATCAGGATGCGCCGACGCTTAATCCCGTTGACGTCGGCGCGCCCAAAAACAGTCCGGGCGATGCCTATTACTTCTTCGCCGACGTCCGCGAGGAGCCGGGCGGATCGGTGACAGGACAGGTCTACGGCACGAAAACGATGGTCAAACCGGCGGAGCCGGACGATCCGGATGCCGAGCAACGTGCCACATCGCTGTACTTCGTCTTTGGCGACTCGCAAGACCAGATCGTTGTCGCAGGGGTTCCCGACTATCCGCCGAATGATGCGCAATTCGCGGCCGGCCAACCCGTGCTGCGGGCGGTGCTCGGTGGCACCGGCGAGTACAACGGCGTCACTGGCCAGCTGACCAGTACCCGAAACACGGACGGCACTTACAAGCAGGAGTTCTCGCTGACGAAGCTCTGACCCGATGAAATTCCAGCCAGGGAATTCGTGCGCGTTAATTACGCCGCTGTAACCCATATCACTGAATTCGTCCGATCCCACTGGTCGGTGGCACCGCTGGGCGTACGGTTTGCTTAGCAAATTTCGGCAATATCGGAAGGGAATCCAATGCGCAAAATTGGCATGGCCGTCGCAATTCTCGCGGTGATGTCGGGCTCGGTGGTCACCGCGGAAACCGCATACGCCGCACAAACCTCACAAGACACAATTGTGTACACCCAACCCGCGACGCCAAAGGCGCCGGAGGTGCACATGTTCAATTGCGAAGGCGGAACCGGCGGGATGGGTTGCGGACCCGGCTGGATTTGGCGCGACGGCTGGCGCGGATGGGCCTGCTACCCCTGCTGACCACCTACCCCGATTGGAGAACGCCGATATGAGAATTCGTACAGCGGCCGGCGGAGTCGCCGCAGCCGCGGCAATGACGATCAGTACGGGCCTTGGCTATGCCGCAGCCGCACCAGGCGACTACAGCACTCTGCCGGTCGACCCGAATCTGGTGACCGATTCGCTTGCCTATACCTCGGCGCCGCCGGTCTTCAACCCGAGTGGTCAGCCGGGTGTGGAGGCCGTTTACAACCACCGTGACAGCAGTCGGCAGATCACCACCACAGTGTTGGTCCTGCCGGACGCCCAGGCGGCGACAGCCGCCCTGAACAGCGCGCGAACACAGCTCGCAGGCGAAGTCACCAACGCGAAAACAGAGCCTGCGGATGTCGGTTCGGACGGGGCGATGTTGACCGGGATGTCTTCGGACGGTTCGCAGTCCGTGACCGTTTTGTCCTTTGCTCAGGGCAACACCGCCACCACGATCGAATTCGAAGGTACGCCAACAGATCCCGCGCCACCTGATCTGGTGCTCGAGCTGGGCCGCAAGCAAGACACTGCCAACCGCGACTGGCAGGGGGCCTAGCCGGTCAGGGTCTCCATCACGTTGTCGTAGCCGCCTCCGGGTCCGGACTCGGTCCCCGGAGGTGCGGTGACACATGACATTAGGGACTTTGGTCCCGCACCGATCAGTGCCTTCGGCCCACGCGCGCGGCTCCCTGCGATGCCTACGCTCGCGTCGTGACTTATGTAGTAGGGACGGCGTGCGTCGATGTGATGGACAAATCGTGCGTCCAGGAATGCCCGGTGGACTGTATCTACGAAGGTGACAGGTCCTTGTACATCAATCCCGACGAATGTGTGGACTGCGCTGCCTGCCAGTTCATCTGCCGCGTCGACGCGATCTACTACGAGACAGATCTCCCCGAAGATCAGCGGCAGCACCTCGCCGACAACGCCGCGTTCTTCACCGAGACACTGCCGGGCCGAGATGCGCCACTCGGGTCGCCTGGCGGTGCAACCGCTCTGGGTCGCGTCGGCGTCGACACCCCGTACGTCGCGGCCATGCCTCGCAACACTTCGGAAAGCTGACGGCATAGCCGCGTCCGTGCAGCCTAGGCTGCCGCCCCGGCCTCTTGCTCTGCGCCGGGATTCGTCGTTTTCCGGCGTCGCGCTGAAACCCAGGTGCCGATGACACGTTCTGCCGTGGAATCGGTTTACCGTTCGCTATGTGTTGTTGCAGACGATTCTCAACTTCGCCGGAATCACGGTTTTCGCGGCGTCGGGTGCAGTGGTCGGCGTTCGCAAAGGGTTCGACCTTTTCGGAATAGCCGTCATGGGCGTGCTGACCGGTCTCGGCGGCGGAATGGTGCGTGACGTCCTGCTCGACGTCAGCCCGCCGTACTCCATCCAGCACTGGGAGAACATGACCGTCGCGCTCGTTGCCGTGGCGCTCGGAACGGTTTTCGCCAGGGTCGTGATCAGCATGAACACCAGCGTGCTTGTGCTCGATGCGTTCGGCATGGGCTTCTTCGCCACCTCAGGTGCGGCGCTGGCGGTCGACCACGGTGCAAGCTGGTTCGCCGCGTGCCTTCTGGGCATGCTGACGGCGATAGCGGGCGGCATCATTCGCGATGTTCTGGCGCGAGAGATTCCGATGGTCATGGGGCCCGATGACCTGTACGCCATCCCGGCGATGCTCGGAGCCTTCGTCTACGTCGTCGTCGACTATTTCTATTCGCAATGGATCGGGCTGGCCGCCGGCACGGTGCTGGCAACCGCGTTGCGACTGGCAGCGATGTATTTTCACTGGCGTCTCCCCACCGGCCCGCGCGACCTGATCGCCGGATCGGATTCGGCCACGCCGGAATAGATCCGCGGTCGCCGTGGTAGTACCACTTCATGCAGATCGATCTCAGCGGTAAGACGGCGCTTGTCACCGGTTCGACGCAGGGCATCGGTCTTGCCATCGCCGAAGCGCTGGCCGGAAGTGGCGCGCGGGTGGCGGTCAACGGGCGCACCGCCGAGAAGGTCCAGACAGCGGTCGCGAAGCTCGAGGGCGACGTCGTCGGCGTTGCGGTGGACGTCACCACCGAGTACGGCGTCAGGCAACTGCAGGATCAGCTGCCCGAAGTCGACATCCTCGTCAACAACCTCGGCATCTTCGGTGCGGTGCCCGCCCGGGAGATCACCGATGAGCAGTGGCGGCAGTACTTCGAGGTGAATGTGCTTGCCGCCGTGCGACTCATCCGCATGTACCTGCCGGGGATGACCACACGTGGGTGGGGCAGAGCGATCCAGATCGCCAGCGACTCAGCGCTCGTCACGCCCAAGGAGATGATCCACTACGGCGTGTCCAAGACCGCGCTGCTGGCGGTGTCACGCGGATTCGCCAAGGATGCCGCCGGAACCGGTGTCACCGTCAACTCCGTCATCGCCGGACCGACGCACACCGCCGGCGTCGAGGACTTCGTCTACCAGCTGGTCGACAAGTCGCTGCCGTGGGATGAGGCGCAGCGCGAGTTCATGCGCACGCACCGGCCGCAGTCACTGCTGCAGCGATTGATTGAGCCCGCCGAAATCGCCAACATGGTCGCCTATCTGGCGTCACCGCTGGCATCGGCGACCACCGGCGGGGCGCTGCGGGTCGACGGCGGCTACGTCGACTCGATCGTGCCGTAGGCGGCTGTTGAACGATCACGACGGTCACCGGGGTCCCCGGTGCCCACCCTCCAATTGGACCCAGCTCTCCTCGATGGCGCGCCTCTCCTCGGCGGTATCCATGCCGCGGGACAGCAGCAGGTAGAGGCCGCCGGAAACGAGGAGCCCGACGACGAACGAAAAGTCCGCGCCGCCAAGCATTTTCGCGACCGGCCCGACGAAGATGCTGATCGAGAAGAACGGGATCATCGCGACGAACCCGACGATGTAGGCCAGCACGCCACGCCACGCCCAGCGGCCGTAGATGCCGTTGGGTTTGACGATTTCGGTGATGGCGTATTCGCCGTGTCGGACGAAGTAGAAGTCGGTCAGGTTGACCGCCGTCCAGGGAATCAGGAAGTACAGCATCAACAGCACGAAGCCGTTGAAACTGCCGAGATACTGCTCCGGTATCAACAGCGCGACCACCAACGCGATGACACCGACGATCACGAGTCCGACGATGCGCATCCTTCGCGTCGGCTGGATCTCGCGGAACCCGTCGATCGCGCTCGCGCCGGTCAGCATGGCGCCGTATGCGTTGACGCCCATGATCGAGATCAATGCCAGCACCGAGACCAGTACCGCCACCGTCCCGAAGCCGGGGAACAGAAGATCGCCGACCTGCCTGATCGACTCCACCGGGTCGGCCTCAGGGATGTAGGACGCGAGCAACGCCCCCAGCGACATTAACCACACCGCCGAAGTCGCAGCCCCGGCGTACACCGAGGCGATCAACTTCGGCGCCGAGACGTCGGCGGGAAGGTAGCGGGTGTAGTCGGAGACGTATACCGCGTAGCTGATGTTGTAGCCGGCCGCGACGGAGAACTGGACGAGGAATCCCGCGGTCGTCCAACCCGCCGCCGCTCCGCCGGCTTCGGCGACGGTCTGGGCCGACGCGAAGTGCACGATCGCGACCACGGTCAGGATCGCGAACACCACCACCAGCAGATAGGTCAGCCATCGCTGAATCACGTGCAGCAGGTCGTGGCCGATCACCGC
The DNA here is from genome assembly GCA_033741175.1 of Mycolicibacterium sp. 120270. Taxonomy (GTDB): domain Bacteria; phylum Actinomycetota; class Actinomycetes; order Mycobacteriales; family Mycobacteriaceae; genus Mycobacterium. The sequence goes on along the minus strand of JAWQNE010000003.1, from coordinate 335,649 downwards.
GATGACGATGGAGAGCGCTATCAGTACCGGATACCAGAACAGCTTCGCGTCGGCCCACAGGCCGATGCCCTGGGTCGCCAGGATGGTGTCGAACACCAGGAACCCGATGTAGACGAATACCGTTGCCGCGAAAGGGATGATCGAACCGCGGCTGCCGAACTGGGCGCGCGACTGGATCATCTGCGGTAGCCCCATGCGCGGTCCCTGATTGGCGTGGAACGCCATGAAGAACGTGCCGAAACAGGCTCCCAACGTCGCCGCGAGCACGCTGTACCAGACGCTGAGGCCCATGGAGGGGCCGATGAACCCGACCACCATCGTCGGTAGCACGAAGTTTTCCGTGAACCAGAACGGACCCTGGTGCCACACCTTGCCGTGCCTCTCGGCGTGCGGGACGTAGTCGATCGAGCGCGCTTCGATCAGTCCGCCGTCGGTGGGCCGGTATCCATCGGTGGTCATCAGAACTCCCTAGGGCAAAGTGCTCCAGTGGCCGGCGAGCGACCTAGGTCACTATCGAACGCCCCGAGACGATGTAGCCATGGTCAAAACGTCCAAACGTGCGAGGCGCTCTGTACGTTTTGTCGCTCCGGTCAGGTGCGGGTCAGCGCGCGGACCGCGTAGTCGGCGGCCTGATCGGCGGCGCCGTTGGTCTTGTAGGCGCTGTGCGCCGAGCGGTCGGTACCGCCGGGGAAGCAGATGGGATCGCCGGGATTGCACAGTTCGAGGGTCTTCGACGCGAACAGGTGTCCGATCGTGATGGGCGGCGCATCACCGGGGACCAGGTTCAAAATCCCGTCCGACGGCGTGCCGAACAACACCACCGCCGCGACGTGCGACGCCACCGCGGGCGGCAACGTTCCGCTGACGCCGTCGGGCAGTGCGAATCCGGCGGGCACCGTGTCGGTCGTGGTGTAGCCGGCCACCGCCGCGCCCTGTGAGTAGCCGCCCAGCACGATCTGAGTGTTCGCGCAGTTGGCGGCTATCGTCTCAATCTTGTTGGCGGCGTCGGCAATTCCCGTGGTAGCCGCCTCAAAGTCCAGCGACGCCGGGTAGTTGACGCCGTAGGCGTCGACGGTCTTGCCTGCCAGCCGTGCGTTGAGTGCGTCGACGAACGCCTGCCCGGTCGCGCCGACGCCGGGCGCTTCGAACGTCCCGCGGGCGAAGACCACCTCGACGTCCGAACAGGACGAGTCTTCGGCGGCCGCGGCCAGCCCGGAGGCCTGCGGACCCATCAGCGCCGCAAGGGAGACAGCGAGAGCCCCCAGAATTCGCAGCGCCCGAGGAGATGTTGCGGCAACGGATCGGATGCTGCGCATGTCGGCTCTTTTCGCTCGGTATGGGTCCTTCACAGCAAGAGAACTCGCCGACTGCGCGAATTAATTCCACCGACGGTGGTCGCCCGCGGTTAGGGTGATCGCCGTGACCGAACTGGGTGACCGGGCGCGATCGCGCACGTTCGTGGTGACAGGCGTCTCGTCGGGTATCGGTTTGGCCACCGCGCAGCGTCTCCTCGCCGAGGGCGGCAACGTCGTGGGAGCAGACCTCGCCGCCCCTCCCGATCTCGGTCACCGTTTCACATTCGTCACCGCCGACGTGTCCGACGAGGCGGCGGTCGCCGAGGTCTTCGCGGCCGTGCCCGATCGACTCGACGGCGTCGTGCACGCCGCCGGTGTCGCCGGCGGCGGCCCCGTGCACCTGCTCGACAAGGCGGAGTGGGACCGGGTGATCGCGATCAACCTCACCGGCACCTTCCTGGTAGCCAAGGCCGCGCTGGCCAAGATGCTCGAACAACCCCGTGTCGGCGGTGAGCGCGGTTCCCTGGTCACCCTCGCCAGCGTCGAGGGGCTGGAAGGCACCGCAGGCGGCAGCGGCTACAACGCATCCAAGGGCGGTGTCGTACTGCTCACCAAGAACATCGCGCTGGACTACGGCCCCAGCGGTATCCGGGCCAACGCGATCTGTCCCGGCTTCATCTCAACGCCCATGCTGGACAACGTTTTCAGCATCGACGGAATGCAGGGCCCGTTGGCTTCGATCACCGAGGAGCACGCGCTGCAACGCCTCGGGCGGCCAGAGGAGATCGCGGCCATGGCCGCATTCCTGGTGTCGCTGGACGCATCGTTCGTCAGCGGTCAGGCGATCGCCGTCGACGGCGGCTACACCGCGGGCCGTGACCACGGAGTCGTGCAGCTCTTCGGCTTCCCGAAGTGAATCACCTTGCAAGCGGCCGCGATTCGGTAACCGGCTATCGAGGCCTGTCTACTTCGTAGGTGCCGTCGTCGTCCTGGAACACCACGAGCACCTGCCGTTGGCGGCCGTCGACGACGACGTCGCACGTGAACGATGCGCCCTTCTTGACCTCGGGATCCTTGCCGTCGTTGCACTCGACGTCGGACACGTTGGTCGCACCGTATCCGTCATTGGGGTCGAGGAGGATGCGCTGGACGCCGTTCTCGGCCTTGGACACGTCGAGCACTTTGCCGGTGAACGCGTCGAATCCCGACAACCCGACCATGACCACGACCGCAGCGACGGCTATCGCCATGACGCCCAGGGCGCCCAACAGCGCGACGTTTCCGCGGTTGCGCGCCTGCGCTGCCTTCGCGTGACGATTCCTGGCGGGCGCCGACGGCTGCGTGCGGGGCGGCGGATTCGGCTGCCGCTGCGGGGGACTCGGGCGCGGCGGCGGTGGCGCGGGCATGGGCGGTGGAGGTGGTGGCGTCGGCCGCTTGTTGGCGTTCTTCCACCACGGCTCTTCGTCGGCCTGAGGCTTTGCTTCGCGAGGTGGTCGCAACGGCACCTCGACGGTCTTGTCCTCGGGCCTCGGGTGGCGGGGATCCCGCGGTCCGCTCACATCGCCGATTCTCTCAGGCAAACCGCTGATAGCAACCGTCGGCGTCGCCGAGCAGCCCGGTACGGAACGCGAGGATCCGGGTGAAGCCGGACGGCACGGGTGTCCCGTTGACGTCGGTGGCGACCACGCCGTTGGTCAGCAGGCCAGACACCGCCTCGTCGAGATCGCCCGCGCCGAGGATCAGCTGGTTACCGGACGGCCCGCCGACCGGATCGGCCATCTTGCGTTGCGCGACCCCGGTCAGGCATGCGGTGCGCATCGCCGCCACCGGCGTATTGAGCAGCAGCCCCCGCTCATGTTGCAGCGCAAGCACATAACGTGACGTGACCATCGACAACGCGGTGTTGTCGCCCTGCAGGAGCACGAAATCGCTCTCGTCGGCGGGAGTACCGACCTGGCGCAGCGTCGGCATGTCAACGGCGATCGTGTTGGCTTCGGGACAGTAGACGACCGGCCGTTGTTGGCTCGTCGAGCAGGTGTCACCGTCGGTCGCCAGCGTCGGCGGGTTCGCCGCGGTGAAGATCTCGCTCAACAGGTCCACCAGCGTGGTCAGCGTCTGCTCGTCGATCGCGATGTCGCTCTGCGGGCTCGCCGGATCGAACAGCGACGGCGGGAGGTTGCCTCTGCGTTGTTCGATCTCGGTGGAATCCATTGCGGCGCAACCATCTGTGCCGACGTCGAACCCGGTTTGGAACGCGCTCACCCGATCGAGGGCGGTGCCATGTGATGCCGGGTCGAGCACCAGCGTGTCGAACGTGGAGATCGGGTCCCGCCCCGCGATCGCGCCCGCCATCACCTGGTCCAGCGCGCGGCTGGTGTTGAGGCTGAACCGCGGCGAGTGCCCTTCGGCCACCCAGCGCATGTACACCCCCGCCAGGCAGTCGGCCTGCTGTTCGCGCACCAGGATCGACGATCGCTGGTCACCGACCAGTCCGGCCTGCCACTGCAGGGCGTGGCCGTATTCGTGGGCGAGCAGACCGTTGATCTCCATGTCACCGAAGAACTCCTTGGCGACCGGCATCAGGTTGACGCGGTCCCAGGCGATCAGGTCATCGGGCGCGCAGTAAAGCGCGTTGTAGTCGAAGGCGGCTGCCTGCTCGCCGCAGACGGTGTCGGGAATCCGGGGATCCACCGACACCAGCCGGGACACCGGCTTGAACGTGCCGGCGAACGCGTCCGAGTAGTGCTGTGACCAGAAGTCCTCGATGTCCTCGATCGCCAGCAGAGCGGCGCGGTCGATCTCCCCGTCGTCGGTGTTCTCGACGCGGCCGGCCGCCGAGGGCAGCGGCATCTTCGGCCCGCTCGGCCCGTCGGAGGTCGGCAGCCCCGCCACCCGGTAGGGGTCATACCGCATCGACACCGCACGCCCATCGACCACGGTGGCCTGACCGCAGCCCGCGAGAGTCAGCACCACGCAGGCGGCGATAACGGCTCGGACGAACGCGCTCACATCGCGACGGTACCGGGCGTTTGCCGCTGGTCGTTGTCAGCTCGGGTAGATGATCGACTGGTACTCGATGTAGGGATCGATGCCCTCGGGCCCGCACTCGCGGCCCAGACCAGACTTCTTGAAGCCGCCGAACGGCGCCTTGAAGTCGAGCAGCAGTCCCGTGTTCACCGGCACGGTGCCGGTGCGCAGGCGGGCGGCGACCTCGGCGCCGTGGTCGACATCGGCGGTCCACACCGAACCCGAGAGGCCGTAATCGGAATCGTTGGCGATGCGCACCGCGTCGTCCTCGTCCTCGTAGGGGATGACCGACAGCACCGGGCCGAAGATCTCCTCGCGGGCGATGCGCATCCCGTTGTCCACGTCATAGAACAGGGTCGGCTCGATGAACCAGCCTTTGGGCAGATGCGCAGGCGTGCCGCCGCCGACCGCGACTTTGGCGCCCTCCTGCTTGCCCGACTCCAGCATCCCGACGATCTTGTCGCGCTGACGTTCGGCCACCACCGGTCCGACCGCCGTCGCGGGATCGTTGGGGTCGCCCACCGGCATCGCGCTCACACCGGCGGCGAGCGCGTCGACCATCTCCTGATAGCGCGAGCGCGGCGCCAGGATCCGGGTCTGCGCGGCGCAGGCCTGCCCGTTGTTCAGCAGTCCCGACATCAGGATGTTCTGCAGTTGGGCGTCGAGGTCGACGTCATCGAGCAGGATGGCGGCGGACTTGCCGCCCAACTCGAGTGTGACCCGCTTGATCTGCGCGCCGCACAACTCGCCGATCCGCGCACCCGTCGCCGTCGACCCGGTGAAGCTGACCTTGTCGACGCCGGGGTGGGTGACGATGTGCTCGCTGGCCTCCCGCGAGGCGGTGACGATGTTGATCACGCCGGGCGGAAGCCCCGCCTCCAACACGGCCTCGGCGAGCAGATATGGGTCGAGTGCCGTCTCCGGCGCGGGTTTAAGCACCATGGTCGACCCCGACGCAAGGCAGGGCCCGAGCTTCATCGCCATGATGTAGAGCGGCACGTTCCACGGGATGATGCCCGCGCACACGCCGACGGGTGCCCTGCGCACCACCACCTTCTGACCCATCGCGCCGACCCGCTCGTCGCTCCACGGATAACTGCGAGCGATGTCGGCGTACACGTCGAGCACCATCGTGGCCGCGAACACCTGCGTGCCCAACGATTGCGACGCGGGCGCGCCGTTCTCGTTGGTGACGATGTCGGCAATTTCGCTACCGCGCTTCTGCAGCGCCTGCGACAGCGCGGCGATGCCGTCGGCGCGTTCCTCGGGCGTCATCGTCGGCCACGGGCCGTTGTCGAACGCGTCGCGCGCGGCGGCGACTGCACGGTCGATGTCGGCGGGTGTCCCGTCGGGTGTGCGGGCGTACACGTCTTCGGTGATGGGGGAGATGACGTCGATCGTGGCGTCGGTGGTCGGTGCCACCCATTCGTTGCCGATGAACAGCCGGTCGCGCGTCTGCATGAGCACTCCGATCGCAGTGATGGCGTGGGCTGATCGTAGATCTGTAACGGATTCGATGGGACGACGATCTAACTGTTGGAACCGATCGTCGCTCCGCCACAAGCTTCGGTCGACCAAATCAAAAGCACTGCGGCGGCTGCTGGACCATCCCAGTGTCGGGGGAGATGGCTGCATAGACCGAGGAGTCGATATTCCTATGCGTGCCCCGTTGAAAACCTGCTCCTGGCGTAGCGCTGTCGCGGTGCTGGCGTCCGGAGCCGTTGTCTCCTTGAGTGCGCTCAGCGGGGGAGTCGCACCGGCATTCGCCAAACCGGACAAGAACGACCCGGGGATTCCGATCATCCCGACACCGGAGGTCGTCATCCCTGAGGCGCCGCAAGCGCCCCCCGAGAAGCGCGCACCCGTAGAGATGCCCCGGGTGCCCGAACAGCCGCCCGCTCCGCCGCAGGTGATCGAGGTCCCGCGGCAGCAAGCCCCTGCGCCGCAGATCCAGGCGCCCGAGCCGCCTCAAGCACCCCCGCCGCAGGTGATCGAGGCCCCGGCGCCGCAAGTCGAAGCGCCAGCACCCCAGATCGCGGCCCCACCGCCGAAGAAGGAGCAGCCGCGCGTGGTGGAGCCGCCACAGGTCGAGGCGCCGAAGGTCGACGTGCCGAAGGTCGACGCGCCCAAGGCCGAAGTGCCCAAGGCAGAAGCGCCGATTGCGGACCCTCCTGTCGAGGCGCCGAAGGCCAACGAACCCAAGGTCGAATCACCCAAGGCGAATCTGCCCGCGGTGGACGGGCCCTCGGTCGACGCTCCGAAGGCAGACACGCCGAAGGTTGACGCTCCCAACGCAGATGCACCCAAGGTCGACACACCGGCCGCGACCCTGCCGCTGCCCGCCGTGGATCAGCCCGCCCAGCCGGGCGACCTGAAGCCCGATCGCCAGTCACCGGGAAACCTGGTGCCGGGCAGCGACGAGAACGCGCCGGGCGACAAGCAACCGCCCGCCTCCGACGAGGCCAAGACCGATCCGTCGACCGCGTCGAAGGCTGCAGAGGTGGCGCTGGCCAAGCCCGACAAGCTCGAGGCGCCCGAGCAGGACATCCAGCTGGCAAGGCAGGCCGAGCCGGTCGAGGTGAAGCCGGAGCCGGCGAAGAAGGAAGATGTCGCCTTCCTGTCGAGCGCGCTGAACATCGAGAGCAAGACCAAGCTCGGCCCGTTCGAGTCGGAATTCAAAGTGGGATCGGAGTTTTCGATCGGCGACCGGGACCGCGACCGCGACTGGGACCGCGACCGCGACTGGGACCGCGACCGCGATCGTGACCACGACTGGGATTGGGACAAGAAGCGCTGGGACAAGAGGGTCCGGCAGTGGGACCGCAAGTGGATCGAGTACGACCACTGGTACCGGCCGGTGTTCTTCAACCCCTTCCGCGCCCCGGTCCGGATCATCTACGTCTACGAGCGCGCACCCCGCATCGTCTACCTGCCGCCGTTGACGCGGGTCGTCGTGGACGCCGCCGCGCTGGCCGCGTACAGCTTCACGGCGGTCGTGCTCAACGCGGCGAACCTCGCCGCTGACGTCGCCGTCGGTTCGTTTTTCGGTGGCGGGTTCATCCCGCCGGTCGGCGCGCCCTTCGTGCCCCCGCCGCCGCTGTCGAACTTCAGCAACGTCCCTGTGCAGGTGCGCTATTCGAACGCCACCTTCGAGCCGTTCCGGGTCAACAGCCTCGTCGACCTCGGCGATGACGTCCAGTACGGCGGGCGCAAGGTGCTGCTGGACGGCGCGACCCCGGCGTGGGGGCAGTGGACCACCTCGCCGACAGGAGAGCGGCAGTTCGAGGTGCACCGCACCCAGCAGTATCCGGGTCTGGGTGAGCCGCAGGAGGCGCCGCTGCCGGGTGACTACCGGATGCAGTTGGCCTCCGACGAATCCGCGAAGCTCGACCGCACGCAGATGTATCTAATCGCGGCCGGAGGCGTGGTCGGCGGACTCGGCCTCGGCGCCCTGGGCCTGGCCCTCTACCTCGGACGCCGGCGACTGAAGGTCTGACGGCCACAGCTGGAGTGCTGGACAACTGTCCGGCACTCCAGCTGGCCCTTGCTCCAGATTGCGGGCGGTCCTTCACGCACGCCGATGAGCTGCCTTGTTTGCCTCGGGTCGCATCCGATAAGTTGGACAGCTGTCCAGCCACGGCCGTGAGGAGACAGCTATGGCGATCCGCGTCGCACACATCGGCACCGGCAACGTTGGCAGCATCGCGCTCAACCATCTGATCAGCGATCCCCGCTTCGAACTGACCGGCGTCTGGGTGTCGGCGGAGGCGAAGGTCGGTAAGGACGCCGCCGAGTTGGCCGGCCTCGACGCCGCCACCGGCATCGCCGCCACCAACGACCTGGACGCCCTGCTGGCCGCCAAACCCGACTGCGCCGTCTACTGCGCGATGGGCGACAACCGCATCCCCGAGGCCGTCACCGACGTCCTGCGCATCCTGTCCGCGGGCGTCAACGTCGTCGGAACGTCGCCGGGGGTGTTCCAGTACCCGTGGGGCGTCATGCCCGACAAGTACATCGCCCCCATCGAACAGGCGGCACAACAAGGCAATTCGAGCCTCTTCATCTCCGGCGTCGACCCCGGGTTCGCCAACGACCTGATCCCGTTCGCCATCGCCAGCACCTGTCAGCGCATCGACCAGGTTCGGTGCATGGAGATAGCCGACTACGCCACCTACGACGGCGCTACCGTCATGTTCGACGTGATGGGTTTCGGCTGGAAACTCGACGAGACGCCGATGTTGTTGCAGCCCGGCGTTCTTGGGATGGCCTGGGGTACGACGATCCGGCAGCTGTCGGCCGGGTTCGGCATCGAGGTGGACGAGATCAAGGACTCCTGCATACGAGTTCCCGCGCCGGAGGCCTTCGACGTCGCGGTCGGCCACATCGCCGAGGGCACCCAGGCGGCGCTGCGCTTCGAGATCGTCGGCATGATCAAAGGCAAGCCCGCGATCGTCATCGACCACGTGACGCGCCTGCGCGAGGACCTGTGCCCGGAATGGCCACAGCCGGCACAGCCCGGCGGGTCCTACAAGGTCGAGATCGTCGGCGAGCCCTCCTACACCGTCGACATTTGCCCGACCAGCCGCAAGGGAGACCACAACTACGCTGCCATCGCGGCAGGCGCAGGCCGGGTGGTCAACGCGATCCCCGCAGTGGTGTCCGCACCGCCGGGAATCAGGACGACGCTCGATCTGCCGCTGATCACCGGCAAGGGACTATTCGACGCCAAATAGGGCGCGACACAACGACAAAGGAGAACACCGCATGGGACGCGTCGACGGAAAAGTTGCGCTCATCAGCGGCGGCGCGCGAGGCATGGGCGCCGCGCACGCCCGCATGCTCGTCGACGAAGGCGGCAAGGTCGTGATCGGCGACATCCTCGACGACGAAGGTGAGGCGCTGGCGGCCGAGATCGGCGACAGCGCGCGCTACGTCCACCTCGACGTCACGCAACCCGACCAGTGGCAGGCCGCCGTCGACACCGCGGTCGAAGAGTTCGGAAAACTCAACGTGCTCGTCAACAACGCCGGCATCGTCGCACTGGGCCCGCTGAAGAAGTTCGATCTGGGCAAGTGGCAGAAGGTGCTCGACGTCAACCTCACCGGCACCTTTCTCGGTATGCGCGCCGCCGTCCAACCGATGATCGACGCCGGCGGCGGGTCGATCATCAACGTGTCGTCGATCGAGGGGTTGCGCGGCGCCCCGTTCGTGCATCCCTATGTGGCATCCAAGTGGGCAGTGCGCGGGCTGGCGAAGTCAGCGGCACTCGAATTGGCGCCCAAGAACATTCGCGTGAACTCCGTGCATCCGGGGTTCATCAAGACGCCGATGACCGCGCACCTTCCCGAAGACATGGTGACCATTCCGCTGGGCAGGCCCGCCGAACCCGAGGAAGTGGCGACCTTCATCGTGTTCCTCGCCAGCGACGAATCGTCCTATGCGACCGGCAGCGAGTTCATCATGGACGGCGGCCTGGTCACCGCCGTGCCGAGCAAGGCGTAGCCGTCAGCGGCGGTGCCGCAGATACCAAATCAACGCCGCTACACCGACGATCGCCGCGGCGGCTGCGGGAACGGTGATCTTGCCGCGACCGTCGTCGATGGTCGCATGCTGCACCGCGTGGGCCTTTTCGACGACGGCTTCCTTGGTCTCGGCCGCCTTGTCCTTCGTGCGTTGTTTGACGTCGAGTTTGGCCGACAGCTCCTCGACGGTCGCACCGAGTTCTTTGCGGGTCGCCTCGATATCGCTTTGGATCTCGTCGATTCCCGCGTCGGGCCCTGGTTCCGGGCGGACGGGCTCGGGGTGGCTCATTGGCGTGCTTCCTTCACTTCCTGAATGTCGGCCTTGATGCTCTCGACGCTCTCCTGAGGTGGCGGAGCGATCTCGGCTGCCTGTTTGCGGCTGAACAGTGCCGCGATGCCGGCGGCGACGAACAGGACGACGGCGACGATGACGGCGGCGGCCCACACCGGCAGCACGAGCGCAAGCGCGGCCACCGCGGCGGCGACCAACGTCACGAAGCCGACGAACGCCAGCACCCCGGCCACACTGATCAGCCCGGCGCCGATACCCGCGTGCTTGATCGACTGCTGTAGTTCTTTCTGAGCGAGCCGCATCTCATCGCGCACGAGCCGCGACGTCTGCGCGGCCAAATCGCTCATCAGTTCGCCGATGGAGTGATCCGTCGCCGATTTGGATTCCACACTCATGGGCTTCTGGGTTGCCCGCCACGTGTGGGACGAAACACGCTATTCGATCGAGGACTGCTGCTTTTCGACGAGGTCGGAGGCGATCTGGATCAGCGGCGTGTTCGCATCCTGCGACAGTTTGCGCAGCAGGTCGAAGGCCTGGACCGCGTCGACGCCGTAGCGCTCCATCAGCATTCCCTTGGCCTGCCCGATGACGTCGCGGCTGGCGAGCGCCTTCTTGAACTGCTCGTCGCGGCGCGCGGCGTTCCACGCGACAGACGAATGGGCGGCGAACACCAGGCCGACGGCCTTGGTCTCCTCGGTGAACACGTTCGGCGTCTCGGCGTAGACGTTGAGCGCACCCATCGTCTCGCCGGCGATCCACAGCTGGAACGCCATCACCGAGCGAATCGGCGTCTCCGCCAACGCATCCCGGGCGTACAGCGGAAACCGCTCGTCGGTCGCCATGTTCGCCAGGTGGACCGTCTTCTCCTCCCACGCCGCCGTCAGGCACGGGCCCTGACGGTGACGCTGCTGAATTTCGTCGAGCAGCAGCGGCCACTTGTGGGTGGCCGCCGGGGTGTCGATGTGCTTGCCGTTGCGGGTGACGGTGACCCCGGCGTACTGCGCACCGGGTATCTCGACCGCCGCGTGCTCGGCCAGCTCGGCGATCACGGTGTCGGAGTCGGCGTCGGATCTTCCGTACAGGTCCTGCACCAACTGCGCAATTCGCTGATGGGCGTCCAATTCAACAGGGTCGTTCACCAAGTATCCGATCGTCGAACTCCGTTGGGTAAAGGCTAACGCGGGTGTGATCCCGACGAACGGTGGATCGACAACGCCGATTTACAGCGCGGTCAAATATCGTGACGTGATGATTCGCTGCATCAGCGCGGTGATCGGGGCGGCCAGCCTGCTCCACCACGTGCCGTGTCGGGAAAACGCGACGACCTCGGCATATACCTCGCCTGACGCCGGGTCGTAGCGCACCGCGAACATCTCCTCACCGGATTCGGGGTGACCGGGCAGCGTCCCGTAGGCGAACCCGCGACGGTCCGCCTCCTCGATCACATAGACGACACGGCACGGCGCGCGCACGGGTCCGATGCCGACGAGCACCTCCGAGCCGACGGCGGCGACGTCCGTCGTCGCCTCGACGCGGACACCGGCGCCGCGCAGCATTCCCCACCGCATCACCTTCGCCGCTGCTTCGTCGAAGCGCGCGCGGCCGTGGCCGATCACCGCGGACTTGCGGACATGGTGGTAGCCGTCGGGCAGCGGGCCCGCCGTCGCTCCCAACTCGCTGTAGGTCGGCTGCAGCGTCGCCAAATCGGTCAACTTCACCCCGACACCATGTCACCACCGGGCGTACGGTCGCAGAGGTGACCACTTCCTCCTCTGTCGCCCAGGCCGCAGGAACGTTTACCCTCGGCGGCGATCTCACTGTCAATCGACTCGGGTTCGGCGCCATGCGCATCACCGGCAAGGGGGTGTGGGGCCCACCGGACGATCGCGATGAGGCCATCCGCGTCCTGCGCCGCGCAGTGGAACTCGGCGTGAACTTCATCGACACCGCCGACTCCTATGGCCCTTACTACTCAGAGGAATTGATCCGCGAGGCGCTGGCGCCCTACCCCGACGGGCTGGTGATCGCCACCAAGGCCGGGCTGCTGCGCACCGGACCCGACATCTGGATCCCGCTCGGGTTTCCCGCCTATCTGCGCCAGGAGGTCGAAATGAGCCTGCGACGGCTCGGCCTCGACCGCATCGACCTGTTCCAGCTGCACCGCATCGACGACAAGTTCCCCCTCGAAGACCAGGTGGGCGAACTCGCCGCGCTGCAGCAGGAGGGCAAGATCCGCCACATCGGCCTGTCCGAGGTGAACGTCGATCAGTTGGCGGCCGCGCAGAAGGTCGCCCCGATCGTGTCGGTGCAGAACATGTACAACCTGACCGCGCGTTCGGCTGAACCGGTGCTCGACGCGTGCGAAGCCCAGGGGCTCGGGTTCATCCCGTGGTTCCCCCTCGCCGCCGGTCCGCTGGCCGCACCTGACGGCCCGCTGCAGCGCATCGCGGCCGAGCACGGCGCCACCGCGTCCCAGCTGGCCCTGGCGTGGCTGCTGAAACGCTCACCGGTCATGTTGCCGATTCCGGGCACCTCGAAGGTGAGTCATCTCGAGCAGAACGTCGCCGCCGCCGAGATCGAACTCTCCGACGAGGAGTTCGAGACGCTGAGCAAGGCGGGCGCGGAGTCCGGCTAGCGCGGCGACCACGGCGATCGGCGAATCCGGGCAGGCAATACGGTGAGCGGGTGGCCACCGACCTCGAAGCGCATGCCGGCGGCGGGTTCAACCCGCCGGAACCGACGACCCGTGGCGGGCCGGACTACGGCCGGTTCATCGAAGCCGTCCGCGTCCTGCAGGACCACGCCCGCGCAGCCGACGCGCCCGACGACGTCATCACCGAGGCCGCCGACATGATCGAGGCCGTCTCGGCGAAGTTGGCGCCCTACTACGCCGACGAATGGACGACACCGTCGGGCCGGCGGATGGACCTGCCGAACCGCGGCAACGTCATGCAGGTGCCCGCCGAGCTCACCACCGTCGGCGACGAGGTCGACGGGACGGTCCGCTTCCGCCGCTACCACCTCGGCCGCAACGGCGCGGTGCACGGCGGCGCGGTTGCCCTGATGTGGGATTCGGTATTGGGCTTTGCCGCCTTCCGGCTGTCTCGCAGCGTCAAACAGCGCACGGCCTATCTGCATGTGAACTACCGCAAGATCGTGCCCATCCAGAAGGATCTGCAGGTCGACGCCAGGATCGACCGCAGCGAGGGACGCAAGATCTTCGTCACCGGCAGGCTGCGCGACGGCGACGATCTGCTGTGCGACGCCGAGGCCCTGTTCGTGAAGCTCAACCCCGGGCAGCCGTGACCGACGACGACACCGGCACCGAGTCGCGATGGTCGGCGACCAAGCGACGGTGGGCACGATGGCGCGACCGGCTCCGGAACCGGCCCAAGGTCGAGTTCGGCTACCGCATCGCCGTGGGGGCGATCGGGCTGGCGGTGCTCGGCGTCGGCATCCTCGCCATCCCGTACCCCGGCCCCGGATGGGCCATCGTGTTCATCGGGCTCGGCATCCTGGCCACCGAGTTCGACTGGGCGCGACGGCTGCTGGCGTATGCCAAGGAGCGCTACGACAAGGTCATGGACTGGTTTCACGCCCAGGGCAAGTTCGTCCAGATCCTCGGCGGCGTGTTCACCGCGTTGATCGTCGCCGTGACGCTCTGGCTGCTCGGCGCGCTGGACTGGTCGGGTGAACTCGTCGGGATCGAGCATCCGTGGCTGAACAGCCCGATCGGGGTCGGGGACTGACCGCCCGCCCCGATAGCATGGTCGCGTCCCTAAAAGCCCACGAGAGACCCCCGCGCACGCGAGGAGCAAGACGAATTCGGAGAGTGACCGATGAGCGCCGCCCCCAGTACCGCCCCAGCAGCCCCTATCCGGGTCGCTGCCGGGACGACCGCGGCGGCTGCTGTCCGCGAGGCCGGATTGCCGGGCCGCGGTGCGCCCGACGCGATCGTCGTCGTGCGGGACGCCGAGGGCCGGCTGCGTGATCTGAGCTGGACGCCCGACGAGGATGTCGAGGTCACGCCGATCGCCGCCGACACCGAGGAGGGCCGCAGCGTGATCCGGCACTCCGCGGCCCACGTGCTGGCTCAGGCGGTCCAGGATCTGTTCCCCGACGCCAAACTCGGCATCGGCCCCCCGATCACCGACGGCTTCTATTACGACTTCGATGTTCCGGAGGCGTTCACGCCCGAGGATCTGGCGGCGCTGGAGAAGCGCATGCGGCAGATCGTCAAGGACGGTCAGTTGTTCGCCCGCCGCGTCTACGAATCCAAGGAGCAGGCGCGCGAAGAGCTCGCCGACGAGCCCTACAAGCTGGAACTCGTCGACGACAAGTCCGGCGATCCCGAGGTGATGGAGGTCGGCGGTGACGAGCTCACCGCCTACGACAACCTCAATCCCCGTACCCGCGAACGGGTCTGGGGCGACCTGTGCCGCGGCCCGCACATCCCGACGACGAAGTTCATCCCGGCCTTCAAGCTGACCCGGTCGTCGGCGGCGTACTGGCGCGGTGACCAGAACAACGCCAGCCTGCAGCGCATCTACGGGACGGCGTGGGAGTCGCAGGAGGCGCTCGACCGTCACCTCGAACTGCTCGAGGAAGCGCAGCGGCGAGACCACCGCAGGCTCGGCGCCGAACTCGACCTGTTCAGCTTCCCCGACGAAATCGGTTCCGGCTTGGCGGTTTTCCATCCCAAGGGCGGCATCATCCGCCGCGAGCTCGAGGACTACTCGCGGCGCAAGCACACCGAGGCGGGCTACGAGTTCGTCAACAGCCCGCACATCACCAAGGCGGAGCTGTTCAAGATCTCCGGCCACCTGGACTGGTATGCCGACGGCATGTTCCCGCCGATGCACCTCGACGCCGAGTTCAACGAGGACGGCACCGTGCGCAAACCGGGGCAGGACTACTACCTCAAGCCGATGAACTGCCCGATGCACTGCCTGATCTACCGGTCGCGCGGGCGGTCGTATCGCGAACTGCCGTTGCGGCTCTTCGAGTTCGGCACCGTCTATCGCTACGAACTCTCCGGCGTGGTGCACGGGCTGACCCGCGTCCGCGGCCTGACGATGGACGATGCGCACATCTACTGCACCCGCGAGCAGATGCGCGACGAGCTGACATCGCTGCTGCAGTTCGTGCTCGCCCTCCTCGGCGACTACGGCCTGACCGACTTCTATCTCGAGCTGTCGACCAAGGACCCGAAGAAGTTCGTCGGCTCCGACGAACTGTGGGAGGAGGCGACGAACGTACTGGCCGAGGTCGGGGCGGCATCCGGGCTGGACCTGGTGCCTGACCCGGGCGGCGCGGCGTTCTACGGCCCGAAGATCTCCGTCCAGGTAAAAGACGCGCTCGGCCGAAGCTGGCAGATGTCGACGATCCAATTGGACTTCAACTTCCCCGAGCGATTCGACCTGGAGTACACCGCCGCCAACGGCAGCAGGCAGCGGCCGGTGATGATCCACCGCGCGCTGTTCGGCTCGATCGAGCGGTTCTTCGGCATCCTCACCGAGCACTACGCGGGCGCGTTCCCGGCGTGGCTGGCACCGGTTCAGGTGGTCGGCATCCCCGTCGCCGACAACCACATCGAGTACCTGGAATCCGTTGCCGAACAACTGAAGGCGCGCGGCATCCGGGTCGAGGTCGACACCAGCGACGACCGGATGGCCAAGAAGATCGTCAACCACACCAACCAGAAGGTGCCGTTCATGCTGCTGGCCGGCGACCGCGACGTCGAAGCCGGCGCGGTGAGCTTCCGGTTCGGCGACCGCAGCCAGGTCAACGGCGTGCCGCGCGACGAGGCGGTCGAGACGATCGCGAAGTGGATCGCCGACCGCGAAAACGCCACACCCACAGCGGATTTGATCAAGGCAGGCTCATCGACGTGACCAGCGACGAACACAGGGTCGTCGACCATGGTGCCGGTGAACCCGATCATCTGCAGCGGCTCTGGACGCCGTACCGGATGAACTATCTGGCGGAGGCCCCGATGAAGGGCGGGTCGGCGGCCTCGGCGCAGCCGTTCACCGACATCCCGACGCTCAACGACGAGGACGGCCTGGTGGTGGCCCGCGGCGAGCTCGTCTACGTGGTGCTGAACCTCTACCCGTACAACCCCGGTCACTCGATGGTGGTGCCGTACCGGCGGGTGTCCGAACTCGAGGACCTCACCCCGGAGGAGAGCGTCGAGCTGATGGCGTTCACCCAGAAGGTGATTCGCGTCATCAAGGCGGTGTCGAATCCGCATGGCTTCAACGTCGGCCTCAACCTCGGCAAGTCCGCGGGCGGCTCACTGGCCGAACACCTGCACATGCACGTGGTGCCGCGCTGGAGCGGTGACGCCAACTTCATCACGATCATCGGTGGTTCCAAGGTGGTCCCGCAGTTGCTCCGCGAGACCCGTGAACTGCTTGCCACGGAATGGGCGAAACAGCCGTGAGCGATTTCTATCTGATGACCCGAGCGGCGTACGCGAAGATCTCGACGCCGGTCGCCAAGGCCGCGCTGCGCGCAGGTTTCACCCCCGACAGCATCACGATCATCGGCACCGCGGGTTCGGTGATCGCGGCGCTGACGCTGTACCCGATCGGGCAGCTGTGGTGGGGCTCGTTCGCGGTCTTCCTCTTCGTGCTCGCCGACATGCTGGACGGGGCGATGGCGCGCCAGAGCGGAGGCGGGTCGCGGTTCGGTGCGGTCCTCGACGCCACCTGCGACCGGATCGGCGACGGCGCGATCTTCTGCGGGCTGATGTGGTGGGCAGCATTCGGGCTGAAGAACACGTCGCTGGTGGTGGCGCTGATGATCTGCCTGGTCACCTCCCAGGTGATCTCGTATGTCAAGGCCCGCGCCGAGGCCAGCGGCCTGCGCGGCGACGGCGGCCTCATCGAGCGACCCGAACGGCTGGTCATCATCCTGGTCGGCGCAGGCTTGTCGGGCGTGTGGTTCCTGCATATCCCGTGGTTGCTTCACGTCGCCGCGTGGCTGCTCGCGATCGCCAGCCTGATCACCCTCGGCCAACGCGTGCACACCGTGCGGACGTCGCCCGGTGCGATGGAACCGCTGCAGAAAACCGAGCAGGGGGACGAACAGTGACCACAACCCCGACGGGACCACAGGCGACCAATGGCAGCCGCTTGTCGATCGGGGAACACGTCACCGATTTGGGTTACGCCGCAGGCTGGCGTGTCGTGCGGGCGATGCCGGAGCTGTTCGCGCGCAACGCGTTCGACGCCGGTGCCATCTACGCATCGCGCAACGGCGGACCCGTGCAGCTGCGCAAGAACCTCGCGCGCGTGCTGGGCGTCACCCCGGAGCAGGTGCCGGGCGGGGTGATTCGCGCATCGCTGGCCTCATACGCCAGATACTGGCGCGAGGCCTTCCGGTTGCCGTCGATGGACAAAGAGAAGCTTCGGCCCAAGCTGGAACCGTGCCTGCAGGGCCGCCACTACATCGACGCCGCGCTCGCGGCGGGCCGCGGCGTCGTCATGCCGCTGCCGCACAGCGGGAACTGGGATATGGCCGGAGTCTGGATGGTTCAGAACTACGGCACGTTCACTACCGTCGCCGAACGGCTCAAGCCGGAATCGCTGTACAAGCGGTTCATGGACTACCGCGAAAGCCTCGGGTTCGAGATGCTGCCGCTGACCGGCGGCGAGCGGCCGCCCTACGAAGTGCTCGTGGAACGGCTGCGGGACAACAAGATCGTCTGCCTGATGGCCGACCGCGACCTCACCCGCTCGGGTGTCGAGGTCGAGTTCTTCGGCGAGGCCACCCGGATGCCCGCGGGCTCGGCGAAGTTGGCGATCGAGACCGGTGCCCAGATCTTGGCGACGCACTGCTACAACACCCGCGACGCCTGGGTCTTCGATGTGGCGGGCCCGCTGGACACATCGTCCGGCGACATCACCACCATCACGCAGGCGATGGCCGACCGGTTCGCCAGGGGCATCGCGGCCCACCCAGAGGATTGGCACATGATGCAGCCGCAGTGGCTCGCCGATCTGTCCGAGGAAAGGCAGGCCAAGCTCAGGGGCGCGACCTGATGCGTATCGGGATGGTGTGCCCCTACTCGTTCGACGTTCCCGGCGGCGTGCAATCCCATGTGCTGCAGTTGGCGGAGGTCATGCGTCAACGCGGACACGAGGTCAGTGTGCTGGCGCCGTCGTCCCCGCACGTGGAGCTGCCCGACTACGTCGTCTCCGGGGGCAAGGCCGTCCCCATCCCGTACAACGGCTCGGTGGCGCGGCTGCGATTCGGCCCCGCCACGCACCGCAAGGTCAAGCGGTGGCTGACCGAAGGCGACTTCGACGTGCTGCACCTCCATGAGCCGAATGCGCCGAGCCTGTCCATGCTGGCGCTGCAGGCCGCCGAAGGTCCCATCGTCGCGACCTTTCACACCTCGACGACGAAGTCGTTGACGCTGAGCGTGTTTCAGGGAATCCTGCGGCCGTATCACGAGAAGATCGTCGGCCGCATCGCCGTCTCGGATCTGGCAAGGCGCTGGCAGATGGAGGCGCTGGGGTCGGATGCGGTGCAGATCCCCAACGGCGTGGACGTCGAATCGTTCGCCACCGCACCGGTGCTCGACGGTTATCCGCGGCCCGGCAAGTCGGTGCTGTTCCTCGGCCGGTTCGACGAGCCGCGCAAGGGGATGGCGGTGCTGATCGGCGCGCTGCCGAAGCTGACCGAACGGTTTCCCGATATCGAAATCCTCATCGTGGGCCGCGGCGACGAGGAGGAACTGCGCGAGGAAGCCGGGCCGCTGGCCGGGCACCTGCGTTTCCTCGGCCAGGTCGACGACGCGGAGAAGGCCTCGGCGCTGCGCAGCGTCGACACCTACTGCGCGCCCCACACCGGCGGCGAGAGCTTCGGCATCGTGCTGGTGGAGGCGATGGCCGCGGGCACCGCTGTGGTCGCCAGCGACCTCGACGCGTTCCGGCGTGTGCTGGAGGACGGCAAGGCCGGCCGGCTGGTGCCCGTGGACGACGCCGACGGGCTCGCCGCCGGCCTCATCGAGGTGCTCGAGGACGACGCGGTCCGCAGCCACTACATCGAGGTGGCGACCAACGCGGTGCGGCAGTACGACTGGTCGGTCGTCGCGGGCCAGATCATGCGGGTCTACGAGACCGTGGCCGGTGCCGGCGCCAAGGTGCAGGTGGCGAGCTAAATGACCTGGGTCGTGGTCACGGTCCTCATCGTCGTGCTGGCGATCCTGCTGCTGGTGGGCGCATGGGCCTATCAGACCGCGCACCGACTCGACCGGCTGCACGTCCGCTACGACTTGAGCTGGCAGGCGCTCGACGGGGCGCTCGCGCGGCGCGCCGTGGTCGCCCGCGCGGTCGCCGTCGACGCCTACGGTGCGGGCCCGGAGGGCAGGCGCCTGGCATCGCTCGCCGACGCCGCCGAGAAGGCGCCGAGGTCGGCAAGGGAAGCCGCGGAGAACCAACTCTCGGCGGCGCTCGCGCTCGTCGATCCGGTCTCGCTTCCGACGGCGCTGGTCGCCGAACTCGCCGACGCGGAAGCGCGGGTCACGCTGGCCCGTCGCTTCCACAACGACGCAGTGCGCGACACCCTGGCGCTGCGCGAGCGGGCCGCCGTGCGGTTGCTTCGGCTCGGCGGAACAGCTGCGCTACCAACCTATTTCGAGATCGCCGAGCAGCCCGACCGCGACGTCGGGCTGGTCAGCCGCCGCACGTCGGCCCGGGTGGTGCTGCTCGACGAGGAGGGTGCGGTGCTGCTGTTCTGCGGATCCGACCCGGCGCACCCGGAAACCGCCGACGGCCAGGCGCCGCGGTGGTGGTTCACCGTTGGCGGCGCGGTGCAGCCGGGGGAGACCCTCGCCGAGGCCGCGGTGCGCGAACTGGCCGAGGAGACCGGGCTTCGGGTATCGCAGGACGAGATGATCGGGCCGGTGTGGCGGCGCGACGCCGTGATCGACTTCAACGGGTCGGTCATCCGCAGCCAGGAGATGTTCTTCGTGCACCGGACCCGACGCTTCGAACCGCTGGCCACCGGCCGCACGGCGCTGGAACGCCGCTACATCCACAGCCACCGTTGGTGCGATGAGACAATGATCGATGAACTGGTCGCCAAAGGGGAGACCGTCTATCCGCTACAGCTCGGCGAGTTGCTTTCAGAGGCGAACACCGTCGTCGATGCGCCGGGTGTGGAGCCGCGCCGACAGCTCCAGTCGATCCGCTGATGTGCGGATTTAACGGATTTGCCGCCCCCCTTAGACTGGTTCCGTAGCGATTTGGAGGAGATAGCAGTGGAAACCGCAGCTGGATCGAACGGGTCGGGGCAGACCGGCACCGCGCGGGTCAAGCGCGGCATGGCCGAGATGCTCAAGGGCGGCGTGATCATGGACGTCGTCACCCCTGAACAGGCTCGGATTGCCGAGGGTGCAGGGGCGGTTGCGGTGATGGCGCTGGAACGCGTGCCCGCCGACATCCGCGCCCAGGGCGGGGTGTCGCGCATGAGCGATCCCGACATGATCGAGGGCATCATCGAGGCGGTCACCATCCCGGTGATGGCCAAGGCCCGTATCGGGCACTTCGTCGAGGCGCAGATTCTGCAGAGCCTCGGGGTCGACTACATCGACGAGTCGGAAGTTCTCACCCCCGCCGACTACACCAACCACATCGACAAGTGGAAGTTCACCGTGCCGTTCGTCTGCGGTGCGACGAACCTCGGTGAGGCGTTGCGTCGGATCACCGAAGGTGCGGCGATGATCCGCTCCAAGGGCGAGGCCGGCACCGGCGACGTGTCCAACGCGACCACCCACATGCGCAAGATCGGCGGCGAGATCCGCAGGCTCACGTCGCTGGCGGAAGACGAATTGTACGTCGCCGCAAAGGAATTGCAGGCACCCTACGAACTGGTGGCCGAGGTGGCGCGGGCAGGCAAGCTGCCCGTCACGCTGTTCACTGCAGGGGGTATCGCCACCCCCGCCGACGCCGCCATGATGATGCAACTCGGCGCCGAGGGGGTCTTCGTCGGCTCGGGCATCTTCAAGTCCGGTGACCCTGCTGCGCGCGCCGCCGCGATCGTCAAGGCCACCACCTTCTACGACGACCCCGATGTGCTCGCGAAGGTGTCGCGCGGGCTTGGCGAGGCCATGGTGGGCATCAACGTCGAGGAGATCGCGGCCCCGCACCGGCTTGCCGAACGCGGCTGGTAGTACTCACCCATGGCGATCGAGGAGATCCTTGATCTCGAACAGCTCGAGGTCAACATCTACCGGGGAAGGGTGTTCAGCCCCGAATCGGGCTTCCTGCAAAGGACATTCGGCGGGCATGTTGCCGGCCAGTCGCTGGTGTCCGCCGTGCGGACCGTCGACCCGAAGTACCAGGTGCACTCGCTGCACGGCTATTTCCTGCGCCCCGGTGACGCGAAGGCGCCGACGGTCTTCATCGTCGAGCGACTCCGCGACGGCGGCTCGTTCGTCACCAGGCGGGTCAACGCGATCCAGCACGGCGAGACCATCTTCTCGATGTCGGCGTCGTTCCAGACCGACCAGAGCGGCATCGAACATCAGGACGCCATGCCGTTCGCGGTACCACCCGATGACCTGCCCAACTTCATCTCGCAAGGCGGGGTCTTCGACGACGCCGGTTTCCAGCAGTTCGCCGAGTGGGACGTCCGCATCGTGCCGCGCGATCAGCTGAAGCTGGACCCGTGCAAGGCCTCGCAGCAGCAGGTGTGGTTCCGGCACCGCGACCCGCTGCCCGACGATCCGGTGCTGCACATCTGTGCGCTGGCCTACATGAGCGACCTCACCCTGCTGGGGTCGGCGCAGGTGAACCACCTCGAGGAACGCCACCATCTGATGGTGGCGTCGCTGGATCACGCGATGTGGTTCATGCGTCCGTTCCGCGCCGACGAATGGCTGCTCTACGACCAGTCCTCGCCGTCGGCGTCCGGCGGCCGATCGCTGACGCAGGGCAAGATCTTCACCCAGTCCGGGGAGATGGTGGCCGCCGTCATGCAGGAGGGGCTGACCCGCTACAAGCGCGACTTCACGTCGGCGCGAAAGTGACCGGCCCTCGCGTCGGCGTGCTGGCGCTGCAGGGGGACACCCGCGAGCACCTTGCCGCACTGCGCGAAGCGGGCGCCGAGTCGTTCACCGTCCGGCGCCGCGGCGAGTTGGACGCCGTCGACGCCCTCGTCATCCCGGGCGGGGAGTCCACCACGATGACCCATCTGCTGCGCGAACTCGAACTGCTCGAACCGCTTCGGGCCCGGCTCGCCGAGGGCATGCCCGCATACGGCTCATGCGCCGGGATGATCCTGCTGGCCAGTGAGATCCTCGACGCCGGCGCCCCCGGCCGGGACGCGGCGCCGCTGAAGGGCATCGATATGACGGTGCGCCGCAACGCGTTTGGTCGACAGGTTGACTCGTTCGAAGGGGATATCGACTTCGAGGGCCTCGACGCTCCGGTGCACGCGGTGTTCATCCGCGCGCCGTGGGTGGAGCGGGTCGGGCCGGATGTGCGGGTGCTCGGCCGGGCCGCCGACCACATTGTCGCCGTGCGGCAGGACAAGATGCTGGCGACCGCGTTTCATCCCGAGATGACCGGCGACCGCCGAATCCATCGGCTGTTCGTCGACATCGTCGCCGGCCGCGCCTAAGCCGGCTCCTCGTTGTCGAACCAGTCGTCGGTGCCGGTGTCGTCGAACACCGTGAGCGTCGGGTTCCTGACGTAGGTGGCCTGGTTGCCGCCCCGCTTGCGGGACTCGTACATCGCGTTGGTGGCGATCGACATGAGCTCGTCGAGCACATCGTGCGGGGGCAGTTGCACGAGCGGCTGCAGCGGTGTGGTGACCACCCCGATGCTGGCCGACAGATGCGACGGTGAGCTCGAGATGGTCCCGCGGACCCGTTCGATCAACGCCGACGCGTCGTTGCTTTCGAACAGGTCGGCGATCACGAATTCGGATTCGGCGATGTGCGCGAGGACCGCGTCGCGTCGCGCCGTCTCGCGCAGCCGCGCCGCGATCTCGACCCTGGCCCGGTTGGCCCCGCTGGTGCCGGAGAACTCGCCGACCAACGAGAAGCTGTCGAGGTTGATTACCGAGACCGCGACGAAGCGGTCGTCACCGCGGCTGCGCGCGGCCAGCAGGGTGGTCGCCTTCTCGTAGAAGCCGTCGCGGTTGTACATCCCGGTGAGCGGCTCGAAATTCTCGTGCAGGATGTCGGCGTCGACGAGCCAGATCGCCGCCCGGCCGGTGAGCGACACGAACACCACGGTGAACCCGACCAGCAACACCGCCGAGATGGCGAACGCGATGCTGAACGACGCCAGCCGGACCGCGAGCACGACCAAGGTCACGACTGTGGCAATCCAGGTGATGGCCAGCCACCGGGTGGTGTGGAACACGGCTGCGTAGATCGCCACGAGCGTGAATGCGGTTGCGCCGAACAGCCCGGTCAGCGCGTCGGTCTGGATCAGGCACGAGATGGAAATACAAAGCGATCCGACGCATACGCACAGGCGCGATTCCACCGCCGAGGGCCAGCGTCCGCGCAACCACAGAGCGGCCATTCCCCAGCACGCAGCCGCCACCGCCACCGCCAGGGCCTGGGCGACGGCACCGCGCGGCCCGGTCGGGCTCCAGAGCAGGGTCAGAGAGATCGCGCTCATCCCGACCATCACCAGCGCTACCAGGCGACATGTCTGACTTTGAAGGCCGCGCGCGGCGAGGAAAGCGGTCAACCAGTAGTAGTGATCAAGGCCGCGCCACCATCTCTGCGCCGTGTTCATCGACGCGTATATTGCCAAGCCGGGGGCATTTACGCAGAGTAGCAATTCAGCAAACCGAATCATCGCCGCACGAAATATATTCACGAATTCGGCAGCAGCCTCGAGAATTTGCTCACCGAAACAACGCGAGTGCTTATTGTGTGCAGCTTGTGTGCAGCGCTACATCGAGGACGAGCCGATGAAACAAACGATCGAGGTTGAGCCGCAACCGCGCATCGACACGCTGGTGCGCTTGGCGGCGGGCGGTGAGGCGCGCAGGACCGAGTACGTGGGCACGGTCTGGTTCGACGGCAAGCCGCAGATCTCGGGGCTGACACTGCGCCGGCCGGCGAACGCCCCGCGCGGCATCCGGGTGCCCAATTTCGAGACGTCGTTCTTTCTCCCCGACAGCCTGCCCTATCGGCGGGCGCAGCTCGGCGCGGCGACCCTGACGGTGTCGATGACGCTGTCGGCCAGCGGGGAGACTGGTGCGATCGTCGACTGTTCGGCAGCGTTCGCCGACGACCCGTCGGGCAACCCGGTGACCTGGATTCAGGTGCATCTGCGCGCCAGTCTGGGCTGGCCTGCGGGCGTTGGATACCGCATCGTGGCGCTGACGCCGCCCGACGCGGCGCCGTAGGGGATAAACGTCCACGTAGACTCGTTGATCGGACTTCGGCAGTAGCGAAAGAGGTAGTACACGCATGAGCGGCCATTCCAAGTGGGCCACCACCAAGCACAAGAAGGCGATCATCGATGCCCGGCGCGGTAAGAACTTCGCCAAGCTGATCAAGAACATCGAGGTGGCGGCGCGCACCGGCGGCGGGGACCCGGCGGGCAACCCGACGCTGTACGACGCCATCCAGAAGGCCAAGAAGAGCTCGGTGCCCAACGACAACATCGAGCGGGCCCGCAAGCGTGGGGCGGGCGAAGAGGCCGGTGGCGCGGATTGGCAGACCATCACCTACGAGGGGTACGGCCCCAACGGGGTGGCGGTGCTCGTCGAGTGCCTCACCGACAACCGCAACCGCGCCGCAGGCGAGGTGCGCGTCGCGATGACCCGCAACGGCGGCAGCATGGCCGATCCGGGTTCGGTGTCGTATCTGTTCTCCCGCAAGGGCGTGGTCACGCTCGAGAAGAACGGCCTCACCGAGGACGATGTGCTCACCGCGGTGCTCGAGGCGGGCGCCGAGGACGTCAACGACCTCGACGACAGCTTCGAGATCATCTGCGAGCCGACCGACCTGGTTGCTGTGCGCACCGCGCTTCAAGAGGCCGGCATCGACTACGAGTCCGCCGAAGCCGGGTTCCAGCCTTCGGTGTCGGTGCCGCTGGACGCCGACGGCGCGCGCAAGATCATGAAGCTCGTCGACGCGCTCGAGGACAGCGACGACGTCCAGGACGTCTACACCAACGCCGACATCCCCGACGAGGTGCTCGCGCAGATCGAGGACTGATTTCGCGCCGAGACTGCAACTACGCAGGCTTTCACTCGCACTTCTCCTGCGTGAGTGCAGTCTCGGTGTCTATCGACGAGGTGCTCGCGCAGGTCGAGGACTGATTTCGCGTCGAGACTGCAATTACGCAGGCTCTTACTCGCACTTCTCCTGCGTGAGTGCAGTCTCGGTGTCTATCAGCGTCTGCTGCCGTTGGAGCCCGCGTAGTCGTCCTCGCGTTCCGGTGCGGTGTCGTCGAACGCGCGCGCCCGCGCATCCGCCTCCGGGCTGCCGGAGAACAGGCTGGCCGAAACCCGCTTCGTCTCCCCGTCGTCGCGACGCGGTTCGACCTCGGTGACGGTTTCGGCGGCCTCGATGCGCTGCGTCGGCAGCACGCCGTGGTGCTGCACCCAGTTGACGAGACCCTCGCGTACCGCGCACCTCAGGTCGAAGAGGGCGCCGGCGTTCGGCGCGCTCACCACGATCCGCACCCGGACCACCCCGCCGACGGCATCGGTGACCTGCAGCACGCCGCGCCTGCCGTCCCACAGCTCGCTTTCCGACAGCAGCCGGTCCAGCTCGGCGCGCATCTCATCGAAGGGCACGGAGAAGTCCACGTCGAACTCGACGGTGCCCATGATCTCGGTGGCGCTGCGGGTCCAGTTCTCGAACGGCTCGGTGGTGAAGTAGGTGCACGGCAGCACCAGCCTGCGCTCGTCCCACAGCCGGACCACCACGTAGCTCAGCGTGATCTCCTCGATGCGACCCCACCACTGGCCGTCCTCGAGCTGGACGACGTCGCCGACCCGGATGGCGCCGGAGAACGCGATCTGCATGCCCGCGAACACCGCACTGAGCGACGTCTGCGCGGCGAGGCCGGCAACCACCGACAACACACCTGCCGAGGCGAACACCGTGGTGCCGATATCGGAGAAGCGCGGGAACGTCATCAGAATCGCCGCCGCTCCCAGAATGACCACGATCGCGATGGCGAGCCTGCGCAGCACCGTCACCTGCGTGCGAACCCGGCGCCAGATCCGGTCGGCGTCGGAGATCTCGTCGTCACCGCCGCCGTAGCGCACGATGGCGCGGCGCTCGGCCACCAGAACCAGGCTCGCGGCCAGCCAGGTGAGGGAGGCGATCAGCAGGATCAGCAGCGTGTGGTCCAGCCACCCGCGCCAGCTGTCGGAGGAATCCGACGTCCGCTGCACGGCGATCGACGAAGCGAACACCACAAGCGCCGCGCGCAGCGGCATCCTCGTCAGTTGCGCTATGTCACAGATCACCCCGCTGCGGCGACCGATACGCGCGAGCACCCAGGAGATGACCACCCCCACCAGATAGGCGACCACCACGGCGCCTGCGACCCAGGCAAGCGTGACGGCGAGGTTGGTTGCGGACTCCAGTTCGTACTCGTCGGGCATCGTGTGAGTAGCTCCACGGGTTGGCGTCAGGTCCCACGCGACGTTAGCGGCGCGCGGCGTCGCGGTCACATTCAGGAATTGCACTCACGTCCCATACCCGCGACGGCGCGAAGCGAAAATGGGCGTGTCCTTACCGGTTTTCGTCGGTCAGCCAGGCTAAGCTGCCGTCGAACAGGTGTTCACAGAAGGTGGTTGGCGTGCGCGTAATGGGAGTCGATCCCGGTTTGACGCGCTGCGGGCTCTCCGTCATCGAAGGCGGTACGGGCAGGCAGGTCATCGCGCTCGACGTCGACGTGGTGCGCACACCGTCGGATTCGCCGCTGCAGCAGCGCCTGCTGACGATCAGCGACGCGGTCGACCACTGGATGGACACGCACTGCCCTGATGTCGTGGCCATCGAGCGGGTGTTCGCAAACCAGAACGCGAACACCGCGATGGGCACCGCGCAGGCGGGCGGTGTGATCGCGCTCGCTGCAGCCAAACGCGGCATCGACGTTCACTTCCACACCCCGAGCGAGGTCAAAGCGGCGGTCACCGGCAACGGCAATGCCGACAAGGCCCAGGTCACCGCGATGGTGACCAGAATCCTTGCGCTGCAGACGAAACCGACGCCGGCGGATGCCGCAGACGCGTTGGCGCTTGCCATCTGTCATTGTTGGCGCGCGCCGATGCTGGCGCGGATGGCGGCGGCCGAAGCGCTTGCCGCCGAACAGCAGAAGAAGTACCGGGCACGACTCAAGGCGGCACGATGATTTCGTCCATACGTGGGGAAGTTCTCGACGTGGCACTCGACCACGTGGTCATCGAGGCGTGCGGCGTCGGCTACCGCGTCAACGCGACACCGTCGACGCTGTCCACCTTGCGGCGCGGGACCGAAACCCGGCTGATCACCGCGATGATCGTGCGTGAGGATTCGATGACGCTGTACGGCTTCGCCGACTCCGACGCGCGCGATCTGTTCATCACGCTGCTGTCGGTGTCGGGGGTCGGGCCGAAGATCGCGCTGGCCACCTTGGCCGTCCATGACGCGCCCGCGCTGCGACAGGCGCTGGCCGACAGTGACGTCACCGCGTTGACCAGGGTGCCGGGGATCGGCAAGCGCAGCGCCGAACGAATGGTGCTCGAACTGCGGGACAAGGTCGGGCCCGTCGGCTCCGCGTCCGGCCTGCCCGCCGTCAACGGCCATGCGGTGCGCGGGCCGGTGGTGGAAGCGCTTGTCGGACTGGGCTTTGCGGTCAAGCAGGCCGAGGAGGCCACCGACAAGGTGCTCGCCAACGAGCCGGAGGCGACGCAGTCCACGGCGTTGCGGGCGGCCCTGTCGATGCTGGGTAACAAGTAATGAGCCGCTTCGCCGGTGATGACGACGAGCCCGACGACCGGGACGTCTCGCCCGCGCTGACCGTCGGCGAAGGCGATATCGACGCGAGCCTGCGGCCGCGGTCCCTCGGCGAGTTCATCGGTCAGCCGCGGGTGCGCGAGCAGCTGCAATTGGTGATCGAGGGCGCCAAGAACCGCGGCGGCACACCGGATCACATTCTGCTGTCGGGTCCACCCGGGCTCGGCAAGACCTCGCTGGCGATGATCATCGCGGCCGAATTGGGCTCCTCGCTGCGGGTCACGTCGGGGCCCGCACTGGAACGCGCGGGTGACCTCGCCGCGATGCTGTCGAACCTCGTTGAACACGATGTGCTGTTCATCGACGAGATCCACCGCATCGCCAGGCCCGCCGAGGAAATGCTCTACCTGGCAATGGAGGACTTCCGGGTAGACGTCGTCGTCGGCAAAGGCCCTGGCGCAACGTCGATTCCGCTCGAGGTCGCGCCGTTCACCCTGGTCGGCGCGACCACCCGGTCGGGCGCTCTGACCGGCCCGCTGCGCGACCGGTTCGGCTTCACCGCCCACATGGACTTCTACGAGCCGGCCGAACTCGAACGCGTTCTTGCGCGTTCGGCGGGCATCCTCGGCATCGAGTTGGGCGCCGAGGCCGGAGCCGAGATCGCCCGCCGGTCGCGCGGAACCCCGCGCATCGCCAACCGCCTGCTGCGTAGGGTGCGCGACTATGCCGAGGTGCGGGCAGACGGGGTGATCACCCGCGACATCGCGAAGTACGCGCTGGAGGTCTACGACGTCGACGAGCTCGGCCTCGACCGGCTCGACCGCGCGGTGCTGTCGGCGTTGACCCGCAGTTTCGGCGGCGGCCCGGTCGGGGTGTCCACGCTCGCGGTCGCGGTCGGCGAGGAGGCCACCACCGTCGAGGAGGTGTGCGAGCCGTTCCTGGTGCGTGCGGGCATGATCGCGCGCACCCCGCGCGGCCGGGTGGCCACGGCGTCGGCGTGGACGCACCTGGGGATGAGCCCGCCAAGCGGCGTGTCCGGATTGGGGCAGCAGGGACTGTTCGATTAGGAGGCGTAATGCTCACCGCGGGTCTGATTTTCGCGGCACTTGCCGCGTTGCTGCATGTCTACATCTTCGTGATGGAGTCACTGACGTGGACATCGGCGCGCACCAGGGCGACGTTCGGCACCACGCCGGAAGAGGCCGAGACCACCAAGCTGCTGGCCTTCAACCAGGGCTTCTACAACCTGTTCCTGGCGATCGTGACCGCCGTCGGCATCGTCGCGATCTGCTTGGGGCACACCGATGTCGGTGCCGCGCTGATCTTCGCCGGCGTCGGATCGATGCTCGCGGCCGCGGTCGTGCTGCTCGCGTCGTCACCCGACAAGGCGCGTGCGGCCATTACGCAAGGAGCCTTCCCGTTGGTGGCCGTCGTGCTCCTTGCGGTGGCCCTGGCGGTGTAGCTCAGAGCAGTCCGAGCAGCTTCAGATCGGTGACGTACTTGACGATGATCTCCGGCGTCACGTGCGGAATATCCTTGTCGCGTCCCACTTTTGCAACCCGCACGGCAGCGCGGAACCGGTCGGTGGGTGCGATGGACCCGCGGATGGGTTTCTCCGGACGCTGGTAGTTGTGCAGCAGCGGCAGCAGTGAGGCCTGCCGCTGCGCCTCCGGCAATGCGCGGATCGCGGTCTCGAACCGGGCCAGCCACGTCGGGTAGTCCCCGACGCGTTTGATCGCATAGCCCGCCGAAATCAGCCAGTCGACGAATTCGTCGAGCCCGATGCCGTCGTCGTAGGGGTTCATCACGTGGAAGGTCTCGAACCCCTCGACGACGTTCGACCCGATCGTCGATATCGCCTCGGCGATGAACTCCACCGGAAGGCCGTCGTAGTGCGCGCGCTGCCGCTCGCCGTTCGCGTCGACCTCGTAGAACGATGCGGGCGCGATGCCGGTGGCCACCAGGCTCAAGATCATCCTGGTGAACATGTCCGGCACGTTGAGTTGGCCGGCGTATGTGGTGTCGGCGAGGATCATGTCGCAGCGGAACACCGACACCGGCAGGCCGCAGAGGTCATGCGCCTCGCGCAGCAGCACCTCGCCGGCCCACTTGCTGTTGGAGTAGCCGTTGGCATAGCTGTCGTCGACGGCGCGGGTGGCGCTGATCACCCGGATGTCGGCGTCCTCGGTGAACCGTCCCGGTTCGATGCCTGCGCCGACTCCGATGGTGGACACGTATGCGAACGGTTTGATCCTCGTGGTCAGCGCGATGCGAATGAGTTCCGCCGTGCCGAGCGCATTGGGCCCGAAAAGCTGGTCGTACGGCAGCACATGGTTGACGAGCGCCGCCGGATCGACGATCAGGTCGACGGTGTCGGCCAGCCGCTGCCAGGTGTTCGCGTCGAGGCCGAGATCGGCCTCACCCTTGTCTCCGGCGATCACCTCGAGGCGTTCGGCGGCGAGGCGGCGGTAGAGCCGCAGCAGTTCGGGATCGCCGCTGTCGAAGATGCCGTCGAGCCGTTCGCGCGCGGCGGCGTCGTCCTTCGCGCGGACCAGGCAGATCACCTTGCCGTCAACGAGATCCATCCGCTGCAGCCATTCCAGGGCCAGATATCGGCCGAGAAAGCCGGTGGCTCCGGTGAGCAACACCGTGCGCACCTCTGCGCTCGGGCCGGGCAGCGAGGGAGCCGTGGCGAGGGTGTGCGCATCGATGAACTTGTCCAGCGTGAGATCGCTCGCATGTGCCTCGGTCGCACCTCGGCCATGAACGGAGGCGAACGTCGGACGCTTGGAACCGGGTCGGCGCTCGGCCTCGATGTAGTCGGCCAGTGCGGCCAGGTCGTTGGCGGGGCTGACGATGACGCCGACCGGGACCTCGATGTCGAAGATCTCGTGCAGCAGGTTCGCAAACGTCAACGCCGACAACGAGTCACCGCCGAGATCGGTGAATTGGGCGTCGGCCGCCACGTCGGTCGACGCGGCACCGAGCAGTGCGCCCGCGGCCCGCAGCACGGTCGACAGCACGGGCCCGTCGCCACCGCCCTGCCGCAGCGCCCGCAACTCGTCGGCCTGCCCCTCGGCCAGTTCGGCATAGAGCTGCTCGAGCCGGTCGCCGTAGCGTTCCTTGAGCCTCGGGCGGGCGAGTTTGCGGATGCCCGTCAGCAGGCCGTTCTCGAGCGTGAACGGCGTGGTCTCGACGATGACATCGCGTGGGATCTCGTAGGTTTGCAAACCGGCCGTCTTGGCAACGTCCTGAAACGACTCAGCGACAGCGGTTTTGAGCTCCGCCGCATCGTATTGCGCCAGGGCCTCTTCGGTCGGCACCACGACGGCCAGCAGATAGGACCGGGCGCTGTTGCCGTAGACGTAGATCTGCCGGACCAGGGGACTGTCGCCGAATGCCGCCTCGAGCTTGGACACGGTGACGAACTCACCCTGCGAAAGCTTGAGGACGTTGTTGCGCCGGTCCAGATAGACCAACTCATCCGCGGCAGTCTCGGCGAAGATGTCGCCGGTGCGGTAATACCCGTCGTCGTCGAACATTTCGGCCGTCAACTCGGGCCGCTTGTAGTAGCCGGGGAACAAGCCGTCGGTCTTGACCAGCAGCTCACCGCGCGGGTGCGGGCGATCGGTGCCGAAATAGCCGAGGTCGGGGACGTCGACGAGCTTGTAGTCGATCACGGGCGGTCGCTGGATGTGTCCGTCCACCAGGACCGCGCCCGCCTCCGTCGATCCGTAGCCGTCGATCAGATGCATGTCGAGCAGTTCCTCGACGAAGGCCTTCATCTCGGGAGACATCGGCGCCGAGCCTGTCATCGCGGTGACGTAGCGCCCTCCGAGCAGCTTTTGACGGGCGGTGTTCAGAACACGCTCGCGGTCGCCGGGGGTGCGATCGAGTTCGCGCTGCACTTCGGCGAAGATCATGTCCCAGATTCGCGGCACGAAGTTCAACTGGGTCGGCCGAACCAGCGCCAGATCTTCGAGGAACGTCGAAAGATCGCTGCGCGCAGCGAAATACGCGGTACCGCCGGCTCCCAGGGTGGTGTACAGCAGGCCGCGGCCCATCACGTGGCTCATCGGCATGAAGTTCAGGCTGATCGCCGGGTGATCTCCGGTGTCGCCCCAATGCCAGGCCATCGCCCTATTCCAAAAGTTGGCCACCATCTGCTCGGTGTACATCGCGCCTTTGGGTGCGCCGGTGCTACCGGATGTGTAGACCAGCAATGCAAGCGGATTCGTGTCCTTGGTGGAGACCCGTTGTGCTGCAGGCAGGTTCGATCCGTGGTGGATGATGTCACCGAGCACGTCGACGCGGGTCGAGCGGCCTGCATCGGCCAGCCGCGCTTTCGCGGCGGCGACGGCGTCGCGGTGGTCGTCGACCTGGGGGCGGTAGTCGAACACGATCAGGCGGGCCGGCTGTGGACCGCCCACGATCAGCTCGACGGCGTCGGCGAGAAAGTCGACGCTGGCGGCGACCACGGTCGGTTCGGTCTCGGTCAGGATCGGCCGCAGTTGTGCCACCGGAGCGCTGGTCTGCAGCGGCACCGAAACGGCACCGAGTCCGATGAGCGCCACGTCGACGCACGTGTAGTCGATGCTCGTGAAGCCCAGAAGGGCCACGCGGTCGTCGACGCGGACCGGATCGTCGGCCAATGCGTTGGTGATCGCCTGCACGCGGTCGAAGACCTCGCGATACGTGATCGTCTCGAAGCGGGGGAGCAGTTCTGCGGTCGTGCGACCGGTGCGCTCATCGGTGGTGAACTCGACGGCGCGCGCACCGAGCGCGGGGTCATCTGCATGGTCGACGAAAACGGTGCGGACCAGGTCTGCGAGCCGAAGATCAGGCTGCCCAATGGCGTCAGAAAACATCGAATACCTCGAAGGATCGCGGGAAAGGTGGCGCGACGCTGCGCTGATCCGAAGTACGTTAGCGGAGCTAACTTTATTCCGATCCCGTCCTGCCGGTTCGCTGTGAATCGCGCTTCCGGCGCGCAGTCCGGTCAGCGAATAACAGGGATCACCGCGCCGGGCATCGCTCGACCTGCGAGGACTTCGATCATCGTGGCCGGGTCCGGGATGCGAACCAGCAGATCACGGGTGACGGCGAGAGCATCGTCGGACGGTCGGACCCCGCCGATCACGGTCCGATCCGACATCGGCGTCTCGCGCACTATCTGCGCGCACCGCGTGAACCAGTCGACTGCGTCATCCGGCCAGCGCGCGCACATCCGATCCTCGCAACAGGTGGGCGTCGACCACTGGTCGCTGGTCAGCTGCCGGCTGCGACCGGCCCGCCGCTGCCATGCGTCGCCGGGCAGTTCCCGCACGCGCACGTCATCGGGCAGAGTGGCGCCACCATAACGGCGGGGTCGTTCCCGGTTACAGGGGCTCATGTTGGGGTACTCCGCCGCCATTCGAAGACACCGTCGGGGATCGAGGAGGCATCACCATGAGTGAGACGCGTGTTCGGGCCGGCGGCAGAATGCAGATGCCGCGCAGTCGCGGCGCCGCAAGCGGTTTTCTGCTGATTCTGCTGGGCATCTGGGGTGCGTTGATCCCGTTTGTGGGTCCGCTGTTCGACTTCGCGTTCAGCCCCGACCGGGAATGGGTGTGGACCACCGCGCGTGGCTGGCTCGAGGTGTTGCCCGGCGCGGTCACCGTCGTCGGCGGATTACTGCTTCTGAGCTCCCGCAACAGGTTCACCGCCATGCTCGGCGGCTGGTTGACGGTCGTCGCCGGAGCGTGGTTCGTCGTGGGCCGGGCGCTGGCGGGTCCGCTCGGTCTCGGCGACGTCGGAGCGCCGGTGGCCGCCACCGAAACCAAACGCGTGGTGCTGGAGTTGGCGTACTTCTACGGCCTGGGCGCGCTGATCATCTTCCTCGGTGCAATGGCGCTGGGGCGGCTGTCGGTTCGCAGCGTCCGCGACGTCCGCTACGCCGAACGCTCGGGGGTGCCGCCGAACGAGCCCGTCGCATCGGAGGAGGTCACCGAGATTCAGCCCGCAGAAACGACGCACGAGCGGGCCATGCATGCGACACGCGAGCCTCGGCGCCGTTCGTGGGGCGGCATGTTCCGCCGCCGCGACCGCCTGGCTCATCGATAGGCGCCTGCTCGCGTCGCCGGGGGGACTTTCGGCTCTATAGTTCGTTGCGATCGGCTCCCTAGCGTCATACTTCAGAGATAGAGGCCCGTCTGGGGAGTTCGATGACAGCTGACACAACCGATACCGCCGCACTCGAAATCCTCGAGGCCCGACGTCCGTTCCCCGCGAGGTTGGGCCCCAAGGGCAGCCTCATCTACAAGTTGATCACGACCACCGATCACAAGTTGATCGGGATCATGTACTGCGTCGCCTGTTTTGTCTTCTTCTTCATCGGCGGCCTGATGGCGCTGTTCATGCGCGGCGAGTTGGCAATGCCGGGCCTGCAGTTCCTCTCCAACGAGCAGTACAACCAGCTGTTCACCATGCACGGCACGGCGATGCTGCTGTTCTATGCCACCCCGATCGTGTTCGGGTTCGCGAATTTAGTCCTGCCACTGCAGATCGGCGCGCCTGACGTGGCGTTCCCGCGGCTGAACGCATTGTCGTTCTGGCTCTTCGTATTCGGTGCGACGATCGCGCTTTCCGGCTTCATCACGCCGACCGGCGCCGCGGACTTCGGGTGGACGGGTTACACCCCGCTGAGCGACGCGATCCATTCCCCTGGGCCAGGCGGAGATCTGTGGATTCTCGGCCTGGCTGTCGGCGGCCTGGGCACGATCCTCGGCGGGGTCAACATGATCACCACGGTGGTGTGCATGCGCGCGCCGGGCATGACGATGTTCCGGATGCCGATCTTCACCTGGAACATCCTGGTGACGTCGATCCTGGTGCTGCTGGTGTTCCCGTTGCTGACCGCGGCGTTGTTCGGGCTTGCCGCCGACCGACACCTGGGCGCCCACGTCTACGACCCGGCCAACGGCGGTGTGCTGTTGTGGCAGCACCTGTTCTGGTTCTTCGGCCACCCCGAGGTGTACATCATCGCGTTGCCGTTCTTCGGCATCGTGAGCGAGATCTTCCCGGTGTTCTCGCGCAAGCCGATCTTCGGCTACACCACGCTGGTGTATGCGACCTTCAGCATCGCGGCGCTGTCGATGGCGGTGTGGGCGCATCACATGTTCGCGACGGGCGCAGTGCTGCTGCCGTTCTTCAGCTTCATGACCTATCTGATCGCCGTGCCGACCGGTATCAAGTTCTTCAACTGGATCGGCACGATGTGGAAGGGTCAGTTGACGTTCCAGACACCGATGTTGTTCTCGATCGGCTTCCTGGTCACGTTCCTGCTCGGTGGGCTCACCGGGGTGCTGCTGGCCAGCCCGCCGCTGGACTTCCACGTCACCGACTCGTATTTCGTTGTGGCGCACTTCCATTACGTGTTGTTCGGCACGATCGTGTTCGCCACCTACGCGGGTATCTACTTCTGGTTCCCGAAGATGACGGGCCGTCTGCTCGACGAGCGACTGGGCAAGCTGCACTTCTGGCTGACGTTGATCGGCTTCCACACCACGTTTTTGGTGCAGCACTGGTTGGGCGACGAGGGAATGCCGCGGCGCTACGCCGACTATCTGCCGACCGACGGGTTCACCACGCTCAACGTGGTCTCCACGATCGGCGCGTTCATCCTCGGTATCTCGATCATTCCGTTCACGTGGAACGTGTTCAAGAGCTGGCGCTACGGCGAGCCCGTGATGGTGGATGACCCGTGGGGCTATGGCAATTCGCTGGAGTGGGCCACCAGTTCCCCGCCGCCGCGGCACAACTTCACCGAACTGCCCCGCATCCGGTCGGAGCGCCCGGCGTTCGAGCTGCACTATCCGCACATGGTGGACCGGATGCGAGAAGAGGCGCACATCGGTCGCAGCCACGGTCCGCCGGACGGCGACGTGACCCGACTGGACGAGGCGAACGTCAGGTCCTGACGCCGACAGTGCCGCACTGATCGGGCAAGATTGAGCGCATGAGTGCTCGCTTGCCCGCGGTGTCGTGGTGCGTCTGATCAAGTGGCTCTACCGGGTGCTGACGCGCGTCATGTCGCTGCGCATCATCGTGATCGTCGCGGCATTGTCGGTGGTGGGTCTGGTCATCACCCTGGGTGCGTGGGTCTGGTTCGGCGTGACCAACGACCAGTACAGCCAGCTCGACCGTCGTCTGGACTCGGTCAGCAGCCTCGGCGACATCTCCTCGCTGCTGCGCAACTCCGCTGACGTCGGCCTCGACCAGCCCTCGCCGAACGGCGAGCTGGTTCGCACTGCGCGCGTCGACGGCATCACGATCTCGCTGCCGCCAGACGTCGTGCTGCCCAAGTTCGACGACGGCTACGACAACGCCACCATCAACGGTGTCGAATACCGCGTGCGCACATTCACCGCGGGCAAGGCGTCGATCGCGGTGGGCGCCCCGCTGGCCGAAACGCAAAGGCGCATAGACGAACTGCATCGGCGCGTGCTGCTGATCTGCGGCGGGGTCATCGTGGCGACCGGCGTCGTCGCCTCGGTGCTGTGGCTGATCATGATCAACCCGTTCCGGGTACTCGCCCAGCAGGCCCGCGTGATCAACGCGCAGTCCAACCCGGACGAGGTGAAGGTGCGCGGCGTCCAGGAAGCCGTTGAGATCGCCGAGGCGGTCGAGGGGATGCTCAAACGCATCGGCGACGAACAGCAGCGGACCAAGGCCGCGCTGGAGTCCGCCAGGGATTTCGCTGCGGTGGCGTCGCATGAGCTGCGCACGCCGTTGACCGCGATGCGAACCAACCTCGAGGTGCTTTCCACCCTCGACCTGCCCGACGAGCAGCGTAAAGAGGTCATCGCCGACGTCATGCGCACCCAGAGCCGGATCGAGGGCACGTTGTCGGCACTGGAGCGGCTGGCCCAGGGGGAACTGACGACGGTCGACGACTTCGTGCCGGTCGACATCACCGAACTGCTCGACCGGGCCGCCCACGACGCGATGCGCAACTATCCGGACCTGGAGGTGACGCTGGCGTCGTCGACCACGGTGCTCATGGTCGGCATGCCCGCGGGTCTGCGATTGGTGATCGACAACGCGATCACCAACGCCGTCAAGCATGGCGGCGCGACCAAGGTTCGGCTCGCTGCCATCAGTTCCGTCGACGGTGTCGAGATCACCGTCGACGACAACGGCCAGGGCGTTCCCGAGGAGGAGCGGGCCGCTGTCTTCGACAGGTTCTCCCGCGGATCGACGGCGGCACGCTCGGGCTCGGGGCTCGGGCTCGCGCTGGTGGCTCAGCAGGCCGAGATCCACGGCGGGACGGCCAGCCTGGGGACGAGTCCGATGGGCGGAGCCCGGCTGCTGTTGAAGCTGCCGCCGCCGAGCTAGGTGTACCGAGTCCTGTCTCCCCGCGAGCAGACGCAGATGCACGCGACACGCCGACGAAATAGGTGCATTTGCGTTCCCCTACTTACGTGTGGGCCCAGCTCGCGGGAGCTACAGGTCCTTGAGGACGAGGGCCAGCACGTCGAGTGCCTCGATGAGGAGCTCGTCGGAGATGCTCAGCGGCGGCAGGAACCTCAGCACGTTGCCGTAAGTGCCGCAGGTCAGCACGATCACGCCCGCGTTGTGGCAGCCGACCGCCAGCTTCATGGTCAGCTCGCCGTCCGGTTCCAGGGTCCCGGCCTTCACCAACTCCATGGCGATCATGGCGCCGCGTCCGCGGACATCGCCGATGCGGTCGTCCTCGGCCTGCATCCGGTGCAACCGGTCCTTCATCACCTGTTCGATCTCGGCCGCTCGCGCCACCATCCCGTCGGATTCGATCGTCTCGATGGTGGCCAGCGCGGCCGCGCACGCGACCGGGTTTCCGCCGTAGGTGCCGCCGAGACCGCTGACATGCGGGGCGTCCATGATCTCGGCACGGCCGGTCACCGCCGACAGCGGAAGCCCGTCGGCGATGCCCTTGGCGGTGACGATCAGATCGGGAACGATGCCCTCGTGCTCGCAGGCGAACATCGCACCGGTGCGCGCGAACCCGGTCTGCACCTCGTCGGCGATGAACACGACGTCGTGCTTCGAACACCAGTCGACCAGCGTGGGCAGGAAGCCCTCGGCAGGCACGATGAAGCCACCCTCACCCTGAATGGGCTCGATGATGACCGCAGCCAGATTGTCGGCGCCGACCTGCTTTTCCATGACGCTGATCGCACGGCGGGCGGCCACCTCGCCGTCGGTCGCCATCTCCTTGCCGAACTCCGCGTCGCGGAACGGGTAGGAAAGCGGCGCACGGTAGATCTCCGGCGCGAACGGACCGAATCCGTGCTTGTACGGCATCGACTTCGCGGTCAGCGCCATCGTCAGGTTGGTGCGGCCGTGGTAGGCGTGGTCGAACGACACCACCGCCTGCTTGCCGGTGTACGTCCTGGCGATCTTGATGGCGTTCTCGACCGCCTCCGACCCGGAGTTGAACAGCGCCGAACGCTTCTCGTGGTCACCGGGTGTGAGCCGGTTGAGCGCCTCGGCGACCGCGACGTACTCCTCGTAGGGCGTGATCATGAAGCAGGTGTGGGTGAAGTCTGCGACCTGCTCGCGCACCGCCTCGACGACGCGCGGCGACGCGTTTCCGATCGTCGTCACAGCAATGCCTGAGCCCAGGTCGATGAGGCGGTTGCCGTCGACGTCCTCGACGATGCCCCCGCCGGCGCGGGCGGCATACACTGGCATGGTGTTGCCGATGCCGCGCGACACCGCGGCGGACTTGCGGTCGATCAGCGCCTTCGAGCGCGGACCGGGGATGCTGGTGGCCAGGTAGCGGCTCTGCTCGACGGTACTCACGGGGTTTGAGCCTAGCCGTGCGGGATCGTCCGTCGAACCGGATCGCCGCGACGGATTTCGTAGCTCACCAGCCGAGACGACGGGGTCGCTCGGTCATCAGCTGCGGCAATGGCACACTGGTCGGTTAGAAGGCTCCCAGGATCGACCGAATGGTCCGGAGTCGCCCTCGCAAAACGATACGAAAGCAGTTGCTGTCATGGATCTGGTCGCCTTACTACCTTTGCTCATCATCTTGGGCGCATTTATGTTCTTCGCTTCGCGTCGCCAGAAGAAGGCCATGCAAGCGACCATCGACCTGCACAACTCGCTGAAGGTCGGCGACCGCGTCCACACCACGTCGGGGCTCGAAGGCGAGATCAAGGCCATCACCGACGACAACGTGGAGCTCGAGATCGCGCCGGGCGTGGTCACCACCTGGATGAAGCTCGCCGTACGCGATCGCATCACCCCCGATGACGAGTTCGACGAGGACGACGACGTCGAGCCCGAGTCGACCGCGACCGAGATCACGGACAGCACTGACCAGAACCGACTGAACTGAGCACTGACAGTCGGGGTGTCAGCTCCGGCACGTACCCTTTGCGGTGCTGACGACCTGAATATCGAGGAGACCAAAGAAACGTGGCATCGCCTTCGACGCCGGTGCACCCTGCCCGCTACCTGTCGATCTTCCTCGCGCTGCTGATCGGTGTGTACCTCCTGGTCTTTCTGACCGGCGACAGGAAGCCCGAACCGAAGCTCGGTATCGACCTGCAGGGCGGCACCAGGGTCACGCTGACAGCCCGGACGCCCGACGGCTCGCGGCCCACCCAGGACGCGCTGAACCAGGCGCAGCAGATCATTGCCTCGCGCG
The DNA here is from genome assembly GCA_033741175.1 of Mycolicibacterium sp. 120270. Lineage (GTDB taxonomy): Bacteria > Actinomycetota > Actinomycetes > Mycobacteriales > Mycobacteriaceae > Mycobacterium. The sequence goes on along the minus strand of JAWQNE010000003.1, from coordinate 295,892 downwards.
TCGACGGCCTCGGCGTGTCGGGCTCCGAGGTGGTGATCGACGGCGACAACCTGGTGATCACGGTTCCCGGCAATGACAGCAACGAGGCCAGAAACCTCGGCCAGACGGCGCGGCTGTACATCCGTCCCGTGATCCACGTGATCGCCGCCCAGCAGCCGCAGCAGCCCGGCGAGCAGGAGGGCCCGGCGTCGGGCGCCCCGCCCGCAGAGCAGCTGCCGCCGGCTCCCGAGGGCCAGCCGCCTGCCTTGGAAGGCCTGCCGCCCGCTCCCGAGGGCCAGCCGCCCGCATCGGAGCCGCTGCCCGCAGAGGGTGGCGCCGCGCCCGAGGGGCAGTCCGCACCGCAGGAGCCGTTGGCGCCGCAACCCCGTCCGTATCCGGAGGCACCGCCGCCCAGCCCGGCGCCGCCGACACCCGCGCCGAAGCCGTCGGGCAAGGACCTCGCACAGCGCATCGCCGACGAGAAGGCGCTGCGGCAGAGCACCGAGCAGCAGATCCAGATCCTGGCCCTGCAGTTCCAGGCCACCCGCTGCAACGAAGAGGACGTGCTCGCCGGCAACGACGATCCGAACCTGCCCCTGGTGACCTGCTCGACCGACCACACTCAGGTGTACCTGCTCGACAAGGCGATCATCAGCGGCGAGCAGATCAAGAACGCCAGTTCGGGCATGGACACCCAGCGCGGCCAGTACGTCGTCCAGTTGGAGTTCAAGCCGGACGCGGCGAAGATCTGGGCCGACTTCACCGCATCGCATGTCGGCACCCAGACCGCGTTCGTGCTGGACTCGCAGGTTGTCAGCGCCCCTCAGATCGAGGAGGCGATCCCGGGCGGCAACACCCAGATCACCGGACAGTTCAACGCGGAGCGGGCCAAGGAACTGGCCAACGTGCTGAAGTACGGTTCGCTGCCGCTGTCGTTCGAGGCGTCGGAGGCTGAAACGGTCTCGGCCACACTGGGATTGACGTCGCTGCGGGCAGGTCTCATCGCCGGCGCAGTCGGCCTCGCACTGGTGCTGGTCTATTCACTGTTGTACTACCGGGTGCTCGGGTTGCTCACCGCGCTGTCCCTGATCGCCTCGGGCGCAGTGGTTTACGCGATCCTTGTGCTCCTCGGCAGATACATCAACTACACGCTTGACCTGGCCGGTATCGCCGGTCTGATCATCGGTATCGGTACCACTGCGGACTCGTTTGTGGTGTTCTTCGAACGCATCAAGGACGAGATACGCGAGGGCCGCTCGTTCCGGTCCGCCGTTCCGCGCGGTTGGGCGCGTGCCCGCAAGACGATCATTTCCGGTAACGCCGTGACATTCCTTGCCGCGGTAGTCCTTTACATCCTGGCCGTCGGCCAGGTGAAGGGCTTCGCGTTCACACTGGGCCTGACGACGATCCTCGACGTCGTGGTCGTCTTCCTGGTGACGTGGCCGCTGGTCTACCTGGCATCGAAGTCGACGTGGTTGGCCAAGCCCGCATTCAACGGGCTTGGGGCCGTGCAGCAGATCGCGCGCGAACGCCGGGTCACTACACATACCGGACGGGGGTAGTCGATGGCCAAGCGAACATCTGATGTGACCGAGTCGAGCGCCGTCGAGGCTCCGGCTCTGGACAGTTCCGCTGCACCGCAACACGGTTTCTTCGTCAGGCTCTACACCGGCACGGGAGCCTTCGAGGTCGTCGGCCGACGCAAGATGTGGTACGCGATCAGCGGGGTGATCCTCGCTGTCTGCATCGCGAGCATGATCATTCGCGGGTTCACCTTCGGCATCGACTTCGAGGGCGGCACCAAGGTGTCGATGCCCGCGGCCGGGGTCAGCACCGAACGCGTCGAAGAGGTGTTCAGCGAGGCGCTGGGCAAGGAACCCGAAAGCGTCGTGGTGGTCGGCAACGGCCCGTCGGCGACCGTGCAGATCCGCTCGGAGGCACTCAACAACACTGAGACGAACATCCTGCGCGATGCCTTGTTCGAGGCGTTCCAGCCGAAGGGTCTCGACGGTCAGCCGAGCAAGCAGGCGATCAGCGACTCCGCGGTGTCGGAGACGTGGGGCGGCCAGATCACCAAGAAAGCGTTGATGGCGCTCGTGGTCTTCCTGGTGCTGGCCACGATCTACATCACGATCCGCTACGAGCGGTACATGGCGATATCAGCCATGGCGACACTGGTTTTCGATCTCGTCGTGACCGCGGGCGTGTATTCGTTGGTCGGGTTCGAGGTCACCCCGGCGACGGTCATCGGTCTGCTGACGATTCTCGGCTTCTCGCTGTATGACACCGTCATCGTCTTCGACAAGGTCGAGGAGAACACCCACGGTTTCCAGCACACGACCAGGCGCACGTTCGCCGAACAGGCCAACCTGGCGATCAACCAGACCTTCATGCGGTCGATCAACACCAGCCTGATCTCGGTGCTGCCGATCGTGTCGCTGATGGTGGTCGCGGTGTGGCTGCTCGGCGTCGGCACGCTGAAGGACCTCGCGCTGGTGCAACTCGTCGGTGTCGTCGTCGGCACCTACTCGTCGATCTTCTTCGCCACCCCGCTGCTGGTCAGCCTTCGCGAGCGCACCGAGTTGGTTCGCACCCACACGAGCCGGGTGCTCAGGCGTCGCAAACCGACGGGCGAGAAGTCCAGCGCGGCGGTCGATGAGGCAGGCGACGAGGACGCCGACGACGCCGAGAAGGAGACGGTCGGCGCTGCCTCGGCGGCGACGACCACGGCCACGCGTCCGGTCGCGGAGAAACCTGCGCCGGGTGCGCGGCCGATCCGGCCCACCTCGAGCAGGACCGGACGGCCGTCAGGTAAGCGCAACACCCGGCGGAAGTAGCGCGACATGACGGCCCGCCTGCGGGGGATCGCCACCGCGGTGACAGTCGCTCTCGTCTGCGCCGTCGGGTTGTCGGCGTGCTCGGAGCGCACCGCCGATGAGATCACGTATGCCGTCGACGGGACGCTCACCACGTACAACACGAACACCGTCGCTGGTGCGGCGTCGGCGGGCCCGCAGGCGTTCGCGCGGGTGCTGACCGGGTTCAACTACCACGGACCCGACGGCCAGATCGTCGGCGATCACGACTTCGGCACCATCTCCGTCGTCGGCCGCGCCCCGCTGGTGCTCGACTACGTGATCAGCGACAAGGCGGTCTACTCCGACGGCAAGCCGATCACGTGCGACGACCTCGTTTTGGCCTGGGCCGCCCAATCCGGCCGCTTTCCGGCGTTCGAGGCGGCGAATCAGGCCGGCTACCGCGAGATCGCCACCGTCGACTGCGCGCCGGGCCAGAAACGCGCGAGGGTGTCGTTCAACCCCGACCGCGCCGTGGTCGACTTCGGGCAGTTGTTCGCCGCGACCTCGATGATGCCCGCCCATGTGCTGTCCGACGAACTCGGTATCGACGTCACAGGCGCGATCATCAACAACGACCTGCCGAACATCGACCGCATCGCGCAGGCGTGGAACAGCACCTGGAACCTCACCCCGAACCTCGACGTCAAACGGTTCCCGTCGTCGGGCCCCTACAAGCTGGAGTCGGTCAGCGACGACGGCGCGGTCGTGCTCGTCGCCAACGAGAAGTGGTGGGGCGCCGAACCGCTGACCGACAAGATCACGGTGCGCCCGCGCGGAGCCGACGTCCAGGACCGCCTCAACAACGGCACCGTCGACGTCGTCGACGTCGCGGCGGGCTCGTCGGGTGTGCTCAACATGCCCGAGGACTACACCCAGACCGACAGTCCGTCGGCCGGAATCGAGCAGCTGATCTTCGCCGCGCAGGGCCCGATGGCCGCGCCGGAGGCCAGGCGCGCGCTCGCCCTCTGCACCCCGCGTGACGTGATCGCCCGCAACGCCGAGGTGCCGATCGCCAACACCCGGCTCAATCCGGTGACCGAGGAAGCGGTCGGCAGTGGTGAGGCCATCGGCGCCGAAGGGTTCGTCGTATCCAATCCCGACGCCGCACGCGAAGCCCTCGGCAACCGACCCCTCGCGGTGCGCATCGGATACCAGACGCCGAATGCGCGGTTGGCCGCGACCGTCGGGGCGATCGCCAAGTCCTGCGCCCCCGCAGGCATCCGCGTCGATGACGTCGCATCCGAGACGACCGGGCCGCTGTCGTTGCGCAACAACGAGATCGACGTCTTGCTGGCCAGCACCGGCGGCGCCACCGGCAGCGGGTCCACCGGCTCCTCGGCGATGGACGCCTACGCCCTGCACACCGGCAACGGAAACAACCTGCCGGGATATTCGAATCCGCGCATCGACGGCATCATCGACACGCTGGCGGTGACCGCAGACCCGAAGGAGGTGGCTCGCCAGCTTGCCGACGCCGGGCCGATCCTGTGGGCCGATGTGCCGACCCTGCCGCTGTACCGACAGCAGCGCTCGCTGATCACCTCGAAGAAGATGTACGCGGTGAGCAGTAACCCGACGCGCTGGGGCGCCGGCTGGAACATGGACAGGTGGGTGCTGGAGAAGTGAGCGCCAATACAGACGTCGTCGAGGTCATCGAGGCGCTGACGCGCGAAGTCGCCGACTTCCCGGAGCCCGGAATCCAGTTCAAGGACCTGACCCCCGTGCTCGCCGATCGGCGCGGACTGGCCGTGATCACCCGGGCGCTGGCCGAAGTCGCCGAGGGAGCCGAACTGGTGGCAGGCATCGACGCGAGGGGCTTCCTGGTCGGTGGAGCCGTCGCCGATCGGCTCGGCATCGGGGTGCTCGCCGTGCGGAAGGCGGGCAAGCTGCCACCGCCGGTGTACAGCGAGACCTACCAGCTGGAATACGGTACGGCGACGCTCGAAGTGCCCGCTGATGGCATCGATCTGCACGGCCGCAACGTCGTGGTCATCGACGACGTGCTGGCCACCGGCGGGACCCTGGCGGCCACGACCCGGTTGCTGACCAAGGCGGGTGCGATCGTGCTCAGCGCCGCAGTGGTGTTGGAACTCACCGCCCTCAAAGGCCGCGACCTGCTTGAACCGCTACCCGTCAGAAGCTTGCACACCGTCTGAGGCGATATCCTCGATCGAGGAGGTGAGCATGGCTGACGAGCAGATCACGGGACAGGCCGTGCAGTCACCACCTGTGCCCAGCGACGGTCCGGAGACCGCGCCGATGCCCGCGCCGGACATCACCAAGACCTCGACCTCGCGACGGGTGAGGGCCCGTCTCGCGCGCAGAATGACGTCGCAGCGCAGCGCCGTGAACCCGGTGCTGGAGCCGCTGGTCGCCGTGCACCGCGAATTCTTCCCCAAGGCCGATCTGTCTTTGCTGCAGCGGGCCTACGAAGTCGCCGAGAAGCGGCACGCCGACCAGATGCGGCGTTCGGGCGACCCGTACATCACGCATCCGCTGGCGGTGGCCAACATCCTCGCCGAACTCGGCATGGACACCACCACATTGGTGGCGGCGCTGCTGCACGACACCGTCGAGGACACCGGCTACACGCTGGAGGCCTTGACCGCCGACTTCGGAGACGAGGTGGGTCATCTCGTCGACGGCGTCACCAAACTCGATCGGGTGGTGCTGGGCACCGCGGCCGAGGGCGAGACCATCCGCAAGATGATCATCGCGATGGCCCGGGATCCGCGGGTGCTGGTGATCAAGGTCGCCGACCGCTTGCACAACATGCGCACGATGCGGTTCCTGCCACCGGAGAAGCAGGCCCGCAAGGCCCGCGAGACGCTGGAAGTCATTGCGCCGCTTGCCCATCGGTTGGGGATGGCGACGGTGAAGTGGGAGCTGGAGGATCTGGCGTTCGCCATCCTGCACCCGAAAAAGTACGAGGAGATCGTGCGGCTGGTGGCCGACAGGGCGCCGTCGCGCGACACCTATCTGGCGAAGGTCCGCTCGGAAATCAGTGCCACGCTGGCGAAGTCGAAGATCAACGCCACAGTCGAGGGTCGGCCCAAGCACTACTGGTCGATCTATCAGAAAATGATCGTCAAGGGCCGCGACTTCGACGACATCCACGACCTTGTCGGCATCCGCATCCTGTGCGACGAGATCCGCGACTGCTATGCCGCTGTCGGCGTGGTGCATTCGCTGTGGCAGCCGATGGCAGGCCGGTTCAAGGACTACATCGCCCAACCCCGCTACGGCGTGTACCAGTCGCTGCACACCACCGTCGTCGGGCCGGAGGGCAAGCCACTGGAGGTGCAGATCCGCACCAACGACATGCACGGCACCGCCGAGTACGGCATCGCCGCGCATTGGCGGTACAAGGAAGCCAAGGGCCGCAACGGACTTCCGTCGGGTAGCACCGCCGCCGAGATCGACGAGATGGCCTGGATGCGCCAACTCCTCGACTGGCAGCGGGAGGCGGCCGACCCCGGCGAGTTCCTCGAGTCGCTGCGCTACGACCTTGCGGTGCAGGAGATCTTCGTGTTCAGCCCGAAGGGCGACGTGTACACCCTGCCGACCGGGTCGACGCCGGTGGACTTCGCCTATGCGGTGCACACCGAGGTGGGCCACCGCTGCATCGGCGCGCGTGTCAACGGTCGACTGGTCGCGTTGGAGCGCCGACTGGAGAACGGCGAAGTCGTCGAGGTCTTCACCTCCAAGGCGCCCAATGCCGGGCCGTCACGCGACTGGCAGCAGTTCGTGGTGTCGCCGCGCGCCAAGGCGAAGATTCGGCAGTGGTTCGCCAAGGAGCGGCGCGAGGAGGCGCTGGAATCCGGTAAGGACGCCATCGCGCGCGAGGTGCGTCGTGGCGGACTTCCGTTGCAGCGCTTGATGAACGCCGAATCGATGGCGGCGCTGGCCCGCGAGCTGCGCTACGTCGACGTCTCGGCGCTCTACACCGCCGTCGGCGAGGGGCATGTTTCGGCCCGACACGTCGTGCAGCGGCTGGTCGCCCAGCTCGGTGGCGACGACGAGGCCACCGACGAGCTGGCGGAGCGTTCCACCCCGGCGACGATGCCGGTGCGCCAGCGCACCAACGACGACGTCGGGGTGGCGGTGCCGGGCGCGCCGGGTGTGCTGACGAAGTTGGCGAAGTGCTGCACACCGGTACCGGGCGACAACATCATGGGCTTCGTCACCCGCGGCGGCGGGGTGAGCGTGCACCGGACCGACTGCACCAACGCCAGTTCGCTGCAACAGCAGTCGGAGCGGATCATCGACGTGAAGTGGGCGCCGTCGCCGTCGTCGGTGTTCCTGGTCGCAATCCAGGTCGAGGCGCTGGACCGGCACCGGCTGCTGTCGGATGTGACGCGGGTGCTCGCCGACGAGAAGGTCAACATCCTTTCGGCCTCGGTGACGACGTCCAACGACAGGGTGGCGATCAGCCGGTTCACGTTCGAGATGGGCGACCCTAAGCATCTGGGCCACGTGCTCAACGTGGTGCGCAACGTGGAAGGCGTCTACGACGTCTACCGCGTCACGAGCGCCGCCTGAGCCCGTCAATCCAGCCGGATCGATTCGATCGTCACGGTCATCGCCGGCTTGCCGTCGGTGCCTACACCTGCAACACCCGCGGCGGCGATCTTGTCGAGGGTGGCCAGCCCGGTGGCATCGATCGTGCCGAACGCGGTGTAGGTGGGCGGCAGCATCGAGTCGGCGTAGACGAGGAAGAACTGGCTGCCGTTGGTTCCCGAGCCCTTGTTCGCCATCGCCAGGGTGCCGCGCGGGTACATCACCGGCGTCTTGAGCGCCGGATCGGCCAGCCGGTACTGGTTCGTCGGGTACTCGTTGCCGAACCGGTAGCCGGGACCACCGGTTCCCGTCCCCGTCGGATCGCCGCACTGCAGCACGCCGAGCTGCGGATCGGTGGTGAGCCGGTGACACGTGGTGTCGTCGAAGTAGCCCTGCTGCGCCAGGCTCGCGAAGCTGTTGACGGTGCACGGTGCCTTGTCGTTGTCGAGCTGAATGCCGATGTCGCCGCGGTTGGTCGACATGCTCGCGCTGACCTCGTCGGGATCGGTGGGGACCCGACCCGAGCGAGGGGGCTTGGTCGGCTTGCTGGCGGGCTCGGTGGTCTTCGGGTAGGCACAGTTGGCGCCCAGATTGGGCGGCGGATCGAACGCCGGAAGCCCCATATCCGGAATCGACGGCGCCGCCGTGATGCCCGGCTGGTACCGGGATTCGTCTTCGAGGTGGCGCGCTACGGCGATCGTGAACAGCACCACGGCGGCCAGCACGATCACGGTTCCGACCGTGATCAGATAGCTGATCACCAGCCCGGCGACCGCGAGCCCGTGCCCCTCCTCGCCGGTGCGCTTGATCTGTGACAGCGAAATGTGGCCGAAGATGATGCCCAGCGGTGCGAAGACGAACGCGCAGACCAGCGACGCGACCGCCATCCCGTTGGTCGCCCGGGGCCGCGGGTAGCCGTACGGGTCAAACGCGGGTGGGGGATGGGCCCCGTACGGCGGCGGGTGCGGCGTCATGGGGCGTTAGTCCAGCCCGATGGACTTCACTTTGACCGGGGTGGCCGGCTTGCCGTCCTGGCCGCCGCCCTCCACGCCCGCGGCTGCGATCTTGTCCAGCGTCGCAAGCCCGGTGTCGTCGATCTTGCCGAACACCGTGTAGCCCGGCGGCAGTTGCGAGTCCTTGTAGACGAGGAAGAACTGGCTGCCGTTCGTGCCCGGACCGGCATTGGCCATCGCCAGCGTGCCGCGCGGATACGTCACCGGGTTCTGCAGCGCCGGATCGTCGGGCTGGAACTGGTTGGTCGGGTACTCGTTGGCGAACTGGTAGCCGGGGCCGCCGGTGCCGGAGCCCGTCGGATCGCCGCACTGCAGCACCGACAGGCTCGGGCTGGTGGTCAGCCGGTGGCAGGGCGTGTCGTTGAAGTAGCCCTGCTGCGCGAGGCTGGCGAAGCTGTTGACGGTGCACGGCGACTTCGCGTTGTCGAGCATGATGCCGATGTTGCCCTGGTCAGTGGACATGCTGGCGCTGACCTCTGCCGGGTCCGTCGGAACCTTGCCGGTGCGCGGCGGCTTGTTCGGCTTGCTGGCGGGCTCCGCGGCCGGGTACTGGCAGTCGGCCCCGAGGTCGGCGGGCGCATTGAACGGCGGCAGCCCACCCTCGGCGGCCGGGGTCGCTTCCGCCGGCGACGACGTCGGCGGAGTGGTCGCCGCTGTCGTCTCGCCGTCGGAGTCACCGCGGGTGATGAAGAACACGGCCACCCCGGCGATCACCGCGACCACGGCCAGTGCGGCGGCGATGATCGTGTACAGCCGTCGCCTGCGTTCCTGCGCCGCCCGCCGCTCCAGTTGCCGTTCGAGTTTGCGCTTCGCTGTCGCCCGCCGCTGTTCGTTGGTCGGCACCGCCGTGGTCCTCCTCGTATGGTCGTCGATCCGCAACGAGTGTGCCAGCAGTAGCTGAGCGCAGGCCAAGAGGCCCGCTCACCGCGCGGGATGGGAAAATGGGGCCCGTGTTGATCACCGGATTCCCGGCAGGCATGTTGGCGTGCAACTGCTATGTGCTGGCCCAACGGGCCGGGGCGGACGCCATCGTCGTCGACCCTGGCCAGCGGGCGATGGGTCCGCTGCGCCAGATCCTCGACGAGAACCGGCTCACGCCGGCCGCGGTGCTGTTGACTCACGGCCACATCGACCACATCTGGTCGGCGCAGAAGGTTGCCGACACTTACGGGTGCCCCGCCTACATCCACCCCGAGGACCGGTTCATGCTGTCCGACCCGATCAAAGGCTTCGGGCGGGGTTTGATCGGGGGCTTCGCCCGGACTGCGTTCGGTGCGCTGTTCCGCGAGCCGAAACAGGTTGTCGAACTCGACCGCGACGGCGACAAGCTGGACATCGGCGACACCAGCAGCATCACAGTGACCGTCGACCACACGCCGGGCCACACCCGGGGTTCGGTGGTGTTCCGCGTCGACGGGGACGGCCCCCAGATCGTCTTCACCGGCGACACGCTGTTCCGGCAGTCGGTCGGTCGCACCGACCTGCCCGGGGGTAGCGGCCGCGACCTGCTCGGCTCGATCATGACAAAACTGATGGTGCTCGACGATGACACCGTGGTACTACCAGGGCACGGCGAGAAGTCGACGATCGGCTTCGAACGCCGGGCCAACCCGTTCCTCGAAGGTTTGAGTTTGTGACTCAGTTTCAAGCGCCCAAGGGCGTGCCCGATTATCTGCCGCCGGACTCCGCGCAGTTCGTCGCGGTGCGCGACGGTCTGCTGGCGGCGGCGCGCCGCGCCGGCTACGCCGATATCGAGTTGCCCATCTTCGAGGACACCGCGTTGTTCACCCGCGGGGTCGGCGAGTCCACCGATGTGGTCAGCAAGGAGATGTACACCTTCGCCGACCGCGGAGACCGGTCGGTGACGCTGCGGCCGGAGGGCACCGCGGGGGTGATCCGCGCGGTGATCGAACACGGCCTCGACCGTGGCCCGCTGCCGGTCAAGCTCTGCTACTCCGGGCCGTTCTTCCGCTACGAGCGTCCGCAGGCGGGTCGCTACCGCCAACTGCAGCAGGTCGGGGTGGAGGCGATCGGGGTGGACGACCCGGCGCTCGACGCCGAGGTGATCGCGATCGCCGACGCGGGTTTCCGGTCGCTCGGGCTCGACGGGTTCCGGCTCGAGATCACCTCGCTCGGTGATGACAGCTGTCGGCCGCAGTATCGAGAACTGTTGCAGGACTTCCTGTTCAAGCTCGACCTCGACGAGGAGACGCGCCGTCGCGCGGAGATCAACCCGCTGCGGGTGCTCGACGACAAGCGGCCGCACATCAAGGAGATGACCGCCGATGCCCCGGTGATGCTCGATCACCTGTCCGATTCGGCCAAGCAGCACTTCGACAGGGTGCTGGCACATCTCGATGCGATCGGCGTGCCGTATGTGATCAACCCGCGGATGGTGCGCGGGCTGGACTACTACACAAAGACCACGTTCGAGTTCGTCCATGACGGCCTGGGCGCACAGTCGGGCATCGGCGGCGGCGGGCGCTACGACGGGCTGATGAACCAGCTCGGCGGAAAAGACCTGTCCGGCATCGGGTTCGGCCTCGGTGTCGACCGCACGCTGTTGGCGCTGAAGGCCGAGGGCAAGTCGGCAGCCGAGACCGCCCGCGTCGAGGTGTTCGGGGTTCCGCTCGGGGAGCAGGCCAAGACGCAGCTCGTGGTGCTGGCCGCCCGGCTGCGGGCCGCGGGTGTGCGGGTCGACCTGGCCTACGGCGACCGCGGCATCAAGGGTGCTATGAAGGCCGCCGACCGCTCGGGTGCGTCGATCGCATTGGTGGCAGGTGACCGCGACATCGAAGCGGGCACCATCGGCGTCAAGGACCTGTCGACGGGCGAACAGGTCGACATCGCGCAGGACGCGGTGCTGACCGAGGTGCTGTCCCGCCTGGGCCGCTAGCCAGGTACCTCTCCCGGCGTTTTGGGCACGCTCACTCGCTAGCGAGCGCGCTGAACCGCAGCGGTGAGCACCTCGTCGACGTTGCCGATACCCCCATCGAAGGGATTGCCGCGCTTGAGCACCAGCGTTCCGCCGGGGGTGATCGCCACCAATTGCGGTGAGCTGGAACCGATTTGGAGTTGTCGCGCAAACCGCACTTGATCCAGTTGCACAAGCGCACCGCCGCGGTAGCTGAACAACCCGAGCTTGCGGTCGATCACCGCTACCGGACGGCACTGGTTCAACGGCTGGCGTCGCCGCCGACGCAACGTGCGAACCATCAGAAACGTCAGTCCGGCCAACACGACACCGACACCGCTGAAGATCGCGCCCACCGTCCTCGACGGAGTTGCGGCGATGAGTGCGACCAACCCGAAGCCGCCGACAACGAGCGTGAGTACACCGAGCACGAACGCGGTAACCGCAAAAGCGCCGGTACGTCGGTCGATGACCAACATCCGCCGACCGTCATCGGTCACGAGCAATCCACCGGTATCGAAGACGACCTGAGGCTCTGCCGCGGTGTTCACGCCTGCAGCGTGCCACCTCACCCGCAGCGGGCGGGCGCGAAATGCGGTAATTCCGCGGCGTGTCTGTGATCGGACACGCACGTCCCCTACTTGCGTGTGGGCCCACGCGGAGAGATCAGATGGCCATGGCGGCGCGGACGTCCTCCTCTGACGACGAGCCGCCGGTGCCGCTCGAGGTGATCCGGCCCGCCTCGAGAATGTAGTAGCGCTGCGACGATTCCAGCGCGAAGCCGATGTGCTGTTCGACGAGCAGCACACCGAGGTCGCCGCGCTGCGTCAATTCGGTGATGACCGCTTCGATCTCGGCGACCACCGACGGTTGGATGCCCTCGGTCGGCTCGTCGAGGATCAGGCACTTGGGGCTCGTGATCAAAGCGCGGGCGATCGCCAATTGCTGGCGCTGCCCGCCCGACAGCAGGCCCGCGCGACGAGTCAGCAGCTCCTTGAGCGCGGGAAACAGGTCCAGCTGCTCGTCGATCAGCTGCTTGCCGTTCTTCCTGCCGTCGGCGACGACCTGAAGGTTCTCCATGGTCGTCAGCTGCCCGAACGACTGCTGGCCCTGCGGTACGTAGGCCAGCCCGCGGGCCACCCGCGCGCTCGGGCGCAGCTTGGTGATGTCCTCACCGTCGAACACCACCTCGCCCGCAGAGCATTTGAGCAGCCCGACGGCGGCGCGCAACAACGTGGTCTTGCCCGCCCCGTTGTGGCCCATCACCGCGGCGACTCCGTCGGAGGGCACCTCGATGCTGACCCCGTGGATGACCTCCGAGCGGCCGTAGCCCGCGCGGACGTCGACAAGCTGCAGCACTATGAGCTCTCCTCGATGAGTTCGTCGGGAATTCCGTCGGCCCCCGCCGCCGCGGTGCCCAGGTAGACCTCCTGCACCTTCGGGTCCGCCTGCACTTCGGCGACGGACCCCTCCGCGATGACCTTGCCGCGGGCCAACACCGTCACCGATGTCGCGAACGCGCGCATGAAGTCCATGTCGTGCTCGACGACGACGACCGTGCGTTCACCACCGATGCGGCGCAACAGGTTTCCGGTCTCTTCGCGCTCCTCGGCGCTCATGCCCGCGACGGGTTCGTCGAGCAGCAGCACATCGGCGTTCTGCACGAGCAGCATGCCGATTTCGAGCCACTGCTTCTGGCCGTGCGCCAGCACGCCTGCCGGCTTGTCGGCCAGCTCCGTCAAACCCGTTGTCTCCAGGGCTTCTTCGATCGACGGCAGGATGCCCTTGCGCCTGCGCAGCATCGTCCACATCGAGCGACCGGCCCCTGCGGCGATGTCCAGGTTCTGCAGCACCGTCAGCTGTTCGAACACGCTGGCCGTTTGAAAGGTGCGACCGACGCCGTGGCGAGCGATCTGATGCACCTTCTTGCCGAGCAGTTCGACGCCGGACTTGTTGACCGACCCAGTGGCAGGCACCAGTCCGGTGATCGCGTCGATCACCGTCGTCTTACCCGCGCCGTTGGGGCCGATCAGGAACCGCAGATCGCCCTGGAACAGGGTGAGGTCCACATCGCTGACCGCGTTGAACCCGTCGAAATCGACGGTGAGCCCGCGGACTTCGAGGTACTGCGTGCCCATGCCGACGTTTCCGCCTGCGGTCGGCTCCTTCGCGGTGGTCGTCACAGGCCGGCCCCCACCTTCTCCGACTCTGCCTCGGTATCCGGCGAGGCGACGTCGGGCTGCGGGTTCTTGCGTCGTTGCCGCAGCCGTTTGAACAGCACGCCCAGCCCGGCCAGGCCGGCCGGGAAGAACCCGACGACGACGATGAACAGCAGACCTTGGGCGTAGGTCCACTCCGACGGGAACCGTTCGGAGAACAGGGTTTGCGCCCATGCGACGCCGATCGCGCCGAGCACCGGCCCGAGCAGGGTGGTGCGCCCCCCGATCGCGACGCCGATCAGGAAGGCGATCGACGGCAGGATGCCGACCTGCGAAGGTGCGATGAAGCCGACGATCGGTGCGATGAGCGCCCCGGCGATGCTCGCGAACAAAGCGGCGACGGTGTAGGCCACCACCTTGACGTTCGCCGGGTCGTAGCCGAGGAACCGCACGCGTTCCTCACCGTCACGCACCGCGACCAGCAGTTCGCCGTAGCGGCTCTGCATGAGCTGTCGCACGACGGCCACCACGATCAGCAGCGTGGCCGCCGCGATGAAGTACAGCATCCGCCGGTTCGCGGGATCGTTGAGCGTGAACCCGAAGAACGTCCGAAACCTGTTTAGCCCGTTGCTTCCTCCCAGCCCCGTCTGACCGACGAGCAGGATCGCCAGCGCCGCGGCCAGCGCCTGCGACAGGATCGCGAAGTAGGCGCCCTTGACCCGACGCTTGAACACGCCGAATCCCAGCGCGGCGGCGATGGCGGTCGGGAACGCCACGATGGCGAACAGAGTGAACGTGGGGGAGGCGAACGGCTCCCAGTAGCCGGGCAATTCGCGCGCACCCGCGATCTGCATGAAGTCGGGCACGTCGTCGCCGCGCAGCTGGGCGTCGGCGATCTTGAGGTGCATGCCCATCATGTAGCCGCCGAGGCCGAAGAAGACGCCCTGCCCGAGCACCAACATGCCGCCGCGGCCCCATGCCAGCCCGATACCGACCGCGACGATCGCGAAGCAGAGGAACTTGCCCAGCAGGCTGAGACGGAAGTCCGACAGCACGGCGGGGGCCACCCCGAAGAGCACCACCGCCGCCGCGCCGAACCCGGCCCACGTCTGCCATCGGCCGAGCACCGTCTTGATGTTGGTCACGCGAGACTCCTCGTCCGCACGGTGAACAGGCCCTGTGGGCGCACCTGTAGGAAGATCACGATGATCACGAACACGATCACCTTGGCCAGCGACGCCGTGGTGTTGTACTCGATGAACGAGTTCAAGAAGCCCAGCGCGAAGGCCGCGATGACGGTGCCCTTGATCTGGCCGAGACCGCCGACCACGACGACGAGGAACGCGTCGATCAGGTAGCTCTGCCCGATCGTCGGGCTCGTCGAACCGATCAACGTCAGCGCCACACCGGCCACCGCGGCAAGGCCCGACCCGATGAAGAACGTGGTGATGTCGGTCTTGCGCGAGGAGATGCCGCTGGTCTCTGCGAGGTCGCGGTTCTGCACCACTGCGCGGATCCGTCTGCCCATCGGGCTCACCTTCAACACGACGGCGAGCACCGCGACACACACGATCGCCAGCACCAGAATGAAGATGCGGGTCTTCGGTACCACCGCGCCGAGGACCTCCACGCCGCCCGACAACCACGCCGGGGCAACGACGTTCACCGCCGGCGCACCGAAGATGTCGCGGGCGACCTGCTGCAGGATCAGCCCGACACCGAACGTCACCAACAGCGTGTCCAGTGGCCTGTCGTACATCCGCTGGATCAGCGTCGTCTCCAACAGGGCACCCATCGCCCCGCCGATGAGGAAACCGACCACCAGCGAGATGAGCAGTGACGCACCGGCACTGGAGACGACCTGCTGAATCACGTAGGCGGTGTAACAGCCGGCCATGATGAACTCGCCATGCGCCATGTTGATGACGCCCATCTGGCCGAATGTCAGCGACAGTCCCAGTGCGGCCAGCAACAGGATTGAGCCGAGGCTCAACCCCGTTGCCAGCTGCCCGATTACAGCTTCCATACCCGAATCAGCTGGAAAGACCGGCGGCCCACGGGTAGGACTTCAGGTACGGGTCCGGCTCGATCGGTCCCGGCGACTCCCAGATCGTGTAGATCAACCCGTCCGGCCGGATCTCGCCGATGCGCGCCGTCTTCGTGATGTGGTGGTTCTCGCCGTCGATGGTCACCAGGCCCTCGGGTGCGTTGAACGTGACGCCACCCGCGTTGTCCTGGATCGCCTTGACGTCGAACGACTTCGCCTTCTCGACGGTGTTCTTCCACAGGTACACCGACACGTAGGCGGCCTCCATCGGGTCGGACGTAGGCTTGTTGGCGCCGAACTTGTCCTTGTACGCCTTGACGAACGCCTTGTTGACCGGGTTGTCGACGGTTTCGTAGTAGTTCCACGCCGTCAGCTGGTTGGTGATGTTCTGCACACCGATACCTCCGACCTCTTCCTCGGCGATGGACACGGA
The DNA here is from genome assembly GCA_033741175.1 of Mycolicibacterium sp. 120270. Lineage (GTDB taxonomy): Bacteria > Actinomycetota > Actinomycetes > Mycobacteriales > Mycobacteriaceae > Mycobacterium. The sequence goes on along the minus strand of JAWQNE010000003.1, from coordinate 279,929 downwards.
CACCACCGGCATCACCTCCGGGGTGAGCCCGACGTTGCGGTACTCGCGGAAGAAGGCCACGTTGGAGTCGCCGTTGAGGGTGTTGAACACGGCGTCGGCACCGGCGGTGCGGACCTTGTTGACGATCGTCGAGAAGTCGGTCGAGCCCAGCGGCGTGTAGTCCTCACCCTTGATCTCGATGCCGTTCGCATCGGCGTAGGCCTTGATGATGCGGTTGGCGGTCTGCGGGAAGACGTAGTCGCTGCCGACCAGATAGAGGGACTTGACGCCCTTCTGCTTGAGGTAATCCAGCGCGGGCACGATCTGCTGGTTGGTGGTGGCGCCGGTGTAGAAGATGTTCTTCGACGACTCGAGACCCTCGTATTGCACGGGGTAGTACAGCAGCGAGTTGGCGCTCTCGAAAACCGGCAGCATCGCCTTGCGGCTCGACGACGTCCAGCCGCCGAACACGGCTGCGACGCAGTCGCTGCTGATCAGCTTCTCGGCCTTCTCGGCGAAAACGGTCGGCTCCGAGGCGCCGTCCTCGCCGACCAGCTCGATCTGCTTACCCAACACGCCGCCTGCGGCGTTGATCTGCTCCACCGCCAGGTCGATGGCGTGGCGCACGGTGACCTCGGAGATCGCCATCGTGCCCGACAGCGAGTTCAACGCGCCGACCTTGATCGACGGACCGGAGGTGTCCACGCACGATTCGGCGCTCGCCGCATCGGTTTCACTGGCCTTGCTTCCACAACCCGCCAGCAGCATCGAGGTCGTGGCGAGCACGCTTCCTGCTACTAGAACCGAACGTTTCAACGACGAGCGTTGTGGATGTCGCATTGGCAGCCTTTCGTTGTGTCAGCGTCGAATCGGCACGTTAGAGCGCCGGTGTTTCTCTCAAATGTCTGTGTGTGACGAACGGATTAATGAGTTTGCTCGTGTAACGGTCCGGTACCGTCGTGCGATGTGACGAACATGCGAACAGCGACAATCAGGTTCGGGGCTGCGCTCCTGCTCGCGGCAGCGTCAATCGTGGCGGGCAGTGCATCTGCCAACGCCGAGCCCACCGGCCACGAAGTCAAATACGTCCTCACCTCGGCCACCGGCGCCAACTTCCAGATCAACTATCTGGTCGCGCAGCCGCCGAGCAAGGAGGCGTACAACGCCGATCCGTATGCGTTCCTGAAGAAGGAAGACGTGCCCACACCGTGGGAGTTCACCACCACGCTCGAGGACCCGCAGTGGGCGACGGTCGACATGAGCATCGGCTATCACCGCATGAACGCCGAACCCGCTGCGCACTGCGAGATCCTCGTCGACGGTCAGGTCGTCGTGACCGGCGACGGCCCCTACACGGCGCGCTGCCAGCTCGCCAACTGGAACTAACCGGTCAGCTGCAGTTCGGCCTCCGGCGCGTCGAGGAACACCACGCTGTTGTCGTCGCCCGCCGCGGTGACGATCTCGAGTTCTCCGAACCGGCTGGCCGCTTTGCTGACCAGACAGACGTTCACCGACACCTGGTTGGTGGCGCTGACGAGCGGATGTAAGTGGTCGTGTGCGGGCCGGCCCACGCCGACGATGAGGTTTTCGCGGGCCCGCACCGCCAGTTGCCCATCGCGCGTCTCGATCAGCGCGCCTGCGATCGCGTTGTCTTCGAAGACCAGCCTGTTCAGTCGCACGTCTGCGTCGGGCACCAGGTCCGCCTCCGCCGCCTGAGCCCGCAGCCATCTGCTCAGCGACAGGGGCGGAAGGGCCGGGCCCAATTCCACCGAACCCACGATCGCGGCCTCCACCTTCTCGCCTTTGGTACTGCTGCGAATCTGGGTCATCTGGCGCTTGGTCACCCGGTCGTAGACGACACCGTGGGGCGCCGCCGCGCACCGGTAGGCCCACTGTTCAAGCGCGGCTCCGAAGAACGGCTCGATCACTCCGCGGCGGTGAAAGCGCGGTGGCGTGACCTCCTCGACCGCGCGAACGGGCCAGAGGCCGTGCGGGCGGACGCCCGCGGTGAACGCGTAGTCGAAACCGGCGAGGTGACGTGTCGTCTGGCCGTCCCCGCCGCGGTAGCCCAGCGGCGTGGCCAGATCGCCGCCGGCGGTGGACTCCGAAATGCCCACGTAGACATCGAAGCCCGCGTTGGCGGCGACGATGCCTGCGGCGAGCACGCCGCCCTCGGCGCCCAGGCAGACCACGTCGACCTCGAGATCCCACTGGGTTTCGGTGTACATGGGTTCACCCTCCGACTGGCGCATGGCGGCTCGCTTTGTGTAGATGGTTGTCGATGGCCGCCATCTCGGCGATGATTGCGGCGGTTTGGCTGGGTGCGGCACGGCCGGCGACGGTTCGCCGGTCCCACCACATCAGCTTCGTGCGGAAACGCCGATCGGGATACGGCGTGGAGCGTATCGGAGCGACGACGCCACCCGAGGACTGCCACCGCGCGAGTACGTGTTGTGCGCCAGTGGCCATGCAGAACTGAACGCCGAGCGTGGATAGCACCTGACACCCGGTACGGGCCAGCGACGCGGTCAGCCTGCGGCTACGACCGGGATCGTCGGTGACCCACGCGGACTTCATCTCGACGACGCCGAACGGCAGGCGGTCGGCGATCATCTTGCGCACAGCGGGCAGGCTGGGGTGGTCCTTCCACTCGACCACGGCGTGGCTGTCGTCCGGCGATGTCAGCGGACCGATGGCCCGGATCCCCCCGATCACCGCCCCGGTGTCGTTGATCATGGTCCAGAAGAGCGTCGTGTCGTTGGATCGGCGGACGCCGTCGACATCGATGGCCGCTTCGATGCCATGCCTGCGGTACGAGCGCTCGGCCCCGGACAGGTACTGCTCCCAGAGTCGGTCGTTGTCGGCGGGTCTGGCGATCGCGACAGTGCAGTCCGCGTCTGCATCCCACCAACTGATCAATGCGCCCGCGACGTCGCGTGGTCCGCTTGCGCGGGGCAGTTCGACGACGGTCATCGTGTCTCCCATCAGGGCGGGAACCACGCCGAATCGGCCGTGGGTCCTTCTCGCAAAAACGCACAACTATGCAGATTCAGCAATTTATCAAGTAAACCTAGATAGAGCTAGTAGACACGGAAAAATACAATAAAAATAGACTCCAGCGAAAATTACAGCGCGATCGGTCTGAGACCGCCGTCAACCGCATTCGCCAACCGGCGACCAGTGACACGGCATGATCGAGTCATGCCTACCGAGACCATGCGCGCCAGCGTGCTGACCGGCGTCGAAACCCTGATTGTCGAAGACCGTCCGGTGCCGTCGCCCGGTCCGCACGAGGTGCTCGTCGAGGTGGCCGCCGTCGGTGTCTGCGGGTCGGATGTGCACTACTACCGGCACGGCCGGATCGGCGATTACGTCGTCACCGCGCCGATGATCCTCGGCCATGAACTGTCCGGCCGGATCGCCGCGGTCGGCGATGGCGTCGCGCCCGGGCGCGTCGGCCAGCGTGTGGCGATCGAACCGCAGCGGCCGTGCCGCCGCTGCCGCGCATGCATGTCCGGCAACTACAACCTGTGCCCGGATATGAAGTTCTTCGCCACGCCGCCCATCGACGGCGCCCTGTGCCGCTTCGTCACGATCGATGCCGAGATGGCCCACCCGGTGCCCGACTCGATGTCCGATGAGGCCGCCGCACTTCTCGAGCCGCTTTCGGTGGCGATCGCCACCATGCGCAAGGCCGCCGTCGCACCCGGATCGAGTGTGTTGATCGCCGGTGCGGGACCCATCGGCGTGATGTGCGCGCAGACCGCGCGGGCCTTCGGTGCGGCCCGCATCGTGGTATCCGATCCGCTGCCTGCGCGCCGGGAACGCGCTTTGCGGTTCGGTGCCACCGAGGTGCTCGACCCGGCAGCCACCGACATCGCGGCGCTCGACCCGCAAGTCGACGCGTTCGTCGACGCAAGCGGTGCGCCGCAGGCTGTCGTCGGCGGCGTCAAGGCCGTCGGCCCTGCGGGTCGGGTGGTGCTGGTCGGGATGGGGGCGGACGACTACGCCCTGCCGATCTCCTACATCCAGAACATGGAATTGATCGTGACCGGCGTCTTCCGCTACACGAACACGTGGCCGACTGCCATCCACCTGGTGGAGTCGGGATTGGTTGACCTCGATTCCCTGGTCACCGGCCGCTACGACCTCGACCATGTCGCCGACGCACTCAACAGCGACGCCGACCCGGCCAGCCTCAAGTCGATCGTGCTGCCGAACGCTTGACTTCCCCTCGAACGTGCGTTCGAATGGAAGGTATGCGATGGGACGGCCAGGGCGTCAGCGTCGACGACGGCGCACTGCCGGGCCTGCAGCGAATCGGTTTCGTTCGCAGCGTGCGGACGCCTCAATTCGAGGGCGTCACCTTCCACGAGGTGCTCTGCAAGTCAGCGCTGAACAAAGTGCCCAATGCGTCGATGCTGCCGTTCCGCTACACCGTCAACGGCTATCGCGGATGCTCACACGCCTGCCGGTACTGCTTCGCCCGGCCCACCCACGAGTATCTCGAGATGGACTGCGGCACGGACTTCGACACCCAGGTGGTCGTCAAGACGAATGTCGCCGAGGTGTTGCGCAGGGAACTGCACCGCAAATCGTGGCAGCGGGAGACGGTCGCACTCGGCACCAACACCGACCCGTACCAACGCGCGGAGGGTCGGTACGCGCTCATGCCGGGGATCATCGCGGCACTCGCCGATTCGGGCACACCGTTCTCGATACTCACCAAGGGCACGCTCCTGCGGCGCGACCTCCCGCTCATCGCCGACGCCGCCAAGACCGTCGACGTCAGCGTCGCGGTGTCACTCGCTGTCGGAGACCCGTTGCTGCACAAGGACGTCGAGCCGGGTACGCCGTCGCCCCAGGCGCGGCTCGGCCTCATCGCCGCGATCCGCGATGCCGGGCTGTCCTGTCACGTCATGGTGGCGCCCGTACTGCCCGGGCTCACCGACTCGGTCGAGCATCTCGACGGGTTGCTCGGCCAGATCGCTGCCGCCGGTGCGGACAGCGTGACGGTGTTCGGTCTTCACCTGCGTGGGTCGACCAGGGGCTGGTTCATGTCGTGGCTCGCGCGGTCGCACCCCGAGTTGCTCGCCGAGTACCGCAACCTCTATCGGCGCGGCGCCTACCTGCCCGCCGAGTACCGAGAGATGTTGCGTGCGAGGGCGATTCCACTGGTGAACAAGTACGGCTTGGCGCCTGATCGACGCTCATTCCGGACAACCGAGGCGCCCGCAGCCTTGACGGCCGAAGTGGCTCAGCCCACTCTGTTCTAGATGACCAAGCGACTCCTCGCCGCGCTGGCCGGCGTGTCAGCGGTGGCGTACGTCGTTCGGCTGCGCGCGCGCATGCAGGCTCTCTTGGCCGGCGTCTCCGGTGAGCTGCGCAGCCCGATCCTGCCGCTGACGGCCCGTTCGATCAGCAACCGGTCGCTGTGGGTGGGCCGTCTCGGCATGAGCATCGCCACGAAGCCGGGCCGGGGTGTGACGACCGTGCAGCGGCATGTCGACAGCACGCCGCCGGTGCGTGTTCTCGTCACGGCGCCGACGAGTGAAGGCACACGGCGGCCCGCTGTGCTGCACCTGCACGGCGGCGGGATGGTGGTCGGCTCGCCTCAGTTCGAGGTGTTCGAATCGGGCCGGCTGGCAAGGGAACTCGATGCGGTGGTGGTATCGCCCGACTATCGCCTGGCGCCCGAGCATCCGTTTCCCGCGGCGCTTGACGACTGCATGGCCACGCTGACCTGGATGCGCGACCACGCCGACGAACTGGGGATCGACGGGGACCGGATAGCCGTCATGGGGTCGAGTGCGGGCGGCGGGCTTTCCGCGGCCGTTGCGCAACGCAGCACCGACGAGGGCATTCCGTTGCGGGCGCAGGTCCTGGTCTACCCGATGATGGACGACCGCACAGCGCTGCGCGATGACCACGGCGGCCGCGGTCGGTTCATGTGGACACCGGAGTCGAGTCGGTGGGCGTGGACGGCGTATCTCGGACGTGAGCCACAGGAGTCGCAGGCTCCCGAATACGCAGCACCTGCGCGCCGGACCGATCTGACCGGCCTACCGCCGGCGTGGATCGGTGTCGGCGATCTCGACATCCTCTACGACGAGGGTGTCACGTACGCCGAACGGCTGACGGCGCACGGCGTGCCGACTGAACTGGTCGCGGTCACCGGCATGTATCACGGCGCGGACGGCATCAAACCGAAAGTGCCTGCGATGCGGGCATTTCGACGAGGGATGTCGGAGTACCTGCGGGCCCACCTGTGATCAGCTCTTGTTGCGCTTGACCTCTTTGAACGGCACACCGCGATCGGCGGCCGCCTCGCGCGGAAAGCCGAGAACGCGCTCACCGATGATGTTGCGGGCGATTTCGGTGGTGCCGCCGCCCAGTGCCGCCGTCTGCCTGGACAGATAACGCTCGCCGAATCGGAGCATGCCCTCGTCGCCTTCGACGACGCCGGAACTGCCGGTGAGTTCGACCGCGGTGTCGAAGCCGACCTGGTGGGTTTCGGCGTGCGTGATCCGGATGATCGAACCCGCCGCGGGCGGCAGAGAGCCATCGAGGACACCGTGATACACGTGGTCGATGAGGCGTTCCTGCACCGCCTTGTGCACGATGGCCCGGCCTGCGCGCTCGCGGGCCCGTTCGCTGTCGGACTGGCCGGTGGCCTTCAGCAGCGCGACCCAGTCGATCGGCACGTCGGTCTTGCCCTCCGCACCGATGCCGCTGGCGAACTCGGAGCCGCCGCCGACCGCGCGCCGCTCGTGGTACAGCTGCCGCGACGCCACGTGCCAGCCTTCGTTCACCTCACCGACGACCGCGTCGTCGCCGAGTTCGAGGTTGTCGAAGAACTCCTCGCAGAATTCCACCGAGCCGTTGACCTGCTTGATCCTGCGCAGCGTGATGCCAGGGCTGTTGATGGGAACGAGGAACATCGTCAGGCCCTCGTGCTTGGGCACATCCCAATTGGTGCGCGCGAGCATCAACCCGTAATCGGCCGCGAACGCGCTTGTGCTCCAGGTCTTGGCGCCGTTGATGATCCACTTGTCGCCCTGCCGGTCGGCCCGGGTGATGACGCCCGCAAGGTCGGACCCGCCGCTGGGCTCCGACAAGAGCTGAACAAGCACTTCCTCGCCGCGCAACGCGGCGGAGATGTGCTGCTTCTTCTGCTCCTCGCTTCCGGTGTCGAGGATCGTCGCCGCGCAGATCGTGAACGTGGGGGTGTTGAGGATCATCGGCAACTCGTAACTACGCGATACCTCGTCGAACGCCCGCTGATACTCGATGGGCAGCCCGAGACCGCCGTACTCGCGCGGGAAGCAGATGCCCGCGAACCCGCCGTCGTACAGCTTCTTCTGCAGTTCACGCGCGCGCAGCCACGGTGCTTCCTCGCCCCGGTCCGCGTCGGGCGGATTGGCGGGGTCGATGCGCGGCATGTTCGCCGCCAGCCACGCGGAAGCGCGCTCGGCGAACTCGGCGACCGATTCGGTCGTGGCGGGCGCGGACGTCGTCTCGGTCATGCGGACTCCCGCGCTTCGGTGATGGCGTACACGCGCAGGTTGTGTTCCTCGGGCGTGCCGTACAGCGAGCGGTCCAGCATGGCGCGACGCAGGTACAGATGAATGTCGTGCTCCCACGTCACTCCGATACCGCCGTGCAGTTGCACGCAGTCCTGCAGCATGCCCGGGGCGTGTTCGCCCACATACGATTTCGCGACACTGACGGCCATATCCGCATCGGGGGAGCGACGCGCCACCTCGGCGACCGCGGCGTTGGTCGCGGCCTTGCACGCCTCGAACCAGATCTTCAGGTCGGCGTATTTGTGCTTCAGCGCCTGATACGAGCCGAGCGGGCGGCCGAAGGAATGCCGGTCGAAACCCCACTGGATGGTGAACTTCAGCACGGCGTCGAGAATGCCGACGACCTCCGCGCACTGCAGGAGCTGAGCGATCTGCGATTGCCGCGCGATCAACGCGGGTGTCTGCTCGGCAGTGCCGACGGCGGCCGACGCCGCGACCTCGACGCCGTCGAGATGCACACGCGCATAGGACTTCACGAGATCAACCGACTTCTGTGGCTCCACCCGCAGTCCCTGCGCATCCGTCGGCACCAAGAACTGCCGCACTGCGCCCGCGCAGTCGGCGACCACGAGCAGCACGTCGCTGTCCGCAGCCGCCTCGACGCGGTCCTTCACGCCGTCGAGTCGGAAACCGGAGTCGGTCGGCGTCGCCGTCAGGCTCGGCTTCATCGGCGCCCACGACTTACCCGGCTCGTACACCGCCCACGACGCGATGAGCTCGCCGCTGACGAGCGATTCGATTGTGTCTTCGTGGGTTTCGGGTGCCTCGACCAACCCGGCGAGCACGGTGCTCACCGGGTGCAGCGGTCCGGGCGCGACGGACTTGCCCGCCAGTTCGGCCACCAGAGCGAGGTCCTTGACCCCGTCGCCGGAAACCGACCCGCCCCCGAGGTCCTCGGGGACCAGCAGGCTCGTCCAGCCGAGTTCGGCCGCCCGGCGCCACCAGTCGTGCTCGAAGGAGATGTCCGCGGCGTGGAGTTCACGCACACGCCCCAGCGATGCCTCCTTCTCCAGGAACGACTGTGTCGTCGAGGCGAAAAGCAGGACCTCGGGGTTCGTGTCGGCTGTCATGCAGGGATGACGACCGCGGGTGCGTCGGGGTTGTGCACGATCTCATTGGGCACCTTGAACAGGTCGATCATGTTCTTACCCATGACCTTTCGCTGACCTTCGTCGTCGAGCGCCTGAAGGTCGTCGATCAGCTTGGTCGGCTCCGCCAACCCTTCGGGGTGCGGCCAGTCGGAACCGAAGATGACGCGGTCGACACCGATCAGATCGGCCATCTTGGCGAAGTCGTCCTCCCAGAACGGCGCCACGTAGACACCGCGTTTGAACGCCTGGATCGGATCCTCGGGAAACTCCTGCGGCATCTTCTTGTACGTGCCCTCGAACTGCTTGAACAGATAGGGCACCCAGTCCGCGCCGTTCTCGATCGACAGCACCCGCAGGTCCGGGTTGCGGGTCAGCGCACCGTGGCAGACCAACGCGGCCATCGAGTCCTCGATGGGTCGCTTACCCATCGACACCATGCGGAACGCGGTCGGCTTGAACGGCAGGTACTCGTCGGCTGGTTCCCAGTCGTTGAGGTATTCGGCGTAACCCGAGTCGGAGGCGTGCATCGAGACCGGAATGCCCGCCGCGACGCAGGCCTGCCAGAAGGGGTCGAATTCGGGCAGTCCGAACGACCGCGTACCGCCGATACCCGGCACCGGTGCGGGGCGCACCAGCACGGTCTTCGCGCCGCGCTCCAGACACCACTCGAGCTCCTCGAGCGCGCGGTCCATGATTCCGAGGTTGATGACCGGCGTGGAGAAGATCCGATCCTCGTAGTTGAACTGCCATGTCTCGTACATCCACTCGTTGAGGGCGTGGATGACGTCGGCGATGAGTGCCGGATCGTCCTTCATCCGCTCCTCGACCAGGCTGGCAAGGGTGGGAAACATCAGCGAATAGTCGAGGCCGAGGCCGTCCATCACCTCGAGTCGCGCGGCGGGCTCGCGGAACGCCGGGATGGCCTTCATCGGCTTGCCCATCACCTCGCGGAAGCTCTTGCCGCCGCTGCCGTGCCGGAAGTACTCCTCCTGCGCGCCGGGGCGCGCGACGACCTCGAACGTCGGGTTCGGGATGTAGTCACTGACCTGGTTGCGCACCATGATCTTGGTGCGGCCGCGGACCTCGATGTAGTCGATGACGTTCTTGCGATGGTCCGGCAGGAACTTGGTCAGCGCTTCCTTGGGCTCATAGAAGTGGTTGTCGGCGTCGAACACCGGATATTGGAGCTGACGGGCAGGCACGGTCGCCTCCTGGGAATCTTGTCCGTTGGCTGTGGTGGTAATGACATTACCACTTTCCGACCAGCCGAAACACCAGCCATGGAGAAGGTCCTTCTCGGCAGGTCAGGCGGTGTGGCCGGGTGCGATGAGGGCGGCGATGCAGAAGTCGTAGATGTGGGCGGCCTCGACGGGGACGCCGCTCAGTTCGGCGCCGAGGACGTGCAGGCGCATGGCGCCAAGCGCGGTCTGCATGATCAGCGCGGCGGTGGCGTCCACGTCGAGGTTGCTGCGAAAGGATCCGTCGGCGATTCCTCGGTTGATGATGTCCTTGATGAGGACATGCACGGGCGACAGCACCCGCGCGTACTCACGCGGCAGCGTTTCGGCGAGGTGGTCGTTGTAGTAGGTCAGCCCGCGATTGACCCTGTCCTGCGTCGTGGTCTCGGCGGGCTTGCAGATTCGGTAGATCAGCGTTCGCAGCGCGTCGACGGGAGCGAGGTCTTCGGTGTCCTCGCGCCAGACCCGCGTCGACTCGGACATGATCTTGTCGATCAGCGCGAGCAGCAGTTCGTCCTTGGTCGAGAAGTGTTGGTAGAACGACCGAAGCGATGTCTTCGAGCGCTCGACGACTTCGAGCACGGTGAAGTCGGTGCGGCCCGTTTCCCCGAGGATCGCCAGCGCCGACCGCATGAAGCGCCGCTCCCGGGGTTCCGTCTCGGCGCCGGCACCCGTCAGGGCGGATCGGCCGCTGGACTTCGCCATGGTAACGACGTTACCGGTTTTCGGACGGCTCGGTTACTGTTCCCACCCATGACGACAGACTCAGCGCAGACGCAATGGACGGTTCAGGCACTGCTCGACCTGTTCGACGTCGAACCCGATGGCGAAAACCGCTTCATCGCCCAGACCGGCCCGGCGGGTGAGGACGAGCGGCAGGTCGTCGAGGGCACCCAGGTCCTCGCGCAGATGATCGTCGCAGCGGCCAAGCGGTTTCCGGACAAGTCGGTGCGATCGGTCTATGCCGTGTTCGCGCGGGCCGTGATGGTCGGCGCAGGACCGCTCGAGCTGGAGATCGACGTCGTCAGCGAAGGCCGTTCGACGGCGACGGCGAACATCGCGGCGAAGCAGAACGGCAAGCGCTGCATCACGGCGACGGTGTTGGCCGACGTGCCGACCGGCGACGTGATCCGCCACCACCTGCCGCGCCCACAGGTGGCCGCACCCGCTGACGCGAACGCCTCGGAGATGCCGATGCACGGACGCCAGCTGCGGTTGGTCGACGTCGTCGATGTGAACAGTCCCGACGAGGTGGGCCCGCCCGAGCTCTACGCCTGGCTGCATTACGACCCGATTCCCCAACGCGAGGATCTGGCCAAGGCGCTCATCGCGTATTTCACCGGCCACCTTGGCATTTCGACGACAATGCGTGCGCACGAGGGCATCGGCACCAGCCAGGCGCACCTGACGGTGTCCACCGCGCCGATGACGGTGTCGGTCAGCTTCCATGAACCGGTGCGATGGGACGGCTGGATCCTCTACACCCATGAGAGCACCCAGGTCGGCTCCGGCATGTCCTATGTGCGCGGCACGGTGCACACCGAGGAGGGCGAGTTGATCGCGTCGTTCACGCAGGACGCGCTGATCCGCCCGCTGCGTACCACCGACACCGCGATCAAGGAACAGTCGAGGCTGTAGCGAGTTCGCGCGCGACCGCCGCGTGATAGGCGTCGATGTTGGCGGGGTCGACGATCAGGAAGAATTTGGCGGGCAGGGGAGCGTGACGGTATGACTCGATCGTCATCGTCCTGCTGAACAACGTGATTCCCGGACCCGGTTGGGTGAACTGGTAGGTGACGGTGATCCGACCTTGGCGGCCGCCGTTTCCGTCGCGGTCGTGTCCGAGCAGTCCGACGGAGTTGAACATCCACGTCCGCGGACGCATCGCGATGGCGAGATGCCAGGTGAACACCTTGTCGCCTGCCGGACCGGCTTCTTCCCAGGTGTCGCCGACCTTCAACGGAACGTCGGGCAGATCGCCGATGTGCGCGCTGTTCGGGTAGGTCCTCGTCCAGTTGGCGGGGTTGGTGACGAAGTCGTACACCACTTCTGGCGGATGGTTGAACGTCGTCTCCGAACTCGTGGTCACAATGCCCAACTGGCTTCACCTCTTCCGACGGGTCGAAAACCAACCTTTACATATTCGCCGATAAGTGTCACGCTGTGATCTGTCGCAGCCCGGACACCCGCTCGGACGAGATTGGACCCGCTATGTCGTCGCAGACTTTTCCCGCGATCACTCGCGACAGTCGGAGAGCCGCGTCACCGGGTCGGTCCGGTGCGCGTGCCGGCGCGGTGCTGCGACACGAGATGACCGTGGTCGGGTCCACGGTCGCCGACGTTGTCGCGTCGACGGGCGGCTGGCTCTACGACCGGCGGGCGGCGGGCTGGCAGGTCAACGTTCTGGTCGCGGACCGGGCCGGTGAGCGGGCGCTGCGTATCCTCGGTGCCGACATCTTGGACCTCGACGCAGAACTCGCGGCGATCGCCGACGACCCGGACCGTGCCGCCACGTTGGCTGTCGCGGCCGACGTGTACGCCGCCGATCGACGGATCCGCAAGCTGGTGTCCGCGCCGCACCGCGCGGAGGTGGCACTATGGGGAGACGCGGCAGGCGTGCCCGAGAACGTCGGCCCCGTCTCGCACCGATTGAGTACGGCCGCAAGGGCATTCAAGGCGCAGGCGCTGGTGGCCGCGGATCTGTCTGCGGACGCGGTGACGGCGACAGAAGCGTTGTACCGCCATGGCGTGACGATGCTGACGCCGGTTGCCGCTCGCTCGTGACGGTGTGTCGTCAGCCATGGTCGACATCGTGCGCGTGATGAACGATGTCGTGTAGGTGGTAGACGGCAATCGATTCGATCGTGAACTCACTGCCGTTGCTTCGGAACCCGCGGCGTCCCCATGCGTCACGCGTAACCCGGTCGTAGGTGTCGGCGACGGTGCGCGCCGCATCGACGAGTTCTGATGACACGACGGCGGGATCCTGCGAGCCGTAGTCGTCGTCGATCGCGGTGGCGTCCTGATCCCAGTTGGGAAAGTGCGGCCCGTCCTCGGTCAGCATCAACGAAACACGCTCGTTGAAGATCCTGTGCACGTCGCGAACATGGCATCCGTACTCGAGCGCGGACCACACCGTCGGACGCGGGCGCACGGTCACGTCAGCACCGCTGAGCCGACGCGGCCAGTCTTCGGCGTCGGCCCGGATCGCGTCGGCAACCGCCGTGTGGCTCATGGTCGATCCATCGAATCCGCACTCCGGACACCTCCGTGTGATGACCCAGGTCCAGTCCTTGGTATCCGGCTCGATCATGCCGTCAGTGTGACAGCCGGCGCGACGGCTATCAAAACGCGCAAAAGCCGCCGAATAGCGGTATTGGCGGGTTGTGCGCACAAGCGCGTCACCGCGGCGGCGAATTCATAGCTTCGTTCCTGTCACCAGCTATACAGCAGCTACACAGGAGAAACCCACATGAAGACCACCGCATCGCGCCGGCTTGCCGGCTTGGTCGCCGCACCCGTCGCCGCCGCAGGCGTCTTCGCAAGCACGCTGGGGGTGACGGCTGTCGCCAACGCCTCCAGCGTGGTCCCCGGAGTCAATACCCACACATCGGGAATGACGTTCACGAAGGAGTACACGACGCAGCAGAAGGAGGAGCATGGCGCGGCCATCAAGCCCGTCGATCTGCAGATGCAGCAAGAGCAGGCGCAACCCGACAGCCCCGCGCAGCAGGAGGAGAACGAACTCAAAGGCAACATCAAGGCCGAAGAGGTCAAGGAAGTTGCGCTGACGACGGTCGAGGAGTTGGCGAACGTGCAGACCCCCGAACCCAAGTCGCACCCGTACCACCTGAAAAACCCGATCCGCAAGCACATCGGAATGATGAAGGCGGGATTCTCGCAGGTGGCGCGTAAAGCGTCAGCGGTCCGACAGCACCGACTTGAGAACGTCGAGCGGCAACCCGCCGAGGTCGAGCGCGCGGCGGTGGAATTCCTTCAACGGCACTCCACCCCCCACGATCTCGTCGCGCAGTTGCTGCCAAATCCGTTGTCCCACCGCGTATGACGGCGCCTGACCGGGCCAGCCGAGATAGCGGTCCAGCTCGAACCGGAGGTTGGCCTCCTTCATCGCGCTGTGCGACTGAAGGAACACCCAGGCCTTGTCGGCGTCCCAGATACCCCCGTCCGGGGCGGTCATACCGCAGTGCACACCGATGTCGATCACCACGCGCGCGGCCCGGAATCGTTGTGCGTCAAGCATTCCCATCCGGTTCCCGGCATCGTCGAGCCAGCCCAGTTCGGCCATCAGGCGCTCGGCGTACAACGCCCAACCCTCGCCGTGGCCGGACACCCAGCAGCCCAGCCTGCGCCAGCGGTTCAGCTGATCGGCCAGGATCACGGCGCGGCCGATCTGCAGATGATGGCCCGGAACTCCCTCGTGGAAGACGGTGGTGGTCTCCTGCCAGGTGTGGAACGTGTCAACGCCGGGCGGCACGGACCACCACATCCGGCCGGGTCGCGTGAGGTCCTCCGACGGGCCGGTGTAGTAGATCCCGCCGGTCTGCGTCGGCGCGATCCGGCACTCCAGGTTCCGCAACGGCTCGGCGATCTCGAAGTGGGTATCCGCCAGCGTGTCCACCACCCGGTCCGACAGGTCCTGCATCCACCGCTGCAGCGCGTCGGTGCCCTCGACGACGTAACGGGGTTCGTCGTCAAGCCGTGCCAGCGCCTCGGCCACCGTCGAGTCGGGGTAGAGCCGGTGGGCGATCGACTCCTGTTCGGCCACAATGGTTTCCAGTAGCTGCAGGCCCCACTCGTAGGTCTCGTCGAGATCGACTTCCGCGCCGAGGAACACCCGGGAGAACAGCCGGTAGGCATCCCGACCGAAGGCGTCTTCGCCGCGGGCATGCGGACCGACCTCGTCGCGCAGCACCGCGGCCAGCTCGCTGTAGGCACCCGCGGCCGCCGAGGCATGCTCCTGAAGCTCGGCATGCAACGCGGCGTTGTCGGGTGCGGCATCGGCGACCATGTCGACGAACAGCTGCTGAATCGTTGTCGCCTGCTCGATGCCGCGCGCGACCTGCCGGACGGCGGGCGGATGCCCGTCGGCCACCGCTGCCCGCAGCGCGGCTGCGTACCCCGCCACGCGGTCCGGCACCCGGGACATGCGTCGGCTGATCGTGCGCCAGTCGTCCTCGGTGTCGGCGGGCATCAGGTCGAACACGTCGCGCATCGATTGCAGCGGCGAAGCGATGACGTTCAGTTCGCCGACGTCGAGCCCGGCGTCGTGCAGCTCCAGCTGGATGCCGAGGCGTTCCCGCATTGCGGCGACGGTGACGACGTCGACGTCGTCCTGTGCCTCGACACCGTCCAGCTCGGCAAGGGCGGCCCGTGCCGCATCAGCGCGCGCGGTGACGCCGTCGGGAGAGTAGTCGGTGATGTCGTCGTCGAAGCCGACGATACCCATCTCCGTTGCCGCGCAGGGATCCAGCGCGGCGAAGGTCTCGAGATAGCGTTCGGCTACGGCATCGACTGCGGTGGCGCGCCTACCCAAGGTCGCGCACTGCGAAGGTGTCGCACATGTTCGGATCGCCGGTCCGGTAACCCTCGGTGAACCAGTGCTGCCGCTGCTCGGACGACCCGTGCGTCCACGACTCCGGGTTCACCCTGCCGGTGGCCTCCTTCTGGATCCGGTCGTCGCCGACGGCCGCGGCGGCCGACAGCGCGTCTTCAATGTCCTTGTCGGTCAACGGCTCGAGGAACGGCACGTCGGTGCCCTCCTGCTTGGTGATCGACGCGTAGTGCGCCCAGACACCGGCGTAGCAGTCGGCCTGCAGTTCCGTGCGCACGCCGCTACCCGTTGGTCCCTGCGCGCCCTGCTGAGCGCGACCGAGCGTGCCCTGCAGGTTCTGCACATGGTGGCCGAACTCGTGAGCCACCACGTATTCCTGCGCCAGAGGGCCTCCGCTGGAACCGAATTGAGTCTTCAGGACGTCGAAGAAGCCGACGTCGAAGTAGGCCGTCTGGTCGACGGGGCAGTAGAACGGGCCGACGTCGCTGGTGGCCCCGCCGCACTGGGTGTTCACGCTGGACTCGAAGATCTCCACGCGCGGCCGGGTGTAGCCGGGTAGCAACTGTCCCCAAATCGCGTCGAGCGAATTGCCGGTCGCCACGACGCGGCACTGCGGGATGGTGTTGGCGTCCTCACCGGTCTTGCACTGGCTCAGGTCGAACCCTTGCGCCGCGTAGCCCTGGTCGGCGTACGGGTTTTCGGCCTGCGGAATCACCGAATTCGGGTTCACGCCGAGGAGCAGCGCAATCACCACGATGAGCAGACCGCCGAATCCGCCACCGATAGCCATTCCACGGCCGGGCCCGCGACCACCTCCGCTGGTCGACGTGGTGCTGGTGTCGATCTGCATACCCTCGTTGAAGGTCATGGCTGCAAGCTTTGCACACTACGATTCGGGTGTGTCAGTCGTTGCCGGACATGCCGCCGTCGTGCACACAGTTGCAGGTGATCTACGTGGCACGACGGAGGGCGGCGTCGGTGTCTGGCGGGGCGTCCCGTACGCCGAACAACCCGTCGGCGAGCGGCGGTTCCTGGCGCCCGGTCCGCTGGCCCCCTGGTCGGGTCTGCGCGACGCCGTCGAGCACGGCCCGTTGCCTCCGCAGAGCAAATCGTTCGTCGGAGGTGGCCGCGACGACCCCAAGGTGCGTGACGAGGCGTGCCTGACGTTGACGGTGTGGTCGCCGGACACGTCGGCGTCGTTGCCGGTGATGGTGTGGATCCCGGGCGGGGCGTTCGTGTTCGGAGCGGGGCAGTTCCAGCTCTACAACGGCTCGCGGTTGGCGGCCAACGGGAATGTCGTGGTGGTCAACATCACCTATCGCATCGGTGTTTTCGGCGGCTTCGAACTCAGTGACCTCGGCGAGGGTTTCGACGACAACCTCGCCCTGCGTGACCAGATCGCCGCGCTGCGGTGGATACGGCAGAACATCGCGGCGTTCGGCGGCGATCCCGACCGCGTCACCGTCTTCGGCGAATCGGCAGGGGGGACCTCGGTGCTCGCGCTGCTGGCCAGCCCGGCCACCGAAGGGCTCTTCCGCCGCGCGATCGCGCAGAGCCCGGCACTGCCGTTGATCGCCGACCGCGAATTTCGCGCCCGGCGTGCGCACGAGTTCGTGCAGCGGCTGGGAGTGCCCGTCGAGGAGGTCAAGGCGCTGCCGCAGCGGCAGCTGAGGCGCGCGGCGGGTCGGCTCCAGCTCAAGAGCGCGGCGACGACGCCGACGCTGGCGTACGGGTTGACCTACGGCGTTGACCTGCTGCCGAAACACCCCGTCGATGCGGCCCGTGAGGGTGCGCTGGCCAAGATCCCGCTGATCGTCGGCACCAACAGCCACGAGGCGTCGATGTTCGCGTGGACCAAGCCGCCGATGCTGCCGACGACGGTGGCGTCGATCGACGCCTACATCGAGCGGGTGGCCCCCGATGCGCGTGATCGGCTGCTCGGGGCGTATCCCGACTACCCCCGCCGACGGGACCTGGTGGCGTTCGGTTCCGACGTCATGTTCGGGGCGCCGACGTGGGCGTTCGCCGACGCGTACAGCGCGCATGCGCCGACGCACATGTACCGCTTCGACCATTACGGCTTCAGCCTGCGGATGTTGGGGCTCGGCGCGACCCACGGCAGCGAGATCGTGCACATCCAACACAGCTACGGTTCGTTTCTCGGTCGCAAGCTGCACCCGCTCGGCCGGCGGCTTGCACCATCGGTCGGCAGGCGGATGCAGCGCGCGTGGCTGGACTTCTCAGCGCAGGGCTGGCAGTCCGGTGAGATCGAATGGTCGAGCGGCGAGGACTGGCCGATCTATGACGCCGACAAACGGCTGACCCGGATCATCCAGTCCTCCCGCGACACCGTGGTCTCCGATCCCGACGGCAGGCGACGCGAGGCCTGGGTCGGCCTGTACTAGGTCGCGGTCGCGTACCGCTTGGCGGAGTAGTCGATTACTTCGTCACGGCCCTAATGATTTCGATCAGCAACCAGAACGGCAGCCACGCCCCGCAGGTCAAAAGCGTCAGCACGATGTGAAGGGCGACCATCGAGTCGCCACCACTCCGCACGTTAACGTTGTTGACCACGGTGGCCGTCGCTGTAGGCGTAACAGCACTCCGGTGGTCGGTCCACTTAACCCCATCCCAATACCGCAGCAAGCCGGGATTGGTTGGGTCGGGGTACCAGTTCGGCGCCGGCGCCGGGGCGACGGGAGACGGCACGCGTGGCGGGGGCGCAGCGCCCAAGCCTGGAATCCGCTCCGTTCCGGCAGGGTGGCTAAGGGGTGGCGGCTCCCACCGCTCGGGCAAGGTCACGCGCGAAGTCTAGAGACATCGCCAGCAAACCCGCTCACGAATCATGAAATGATTTTGGGCACGAAGTGACAGTGAGACTTCCGTGCGTCAGCTGCAGTGAGTTCGGCTTGCCTGTCACAGTTGCTGACGACGTCCCGAAGCGCTATCCCGTTTTTGCAAACCGCTTGGCGGAGTAGTCGCGCAGGTTGTACAGAAACTTCTGGAACAGCCACGACATCACCGGGCGCCCGAGCGACATCCCCAGTTTGGCGGCCACCCCGTTGGGCTCCATGGCCATCACCCACGTCAGGTGGCAGCCGTCGGCGGTGGGTTCGATCCGGTAGTCCTCAGCGAACGCCTTGATGCTTCCGCTGGAGGCTGCATTGAATCGAAATGCCATGTGCGAGCAGGGTTCCCAGGCCAGATATTCCTCATCGCCGGTGATGCCGCGCATGTTGACCACGCGTGTGGTGCCGACGCCGTGTGGTTCGGGGCTGGTCCACGTCACCTTGGTGATCACCGACGCCCAATGCGGCCATGATTCGGCGTCGTCGAGCACCTCCCACAACTGCTCCGGGGTGATCGGCAGGTCGACGGTGCTGACGAACCGATACGGCGCGGTCTCGATGAACTCCAACCCGACGCGGTCGCAAGGCTTCATGGCCATACAGGCTAGAGCACGGTGTCTACCCGGGGCCGTCGCTCGCCGCAGCCAACAGCGTGACCAGGCCGTCGCTGATCGGAGTCGCGACTCCGTGCTGCGCGCCCTTGCGCGAGATCACGCCGTTGCGGATGTCCCACTCCAGGGGCCGATGCGCTTGGCGGTCGGTGAGCATCGACGTCGTCATGTCCTCCGGCGCCTTGGCGAATATGCCGACGATCTCGTCGAGGTCGTCGTCGTTCAGGTTGGCGCCCTCGGCGCGGGCGACGGCCAGGCATTCGGCCAGATATCTGCGGGACAGCGCGGCGATGTCGTCGCGGCGGAACATGCCCGAGCGTCGTCCGGTCAGCACCATCAGATCGGCGAGCGCGTTCACCAGCAGCTTGCGCCACGCCTCGGTGACGAAGTCGGGATCGAGTTCGACTGTGGCGTCGGTGCCGCGCAACAGGTCGGCGACCCGGCGCGCGCCCTCCGACTCGGGCAGCACCAGCCGGACGCCGGTGCGCAGCCAGATCCAGCCGTCGGGGTGCGGTTCCGCGGAGAACCACAGCACCGCGGGCACGACCTCCGACGACGGGCACAGCGGACCCACGCGCTCGATCTGCTCGACGCCGTTCTGCAGCGCGCACACCACTGTGTGGTCATCGCAGAGCCGGGTCAGCCAGCCCGCGGCGCTTCGATTCTGGGTGTCCTTGACGGCCAGCAGCACCACGTCCACCGGGCCGTTGACGTCGGCGGGATCGGTGAGCACCGGGCCGGGCACGACGATCGGATCCCTGTCATCGGGCCTGACCTCGACGTGGTCGCGGGGCGTGCGGCCGCACAGCAGCACGGCCTGTCCGGCGGTCTGCAGCAGGGCCGCCATGGTCGAACCGATCGCCCCCGGGCCGACAATCGCGACGGATGTACCCATACGGCAAAGCTACCGGCGCAACCGCCACCACTAGACTGTGGCGGTTCTCTAGTCAGGCCATTTCCTCAGGAGTTATCAGTGCTGCGCAGCCATGCCGCAGGTTCGTTACGGGCCACCGATGCCGGCCAGACGGTGACGCTGGCCGGTTGGGTCGCCCGTCGTCGCGATCACGGCGGTGTGATCTTCATCGATCTGCGCGACGCCTCCGGGGTGTCGCAGGTGGTGTTCCGCGAGGCCGACGTCCTCGAGTCGGCGCACCGACTGCGCGCCGAGTTCTGCGTCGCCGTCACCGGCGTCGTCGAGGTCAGGCCGGACGGCAATGCGAATCCCGAGATCGCCACCGGCGACATCGAGGTGAACGCGACGTCGCTGACGGTGCTGGGGGAGAGCGCGCCGCTGCCGTTCCAGCTCGACGAGACGGCAGGCGAAGAGGCGCGGCTGAAGTACCGCTATCTCGACCTGCGGCGCGAGCGGCCCGGTAACGCGATCCGGTTGCGGTCGAAGGTCAACGCGGCCGCCAGGAGCGTGCTGGCGGCCCACGACTTCGTCGAGATCGAGACGCCCACCATGACGCGGTCGACGCCGGAGGGCGCCCGCGACTTCCTGGTGCCCGCGCGGCTGCAGCCGGGGTCGTTCTACGCGCTGCCGCAGAGCCCGCAGCTGTTCAAGCAGCTGCTGATGGTGGCGGGCATGGAGCGCTACTACCAGATCGCGCGGTGCTACCGAGACGAGGACTTCCGCGCCGACCGGCAGCCCGAGTTCACCCAGCTGGACTTGGAGATGAGCTTCGTCGACGCCGACGACGTGATGGCGGTGTCCGAGGAGATCCTCAAGGCGATCTGGGCGCTGATCGGCTATGACCTGCCGACGCCGATCCCGCGGATGACGTACGAGGAGGCGATGCGCCGGTTCGGTTCGGACAAGCCCGATCTGCGCTTCGGCGTCGAACTCGTCGACTGCACAGAGTATTTCGCCGATACGCCGTTCCGGGTGTTCCAGGCCCCGTACGTCGGCGCCGTCGTGATGCCCGGCGGCGCGTCGCAGCCCCGGCGCACGCTCGACGGCTGGCAGGAGTTCGCCAAGCAGCGCGGACACAAGGGACTTGCCTACGTCCTCGTCGGCGACGACGGCACGCTCGGCGGGCCGGTCGCCAAGAACCTGTCCGATGCCGAGCGCGAGGGCCTTGCCGCTCATGTCGGCGCTTCGCCGGGAGACTGCATCTTCTTCGCGGCGGGCACCCCCAAGGCCGCCAGGGCACTGCTCGGCGCCACCCGCATCGAGATCGCCAAGCGCCTCGACCTGATCGACCCGAACGCATGGGCGTTCGTCTGGATCGTCGACTTCCCGATGTTCGAGTCCGCGGACGAGGCGACCGCCTCCGGTGAGGTCGCGGTCGGCTCCGGTGCGTGGACGGCGATGCACCATGCCTTCACGGCGCCGAAGCGGGAATCAGAGGACACCTTCGACACCGACCCCGGCAACGCGTTGTCCAACGCCTACGACATCGTGCTCAATGGAAACGAGATCGGCGGTGGCTCGATCCGTATCCACCGCCGCGACATCCAGGAGCGGGTGTTCGCGATGATGGGCATCGACCACGACGAGGCGCAGGAGAAGTTCGGATTCCTGTTGGACGCCTTCGCATTCGGCGCGCCGCCGCACGGCGGTATCGCTTTCGGATGGGATCGCATCGTGGCGCTGCTCGGCGGCTACGAGTCAATTCGCGAAGTGATCGCGTTCCCCAAGTCCGGCGGCGGCGTCGACCCGCTGACCGGTGCGCCCGCCCCGATCACCCCGCAGCAGCGCAAGGAGTCGGGAATAGATGTCAAACCCGAGAAGCTGAAGGACGCATGAGCGACATCCCCAGCGCGGAGTTCATGAAGGAACTCAACAAGAGCATCGTCGAGGAGTTCCGGGCCAACGGTGGCAAGGTCGGTGGTCAGTTCGAAGGTGCGGATCTGTTGCTGTTGACCACGACGGGCGCGAAGTCGGGTCAGCCGCGACTGGCGCCGCTGGCCTACCTCACCATCGACGGCAAGCTGATCATCATCGGGTCGAAAGCGGGCGCGGACACGAACCCCGACTGGGTGCACAACCTGCGGGCGAACCCGAAGGCGCACGTCGAGGTGGGCACCGGCTCCTACGACGTCATCGCCCGCGAGTTGCCGCGCGATGAGCGTGATGCGCTGTTCGCCAAGGTCGTCGCTGCCGCGCCGGGTTTCGGCGAATATCAGTCGAAGACGTCGCGGATCATCCCGCTGTTCGAACTGGCCCGCGCCTGACCCCTAACCCCCTATATCGCGAACAGGGGTCCCGCCCCGTTTTCGGGGCGTCAGCACGCGCCCGACACTGCCATGCATGACAAAACAGTTCCGAGTCACATCTCTGATCGGGGCCGGCGCGGTATCACTCGGCGCGCTGATGGCCGCGACGGCACCCATCGCGCATGCGGAGAAGATCCCCGAGAACACGATCAGGGCGGAATGCCAGGACGTCGGCGGCAGCTACAACACGGTGGTCAAAGGCAACAAGAGCATTGGCTTCACCCGCTTCTCGACGTGCACCTACCGCGACAGCAAGGGTAATCAGTATACCGACTTCTACGCCGACGGTGAGTGGTACAGCGAACGTCCGACCGGCGGCGCGGGACCCGTTCCCGCCTAGTCAGCGATGCGTCGCCGCATGGTAGACGACGCCCGAACTGTCTCCGGAAGATTGCACTCAGGGTCGTGACAAGCACGGCGGTTCCACGACCCTGAGTGCAATTACGGTTACGCCTACAGCCGCTCGATGATGGTGGCGTTGGCCATGCCGCCGGCTTCGCACATCGTCTGAAGCGCGTAGCGGCCGCCGCGCTGCTCCAGCGCGTTGACCATCGTCGTCATGATCCGCACACCGGAGGCGCCGAGCGGGTGTCCGATCGCGATCGCCCCGCCGTTGACGTTCGTCTTCGCGAGATCGGCTCCTGTGTCGTGCGCCCATGCCAGCACCACCGGGGCGAACGCCTCGTTGACCTCGAACAGGTCGATGTCGCCCAGGGTGAGGCCGGCCCGCTGCAGCACCTTCTCGGTGGCCGGGATGACGCCGGTCAGCATGTACAGCGGATCGGAGCCGACGACCGTCGCGGTGTGGATCCGCGCCAGCGGACGCAACCCGAGGCGCTTGGCCACCTCGGAGGTGGTGATCAGCACCGCGGCGCTGCCGTCGGACAGCGGCGACGAGTTGCCAGCGGTGATCTCCCATTTGATCTGCGGAAAGCGCTCCTCGTAGGCCGGGTTGTAGAACGCCGGCTTGAGGTTCGCCAAGGTCTCGACCGTCGTACCGGGCCGGATGATCTCGTCGGTGGTCAGCCCCGCGATCGGGCTCAGCTCGTTGTCGAAACGGCCCTCTTTGGTTGCCGCTGCGGCCTTTTCGTGGCTGCCTGCGGAGAACTCGTCGAGCTGTTGACGGGAGAAACCCCACTTCGCCGCGATCAGCTCGGCGCTGATGCCCTGCGGCACAAGGCCGTCGGGATAGCGCTGCGCCATGGCGCCGAACGGGTCGCTGCCCGGCAATACGCTCGAGCCCATCGGTACGCGGCCCATCGACTCGACACCTGCGGCGACCACGATGTCGTAGGCACCCGAGATCACGCCTTGGGCGGCGAAGCTGATCGCCTGCTGGCTGCTACCGCACTGGCGGTCGACGGTCGTACCGGGCACCGATTCCGGAAAACCCGCTCCGAGCAACGCATTTCGGGCGATGTTGGCTGCCTGATCTCCCACCTGCGTCACGGCGCCCGCGATCACGTCGTCGATCTGGGCCGGATCGATGCCGGTGCGCGCCACCAGTTCTTTCAGACTGTGGGCCAGCAGGTCGACCGGCAGGACGCCGTGCAGCGCACCGCCTACCTTGCCCTTGCCGATGGGGGTGCGTACCGCCCCGACGATGACCGCGTCGCGGCCTGCATATCCGGACATCCTGCCTCCTGGAACTCGACTCTGAGTACATCTCTATAAACCCAGCTATACCACCTAGGTATACTGAGAACAACTCAGAAGCGGGGTGAATTCCATGACAGTTCTGCAAGGCAGGCTCGCCGATCGGGACGCGTGGTCGGCGGTGGGTGAATGCCCGATCGAGAAGACGATGGCGCTGCTCGGCACCAAGTCGGCAATGCTGATCCTGCGGGAGGCGTACTACGGCACCACCCGCTTCGACGACTTCTGCACCAGGGTCGGCATCACCAAAGCCGCAGCGTCCGCCAGGCTTTCCGAACTTGTCGAGGCGGGCCTTCTCACGCGCAGGCCGTATCGCGAACCGGGGCAGCGCGCCCGCGAGGAGTACGTGCTCACGCCGGCGGGTGTGGACTTCATGCCGGTGGTCTGGGCGATGTTCGAGTGGGGCCGCACGCACCTGCCGAACCGGTCGCCGCTACGACTGGCGCACGTCGGTTGCGGCGCCGAGGCGGGCGTCGAGATCCGTTGTGCCAAGGGGCATCAGGTGCCGCCCGACGAGCTGGCTGTCCGGGTCGGCAAGGGTTAACCCCGCTCGGCCAGGAACGCCTTCGCCAGCGTCTTGGGCGCCTGCGCCAGCCACGCGTCGGTGATCAGCTCGGTGAGCTCTTCGACGTCGATTTCCGCCAGCCGCACCAGCACGGCCGGATAGCCGTCGAAATGCGGTGTGGTGAAGTACACGCCGGGGGAGTCGGCGATCAACGCGAACTTGACGCCCTCGTCGGGCACCCGGGCGCCGAGAATGTCGCCGTCGGGCGCATCGTCGCCGAGCGCGTCGAGGTCGGCCTTGCGCAGCGGACGCTCCCACACGATCAGCTTCTTGCGGACCCGCCAGTTGCGCGGGCTCGGTTCAGTGGTCTCCGGAAGTCCGGCGACGATGCGCGCCACGTCCTCCCAGGATGCCACGGTCAACAGTTGGTGGTGATGTCGAACGTCGCCGTCGTGCTCTGATTCGGTTTGTCGGCGAACGAACCCTGAGCCTCGCCGCTGACGCTGAACTTGCCCTGGTTCACCTTGGCCGTTGCCTTGCCGATGTTGTCGTTCCAGAACGTGCCGGTGAAGTTTCCGAGGTTGCGGATCTCGACCGCCTCGGGGGTCACGGTGTCGCCCAGTTGGAGTGTGGCGGTGAAACCCGGCTCCTTGTCCAGCGTCTCGATCGTCCAGCTCTCACCGTCCTGCCAGCAGGTGACCGGCTGCAGAGCGTTGGTTGCCTCGCCGTTGATGATCACCTTGGCGTCATGGGTGCCCAGCGCGGCAGGTGGACTCGAGCAGCCCGCCACGCCCGCGGCGGTGAGAAGGATGACTGCGACAGGGAACCGGCGCTTCATGAGAACAGACAGTAGAGCAGCGAGCGGCGGCGAAGGGAGAGGTCGCGCCAAATTGCCCGATGCATGTCACAACTCTGCCCGAGCGGGGTCGCGCTCCTTGTGATGGGATCAGCGCATGGGCATCAAGGTGGCGCTGGAGCACCGCACCAGCTACACATTCGACCGGTTGGTGGAGGTCTTTCCACACGTCGTTCGTCTGCGCCCGGCACCGCATTCGCGCACCCCGATCGAGGCGTACTCGCTGACCGTGGAGCCGGCCGACCACTTCGTCAATTGGCAGCAGGACGCGTTCGGCAATTTCCTCGCGCGTCTGGTCTTCCCCGACCGCGCCCGCAGCCTGACCATCACCGTCGGGCTCATCGCCGACATGAAGGTCGTCAACCCGTTCGACTTCTTCATCGAGGACTGGGCAGAGCACATCGCGTTCGAATACCCGAAGGCGCTCGCCGAGGACCTGAAGCCGTACCTGCGCCGCGTGGACGAGGGTGAGGAGGGCTTGGGCGCGGGCGATCTCGTGACGGAGTGGGTGCGCAACTTCGCCGTCGCCCCCGACATCCGCACGATCGACTTCCTGGTCGCGCTCAACCGCGCGGTGAACGCCGACGTCGGCTACAGCGTCCGGATGGAGCCGGGGGTGCAGACACCCGACCACACCCTGCGCACCGGCATCGGCTCCTGCCGCGACTCCGCCTGGCTGCTGGTGTCGATCCTGCGGCAACTGGGACTGGCGGCCCGCTTCGTGTCCGGCTACCTGGTGCAACTGGCCTCCGATGTGGAGGCGCTCGACGGGCCGTCCGGGCCCGAAGCCGACTTCACCGATCTGCACGCATGGACCGAGGTGTACATCCCCGGCGCCGGCTGGATCGGCCTGGACCCGACGTCAGGACTGTTCGCCGGCGAGGGACACATTCCGCTCGCGGCCACGCCCCACCCCGACTCCGCCGCACCGATCACCGGGGCGACCGAACCGTGCGAGACGACACTGGAGTTCACCAACATCGTCACCCGCGTCCACGAGGATCCGCGCGTGACGCTGCCCTATACCGACGCGGCCTGGGGTGCGATCAATGCGCTCGGCGCGAAGGTCGACGAACGACTCGCCGCAGGCGATGTCCGGCTCACCATCGGCGGCGAGCCGACCTTCGTGTCGATCGACGACCAGGTCGACCCCGAGTGGACCACCGACGCCGACGGCCCGACCAAGCGACAGCGCGCATCAGCCCTCGCGGCGCGGCTGAAGAAGGTCTGGGCGCCCGGCGGGCTGGTGCAGTACAGCCAGGGCAAGTGGTATCCCGGAGAACCGTTGCCGCGCTGGCAGATCGGGCTGCACTGGCGTACCGACGGCGAGCCGCTGTGGGCCGACGACGCATACCTCGCCGACCCGTGGCCGAGCGAGTCCACTGCATACAAGGTGCCGCAGGACGCGGGAGCGCGGCTGCTCGGCGCCGTCGCCGCCGGTCTCGGCCTGCCGCCAACGCAGGTCCGCCCCGCCTACGAGGATCCGCTGAGCCGGCTGATCGCATCGGTGCGGAAACCGGCCGGGGAACCCGTCGCCGCCGACGAGGACCTCGAGAACGACACCGCAGACCGGCGCGCCGAACTGCTGGCCAAACTCGACGAGGCGGTCACCGAACCGGCCGCTCACGTGCTTCCGCTGCACCGCCGCGAGGACGACGCCGGGTGGGCGAGCGCCGACTGGCGGCTGCGGCGCGGGCGCATCGTGCTGCTCGAGGGGGACTCGCCCGCCGGTCTGCGCCTGCCGCTGGACTCCATCAGCTGGCGTCCGCCGCGGACAACCCATCCTGGCGATCCGCTGGCGTCCCGCACCAGCCTCCGCCCCATGGTCGAGCCTGAGGCCGTCGTGGAGGACGACGAGTCGGCGCCGACGACCGCTCTCGTCGCCGAGATCAGGCAGGACGGGGACGGGCCCGCCTTCCTCTATGTCTATCTGCCGCCCAGCGACGAGTTGGAGCACTTCGTCGACCTGCTATCGCGGGTGCAGAAGGCGGCCGCCGAGATCGACTGCCCGGTGGTGATCGAGGGCTACGGCCCGCCGCCGGATCCCCGGGTCACGTCGATGTCGATCACGCCCGACCCCGGCGTCATCGAGGTCAACGTGGCGCCGACGGCGACCTTCGCCGAACAACGTGACCAGCTGCAGACCCTGTACGAGGAGGCCAGGCTGGCGCGGCTGTCAACGGAGTCCTTCGACGTCGACGGCACCCACGGCGGCACCGGCGGGGGCAACCACATCACACTCGGCGGCATCACCCCGGCCGACTCGCCGCTGCTGCGCAGGCCCGACCTGCTGGTCTCGATGTTGACCTACTGGCAGCGCCACCCGTCGCTGTCGTATCTGTTCGCGGGTCGCTTCATCGGCACCACGTCGCAGGCGCCCCGGGTCGACGAGGGTCGGTCCGAGGCGCTCTACGAGCTGGAGATCGCGTTCGCCGAGATCGCGCGGCTGTCGGCCCAGGCCAAAGGCGCAACGCCGTGGGTGACCGACCGCGCGCTGCGCCACCTGCTCACCGACATCACCGGAAACACGCACCGCGCCGAATTCTGCATCGACAAGCTCTACAGCCCCGACAGCGCACGCGGCAGGCTCGGTCTCCTCGAACTGCGCGGCTTCGAGATGCCGCCGCACTTCCAGATGGCGATGGTGCAGTCGCTGCTGGTGCGATCGCTGGTGGCATGGTTCTGGGATGAGCCGCTGCGCGCCCCGCTGATCCGGCACGGAGCCAACCTGCATGGCCGATATCTGTTGCCCCACTTTCTGATTCACGACATCGCCGACGTGGCCGCCGACCTCCGCGCGCACGACATCAACTTCGACACCAGCTGGCTCGACCCGTTCACCGAATTCCGCTTCCCGCGGATCGGCACGGCGGTCTTCGACGGCGTCGAGATTGAACTGCGCGGTGCCATCGAGCCGTGGAACGTGCTCGGTGAAGAGTCCACTGCGGGAGGCACGGCCCGCTACGTCGACTCGTCGGTGGAGCGCATCCAGGTGCGCACCATCGGTGCCGACCGGCAGCGCTACATCCTGACGGCCAACGGTCATCCGATCCCGATGCTGGCCACCGACAACCCCGACATCCAGGTCGGCGGGGTGCGGTTCAGGGCATGGCAGCCGCCGAGCGCCCTGCACCCGAGCATCACCGTCGACAGCCCGCTGCGGTTCGAGCTCGTCGACATGACCACGGGAACATCGCGCGGCGGCTGCACCTACCACGTGTCCCACCCCGGCGGCCGGTCCTACGACACCCCGCCCGTCAACGCGGTCGAGGCCGAGTCGCGCAGGGGACGCCGGTTCGAAGCGGTCGGCTTCACGCCGGGTCGTATCGACACCGCCGACCTCCGGGAGAAGCAGGCGCGTCAATCCACCGACGTTGGCGCGCCGGGCATCCTGGATCTTCGCCGGGTGCGTACCGTTTTGCACTGATGGCAGTATCCGCGGCGAATCCGCACGACATCGACAACCTGCTGACCGGCTATCGTGCCGCGCGGGCGCAGCAGGCACTGTTCGATCCGCGCGGTGGCACCCTGACGGGCTACGACGAATTCGTCGACGCGGCGGGAAACGTCCGACCGGCATGGCTCGAGCTGGCCGAATGCGTCGGCGAACGCGGCCGCAGCGGGCTCGAACAACTCCGCGGCGTGGTGGCGAACCTGGTCGACAACGACGGCATCACCTACATCCGGCAGGACGAAGGCGATGACGCGGTCACCAACGGCGACGGTTCGGCGGTGCCGGGACCATGGCACCTCGACGCGCTGCCGCTGGTCATCTCGGCCGCTGACTGGGCCACCCTGGAGGCGGGTCTGGTGCAGCGTTCGCGGCTGCTCGACGCGGTGCTCGCCGATTTCTACGGTCCGCGCGACTCGGTCACCAGCGGCGTGTTTCCCCCTCAACTGCTGTTCGCCCATCCCGGCTACATCCGGGCGGCCTGCGGCATCGAGATTCCGGGCAGGCATCAGCTGTTCATGCACGCGTGCGACATCAGCCGCTACCGCGACGGCGTGTTCCGGGTCAACGGGGACTGGACGCAGGCGCCATCGGGCGCCGGATACGCGTTCGCCGACCGACGCGTCGTCGCGCACGCCGCGCCCGACCTCTACGAGCGCATCGGGCCGCGGCCGGCCTCGCCGTGGGCCCAGGCGCTGCGGCTGGCGCTGATCGACGCCGCGCCGGAAGCCGCCGAGGAACCGGTCGTCGTGGTGCTCAGCCCCGGCATCCACTCGGAGACCGCTTTCGACCAGGCGTATCTGGCCAGCGTGCTGGGTTTCCCGTTGGTCGAAAGCGCCGACCTGGTGGTGCGCGACGGCAAGCTGTGGATGCGCTCGCTGGGCACGCTCAAGCGGGTCGATGTGGTGCTGCGACGGGTGGACGCCGATTACGCCGACCCGCTCGACCTTCGGCCGGACTCCCGCCTCGGCGTGGTCGGTCTCGTCGAAGCGCTCCGTCGTGGCGCGGTGACGGTGGTCAACACGCTCGGCAGCGGGATCCTGGAAAGCCCTGCGCTGCTTCGCTTCCTGCCGGATCTGGCCAAGAAACTCCTGGCCGAGACGCCGTTGCTGGAAACCGCACCGGTCTACTGGGGCGGCATCAACACCGAACGGTCACACCTGTTGACCAAGCTCGGATCGATGATGATCAAGTCCGTCACAGGGGGCAAGACGATCGTCGGGCCTGCGTTGACCTCGCAGCAACGCAAGGAACTGGGTGTGCGCATCGAGGCCGAGCCGTGGCAGTGGATCGGCCAGGAGCTGCCGGAGTTCTCCTCCGCGCCAACCGACTTCCAGCCCGGCGGGCTGTCGTCGGCCAGCGTCGGCATGCGTCTGTTCACCGTCGCGCAGCGCGGAGGCTATGCGCCGATGATCGGCGGCCTCGGTTATCTGCTGACCCCGGGCTGGGCCGCCTACTCGATGAAGACCAGTGCAGCCAAGGACATCTGGGTCCGGACCCCGACGAGGGTGACCGCCGAACGGGTGCCGACGGCGCCGCCCGTCGAACTGCCCGCGATGACGCCGAGCCCGACGAGGGCGGTGAGCTCGCCGCGCGTGCTGTCGGATCTGTTCTGGATGGGCCGGTACGCCGAGCGAGCCGAGAACACGGCCAGGCTGCTGAACGTCACCCGCGAGCGCTACCACGAGTTCCGGTACCGGCAGGAGATGGACGGCGCCGAATGCGTCCCGGTGCTGCTGGCCGCGCTCGGCAGGATCACCGGCACCGACACGGGGGCCGAAGGCGACTCACACGAGCGGATCGCGATCGCGCCGACCACGCTGTGGTCGCTGACCGCCGACCGGCACCGTCCCGGTTCGCTCGCGCAGTCGGTGGAACGTCTCGGGCTGGCCGCCAGGGCGGTACGCGACCAGATGTCCAACGACACCTGGATGGTGCTGGCGGCCGTCGAACGCGCAGTGCTGCATCCCGGGCGGGTGCTCCCCGAATCCTCCTCCGAGGGTGAGGCGTACCTGGTGACCGCGCACAGCGAGACGCTGGCGGGGATGCTGGCGCTGTCCGGGCTGGCGGCCGAGTCGATGGTGCAGGACGTCGGCTGGACGGTGATGGACATCGGCAAGCGGATCGAACGCGGCCTCGCGCTCACCGCGCTACTCAGCGCGACGTTGACGGAGGTGCGCACCCCCGCCGAAGAACAGACCATCATCGAATCGGCGTTGGTCGCCTGCGAGTCGTCGGTCATCTACCGCAGGCGCAACCCCGGCGCCGTCAACATCGCGGCGGTCGCGGAACTGGTCCTGTTCGACGCCGAGAACCCCAGATCGCTGGTCTACCAATTCGAGCGGCTGCGCGCCGATCTCAAGACGCTGGGCTCGTCGCGTCCCGAGCGCATGGTCGACGAGATCGGCAGCAGGTTGCGCCGCACCGACCCGGCCGACCTCGAGGAAGCCACGCCCGACGGACGGCGAGCCGAGCTCGCGGCGCTGCTCGACGGACTCCACGGCGATCTGCGCGAGTTGTCCGGTGTGATCACCGCGACACACCTGTCGCTGCCCGGGGGTATGCAGCCGCTTTGGGGTCCGAACGTACGCAGGGAGATGCCATGACGGCCACGCGGCGATATCGGGTGTCTCACAGCACGATTTACGGGTACTCCGACGTCGTGACCAGTTCCTATGGCCGCGGCTTCCTCACGCCCCGCGACACAGCCCGACAGCGCTGCCTGCATCACGCGCTGCACATCGATCCAGAACCCACCGACATTTCGACGAGCCGGGATGCCTACGGCAACCTCAGCTCGTACTTCCACGTGACCGAACGCCACCAGCGGCTCTCCGTGACCAGCGAGTCGATCGTCGAGGTGGACCCGCCGCCGGAGGAACTGTATGACGCCGGATCCGCACTCGCGCCATGGGAAATCGCCCGTCCGGTCGGCCTCGACGGCACGTTGGCGACCGAGTTCACGCTCGATCTGCAGCCGCCCGAGATCACCGACGAGGTCCGCGACTACGCGGCGCCGAGTTTCGCCGCCGGCCGACCGCTGATCGAGGTGCTGATCGATCTCACGTCGCGGATCTTTTCGGACTTCACCTACCGGTCGGGATCGACGACGGTGTCCACCAAGGTCGCCGACGTGCTGGCGGCCAGGGAAGGCGTCTGCCAGGACTTCGCCAGGCTGGCCATCGCCTGCCTGCGCGCCAACGGTCTTGCGGCGAGCTATGTTTCGGGCTATCTGGCCACCGATCCACCGCCGGGCAAGGAGCGAATGGTCGGCATCGATGCCACCCACGCGTGGGCGTCGGTGTGGACGCCGCAGAACCAGTGGCTCGGCCTGGATCCGACCAACGACCAGATGGTCGACGAGCGCTACATCACCGTCGGCTGGGGTCGCGACTACGCCGACGTGCCGCCGCTGCGCGGCATCATCTACACCGATTCCGAGAGCAGCGTCATCGACGTGTCGGTTGACGTGGCGCCGTTCGAAGGAGAGGTGGCTAATGCGTGACTTCATCTGCCCGAGATGCGGGCAACATCTGGCATTCGAGAACTCGGTGTGCCTGTCGTGCGACAGCCCGCTCGGCTTCTCGCTCGAGGACATGGCGTTGTTGGTCATCGCGTCGGGGGAGGAGGGCTCACAGCCCGGCTTCGTCGACGCCGACAAATACGAGCTGTGCGCCAATCTTCACCTCGCCGAATGCAATTGGCTGGTCGAGAAGCATCCGGTCCGACGGCTGTGCGCGTCGTGTGCGCTCACCAGGACCAGACCGAACGACGCTGACACCAAGGCGCTCTCGGCCTTCGCGGACGCCGAGAGGGCCAAGCGGCGCCTGATCGCGGAACTGTACGAACTCAAGCTGCCGATCGTCGGACGCGACGAGGACCCCGAACTGGGGTTGGCGTTCGACCTTCTCTCCAGCGAACACGAGAAGGTTTTCACGGGCCACGACAACGGCGTGATCACCCTCGACCTCGCCGAAGGCGACGACGTGCACCGCGAGCAGTTGCGCATTTCGATGGACGAGCCGTACCGCACGCTGCTCGGTCATTTCCGGCATGAGATCGGCCACTATTACTACTTCCGGCTGGTGGATTGCGTGCCCGACTACAAGAGCCGGTTCCAGCAACTGTTCGGCGATCCCGACGCCGACTACCAGGCGGCGCTGGACCGCCACTACCAGGAGGGTCCACCCGCGGAGTGGGAGGACGACTACGTGTCCTCCTATGCCACAATGCATCCCGCCGAGGACTGGGCCGAGACGTTCGCGCACTATCTGCACATCCGCGACACGCTCGACACCGCGGCGGCCTTCAGCTTTGCCCCCGCGGCCGCCACATTCGAGCGGAAGGTGCTTGGCCCCAGTGGCTTCGATCAGATCATCGACATGTGGCTGCCGCTGTCCTGGGCGTTGAACATGCTGAACCGGTCGATGGGCAAGCAGGACCTGTACCCTTTCGTGTTACCGCCCACCGTGCTGGAAAAGATGCGGTTCATCCACACGGTCATCGAGGAGACGGCCAGCTGATCACTTGCCTCCGTAGACGACCCGCCTGGCGACGATCAACTGGGGACGGCCAACAGGTCTCTCGCGCGTAACGCCAGCCAGAACTCGGCGAGGGTGGCCGTATCGGCGATGCGCCGCCCGGTGATCTCCTCGACCCGCTGAATGCGATAGACGACGGTCTGTCGATGGATGCCGAGTTCCGCAGCGGTCTGCAGCCAGGACCGCTGGCACCGCAGGTACGTGTCGAGGGTGGTGAGCATATCGCTGGAATGCGTTGCGTCATAGTCGATCAGCTTTCCCAGCACGCGGTCGACGACGACACGCGCTTCCTCGGGATCACGCAGCACCGAGAACATCGTCGCGTCGGCGAACCGGGCGGATCTGTGCGAGGCGGTGACCGCGACACGCACCGCCCACGTCGCCTCTCGCACCGCGTCCGGGGCGCGGGAAGGTCGCGACAACGGCTCACTGATGCCGAGCGTCGCCTGTTCGCCAAGTCGCTGGCTCAGTACATCGAGGGCCCGATCGGTGACCGGCATCAGCGCATACAGCAGCGCTGCTCGGCGCAGCAGCAGGTGCGGCACCGATCGCCGCCCGAGGCCGAGATGCAGTTGACGCTCGCTCGCCGATGACACTCCGTCGGCCGCCACCACACAGCACGTCGCGGCATTCAGTCCGCGCTCGCCGAGTTCCCGGTCGCCGTCCCGGTCGCTCATCCTGCCGTCACACAGTTGGCCCATCACCTCTGCGCCGATCCGCCGTTCATGCTCACGGCGGGCGTTCTGCTGAGCCAACAGCACCGCTACCGCCGAGGCGAGGTGCTGCAGGTGCACCATGTCGGTGGTTGGGCCGCGGAAGGCGTAGGTGGCCAGGATTGTCGGCTCTTCGTCGGGCACTTCGACGACGAGTGCACGCTCCGCGCCCGCGGTGACGTGAAGAACTCCGGGGATCGCACCCCCTCGCTCCGTGATCTCGGAGGTGATGACCCGGCGCAGGTCGGTGGGCGGCGGCTTCGACGCCTCGAGTGCGACGGTGCCGGTCGCCGCGTCGAGCACCGCGATCCGGCAGGCGAGGTCGCGCTCCAATTGAGCCAGCACGTTGGCGGGGCCGGAGTGCGAAACCGATTGGCGAATCACGTTGTAGACGCGTTCGGTCACGGCGACGCGGCCGCTGCCTGCCGCGTCTGCGACGGCGCGGCCAATCGAGGCGAAGCCGACCGAATACGGGGCCACCATGATCGGGAACCCGAGCCGGTCAGCCAAGGCGATCGCCTCGGTGGTCAGTTCCGGTGTGGCAGCGTCCAGACCGATGACCATTCCGCACATGCCGTTTTCGGCCAGCCCCTCGATCAACGCCACTTGACCATCGGCAGGCTCGGGCAGGGTTTGGCCGTTTTTCATCAGCAGTTCACCGCCGGCCAGATACGACCACGGTTCTGTGAGATCGGACGTCTGCGCCCACGTCACGGGCCTGTCCAGGCCCACGCCGCCCGCCCGCAGCCGCAACCGCAGATGAGGGGTGTCCAACAGATCGCGCACCGTCGGCGGGGCCATGTCTTGAACCTAGATGATCGTATGAATATATGCCCGAAGTTCAGACGGTGGGCGTATTCCGTTCACCGACCTCCGGGAAGCACAGTTGCGGCGGGTGGAAACTCCAGCGACAGGAGCCGACATGGCCGAATCGATCGACATGACCACCGTGCCCCACGGCACGCCGGAACGGCTGCAGCGCGGATTCAGCTTCCGTTCGGCACTGTCGTTGGCCTTCGCCGATGTGTCTCCGATCGCAGCCGTCTATGCGATCTTCACGCTCGGTCTGTTCGCCGCAGGTCCGAAATTCTTCTGGGCATTCCCGATCGTGCTCATCGGACAGCTGATGGTGGCCGCCGTCTTCGGCGAGTTGGCATCGCGGTGGCCCTATGCAGGCAGTGTCTATCAGTGGTCGCGACACGTTCAGGGCACCACATGGGGTTGGGTGGCGGCCTGGGCATACATGTGGGGCCTGACGATCGCGCTCGGCACGCTGTCCTACGCGGCGGGCGGATTCCTGCTCAACATCTTCGGGGTGGGTGAACCCAACCGCTGGCAGATCGCCTCGATTGCGATCGCGATCATCCTCGTCGGGACCCTCGTGAACATGGTGGGCCGGCGAGTCCTCAAGATCATGGTTGCCATCAGCATCACCTGCGAGGTGGTCGGGTCTCTCGGTCTTGGCATCGTGCTGCTGCTGTTCTACCGCGAGAACCCCTTCTCGGTGCTCTTCAGCAGCGCGGGCATTCCCGACGCCGCATCGTGGGCGTCTGGCCCCATGCTGCTGGCCATCGCGTACGTCGGCTGGTCGTTCCTCGGGTTCGAGGCGGCCGGGTCGGTGGCCGAGGAGGTCGACGAGCCGGAACGCAATGTGCCAAAGGCGATCATCCTCGCGCTGCTGCTGGTCGGGCTCGTCGTGATGTTCTCCGCCGCGGCGCTGATTCTCTCGATCCCGGACCTCCCTGGCGCGGTTGCCGCGCAGTCGGGCGAGATGGTCGCCGATACGCTGGCGTTCCACCTGGGTGCCGGTGTCACCAAACCGCTTCTGGCGATGTTCGTGATCGGGTTCGTGTCGAGCTTCCTTGCCGTGCAGGCGGCGGTATCGCGGTGTATATGGGGTGCGGCCCGCGATCACAGCCTGCCGGGGTCGAAAGTGCTTGGCGGACTGGCGGGTCCGGAACGACTGCCGGTCAACGCGATTGCGCTGACGGCGGTCGTGGCCATCGTGTTCGTGCTCATCGCAGGCACGGAGTTCTACAACATCCTGGTGAACTTCAACATCATCGGCTTCTACATCGCATTCGGCGTGCCGGTGATCGGAGCGGCGCTCGCACGGCTGACCGGCAAGTGGAAACCTGGGCCGTTCAACCTCGGTCGGTGGGGCGCGCCGATCACGTATCTCGCGTCGCTGTGGGTCATCTTCGAAACCGTCAACGTCGCCTGGCCCCGCTCCTCGCCGGACGTGCCCTGGTACATCAGCTGGGCGAGCGTGATCACCACCGTGGTGCTGGCGATCGTCGGCTCGCTGATCTACCTGTCGGTGCGACGCAAGATCCAGGCGCCGATCGCCGAGCGCCTCGCCGCCGCACCGCCGCCGAAGTGAGCCGCGTCGCCGTCGTCACCGGCGCGGCGTCCGGCATCGGGGCAGCGATCGCCGAAGCACTCGGACATGACGGCTATCAGGTTGCCGCGCTGGACCGTAACGAAAGCTCACCATATGTCGTGGACGTCTCGGACCCGGCGGCCGTCGGCGTTGCGATGGAGCGTGTGGTGCGCGACCTCGGCCCGGTCGACGCGGTGGTCAGCGCGGCCGGCCACTACGAGGCGGTGCCCGTTGCGGACATCACCACCGAGCAACTCCACCGCATGCTGCGTGTTCACCTCGGCGGCTTGCGCAATGTCGCGCGAGCGGCGCTGCCGTCGATGATCGAGCGCCGCAGCGGCAGCGTCGTTGCGTTAACCTCCGAGCTGGCGGTCGGCGGCGGTGACGGTGAAGCTCACTACGCGGCGGCGAAGGGCGCGATCATCGGGCTGGTGCGGAGCCTCGCCGTCGAGGTGGCCGGGCACGGAGTCCGGGTGAACGCCGTCGCACCGGGACCGACCGACACGCCGCTGCTGGCGCCCGATTCACCGTGGCGCGCACCCGATTACCTCGCGACGCTGCCTGCGCGGCGGCTTGCGCGACCGCAGGAAGTCGCCGAAGTGGTGCGCTATCTCGTCAGCGACGAGGCATCGTTCTGCACCGGTGAGGTGTTCTCGCCGAACAGCGGGGCGGTGATCTGAATGACGCGGCACTCCGAGCGGGTGGCGCTGGTCAGCGGGGCGACGCAGGGGATCGGGGCGGCCATCGCCGAGCGCCTGGCGGCCGAAGGGGCGTCGGTTGGTATCAACGGGCCTGAGCTTGACCACCGCATGGACGCCATGGTCACCGCCACCGGTGGATTCGCCGCTCCTGCAGACGTTTCCAACCCTGACGCGGTCGCGGCGATGGTCGGTGAGATCGAGCGAACCCGCGGGCCGGTGGACATCCTGGTGTGCAATGCCGCCTATATGACGATGGGGCCGTTCGTCGACCATCCCGACGAGGACTGGTGGAAGGTGGTCGACACCAATCTGTCGGGGACTGTTTACCTGGTGCAGGCAGTGCTGTCGGGTATGCGGCGGCGCGGCGGTGGCAACATCGTGATCATCGCCTCGGAGTGGGGTGTGATCGGATGGCCCAATGCAGGCGCGTATTCGGCGTCCAAGGCTGGCTTGATCGCGCTGACGAAATCGCTCGGTCGTGAGCTCGCGCCCGAGAACATCACGGTGAACGCCGTAGCGCCGGGCATCATCGACACCCCGCAGCTAGAGGTCGACGCAGACGATGCGGGCATCACTCTCGCCGAGATGCATGAGCGGTACGCGCGCGAGATCCCGCTCGGACGTATCGGAAGGCCTGATGACATCGCAGCGACGGTCTCACTGCTGGCGCGCGATGGTTTGCGCGCCTTCGTCGGCCAGACCGTTCAGATCAACGGAGGGACAACACGATGCCGGACATGACAGAGCAGGCCGAACCGGTGCAGCCGGTCGACGGAACCGTCGTACCGCGTTACGCCGGTTTCTCCACGTTTGCGCGGCTGCCGCGCATCGACGACGTTTCGACCTACGACGTCGCCGTCGTGGGTATTCCGTTCGACACCGGTGTCAGCTATCGACCGGGCGCGCGGTTCGGGCCGGCGCATGTTCGCCAGTGCTCACGGGTGCTGCGGCCATATCACCCTCAGATGGAGGTGATGCCGTTCGCCGCACAGCAGGTCGTCGACGCGGGTGATATCGCCTGCACCCCTTTCGATATCGCCAAGGCCATGCAACAGATCGAGGAGCAGGCGTCCGCGCTCATCGCCGACGGCGGACGGATCATCACGATCGGGGGCGACCACACGATCGCGTATCCGTTGTTGCGCGCGCACAACCGGATTCACGGGCCCGTCGCCCTGGTGCACTTCGACGCGCATCTCGACACGTGGGACACCTACTTCGACGCCCCGCTGACACACGGCACGCCGTTCCGTCGCGCGGCCGAGGAGGGTCTCTTCGTATCGGGTCACAGCGCGCACGTCGGTATCCGCGGCGCCCTGTACTCACCCGACGACCTGTCGTCGGACGCCGAACTCGGATTCACTGTCGTGCACTGCCGCGAGTTCCAGACACGTACCGTCGCAGAGGTGGTCGCACTGTTGAGGAAAACCATCGGCGATCGTCCGCTGTATGTGTCGATCGACATCGACGTGCTCGACCCGGCGCACGCACCGGGAACCGGTACCCCGGAGATCGGCGGGATGACCAGTCGCGAACTGCTCGAGGTGGTACGTGGATTCGACGGGCTCAACATCGTCGGCGCCGACATCGTGGAGGTCGCGCCCGCATACGACCATGCTGAGTTGACCGGCATCGCCGCAGCGTTCCTTGCCTATGAATTCCTGGCGTTGCTTGGCCGCGCGAAGAGCCGCACATGACCGTGCCACCGGTGCAGTGGCCGAACGGTGCGCGGTGTGCGGCGTCGTTTTCGTTCGACGTGGATGCGGAGTCGGCGATGCTGGGCATCGACCCCTCACACGCCGATCGGATGTCGGCCATGAGTCACCAGGCCTATGGTCCGATCACCGGGGTGCCGCGGATCCTGAAAATCCTTGCCAGGCACAACCTCACGTCGACGTTCTTCGTTCCCGGCTACACCGCGGTGCGCTATCCGGACGTGGTCCGCGATATCGTCGCCGCCGGCCACGAGATCGCCCACCACGGCTATCTGCACGAGCCGATGCGCGGCAAGACCGAACAGCAGGAAGCAGACATCCTAGACCGGGGGCTGGACGCGCTGGAGTCGGTGACCGGTTTACGCCCGGTCGGCTACCGGGCACCGATGTGGGAACTCAATTGGCACTCGCCGAAGCTGTTGCGGGAGAGAGCGTTTCTCTACGACAGCAGCCTGATGGATGCCGACCACCCCTATGAGCTCTATGTCGAGGGCGGCGGGCCGCTGGTGGAGATCCCGCTGCAGTGGGCACTCGACGACTGGGAGCAGTACTGCTACGTGCCCGAGTTCAGTGGCTGCGGGCTGATCGAGAGCCCCACCAAGGCTGTCGAGATGTGGCGGTTGGAGTTCGATGCCATGCGGGCGGAGGGAGGGGTCTACGTACTGACCAATCATCCCTTCCTGTCGGGGCGGCCATCGCGTGCGCAGGCGCTCGACTCGCTGATCGAATACGTGTGCTCACATGACGATGTATGGGTGGCGAGCTTGGAGGCTATTGCCAACCACGTCCGAGGCCTCGGTCTGGCGCCGCGATCGGTAGCGCGGCCGAACCCCGCCGACTTCTAGTCCGGGTTTGCCCCGATCACGCCCGCGGACAACAACTTCAGTGGTTCCGGGCTGCCGTCGAGCCCGCGCGTCCTGCGTTCGACGATCTGCCATCGTCCGTCGATCCGGCGCAACTGGAAGTGGTTGGCGCCCGCCCGCGCGGCGACGTAGCCGTCGTCACGGCGGAGCAACAACACGGATTCACAGACGGCGACGGCGTCGTCGCCGTCCACCGTGACGACCGAAGGCCCGAGGAAATGGCAACAGCCACGGCGGATCAGGCCCTGGTGAGCGTCCGACCGCACCATCGCAGCAACGTCGTCGCGGCTGCGCATGTGCCAGCCTTCGACTTCGTAGGAGCCGTCGGTCGCCCACAGCGCCGCGGTCGCGTCGGCGTCACCGGCGTCGACGAGCGGTCCGTACGACGCGATCAGCCGTTCGACGGCCCGCTCGTCTTCGATGATGCGCAACCGCCTTTCGAGTTCGTCCAAAGAGGTCATCTCAGTTACCGCCGATCAGTTTCTGCATGAACCGATGAGTGCCGAGGACCACCTTCGCGCGGTCGGGGTCGTTGCGTCGGGCGACGTCGTCGGCGTTTCCGCCCACGATGTACACCGGTCCGTTCGGCAGCTGTTCCAGACCCTCCCGCGCGACGTCGGCGGGCTCGGCTACGCGCATGCCCGGCACGTCGAAGTTGAGGCCGACGCGTTCCATCGCGGGCGTCCTGGTGACGCCGAGAACCAGGTGAAGCACGTGCACGTCGTAGTCGCGCAGTTCCAGCCACAGCCCTTCGGCGAAGATCCGGTCGAACGCCTTCACCCCGCCGTAGACGGTGTGCCGCACCGAACCGAGGTAGCCCGCCATCGACCCGACGAGCACGATCCCGCCGCGGCGGCGGTCGCGCATGGCCCTGCCGTAGTGCTGCGTGAGCCGCATGGTCGCGCCGATGTTGAGGTCGATGACCCGCTGGAAGTCGGCGAGATCGCCGTCGAGGAACTCCTCGCTGCAGGTGTTGGCGCCCGCGTTGTCGATCAGCAGTCCGACTTCCAGATCGGCGGTCGCCGCGAACAGCCGGTCGATGCCTGCGGGATCGACCAGGTCGACGGCGAGGGTGCGGACCTGGGCGCCGTGTCGCCGGCATTCGTCGGCGGTGGCCTCGAGTGGTCCGGGCTTGCGGGCGAGCAGGACCAGGTTCAGCCCTTCGGCGGCGAGTTGTCCGGCGAACTCCGCGCCGACACCCTCCGAACCGCCTGCGATGACCGCCCATGGCCCGTACTGCTGCAGATCGATCATCGCTTGATCGTGCCCTGTCGCACCAGATACGCCCGCCCGCGGGGTGAGATCCGGTAGCCGACGTCGAGGCTGATGGTCAGGCCCAGACCCTTGAGCTGGCGGACCCTGCGCTTGAAGCGCGCCGTCTCCATGCCGAGCCGGGCGGCCAGGTCCGGCGCCCGCACCGCCTCGTTGGCCGCGATCAGCGCCAGGTATTCGTGGGTCCACGGGGCTTCCGCCGCGGCGTCCCATCGCCTCAGCCGGGTGGCGATGGCCTCGACGTCGTCCTCGGTGAGGTGATCGTCGGCGGCCAGCGCCTGGCGTTCGTCGGGTGCGAGGTAGGACACCTTGATCACGTAGGTGTGTTTGGCGGGCCTGCGATCCAGGTCGGCCTGTGCCGCCTTGGCCGACGGGTATCCCGCGGCGCGTGCCTGCGCGGCGGTGACGCGATAGTCGGCGGGGTATTGGGTGACCGCGTCGATGCGGATCGTGCCGACCGATGTCCGCTGCGTGCCGCCCTTCTTGGCGCGCGGAACGTCCCAGCGGCGCAACACAAGTGTGATTTTTCCGTTCGCGATTCCCTCGGCCGTGTCACGGTTCAGCAGCACGGGTGAGACCCTACGATCACCCGGTGGTCGATCGCTATGGCGCCGATGTGCTCGCCAACAATCCGCACAGAAAACCCCGCTCCACCGAACTGCCCGTCGAGATGGGAATGGTCGTCGAGGACGCGCAGACCGGTTACGTGGGCGCGGTGGTTCGGATCGAGTACGGGCGAATGGAACTCGAGGACTCCCGCGGCCGTCGCAAGCCGTTTCCCGTCGGGCCCGGCTACCTGATCGACGGCAAGCCGGTGATCCTGACGCCGCCGCGGCGCACCGCGCCGACGACGAGCACGCGCACTGCGTCGGGTTCGGTGGCGGTGCCCGGTGCCAAAGCCAAGGTGGCGCTGTCCAGCCGCATCTACGTCGAGGGACGCCACGACGCCGAACTCGTCGAGCAGGTGTGGGGCGACGATCTGCGGATCGAAGGTGTCGTTGTCGAGTATCTCGGCGGCATCGACGATCTGGCGGCCATCGTCGAGGAGTTCAGGCCCAGGCCGGGCCGGCGGCTCGGCGTACTCGTCGACCATCTCGTCGCGGGGTCCAAGGAGGCGCGGATCGCCGACGCCGTGCGCCGCGGACCCGGTGGTGAGCACACGCTGGTGGTCGGCCACCCGTTCATCGACATCTGGCAGGCGGTCAAACCGGCCAGGCTCGGTGTTGCGGCGTGGCCGAGTGTGCCGAAGGGGACGGACTGGAAGCGCGGCGTGTGCCGGGCATTCGGGTGGCCCCATGCCGGCCAGGCCGACACCGCAAGGGCCTGGCAGCGCATCCGGGGCCGGGTGCGTGACTGGAACGACCTGGAGCCCGCCCTCATCGGCAGGGTCGAGGAACTGATCGACTTCGTGACGGCGCCCCAGTCGTAGCGCCGTGGTAAGCAGGGAGCGTGTCTGACGGTCTGTTCGACGTCCCCGGCGAGCCGGCCTCGACCGGCGGTGCAACGGGACCGGCAGGGGCGTCCAGTCCGCTTGCGGTGAGGATGCGGCCGGCGTCCCTCGATGAGGTGGTCGGTCAGGACCATCTACTCGGCCCGAACTCGCCGATGCGGCGCCTGGTGGAGGGCTCGGGTGCGGCGTCGGTCATCCTCTACGGTCCGCCGGGCACCGGCAAGACGACGCTGGCGTCGCTGATATCGCAGGCGACAGGTCGGCGGTTCGAGGCGCTGTCGGCGCTTTCGGCAGGCGTCAAGGAGGTTCGCGCGGTCATCGACGTCGCGCGCAGGGCTGCCGCGCACGGTGAGCAGACCGTGTTGTTCATCGACGAGGTGCACCGCTTCTCCAAGACCCAGCAGGACGCACTGCTGTCGGCGGTCGAAAACCGCGTGGTGCTGCTCGTGGCCGCCACCACCGAGAACCCCTCTTTCTCGGTCGTCGCGCCGCTGCTGTCGCGGTCGCTGATCCTGCAACTGCAGCCGCTCACCGCCGAGGGCGTCCGTGCGGTCGTCACCCGCGCGATCGACGATCCCCGCGGGCTGGGCGGAAAGGTCAAGGTCGACGACGATGCCGTCGACCTGCTTGTGCAACTCGCCGCCGGAGATGCCAGACGGGCGCTGACAGCGCTGGAGGTGGCGTCGGAGGCGGCCGAGCGCGTCACCGTCGAGATCGTCGAGCAGTCGCTGGACAAGGCCGCCGTCCGCTACGACCGCGACGGCGATCAGCACTACGACGTCATCAGCGCGTTCATCAAATCCGTCCGCGGATCCGACGTCGACGCCGCACTGCACTACCTGGCCCGCATGTTGGTGGCGGGGGAGGACCCGCGCTTCGTCGCGCGCAGGCTGATGATCCTGGCCAGCGAGGACATCGGGATGGCGGATCCGACCGCGCTGCAGACGGCGGTCGCCGCCGCGCAGACCGTGCAGCTGATCGGCATGCCCGAGGCTCAGCTCACGCTCGCGCATGCCACCGTTCATCTGGCGACAGCGCCGAAGTCGAACGCGGTGACGACGGCACTGGGCGCGGCGATGAGCGACGTCAGGCAGGGCAAGGCGGGGCTGGTGCCGCCGCACCTGCGAGATGGGCACTACTCCGGCGCGGAGGCGCTGGGCAATGCGGTCGGCTACAAGTACAGCCATGACGATCCCGACGGCGTTGTGCCGCAACAGTATCCACCCGACGAGCTGGTCGGCGTGGACTACTACCAGCCCACCAACCATGGTGCCGAACGGGAGATCGCGTCACGGCTCGACAAGCTGCGCGCGATCATCCGCCGCAGGCGCTGAGGCTGGCGGCCGCCGATCCCTTGACACCGCGACGAAAGGCTTCTACCGTTGTAATCAACCAATTCATTGATCAAACACAAGGTTGATAATGGGGAGTGGTGACGATGCCGATGCGCGAATGGATCGCGCCTTCATGGCGATGGCCGACCCGGTTCGGCGGGCCATCGTGGCGCGGTTGTCCCGCGGACCGGCGACGGTCAACGAGTTGGCCGAGCCGTTCGACATCACGAAACAAGCGGTGTCCAAACACATCCAGGTCCTCGAGCAGGCGGGGCTGGTCACCAGGACCCGCGATGCGCAGCGTCGGCCCGTCCATCTCGACGCGGCGGCGCTGGAAGGGCTGACCGCGTGGATAGACCGGTATCGGCTTGACGCCGAACGCAATTACCGCCGGCTGGACACCCTGCTGGCCCAGATGACCGACACGACAAACAAGGGGAAGAAACGATGACAAACGCACTCGATCTGCACGCTCCTGTCGACACCCTCGCGATGGAGTTCACCAGAGAGTTCGACGTGCCGGTCGAGGCGCTGTTCCGCGCCCACGCAGATCCCGAACTGGTCAAGCAGTGGCTCGGCCCGCACCGCCTCGAGATGCGAATCGAGGAGTGGGACTTCACGACTCACGGTGGCTACCGTTATGTGCACTCGTCTGAGGATGGCGAT
Organism: Mycolicibacterium sp. 120270; assembly: GCA_033741175.1. GTDB lineage: Bacteria > Actinomycetota > Actinomycetes > Mycobacteriales > Mycobacteriaceae > Mycobacterium. The sequence goes on along the minus strand of JAWQNE010000003.1, from coordinate 235,678 downwards.
TTCCGCTTCAACGGGACGTTTCACACCGTGCGGGAGAACGAGATCATCATTCAGACCTTCGAGTTCGAGGGCGCCCCGGACATGGTGAACATCGAGTTCATGTGGTTCGAGGATCTCGGCGACGGCCGCAGCAGGCTGCGGGGCCGATCCATCTGCCCGAACACCGAGGCGCGCGATGCGCTGCTGTCCTCGGGGATGGAGGGCGGCATGACCGAAAGCTACGAAAAGCTCGACGCGCTGCTGAAATCGGCCTGACTATGGGATGCGAGAACCCGGCGGCCAGGGGAAGCCGCCGGGTACCGCTATGCATGTTGTTGTGTGTCAGCGGAACAAGCTCGAGCGCCTGCGCCCGCCGATCACACCGGTGCGCCTGCGTCCCATCATCGAGGACACCAGGGCGACGCCGACGGCCGCGACGATGACCTGAACGAGCAGTTCCAGCCAGTCGATGCCGTTGGTGACGGTCGGGATTCCCAGCGCGCGGGCGATTGCCGTGCCGAGGAATGCGCCGACGATGCCGACCAGCACGGTTGCGAGCATGCCGATGGGCTGTCTGCCGGGCACCACCAGGCGGCCGAGCACACCGACCACGATGCCGATCAGAATTGCGGTGATAACGCCGGTAATGGTCATCTCTCCTCCAAGGAGCGGTAGCGAGTCGAGCGGTTGTCAGTGGAGGTGAAATACCCTCGGCGCACACCGAATAAACGCCTGCGTCAATCAGGCGATGCTGCGGCCGTCACACCATCTCGGGTAACCGCAGGTGCGCGAGCGCCAGATCGAACTCGCCGACGTCGAGGATGTCGGCACCCATCTCGCGAGTGCGTGCGTTGCGCAGTTCCCTGGCGTTCTCCTGATTGCGGTCCATCGCTTCGCGGCTGTCGAACGTCGCCGACGACACGCCCCTGCCGGTTGCGCGGTTGACCATGAAACTGGCGCTGCAGAAGCCTTCGAGTTCTTCCAGTGACGGCAGCACGTCGGTCCGGTAGAACTCGATGGCCTTCTCGACCTGATCACGAGGCATCTTGATCCACGTTGCCCGCACGCAAGCGCCGTCACCGGACCGGTGCTCGCGGTGCATGACGGCGATCTCCCACTCGTCGACCGTGGCGTCGCCGCCGCCGAACCGGGCCCCGGCCTCGTCGCGGAGCGGCTTCGCCCGTTCCGTGCTGAGGCGCATCGCGTCGTCTGTCTCCCATGCGCTGGTGGCAATGCAGTGGCCGGACTCCCGGTCGACCAACAAGGAAAGGCCGACACAGCCGTCCATGGCCTGCAACGCAGGCATGACCTGGTCGCGTACGAACGCGATGCCATCGTCGATCGATGATGGTTGCGCGTGGATTGTGGTAGAGCGCGCGTACACGGTCCACCCCTTTCCTCTCTCGGGCGGCGCCCCGGTGGCGCCACCCACCAACGATTAGCTTCCTCCCGCAGAGCGGCCGCTACAAGGTCCGTACCCTGGCGTTATGGATTCCGACGTGCTCGAAATCGACTCATCGCGGCGACGGATCGTCGATCTGACCGACGAGGTCCGGTCTTTCTGCGCAGGCCACAGGGACGGCCTGTGCAACGTGTTCGTGCCGCATGCGACCGCGGGGGTGGCGATCATCGAAACCGGTGCCGGATCCGACGATGATCTCGTCGACACGCTGGAGAGGCTGCTGCCCCGGGACGACCGCTACCGCCACGCGCACGGTTCGCCGGGCCACGGCGCCGACCACGTGCTGCCCGCGCTGGTCGCGCCGTCGATAACGGTGCCGGTGCTGGACGGCCGGCCGCTTCTGGGAACTTGGCAGAGTGTCGTCCTCGTTGACTTGAACAGGGACAACCCACGCCGCTCCGTGCGGCTGAGCTTCATAAACGGCTGATGATCGCACGACAAATGTGACCGGTACTGTAGTGCGGTCGGTTGATCATGGACACCGATAATCACTCGAGACTTCGAAGGACGACGGCAAGTGCAGACACACGAGATCAGGAAGCGATTCCTCGATCATTTCGTGAAGGCGGGCCACACGGAGGTGCCCAGCGCGTCCGTGATCCTCGATGACCCCAACCTGCTGTTCGTCAACGCAGGCATGGTGCAGTTCGTGCCGTACTTCCTCGGTCAGCGCCCCGCGCCGTGGAAGCGCGCGACCAGTATCCAGAAGTGCATCCGCACCCCTGACATCGACGAAGTCGGCGTCACGACGCGGCACAACACGTTCTTTCAGATGGCCGGCAACTTCTCGTTCGGCGATTACTTCAAGAGGGGCGCCATCGAGCTGGCCTGGTCGCTGCTGACTAATCCCGTAGACGAGGGCGGCTACGGGTTCGACCCCGAAAAGCTCTGGGCCACCGTCTATCTCGATGACGACGAGGCCGCCAATCTGTGGATGGAGCTCACCGACATCCCTGCTGAGCGCATTCAGCGCCGCGGGATGGCCGACAACTACTGGTCGATGGGCATTCCCGGCCCGTGCGGCCCGTCGTCGGAGATCTACTACGACCGCGGCCCCGAGTACGGCATCGAGGGCGGTCCGGCGGCCAACGAGGACCGCTACATCGAGATCTGGAACCTCGTGTTCATGCAGAACGAGCGCGGCGAGGGCACCTCGAAGGAGGACTTCGAGATCCTCGGACCGCTGCCGCGCAAGAACATCGACACCGGCATGGGCATCGAGCGCGTCGCCTGCCTGTTGCAGGGCGTGGACAACGTCTACGAAACCGATCTGCTGCGCCCGGTGATCGACCTTGTGGCGGACATCGCACCGCGCGGGTACGGCGCGGGCAACCACGACGACGACGTCCGGTACCGCATCATCGCCGACCACAGCCGCACCGCGGCAATCATCATCGGCGACGGCGTCAGCCCCGGTAACGACGGCCGCGGCTACGTGCTGCGCCGTCTGCTGCGCCGGATGATCAGGTCGGCGAAACTGCTGGGCATCGAGCAGCCGATCGTCGCCGACATCATGGCCACCGTGCGCGATGCGATGGGCCCGTCGTATCCGGAACTCGTCAGCGACTTCGACCGGATCCAGCGCATCGCGGTGGCCGAGGAGACTGCGTTCAACCGCACGCTCGCCTCGGGTTCGCGGCTGTTCGACGACGCGGCCCGCGCGACGAAGCAGAAGGGTTCGTCGGTGCTGTCCGGTTCGGACGCTTTCACACTGCACGACACCTACGGCTTCCCGCTGGAGCTGACGCTGGAAATGGCCGCCGAGGCCGACCTGAGCGTCGACGAGGAAGGCTTCCGCAGCCTGATGGCCGAGCAACGGAAGCGAGCCAAGGCCGACGCCGCCGCCCGTAAGCAGGCGCACACCGACCTGTCGGCCTATCGCGAGCTGGTCGAGGCCGGTCCGACCGAGTTCACCGGCTTTGACGAATTGACTTCCGAAGCAAGGATTCTCGGTATCTTCGTGGACGGCAGGCGCGTCCCGGTCGTCACCCATGACGGCCAGCAGGCCGAGCGCGTCGAGCTTGTTCTCGACCGCACGCCGTTCTATGCGGAGTCGGGCGGCCAGATCGCCGACGAAGGCAGCATCACCGGCACCGGTGCATCGAGTACCGCGAAGGCGGCGGTCACCGATGTGCAGAAGATCGCGAAAACACTGTGGGCACACCGCATCAACGTGGAGTCCGGCGAGTTCGTCGAGGGTGACACCGTCGTCGCGGCCGTCGACCCGCGGTGGCGGCACGGCGCAACGCAGGGCCACTCCGGCACCCACATGGTCCATGCCGCGCTGCGGCAGGTGCTCGGCCCCAACGCCGTTCAGGCGGGCTCGCTGAACCGGCCGGGCTATCTGCGTTTCGACTTCAACTGGCAGGGCCCGTTGACCGAGGATCAGCGCACGCAGATCGAAGAGGTCACCAACGAGGCGGTCGAAGCCGACTACGAGGTGCACAGCTTCACCACCGAACTGGAGAAGGCGAAGGCGATGGGCGCGATGGCGCTCTTCGGCGAGGCCTATCCCGAACAGGTGCGGGTGGTCGAGATCGGTGGCCCGTTCTCGCTCGAGTTGTGCGGCGGCACGCACGTCCACAACTCCGCCCAGATCGGGCCCGTCACCATCCTCGGGGAGTCGTCGATCGGTTCGGGCGTGCGGCGCGTGGAGGCCTACGTCGGGCTGGATTCGTTCCGGCACCTGGCGAAGGAGCGCGCGCTGATGGCCGGCCTGGCGTCGTCGCTCAAGGTGCCCTCGGACGAGGTGCCCACCCGGGTGGCCCAGCTGGTGGACCGGTTGAAGGCCGCGGAGAAGGAACTCGACCGGATGCGGCTCGCCAACGCGCGCGCGGCAGCAGCGAACGCCGCCGCAGGCGCCGAACAGGTCGGTAAGGTCCGTCTGGTGGCGCAGCGGATGGCCAGCGGTACCTCGGCCGGTGATCTGCGCAGCCTGGTCGGCGACATCCGCGGCAAGCTCGGTTCGGAACCGGCGGTGATCGCGTTGATCGCCGAGGGCGACAACGACAGTGTTCCGTTCGTCGTCGCGGTCAATCCCGCAGCCCAGGATCTGGGTTTGAAGGCCAACGAGCTGGTCAAGACTCTCGGTGCAGCGGTCAACGGCCGCGGCGGCGGCAAGGTGGATCTGGCGCAGGGCTCCGGAAAGGGAGCGGCAGGTATCGACGCGGCGCTGGCCGCTCTACGCACGGAGCTAGGCCGGAGCTAACCAGGTGCCCAACCCAGAACACCGGCTGCCGGATCGGCCAGGAGCCGACGACCCCGGACGCGGACGCAGGCTGGGTGTCGATGTCGGCAAGGTCCGGATCGGCGTCGCGGTGAGCGATCCGGACGGCATCCTGGCCACCCCGGTGGAGACCATCCGCCGAGACAGAACGGACCGTCACCTACGACGGCTGGCGCAACTCGTTGATGAACTGGAGGTCGTCGAGGTGGTGGTCGGTTTGCCCCGAACGTTGTCCGACCGAACCGGTCCCTCGGCAGAAGATGCCATCGGTCTCGCGGAGGATCTGGCGCGACGCGTCGGGCCGACGCCGGTGCGGATGGCCGACGAACGGCTGACCACGGTCACCGCACAGCGTTCGCTGCGGGAGGCCGGGGTGAGGGCGAGAGGCCAGAAGGCGATGATCGACCAGGCCGCGGCCGTCGGAATTCTGCAGAGCTGGCTGGATCAGCGGCGGACAACACTCAATGAGGTCGGGAATGCCTGACGGCTGGGAACGCGAACGCCCACAGCCCGTTGCGGTCGGACCGCCGCGGCGGCGGTTGAGCCGCGCCGACCGGGTACGGGAAGCGCGCCGCAGGCGGAGGCGTCGGCTTGCACGCGGCGTCACGCTCTGCGTGTTCATCGTCATCGTCGTCGGGGCAGTGTTCCTCGGTTCACGGCTGTGGCACACCATGTTCGGCGGCGGTTCCGACTACACCGGAGACGGTAAGGCCGACGTCGTCATCCAGGTACATGACGGTGATTCGACCACTGCGATCGGGCAGACGCTCGAGGACCATGACGTGGTCGCGACGTCCAAGGCGTTCGTCACCGCGGCAGAGGGTAATTCCTCGATTCAGGCAATCCAGCCGGGCTTCTACAAGATGCGCACCGAGATATCGGGTGCGGATGCGGTGTCCCGGCTGGCCGATCCGCTGAGTCGGGTGGGCAAGCTCGTCATCCCCGAAGGACGCCAGCTCGACGATGTCCGGGACGTCAAGACCAACGATGTCACCGACGGCATCTTCACGTTGATCTCGAATGCGACGTGTGTTGACCTCGACGGTGACCGCCGATGCGTGTCGGCCGATGACCTCAAGGAAGCGGCGGTCAATGCGTCGTTGGCGGAGTTGTCGGTGCCCGACTGGGCGACCAAACCGGTGCAGGCGATGGGCGATGACCATCGCAGGCTCGAGGGTTTGATCGCGCCGGGCTCATGGGATGTCGACCCGTCGGCGTCGGCGGTCGACATTCTGTCGTCGCTGGTGGGTGCAAGTGCGTATCAGTATGCGCAGAGTGGACTGCTGGACACCGCCAAGTCGCTGGGCATGACGCCGTACCAGATCCTGACGGTGGCGTCGTTGGTGCAGCGCGAGTCCAAGCCGCAGGACTTCGACAAGGTGGCCCGGGTCATCTACAACCGCCTGGTCGAACCCGATCATCGCAGGCTCGAGTTCGACTCCACGGTGAACTACTCGCTTGACCGCCAGGAAGTGGCGACCACCGACGCCGATCGTGCCCGGGAGACGCCGTGGAACACCTATGTGCGCGAAGGGCTTCCCGCGACACCGATCTGCTCGCCGAGCTTGGAGGCGTTGGCCGCCGCCGAGCACCCCGCGCCGGGCGATTGGCTGTACTTCGTCACCATCGACATGCAGGGCACAACGCTCTTCACCAAGGACTACCCACAACACCTGGCGAACATCGAACTCGCGAAGCGTAACGGTGTCCTCGACAGCGCGCGGTGATGCCCGCAAGGCGGCTGTCCTCGGCTCGCCGATAGCACACTCGCGTTCACCGCAGTTGCATCTGGCGGCCTATCGTGCGTTGGGTCTGACCGGCTGGACCTATGACCGCATCGAATGCACTGCCGAGCAATTGCCGGGCGTGGTCAGCGGTTTCGGCCGCGAATGGGTCGGCGTGTCGGTCACGATGCCGGGGAAGTTCGCGGCGCTGAGCTTCGCCGACGAGCGCACGCCCCGTGCCGAGTTGGTGGGTGCGGCGAACACTCTGGTGCGGACCTCGTTCGGGTGGCGGGCGGACAACACCGACGTCGACGGTGTCGTGGGTGCGCTCGGTGAGGCGTCGGGGCACGCCATCGTGGTGGGGTCCGGGGGGACGGCGCCGGCGGTGGTGGTCGGCCTCGTCGAACTAGGAGTGCAGCGCATCACCGTCGTCGCGCGGAATCGGGAAAGGGCTGCGCCAGTGGTGGATCTCGTGACCCGGATGGGCGCCGAGGCGCGCTGGCTCGATATCGACGGGTCCGAGTTAGCTGCCGCGGTCGCAGAGGTGTCGGTCGTGGTGAGCACCATTCCGGCCGACGCCGCCGAACGGTATGCCGAGGTGTTGTCCGCGACGCCCGTGTTGCTGGACGCGATCTACGACCCATGGCCGACGCCGCTCGCCGCGGCGGTCGAGGCGAGAGGCGGACGGGTGATCAGTGGCCTGCAGATGCTGTTGAACCAGGCCTACGCGCAGGTCGAGCAGTTCACGGGGCTGCCTGCTCCGAAAGAGGCGATGAGGGCGGCGGTTTCCGGCGATTAGCCTCAATGCGTGGGGGCGGGGGTGGCAGGCGCTTGCGTGCTGGTGTGGCTGCTGGCGCTGAGTGTGTATGACATCCGCGAACGGCGTCTGCCGAATTGGCTGACGGTGTCGGGCGGATTGGTGATTATCGTGGTGGCCGCGGTGACGGGTCACGGAGTTTCGGCGGTGTTGGGCGCGGCCGGTCTGGCAGTGCTGTATCTGGTGGTCCATCTCGTCGCGCCGGCAGCCCTGGGCGCAGGCGACGTCAAGCTGGCAGTCGGTGTCGGCGGGCTGACGGGTGCGTTCGGCTATGACGTGTGGGTGCTGGCCGCCATAGCGGCACCGTTGTGCACCGCGGTGCTCGCGGCTGTCGCATCCATTCGTCGGGCGGAATCGGCTGTGCCGCACGGCCCGTCGATGTGCGTGTCGACGTTGGCTGCCTTGGCGCTCGTCGTCGTCTAGAAGGGTCGCTTAGAAGGGTGGTGGGTCGTCGCTGTCGGGTGGGCGGGGTTTGGCGGCGAATGTTGTTTGGCTCCAGCCTCTTCCGGGGGTGTTTGCGGCATAAAGCATTTCAGGTTCGACGCGCAGGTCGGGCCGATCGGGTAGGCGATCGTATGATCCAGGTCGCAGACGTCGGCGGGTTCGCGGCAGCCCGGGAACCGACAGGTCATGTCGCGACAGCGGACGAACCACTCCAGTTTCGCCGACGGGCGATAGTGGGGTTCGGGTGGGGCGTCGCCGGGATGGGTGATGTAGCGAATCTTGGCCCCGGCAGCCACTTTCGCGGCCAACAGGGCTGCGGGAAGGATCGGCCCGCCGATGATGGCCGCCGGCGCGGTGTGGGCCGGACCGGTCGGCGCTGACACCGCGGCGGCTTCGGCCAGCGTCATCTCCTGCAGCGGTTTGGTCGGCTTGTCGGGATCCTGGCCGTCGAGCACCACCGCGGTGTCGTCGGTCAGCGATTGCTCCTCGGCGATGGCGTTGATCACCACATCATTGGGCTGCACCCCGGCCGCCGGACAGGTCTCGGAGTTGCACAGGCAGGCCAGTCGGTCGACACCGTGCCCGAGGGCGCCGAGGGCATCAGCGCGGCGTTGTTCCAGGGTGCGGGGATCGTTGTCGCACACCGTGGCGGCCATCGCATCCAACCGGGCATCGACGGCTTCGGCGTCGTGGGCGAACAACACCGCCTCCAAAGTGGCGGTCCCGCTGCCGTCGGAGTTGGGGTGTTTGGTGACGTGGCGGTTGCGTGCGGACAGTTCGGTGCGCCGGACCGCCCACGGGTCGTAGCGCTCCACGCAGTCATCGACGGCGGTTTCGATCTTGTCTTTCGACAGCACGCCCCAGTCGGTGACCGCGGCGGCGATCTCGGCGTCGATCTTGGCCTGGGCTTCGGGGGTTTTGACGAAGCCGGTGCGGGTGACGATGGTGGAGACCACCCGGAAGCTGACCTGCCCGGCGGCGAACACGTCGGCCAGTCGGGGCAGCCGTTCGCGTAGCGCCATCGCGATCATCAATTGATGCGACGCCACCCCGAGTGACACCCCGTGCTGGGCGGCCACCGCACAGGCGACGGCGTTCCAGTTGGCCAGACACCACTGATCGCGATCGGCTGACCCGTCCGCGGATAGCCGGGCCTCGAGTACGTCGGCGATGGCCGACAGTCGCCGGGCGCAGGCGGCGTTTTCCACCCGCACCCACGCACCCACCGCCGCCTTGCGAGGGGCGCTGTGTGCGGTGGAGACCAGGTGATCGAACATGCTTCGAACATACGTGCGAACGCCGACGATCTGGCTGCAGTAATAGAGGACAGCCCAACCTGTGGATGAAGTCGCAACTGTGGATAACTCGAGGCTGGCGTCCGTACGCGGATTTCCGCAGGCAAAGACCGGCGTGGGAAGATGGGACGCGTGTTGCGATGGACCACTGCTGGTGAATCTCACGGCCGGGCGCTGGTTGCCGTGGTCGAGGGCATGGTGGCCGGCGTCGAGGTCACGTCCGACGACATAGCCGGCCAGCTGGCTCGTCGCAGGCTGGGCTACGGCCGCGGCGCCCGGATGAAGTTCGAGCAGGACCAGGTCACCATGCTGGCCGGGGTGCGCCACGGTGTCACGCTCGGCGGCCCGGTCGCCATCGAGATCGGCAATACGGAGTGGCCGAAGTGGGAAACCGTGATGGCCCCCGACCCGGTCGATCCGGCCCAACTGGAGAACGTCGCGCGCAACGAACCGCTGACCCGTCCACGCCCGGGCCACGCCGATTACGCGGGCATGCTCAAGTACGGCTTCGACGACGCGCGGCCGGTGCTGGAACGCGCCAGCGCGCGCGAGACGGCCGCCCGTGTCGCGGCGGGCACCCTGGCGCGCGCATTCCTGCGCCAAGCGCTCGGCGTCGAGGTGCTCTCACACGTCATCTCGATTGGCGCATCGGCGCCATACGAGGGCCCGCCGCCGCAGGCGCAGGATCTCGCCGCCATCGACGCGAGCCCGGTGCGCGCGTTCGACAAGGACGCCGAGGCCCGGATGATCGCCGAGATCGAGGCCGCCAAGGCCGACGGCGACACACTGGGCGGCGTCGTCGAGGTTGTCGCCAACGGCCTGCCGATCGGGCTCGGCTCGTTCACCAGCGGTGACAACCGTCTCGACAGCCAACTGGCCGGAGCGGTCATGGGCATTCAGGCCATCAAGGGCGTAGAGATCGGCGACGGTTTCGAAACCGCCCGCCGCCGCGGCAGCGTCGCGCACGACGAGATGTACCCGGGTCCCGGCGGTGTGCTGCGCTCGACGAACCGCGCAGGCGGACTCGAGGGCGGCATGACAAACGGCCAGCCATTGCGCGTGCGGGCCGCGATGAAACCCATCTCGACGGTGCCGCGCGCACTGGCGACCGTCGACATGGCCACCGGCGATGAGGCCGTCGCCATCCATCAGCGCTCGGACGTATGCGCGGTGCCCGCCGCAGGCGTCGTCGTCGAAACCATGGTCGCGTTGGTGTTGGCGCGCGCGGCGCTGGAGAAGTTCGGCGGCGACTCCCTGACCGAAACCAAGGCCAACATCGACAACTATCTGCGGTCGTTGGCATCTCGTGAACCCGCCCAGCGTGCACAGGCTTCGGGCTGATGGCGCCCAAGGCCGTATTGATCGGGCTGCCCGGTTCGGGTAAGTCCACAATCGGTCGTCGGCTGGCCAAGTCACTCGGCGTCGCACTGCTCGACACCGACACCGCGATCGAGGAGAAAACCGGGCGCGCGATCCCCGACATCTTCGCGAGCGACGGCGAGGAGGAGTTTCGCCGCATCGAGGAAGAAGTCATCCGCGAGGCGCTGGAAACACATGACGGCGTGCTCTCGCTCGGCGGCGGTGCGATCACGACTCCCGGTGTGCGCGAGGCGCTTTCCGGGCACACGGTGATCTATCTCGAGATCAGCGCATCCGAAGGGGTGCGTCGAACCAGCGGCACCACGGTGCGGCCGTTGCTCGAAGGCGGGGATCGCACCGAGAAGTTCCGGGCCCTGATGTCCGCACGCGTGCCGCTCTACCGGCGAGCGGCCACGATCAGGGTCAACACCAACCGACGAAATCCCGGAGCCGTTGTGCGTTATATCGTTTCACGACTGGAGGAGCCGAGTGCCGACGATTCGCCGGCCAAGCCGAAACCGCGGCGACGCCGTCGTTCGTCATGGCGTCGCACTCCGGTGTCGTTGACCCCGAGCCCGTCTGAGGCAAGCGCACCGACCAGTCCGGCCGAGTTGGCCCGTCGTGCGGAGGCCCGTCATGACTGACCTGACCGCACCCGTCACCGTCGAGGTGAAAACCAACCCGGCCTACCCCGTCGTCATCGGGACCGGTCTGATGACGGAACTCGACGGCTTCCTCAGCGGCAGGCACAAGGTCGCGATCCTGCATCAGCCGGTGCTGGCGCAGACCGCGGAAGCGATCCGTAACCGCCTGTCCGAGAATGGCGTCGACGCCCACCGCATCGAGATTCCCGATGCCGAGGCAGGCAAGGATCTGCCCGTCGTCGGCTACATCTGGGAAGTTCTCGGCCGCATCGGGATCGGCCGCAGGGACGCCATCGTCAGCCTCGGCGGGGGAGCGGCGACCGACGTCGCGGGATTCGCCGCGGCGACATGGCTGCGCGGAATCGACATCGTGCACGTCCCGACCACCCTGCTCGGCATGGTGGATGCCGCCGTCGGCGGAAAGACCGGCATCAACACCGACGCGGGCAAGAACCTGGTCGGCGCTTTCCATCAACCGGCCGCGGTCCTCGTCGACCTCGCGACGCTGGAAACCCTGCCGCGCAACGAGATCGTCGCGGGTATGGCCGAGATCGTGAAGGCCGGCTTCATCGCCGACCCGAAGATCCTCGACCTGATCGAGGCCGACCCGGAAGCCGCGCTGGATCCGGCCGGGGGCGTTCTTCCCGAACTGATCCGACGCGCTGTCGCGGTCAAGGCCGAGGTCGTCGCCGCCGACGAGAAGGAATCGCAACTGCGCGAGATCCTGAACTACGGCCACACATTGGCGCACGCCATCGAACGACGCGAGCGCTACAAGTGGCGCCACGGCGCCGCCGTATCGGTTGGTTTGGTGTTCGCCGCCGAATTGGGCCGTCTGGCAGGGAGACTCGACGACGAAATCGCCGGCCGTCATCGCACGATCCTGACGTCGCTGGGCCTGCCCGTCGGTTACGACGCCGACGCGTTGCCGCAGCTGCTCGAGTTGATGGCAGGCGACAAGAAAACCCGCTCGGGCGTGCTTCGCTTCGTCGTCCTCGACGGGCTGGCCAAACCCGGCCGTCTGGAAGGCCCCGACCCGTCGCTACTCGCGGCTGCTTATGCGGAGGTTGCGCAATGACGACGGTGAACGTGATCAACGGACCCAACCTCGGCAGGCTCGGGCGCCGCGAACCCGAGGTGTACGGCAGCACGACGCACGACGACCTGGTCGCCGCGATCGAACGCGAGGCAGCCGACCTGGGGCTGAAAGTCACTGTGCGGCAGTCCGACAGCGAGGCCGAGCTTCTCGACTGGATTCACCGCGCAGCGGATGCCGGCGAGCCGGTTGTGCTCAACGCGGGTGCGCTGACCCACACCTCGATCGCGCTGCGTGATGCCTGCGCTGAACTGCGCGCACCACTGATCGAGGTGCACATCTCGAATGTGCATGCCCGCGAAGAGTTCAGGCACCACTCGTATCTGAGTGCGGTCGCAACCGGCGTGATCGTCGGACTCGGTGTGCAGGGATACCTGCTCGCGCTGCGGTATCTCGCGACGCTGGACTAGTGCGTTTCGGTGCTGGCCACCGAATTGCAGATCACCACAGATACCGCCGCAGGCACGACAAAGGTCAACGCCAGGACGAAGACGACCAACGCGACGTTCGGGGTCGTCAACCAGTCCTTCGGCATTCGGCTGAGGCTGACCGCGAACCACGTGGCGACGATGGCGAGTGCGCCGATGCCGATCGTGGCGACCTTGATCGAGCGCATCGCGAGACGGGTCTGCTCGCCCGAGTCGGCCAGCGATCGGCGTAGTGACCTGGTCCGCACGTAGATGAGGGCGAAGTCGACGACGACGACCACGGCGGCGGCGATGGTGATCAGCGCAACCCATCCGAGGCCGGGCCTGCGGCCGAACATGAAGTGCAGATAGTCGATGGCCGTCTCCGACAGGATCAGCGTGGTGGCCATCGCGGCCGCGAACGTCAGCCAGCCACCGAGGTCGGTGAGGAAGCTGTAGGGGCTGACGTCGTCGGCATCGAGGTCGGCCGACTTGTTCACCGCATGCGTCGCGAGCATCCAGCCGAGCCCCCCGAACAGACCGACGGTTCCCGCGGCGAGCATCCCGGTGGACAGGGCGCTCTGCGTCCAGGCGATGGCGCAGACGCCGGCCCGGTCGCCGTCGGCGGGCACCTGAGTGCCGGTCATCAAGCTGAACACGAAGCTGTCCAACATGAGGACGAGGACCGCGGCGGAGAACAACGCGAGGGTGTGCACGGCCTCGCGCGTGCTCCGGTCGAATAGCAGCGCGATCGCAGTGATGAGAAACCCGCCGAGCACGCCGGCGAGTTGCGAGTACGCCGAAGCCGCGGCGAGCGGGCTCCAGGCGTCGGACGTGCAGAACTCGTCCGGGTTCATCGCCGAGCCGCCGCGGCGCGCTGTGCCGGGTTAGGGCTGCTGCGGGTGACGTTCGGTCGGTGCTTCCTCGGCCGGTGCGTCGGGATGACGAACAGCGGCGAACACGTCGGTGTCGGCGCGGTCGTCGTCGGTCGCGGCCAGGCCGTGGTGCTGACGCGGCACGTCGTCGGCGTGGCGGTCGATCACCCAGTGCCCGAGCGCGACGCCTGCGATCGCGGCGACGAACGTCAGCAGGGCGGTGAAGGCCGCGAAGGTGGTGAGCTCATTGATCAGCCCACCGACGTAGAGATCCTTGTAGAACAGCGAGATCAGCCACGAGACGGCGCCGCTGACGATTCCGGCGAACAGGCCGGCCAGCAGCCAGGTCATCGACAGGTCCTGGCGGCGGTCGGGATCGGGGTTGGCCCGCGCGTCCGTGCGACCGTCGATGAAGCCCCACACGAACACCAAGATGGCGAAGATGACCACGAGGGTGACGCTGATCAGACCCGCCTTGGTTTCCCAGGCGTTGATCGCCGCGCCCTGCACCAATCGGATGAAGACCATCAGGGCCGCGAACACCAGTCCGCGCAGCAACCACTTGCTCATGGGGCCTCACCTTAGCGAGTAGCGTCAAGACCTGTGACCATATCCCAGCGCAGAGACCGGCTTCGGCAGCGGTTGAGATCGGAAGGCCTCGACGCGATTCTGGTAACGCGCCTGGTCAACGTGCGTTACCTCTCCGGTTTCACCGGCTCGAACGCCGCGCTGCTGATTCGCGCGGATGAGGACACGCCGGTGCTGGCGACCGACGGGCGCTACCGCACCCAGGCGGCGCAGCAGGCGCCCGACGCCGAGATCGTCATCGAACGTGCCTGCGGGCCGCACCTCGCCGGTCGGGCCGCCGCCGACGGTGTGCGCAGGCTCGGATTCGAGAGTCACGTCGTGACCGTCGAGGGGTTCGACGCCCTGGCGAAAGAGGCGTGCGACGTCGAACTGGTCCGCGCCGCGGGCATCGTCGAGGCGCTGCGGGAGATCAAGGACGCCGGTGAGATCGCGCTGCTGCGGTTGGCCTGCGAGGCGGCCGACGCCGCCCTCGCCGATCTGGTCGAACGCGGTGGCCTGCGGCCGGGGCGGACCGAGCGCGAGGTCGGCCGTGAGCTGGAGTCGTTGATGCTCGATCACGGCGCGGACGGGGTGTCGTTCGAGACGATCGTGGCGGCGGGCGCCAACTCCGCGATCCCGCACCACCGCCCGACGGACGCGGTGCTTGCATCGGGTGATTTCGTGAAGATCGACTTCGGCGCGCTGGTGTGCGGGTATCACTCGGACATGACGCGGACCTTTGTGCTGGGTCCCGCGGCCCAGTGGCAGCTCGACCTCTACGAGCTGGTCGCCGCCGCCCAGAAGGCCGGTCGGGAGGCCGTTGCTGCCGGCGTCGCGCTGCGCGATGTGGATGCCGCATCGCGGCAGGTGATCGCCGACGCGGGATACGCCGAGAACTTCACCCACGGCCTCGGGCACGGAGTCGGCCTGGAGATCCACGAAGCGCCGGGAATCAACGCCTCGGCCGCCGGTACACTGCTTGCTGGCTCTGTGGTGACTGTGGAGCCCGGTGTCTACTTGCCCGATCGCGGCGGTGTCCGCATCGAGGACACGCTGGTCGTGTGCGAGGCGGAGCCGCCTGGCCGGCGACATCAGACATCAGACCTGCTTACCCGGTTCCCCAAGGAACTGGCCATTCTTTAGTTGAGAGACGAGGAGTAGCACCGCCGTGGCATCGACCGCCGACTTCAAGAACGGGCTTGTCCTGGTAATCGATGGCCAGCTGTGGTCCATCGTCGAGTTCCAACACGTCAAGCCGGGCAAGGGCCCCGCGTTCGTGCGCACCAAGCTGAAGAACGTGCTGTCGGGAAAGGTCGTCGACAAGACGTTCAACGCCGGGGTCAAGGTGGAGACCGCCACGGTGGACCGCCGCGACATGACGTACCTCTACAAGGACGGCTCGGACTACGTCTTCATGGACAGCCAGGACTACGAGCAGCACCACCTGCCGGAGTCGTTGGTCGGAGACGACGCGCGCTTTCTGCTCGAGAGCCTGCCTGTGCAGGTCGCGTTCCACAACGGCACCGCGCTTTACCTCGAACTCCCGGTGACCGTCGAGATGGAGGTCACCCACACCGAGCCCGGCCTGCAGGGCGACCGCTCCAGCGCGGGCACCAAGCCGGCCACCGTCGAGACCGGCGCGGAGATCCAGGTGCCGCTGTTCATCAACACCGGCGACAAGCTGAAGATCGACTCGCGCGACGGCAGCTACCTGGGTCGCGTGAATTGACCAAACCCAAGCCCGACCGGGGGCGCCATCAGGCCCGTAAACGGGCCGTCGACCTGCTGTTCGAGGCGGAGGCAAGGGGCATCACCCCGGCCGAGGCCGCCGAAGCCCGAGAGGCGTTGGCGCAGAGCCAATCCGATGTGTCGCCGCTGAACCCGTACACGATCACCGTCGCCCGGGGCGTGACGCAGCACGCCGCCCACATCGACGATCTGATCTCGGCGCATCTGCAGGGCTGGACGCTGGATCGGCTGCCCGCGGTCGACAGGGCGATCCTTCGCGTGGCGGTGTGGGAACTGCTGCACGCCGACGACGTTCCCGAACCGGTTGCCGTTGACGAGGCCGTCGAATTGGCCAAGCATCTGTCCACCGACGACTCGCCCGGATTCGTCAACGGCGTGCTGGGGCAGGTGATGCTGGTGACGCCGCAGATTCGCGCCGCGTCGGCGGCGATCCGGGCGGATCGAAGCGCTTCCGACTAGATCGGCCTCGAACTCGCTTCTAGTCTTGTTCGATGGCCACACCGCAGGACTGGGCGCCGTATTACAGCATCGAGGACGCTGCCAAGGTCTATCTGCGGGATCCGATTGTGGCGCTTGACCAATTGCGCGGCATCGTCGACTTCCCCGCTATCCAGTCGTTCTTCATGTCGCGACGGGCCACCGAGGAGTCGTGGGGTGAGGCGTTGTCGCAGGAGGTCGTGCTGACCGACGGCCGCAGGCTGATCATGTGGCGCGCCGATGACGACATGTCGACGTTCGAAGATCAGCGGCGTCAGGTGCTCAACGCCTCGGTGCGAACGATCCTGCTGTCCACGATCACCGACCACATCCTGACGACGGAGTTCGACGTCCTCGGTGACGGCACACGCCGGTTGTCGGAGGTTCGGTTGCGGATGTACACCCAACTCATCACCCGTAGCCACGAGAAGTCGGCCACCGACACCGACTTCTTCTGCGAGTCGTTCCGTTATGAGAAGTCGGTCGACAACGGGGGACTGGCCCAGATGGAGCGACTGCTGCAGTTTGGCAGGGTGCTTTCACGCTGCATGTAGCTCAGGTCATCGAATAGTCAGGCAGTGCAATGGAATCCGCGATCTTGAACCAGAGCCTGGATGCGATCGGGCGGATCGGCCAACGCTGCATCCACTTCATCACGGCGATGTTGATCGCGATGTCGGTGGCGGAGTTCGGGGCGTAGCGGTCGACCCGGTTCGGGATGTCCTGGCACTTGTCGACGTAGGGCCGCATCCTGGCCTGGTAGCGCTGCAGGGCGTCGCCGATTCCGTTGGGTTGGAACGACTCTGCCGGACCCAGTTCACCCGCCAGCAGGTAGGCGCCGACGAGGGCCAGGCTGGTGCCCATACCGCTGAGCGGAGATGCGCAATAGCCGGCATCCCCGACGAGGGCGACGCGGCCCGACACCCATGACGGCATGTGAATCTGCAGGAACGCATCGAAGTAGAAGTCGTCGGCCTCCTGCGCAGCGGCCAGCAGTGCATCGCACTGCCATCCCGCGCCGGCGAAGCGTTCGACCAGAATCTGGCGTTGCTCGTCGAGGTCGTGCCGGTTGTACTCGATCGGATCGGATGCGAATGCCAAGCCGGCCTTGGCCGTTGCGGGATCGTGGGTGGGGCGCATCGACGCGTTGAGTCCGCCCGGTGCGAGGTACATGAGGTACCAGCCGTCCAGGTCGACGGTGTCGGGCGCGGTGAACCATGCGTTGTAGCCGCCCAGCGGTTTGGCGAAGTCGGACTCGGGCCCGAACACCAGGCCGCGCACCGCGGAATGCGGGCCGTCGGCCCCGACGACCAGGTCGGTGCGCAGCGTGCTGCCGTCGGCGAGCGTCACGTCCACCCCGTCGTCGTCCTGGGAGAGGGCCGAAATCCTTGTGTTGAAGCGGTATTCGACGGAGTCTTTGGTGGCCTGGTAGAGCACGTCGACGAGATCGCCGCGCAGTATCTCCAACTTCGACACCAGCCCGTTGCCGTCGAATGCGGTCACCGGCATCTCGGCGCGCCTGCTGCCGTCGGCGGCCACCCAGGCCACGCCGTGCTGCTCGAGAGCGAGGTCACGCATCTGCGGCATCAGGCCCATGCGCTTGACCACGTCGCCGCCGGCACCGCGGAGGTCGACGGTCTGCCCGCCGGGGCGGATGCCCGGCGCAATCTCGACGATGACGACGCGGTAACCGCTTTTCGCGAGCCAGAAACCGAGGGACGGTCCGGCGATGCCCGCGCCGCTGATCAGGACGGTTGGTTGTGTCACGCCACGAGAGTATGGCCTACGTATGCGGTTGACCGGGATTTCGTCCGTGGCCCATACACTCGCCGCAGAACTAGAGGCCGAGCACCTGGTACGTGCGTCGCACGAACTTCGGTTGCACGCCTTGAAGTTTGGCCAGCGATGTGTTGCCCGCGACGGCGGCGCCGGAGTCACCCGACATGTCCGGGTAGTTCTGGATCAAGTAGATGAGGATGAGATCCGCCGACGGATCGGCCTGCCACCACGTTCCGTAGGCGCCCGGCCACGTGAAGGTCCCCGTGCCGCCGGGCCCGAACAACTGGCGCGACTTCGCGGGGTCCGTGACGACCGACAGGTTCAGACCGAAGCCGCGGCCGATCCAGTACGGCATCCCCAGGAAGGGTTGCTGCCGTTGCTCGTCGGTGAGGCGGTTGGTGCGCATCAGACGTGCGGATTCCTCGGAGATCACCCGCTTTCCGTCCAGCGTTCCGAACGCGAGAAGCATGCGCACGAACCGCAGATAGTCGTCGACCGTCGACCACAACCCCCCTCCGCCGCTGCACAGCGGAGGATCACTGATGGGCGCGGGCCCCATCGAGTCGTGACGCAGTGTCTCGCCGTCGAGTTGATACATCGTCGCGGCCCGTTGCCGTCCGTTCGGTCCGACGCTGAATCCGGTGTCGGGCATACCGACCGGCTCCAGGATCCGTTCCCTGAGAACGTCGGCCAGCGGCTTGTCCTCGATGCGCGACAGCATGATTCCGAGCACGTCGGTCGAGACGCTGTAGGTCAGCCGTTCGCCCGGTTGATGCGCCAACGGAAGCCTGGCCAGGTCGGCCAGCCAGTGATCCTGGTCCTGCCGATGCGAGATCTTCGCGTACGCGCGGGCCAGCGGACCGAGCACCGAGAACGCGTACGCCAAACCGCTGCGATGGGTCATCAGATCGTCGACGGTGATCGGCCGCTGGGCGGGCACAGTGTCGTCGAGTGAACCGCGGACGTTCGTCATCACCCGCAGGTCGGACAACTCCGGCAACCATTTCGTCACCGGGTCGGTGAGCGCCAGCCTGCCCTCGTCGACCAACGTCATCGCTGCGGCGACCGTGACGGGTTTGGTCATCGAGGCGATGCGGAACATGGTGTCGCGCTGCATCGGCAGTCGGGCTTCGACGTCGCGGTAGCCGAGTTCGTTGACCTGCAGGACCTCACCGGCTTGCCAGACCAGCGTGACCGCGCCGGAGAGGAGGCCGGCGTCGATCGCCTCGTTGATGGAAGTCCGGTTGCCGTCGAGATTCACCGACGTGAGGTTACCCACGCCCGCCGGTGTCGTTGCGGGCCGGTTCCTGCGGGCCTGCTAAGCTCCCGGCAGTTCGACGTCCTTTAACGATCCGTCCAGAGAGGCGGAGAAGGAGGTCAGGAGCCCTTGGGTGCCACCGACTCTTCAGACACCGACCGGGAATTGATGACCGCGGCGGACGTCGGTCGCACCATCTCCCGCATCGCCCACGAGATCATCGAGAAGACCGCCCTCGACGGCCCCGACGCGCCTCGCGTCGTTCTCCTCGGCATCCCGACCCGCGGCGTCGCCCTCGCCGCACGGATCGCAGGCAAGATCGCTGAGTTCTCCGGCGTGGACGTGCCGCACGGCGCCCTCGACATCACCCTCTACCGCGACGACCTCAACACCAAGCCGCCGCGGCCGCTCGAGGAGACATCGATCCCCGACGAGGGCATCGACGACACGATCGTCGTGCTGGTCGACGATGTGCTGTACACCGGCCGCTCCGTGCGCGCCGCGCTCGACGCCCTGCGCGATATCGGGCGGCCGCGCGCCGTTCAGTTGGCGGTGTTCGTCGACCGCGGCCACCGCGAGTTCCCGCTGCGGGCGGACTACGTCGGCAAGAACGTGCCGACTTCGCGCAGCGACAACGTCAAGGTCCGCCTGACCGAACCCGACGGCTACGACGGTGTGGCCATCGCATCGCACGGAGGTCCGCCCCGATGAGTCCACGACATCTGCTCTCGGCAGCCGACCTGACGCGCGACGAGGCGACCGCGATCCTCGACGACGCCGACCGGTTCAGCGAGTCGCTGCTCGGCCGCGAGGTCAAGAAGCTGCCGACGCTGCGCGGTCGCACGATCATCACGATGTTCTACGAGAACTCCACCCGCACAAGGGTGTCGTTCGAGGTGGCGGGCAAGTGGATGAGCGGCGACGTCATCAACGTCAGCGCATCCGGCTCGTCGGTCGCCAAAGGCGAATCCCTGCGCGACACCGCGCTGACCCTGCGGGCCGCGGGCGCCGACGCGCTGATCATCCGGCACTCGGCGTCCGGGGCGGCGCAGCAGTTGGCCGAATGGACGGCCACCGAGGACGGCGGCGGCCCATCGGTGATCAACGCCGGCGACGGCACCCATGAACACCCCACACAGGCGCTGCTCGACGCCCTGACCATTCGCCAGCGTCTCGGCGGGTTCGAGGGCAAGCGGGTGGTGATCGTCGGCGACGTCCTGCACAGCCGGGTGGCCCGGTCCAACGTCCTGCTGCTGCACACGCTCGGCGCCGAGGTGGTGCTGGTGGCCCCGCCGACACTGCTGCCGGTCGGGGTGTCCGGCTGGCCGGTGACGGTGTCACACGATCTCGACGCGGAACTGCCGCTCGCCGACGCCGTGCTGATGCTGCGGGTGCAGGCCGAACGAATGACCGGCGGGTTCTTCCCCTCGGCTCGCGAGTACTCGGTGCGCTACGGGCTGTCGGAGAAGCGCCAGGCGATGCTGCCCGGTGACGCGGTGGTACTGCATCCCGGCCCCATGTTGCGTGGCATGGAGATCTCGTCATCGGTCGCGGATTCATCGCAATCGGCTGTGCTGCAACAGGTTTCCAACGGTGTGCACGTCAGGATGGCGGTGCTGTTCCACCTGTTGGTGGGCGCGGAGGAGACGATCAGCGCATGAGCATCCTGATTCGCGGGGTACGGCTCTACGGCGAGGGCGACCGCGTCGACGTGCTGGTCGACGACGGTCAGATCGCCGACATCGGCGCCGATCTGTCCATTCCAGACGATGCCGATGTCGTGGACGCCACCGGACAGATCCTGCTGCCCGGTTTCGTCGACCTGCACACCCATCTGCGTGAGCCGGGCCGCGAGTACGCCGAGGACATCGAAACCGGTTCCGCCGCAGCCGCTCTCGGTGGTTACACCGCGGTCTTCGCGATGGCCAACACGACTCCGGTCGCCGACAGCCCGGTGGTCACCGACCACGTCTGGCAGCGCGGTCAGCAGGTCGGGCTCGTCGATGTGCACCCGGTCGGTGCCGTGACCATGGGCCTGGCCGGAACGCAGCTGACCGAGATGGGGATGATGGCCGCCGGTGCGGCCCAGGTCCGGATGTTCTCCGACGACGGCGTCTGCGTCCACGATCCGTTGGTGATGCGCCGGGCCCTCGAGTACGCCACCGGTCTGGGGGTGTTGATCGCGCAGCACGCCGAGGAGCCCCGGCTGACGGTCGGCGCCGTCGCGCACGAGGGGCCGAACGCCGCCCGCCTCGGCCTGGCCGGCTGGCCGCGGGCCGCCGAGGAGTCGATCGTCGCGCGCGACGCGCTGCTGGCCCGCGACGCGGGCGCGCGGGTGCACATCTGCCACGCCTCGACCGCGGGCACCGTCGAGATCCTGCGGTGGGCCAAGGAGCAGGGCATCTCGATCACCGCCGAGGTCACCCCGCACCACCTGTTGCTCGATGACAATCGCCTCGCCACCTACGACGGTCGCAACCGGGTGAACCCGCCGCTGCGCGAAACCACCGACGCGGAGGCGCTGCGCCAGGCGCTCGTCGACGGTGTCGTCGACTGCGTCGCGACAGATCACGCCCCGCACGCCGAGCACGAGAAGATGTGCGAGTTCGCCAACGCCAGACCCGGCATGCTCGGATTGCAGACCGCGTTGTCGGTCGTCGTCGAGACGATGATCCGCCCCGGGTTGTTCACCTGGCGCGACGTCGCCAGGGTGATGAGCGAGAGCCCGGCCCGCATCGTCGGGCTGCCCGATCAGGGCCGTCCGCTCGGGGTCGGTGAGCCGGCCAACCTGACCGTCGTCGACCCCGACGCGACGTGGACGGTGACTGGCGCGGAACTGGCCAGCCGGTCCGACAACACCCCGTACGAGGCGATGACGCTGCCCGCCGCTGTGAGCTTGACCCTTTTACGTGGCAAGGTCACCGCCCGGGACGGAAAATCGCCAGCATGAACACCGGTACGCTCGTAGGGTCGCTGATCATCGCCGCCGTGCTGGCGGTGGCACTGGGCCTGGCGGTCCAGGCGATCCTGCGGGGGTGGCGGCACCGCGCCGTGCGGCAGGTCGAGTTGATCGGAACGCTCCCGCCGCTGCCCGACACCGTCGGTCCGGCCATCGTGCCAGCAACCAAGGGTCTCTATATCGGCAGCACGCTGGCGCCGAGTTGGCAGGATCGCATCGCCGTCGGCGACCTCGGCTATCGCACGAAAGCCGTGCTCACGCGCTACCCGGAAGGCATCATGCTGCAGCGAAGCGGGGCCCAGCCCATCTGGATCCCGGACGAGTCGATCACCGCGATCCGCACCGAACGCGGGATCGCGGGCAAAGCCATGACCCACGCGGGCATCCTCGCCATCCGGTGGCGGCTACCGTCGGGGACAGAGATCGACACGGGGTTCCGTGGCAACGACCGTGCGGAGTACGCAGCATGGCTGGGGGAGGAAGCGGCTTAGTGAGCACCCGAAGGCGAGTGCGAGTGAGGATCGCTGGGCCCACGCCCGAAGGGCAGGGGACGAGGTACGAGCGAGGACCGGTGGGCCCACGCCCGCAGGGCAGGGGACGAGCGTGAGCCGAGGCATGAGCAAAGCTTTACTGGTTCTGGACGACGGCCGGATATTCACCGGTACGCAGTTCGGCGCCGTCGGGCAGACCCTCGGCGAGGCGGTGTTCTCCACCGGCATGTCGGGGTATCAGGAGACACTGACCGACCCCAGCTATCACCGCCAGATCGTGATCGCCACCGCGCCGCAGATAGGCAACACCGGCTGGAACGACGAGGACGCCGAAAGCCGCGGCGACAAGATCTGGGTGGCGGGATATGCGGTGCGCGACCCGTCGCCACGCGCCTCCAACTGGCGGGCGACAAGAACCCTCGATGACGAACTCACCCGGCAGGGCATCGTCGGCATCGCCGGTATCGACACCCGCGCTGTGGTGCGCCATTTGCGGAGCTTCGGTTCGATGAAGGCGGGCATCTTCTCCGGATCCGCGCTCGCCGATCCCGACGAGCTTCTGGAACGGGTCAGAGGCCAGGCGTCGATGCTCGGCGCCGATCTGGCCGGCCAGGTGAGCACCGATGTCAGCTACGTCGTCGAACCCGAAGGGGGACAACGGTTCACCGTCGCGGCGATCGACCTCGGCATCAAGACCAACACGCCGCGTAACTTCGCCAAGCGCGGCATCCGCAGCCACGTCCTGCCGTCGTCGGCGACCTTCGAGCAGATCGCCGAAGTCAAGCCCGACGGCGTCTTCCTCTCCAACGGACCCGGTGACCCCGCCACCGCCGACCACATCGTCGGTGTAACCCGCGAGGTGCTCGACGCCGGAATCCCGTTGTTCGGCATCTGTTTCGGCAACCAGATCCTCGGGCGCGCGCTCGGCCGCTCGACATACAAGCTGGTGTTCGGCCACCGCGGCATCAACGTGCCGGTCATCGACCACGCCACCGGGCGGGTCGCCGTCACCGCACAGAACCACGGTTTCGCGCTGGAAGGCGAAGCAGGCGAGCGGTTCGACACCCCGTTCGGCGCGGCGGAGGTCAGCCACACGTGTGCCAACGACGGTGTGGTCGAAGGGATCAGGCTCGTCAACGGGCGGGCCTTCTCGGTGCAGTACCACCCCGAGGCGGCGGCGGGGCCGCATGACGCGAACTACCTCTTCGACCAGTTCATCGACCTGATGGCGGGGGAGAAGTAGTAGATGCCGAAGCGCTCCGATCTCAACCACGTCCTGGTCATCGGGTCCGGCCCGATCATCATCGGACAGGCGTGCGAGTTCGACTACTCGGGCACCCAGGCCTGCCGCGTGCTGCGCGCCGAGGGGCTGCAGGTCAGCCTGGTCAACTCCAACCCGGCGACGATCATGACCGACCCGGAGTTCGCCGATCACACCTACGTCGAGCCGATCACCCCCGAGTTCGTCGAGCGGGTCATCGCCCAACAGGCCGAGCGCGGCAACAAGATCGACGCGCTGCTGGCCACCCTGGGCGGGCAGACCGCACTGAACACCGCCGTCGCGCTGTACGAGAACGGCGTACTGGACCGCTACGGCGTGGAGCTCATCGGTGCCGACTTCGAGGCGATCCAACGCGGCGAGGACCGGCAGCGGTTCAAGGACATCGTCGCCAAGGTCGGCGGCGAATCCGCCCGCTCGCGTGTGTGTTTCACCATGGACGAGGTCCGCGAAACCGTCGCCGAACTCGGGCTTCCGGTCGTGGTTCGGCCGTCGTTCACGATGGGTGGCCTCGGCTCCGGAATGGCGTACTCCGCCGAGGACGTCGAACGGATGGCCGGTGACGGGCTGGCCGCATCGCCGTCGGCGAACGTGCTGATCGAGGAATCGATCTACGGCTGGAAGGAATTCGAACTCGAGCTGATGCGCGACAGCCACGACAACGTGGTGGTGGTCTGCTCGATCGAGAACTTCGACCCGATGGGCGTGCACACCGGTGACTCGGTCACGGTCGCGCCGGCGATGACGCTGACCGACCGCGAATATCAGCGCATGCGCGACCTCGGCATCGCCGTGCTGCGCGAGGTCGGCGTCGACACCGGCGGCTGCAACATCCAGTTCGCGATCAACCCCGAAGACGGCAGGTTGATCGTCATCGAGATGAACCCGCGGGTGTCGCGGTCCTCCGCACTGGCGTCCAAGGCGACGGGCTTCCCGATCGCGAAGATCGCCGCCAAGCTGGCCATCGGCTACACCCTCGACGAGATCCTCAACGACATCACCAAGGAGACCCCGGCCTGCTTCGAGCCCACGCTCGACTACGTCGTCGTCAAGGCGCCGCGGTTCGCATTCGAGAAGTTCGTCGGCGCCGACCAGACGTTGACCACCACGATGAAGTCCGTCGGCGAGGCGATGTCGTTGGGCCGCAACTTCATCGAGGCGCTCGGCAAGGTGATGAGGTCGCTGGAGACCGGCCGCGCCGGGTTCTGGACCGGCCCCGACCCGGACGTCACCGTGCAGGAGCTGCTGGATCGGCTCAAGACGCCGACCGATGGTCGCCTCTACGACATCGAACTCGCGCTACGCCTCGGCGCCTCCGTCGAAGAGGTCGCGGCGGCCTCGGGCGTCGACCCGTGGTTCGTCGAACAGATCAACGGCCTTGTCGCGCTGCGCAACGAACTGCTCGACGCCCCGGTGCTCGACGAGGATCTGTTGCGGCGCAGCAAGTACAGCGGCTTGTCGGACCGCCAGATCGCCGCGCTGCGGCCGGAGTTGGCCGGTGAGGTCGGCGTGCGTGCGCTGCGCCAACGGCTGGGAATCCACCCGGTTTACAAGACGGTCGACACCTGCGCGGCCGAATTCGAGGCCAAGACGCCGTATCACTACAGCAGCTACGAACTCGACCCCGCCGCGGAGACCGAGGTCGCCCCGCAGGCCGAGAAACCCAAGGTGCTGATCCTGGGTTCGGGCCCGAACCGGATCGGCCAGGGCATCGAGTTCGACTACAGCTGCGTGCACGCCGCCACCACGCTGTCGGAGGCGGGCTTTGAAACCGTGATGGTGAACTGCAACCCCGAAACGGTGTCCACCGACTACGACACCGCCGACCGGTTGTACTTCGAACCGCTGACGTTCGAAGACGTTCTCGAGGTCTACTACGCCGAATCCGCCTCGGGCGCAGGCGGTCCCGGCGTGGTCGGCGTCATCGTGCAGCTCGGCGGCCAGACGCCGCTCGGATTGGCCGAGCGCCTCGAGAAGGCCGGCGTCCCGATCGTCGGCACCAGCCCCAAGGCCATCGACCTCGCGGAGGACCGCGGCGCGTTCGGCGAGGTGCTCAACAACGCGGGACTGCCCGCGCCCCGGTTCGGCACCGCGACCAGCTTCGAGCAGGCGCGTCGGATCGCCTCCGAGATCGGCTATCCCGTACTGGTGCGGCCGTCCTACGTGCTGGGCGGACGCGGCATGGAGATCGTCTACGACGAGGAGACCCTGCAGGGCTACATCACCCGCGCCACCGAACTGTCGCCCGAGCACCCGGTGCTCGTCGACCGGTTCCTCGAGGACGCCATCGAAATCGACGTCGACGCCCTCTGCGACGGCACCGAGGTGTACATCGGCGGCATCATGGAGCACATCGAGGAAGCAGGCATCCACTCCGGGGACTCGGCGTGCGCACTGCCGCCGGTGACGTTGGGCCGCAGCGACATCGAGTCGGTGCGCAAAGCCACCGAGGCGATCGCGCACGGCATCGGCGTCGTCGGACTGCTCAATGTGCAGTACGCGCTGAAAGACGATGTGCTCTACGTGCTGGAGGCCAATCCGCGCGCGAGTCGCACCGTGCCGTTCGTGTCCAAGGCCACCGCGATACCGCTGGCGAAGGCCTGCGCCAGGGTGATGCTCGGCGCGAGCATCGCCTCGCTGCGCGAAGAGGGTGTACTGGCCCCGACCGGCGATGGGGCCGCCACGCCGCGCAACGCTCCCGTCGCGGTGAAGGAGGCGGTGCTGCCCTTCCATCGGTTCCGCAAGACCGACGGGTCCAACATCGACTCGCTGCTGGGACCCGAGATGAAGTCCACCGGCGAGGTGATGGGCATCGACCACGACTTCGGCAGCGCCTTCGCCAAGAGCCAGACCGCTGCCTACGGTTCGCTGCCCGTCCGCGGCACCGTGTTCGTGTCCGTAGCCAACCGCGACAAGCGTTCGCTGGTGTTCCCGGTCAAGCGGCTCGCCGACCTCGGATTCCGCGTGCTGGCGACCGGCGGCACCGCGGAGATGTTGCGGCGCAACGGAATTCCCTGCGACGAGGTCCGCAAGCATTTCGAACCGCCCGGTGACGGCAGGCCCGCGGTTTCAGCGGTCGATGCCATCAAGGCCGGCGACGTCGACATGGTGATCAACACCCCCTACGGCAACTCCGGCCCACGCATCGACGGCTACGAGATCCGTTCGGCGGCGGTGGCGATGAACATCCCGTGCGTGACGACGGTGCAGGGCGCATCGGCGGCGGTGCAGGGGATCGAGGCGGGGATTCGCGGTGACATCGGCGTGATGTCGCTGCAGGAGCTGCACAGCACGCTGGGGCCGGCTTGACCACATCCGCTCCCGCATTCGGTCGGCGACTCGCCGATGCGATCGCCGGGCGCGGTCCGCTGTGCCCGGGGATCGACCCGCACCCCGAACTGCTGGACGCGTGGGGACTGACCGCCGACGTGGACGGGCTGCGCGGGTTCTGCGACGTCTGCGTCGAGGCGTTCGCCGACTTCGCGGTGGTCAAGCCGCAGGTGGCGTTCTTCGAAGCGTACGGCGCGGCAGGGTATTCGGCGCTGGAGGACACCATCGCCTGCCTGCGCAGCGCGGGCGTGCTGGTGCTCGCCGACGCCAAACGCGGCGACATCGGTTCGACGATGGCCGCCTACGCCGCGGCGTGGAGCGGTGACTCGCCACTGACCGCCGACGCCGTCACCGCATCGCCCTATCTCGGCTTCGGATCGCTGCAGCCGCTGCTGGACCTCGCCGCCGAGAACGGTCGCGGGGTGTTCGTCCTGGCCGCCACGTCCAATCCCGAGGGGGCGAGCGTGCAGCGTGCGATCACCGACGGTCGGACCGTGGCGCAGTCGATCGTCGACTCCGCCGCGGCCGTCAACGCCGAGTCCGACGGCCCCGGATCGGTCGGCGTCGTCGTCGGCGCCACGCTCTCGTCGCCGCCGGACGTCAGCGCGCTCGGCGGTCCGGTGCTGGTGCCGGGCGTCGGTGCACAGGGCGGGCGGCCCGAGGAGCTGCGCGGGTTCGCCGGTTCGCGACCCGGTCAACTGCTGCCCGCCGTGTCGCGCGAAATCCTGCGCGCAGGGCCCGATGTCGAAGCGCTGCGCGCCGCCGCCGCGAAGTTTCGCGACGCGGTGGCATACCTGGCATGAACGCCAAAGAGAAGCTGTGGTCGTGGAAACCGCGAATTCACGACCATGTGTTCTCGCTCGGCACCCCTGGGACGGTCTACTACGGCATGTAGTTGACTGCGGGCGTCGGCGTCGGTTCAGCACCGAAAACCCGCCCCGACACGCCCGAAACGCGGTGACCAGGCAAAATTTTCTTTTCTTGAAGGATCACAAATACGCCGAGTCGCCTGAGTGACCCCCGCAGGGCGCCGTTTGACCTCGAAAACAGCCTGAAAACCACCTCTGTGCAGGCATTTCACTGCAAATCACGCCAATCACACCCTTCTCACGCGTCTCCGCGCCAGATGAATCCGTCAACGGGCAAGCTGGGCTTTTGACCCCGAAACGCCGGGGTGGGGTTCGCTTTCGTCAGGTTGCGTGGGTACGGTCGTCGCTGCTGGCTGGTGTTGTGACCAGTCAAGACAAAACAGTGATGGTGACGAGACGGAGGAACCCGTGGCCCTTCCCCAGTTGACCGACGAACAGCGCGCGGCAGCGTTGGAGAAGGCTGCTGCCGCACGTCGAGCACGTGCCGAACTCAAAGATCGGCTCAAGCGCGGCGGCACCAACCTCAAGCAGGTGCTGAAGGATGCCGAGACCGACGAGGTCTTGGGCAAGATGAAGGTTTCTGCGCTCCTGGAGGCGTTGCCCAAGGTCGGCAAGGTCAAGGCGCAGGAAATCATGACCGAGCTCGAGATCGCCCCGACCCGCCGTCTGCGCGGCCTGGGCGACCGCCAGCGGAAGGCGCTGCTGGAAAAGTTCGACTTCTCGTAAGGGAGGTCAGTGAACGAAGGCGGAGGACCGGACACGCCAAAGGCCCCGGTCGTTGTGCTGTCCGGTCCGTCTGCCGTCGGGAAGTCGACGATTGTGCGCCGCCTGCGCGAGCGAATTCCCGATCTGCATTTCAGCGTGTCCGTGACCACCAGGGCGCCTCGTCCTGGTGAGATCGACGGTGTCGACTATTCGTTCGTCTCTCCGCAGCGCTTTCAAGAGCTGATCGATGAGGGCCAGCTCTTGGAGTGGGCCGAGATTCATGGCGGGTTGCACCGGTCGGGCACACCCGCTCAACGGATTCGCGACGCCACGTTGGCTGGCCATCCGGTGCTCATCGAAGTCGACCTGGCCGGTGCGCGGGCCGTGAAACGGGCGATGCCCGAGGCGCTCACGGTGTTCCTCGCCCCGCCGAGCTGGGAAGTGCTCGAGAGCAGGCTCACCGGCCGCGGCACCGAGTCGCCCGAGGTG
Source organism: Mycolicibacterium sp. 120270 (assembly GCA_033741175.1). Taxonomy (GTDB): domain Bacteria; phylum Actinomycetota; class Actinomycetes; order Mycobacteriales; family Mycobacteriaceae; genus Mycobacterium. Next base: position 206,398 of record JAWQNE010000003.1, on the reverse strand, counting down.
ATGAGCCGACGATTGGCCACCGCGCGCGCCGAACTGGCCGCTCAGGACGACTTCGACCGCGTCGTCGTGAACAGTCAATTGGAGTCAGCCTGCGCTGAATTGGTATCCTTGCTGGTGGCCCGCAGATAGCGACGCGCCGACCACGGCGAGACGCGGCCCGCCAAGCTTCGAGCTTTTCATCAAAACGCCAGGAGAATTTTTTAGTGAGCACCCCGCACGCCGACGCGCAGTTGGCCGCCGTCGACGACACCGCCTCCGCCCACAGCGGGTACGACACCCCGTTGGGTATCACCAACCCGCCCATCGACGAGCTGCTTGATCGGGCATCGAGCAAGTACGCGCTGGTGATCTACGCGGCCAAGCGCGCGCGTCAGATCAACGACTACTACAACCAGCTCGGTGACGGGATCCTCGAGTACGTCGGCCCGCTGGTCGAGCCGGGCCTGCAGGAGAAGCCGCTGTCGATCGCGCTGCGCGAGATCCACCAAGACCTGCTCGAGCACACCGAGGGCAGTTCCGAGGGCGGCGAGCGCTAGGCGTCCGTCAGGTGGAGCGCAAGCGGATCATCGTCGGCGTATCCGGAGGCATCGCCGCCTACAAAGCGTGCACGGTGGTCCGTCAGCTCGCCGAGGCGGGCCACTCCGTCCGCGTCGTACCGACCGAGTCCGCTTTGCGCTTCGTCGGCGCCGCGACCTTCGAGGCGCTGTCGGGCAACCCGGTCCACACCGGGGTCTGGGATGACGTCCACGAGGTCCCACACGTCCGCATCGGACAGGAAGCCGATCTCGTCGTCGTCGCACCCGCCACCGCCGACCTGCTCGCCCGGGCCGTCGCCGGCCGCGCCGACGACCTGCTCACCGCGACCCTGCTGACCGCGCGCTGTCCGGTGCTGTTCGCCCCCGCGATGCACACCGAGATGTGGTACCACCCCGCGACCGTCGACAACGTGGCCACCCTGCGCCGCCGCGGCGCCGTAGTCCTCGAACCGGCCTCCGGACGGCTCACCGGCGCCGACAGCGGCGCGGGACGTCTGCCCGAGGCCGAGGAGATCACCACGCTGGCCGGCCTGCTCCTCGAACGCGGCGATGCGTTGCCCTACGACCTCGCAGGCGTGAAGGTGCTCGTGTCGGCAGGCGGCACCCGCGAACCGATCGACCCGGTGCGGTTCATCGGCAACCGGTCCTCGGGCAAGCAGGGCTACGCGATGGCCCGCGTGGCCGCTCAGCGCGGCGCCGACGTCACGTTGATCGCGGGCAACACCGCCGGGCTCATCGACCCGGCGGGAATCGACGTCGTCCACATCGGCTCGGCCGCCCAACTCAAGGACGCCGTCTCCAAACACGCACCCGATGCGCACGTGCTCGTGATGGCCGCCGCGGTCGCAGACTTCAAGCCCGCACACGTCGAGACCAACAAGATCAAGAAGGGCGCCTCCGAGCCGACCGCGATCGAACTGACCCGCACCGACGACGTGCTGGCCGGCGCGGTCCGGGCGCGCACGGAAGGTCAGCTGCCCAACATGCGCGCGATCGTCGGGTTCGCCGCCGAGACCGGCGACGCGAACGGCGATGTGCTGTTTCACGCGCGCGCCAAACTGGCCAGGAAAGGGTGCGACCTGCTCGTGGTCAACGCCGTCGGCGAGAACCGCGCGTTCGAGGTGGACAGCAACCAGGGCTGGTTGCTGGCGGCCGACGGAACCGAGTCCGCGCTGGAGCACGGTTCGAAAACTCTGATGGCCAGCCGTATCGTTGACGCGATCGTGGCTTTCCTGCACAACAGCGGCGGGTGACCCGACGCACACATCTGCATGCGCGTAAGGGTTGCGCGCGCCTGGGGCACGCGTTTGGGTGCAACAGGGCAGACATATAATTTGATTACCTAACTTTCTCGACGAGAGATGCAGCGAGAGGAATGACACCGTGAGCGAAGCTCGGCTGTTCACCAGTGAGTCGGTGACGGAGGGACACCCCGACAAGATCTGCGACGCGATCAGCGACTCGGTGCTCGACGCGCTGCTCGCCGACGATCCCAAGTCGCGGGTCGCGGTCGAGACGCTGGTGACCACCGGCCAGGTGCACGTCGTCGGCGAGGTCACGACGTTGGCCAAGGAAGCCTTCGCCAACATCACGAATACCGTCCGCGAGCGGATCCTCGAGATCGGCTACGACTCGTCCGAGAAGGGCTTCGACGGCCTCACCTGCGGTGTGAACATCGGCATCGGCGCACAGTCACCCGATATCGCACAGGGTGTCGACACAGCCCACGAGACGCGCGTCGAGGGCGCGGGCGACCCGCTGGATCTGCAGGGCGCAGGGGACCAGGGCCTGATGTTCGGTTACGCCATCAAGGACACCCCCGAGCTGATGCCGCTGCCGATCGCGCTGGCGCACCGGCTTTCGCGCAGGCTCACCGAGGTACGCAAGAGCGGTGTGCTCGACTACCTGCGCCCCGACGGCAAGACCCAGGTCACCGTCCAGTACGACGGCACCACCCCGGTCCGGCTGGACACCGTCGTGCTGTCCACCCAGCACGCCGACGGCATCGACCTCGAGGCGACGCTGACCCCCGACATCCGCGAGAAGGTCGTCAACACCGTGCTCGGCGATCTCGCCCACGACACGATGGACACCTCCGACTACCGGCTGCTGGTCAACCCCACCGGCAAGTTCGTGCTCGGCGGCCCGATGGGCGACGCGGGTCTGACCGGCCGCAAAATCATCGTCGACACCTATGGCGGCTGGGCCCGCCACGGCGGCGGCGCGTTCTCCGGCAAGGATCCGTCCAAGGTGGACCGTTCGGCGGCCTACGCGATGCGCTGGGTGGCAAAGAACGTGGTCGCAGCGGGCCTGGCGGAGCGAATCGAGGTTCAGGTGGCCTACGCAATCGGCAAAGCCGCCCCTGTCGGGCTGTTCGTCGAGACGTTCGGCACCGAGACCGTGGACCCCGATCGCATCGAGAAGGCCATCACCTCGGTCTTCGACCTGCGGCCGGGTGCGATCGTCCGCGACCTCGAGCTGCTGCGTCCGATCTACGCGCAGACCGCGGCCTACGGCCACTTCGGCCGCACCGATGTCGAGTTGCCGTGGGAGCAGCTGAACAAGGTCGACGAGCTGCGGGCGTCTGTCTAGTCAGGCGCTGAAGGCGTAATCGCGCAGCGGGAAGCGGCGGCTGCGCCAGTACGCCTCCACCGTGGTGGCGGGCCGTAGCGGCACGTCGCCGTTCCTGTCGAAGTAGTAGCTGTTGGCCAGCGAGCAGCTGTCCTGCCAGAAGATCTGGCGGTGCCGCTTGCGCATCATCTCCGCGAAGTAGCGGTCGTTGGCCTCCTGCGTCACCTCGACGCGGGTGGCGTCGCGCCGACGCGCGTGCTCGAGGCAGCGCACGATGTGGTGGCCCTGCGATTCGATCAGCGCGAAGTACGACGAACCCACGTAGCCGTAGGGGCCGAAGACGGTGAAGAAGTTCGGGAAGCGGGGGATGCTCACCCCTTCGTAGGCCTGCAACCGGTGCTCGCTCCAGTAGTGCGAGAGGGTGAGGCCGCCGGGACCGCTGACCGAATAGGTGAGCACGTTGTCGGGATCGAGCACCTTGAATCCCGTTGCGAGGATGAGCACGTCGACGTCATGTGACTCGCCGTCGGCGGTGACGACCCCGGAGCCGGTGATCTTGTCGATCGGCTCGGTCACCAGGCTGACGTTGTCGCGGTTGAACGTCGACAGATAGGTGTTGTGAAATCCCGGCCGCTTGCATCCGACGGCGTATCGCGGGGTGAGCTTGTCGCGCACCACGGGGTCCTTGACCTCTTTACGGAGGTAGGCCTTGCCGACATCGCCGGCCCGCTTCGCCATCGGGTTGACCGTGAAGTACTGCGCGGCAAGCGGAAACGTGAACTCGACGTAGGCCTGGCTGAGCAGGCGCTGCACAGCCTTGCCGCCGGGCAGGCGCATCGCCTGCCGGGCGATCGGCGACAACGGCACGTCCGCCTTGGGGAAACACCAGATCGGCGTGCGCTGAAAAACGGTGAGGCGCTCGACAATCGGGGCGATCTCCGGAATCACCTGCACCGCGGATGCGCCGGTACCGATGATCGCCACGCGTTTACCCGTGAGGTCCTGGGCGTGGTCCCAGCGCGCGGTGTGCATGGTGACGCCCGCGAACGAGTCGACGCCGTCGATGTCGGGGAGTTGCGGCGTGGTCAGCACGCCGCACGCATTGACGAGGAACCGCGCGGTGATGGTCCCGCCGTTGTCGGTCTCGATGCGCCAGAGGTCGCTGTCCTCGTCGAACACCGCGCTGAGCACCCGGGTGCCGAACCGGATCCTGGGCCGCAATCCGTATTTGTCGACGCAGTGTTCGGCGTAGGCCTTCAACTCGTGTCCCGGCGCGTAAGTACGCGTCCATTTCGCGCTCTGCTCGAAGGAGAACTGGTAGGAGAAGGACGGAATGTCAACGGCGATACCGGGATAGGTGTTCCAGTACCACGTACCCCCGCATCCGTCGGCCGCCTCGATCATCAGGTAGTCATTCAGCCCTGCCTTGTCGAGCAGGATGGCGGTCCCGATTCCGGAAAACCCTGCGCCGATGATGACGGTGTGGTGGTCGGGCACTGTCATAGGGCCCCTCTCCTTCGTTGGATGCCCCGAGTGTAAGCCGCGCGAACTTCTCCGACGAGGACCGACGAAATGCCCTCATCGACGTCGGTGGGCCGAGTCTCAAGTATTTTCACGGCATGGCCTCAACCGATGCCGGCCACGCCGGCTTCTCGTCGGTGACCAACCCGCACCGGCAAACCCGCAACCTGTGGCTGGCCGCCGTGCTGGTGGCAGCGGGGTACGGCGTGCTACTGATCGTCACCGCGCTGCGGTTGCCGTCGGGCGTCGATCTCACCGGTCAGTTCTGGTTGCAGCCTGCGGTCAAGGCGACCCCGGCGCTGCTGCTGGCCGCCGCGGCGATCACCCATCCCGTCGCCAGGGAGCGGCGCTGGCTGATCGGAGCGCTGGTGGGCTCGGCCGCGGGGGACTTCCTGCTGGCGATGCCGTGGTGGGAGCCCTCGTTCGTGCTCGGGTTGGCCGCCTTCCTCGTCGCGCACCTGTGCTTCCTTGCCGCGCTGCTTCCGCTTCGGGGACGTTCGACGCCTCGACTGGTCGCCGCGGCTGTGGTGGTCGCGGCCTGCATCGCGCTGCTCACGTGGTTCTGGCCCACGCTGATCGAAGACGGCATGGCGATCCCGGTCACCGTGTACATCGCGGTGCTCGGCGCCATGGTGTGCGCGGCGCTGATGGCCCGGCTGCCCACGCCGTGGACCGCTCTGGGCGCGGTGTGCTTCGCGGTGTCGGACGCCATGATCGGCATCAACAAGTTCGTCCTGGGCTCCGAGGCGCTCGCGGTGCCGATCTGGTGGGTCTACGCCACCTCATTGGTCCTGATCACCGCGGGCTTCTTTTTCGGCCGGACGTCCGATCCGTCTGCTAGACGATAGGGGTGAACAACACCGCGCGGACGCGAGGAGCATGAAAACTCCAGCGGAGCACGAGCCGATCGCCCGTGTGCTGCCGATGTTGTCGGTGCCACATCTGGATCGCGAGTTCGACTACCTCGTGGCCGCCGAGCAATCCGATGACGCGCAGCCCGGCGTCCGGGTCAGGGTGCGATTCCACGGCCGTCTCGTCGACGCGTTCATTCTCGAAAGACGTTCGGAGACAGATCATGTCGGAAAGCTCGGCTGGCTGGACCGGGTGGTGTCCCCGGAGCGGGTGCTGACCCCTGATGTGCGCAGGCTGGTCGACGCGGTTGCCGCGCGCTACGCCGGAACCCGTGCCGACGTGCTGCGGCTGGCGATCCCGCCGCGGCACGCGAACGTCGAGAAGGAGACACCGGCAGAGCCCGCGCCGGTGACGGTCGCGCCTGTCGACACCGCGAAATGGGCCGAATACGGCCGAGCCGAGCAGTTTTTGGCCGCGCTGCGCGACGGCCGCGCCGCCCGGGCCGTCTGGCAGGCACTGCCGGGCGAGAAATGGGCCGACCGACTGGCCGAGGTGGCGGCCGCCACCGTCGAGGCCGGGCGCGGCGTTCTCGCGATAGTGCCCGACCAGCGCGACGTCGACGCGCTGCACGCGGCGACCGTCCGACTGGTCGACGAAAGCCGGGTGGTGGCGCTGTCGGCCGGGCTCGGGCCGTCGCAGCGCTACCGGCGGTGGCTGTCGGTGCTGCGCGGCTCGGCCCGTGTCGTCATCGGCACGCGCAGCGCGGTCTTCGCGCCGGTTGCCGACCTCGGGCTGGTGCTGGTGTGGGACGACGGTGACGACACCCTCTCCGAACCCCGCGCGCCGTACCCGCACGCCCGTGAGGTGGGAATGCTGCGCGCGCACCAATTGCGTTGTGCCGCAATGATCGGCGGGTATGCCCGCACCGCGGAAGCTCAGGCGATGGTGCGCAGCCGGTGGGCGCACGACCTGGTGGCGCCCAGGCCCGTCGTGCGCTCGCGGGCGCCCAGGGTGATCGCCCTGGAGGACAGCGGATACGCGCAGGAACGCGATCCGGCCTCCCGCAGCGCCCGGCTACCGTCGATGGCCCTTCAGGCCGCCCGAACGGCGCTCGCCGCGGGCAGCCCGGTCCTCGTCCAGGTGCCGCGCAGAGGCTACGTCCCCGCATTGGCCTGCGGGCGCTGCCGCACGATCGCCCGCTGCAGGCACTGCACCGGACCGCTCTCGCTGCCCGACCGGGAGGCCTCGGGTGCGCTCTGTCGGTGGTGCGGTCGGGAGCAGCCCACGCTGCGCTGCGCCCGATGCGGATCGGATGCGGTCCGCGCCGTCGTCGTGGGCGCCCGGCGCACGGCGGAGGAGTTGGGCCGGGCCTTCCCGGGCACGACGGTCATCACCTCCGGCGGCGACAGCGTGGTCGCGACGGTGCCGGGCGATCCCGCACTCGTCGTCGCGACGCCGGGGGCCGAACCGGTGGCGGCCGGCGGCTACGGCGCCGCGCTGTTGCTCGACGCGTGGGCACTGCTGGGCCGCCAGGACCTGCGCGCCGCCGAGGACACGCTGCGCCGCTGGATGGCCGCGTCCACCCTGGTCCGCAGCCGTGTCGACGGGGGCGTGGTGGCCGCGGTCGCCGAATCGAGTGTGCCGACTGTGCAGGCGTTGATCCGGTGGGATCCGGTCGGACACGCAGAAGCCGAGCTGGACGCCCGCGACGAGGTCGGGCTGCCACCCGGGGTGCACATGGCCGCCGTCGACGGGCCGCCGGATGCCGTGGACGCCCTGCTGGCGACGGCCGAACTGCCCGAATCGGCGGAACTGCTCGGCCCCGTCGACCTGCCTTTCGGCGCCCGCAGACCGGCGGGGGTTCCCGGTTCCGGCCCGGTCAACCGCATGTTGGTGAGGGTGCCCCGCGCGCAGGGGCTGGAGCTGGCTGCGGCGCTGCGGCGGGCCAGCGGCGTGCTGAGCGCGCGGCACGATCAGCAGCCTGTTCGGGTGCAAATCGACCCGTTGCACATAGGGTAGTGCGAGAATCCGGCACCGGAGCTCGACAGGAGGTGATATGAGGCGGCTCTTAGGGTGGTCGATTCCCTTGCTGCTCATCGCCTTTGGGCTTCTGTGGCCGCTGATCTTCACCGGCGATTACGAAGAGTCCGATGTCGACGACCCGGTGGTGTTCAGCAATTTCAAGGCGGACTTCAACGTCAACGCCGACGGCACCCTCGACGCGGTGGAAACCATCACCGCCGAGTTCCCGTCCGGAAAGCACGGCCTGTTCCAGTTCTGGGATACCGCCAACCCGAACCACCCCTACGTCCGGCAGGTCCCCGACGTCACCTCGGTCACGATCGACGGCGAACCGGCGTCCTACCGAATGCTGTGGGAGGCCGGTAAGCGGTTCCGGGTGGCCAAGATCGGCGACCCCGACAAGTACCTCTCGTACGGCACACACGTCTTCGAGATCCGCTACACCGTGCCCGGAGTCCTCGACCCCGGCGACACCGGCGCCGATAGGGAGTTCGCCGCATCCACCGGAGACGACGCGCCCGCCCAGTCGGCCTTCTACTGGAACGTCGTCGCGGGCTCCTGGAACAACCGCATGCAACAGGTCGACATCACGGTCACCTTGCCGGGCGATGTGACAGGTGCGCAGTGTTCGGTCGGCTTCGGGGTCGGGGCGGCCTGCGATGATCTCACCGCCACCGGCAACACGGTCACGCTGTCGGCGGACTATCTGCCCGCGCGCACACCGGTGACGGTGCGCGCGGGTGTCGATGTGCCGACGCCGGCGCGTGATGAACTGCTGTGGCCGTACACGTGGGATCCGGTCTTCGGTCAGTCGATGGCCGATATGGCCTGGATACTGAGCTTGACCGTGGCCTTCGCTCTCGGTGGTTTTCTCTGGTACCGCACGACGGTAGAGCCCTCACCCGGCTTCCCGCTGCAGTACGCGCCGCCGCCGGGTCTCGGTCCGGTGCAGACGGAATACATTCGCACCGAGGCGGTTCCGAAGAACGCGCTCACCGCGACACTCTTCTATCTGGCCGAGCGCAAGATGATCAAGCTCACACAGGTCAACGACGAGCACTGGCGGATCAACGGGCTCGCCGAGAAGATCGAATGGGAGCGGCTCGACCCCGTCAGCCGCAAGGTGGGTCTTGCGCTGCGGGTCTGCAGGCCGGGCGATGAGTTCGAGGCCAAGAAGACCGTCAAGTCCGGTGAGAAGCTGAACAAGGCCAAGACCGACATCGCCAAGGCCGCCGAGAAATGGGCATTCGACAACGGCCTGTTGGTCAAGCGCAGGAAAGAGTTGTGGGTGCGCACGGCGAATATTTTGGCGCTGCTGTTGGCGGTGTGTTGCTTCCTGCTGTGGTTCGGCATTCCGATCACCGCGATCGGCCTGCCGTTCGCGGCGTTCTTCTTGTCCACCGTGCGCTCGTGGGTCGACGGTGTCGGAACCCGCCGGACCGCGGCAGGACGTGAGTTGTGGTCGCAGGCAGGCGGATTCCACCGCATGCTGACCACCGACTCCGCCGAGTCGCGATTCGACTTCTCCGCCCGAAGAGACCTCTACACCACGTATGTGCCGTTCGCTGTCGCAGCGGGCGCCGCCGCGCTCTGGGCCAAGAAGTACGAAACGAGCATGGGAACGCCACCACCACAACCCGATTGGTTCAATTCGTCGTCGTCGACATCGACGGGCTGGGGATTCGCCGGCGGCTCCGGCGGGGCCAACTTCGACAGCTTCGATTCGGCACTGACATCCTCGATCGGCGCCTACACCGCATCGCAGTCGGCGTCGTCGTCCGGCGGCGGCAGCAGCAGTGGCGGTGGGTTCAGCGGCGGTGGGGGCGGCGGAGGCGGCGGCGGCGGAGGAGGCGGATCATGGTGACACCGTTGCTGATCATCGTCCTGGTGTTGGCGGTACTGGTGCTCGTCGGGTTTGTGCTCGGCTACAACAAGATTCGCAGCGCCGACATCCGCGTCTCCGAGGCGCTGTCCGGAATCGACGTCGAGTTGACGCGCCGCGCTGCGCTCATCCCCAGCCTGGTGCACACGGTGCAGACATTCGCCGCCCACGAGAAAGGCGTCCTTGCGCACGTCACCGAGGCCCGCGCCGCACTGACGTCGGCGACATCGCAGAAATCCGTCGCGCAGCGCAGCGCCGCGGAGCAGGAGTTCGAATCCGCGTTGGCACCGGTGCTTGCGCTCGCGGAGAGCTACCCACAGTTGAACTCGTCGGACAACTTCATGAACCTGCAGGAGAATCTCGCGGACACCGAGAACAAGCTGGCGTTCGCGCGTCAGTACTACAACGACGCGGCCGCCACCCTGAACCGGCTCTTGACCACCATCCCGTGGATGTTCGTCGCACCGCTGTCCGGTGTGGCCGAACGCGAGTACTATCAGGCGCCGCGGTAGACATGCGAATCGTTTTCGCGGGCACGCCGGAACCGGCCCTTCCGTCACTGCAGAGGCTCATCGAATCTCCGCGCCACGAGGTCGTCGCGGTGCTCACCCGCCCGGACGCCGCTTCCGGCCGACGGGGAAAACCGTCGCCGTCACCGGTCGCGCAACTCGCCATCGAGCGGGGCATCCCGGTGCTGCGACCGCATCGGCCCAACTCCGACGAGTTCGTCGCGGAACTGGCCGCGTTGGCGCCCGACGTATGCGCCGTCGTGGCCTACGGGGCGTTGCTGCGCGACGCACTTCTGGCGGTCCCGGCACACGGCTGGATCAACCTGCACTTCTCCCTGCTTCCCGCGTGGCGGGGCGCGGCACCCGTGCAGGCGGCGATCGCTGCGGGTGACGAGGTCACCGGTGCGACCACATTTCAAATCGAACCCGCGCTTGACTCCGGACCCGTCTACGGCGTGGTCACCGAAACCATCCAGCCGACCGATACCGCGGCCGATCTGCTTGGCCGGCTGTCGGTTTCGGGTGCCGCACTGCTCGAGAGAACGCTGGACGGCATCGCCGATCAAACCCTGACGCCGGTGCCGCAACCGACCGACGGCATCACCATGGCGCCCAAGGTCACCGTGGACGACGCCCGGGTGCGCTGGGATCTGCCCGGCCATGTCGTCGAACGGCGAATCCGGGCGGTGACGCCGAATCCGGGCGCATGGACGCTTGTCGGCGATACCAGGATCAAGATCGGGCCGGTGACGCTCGACGCGTCGGATCCGTTGCCGCCCGGCGCGATCCGAGTGGACCGCAGCGGGGTGCGGATCGGAACGGCTTCTGCGCCCGTCCGGCTGGGCACCGTGCAGCCGCCGGGCAAGAAGCAGATGGATGCCGCTGCCTGGGCGCGGGGCGCCCGTCTCGACGAGAACGCGACGGCGACATGACCAGACCGCGCCGACCCCGCCGCAGGCAACTCGATCCGGCCCGCCGCGCGGCTTTCGATGTGCTGCGGGCGGTTTCGGACCGCGACGCCTACGCCAACCTCGTACTGCCCGCGCTGCTGCGCGAACGCGGGATCACCGGCCGAGACGCCGCCTTCGCCACCGAACTCGCCTACGGCGCATCACGCACCCGCGGATTGCTCGATGCGGTCATCGCCAAGGCTGCGGGCCGACCGACGGACCGCATCAACCCCGTACTGCTCGACCTGCTGCGCCTCGGCACCTACCAGCTTCTTCGCACCCGCGTCGACGCGCACGCCGCGGTGTCCACCACCGTCGAGCAGGCCGGAGTCGAATTCGACTCGGCGCGAGCGGGATTCGTCAATGGCGTGCTGCGCACCATTGCCGGCCGCAAGCCGCAGTCGTGGATCGACGAACTCGCGCCACCGGCCGACTCCGATCCCATCGGCCACCTGGCGTTCACGCACGCCCACCCGCGGTGGGTCGCCCAGGCCTTCGCGGATGCGCTCGGCGCGCGGGCCGGCGAGCTCGACGCGCTGCTGACCGCCGACGACGCCAGACCACTCGTGCATCTCGCCGCCCGTCCAGGCGTGCTGAGCGCCGACGACCTCGCCGCGGCCGTCGGCGGCGAGGTCGGGCGCTATTCGCCGTATGCGGTGTACCTGTCGGGCGGCGATCCGGGCCGGCTGGACGCCGTGAAGGAAGGCAAGGCGCTTGTTCAGGACGAAGGCAGCCAGCTGGTCGCGAGGGCGCTGACGCTGGCGCCGATCGACGAGGACCGTGGCCGCTGGCTGGACCTGTGTGCCGGCCCCGGCGGCAAGACGGCGTTGCTCGCGGCGATCGGTGCGCAGTCGGGCGCGAGCGTCACCGCGATCGAGCCGAACGATCGCCGGGCCGACCTCGTCGAGGAGAACACCCGGGGGCTGCCCGTCGAGGTGCTGCGCGTCGACGGTCGCGAGCCGGGAATCGAACCCGGCTTCGACCGCGTGCTGGTCGACGCGCCGTGCACCGGGCTCGGCGCGCTGCGGCGACGGCCGGAGGCGCGCTGGCGGCGCCAGCCCGCGGATGTGCCCGCGCTGGCCCGTCTGCAGCGCGAACTGCTGGCGTCGGCGATCTCGTTGACCCGGCCCGGCGGTGTGGTGCTGTACGCGACCTGTTCGCCGCATCTGTCCGAGACCGTCGGGGTGGTGGCCGATGCGCTGCGGCGTCACCCGGTCACGGCGCTGGACACCCGGCCGCTGTTCGAGGGTGTAGACGACCTCGGCGACGGGCCGTACGTGCAGCTCTGGCCGCACCGGCACGGCACCGACGCGATGTTCGCAGCCGCCCTGGAAGTAGGGTGAGCGGCATGTCCCGACCCCTGATAGCTCCGTCGATCCTGGCCGCCGACTTCTCCCGGCTCGCCGACGAGGTGGCCGCGGTGAAGGGCGCCGACTGGGTGCACGTCGACGTGATGGACAACCACTTCGTGCCGAACCTGACAATCGGCCTGCCGGTCGTCGAGAGCCTGCTGCCGACCACCGACATCCCGATGGACTGCCATCTGATGATCGACAACCCCGATAGGTGGGCGCCGCCCTACGCCGAGGCGGGCGCCTACAACGTCACGATTCACGCCGAGGCGACCGACAACCCGGTCGGCGTTGCCCGTGACATCCGCGCCGCAGGCGCCAAGGCAGGGCTCTCGGTCAAGCCGGGAACCCCGCTGGAGCCGTATCTGGAGATCCTGCCCGAGTTCGACACGCTTCTGATCATGTCGGTCGAACCGGGCTTCGGCGGGCAGAAGTTCATCCCCGAGGTGCTGCCGAAGGTCGCGACCGCCCGCAGGCTCGTGGATGCGGGCGAGCTGACGATTCTCGTGGAGATCGACGGCGGCATCAACGTCGAGACGATAGAGGATGCCGCGGAAGCGGGGGTTGACTGTTTCGTCGCGGGCTCGGCCGTCTACGGCGCCGACGATCCGGCGGCCGCCGTCGCGGCGCTGCGCAAGCAGGCGGCATCGGCGTCCAAACATCTGCGGCTATGAACTTCGACGCCGCAATGCGGCTCGCCATCGAGCAGGCCGAGCGGGTCAAGGGCGGTACTTATCCCAATCCACCTGTCGGCGCGGTGATTCTGGACCGCGCCGGTGAGATCGCAGGCGTCGGCGGAACCGAGCCAACCGGTGGGGCGCATGCCGAGGTGGTGGCGCTGCGGCAAGCGGGCACCCGCGCCGAGGGCGGAACGGCCGTGGTCACCCTCGAGCCGTGCAACCATCATGGCCGAACGCCCCCGTGCGTCGATGCGCTTCTCGCCGCGGGCATTTCGACGGTGGTCTACGCCGTCAACGATCCGAACGCCGAAGCGGCAGGCGGAGCGACGAGGCTCGCCGACTCGGGCGTGCACGTTGTGGCCGGCGTTCTCGCCGACGCCGTCGCGGGCGGTCCGCTGCGCGAGTGGTTGCACAAGCAGCGCACCGGAACACCGCATGTCACCTGGAAGTTCGCCACCAGCATCGACGGTCGCAGCGCGGCGGCCGACGGCAGCAGCCAGTGGATCACCAGCGAGGCCGCGCGCGCCGACGTACACCGCAGGCGAGCGGCCTGCGACGCGATCCTGGTCGGTACCGGGACGGTGTTCAGCGACGACCCCAAGCTGACCGCGCGCCTTCCCGACGGGTCTCTCGCCGAGCGGCAACCGCTGCGCGTCGTGGTGGGGAAGCGCGAGATCTCGCCGGATGCCAACGTGCTGAACGACGACAGCCGCACGATGGTGATCCGCACCCACGACCCGCATGAGGTCATAAAGGCGCTGTCCGATCGGACCGACGTCCTCATCGAAGGCGGGCCGACGCTGGCCGGTGCCTTCCTGCGGGCAGGCGTGATCAACCGGATCCTGGCCTACATCGCGCCAATTCTGTTGGGCGGACCGATAACGGCGATCGACGACGTCGGCGTGCTGTCCATCGCACACGCGCAGCGTTGGCAGTTCGACGGAATCGAGCCGATCGGCCCCGACGTCCTGCTCAGTCTGATCCCTGAGTAGCCGGCTCGTCGGCGATGTCCAGCGGACGGTGCTCGATCAGGTCGCGGATGCCGCCCGCGCCGAGGCGTTCGCGAAACGCCGCGACGGTGTAGCTGATGACCGTCGCATCCGAACGCGCACGCGCCGTCGCAGAGCGGGGCATGTGAAACAGCGGACCCAGTTCGCCGAAATACTCGCCTGGCTCGGCGACCCACACCAGTTCCTCACCGCCCCCGGCCAATTCGCGCACAAGCTCGATCTCGCCACTGGATACGACGTAGATGCTGTCGCCCATGGTGCCCTCCTCGAAGAGCACTTCACCCTTCTGCAGTGTCACGGTCGACGGCGGCCGATTGATCTCCGCGAAGTCCGGCACGAGTTGGACCACGCGGTCGGCCAGCGGCAGGATCCGGGCGTCGTGGGTGGCGACGACGACCATGCGGTCGCCGGAGGCGAGTTCGCGGATCAGTCGCAGTACCTCCTCGACCTGGATGAAGTCGAGATGCGCGGTGGGTTCGTCGGCCAGGATCAGCGGCGGGTCCAGGGCGATCGCCCTGGCGACCGCGACCCGTTGTTGCTGGCCTCCACTGAGATCACCGGGACGGTGAGTCGCCCTGTCCGCCAACCCGACCCGCGCCAACAACTCCCTGGCTTTCTCCCGCGCCGCGGGCCTGGGCATACCCGCAGCGCGCAGCGGCACCATCACGTTCTCCAGTGCAGTGAGGCTGGGCACCAGGTTGAACGCCTGGAACACGATGCCGACTGTCTCGCGACGGTATTTCGACAATCCCTTGGCGTCGAGGGCGGTGACGTCGACGTCGCCGAACTTGATCGCCCCCGCGGTGGGCTTGAGTATGCCGCCGAGACACGACAGCAGGGTTGTCTTCCCGCATCCGCTGGGGCCCAACAGAATCACCAGTGAGCCCGCCGCCACATCGAGGCTGAATCCGTCGAGCGGCCGGACGGCGTATCCGCCGCTCGAGTACTCGACAACGAGGTTCTGGATGCTCAGATCGCCCACGGGTCAGGGACCTCCGAACGCCATGGCCGGATCGACGGATACCGCGCGGTGCAACCCGGTGCCGCTGGCGATCAATCCGAAGACGACCGCGATCACGGGCAGGATGACGTAGGCGTAGCCGGGAACGATGACCTGCATCGGGAAGATCGGCCCCAGCAGCGCCGCGAGCACGACGCCGACGACGACCGCCGACAGTGCGACGATGATCGCCTGCAGAGCGAGGCCCGCCGCGATCGAACGCGTCGGAACGCCAATTGCCTTGTACACCGCGAAGTCTCGCAGCCGCTCCAGCGCAGACAGATAAATCACCGATCCCACGATGAGGGCGGCGACCACCCAGAGCAGGATCGCGACGATCGTGATCGAGTTGACCGCGACCTTCAGCGGCCGGATCAGATCGGCGATGGCACCGTCCCGGTCGATGGCCTGATAACCCCGTGGCACCTGATCGAGCGTGCCCCGCACACCGATCGACGCCACCAGTGGCTGCCCGCCGTACACCAGTCGTTGAGCGCCTTCTGTGGTCAGAAAGATGTTGGGCAGGTTGGCCAACGCGGTCGAGTTCTCCACGATGCCGACGATGCGCAATTTCTGTGACGCGATCTGGATGTCCTCGCCCACGTTGCGCCCGAGCGTGCTCGACGCCGCCACCTCGTTGGGGTTCGCAGGCGGGCGGCCCTCCGACATCTCGGGCATGCCGGGACCCTTCTCGGGTGCGCCGAACAGGTCCGCGTTGCGCGTCGCATCGCCCAATGTGACCGTGCCGCCGGCGTAGACGAGCGGGGCGGCGGCCTGCACCCCGGGCGCGGCGGCGATCCTGCGCAGGTCCGTCGGGGCGAACGGCGTCGCCCCGACGAAGGGTCCTGAGGCGCCATCTTTGACGATGAAGATGTCCACGCCGAGGGAGTCCACGGTGCGCTGCGCCTCGGTGCGGAAGCCGTTCGCCAAGCCCGTCAACACCAGCGTCATGCCGAAGATGATGGCGGTGGAGAGGACCGCGATGACGAAACGCCGTTTTCGCCACTGCATGTCGCGTAACGCGGCGAGCAGCATGTGCCCGACGTTACCGACGCCCGTCGCGTTGCGGGTGTGGTTTGCGCACGTCGACCCTCGCGCCCTCAGCGGCCTGCGGCGAATGTTCCGACCATGGTGGAACAGAACGCAGGCAGATCATCGGGCTTGCGGCTGGACACCAACGTGTTGGGCCCCCTGGAGCACACCACGACCTCCTCGTCGACCCAGTTCGCGCCCGCATTGAGCAGATCGGTGCGCAGGCTCGGCCACGACGTGATCATCCGGCCGCGCACCACATCAGCGTCGATCAGCGTCCACGGCGCGTGGCAGATGGCCGCGACGGGCCGCCCGGAGTCGAAGAAACTGCGGGTGAAATGCACGGCAGCGGCGTGGGTGCGAAGAAAATCCGGATTCGCGACGCCGCCGGGCAGCACCAGGCCGTCGTACTCCGCTGCGGCGACCTGATCGGCGGCCTTGTCGGCTTCGAAGGTGTCGGCCGCGGTCAGGTGGTTGAACGCCTGGATCTTGCCTACTTCGGTCGACACCAGTTCCGGTGTGCCGCCTGCCTCTTCGACTGCCTTCCACGGCTCGGTCAGTTCCACCTGCTCGACGCCCTCGGGCGCGACCAGGAAGGCGATGCGCTTACCAGCCAATGTCGTTGCCATGTCTGCCCCTTCCATCTTTGTCGCTCGCGCGGTGCATACCCACGCGCTAGGGCGCCAATCATCCAGCGGTGCAGATGTCGTCAGCCGACAGCGGCGTCGGCGCGGGCCGTGCCGGCGTTTGCCAGCTGGCGGAAATTGTGACGAAGAATACGGTGCCGGGGCCGCCTGCGTGGCCCCGGGTCTGTCGGAGCAAGCCGGTAGACTCGGCTGCGAGCTGGGCATTGGCCGAGCACGATCGCGCTTCACCGCTGAGTCGCGCGCTGGTGAGCACGAACAAAGGAACGAGCATGACTGCAGTGCAGGACTGGCTCAACATTCGCCCATTCGATCCGAGAGAACACATCAAGGCGATCATCTGCGCATTGCGCGGAGGTCCCGAGAAGCAGGCCGACGCCCCCGCCGAGCCGGTGTTGATTCAGCGCGGTGTCGAGCGCTGCTGACGTTCTAGCGTCCCGAGCGGTGCCGACCGGCCGGCGGCGGCGCCGGCGGATCGATCATCTGCGTGGGTGAGTCGTCGCCCTCGATGTCAGCCGCGGTTGCCGACGGCTCGTCGGCATGCTCGTGGCGGCCGCTGATCAGCAACGCCAGCGCGGCGCCAACGACGCAGACGATCGCGGTGATGCCGAACATCTCGCCGTACTGCATGGCGAACGCGGTCTTGTACCTCGCCGCTTCGGCTGCGAGCTTGGCCGCCAGATTGTCGGCGTCCGGCGTGGGCAGCGACAGCAGGATCTGGTTGAACCGGTAGAGCCCCCATGCGCTCAACGCCGCGATACCGATCAGCATGCCGATCATCCTGGCCACCACGACAGCGGCCGAGGCGATGCCGTGCTGCGCGGACGGCACCACCCGCAGGGTTGCCGACGTGAGCGGGCCGATCACCAGGCCGAGGCCGAGTCCCGCGATCGCCAAATCGGTGTCGAGCACCGGTAGTTGAACGAAGCCGAGGTCATGGCGGGCCGCCAACAGGTCCACCGGCCATTGCGCGATCAGGTAGTAGCCGCCGGCGGCGATCAGCAGGCCGATGCAGGCCACCGCGCGGTCGCCGATCCGGGTGGCGATCCAGCCGCCCAACAACGCGCCGATCGGGAGAGCGATGAGGAAGCGCAGCAGGAGGAAGGCGGCCTCGTTCTGGTCCTGGCCGAGTACGCCTTGCCCGAACAGTTCGACATTGACGAGGGTCACCATCAGCGCCGCGCCCGCTGTCAGCGACGCGCCGAGTGCGGCGAGGAACGGGCGGAAGTGCACACCGGCCGGATCGATCAGACGGGTCTTTGAGTAGCGCTCCCACACGAAGAAAGCGACGGCCGCGACCAGCGCACCGATCAACAGCGGCGGACCGTAGGACGGCAGCACGTGTTTGCCGTCGGGCGCCGGGTTGTACATGCCGACGACCATCAACCCGAGCGTGATTGCCAGCAGAACACCGCCGACGACATCCACCTTCTCGGGGTGGTCGCTGCGCATCTTCTTCGGGAGGCTGAAATGGATCATCACCATCGCGAGCGCCGCGAGCGGCACGTTGACCCAGAACACGGACTGCCAGTGATGGAACAGCCAGACGAGGGCGATGCCGTACATCGGGCCGAGCACGCTGCCGAGTTCCTGTGCCGCACCGATGCCACCGAGGACGCCGGCGCGATTGCGCGCCGCCCACAGATCGGCGGCCAACGCCAGGGTGACCGGTAGCAGCGCACCGCTGGCGGCGCCCTGTACGACGCGCCCGATCACCAAGATCGTCAGGTCGGTCGACATCGCCGTGATCACTGAGCCGATCGCGAACCCGGCGAGGCTGACCTGCAGCAGCATCTTGCGGCCGAACCGGTCCGAGGCCCGGCCCAGCAGCGGCATCGCGGCGATGTAGCCGAGGAGGTATCCGGTGACGATCGGCGTGACCCGCTGGATCTGGTTTATCGCGATCCCGACGTCGTTCATGATGTCGCGGATGATCGTCACCACGACATAGGTGTCGAGTGCGCCGAGCAGCACGGCGAGCGCACCCGCGCTGATCGCGATTCTGCGGCTCCGGCTGGTGTGCGCCGGTGCGGCGACCGCCATCAAACGGCGGGCTTGGTGACGGTGACGGGCTTGTTCCAGTCCGACAGCGTCATCTGGATGCTTTGACCGGCCGCAGGCTCGATCTTGACCTGAACGAGCTTGTGGTCACCGTCCTTCTCGACCCAGGCGGTGCCCGGCGTGGGCTCCTTCACCTCCAACGAGGGTGCGATCGCATTCACCGCGTCGGCACTCACCTGGCCGGTCACCTTGACTGTTTCGACTCCGTTGATCGTCTCGGTGCTCTCGGACTTCGGGTCGCTGAAGTTCGCGATCACGTTGGCAAGGCCCTTGTCCGGATTCAGGATCGCCGAGATGTCGTAGACGTCTGCGGCGGGGCCCATGTCGATGTAACTGTCGCCGGAGAGCGCGACGAAGAGGTCGCCGTCGATGACGACGAATTTCGCGTCGACGTCGCTACCCTGAAAGCTCAGCTTGGCGGTGCCCTGAGCGGCCACGGCGGGGGTTTGGGTCAGGTCACCGCTGAGTGTCTTGATGGGGAAGTTCTCGGGCTGTCCCTCGACCGCGAACTCCAGATGAATGCTCTGCAGCGAACGGGTGTTGGTGTTCGCATCTTTGAGCAGCGTCGCAGCGTCAGGAAGGCTCTCGCTCGACTTCTCCTCCGAGGACGAACAACCTGCAATGAGAACGACAGCTGCGAAAAGTGCGGTGAGAATTGGCCAAAGAGATCGGACTGCGTTTTTTGGGCGCGTCTGCATACGTGCATCGTAGAGGGTGACGCTGCGTACCCTGTGTGGCGTGTTCACCGGGATCGTCGAAGAACTGGGCGAAGTTGTCAGCAAGGAAGACCTCGCGGATTCGGCGCGGTTCGTGATTCGCGGGCCCGTCGTCACGGCGGACGCCGGACACGGGGACTCGATCGCCGTCAACGGGGTCTGCCTCACGGTGGTGGAAGTGCAGGCAGGTGGCCAGTTCTCCGCCGACGTGATGAAGGAGACACTCGACCGGTCGAGCCTCGGCGGTGTCGGCGTCGGCAGCAGGGTGAACCTCGAGCGGGCGGCCGCGCTGAACAGCCGGCTGGGCGGCCACATCGTGCAGGGCCATGTCGACGGCACCGGGCATGTGATTGCGCGCACACCGTCCGAACACTGGGAGGTGGTGCGGATCGCGCTGCCGACCGCGCTGTCTCGCTACGTCGTCGAGAAGGGTTCGATCACCGTCGACGGCATCTCGCTGACGGTCTCCGGTCTCGGCCACGACTGGTTCGAAGTGTCGTTGATCCCCACCACACTGACGCTGACCACCTTGGGACAGGCGCCGGTGGGCACGCAGGTCAACCTGGAGGTGGACGTCATCGCCAAGTACGTCGAGAGATTGCTGCAAAACAAAGACTGATTCCTACGCACACGTGGCTTGACGGGCGCGATAATTACCGCGGGCCGGGCTACGAGAGGAAAGTGCGCAATGAAGAAGCTCGCAGCAGCACTGTTGGTGGCCGCAGCGGCAGCGGTCGCCCCGGTTGCCGTGGCACCGGTGGCGCAGGCCGACGTCTGTGCGGGCGCGTCGGGTCGGCATTTCTCGGCGGGCGGCTGCACGAATGTGGCGGGTGATGTGGCGGCCGGCGCGGCCATTGCGCATTCGATGAACCCGTATGTGCCCGGCGAGGTGCCCTGCTACACGGTGGAGGGTGTTCCGTATTACACGCCGCCCGGGCAGCCCTGCTAGACGAGGCGAGCAATAATCGCCACCTTGTCGTGGTTCATACTGGACACGATGACGATGGTTCCGCGAAGGAACCGGCAAGGTGGCGAAGATGACGAGGTTGGACTCCGTCGAGCGGGCGGTTGCCGACATTGCGGCGGGTAAAGCCGTTGTAGTCATCGACGACGAGGACCGGGAGAACGAGGGCGACCTGATCTTCGCTGCCGAGAAGGCGACCCCCGAACTCGTCGCGTTCATGGTGCGCTACACCTCGGGATACCTCTGCGTGCCGCTCGACGGTGCGATCTGCGACAAGCTCGGTCTACTGCCGATGTACGCGGTCAACCAGGACAAACACGGGACCGCCTATACCGTCACGGTCGACGCGAAGGAAGGGGTCGGCACCGGCATATCGGCCTCCGACCGCGCCACCACCATGCGGCTGCTGGCCGACCCGACGAGCGTCGCCGACGACTTCACCCGGCCCGGCCACGTCGTTCCGCTGCGCGCCAAGGACGGCGGCGTGCTGCGCAGACCCGGCCACACCGAGGCCGCGGTGGATCTGGCGCGCATGGCCGGCCTTCAGCCCGCGGGTGCGATCTGCGAGATCGTCAGCCAGAAGGACGAAGGCGCGATGGCGCAGACCGACGAGCTGCGGGTTTTCGCCGACGAGCACGACCTCGCCCTGATCTCCATCGCCGACCTCATCGAGTGGCGCCGCAAGCACGAAAAGCACATCGAACGCGTCGCGGAGGCGCGGATCCCGACGCGGCACGGCGAGTTCCGGGCCGTGGGTTACACCAGCATCTACGAGGATGTCGAGCACGTCGCGCTGGTGCGGGGCGACATCGCCGGTCCGGACTCCGACGGGCATGACGTGCTGGTGCGCGTGCACTCCGAATGCCTCACCGGCGACGTCTTCGGTTCGCGCCGCTGCGACTGCGGCCCCCAGCTGGATGCCGCCCTGGCGATGGTGGCCAGGGAAGGGCGCGGCGTGGTGCTGTACATGCGCGGCCACGAAGGCCGCGGCATCGGCTTGATGCACAAGTTGCAGGCCTACCAACTCCAGGACGCCGGCGACGACACCGTCGACGCGAACCTCAAGCTCGGGTTGCCTGCCGACGCCCGCGATTACGGCATCGGTGCGCAGATCCTGGTCGACCTCGGCGTCCGGTCGATGCGCCTGCTGACCAACAATCCGGCCAAGCGGGTGGGGTTGGACGGCTACGGACTGCACATCATCGAGCGCGTGCCGCTTCCGGTGCGGGCCAACGCGGAGAACATCCGATATCTGATGACCAAACGTGACCGTATGGGCCACGACCTGAGTGGACTCGACGACTACGACGAAGTCATGCCCGGCGAGTTCGGCGGAGCCGTATGAGCCCAGCAGCAGGAGTCCCCGACCTGCCGCAGATCGACGCATCGGGATTGAAGCTGGCGATTGTCGCCAGCACATGGCACGAGACGATCTGCAATGCGCTGCTCGACGGCGCCCGCAAGACGGCGGCGGAAGCGGGGATCGACAACCCGACGGTGGTTCGGGTCCTCGGCGCCATCGAGATCCCGGTGGTGGCGCAGGCACTGGCGGCAAACCACGATGCCGTCGTCGCACTCGGTGTGGTGATCCGCGGTGAGACACCGCATTTCGACTATGTCTGCGATGCGGTGACGCAAGGCCTCACCCGGGTCTCGCTGGATCTGGCCACGCCGGTCGCCAACGGCGTGCTGACCACCAACAACGAGCACCAGGCGCTGGCCAGAGCGGGACTGCCCGACTCGACGGAGGACAAGGGCGCGCAGGCTGCTGCCGCCGCGCTGTCGACCGCGCTGACACTGCGCGACCTGCGGGCATGAGCGACAACGACTGGGACCTCGAGGTACGTCCGCACCTGACACCGTATTTCGCGTACGGCGCCGCAGCGCTGATCCTGGCCGCGCATGTGACTGTCGGTGCGCTGCTGAAGATCTCGTCGACCGGGGTGATCTTCCAGACCGCCGATCAGGTGGCGATCGCACTGCTCGGTGTCGTCATCGCCTGCATCGTGCTCATGTTCGCCCGGCCCCGCTTGCGTATCGGCGCCGCGGGGGTATCGGTACGAAACCTCCTCGGCGACAAGCTGATTCCGTGGCCTGACGTCGTCGGTATATCGTTCCCGCGCGGTGCGCGATGGGCCAGGGTCGATCTGGCCGACGACGAATATGTCCCAGCGATGGCGATCCAGGCCGTCGACAAAGAACGAGCAGTCGAAGCGATGGACCGCGTGCGCGGTCTTCTTGTCCGGTACCGTCCGGACCTCAACGCACACTGAGCGACATGGACACCTCGTCGCGGGCGTTGACACCCTCGCCCACCGGCGTGAAGCCCAGGCTTTCGTAAACTCCTCTTGCGACGGTGTTGTCGACCGCCACCCGCAGCGTGACGACGCGCGCGTGGCGCCCCCTGGCCCATTCCAATGCGGCCTCTACCAACGTCCGCGCCAGCCCATGGCCGCGAGCCGCCGGATCGAGCCAAAGCGAGTACAGGTAAACGTTTTCCGCGCTCTCCTGCTGGGCGCCGATGAGCCCGACCGGACGGCCGTCGAGCATCGCGGCGAACTGCGCATGCTCGCGGAGTCGCCTGCGCCACTGCGCGGCGGTGAACGTCGACTCCTGCCGGTACTGCGGATCATCGACGCCGAGGGTGTCGGTCAGCGCGCGCAACCGCACCGTTGCGAACATCCGCCAGTCCGCTTCGGTCAGGCGGGCCACCCGTGCGATCACCGAGGGTCGCCCATCACCAGCCCCTCGCGACGCGGATCCGCTCCGCCGGTCCAGCCTGGGCTGCCGCGCACGATCGCCGAGAGCCCGCTGGACTGGTCGGCGAGATCGACCTGGTGGCCGAGCTTGCGGAGACCCTGCACCAGCGGATCGCGGTCGCCGTTGTCGGCGGTGTCGATGTTGGGATGCTCGCCGCCGACGTTGGTCTTGGGGGAGTTCGCCGCCCCGAAGTCGATCATGCCGACTGCCTGCTGCGGATCCATACCCCAATCAACCATGCCGACAACGGTTTTCACAACGAACTGGATGATCACCGCACCGCCGGGCGACCCCAGCGTGGCGAACAGCGGGCCCCGGTTCGCGCCGCTTTTCTCGAAGATCAGCGTCGGCGCCATCGTGCTGCGCGGCCGCTTACCCGGACCGACGCGGTTGGCCACGGGGCCGTCGGGGCCGGTGGGTTCGGCGGCGAAGTCGGTCAGCTGATTGTTCAGGATGAAGCCGTCCACCATGTGGAACGAGCCGAACTGCGATTCCACTGTGGTGGTGAGAGCGGCGGCGTTGCTCTGTGAATCGACGACGCTGATCTGGCTGGTGCCGTGTTCGGGGACCGGCACCGGGGTGGACGGTGCAGCGCCGAACTCGCCGGGTTCGGCCTCGCCCATGCTGCGCTGCTCGGAGATCAGCGCTGCCCGCTGTGCGAGGTAGGCGGCGTTGAGCAACGTGTCCGGGCTGCCGCCGGGCAGCGGCACGAAATCCGAATCGGCGACGTAGCGGTCGCGGTCGGCGTAGGCGAGGCGCTCGGCTTCCGAGATGAGATGAACGCCCATCACCGATGGCTTGCCACCGTTGAGGTCCATGTCGGTCGGCTTGTGATCTCCCATCGGGAAGCGATCCAGGATGCCGAGGGTGGCGGCCACCGCGATGCCGCCCGACGACGGCGGTGGCATACCGCACACCTCCTTGTCGCGATACGGCATACAGATCGGCTCGCGTTGCTTCGCGGTGTAGCGGGCCAGGTCCTCGGTCGTCATCAGGCTCGGCGTGCGTCCGCCCGACGTGTCGGCAGCCTCGACGACGATCGCCTTCGCGATATCCCCGGTGTAGAACGACTGCGGGTCGGATGCGATGGCGCCCAACGTCTTTGCATACGCAGGGTTGGTGAGTTTCGTGTCGGCGGGCTTGGGGCTGCCGTCGGGATCGAGGAAGTAATCGGCGGCCTCGCGATCCAGCTTCAGCTCTGCTGCGGCGTCGGAAATCGCCGCGGCGAGCCGGGGGCTGATGTCGAATCCGTCGTCGGCCATCGTCAACGCGGGAGTGAACAGGTCGCGCCATGGCGTCTTGCCGTGCTGCTGGTGCACGTCGGCCAGCATCTTCACGATGCCCGGCACCCCGATGGACCTGCCCGAGGCCCTGGCGTCCGGTTTGGGCTCGGTGCGATCGGTGTCGGAGATCCAGCGCAGATAGTTCTCGGTCGCCGCCGCAGGGGCGGTCTCGCGGCCGTCGTACGCCTGCACTGTGTTGGCGCCCGCGTCGTAGTAGAGCAGGAACCCGCCGCCGCCGATGCCGGAGGACTGCGGTTCGACGAGGCCGAGCACCGCCTGAGCGGTGACCAGGGCGTCGGCCGCGGTCCCGCCGGCCTTCAGCACCTCGCAGGCCTGCTGGGTGGCGAGCGGGTTGGCTGTGGCGACGGCATAGTGCGCGGTGTGCACCGCGGTCATGTCTTTGCGGTAGCCGGTTGTCTTCGGTGCCGGGGTTCCGTTCTCGACCACCGCACACGGCCCCGCCGCCGCTTCAGGCGGCGCGCTGTCCTGTCCACCGCATCCGACCAGCAGAATGACCCCCGCCAGCGGGGCCGTCAGCTTACGCGAGAACGGGGTCCGCATCACTCGACGGTAGATCATCGGGGCGGTCGGAGACCGGCAGTAACCTGGATCTGTGCCCGATCCAGCGACGTACCGACCGGCGCCAGGGTCGATCCCCGTCGAACCCGGTGTCTACCGGTTCCGCGATCCGCACGGACGGGTCATCTACGTCGGCAAGGCCAAGAGCCTGCGCAGTCGGTTGAACTCCTATTTCGCCGACATCTCCGGCTTGGCGCCGCGGACCCGCCAGATGGTGATGGCCGCGGGCAGCGTCGAGTGGACGGTGGTCAGCACCGAGGTCGAGGCGCTGCAGCTGGAGTACAACTGGATCAAGGAGTTCGATCCGCGGTTCAACATCCGCTATCGCGACGACAAGTCCTATCCCGTGCTGGCGGTGACCCTCAACGAGGAGTATCCGCGGCTGATGGTCTACCGCGGCCCGCGGCGCAAAGGCGTCCGGTATTTCGGGCCGTACTCCCACGCCTGGGCGATCCGCGAAACGCTCGATCTGCTCACCCGCGTCTTCCCGGCGCGCACCTGTTCGGCCGGAGTCTTCAAGCGGCACAATCAGATCGATCGACCCTGTCTGCTGGGGTACATCGACAAGTGCTCGGCGCCGTGCATCGGACGGGTCTCGGCTGAGGAGCACCGCAAGATCGTGCTCGACTTCTGCGATTTCCTTTCCGGCAAGACCGACCGGCTGGTTCGCGATATGGAACGCGAAATGGCGCAGGCGGCCGAGGAACTCGACTTCGAACGGGCCGCGCGGCTGCGTGACAACATCGGCGCTCTCAAGCGGGCGCTGGAAAAGCAGACGGTGGTCTTCGGCGACGGCACCGACGCCGACGTGGTGGCGTTCGCCGACGACGAACTCGAGGCCGCGGTGCAGGTGTTCCACGTGCGGGGCGGCAGGGTGCGCGGACAGCGCGGTTGGATCGTCGAGAAGTCCGGTGACCCGGAGGATCCCGGCCAGGGGCATCTCGTCGAGCAGTTCCTCACGCAGTTCTACGGTGATCAGGCGGAACTGGGCGGCGCGGCCGATGAGGCGACCAACCCGGTGCCGCGCCAAATCCTGGTGCCGGTCTTGCCGCCCAACGCCGAGCAGTTGGAGACGTGGTTGTGCGGGCTGCGCGGCTCGCGGGTGGTGTTGCGGGTGCCCAAGCGCGGTGACAAACGCGCGCTGGCCGAGACGGTTCGACGCAACGCGCAGGACGCGCTCGCCCAGCACAAGCTGAAGAGGGCCGGTGACTTCACCGCGAGATCGGCTGCGCTGCAGAGCATTCAGGAGGCGCTCGGGTTGGCCGACGCGCCGCTGCGCATCGAATGCGTTGACATCAGCCACGTCCAGGGCACCGATGTGGTGGCATCGCTCGTGGTGTTCGAGGACGGCCTGCCGCGTAAGTCCGACTATCGGCATTACGCGATCCGGGAGGCGGCAGGCGACGGGCGATCCGACGACGTGGCCTCCATCGCCGAGGTGACACGGCGGCGGTTCGCGCGACACGTCTCCGATCTGCAGAACACCAGCGTGCTTACCGCAGAAGGGAAGTCGCGCAAGTTCGCCTACCCGCCGAACCTTTACGTTGTCGACGGAGGCGCGCCGCAGGTCAACGCCGCCGCGGCGGTGCTCGAGGAACTCGGTGTCACCGACGTCGCCGTGATCGGGTTGGCGAAGCGGTTGGAGGAGGTCTGGGTGCCGTCCGAGCCCGACCCGGTGATCATGCCCCGCAACAGCGAGGGACTGTTCCTGCTGCAACGGGTGCGCGACGAGGCGCACCGGTTCGCGGTCAACTATCACCGCAGCAAGCGGTCGAAACGGATGACGGCTTCGGCGCTGGATTCCGTGCCGGGCCTGGGGGAGCACCGGCGGAAGGCTCTCGTCACCCACTTCGGGTCGTTGGCCAGGCTGAAGCAGGCCAGCATCGACGAGATCACCTCGGTGCCGGGGATCGGTGTGACGACGGCGAAATCCGTCCTGGAGGCGCTCGGTGTCACCACCGAATCGTCAGCGCCCGCTCCGATCATCGGCGATGATCAAAGCAGGGCATCGGGATGACGGATCAAGGTACTGGCGAGGGTTTGCGGGGGCAGGACGCGCCCCGCGAGACAGGCGCGGAATCCGGGATCGACGTCGTTCTGGTCACCGGCCTGTCCGGTGCAGGTCGTGGGACTGCGGCCAAGGTGCTCGAGGACCTCGGCTGGTATGTCGCCGACAACCTGCCGCCCGAACTCATCGCCCGTATGGTCGACCTGGGCTTGGCGGCGGGCTCGCGCATCACCCAACTCGCGGTGGTGATGGATGTCCGGTCCCGCGGCTTCACCGGCGATCTGGACTGGGTGCGCAAGGATTTGGCAACGCGCGACATCTACCCGCGGGTGTTGTTCCTCGAGGCATCCGACGACATCCTGGTGCGTCGATACGAGCAGAACCGTCGCAGCCACCCACTCCAGGGCAACCAGACGCTCGCCGAGGGCATCGCCGCCGAACGCGCCATGCTGGCGCCGGTGCGCGCGACCGCCGACTTGATCATCGACACGTCCACGCTGTCGGTCCCCGCCCTTCGGGAGAGCATCGAAAGAGCCTTCGGCGGTGAGACTGTCGCCTACACGAGTGTGACCGTCGAGTCGTTCGGGTACAAATACGGATTGCCGATGGACGCCGATACCGTGATGGATGTGCGGTTCCTACCGAACCCGCACTGGGTCGACGAGTTGCGGCCCCACACCGGACAGCATCCCGCCGTCCGCGAGTACGTGCTGGGGCAGCGGGGGGCCGCGGAGTTCCTCGACACCTACCATCGGCTGTTGGATCTCGTGATCGAGGGCTATCGGCGGGAGGGAAAGCGGTACATGACCGTGGCCATCGGATGCACAGGCGGTAAGCATCGCAGCGTTGCGATGGCTGAGGCGCTGGCCGCACGACTGCAGGGCGGTGACCAACTCACGGTGCGGGTGCTGCACCGGGATTTGGGCCGCGAATGAGCTCGCGCATCGTCGCATTGGGCGGCGGCCACGGCCTTTATGCGACCTTGTCGGCCGCCCGCAGGCTCACTCCGCATGTCACCGCCGTGGTGACGGTTGCCGATGACGGCGGTTCGTCGGGACGGCTGCGCAGCGAACTCGATGTGGTTCCACCCGGGGATCTGCGAATGGCGTTGGCGGCGTTGGCATCCGACAGTCCGCACGGTCGGCTGTGGGCGACGATCCTGCAGCACAGGTTCGGTGGGAGCGGTGCGTTGGCAGGCCATCCGATTGGCAATCTGCTGATGGCTGGGTTGAACGAGGTTCTCGCCGATCCCGTTGCGGCACTTGACGAATTGGGCCGAATACTGGGCGTGAAGGGCCGCGTGCTGCCGATGTGCCCCATCGCCCTGCAGATCGAGGCCGACGTCGCAGGGCTGGAATCCGATCCGCGGATGAGCAGGGTGATCCGGGGTCAGGTGGCGATCGCGACGACGCCGGGCAAGGTTCGGCGGGTGCGGCTGCTGCCCAACGACCCACCGGCCACCCGCCAGGCGGTCGACGCCATCATGAGCGCCGACCTGGTGGTTCTCGGGCCGGGCTCGTGGTTCACCAGCGTGATTCCGCATGTCCTGGTGCCCGACCTGGCCGCGGCGCTGCAGGCGACCACCGCGCGGCGGGCGCTGGTGCTCAACCTGGTGGCCGAGCCGGGGGAGACGGCCGGTTTCTCGGTCGAGCGGCACATCCACGTGTTGTCCCAGCATGCACCCGGTTTCACGGTCAACGAGATCATCGTCGACGCCGCTCAGGTGCCCGCTGAGCGGGAACGGGAGCAGCTCACCCGAACCGCGACGATATTGGGTGCCGCAGTTCAGTTTGCTGAGGTGTCCAGACCTGGTACACCTTTACATGACCCGGCGAGGTTGGCCGCGGCGTTGGAGGGGGTCCGCCTGCGCGGAACGGAGCCCGGTGGTTCCTTCCATCAGCCGACGATTCCCACACCCGCCCGGATTGTTGACGGACCGAGAGGTGACGACCCGTGGCGATGACAGCCGAGGTCAAGGACGAGCTGAGTCGTCTTGTTGTCAATTCGGTCAGCGCGCGCCGTGCCGAAGTCGCGTCGCTGCTGCGGTTCGCCGGAGGTCTGCACATCGTGTCGGGCCGCGTCGTGGTCGAGGCCGAGGTCGACCTGGGCATCATTGCGCGCCGCCTTCGCAAGGACATCTTCGATCTGTACGGATACAACGCCGTAGTGCATGTGTTGTCCGCCAGCGGAATTCGCAAGAGCACTCGTTACGTGGTGCGGGTGGCAAAGGACGGCGAGGCGTTGGCGCGGCAGACCGGGCTGTTGGATCTGCGCGGGCGCCCGGTGCGCGGCCTGCCCGCACAGGTCGTCGGGGGCAGCGTCGCCGACGCGGAGGCGGCATGGCGCGGCGCCTTCCTCGCCCATGGCTCACTGACTGAACCGGGGCGGTCGTCCGCTCTGGAGGTCAGCTGCCCCGGACCGGAGGCGGCGCTGGCGCTCGTGGGCGCGGCCCGGCGACTCGGGGTCGGCGCCAAGGCCCGCGAGGTGCGCGGGGCCGACCGCGTCGTCGTGCGCGACGGCGAGGCCATCGGGGCGTTGCTGACGCGGATGGGCGCCCAGGACACCCGGCTGACGTGGGAAGAGCGCCGGATGCGTCGCGAGGTGCGGGCGACGGCGAACCGGCTCGCGAACTTCGACGACGCGAACCTGCGCCGCTCGGCCAGGGCGGCGGTGGCGGCCGCGGCACGGGTGGAGCGGGCGTTGGAGATCCTGGGCGACAGCGTTCCCGATCACCTGGCCGCGGCGGGCAAGCTGCGCGTCGAACACCGTCAGGCCTCGCTGGAGGAGCTCGGCCGCCTCGCCGATCCGGTGATGACGAAAGACGCTGTGGCAGGCCGTATTCGGCGGTTGCTCTCGATGGCGGACCGCAAGGCCAAACAGGAGGGGATTCCCGACACCGAGTCGGCGGTCACCCCGGATCTGCTCGACGACGCCTGATTTCGCCCGGCCCCGGGCCCTGGTGTGCGATTCTGCGAGCGTGTCGGCTCCATCCGGCGTTGTGACGTTCCTTTTCACCGACATCGAGGGTTCGACTCGGCGGTGGGAGTCCGACGCGGACGCGATGCGGCACGCGCTGTCCGCGCACGACGAGACGCTGAGGGGCGAAGTCGAGTCGCACGGCGGATTCCTGTTCAAGCACACCGGTGATGGTGTGGTGGCCGCGTTCGCCTCGCCGAAGTCGGCCGTCGACGCCGCGATCGAAGCCCAGCGCAGGCTCGAGTTGCCGGTGCGGATGGGCATTGCGACCGGTGAGGCCGCATTGCAGGACGGCGACTATTTCGGCGCAGTGCTCAACCGGGCCGCGCGAGTGATGGCGGCTGGGCACGGAGGCCAGATCCTGGTGGCCGATTCGACGGCGGCGTTGGTCAGCGGAGTTGATCTTGTCGAGTTGGGGCTGCGTCGGCTCCGCGACGTTCCGGTTCCCGTGGGACTGTTTCAGGTGTGTGCAGAGGGCCTGCGCGAGAACTTTCCGCCGTTGCGGGCACTGGACACGAGCCCGGGCAACCTCCGCCGCGCATCGACGAGTTTCATCGGTCGCGACGCGGAGATCGGTGAACTCGAGGCTGCCGTGCGGACACACCGGCTGGTCACGCTGACCGGTGTGGGCGGAGTCGGCAAGACACGATTGGCTGTCGAAGTCGCAACACGGATCAGTGACGAATTCCCAGATGGAGTTTGGCTTTTCGAGCTGGCAACGGTAACGGATCCATCGGCTGTTCCAGACGCCGTCGCAGCGATCCTCGGCATCACCCAGCAAGCCGGGATGACGCTCACCGAGTCGATCGCCATGGCCCTCGAAGGGAGAGTGCGGCTGCTGGTGTTCGACAACTGCGAGCATGTCCTCGATGCTTCCGCCGACCTCATCGCAGCGATACTCGACACGTCAGCAACGTCGCGGATTCTGGCGACCAGCCGGGAAGCTCTGGGTATGCCCGACGAAAAGGTGTGGCGGGTGCGGTCGTTGGACGTCGAGAGCGCGGGCGACCTGTTCGTAGAGCGGGCCCGCAACGTCGCACAGGGTTTTTCGGCCGACGAACCGGATGCGGTAACCGAGATCTGCCGCCGCCTCGACGGTATCCCGCTGGCCGTGGAGTTGGCGGCGTCACGCATGGCGTCGATGACCGCGGCCGAGGTGCGCGACCGGTTGGACCACCGGTTCCGGCTCCTTGTCGGCTCACGCCGGGGGCTGGAGCGCCATCAGACGCTGAGGCACGCCGTGCAATGGTCCTATGATCTGCTCGACGAGCCGGAGAAGGACCTGTTGGCACGGTGTTCGGTGTTCGCCGGTGGGTTTGATCTCGAAAGCGCATGCGCTGTATCCGATTTCGATGATGAGTTCGCCACGCTCGACCTATTGGACGCGTTGGTACGCAAATCGCTGGTGTCCGCCGACAGTTCGTCGGGCCACACGCGATACTCGATGCTGGAGAC
Source organism: Mycolicibacterium sp. 120270 (assembly GCA_033741175.1). Lineage (GTDB taxonomy): Bacteria > Actinomycetota > Actinomycetes > Mycobacteriales > Mycobacteriaceae > Mycobacterium. The sequence goes on along the minus strand of JAWQNE010000003.1, from coordinate 175,035 downwards.
GATCCGCCAGTTCGCCGAAGAGCAGCTGGCGGCCGGCGGCGCCGCCGCAGATGTGCGCGGCGCGCACGCCGACTTCTTCGCGAGGAAGGCGGAAGCGGTTTACGCCGTGTGGGACAGCCCCAGGCAGGAACAGGCCTATGACTGGTTCGCGACGGAATTGCCCAACTTGCGCACGGCTTTTCGGTGGGCAGCTGACCGCGGTGACATGGACACCACCGCGATGCTGATCAGGCGGGCAGGTTGGATCGCTGGGCTTGTGGAGAACTTCGAGCCGGTGATGTGGGCGGAGGAGGTGGCCCGATCGGCCGGTGCGGCAGAGCATCCCGACTATGTCTCGGTGTGCGCCGTCGCGTCGCTGTGCTACCTGTTGGGTCGCGCCGACGACGCCCTTTCCTACAGTGACGCCGGCCAGCACGCCATGGTCGAACGGAACAAGCTTTCATATAGCCCGGAACAGCTGTGGCTCGGCGCGGTGTATTCGTCGCTTGACGACCGCGACCGCTATATCGAGTTTTTCCGCGATCACATCGGGCAAGTCGGTGACACCATGCGATTCGCCGAGGCGTGTCTCGTCATCGCGCTCGTCAACTCGGGCCGATCGGAGGAGGCGCTTTCGATCGCCGAGGGGCTGGCCGTCATCGCGGAGTCGGCCGCTAACCCGTTCGCGGCCTCGTTCTCGCTGATGGTCCGCGGCATGGCGCAGAGCGCGATTGATCCTGCCAGCGCACTGGCCACGCTGCGCAGAGGGCTTGTCGTCGCTCAGGACAGTGGCAATCGCGCGAACGTGGGATACATCGCGCTGTCGCTGGCTATGACTCTCAACCGGATCGACGACGAGTCCGGCGATCCCTGCGCCGCGCTGGACTACATCGCGCTGTCGACGGCGAACTACCTGGAAACGGGCAACATCACCCAGATGCGCGCGGCGCTGGGCATCTTCATGAGGTTTCTCGAGCGTCGCGGCGACTACGAACCGGCGGCTGCGATTGCCGGCTTCGCGTGTGTCAGCCCGTCGGCGGCGCCCTCGCTGCAGGACTTCTCCGCTGCGGTTGCCCACCTGCGCGAGATCCTCGGCGAGGAGGCCTACTCGAGGCTGGCTCGAGACGGAGCCCGGATGTCCATGGCAGGCGCGGCGGCATTCGCCTTTGACCACATGGACCGGATCCGCCACGAGCTCGAACAACTACCGTGAACCCATGGCGACATTGAAGGTCGGTGCGGCATATCCGGATCCACCGTTCAACGGAATGCCCGACGACGGCGGGCTGGACATCGACCTGATGACCGCTATCGCAGCCAAGCTCGACATGAGAGTCGAGTTCGTCGCGTACGACGGCGCGGACTTCAACGGCATCTTCGACGCCTTGAACGACGGCCGATTCGGCTGCGTCGCGGCCGGCACCACCGTCACCCCCGAGCGCGAGAAGAAGGCCGCGTTCGCGCCGCCCTACCTGATCTCCGGCCAGGCGCTCGCGGTCAATACCCGCAGGCATCCCAACGTGCACTCCGTCGACGATCTCGAGGGTCTGACGATCGGCGTGCAGCAGGGCAACACCAGCCTGCCCGTCGCCCAGCAACTCGTCGCCGACGGCAGGGCGGCCGAGGTCCGGGTCTACGACTACGGCAGCATCCGCGCGGCGCTCGACGACCTGCGCACCGGCGGTTGCGATGCCTTCATGAAGCTCGGCCCGGTGCTCACCGAGCTCGTCAAGCCGGTCACCGATGTCGAGGTGGTGCAGCGCGGGATCACCACCGAGAACATCGCCGTCGCGGTCCGACCCGGCGACCAGGAACTCCTGGCCAGGATCACCGTGGCGCAGGCCGAGTTGGAAGAGGACGGCATGCTGCAGCGAATCCGCAGGAAATGGCTCGGCAATCCGTACACCGACCAGGCTTCGGGGTTGCTGTGACCGGCCTGCACGTGACCGCACTCACACCACTACGCTGGCCGGTGAGCATCGAAGGCGAAAAAGGGAGAGACACGTGACCATCCGGGTAGGCGTTAACGGCTTCGGCCGCATCGGACGCAACTTCTTCCGGGCCCTGGCGGCGCAGAAAGCCGAGGGCAAGAGCACCGACGTCGAGGTCGTCGCAGTCAACGACCTCACCGACAACGCCACCCTGGCGCACCTGCTCAAGTTCGACTCGATCCTGGGCCGCTTCCCCGAGGAGATCAGCCTCGAGGGCGAGGACACGATCGTCGTCGGCAGCACCAAGATCAAGGCGCTCGAGGTCAAGGAAGGCCCAGCCGCGCTCCCGTGGGGCGACCTTGGCGTCGACGTCGTCGTGGAGTCCACCGGCATCTTCACCGCGCGCGCGAAGGCGCAGGGCCACCTGGAGGCCGGTGCCAAGAAGGTCATCATCTCCGCGCCCGCGACCGACGAGGACATCACAATCGTGCTCGGCGTGAACGACGACAAGTACGACGGCAGCCAGAACATCATCTCCAACGCTTCGTGCACCACGAACTGCCTCGGCCCGCTGGCCAAGGTGCTCAACGACGAGTTCGGCATCGTCAGGGGCCTCATGACGACCGTCCACGCCTACACGCAGGACCAGAACCTGCAGGACGGGCCGCACAAGGATCTGCGCCGCGCCCGCGCCGCCGCGATCAACATCGTGCCGACCTCCACCGGCGCCGCCAAGGCGATCGGCCTCGTGCTGCCCGAGCTCAAGGGCAAGCTGGACGGTTACGCGCTGCGGGTGCCGATCCCAACGGGTTCCTGCACCGACCTGACCGCCGAGCTGAAGAAGTCCGCCACCGCCGAGGAGATCAACGCGGCGTTCAAGGCGGCCGCCGACGGTCCGCTCAAGGGCATCCTCGAGTACTACGACGTGCCGATCGTCTCGACCGACATCGTGACCGATCCGCACAGCTCGATCTTCGACGCGGGGCTGACGAAGGTGATCGACAACCAGGCCAAGACCGTGTCCTGGTACGACAACGAGTGGGGCTACTCCAACCGGCTCGTCGATCTGGTCGCGCTGGTCGGCAAGTCGCTCTAGTCCGATGGCGATCAAGACCCTCGACGACCTACTCGCAGAGGGAGTTTCGGGCCGGGGCGTATTGGTCCGCTCAGATCTCAACGTCCCGCTCGACGACAACGGCGAGATCACCGATCCCGGCCGGATCATCGCATCGGTCCCCACGCTGAAGGCGTTGTCCGATGCGGGGGCCAAGGTCGTCGTCACCGCACACCTCGGCAGGCCCAAGGACGGTCCGGACCCGAAGCTCTCGCTCGCGCCGGTCGCGAAAGCGCTTTCCGAGCGTCTCGACCGGCACGTCCAGCTGGCCGGTGACGTGGTGGGCACCGACGCGCTGGCGCGTGCCGAGGGGCTCACCGACGGCGACATCCTGCTGCTGGAGAACATCCGCTTCGATCCGCGCGAAACCAGCAAGGACGACAACGAGCGGCTGGCGCTGGCCAAACAGCTGGCTGAGCTCGTCGCTGCGCCGGACGGCTCGCCGGGCGCCTTCGTTTCCGACGGTTTCGGCGTGGTGCACCGCAAGCAGGCCTCGGTGTACGACGTCGCGAAGCTGCTGCCGCACTACGCGGGCAAACTGGTGGCCACTGAGATCAGGGTGCTCGAGCAGCTGACCAGCTCGACCGAACGGCCGTATGCGGTCGTGCTCGGCGGATCCAAGGTCTCCGACAAGCTGGCGGTCATCGAGAACCTCGCCACCAAGGCCGACAGCCTCATCATCGGCGGCGGCATGTGCTTCACGTTCCTTGCCTCACAAGGACTTTCGGTGGGCAACTCGCTGCTCGAGGAAGGCATGATCGACACCTGCCGCAAACTGCTCGAGGATTACGGGGACGTGATCCACCTGCCGGTCGACATCGTGGTGGCGGAGAAGTTCGCCGCGGACTCGCCGCCCGAACCCGTGGCCGCTGACCAGATTCCCGACGGAAAGATGGGTCTCGACATCGGACCAGGATCGGTGAAGCGGTTCACCAGCCTGCTGTCCAACGCCAGGACCATCTTCTGGAACGGCCCGATGGGCGTGTTCGAGTTCCCCGCGTTCGCCGAGGGCACCAGGGGTGTCGCCGAGGCGATCATCGGCGCCACCGAGAAGGGCGCGTTCAGCGTCGTCGGCGGTGGCGATTCGGCGGCGGCGGTGCGGCAGCTGGGCCTGCCCGAGGACGGCTTCTCTCACATTTCCACCGGTGGCGGCGCCTCTCTGGAATACCTTGAGGGCAAGACGCTCCCGGGTATCGAAGTCCTGAGCACCTAAGAAAGGCGCACACGTGTCCCGCAAGCCGCTCATCGCCGGCAACTGGAAGATGAACCTCAACCACTTCGAGGCGATCGCGCTGGTGCAGAAGATCGCCTTTTCACTGCCGGACAAGTACTTCGACAAGGTCGACGTCGCCGTCCTTCCGCCGTTCACCGACCTGCGCAGCGTGCAAACGCTGGTCGACGGGGACAAGCTGCGGCTGACCTACGGCGCGCAGGATCTGTCCCAGCACGACTTCGGGCCCTACACCGGCGAGATCAGCGGCGCGTTCCTCGCCAAGCTCGGGTGCACCTTCGTGATCGTCGGGCACTCGGAGCGGCGCACCTACCACGCCGAGGACGACGCGCTGGTGGCCGCGAAGGCCGCCGCCGCGTTCAGACACGAGCTCACGCCGATCGTCTGCATCGGTGAGCAACTCGAGGTCCGCGAGGCGGGCAACCACGTCGAGCACAACGTCGAGATGCTGCGTGGCTCGCTGGCGGGCCTGTCGGCCGAACAGATCGGCCGGGCGGTCATCGCATACGAGCCGGTATGGGCGATCGGCACCGGTCGCGTCGCCAGCGCCGCGGACGCGCAGGAGGTCTGCAAGGCCATCCGCGACGAACTGGGCGTGCTGGCCAGCCCCGAGCTCGCAGCCGGAATCCGGGTGCTCTACGGCGGCTCGGTCAACGCCAAGAACGTGGGCGAGATCGTCGCCCAGGAGGACGTCGACGGCGCGCTGGTCGGGGGCGCGTCGCTCGACGGCGAGCAGTTCGCGACGCTGTCGGCGATCGCCGCAGGCGGTCCGCTGCCGTAACAGGGCGATTCGCACCTGATCAGGCGTTCCCTGTAGGCTGACCGCCATGGAATTGGGCCTGCAGATCGCGCTGGTTGTCACCAGTGTCTTGGTGATCCTGCTCGTGTTGCTGCACCGCGCCAAGGGTGGCGGTCTGTCCACCCTGTTCGGCGGCGGCGTTCAGTCCAGCCTCTCCGGTTCGACCGTGGTGGAAAAGAACCTCGACCGGTTGACGCTCTTCATCACCGGCATCTGGATCGTCTGCATCATCGCGGTCGCACTCCAGATCAAATACGCCTAGCGCCGAGGTCGCCGCACATCAAGCGGCCAGCCAACTTGTGTGATTCAGTTGGGCAAACGCCCGCCTCGGGCCCGTCACACGGGAGGCCGCATGAACACTCCGCAGGGGCCGCAGCCGTATCGGCACAACCAGCCGCCCCCGTCACCGCAGTACCGTCAGCCGCCACCGCCCCAGCGCCCGTATCCGCCCCCGCCGCCACCGCAGCAGTACCGGCCGGGTCCGCCTCCGCCGCAGCAATACCGCCCGCCGCCGCAGCAGTACGGCCAACCGCCCGCGCCGCAGCATCCCGCGCATCAGCCGACTCCCTACGGTCAGCCCGGCGAGGGCATCGTGATCAACACGCAGTTCTTCCCGCTCGCGTGGCTGTTGTTCTTCTTCAAGCCGAAGATCGCCGTCGACGGTCAGGAAGTGCCGGTGTCGGGTTGGGGCCGCACGCACGTGCCTGCCCGACCGGGACAGCATCACGTCCACGTGCATGTGCCCTACTTCCTGCCGCCGAAGCTCGGCCCGGCCGATACCACCGCCGATGTGCGTCCGGGTCAGGCCGCCGAACTGGAATACAAGGCGCCGCTGTGGTCGTTCAGCGCGGGCTCGCTCGGGGTCGGACCGCAGAAGTACAACGGGGTCGGCATCACCATTGCGATAGTGCTGATTCCGTTCGTGCTGCTCTTCCTGTTGTTCGTGCTGATGTTCGTGGTAGCTGCGATCTGACCCACACCGGCACCCTCTGCGGGTTGCTTTCTCCTCGCCGATAATCGGGTGATGGCAGACGGACCCGACATCTCGCTGGCGCCGATCGGCTCCGTGCGCCGCACCAAGGTCGGACGCGAGGCCACCGAGCCGATGCGTGAGGACATCCGGCTTCTCGGCGCCATCCTCGGCGACACGGTGCGTGAACAGAACGGGGACGAGGTCTTCGATCTCGTCGAGCGCGCGAGGGTGGAGTCGTTCCGTGTCCGGCGCTCCGAGATCGACCGCGCCGAGTTGGCCGGGATCTTCCATGGCATCGATGTCCGCCGGGCGATCCCCGTCATCCGCGCCTTCACCCACTTCGCGCTGCTCGCCAACGTCGCCGAGGACATCCATCGGGAACGCAGGCGGGCGATCCACGAGGCTGCCGGTGAGCCGCCGCAGGACAGCACCCTCGCCGCGACTTACCGGAAACTCGACTCGGTCGACCTCGAATCGGCGACCGTCGCCGAGGCACTGACCGGCGCGCTGGTTTCGCCGGTGATCACCGCACATCCCACCGAGACCCGCCGCCGCACGGTGTTCGACACCCAGCACCGCATCACCGAGTTGATGCGGCTGCGACTGCACGCCCACACGCACACCGCGGACGGTCGTGACATCGAGACCGAGCTGCGCCGCAACATCCTCACGCTGTGGCAGACCGCGCTGATCCGGTTGTCCCGGTTGAAGATTCAGGACGAGATCGAGACTGGCCTGCGCTACTACCCGGCCGCCTTCCTCGAGGTCATCCCGAAGGTCAACGCCGATGTCCGCGCGGCGCTGCAGGCCCGGTGGCCCGACGCCGGCCTGCTCGAGAAGCCGATACTTCGGCCCGGGTCGTGGATCGGCGGTGACCGCGACGGCAACCCGAACGTCACCGCCGACGTCGTCCGCCTGGCCACCGCCAGCGCGGCCTTCACCGCTTTCGCGCACTACTTCGCCGAGATCACCGCGCTGGAGGAGGAGCTGTCGATGTCGGCGCGGCTCGTCACCGTCACCGACGAACTGACGGCATTGGCCGATGCGTGCCACGAACCCGCCCGTGCCGACGAACCGTACCGGCGTGCGATGCGGGTCATCCACGGCAGGCTGACGTCGACAGCGCAGGAGATCCTCGACGACCAACCTGAGCACGAGCTCGATCTCGGCCTCGACCGCTATGCGACACCGGACGAGCTGCTTGCCGACCTCGATGTCGTCGACGCGTCGCTGCGGGGCAACGGGAGCGCCGTGCTCGCCGACGACCGGTTGGCCCGAGTGCGGGAAGCAGTGCGCACCTTCGGCTTTCACCTGTCGGGCCTCGACATGCGGCAGAACTCCGACGTGCACGAGGAGGTCGTCGCCGAGCTGTTGACGTGGGCGGGAGTCCACCACGACTACGCTTCGCTGCCCGAACCCGATCGTGTCGAGCTGCTCGCCGCCGAGCTGGCGACGCGCAGGCCGCTCATCGGAGCCGACGCCGAGCTCTCCGAGCTGGCCCGCAAGGAGCTCGACATCTGCAAGGCGGCCGCGCGTGCGGTGTCCGTGTTCGGCCCGTCGGCGGTGCCCAACTACATCATCTCGATGTGCCAGTCGGTGTCGGACATGCTGGAAGCGGCCATCCTGCTGAAGGAAGTCGGTCTGCTCGACGCGTCGGGAGACCAGCCGTACCACCCGGTCAGCATCGTGCCGCTGTTCGAAACCATCGACGATCTGCAGCGCGGTTCTTCGATTCTGGAAGCCGCGCTTGACATTCCGCTGTACCGCTCGCTCGTGGCGTCGCGCGGTGACAGCCAGGAGGTGATGCTCGGGTACTCCGACTCCAACAAGGACGGCGGATACCTGGCGGCCAACTGGGCGCTCTACCGTGCCGAGTTGGACCTCGTCGAATCGGCACGCAAGACCGGAATCCGGTTGCGGCTGTTTCACGGTCGTGGTGGCACCGTCGGCCGCGGCGGCGGACCCAGCTACGACGCCATCCTCGCGCAGCCGCCCGGTGCGGTGAACGGTTCGCTGCGGCTCACCGAACAGGGCGAGATCATCGCCGCCAAGTACGCCGAGCCGCGGATCGCACACCGCAATCTGGAAACGCTGCTCGCCGCGACGCTCGAAGCGTCCCTGCTCGACGTCGAAGGCCTCGGGGACGAGGCGGGCCCCGCCTATGAGGTGCTCGACGACCTAGCGGCCCGGGCACACCGCGCGTACGCCGAATTGGTGCACGAGACACCCGGTTTCGTCGAGTACTTCAAGGCGTCCACCCCGGTCGGGGAGATCGGCGCGCTGAACATCGGCAGCAGGCCGACGTCGCGCAAGCCCACGACGTCGATCTCCGACCTGCGGGCCATCCCGTGGGTGCTCGCCTGGAGCCAGTCGCGGGTGATGCTGCCCGGCTGGTACGGCACCGGTACGGCGTTCGAAGAATGGATCGCCGAGCGCGACGGCCGGCTGGAGATCCTGCAGGATCTCTATCGACGCTGGCCGTTCTTCCGGACCGTGCTGTCGAACATGGCTCAGGTGCTGGCGAAGTCGGATCTGGGCCTGGCGGCGCGGTACGCGGAGTTGGTCGACGACGAGGCGTTGCGCACACGGGTATTCGACAAGATCGCGGCGGAGCACGAGCGCACGATCCGGATGCACGGGTTGATCACCGGCCACGACGACCTGCTCGCCGACAACCCGGCGCTGGCGCGCTCGGTGTTCAACCGGTTCCCGTACCTCGAGCCGCTCAACCATCTCCAGGTGGAACTGCTGCGGCGCTACCGTTCCGGCGAAGACGACGAACTCGTGCAGCGCGGCATTCTGCTGACGATGAGCGGGCTGGCCAGCGCGCTGCGCAACAGCGGCTGAACCCTACATCCCGGTCGTGCGGCGGACCGCGTTGATCGCGCCGCGAACCGCGGATTCGGTGGCCGCGAGCGGGGCGACGGCGGCCTCGCCGATGCCGACGATTCTTTCGACCCGGGCGACGATCCCTTCGAGGCGGTCCACCACGGCGTTCAGCCGCGGCGCCAGTTCGTTGATCCGGCTGATCGTGTCGTTGAACCGCTCCAGGGTGGCGTCGAGGTTCCCGGTGGAGTTGTTGAGGTCCTCGAGGGTTTCGCTCAACCCGGCGAGGATGGCGTCGACCTGCTCGACGGTGACGTCGGCGTTCAGCGCAGCCTGCGCAAGTTTCTGGATCCGCTCGCGGCCACTGCGAGCCCCGGTCCTGCCGACACCTTTGTCTGCCATGACGGTCATTTGACCACACCGGGAACCCTCCCCGCTGCGCCAACGTCTGATCTGCATGCCGCCCAGACAATGCCATTGCGATCCTCGCGACGCCGTCGCATCGTGCGCCGACGACGTCCGCGCGACTGCCGACTACACAGCGGGTTATGCCGACGGCCTGGCCGACGCCTACGACTGAAGCTTGCTCGCCGCGTCCTCGTCGAGCAGCCAGACCGTCGCCTCGCGGCCCTTGGCCCCCGCGGCGGGTACGTCGTCGGGGTCGGCTCCGCCGACTGCCGCGGCGACGGCATCGGCCTTCTCGGCGCCCGAGACGACCAGCCACACCTCACGCGAACGCCTGACAGCGGGCAGTGTCAACGTGATTCGCTTCGGCGGCGGCTTGGGGGAGTCGGTCACGCCGACCACCTGCCGGGTCGTCTCCCGGGTCGCCGCGGAATGGGGGAACAGCGAGTTGATGTGTCCCTCGCCGCCCATGCCGAGCAGGTGGACGTCGAAGCTCGGCACGACTTCGCCCTCCTCGGCGACCGCCGCGAGGACATGCTCGTAGGCCAGCGCGGCGGCGTCGATGTCGTCGCCGAATTCGCCGTCGCTTGCGGGCATGGCGTGCACGTTTGCCGCCGGGATGTCTATGTGGTCGATCAGCGCCTCGCGCGCCTGCTTCTCGTTGCGGTCGTCATCGTTCTCGGGCACGTACCGTTCGTCGCCCCAGAACAGCCGGACCTTCGACCAGTCGATCGCGTCGCTGTTCTCGCGAACGTGTTCGAGCACAGCGATTCCCGTGCCACCACCGGTCAGCACGATCAGCGCCTTACCCCGCGCCTCGATGGCGCCCGTGATCGCGCCGATGAGGCGATCGCCCACCGCAGCGACGAGTTCATCCTTGTCCGAGTACTTCTCGATCCGTGTGCTCACGTGTACTGCACCTTGTCGATTCCGGCCAGTGCCTCGAAGTAGATCTCGTCGGCGTCGAGTCGCCGCATGTCCTCGGCCAGACATTCCTTGGTTTCCCTGCGGGCCAACGGGATCAGCGCCGCCGGCCTGCTGGTGCGGGTCAGGGTGGCGGTGACACCGGTCTGCGGACGGCTCAACGTCACCGTCTCGCTCTTGCGGTGCAACTCCACCTTCAGATCGCCGACGGCGCGTTGCACCGGGCCGTCGATCCGGCTGGCCAGCCATCCGGCGAGGATGTCGAGCGCCGGTTCGTCCTTCAAGCCGGACACCAGCGCCGAGTCGATGGGCTCATACGGTGGCTGATCCAGCGCCGACGCCAGCAGCGCGCGCCAGTACGTGATGCGACTCCAGGCCAGATCGGTGTCACCAGCGGTATAACCCTGCAATCTGGCCTTGATCGCCGCCAGCGGCTGGGGGCTGTTGGTCGCATCGGTGATTCGCCGAATCGCCAACTGCCCCAGCGAATCCTGAGCAGGCACCTTGGGGGCGGTCATCGGCCAGTAGACCACCACCGGGGTGTCCGGCAGCAGGAACGGAAGCACCACGCTGCTGGCATGTGCGGCGAGTTCACCCGACAGTCGCAGCACCACAACCTCACCGGCACCCGCGTCTGCGCCGACGCGGATCTCGGCATCGAGGCGGGGGTCGGTGGCGGCACGGTCGCCCGGCAGCACCGCGATCACTCGGCAGGGATGCTCGCGGCTGGCGAAGTTGGCCGCTTCGATGGCGTCCTCGAGGCCATCGTCGCTGTCGAGCGAAATGACCAGGGTGAGTACGCGGCTCAGCGTCAGCGCGCCGCCTTCTTCGCGCAGACCCGTGATCTTCTTGTTGACTTCGTTGGTGGTGGTCTCCGGCAGCTTGACGATCATTTCGGCTCGGCTCCTTCTCGTCCCCTGCCCTCTGGGCGTGGGCCCACCGCTCCTCGCTCCTGCGAAGCTGCGATACTCACTCGTCGTCGCCTTCGCGTCATTTACGGCCGCCTCCATTCCCGGCCCATGCGGCGCAGCATCTCGAAAGACGACTCCGGGCCCCAGGTGCCGGCCTCGTAGGGGTCCGGCTTGCCGTGCTCGGCCCAGAATTTGAGGACGGGATCGAGGATCTCCCAGGACAATTCGACTTCGCGGTTGACCGGGAACAGGGACGGCTCACCGAGCAGCATGTCGAGGATCAGGCGCTCGTAGGCCTCCGGGGAATCCTCGGCGAATGCCGAACCGTAGGAGAAGTCCATGTTGACGTCGCGGACTTCCATCTGGCTGCCGGGCACTTTCGAACCGAACCGCAGCGTGATGCCCTCGTCGGGCTGCACCCGGATCACCAACGCGTTCTTGCCGAGTTCCTCGGTCATCGTGGTGTCGAACGGCAGATGCGGCGCCCGCTTGAACAGCAGGGCGATCTCGGTGACCCTGCGGCCCAGGCGCTTTCCGGTGCGCAGGAAGAACGGGACGCCTGCCCACCGCCGGGTGTCGATCTCCAGCGTGATGGCTGCGTAGGTCTCGGTCTTGGAGTCCTTCGAGAAACCCTCCTCCTCCAGGAGGCCGGGCACCTTTTCGCTGCCCTGCCAGCCCGCGGTGTACTGACCGCGTGCGGTGGTCAAATCCAGCGGCTCCATCGGGCGGGTCGCCGAGAGCACCTTGATTTTCTCGGCCTGCAACTCGTGCGGGCGGAAGCTGACCGGCTCTTCCATCGCCGTGAGCGCCATCAGCTGGATCAGATGGTTCTGGATCACGTCGCGGGCGGCCCCGACACCGTCGTAGTAGCCGCCGCGACCGCCGAGACCGATGTCCTCGGCCATGGTGATCTGCACGCTGTCGACGTAGTTGTTGTTCCATACCGGCTCGTACAGTTCGTTGGCGAACCGCAGCGCCAGGATGTTCTGCACGGTCTCCTTGCCGAGATAGTGGTCGATGCGGAACACCGACTCCTCGGGGAACACGCTGTTGACGGTGTTGTTGAGCTCCCGCGCGCTTTGCAGGTCGTGGCCGAACGGTTTCTCGATGACCACTCGGCTCCAGCGGCCCTGCTGAGGCCGGGCGAGCCCGGACTTCTGCAGCTGCTCGCACACCATCTGGAACGCTTTCGGCGGGATGGACAGGTAGAAGGCATGGTTGCCGCCGGTACCCCGTTCGGCATCGAGCTTCTCCAACGTCTCGGCCAACCGCTGAAATGCTTTGTCGTCGTCGAAAGTGCCCTGCACGAAGCGGATTCCCTCGGCCAGCCGGTCCCAGACCTCCTGGCGGTACGGGGTGCGGGCGTGCTGCCGGACGGAGTCACAGACCAGCTTGCCGAAATCCTCGTCCTCCCAGTCCCGTCGGGCGAAGCCGACGAGCGCGAAGTTGGCGGGCAGCAGACCGCGATTGGCCAGATCGTAGATCGCGGGCATCAGCTTCTTGCGGGCCAAATCACCCGTGACGCCGAAGATGACCACCCCGCACGGACCGGGGATTCGGGGCATCCGTTTGTCCCGCTTGTCGCGCAGCGGGTTACGCCAAGCCGACGGGACAGCCGAGGTCTCGACGGACTTGCGGTCCTCACTCATTTCTTTGCGGCGTCGAGCTGTTTTTGTGTGGCTTCGAGCAGTTCGAGCCACGATTTCTCGAACTTCTCGACACCTTCCTCCTCGAGGACCTTGAACACGTCGGGCAGGTCGATGCCCACCGCGGCGAGCTTGTCGAAGACCTCCTGGGCGGCGGCTGCGGTGCCGGTGACGGTGTCGCCGCGGATGACGCCGTGGTCGGCCACCGCCTCGAGCGTCTTCTCCGGCATGGTGTTCACGGTGTTCGGGGCGACCAGTTCGGTGACGTACATCGTGTCGGGGTACTCGGGGTTCTTCACACCGGTGGATGCCCACAGCGGCCGCTGCACCCGCGCGCCGTCGGCCTTGAGCGCTTCGTAGCGTTCACCTCCGACGAACACCTCTTGATATGCCGCGTAGGCGAGTCGGGCGTTGGCGATGCCTGCCTGGCCGCGCAGCGCGAGGGCGTCGTCAGTGCCGATCTTCTCCAGCCGCTTGTCGATCTCGGTGTCCACCCGGGACACGAAGAACGATGCGACGGAGTGGATCTTCGACAGGTCGTGACCGGCCTCCTTGGCGGCCTCGAGCCCCGCCAGGTAGGCGTCCATCACGAGGCGATGACGCTCGACGGAGAAGATCAGCGTCACATTGACCGAAATGCCCTCGGCGATGACCGAAGTGATCGCAGGCAGTCCCGCCATCGTCGCGGGAATCTTGATCAGCAGGTTCGGCCGGTCGACGATCTTCCACAGTTCGATGGCCTGCAGGATCGTCTTGTCGGTGTCGTGCGCCAGCCGCGGATCGACCTCGATGGACACCCGGCCGTCGACGCCGTCGGACAGCTCGTACTGCTTGGCCAGCACGTCGCAGGCGTTGCGGACGTCATCGGTGGTGACGGTGCGGATCGTGGCGTCGACGTCGGCGCCGCGCTCGGCGAGTTCGGCCAGCTGCTCGTCGTAGGCGTGGCCCTTCGACAACGCCGCCTGGAAGATGGACGGGTTGGTCGTCACGCCCACAACGCATTTCGTGTCGATGAGCTCCTGGAGGTTACCGGTCTGAAGCCGGTCGCGGGACAGGTCGTCGAGCCATATGGACACCCCCGCGGCGGACAACGCGGCGAGGTTCTTGTTCTGAGCCATGCTCGGTCCTTCTCTCTCTTGTCAGTTGTCCAATGATCGTTCCGCGGCGGCCACGACGGCTTCGGGCGTGAACCCGAACTCACGGAACAACGTCTTCTCGTCGGCGGATTCGCCGTAGTGCTCGATCGAGATGATCTCGCCGGTGTCACCCACCAGCTTGTACCAACTCTGCGCCACGGCCGCCTCCACCGCCACCCTTGCCGAAACCGCAGGCGGCAGCACCTTGTCGCGGTACTCGACGGGCTGCGACTCGAACCATTCGACGCACGGCATCGACACCACGGTGGCGGTGATGTCCTTGTCGGCCAATATCTTCCGCGCGGCCACCGCGAGCTGCAGTTCCGAGCCGGTCGCGATCAGCACGACATCGGGATCCTCCTCGGGCGTCCCGCCGAGAACGTAGCCGCCGCGGGCGACACCCTCGGCGCTGGTGCCTTCGAGCACCGGAATGGCCTGGCGGGTCAGGATGAACCCGACCGGTCCGCTGCCGTTGCCGCGCGCCAGGATGCTGCGCCAGGCGTAGGCCGTCTCGTTGGGGTCACCGGGGCGCACGACCGATAGGTTCGGGATGGCCCGCAGCGCCGCCAGATGCTCGATGGGCTGGTGCGTGGGGCCGTCCTCGCCGAGGCCGATCGAGTCGTGGGTCCAGATGTAGATCGTGTCGATGTCCATCAGCGAGGCGAGCCGGACCGCCGGCCGCATGTAGTCGGAGAACTGCAGGAAGGTGCCGCCGAACGCGCGGGTCGGCCCGTGCAGCACGATGCCGGACAGGATCGCGCCCATCGCATGCTCGCGCACCCCGAAGTGCAGCACCCGGCCGTACCAGTCGGCGGTGAACTCCTTGGTCGAAATGGACGGAGGGCCAAAGGAGTTCACGCCCTTGATGGTGGTGTTGTTGCTGCCCGCCAAGTCGGCGGAGCCGCCCCACAGCTCGGGCAGGTTGGGCGCGACGTCGTTGAGCACCTGGCCGAAGGCGGCGCGGGTGGCCACCGGCTTGGAGCCGGGCTCCCAGTGGGTCAGGTCGGCGTCCCAGCCCTCGGGAAGTTCCTGCGCCAGAAGCCGGTCGAGCAGCTTCTTGCGTTCCGGCTCGCGTTCGGCCCACGCGTCGAAGTCGGTCTGCCACTTGGCGTGTGCTTCTTTGCCGCGGTCGAGCAGCTTGCGGGTGTGGGCGATGACCTCGTCGCGCACCTCGAACGACTTCTCGGGATCGAAGCCGAGGATCTTCTTGACGGCGGCGACCTCTTCGGCGCCCAAGTCGGCGCCGTGGGCCTTGCCGGTGTTCATCAGATTCGGCGCCGGATAGCCGATGACGGTGCGCAGCGCGATGAACGACGGTTTGTCGGTGACGGCCTTGGCCTGCTCGATGGCCTCCAGGATGCCGACCACGTTCTCGCCGCCTTCGACCTCCTGCACGTGCCAGCCGTAGGCGCGGTAGCGGGCGGCGGTGTCCTCGGACAACGCGATGTTGGTGTCGTCCTCGATGGAGATCTGGTTCTTGTCGTAGAACACGATCAGGTTGCCGAGCTGCTGTGTGCCCGCCAGTGAGGATGCCTCGCTGGTGACTCCCTCCTCGATGTCACCGTCGGAGGCGATCACGTAGATGTGGTGATCGAACGGGCTGGTGCCCGGGGCGGCGTCGGGGTCGAACAGACCGCGCTCGTAGCGGGACGCCATCGCCATGCCGACGGCCGAGGCCAGGCCCTGGCCCAGTGGGCCGGTGGTGATCTCGACGCCCTTGGTGTGGCGGAACTCCGGGTGGCCGGGGGTCTTGGATTTCCAGGTGCGCAGCGACTGGATGTCGGACAGTTCGAGGCCGAAGCCGCCCAGGTAGAGCTGGATGTAGAGAGTCAGGCTGCTGTGACCGGCGGACAACACGAATCGGTCGCGGCCCAGCCAGTGCACGTCGTTGGGGTCGTGGCGCATCACCCGCTGAAACAGGGTGTACGCCAGCGGCGCGAGGCTCATCGCCGTGCCGGGGTGACCGTTGCCGACCTTGTGCACCGCATCCGCCGCCAGCACCCGGGCGGTGTCGACCGCTTGGGAATCGAGGTCGGTCCAGTCGTCGGGATGGTTGGGGCGGGTCAAGGCGGAAAGCTCTTCGACAGTTGTCACCAGTTGACTCCTCAGATCGCAGACTGCTCCACCCAATACCCTAGTGTGACGTCGGCAATCGCCGCAGGCAGCATGTCTATCTCCAGGCACACCGCTACCTCTTCATTCACCGAGCCGACCCAGCTAGGTTTCGGAGCACGCCGCGGTCTACCATCGTCTGTAGTAGACGCGGCGCTTCGCGCGCCTTTTCGAGGAGTTATCTGCGTGGATATTCGCGAACGCCACCTGGTTGACGGGTCGGCCGGCCGCACACGCACCGCACTCCTGGGCTATCTGGCACTGACGAAGCCGCGGGTGATCGAGCTGTTGCTGGTCACCACCATTCCGGCGATGCTGCTGGCCGACCGCGGAGCTGTGGATCCGCTGCTGATCCTGAACACGTTGGTGGGCGGGCTGCTGGCGGCCGCCGGTGCGAACACGCTGAACTGCGTGGCCGACGCCGACATCGACAAGAAGATGAAGCGCACCGAGCGAAGGCCGCTGGCCCGCGACAGTGTGCCGCGCAGCCATGCGCTGATCTTCGGGCTGGCGTTGTCGGTCGCCTCGTTCTTCTGGCTGTGGTGGACGACGAACATGCTGTCGGCGCACCTGGCCGGCGCGACGATCGCCTTCTACGTGCTCGTGTACACGCTGCTGCTCAAGCGCCGTACCTCGCAGAACGTGGTGTGGGGCGGGGCGGCCGGCTGCATGCCGGTGATGATCGGCTGGTCGGCGGTCACGGGCACGATCGGCTGGCCCGCGCTGGTGATGTTCGCGATCATCTTCTTTTGGACGCCGCCGCACACCTGGGCGCTGGCGATGAAGTACAAGGACGATTACGAGGCGGCCGGTGTGCCGATGCTGCCGGTGGTCGCGACCGAGCGGCAGGTCACCAAGCACATCCTGGTGTACACCTGGCTGACGGTTGCAGCGACGCTGGCGCTGGCGCTGGCAACGGGTTGGCTCTACGCGTCGGTGGCGCTGGTGGCGGGGACGTGGTTCCTGGCGATGGCGCACCAGCTCCACGCCGGGGTGCGCCGCGGCGAGCCGATCAAGCCGCTGCGGTTGTTCCTGCAGTCGAACAACTACCTCGCAGTCATTTTCCTTGCGCTCGCCGTCGACTCGGCGCTGAACCTGCCGACGCTGTTCAGCCTGTAGCTCACGCCTCCTGCAGTACGGCGATCACAGTGATCACGTCGTCGGATGCCTCCGGCGGGTCGCCCACGGGGCCTCACTCGGGCTGCCGGTGCTCTGCTCGATCGCCACGGCGTAGATGACCTTGTTCGTGTCGGTGTCGATCACTACATAGAGGCGCGTGCGGCGGTCGGCGGGTCAGGTGTTGCCCCATGTTTTCACACGAGGGCACAAGCCGGGTCATCGCGAGTTCTCAGATCTGGCAGAGTAATTCGCCGGCCTGAACCCGGACGACAGCAAGGGGGATACGTGCCCATTGCTCGCGAGACCGGCCGTCGCGTCAATTATGGTTGATCCCTCATAGAGGAGGCGCTCGATGACATCCGACGCTCTGGTCCGCGTCAGCCCGGACAACTTCGCCCGCGCCGAGAGCGACCTGTACTTCGCCAACATCGTCAACGAGAACGGCTTCGGCGCGTTCTTCCACATCCGCGAACTCACCCCGGTCGACCATCAACTCGTGATCCGGTCGAACCGCGACACCCTGTACTCGGCGGCCGTCTTCGACCTCGACGCGGGGCCGGTGACCATCACGTTGCCCGATGCAGGCGACCGGTTCATGTCCCTGCAGGTCGTCGACGAGGACCATTTCACCGACGCGGTCATCTACGACGCAGGCGAACACACCCTCACCCGCGATGGCATCGGCACCCGTTATGTCGCGACACCGGTCCGCATTCTCGTCGACCCCGACGACCCTGCCGACCTTGCCGCGGTGCGCGCACTGCAGGATCAGATCGCGGTCCGGCAGGACAGCCCCGGCACATTCGAGATCCCGCAGTGGGATCCGGTGAGCCAGAAAGCCGTGCGCGACGCGCTCGTCGCCCTCGCGGGCACCGTGCCCGACACCAAGCGAATGTTCGGCACCCGGGAGGACACCGACCCGGTGCGTCACCTGATCGGCTCGGCAAATGCGTGGGGCGGAAACCCGGAACGCGACGCACTCTATCTGACCGTGGTGCCGCTGCAGAACGACGGCACCACGGTGCACCGTCTGACGGTCGGTGAGGTTCCGGTTGACGGCTTCTGGTCGGTCACCGTCTACAACAAGGACGGCTACTTCTCGCCGAACCCGCAGAACGCCTACTCGCTCAACAACGTCACCGCCCAGAGAGACGGCGACGGAACGACCACGATCCAGTTCGGCGGCTGCGACGGCGGGACCGTCAACTGCCTGCCGATCACGCCGGGGTGGAACTACACGGTGCGGCTGTACCGGCCGCGTCAGCAGGTCCTCGACGGCTCGTGGACCTTCCCGGCGGCCGAACCTCGCTAGGGCACCAGGACCAGCGAGCCGACGGTCTTACGCGCCTGCAGATCGCTGTGCGCCCGCGCGGCATCCTCGAGGCGGTACCGCTGGCTGACGGTCACGTTGATGGTTCCCGATGCGATCGCATCGAGTAATTCGCCTGCCCGCCAGGAGAATTCATCAGCTGTGCGGGTGTAGTGAGCCAGGCTTGGGCGGGTGAGGAACACCGAGCCGGCCGTGTTCAGACGCTGGGGGTCGAACGGCGGGACCGGGCCGCTCGATGCGCCGAACAAGGCAAGGGTGCCGCGGACGGCGAGGCTGGCCAGGCTGGCGTCGAAGGTGGCCGCGCCGACCCCGTCGTACACGGCCACAACGCCGCCCTTGGTCAACTTTTTGATCCTGGCGCCGAACTCGTCGGGGTCCTCCGGGTAGTCGAGCACCTTCGCGGCCCCGGCCTGCCTGCTCAGTTCGGCCTTTTCCGGCGTCGAGACGGTGGTGATGACCCGGACGGCCTCGCTGGTGGCCCACTGGGTGAGGATGAGGCCGACGCCGCCTGCACCTGCGTGCACGAGCACGTCGTCGCCCTGCTGCACCGGGTGGACAGACTTGAGGAGATAGTGCGCCGTCATGCCCTTCAGCAGCGATGCCGCCGCCACGTCGGGGCTGACGCCGTCCGGCACGTAGGCGCAGAAATCCGCAGGGGCCGTGCAGTATTCGGCATACGAGCCGTTGGCCTGCGCGGTCACCACCCGATCGCCCACACCGAGTGCGGCCACATCGTCGCCGACGGCCTCCACCGTTCCGCACACTTCGAGGCCGAGGATGAACGGCAGCTCGCGCTTGTAGAGACCCGACCGGAAATAGGTGTCGATGAAGTTGATGCCGATGGCCTCGGCCTTGATCAGCACCTCGCCGGGGCCGGGGGAGGGCGTCGGCTTCTCGACGTAGCGCAGGACTTCGGGTCCGCCGGTTTCGGCGACTTCAATGGCTCGCATGGCATCTATCATCCCTACGTCATGAAACTCGCTCGCCCCGACATCCGTCATCCGCGGATCGTGCTCGCCGGCTGCCCCGCGCTGCCGGAGGGCGACGGCGATGACGCCGAGATCGTCGGCGCGCTGCGCGACCGTGGCCTGCATGCCCGCTGGCTGTCCTGGGACGACCCGGAGACGCTGCGGGCGGACCTCGTCATCCTGCGTGCGACGTGGGACTACATCGAGCGGTTGGACGAGTTCCTCGAATGGGGCAACCGCGTGGCCAACCTGCTGAACTCGCCCGCCGTCGTCGCGTGGAACACCGACAAGCGCTACCTCGCCGATCTCGCCGCCGCGGGGGTGCCGACCGTGCCGAGCGCGTTCTTCGCGCCAGGTGACGCGGTACGCATTCCCAAGGGCGAGGTGGTGGTCAAGCCCGCGATCGGCGCGGGTTCGGTTGGCGCGCAGCGGTTCACCGATGCACGGGCGGCGCGCGAGCACGCCGCGGCGCTACAGGAGGCGGGCAACACCGCACTCGTGCAGCCCTATGACGCGAGGGTGGAGGACGGCGAGACGGCGTTGGTGTTCCTCGGCGGCGAGCAGAGCCACGCCTTCACCAAGGGGCCGATGCTGCCCGCCGCCGGTCAGCGGCCGGTGTTCGATCCTTCGGGCACCTACGCCGAAGAATCGCTGACCGCCGCCGACCCGGATTTCGAACTGTGGGACATCGGCCACGCCGCGCTGGACGCGGCGGCCGCCCACTTGAACATCCGGGCCACCGAGTTGCTCTACGCCCGCGTCGACATCATCGGCGGCGCGGATGACCCGGTGCTGCTCGAACTGGAACTGGTCGAGCCGTCGCTGGGGTGGCGCCAACTCGACCGCAAGACGCGCGACCTCGCGCAGCGCAAGTTCGCGATCGAGGTCGAGTCAGCGCTCGACCGTCTCGGGCTTGGCCCGTTCTCGCATCGACGCCCATAGCGCCGCCGTGGCCGCTGTGCACGCGGCGGCGCCGGCGACGTGGATGGCCACCAGAGCCGCGGGCACGCCGATCGCGTACTGGACGCGGCCGACCAGGGCCTGTGCGGCGACCAGGATCAGCAGCACGACGAGCCGCCTGATGATGCGCCGGTCCGCCTTGACCCGGCGCAGCGCGAAACCGAGTCCGAGCAGTAGCGCGAGATAGACGATCAGCAGCGTCGCGTGCACCTGCACGAGGGTGACGATCTCGATCTGCAACCGCGGCACCGGCGCGTCGGCGCTCTTGTCGCCGGCGTGAGGGCCTGCCGCGGTGACGAGCGTCCCGGTGACGAGTACCGCGGCCAGAACGATCGCGGTCAGGATGGTCAACTGCCGCAACGGCTTCGGTACCAGCGGGGTGGGGACACCGTCATCGGGCTCGCCGATCTTGACGTAGAGCAGCACAGCCAACCAGACCATCGCCATGGACACCAGTAGGTGAATCGCCACCGTCCACCACAGCAGACCGGTCAGCACGGTGATGCCGCCGATCACCGCCTGCAAGACCGTCGAGGCGGGCATCAGCCAGGCGTAGACGAGAACTTCGCGTCGCCGTCGGGCCCGGGTGACCGCCAACACCGCCAGGGCCGCCGTGAGCACCACGAGGAAGGTGATCATCCGGTTGCCGAACTCGACGGCCTGGTGAATGCCGGGCACCTCGGCATGCGGCACAGGCGTGTAACTGCCGGGGAAGCACTGCGGCCAGGTCGGGCAGCCGAGGCCGGAGGCGGTGACGCGAACGATTGCGCCGGTGACGGCGATTCCGCCCTGCGTGAGGATGACCGCCGCGGCGATGAGACGCTGCGCGCGCAGGCTGGGCATCGGCAGCACATCCACCGCGCGCATCAGAATCCGTCCGACGGCCACCGCCCGATCGTAGAGGATGGCAACTACAGCTCGTAGTAGGGCATGAAGGCTGCTGGATTTTGCACACAGGGTTGTGGTTTGACTCGACCAACAACCATGAGTGCAATAGCCACTCAATAGAGCGGTGGATCTGGGCCGTTCAGTCGCGTGGTGCGACGTAGGGGACCAGCACCTCGTCGACGAGGGTGACGATCAGGTCGTCGGTGATCGGGTCGCCGGTGATCAGCAGCCGGTGCCACAGCACGCTCTGGCCGAGTTCCCTGGCGATCTCGACGTTCACGTCGGCGCGTACGTCGCCGCGTTCGATGCCGCGCGCGAGCATCGCGGCCATCTCCTGCTTGCGCCAGCCGAGGACGTCGTTCTGGAACGCCGCCCGCAGTTCGGGATCGTGTGCGCCTGCGGCGATCGTCGCGCGCAGAAGATCGGCGCCGGGACCGGTGAACAAGTCCTTCCAGCCGCGCAGTATCGCGAGCATGTCCTGCCGGTAGCTGCCGGTGTCCTCGTGCGGAATCGCTGCCGTCGCGATCTTCATCAGCGTGTCGCGCAGCAGCGCGGCGCGGTCGGGCCAGCGGCGATAAAGAACCGGCTTGCTGGTGCCCGCCGCCGCGGCGACCGCCTCCATCGTCACGCCGGTTGGGCCGTGTTCGCCCAGTAGGTCCAGCACCGCCGCCCTGATCGCCGAGTCCAGTTCCGCACCGCGTCGCCGCCCCACGCGCACCTCCTAAGAAACTCTTGCGTATCTTATCGCGCCAGGCTAGCCTCGAGCCTATAAGAAACGCAACCGTATCTTGGAGTAGCTATGAGTCGCCCAGTCCTGTATCCCCTTCGCCCGGTGGAGTCCGCCACCGTTTCCTACCTCGACCTGCCGCATCGGCGACGCCGGGTGACGATCGATCACCGGCCGTTGCGGGGTGTCACGCCCGCCATGCTGTTGGACTGGTTCACCCATCTCGGCGGGACCATGTCCTACGGCGGCGAGGTGATCGACCGTTATCTCGCATGGCATCCCATCGACCACATCCATTGGGAGCTCGCCAGGGAGGCGCCGACCGGCGGGGCCGGCGACGGCGCGCGCTTCCGGATGGTCGAGGCGTTCGGCGGCCGACCCGAACACCGGATCGACGAGACCGTCCGGGTCGACAAACTCGACGAGACGGGCATTCGCCTCGTCAAGCGGATCGGGGGAGCGCCCGTCATGCAACTCGAGCACACCTGGTCAGCGGGATCCGACGGGGCCCACTACATCACGGTGATGGACCTCGGCGTCCGGTCACGACTGCTGTCACCAGTCAATCGCGTTGTGCGGCAACGGTTTTCCGCTGACAAGCTGCGGGCGTGGGTGAAGCACAACATCGAGGAGGTCGGTCAGCTGGAGTATCTGCTGCCGCGGCTCGCGTCGTCAGGTGAAGCGGAACCAGCGCAGTGCGCACAGCGCTGACACCCCGCCCCAGGCGGCGAGCACGGCGATGCCGAACCAGTCGACCGACAACGACATCGCCTGGGTCAGCGCCTCGGTGAGCGCACCTGAGGGTGTCAACCGCGCCGCCCACCGCACGGCCTCGGGCACCGCCTGACCCTCGAGCGTGAGGGCGCCGAGCCCGGCGAAGACGAACCACAGCAGGTTCGCCACCGCGAGCACGATCTCGGCGCGCAGGGTGCCGCCGAGCAACAGACCCATGGCCGCGAAGCCCGCGGTGCCCAGCGCGATGATGACCGCGCCCAGCATCAGCCCCACGAGGTGCGGTCGCCATCCCAGCGCGATCCCGATGCCGCCGAGCACGATCGACTGCAGGAACACCACGGTCACCACGGCCAGCGACTTGCCCGCGATGATGCCCCACACCGGAAGGGCCGTCGCGCCGATGCGCTTGAGCGCGCCGTAGCGCCTGTCGAACGCGACCGCGATCGCCTGGCCGGTGAACGCGGTCGAGATCACTGCAAGCGACATGATCGCGGGAACGAACGTCGCGGCCCGGTTGGGGCCGAACGACCCGAACGGCAGCACCGTCAACCCGATCAGCAGGGTGATGGGGATGAAGAGGGTCAGCAGAAGTTGTTCGCCGTTGCGCAGCAACAGCTTCAGTTCGAGCGCGAACTGCGCCGCCAGCATCTTGGGAACGCCAGCCGGGCGTGGGTCGGGGGTGAACGTGCCCGCCGCAAAGCGATTCATGACCGCAACTCCCGCCCGGTCAGGTCAAGGAAGACGTCCTCGAGGCTGCGCTGCTCCACGCGCATATCGGTGGCGAGCACGTTGAGCCGTGCGCACCACGCCGTGACCGTCGCCAATACCTGCGGATCGATGTGGCCTTCCACGAGATACTCCCCGGGCGCCGTTTCGGTGGCCTTGTAGCTTTCCGGTAGCGCCGAGATCAGCAGCGTCAGGTCAAGCATCCTCGGCGCCCTGAACCGCAACTGGTTCTCCGCGCCGCTGCGCATCAACTCGGCGGGAGTGCCGCTGGCCACCGCGACGCCGTGGTCGATGATCACCAGCCGGTCGGCCAGTTCCTCGGCCTCGGTCAGCTGGTGGGTGGTCAGCACGACGGTGACGCCGTCACTGCGCAACGCTTCGATGAGTTCCCACACCACGATTCGCGCGTGTGCGTCCATGCCGGCGGTGGGCTCGTCGAGGAACACCAGTTCTGGGCGGCCGACGACGGCACAGGCCAACGCCAGGCGCTGCTGCTGACCGCCGGAGAGCCGGCGATACGTCGTCTTCGCGGCTTCGGTCAGCCCCAGCGTCTCCATCAACCACTGCGGATCGAGCGGGTTGGCGCTGTAGGCCGCCACGAGGTTCAGCATCTCGCCCGCCTGCGCGGCGGGATACGCGCCGCCGCCCTGCAGCATGACGCCGATGCGTTCGCGCACCCGCGCGTTGTCGGTGATCGGGTTCAGGCCGAGGATCTCGATGGTTCCCTCATCGGGCTTGATGAAGCCCTCGCACATCTCGACTGTGGTGGTCTTGCCCGCGCCGTTGGGGCCGAGCAGTGCCAGCACCTCGGCGGTCTGCACGTCGAGGTCGAGGCCGGAGACTGCGGTCGTCGACCCGTACCTTTTGGACACCCCGCGCAGGCGAACAGGGGCGCTGCTTGGGGAGGTCACGGGGATTCAGCGTAGGCGTCAGCCTTCGCCGCCTGTGGTCGCGGTAGCGAAGGCTCCTCTACGACGGGCCCCGGAGGCGGCGCGATGGCGGGTTGCGGTTCGGCGTCAGGCAGCCTGCGCCACGGCAGCCGGTAGTAGGTCAGCGCGATGAGCACTGCCACGACGACGGTGCTCGCCGCGGTCGCGAGCAGGATCTGGAAGACGGTGAAGCGGTCGCCGTTGGCGGTCGGGCCGAAGATCCCGACGACGAGCGTGACGACGATCGCGGTCGTGCGGAACGAGCGCCTGGTGGCCCACGCCGCCAGCGGAATGACCGCCCACAGCACATACCAGGGCTGCACGACCGGGAACAGAAGCACCGTGATGCCGAGAGCGACGCCGAGGCCGCCGACCGGGTGTAGGCGGCCGCGAAGCACCGCCAGCAGCAGCCACGTCACGACGATCGAGATGATGAACACGCCGATGGCACGGGTCAGCCCCAGCACCGCGGTGGTGTGGTCGCCGAGGCCCAACAGGATGCCCACCTGGCCGGTGCCCAACGCCAGCAGCGTCGGCAGCGACATCCAGCTGCGTACCACGTTGGCCGTGCCGAGGGTGAAGAGCCAGCCGAAGCCCAGCCCGCTGGCCCAGCCGATCAACGCCATCACCGCGACCGATATCGCGGTCAGCGATCCGCCGGCGATGAAGAACGCCTTGACCGTGCCGCCCCACCGGCAGGCCAGCGCCATCGCGACGAACCCGACGGCCAAGAGACCCGGCAGCTTGACCTGTGACGACAGCGTGATCAGCACGACCCCGAGGACCAGCATCGTCATCGGCCGCCATCGCGCCCACTCGGCGCGAGACTGGGGCCAGGCAAGCGGTTTCGGCAACAGCGGTGTGTCGGCGTACACCCCGCGCAGCGCGAACTCGGTGCCCGCGAGCATCAGGCCGAGCATCAGCGCCTCGTTGTGGATGCCCGCGACCAGATGCATGATCAGCAGCGGGTTGGCCGCGCCGAGCCACAGCGCGCTGACCTCGGCGACGCCGCAGCGGCGCGCCAGCCGCGGCACCGCCCACACGATGAGGCCTACGCCTAGCAGCACCACGAGCCGATGGCACAGCACCGCGAAGACGATGTTGTCGCCCGTCAGCGCCGAAATGCCTTGGCCGACCCATAAGAACAGCGGACCATAGGGCGCAGGCGTCTCGCGCCACATCGTCGGCACACTCGACGTGAAGACGTGGCCGAGACCCAAACCCGTTGCCGGACCGACTTTGTAGGGGTCGAGGCCGTTGATGGCGATCTCGCTCTGCGCCAGATACGAGTAGACGTCGCGGCTGTACATCGGCGGCGCTATGAGAAGGGGAAGCACCCACAGCGCCAGGGTGCGGTCGAGTTGGCTGCGGGTCATCCGGCGCTCGCCGAGCGCGAAGCGGCCGAGCATCAGCCACGCGAGCGTCATCATGACCGCGCCGGTGGTGGTCATCGTCAGCGAAACGGTCTGGATCCGCGACGGCAGGTTGAGCAGCCGGACCCCGAACGTCGGGTCCTGCACGACGGGACGCGCTCCCACACCGAGCGCACCGATGGCCATCAGTACGGTGCCGGTCGCACCGAAGAGGCGGGTGCGTCGCAGCGCGATCAGCTCGGCGTCGTTGAGCGGCGATCCGACGGTCCGTTCATCGCCGTGCCAGCCGGCGATCGAAGTGGAGAGAGACCATAGGCGCGCAGCCATCACTGCAGCGTAGCGGTCAGAGCGCGACGATAACCTTGCCGGTGTTACCGCCGCTGAACAACAGGTTCAGCGCATCGGGCGCCTTCTCGAGGCCCTCGACGACGTGCTCGGAGGATTTGATTTTGCCCTCGGTGATCCAGCCGGCCATCTCAATCTGCGCGTCGGGGAAGCGGTCGAGGTAGTCGAGGATGATGAAGCCCTCCATCCGGCCGCGGTTCACCAGCAGGGTGAGGTAGTTGCTCGGCCCCGGCGGCGGTTCGTCGCTGTTGTAGGTGGAGATCGCCCCGCACAGCACGACGCAGCCGCGCATCGCCAGGTTCGCCAGGCAGTCGTTGAGGATGGAACCGCCGACGTTGTCGAAGTACAGGTCGATGCCGTCGGGGCAGGCCTGACGAAGACGCTTGGCGACGTCTTCGTTCTTGTAGTCGATCGCCTCGTCGAATCCGAGTTCGTCGACGATGTGGGCGCACTTCTCCGCGCCGCCCGCGATACCGACGACCTTCTTGGCACCCTTGATCTTCGCGATCTGGCCCGCGGCCGATCCGGTGGCGCCCGCCGCGCCCGAGACGACGACCACATCGCCGTCTGCGACGCGGCCGACGTCGGTCATGCCGAAGTAGGCGGTCATGCCGGTGACGCCGAGGATCCCGATGGCCATGCCCGGCGGCACACCGTCGGGAAGCACCTGCATCGCGCCGTCACCACCGTCGATGACGACGTAGTCCTGCCACCCGGTCATCCCGAACACCATCTGACCGGGCTGATAGGCGGCCGAGCGGCTCTCGACGATCTCGCCGACTCCGCCGCTACGGATGACCTCGTCGATCTGGATCGGCGGCAGATAGCTGGGAACGTCGTCCATCCAGGTGCGGATCGTCGGGTCGATCGACAGGTAGCGAACCTTGACCAGGGCCTGGCCCTCTTCGAGTTCGGGTACCGGCACCGTCTCGAGGCGGGTGGTGCTCTCGTCGACCAGCCCGGTGGGTCGTTGTGCCAGGACAAGGCGTCGGTTCTGCTCGGTCATGAGGCTGATCGTAGGTGTGTCGTCGTAAGGGTCGCGGAGAATTGCATGGCGTCCACGCCCGACTATTCGCGTCCAGTTGAATTCAACCGTCCGAGGATATTAGGCTGTGTTTCGGAATATCCCTTTACCGAAACGCACGTATCGTCTGGGACTCGGGGGCGTCATGAGCATGCAAATTTTCGGCCGTATCGATTCCAAAGCTCAGTTCGACCGATATCTCAACGCCGGCATCCCTGCCGTAATCGAGGGTGTCGTCGAAGGGTGGAAGGCATATAAGCTGTGGGATCTGGATTATCTGACAGACGTGTTCAAGGATCGCGAGCCCTTTGAACTCGGCGGCTTCACATTCACGTTTGCTCAATTCGCCGATGAGCTCGCGTCGAGCGACAATCCGCAGTTGTTCCTGCCGCAACTCGGCATCGGGTCTGATCACGGCGTTGCGACCGTCTCCGAACTCGCACCGGACGTCGAGTACCCCGACCTGCTGGACGCGTCCAATTTCGATGAAGTGAACATCTGGATAGGGCAGGGTACGACGCCGGCGCACTTCGATGCCTACGACAACCTGCTGGCGGTGATCCGTGGGCAGAAATTAATTCGCTTGTATGACCCGAAGTGGCTCCCGAATATGCATGTTGACCGTTATCAATGGAGCCAGGCATTTGCTCCGGGAGCGGATCGACAGTCATTTCCTGGGGCATCTGATGTGCCTTCGCCGCACGAGATCACATTGCACGAGGGCGAGATGCTGTATATTCCGCCCTTTTGGTTCCACGAAGTCAGCGTGCCGTCCGGTTATGCGATTACGCTGAATTACTGGTATCACCAGCAGCACGGCATCGCGAGCAGCGGGGCGCGAGGGCGCGTCGAGAACTTCCTTCGGGTGTTGCTGGACGAAGTTCTCGACTTGAACCCCGTCGAGCGGACATACATCGGCCGCAGACTCATCGACATCGCGCAGCAGCTGGAACGGCGGCCTGACGTGAAGCGTCCCGCTCTTTCGTGGTCGTCCCGAGGCGAGCAGAACCCCTACCGCTTCTAACGTCGGGCGCGCATCGACAAGCGGGCGCTCACCCCGCGACGTGGGACGTTGCCCACATAAGGGTGACCTTGCTTTACCGGGATTTCGAATTCCGTCACAATGGTGTTGTGAAATTCCGCCCGGAGACCGCTGGAGCCGCCGCGGCTGCATCCAGCGAGCGCCACACGCGTGGCGCGATCGTCCAGCTTCTGCTGGAGTCCGGGCCCATCACCGCAGGCGAGATCGGCGAGCAGCTGGGTATTTCCGCCGCGGGCGTCCGCAGGCACCTCGACGCACTGCTCGAAGCGGGAGAAGCGCAGGCCAGCGAGGCCGCCGCGTGGCAGCACAACGGGCGCGGCAGGCCTGCCCGGCGGTACCGGCTCACCGCGGCCGGTCGCGCGAAAATGGGGCACGCCTACGACGACCTCGCCGTAGCGGCCATGCGCCAGCTGCGCGAAATCGGCGGTGACGAAGCCGTCCGGACTTTCGCGCGGCGCCGCATCGACAGCATTCTGTCGGGAGTAAGCGAAGGTGCCGATGACGTTGAATCAACCGTCGATCGGGTGGCGCAGTCCCTGACGCAGGCTGGGTACGCCGCGACCACCACCCAGGTGAGCGGTCCCATCCACGGAATCGAGCTGTGCCAGCATCACTGTCCGGTGTCGCACGTCGCCGAGGAGTTCCCGGAACTGTGCGAGGCCGAGCGGGAAGCGTTCGCCGAGGTACTGGGTACCCACGTACAGCGGCTGGCGACGATCGTCAACGGTGACGTCGCGTGCACCACGCACGTGCCGCTAATCACAGACCAGCAACCAGCCCCTCGGCGCACAGCCCCGCGCGCCGAGACGACCACGAGCAAGCAAGGAGCGTCGACATGACGACCACGCCAGAGGCGTTGACCCAGGACCAGACCATCGAGTCACTGGGTAGGTATGGCTATGGCTGGGCCGACTCCGACGTGGCGGGTGCCAGCGCGCAGCGCGGGCTTTCCGAGGCTGTCGTGCGCGACATCTCCGCCAAGAAGAACGAGCCCGAGTGGATGCTGCAGATCCGGCTGAAGGCATTGCGCACGTTCGACAAGAAGCCCATGCCGCGCTGGGGGTCCAACCTCGAAGGCATCGACTTCGACAACATCAAGTACTTCGTGCGCTCGACGGAGAAGCAGGCCGCGACCTGGGACGACCTGCCCGAGGACATCCGCAACACCTACGACAAGCTGGGCATCCCCGAGGCCGAGAAGCAGCGTTTGGTTTCCGGCGTCGCCGCCCAGTACGAGTCCGAGGTCGTCTACCACCAGATCCGTGAGGACCTGGAGGCGCAGGGCGTGATCTTCCTCGACACCGATACCGCCCTCAAGGAACACCCGGAGATCTTCAAGAAGTACTTCGGCACCGTGATCCCCGCCGGGGACAACAAGTTCTCCGCGCTGAACACCGCTGTGTGGTCGGGTGGTTCGTTCATCTACGTGCCGCCCGGTGTGCACGTCGACATCCCGCTGCAGGCCTACTTCCGGATCAACACCGAGAACATGGGCCAGTTCGAGCGGACGCTGATCATCGTCGACGAGGGTGCCTACGTGCACTACGTCGAGGGCTGCACGGCGCCCATCTACAAGAGCGACTCGCTACACTCCGCGGTCGTCGAGATCATCGTGAAGCCCGGCGGCCGTTGCCGATACACCACGATCCAGAACTGGTCGAACAACGTCTACAACCTGGTGACCAAGCGCGCCAGGGCCGAGGCGGGCGCCACCATGGAGTGGGTCGACGGCAACATCGGCTCGAAGGTCACCATGAAGTACCCCGCGGTGTGGATGACCGGTGAGCACGCCAAGGGTGAGGTGCTCTCGGTCGCGTTCGCAGGCGAGGGACAGCACCAGGACACCGGCGCCAAGATGCTGCACCTTGCGCCCAACACGTCGAGCAACATCGTCAGCAAGTCGGTGGCCCGCGGTGGTGGCCGCGCGTCGTACCGCGGCCTCGTTCAGGTCAACAAGGGTGCGCACGGATCGCGCTCAAGCGTGAAATGCGATGCGCTGCTTGTCGATACGATCAGCCGCAGCGACACCTACCCCTACGTCGACATCCGCGAGGACGACGTCACGATGGGGCACGAGGCGACCGTGTCGAAGGTCAGCGAGGACCAGCTGTTCTACCTGATGAGCCGCGGCCTGACCGAGGACGAGGCGATGGCCATGGTGGTTCGCGGCTTCGTCGAGCCAATCGCCAAGGAACTGCCGATGGAGTACGCGCTGGAGCTCAATCGCCTGATCGAGCTGCAGATGGAAGGTGCTGTCGGTTGAGTGGCGAGCGAAGCGACGGGGTTCTTACACAGTGACTCACAACCTGACAACAGCCGTCGAGGGTCAGAACAAGGGCGAGCTGTTCACTTCTTACGACGTCGAGGCATTCGAGGTGCCCGCAGGGCGTGACGAGCTGTGGCGTTTCACGCCGCTGAAGCGGCTGCGCGGCCTGCACGACGGATCCGCCCCCGCCACCGGGAGCGCGCGCATCGAGGTGTCAGAGTGCGCGGGCGTCACCGTCGAAACGGTGGCCCGCGGCGATGAGCGGATCGGCCAGGCCGGCGTGCCCGCCGACCGGGTTGCCGCACAGGCGTTCTCGTCGTTCGAGACCGCGACGATCGTCAGCGTCGACAAGGGCGCCGAATGCGACGAGCCGATCGAGATCGTCGTGACGGGGCCGGGAGAAGGCGTGACGGCCTACGGACACCTGCAGGTGCGCGTCGGTGAACTCGGCAACGCGGTGGTGATCATCGACCAGCGCGGCAGCGGAACCTACGCCGACAACATCGAGTTCGTCGTCGGCGACGCCGCCACGTTGAAGGTGGTGTCGATCGCCGACTGGGCCGACGACGCCGTCAACGTCAGCATGCATCACGCCACGCTCGGCAAGGACGCGGTGTTCCGGCACGCCGCAGTCACCCTCGGCGGTGACGTGGTCCGCTTGACGGGACGGGTCCGCTACTGCGCGCCCGGCGGCGATGCGGAGTTGCTCGGTCTGTACTTCGCCGACGACGGTCAGCACTTCGAGTCCCGGCTGTTGGTCGATCACGCGCAGCCCAACTGTCGATCCGTCGTGACGTACAAGGGTGCGCTGCAGGGCATTCCGGAGTCGTCTCGGCCCGACACCCACACCGTGTGGATCGGTGACGTGCTGATCCGGGCCGAGGCCACCGGAACCGACACCTTCGAGACGAACCGCAACCTCGTGCTCACCGACGGTGCCCGCGCCGACTCGGTGCCCAACCTGGAAATCGAGACCGGTGAGATCGCCGGGGCCGGGCATGCAAGTGCGACCGGGCGATTCGACGACGAGCAACTCTTCTACCTTCAGGCCCGAGGCATCCCCGAAGACCAGGCGCGCCGCCTGATCGTGCGTGGCTTCTTCGGCGAGATCATCGGCAAGATCACCGTGCCCGCCGTTCGCGAACGGCTGACCCAGGCCATCGAACACGAACTAGAGCTCACCGAAACCCTTCAAGGAATCAACGAATGACCACACTGGAAATCAAGGACCTACACGTCAGCGTCGCGGCGACCGAAGCCCGAGAAAACGAGGCCGAGATCTCAATATTGCGCGGCGTGAACCTGACCGTGAACTCGGGGGAGACCCACGCGTTGATGGGCCCGAACGGCTCCGGCAAGTCGACGCTGTCCTACGCGATCGCCGGACATCCGAAGTACAAGGTGACGTCGGGATCGATCACCCTCGACGGTCAGGACGTGCTCGAGATGACCGTCGACGAGCGCGCCCGTGCCGGGCTGTTCCTCGCGATGCAGTACCCGGTCGAGGTGTCGGGCGTGTCGATGTCGAACTTCCTGCGCACCGCGGCGACGGCGGTGCGCGGCGAAGCGCCCAAGCTGCGGCACTGGGTCAAAGAGGTGAAGTCCGCGATGGACGAACTGGACATCGACCCGGCGTTCTCCGAACGCAGTGTCAACGAAGGCTTCTCCGGTGGCGAGAAGAAGCGCCACGAGATCCTTCAGCTGTCGCTGCTCAAGCCGAAGATCGCGATCCTCGACGAGACCGACTCCGGTCTGGACGTCGACGCGCTGCGTGTTGTGAGCGACGGGGTCAACCGCTTCGCCGAGGCGGAGCACGGCGGGATCCTGCTCATCACCCACTACACCCGCATCCTGCGCTACATCCAGCCGCAGTTCGTGCACGTGTTCGTCGGCGGCCGGATCGTCGAGTCCGGCGGCCCGGAGTTGGCCGATGAACTCGAAGAGAACGGCTACGTGCGCTTCACACAGCAGGCGGCCGCTTCAACGTCGTAGGGGAGGTGCTCGTATGACCACATCTGTGACGCCGCTCGACGTCGAGACGATCCGGGCCGACTTCCCGATCCTCAAGCGGGTGATGCGCGGCGGAAGCCAATTGGCATACCTCGACTCCGGCGCGACGTCGCAACGTCCGCTTCAGGTCCTCGACGCCGAACGCGACTTCCTCGTCACCTCCAACGGCGCCGTGCACCGCGGTGCGCACCAGCTTATGGAGGAGTCCACCGACGCCTACGAGCAGGGCCGTGCGGATATCGCGGCATTCATCGGCGCCGATCCAAGCGAGTTGGTTTTCACCAAGAACGCCACCGAGGCGATCAACCTCGTGGCATACACGCTGGGGGACAACCGTTTCGAGCACGCGGTGGGTCCCGGCGACGTGATCGTCACCACCGAGTTGGAGCACCACGCGAATTTGGTGCCGTGGCAGGAACTCGCCCGCCGCACCGGCGCGACGGTGAAGTGGTACTCGGTCGGACCCGAGGGCCGGATCGACATCGACTCCCTCGAGCTGGACGGCAACGTCAAAGTCGTTGCGTTCAGCCACCATTCGAACGTCACCGGGGCGATCGCGCCGGTCGCGCAGATCGTGGAGCGGGCCAACGCCGTCGGAGCGCTGACCGTACTGGACGCATGCCAGTCGGTACCCCACCAGCCTGTCGACCTGCACGCGCTCGGGGTCGACTACGCCGCATTCTCCGGTCACAAGATGCTCGGCCCCAACGGCATCGGCGTGCTGTACGGCCGTCAGGAACTGCTCGACGCGATGCCGCCGTTCATCACTGGCGGATCGATGATCGAGACGGTGACCATGGAGGAGACCACGTTCGCACCCGCACCGCAGCGGTTCGAGGCGGGCACCCCGATGACATCGCAGGTCGTCGGCCTGGCTGCGGCCGCGCGTTATCTCAGCGCCATCGGCATGGACGCTGTCGAGCAGCATGAGACGGAACTGGTGGCCGCTGCGCTGGAAGGGCTGGCGGCTGTGCCAGAAGTTCGCATCGTCGGACCTACCTCGCTCGTCGGACGGGGTTCGCCGGTCAGCTTCGTCGTCGAGGGCATCCACGCCCACGACGTCGGCCAGATCCTCGATGACGAAGGCGTCGCCGTCCGGGTCGGCCACCACTGCGCGTGGCCGCTGCACCGCAAGTTCGGCCTCGCGGCGACCGCGCGCGCGTCGTTCGCCGTGTACAACACCCACGACGAGGTGGACCGTCTGGTGTCAGGGGTGAAGCGCGCCGTCGAGTTCTTCGGCAGGGCATGAGGTTTCATCCGTGAGAATGGAACAGATGTACCAGGAAGTGATCCTGGATCACTACAAGCACCCCCATCACAGGGGGTTGCGTGAGCCGTTCGGCGCCGAGGTGCATCACGTCAACCCGACATGCGGCGATGAGGTGACGCTGCGGGTCGCGCTGTCCGATGACGGCGAACAGGTGCTCGACGTGTCCTACGACGGACAGGGCTGCTCGATCAGCCAGGCCGCCACGTCGGTACTCGCCGACCTGGTCATCGGTGAGAGCGTCGGTGACGCGTTGAAGACCGTGGCGGCGTTCAACGAGATGATCTCGTCGCGCGGCAACGTCGAGGGCGACGAAGATGTGCTCGGCGACGGCATCGCCTTCGCCGGGGTGGCCAAGTATCCGGCGCGCATCAAGTGCGCGCTGCTGGGCTGGATGGCCTTCAA
Source organism: Mycolicibacterium sp. 120270 (assembly GCA_033741175.1). Lineage (GTDB taxonomy): Bacteria > Actinomycetota > Actinomycetes > Mycobacteriales > Mycobacteriaceae > Mycobacterium. The sequence goes on along the minus strand of JAWQNE010000003.1, from coordinate 140,934 downwards.
AGACGCAGTGGCGCAAGCCAGTGAGGAGACACCCGATGAGCGACACCGCAGTGCCTGACGAGGAATTCATCGCCGATCTCGAGGAGGCGATGCGCGACGTCGTCGACCCCGAACTCGGCATCAACGTCGTCGATCTCGGCCTGGTCTACGGGTTGAACGTCGAAGAGGGCGACGCAGGCAAAGTCGCACTGATCGACATGACGCTGACGTCGGCGGCATGTCCGCTCACCGACGTGATCGAGGACCAGTCACACCAGGCACTCGTCGGTGCCGGGCTGGTCAAGGAGATCAAGATCAACTGGGTGTGGAACCCGCCGTGGGGGCCGGACAAGATCACCGAGGACGGCCGCGAACAGCTGCGCGCGCTGGGCTTCACCGTCTAGCTCGAGCCCCGGTCAGCGGATTTCCTGACCCCACCGCGTCTGGTCGCGCAGCGCGGGTTTGAACACCTTGCCCGCCGGATTGCGCGGCAACGGTTCGGCTCGGAAGCTGACGTAGGCGGGCGCGTTGTAGTCCGCGATGCGGTCTTTGACGAAGGAGTGGATCTCCCGCTCGTCGAGGTCGCTGTCCGGCAGCGGGACGACGACGGCGCCGACCTTCTCGCCCATCATCTCGTCGGGCACCGCCAGCACCGCGGCTTCGAAGATGCCCGGGTGCTGCGCGAGCACGTTCTCCACCTCGACGCAGTACACGTTCTCGCCGCCGCGGCAGATCATGTCCTTCAACCGGTCCACGATCTGCACGAAACCCTGGTCGTCGATGCGCGCGAGATCACCGGTGTGCAACCAGCCGTCGACGAAGGTCTCGGCCGTCTTCTCCGGGTTGTTCCAGTAGCCGGCGACCACGTTCTGGCCCCGGATCAGCAGTTCGCCGACGCCGGTCGCCGCGTCGGGATCGAGGAGATCGAGTTCGACGGGCGGCGCTGCGAAGCCCACCGTCTCCGGCCGCAACTCCGCGTACTCATCGGGCAGCACGGTCGACACCGAGGACGTCTCGGTGAGCCCGAAACCGTTTCCCAGACGGGCATTCGGGAATGAGGTCCGCAGTCGCGCGATCACGTCCGGTGCTGTCGGCGCGCCGCCGTAGACAACCCAACCGACGCCGCTGTAGTCGAAGTCGGCGAAGTTCGGTTGGTGCATCGCGAGCCAATAGATCGCGGGTACCGACGCGAGCATGTTGATCTTCTCGGCGACGGTCGCGCGCAGAAACGCCTGCACTTCGAACGCAGGCATGATCACAGCGGTACCGCCGAGGTGAATCGTCGGCAGTAACTGGCTGTTGCAGCCGGTGGCGTGGAACAGCGGCACCGAGATCAAGTTACGGATGGCCGTCCCGGCGGGAATCTCCAACGCCCGCATGCATGTCTCGATGTTGGACAGGAAGTTCTCGTGGGTCACCATCGCGCCCTTCGGGAAACCCGTGGTGCCGCTCGTGTACATCAGCGCCGCCAGGGTGCCGTGCTCGGCGCCATCGGTCACGAAGGGCTCGCCGTCGGGCAGCGGCGAGTCAGGGCCCAGCACCACCTCGGCGCCGGCGTCGGTGACGACGTAGGACACCTCGCTGTCGGAGAAGCGGGTGTTGACGAGGACCACCACCGCACCGGCCATCAGCGTGCCCCAGAATGCGAGGCACCACTCGAGGCCGTTGCCGTACCGGTTCGCGACACGATCGCCGGCCCGCACACCCGCCGCGCGCAATCCGCCTGCGACGCGCGCCGAGCGATCCCACAACTGCCGGTACGTCACCCGCTCGCCGTCGAGGACGACGACGCACTCGGCGTCGGGATGCCGCTCGACCGACGCCAGGAACATCTCCATCAGAGACCTCGCCAGGCCCGAGTAGCGCAGCACGCCGTCGCCGGTACGAACCACACCCGACATGTCGAACGGCAACGTTCGGCCGCTGCGGCCCTGCTTGATGATCGAGGTCGAATCCTTCACCGCTGACATGGCCGTAGTGTGCCGCGCTCGCCGTCCCGTGTGGGCGAACTCCGCCAATCTCACTGTTGCGGCTACGGCACAAGCCGCTGCGCGAGCTCTGCGAGATCCGAGACGTGAGGCAGCGTCGATGTCGGCAACGGCGCGGTGCCGGGGCGTTGCACAAAAGCCCGAGCCGAAGCCTGCGGCCTGCGCGCCCATCAGGTCCCACGCATGCGCGGCGCAGCGCATTCAAGCCACTGGCGACATCGCAGAACGGTGGGCCGGACGGGCCTGCGTTGTCACGTCGCGCTCCTCGCGGTCAGGAAGTCGCGCATCAGGTCGGCCACCTCCTCAACTGCAGTCTCCAGTAGGAAGTGGCCGCCGTCGAGGAGATGGATCTCGGCGTCGACCGCGTCTTTGCTGAACGCGCGGGCGCCGTCGGGTCCGAAGATCGGGTCGTTCTCGCCCCACACCGCGAGCACCGGCACCCCGCTCGAGCGCAGATACTCGTGAAGCGCCGGGTACATCGGCGGATTCGTCGCGTAGTCGCGGAACAGTTTGAGCTGGACCAGATCGTTGCCCGGTCGCGCCACCAGGTCGGCGTCGTGCAACCAGGTGTCCGGGCTGACGAGGGTCTCATCGGAGACGCCGGTCACGTATTGCCACCTGATTCCTTCGACGCTCAGCGCGGTGCGGACGGCAGCTTCGGTGACTGGAGTCTGCTCGCGTTGATAATCCCACACCGAAGTCCAGAAGTTCTCGACGAAGCCGTCGTCATACCCGTTGCCGTTCTGGGTGATGATCGCGGTGATCGCATCGGGATGGCGCAGTGCGAGCCGCCACCCGATCGGCGCGCCGTAGTCCTGTACGTAGATCGCGTACCGAAAGACGCCGAGCTGGTCGAGGAGGCCCTCGGTGAGGTCGGTCAACGCGTCGAAGCTGTAGTCGAACTCGTCGGTGCTTGGGGTATCGGACAGACCGAAGCCCAGATGGTCGGGTGCGATCACGTGGAAGGTGTCGGCCAGCCGTGGAATGAGGTCGCGGAACATGAACGAGCTGGTGGGAAACCCGTGCAGCAGCACGACGTTGGGGGCGTCCGGGTCGCCCGCTTCGCGGTAGAACAGCCGCCTGCCGCTGACGGTGGCGTAGCGGTGGTGCGTGGCGTTTCCCATGGCTAACTCCTCAAAGCGGATTTGATGGTTATAGAAAGTCAACACCGCTTCCTGTAACCTGTCAATAGAAATTTGGAGGTTAGTCATGGAACTGGTGGTGGCCGACGTCGACGACGAGGCATTCCTCCTCGACCTGCTGAACACGACTCCGGTAATCGACGGAGTGGTGTACGACGAGCTGACAGATCCAGCGGTGGCTCGACATTGGTTGCGTGCACACGGCGTTTCTACGACCAAGGAGGAGACGGCCGCGCTCGTCGAGGTCAGGGCTGTGCTGCAGGACGTGGTGCGTGGTGATCGATCCGCTGCCGCGCTGCGACCGTTCGTCGCAGGCGCCCAACTGCGGCCCGTCGTCAAGCCCGACAGGATCGACTGGCGTATCGAGCCCGGCGACGCGCCCGCAGCAGCGGCAAGGGCGGTGTTGGCCTGGGATGCGCTGCGGATTTCGAGCCCGGGGCGCTTGCGTCCGTGCGCGAACACCGAATGCCGACTGTTCTTGATAGACCGAAGCAAACCCAACACGGCAAGATGGTGCTCGATGGCGATTTGCGGCAACCGGATGAAAGCCCGCAGGCATTATCGCCGTACACATGCGGGCGACGAGTGAGCATGACGCCACGGCTGGTATCGGTCAACGTCGGTATGCCCGCCGATGTGCCGTGGCGCGGCAGGACTGTCCACACCGGCATCTACAAGACTCCGGTCAGCGGACCGGTCATGGTTCGCAGGCTGAACGTGGACGGCGACGGCCAGGGCGACCTCAACGGTCACGGCGGCGAACAGCGCGCCGTGATGGTCTATCAACTCGAGTCCTACGACTGTTGGAAGCGCCACCTCGGCCGCGACGACCTGACACCAGGGATGTTCGGCGAGAACTTCACAATCACCGGTCTCGCCGACGATGAGGTCTGTATCGGCGACCGCTATCGCATCGGCGAGGCCGAGTTCGAAGTCACCCAACCCCGGGTCACCTGCTTTCGCGTCGGCATGCGCCTCGGTGAGCCCGATATGCCGAATATGCTTGTCGCCCATCGACGTCCAGGTTTTTACCTACGAGTGATAACCGAGGGCCGGGTGACGCCGAACGACGTCATCGAGCGGACGCGCCGCGGACGGCACGAGTTGACCGTCGCCGATATCGATGCGCTGCTGTACCTGCCTGGACGCGATGCCGCCATGTTGGCGAAGGCTGTCGACGTGCCCGCGCTGAGTCCTGGTTGGAAGCAGTCCTTCGCCGAAATGCTCGTAGCGCCGGACGGATTGGCCGGTATCGAGCCGGGCTGGCCGGGGTTTCGCCGACTGCGCGTCGTCGGCACCCGCCGGGAAAGTCCTGACGTGCTGTCGATCGAGTTCGAGTCCGACGACGGCGCGGCGCTACCGCAACCACGCCCGGGTCAGTACCTCACCCTCCGGATTCCCGAAGCCGGGAATCCCGTTCCACTGCGCAGCTATTCGCTGTCCGGCGACATTGCGGCAGGGCGGTATCGCATCAGCGTCAAGCGCGAGGAGCACGGCCTGGTGAGCCGATGGCTGCACCGCAACGCCGAAGCGGGCGCCGTGGTCGAGGTCGCCGCACCCCGGGGTGTCTTCTGCCTCGGTGACGACGCGGGTCCGGTCGTCCTCGTCTCGGCGGGCATCGGCGTCACGCCGGTACTCGCGATGCTGCACGCGCTGGCCGGCCAGCGCAGCGAGCGCAGAATCCACTGGCTGCACATCACGCGCGATGAGCGGTCGCTGGCCTTCGGACCCGAGGTGAGCGCGCTGATCGAGTCGTTGCCGCACGCCGACAGCCGAATCTTCTACACCGCCGACACCGGCCGCCCCGACGCGCAGGTGATAGCCGACCTGCACCTTCCCCTGGATGCCCACGTATACCTCTGTGGCCCTGACCAATTCATGGCAGGCATCCGACGGGTGCTCCAAGGCGCAGGCATCGACGCGGCCCGCATCCACACCGAGCTGTTCGGCGCGCTCCCGCCGATCAACCCCGGCGTCGTCGATGCGTCGCGCCGAGCGCCGCATGAACCGGATGGGCCCGCGGGAAGCGGGCCGGCGGTGTCGTTCTCGCGCAGCGGGATAACCGCCAACTGGTCGACGCAGTACGGCAGCCTCCTCGAACTCGCCGAAGCCTGCGACGTGCCCACCCGGTTCTCCTGCCGAAGCGGCGTGTGCCACACCTGCGTCACACCGGTCATCGCGGGTGAGGCGGTCTACAACGCGAACCCGCTCGAACCCCCGGCCGAAGGCAAAGTGCTGATCTGTGTCGCCCAACCGCGCGAAAGCCTCGTACTGGACCTCTGATCACCTTCACAATCAAGTCATGGTGACGGTGCCCGCCTTCGTGTGGCGACTCGGACCGATTCTTCGCGGTGTGCTTCTCGGTGTCGCCGTCGGCGGTTTCCTCGGCTTACTGGCATGGATCGATTCGGGATTCCTGATCATCGGACTGATCGCGTTCGTGGCGTTGTTCCTCTTCTACGGCGGGTTCATGGCACGGCGGATGGCACGACACTGGCCGAGCGCCGCGTCGTTGAGCGGCAAGGACCGCGAACGGGTCGCCTATGCGGCCCGACGCGGGCTGCGCATCGACGACCCGCGGCTGGTACCCGCGCTCATCGACTACCGCGACGGCCTGCACGTCGCCGCCGAGAATGCCAAGCCGCTGCGGTGGGTGATCGCGGTCGCACTTGTCGGTTCCGTCTTCGCGGCCGGATACGACGCTGTGTTCGGATCCTGGGGCAACCTGATCGTGTCGATCATCTACCTGGTCTTGCTCGGATTCGAACTTTTCTGGTGGCCGAAACGCCAGCGCCGGATACTGGCCAACGCCGATCGCGCCGTAGACATGGCGAAAGTCTCTGACTAAGGTCAGAGAAATGACCGCCGAGATGGTGGCTCAGGTTCGCCGGTTCAACCGCACCGTCACGACGCGTATCGGCGTGCTCAACGACAACTTCCTGGCCAGTAACCGGTCCCTCGGCCAGAACCGGCTGCTGTGGGAGGTTGGCGCCGACGGCTGCGACGTCCGGTCGCTGCGCGCGCGACTGGATCTCGACTCGGGTTACCTCAGCAGGCTGCTGCGGTCGTTGGAGCGCGACGGGTTGTTGGTGGTCGGGCCGAGCCGGGACGACGGTCGGGTCCGTATCGCTCGGCTCACCGCGGCAGGACTGCGTGAGGTCGAAACGCTCGACCGACGCTCGGATGAGGCCGCCGCTGCGATCCTCGCTCCGCTCAACGACGTTCAGCGTGAACGGTTGGCGACGGCCATGGCGGAGGTCGACCGCCTGCTGACGGCGTCGACCGTCGAAGTCCGCGAGTGTGATCCGCGTGAACCGCAGGCGCAGTTCTGCCTGAACACCTACTTCGCCGAACTCGCCGAACGATTCGACGGCGGATTCGATCCGTCGAAGAAGCCGTTCGGCGACGAGGACATGACCCCACCCGCCGGTCTCCTGTTGGTGGCCACGCTGCACGGCGACCCCGTCGGATGCGGGGCGATGACTTTCCTGCCCCGAAAAGTGGCCTATATCAAGAGGATGTGGGTCGCACGCAGCGTTCGTGGACTCGGTCTCGGCCGACGGTTGCTCGCCGAGTTGGAGGACCGGGCGCGCTCCGCCGGGGTGCGCACGGTGCAGTTGGAGACGAAGGACGTACTGCGCGAGGCGATCAGCCTTTACACGTCGGCCGGGTACCTCGAAGTGGCGCCGTTCAACGACGAACCGTACGCCGACCACTGGTTCCAGAAGGCGCTCGCGTAGCGCCGATCAGCTAACACAACCATTCTTATGGAGTTCGCCTAAAATTAGGGCAGCCATACCTATTGTTTCTAAGGTTAGCTTAAGCTAACGTTCACGCGTCACTCAGACACTCAACATGCACTTGAGCCACAGGAGAAAGCGTGCAACCTGATCTACGTACCAATTCGATGGAGACCGACTTCGTTTCGGGCCGATCGCCGTCCACGGCACACAAGCTGCTGGCCGCCGGTGTCGCAACGGTCGGCGCGTTTGCCATCGCCGCCAACCCGGTCGCTCCGACCCTTCCTGACGTCCGGGAGGCGACCGAGGCGGCAGTGGCGTTGACGGCCGCCGCCGACCCGCTCGCGGTGTGGCAGGAGTCCATCGCGGAGACGATCACGAACCTGCAGTACTTGGCGATCAATGCCGCCAACTCCTCGGAGGCGTTGGGGGAGGCCGTGACCGAGGCCGACCTTCTCGGCGACATCACCAACCTTCTGGTCGCCAACGCAACCAACCCGGTACCGCTTGTGACGGCACTGCTCGGCCTGGCCAGCTACAGCGGCGATGTTCAGAACGCCTGGTTCGCCGTCGACGACCCGACCACGACGGCCAACGAGTCCGGTGCGGTCGAACGTCTGCAGAAGGCGTTCCAGCAATTGCTGGGACCGGTACTGGCCGACATGCTGACCTACGACACCCCGACGGAGCTGCCGCCGGGCCAAGCGCCCAACGCGCGCACGGACGAGGTCTCCGGTGTGTTCACACAGCCGCTCTTCGAGTTCAACTACTGGTTCGTGGAGAATTTCCTCGGCGCCTTCCGGACGGTCACGCCGCTCAATGACCTTCCCGCACAGTTGATTGCCGGCCTGCCCGGCGGAGCCGACTCGAATATCCCCGCGTTGATCACCTCGGTGTCCGAGTCCGGTTTCGCCAAGGCCGCCTTCGCCCCGGTGACCGCTGCGTTCCAGGCGACGGCGGTGCTCGACGCGGCGGTCGAGGCCCTTGCGGCAGGCGACCAGGAGACCGCGGTCCGCGAGTTGGTCAACCTGCCCGCCAAGGTCACCAACGCGTTCATCAACGGATACCAGCCCGCGTTCAGCCCTGCCGGTGAGTGGCCCGGTCTGATCGACGGCGCGACGGCGGCAGGCGGGCGCAATCAGGCCCCCGGTCTCCTCGAGTACGTACTCGTGACGTTCCCGAACGAGATCACGAAGGTGCTCGGGGGCACCCCGCCGGTGCTCGAAGAACCCGAGGCGACGACCGGGTCGAACACCACCTTGGCGAGGTCGGGTCAACAGCAGCAGGTGTCGTCGACCGCGATCGCTCCTGCCGATCAGACGGTCAAGCTCAACCTCGGCAGCGAATCGTCGCCGAAGCCGAAGGCGAAAGGCGTCGAGACGAGCCGTCAGACGAATGTCGTCTCGCGGATCACCGACAGGGTCCAGGGCAATATCGCGAAGGCGACGGGTGCTGCCACCGGTGGCAAGCACGCTGCCGACAGCGATTCGGGGACGGCGAGCAAGGACCGCGTCACGGTCCGAGATCTGGTGTCCCGGTTGGGCGTCGAGAAGAAGCCAACGCAGAAGAGCAGCGAAAGCGGCACCGGCGCCGAAGCAGACAAGGACACCTCCAAGTCGGAAGGCTCCACCAGTTAGCACAGGCCATGGTTTCTCCGTGGACGTCGAAGCCGTCCCGGCCCGGAAGGGGTCGGGGCGGTTTCTTCGGCTTCGGTAAGGTCTCACCACGATGACCGACACCGGGTACCGGCTCGCCCGTGAGCTCACCGATGTGACCGCCGAAGTTCGAGCCGTCCCGCGCCCGCCGGCTCCGACGCTCGACGACCCGTACTCGTTGCGCGTTGCGGATGCAGGCGATGCCCCGATGGTCGCCGAGTGGATGAACCGGCCGCATTTGGCGCAGGCCTGGGAATACGACTGGCCGGTGCAACGCTGGCAACGCCACATCGAGGCGCAACTGACAGGCGAATACTCGCTGCCGCTGATCGCCAGCAGGCACGGCGTCGACGCCGGCTACCTCGAGTTGTACCGGGCGGCAAAGGATTCCATCGCCCCGTGCTACGACTGCGATCCCTTTGATCTGGGACTACACGCAGCCATCGCGGACGTGTCGGTGGTCAATCGCGGGCTCGGGCCGCTGCTTCTGCCGCGCATCGTGGCGAGCGTTTTCCACGCCGACCCGCGGTGCCTGCGGGTGATGTTCGATCCCGATCACCGCAACAGCGCGGCCCGGCGGCTGTGTGAATTCGTCGGATGCACGTTCCTCGGCGAGCACGACATGGCGAATCGCCGGATGGCGCTCTACGCGTTGCCGCGGCCGACCATCTCCTCATAGCCCTCGTGGTCCGGTTTCATCGCGGCGGCCACGAGTTCCCACAGCACCTCGTCGGTGCCGCCGCCGACACGAGCCAGCTTCATGTCGCGCCACCATTGGCCCAGCGGGGTTTCGTCGACCAGATAGCCTGCGCCACCGAAGATGTGCATGCACTCGGAGATGACTTCTTCGCCGAGACGGGCCGCGGTGACCTTCATCGCCGCGGCCTCGCGCAGGTCGAGACGACCCTGGGCGGCGACGCCCCGAAGCGCATGGCTCAGCAGGTCGACCCGCGACTGCAGATCGGCCATCCGCATTCGCAGCGCCTGGTGCTCGTAGAGCGTGCTGCCGAACTGCCGCCTGCCCATCATGCGCGCCAGCGTGATGCCCAGCGCCCGTTGGCATGACGACGCAACCTGACCCGCGATCGACATGCGTTCGTGCGCGAGGCCCCAACTGATCGCCGCCAGCCCGGTGCCTGGGCGGGCGACCAACGCGTCCGCCGGTACCCAGGTGTCGATCTCGACCGCGGCGGTGTCCAGCGGGCCCGCACCCACCTTCCGATAGGGCGCTGCCACGCTCACCTGAGCGGTCGGCACTGCGATCACCGCGACGTTGCCGTGTCTGCTCGCCGGATCGTGATCCACGCTTCGGGCGACCACCATGATGTGGTCGGCGATGGGGGACAGCGACACGAACTTCTTCACCCCGCGGATGTGGAATCCGCGGCCACGCGAACGGATCTCGGTTTCCACGATCTGCAGATCCGATCCGCCCGACTCCTCGGAGGCTCCGATGCACAGCACGGCCTCACCCGCGATGGCGTCGGCACAGATCCGCGCGAGGTAGTCCGACCGCCCGAAGCGGCGAAGTATCGCGATGGCCGAGTCGTGCAGGCTGACCCCGACACCGATGCCTGCCGAGCCGAGACGGCCCAGCGCAGAAGCCAACTCGATCAGCTTGGCGACATCGGGTTGCATGCCGTTCGACCACTTCTCACGGAACACGCCGCGAGCGCCGAGGTGTTCGATCAGATGCCGTGGAAAGCGTTCCGTCTCTTCGGCTTCAGCCGTCCACGCGACGACCTTGTCGTCGAAGACGTCGGCCAGCAGGGCGCGATAGGCGTCGATACCGCCGTCAGGCGCTGCGCTCATCCGACACCCACCTCGTGCAGCGAGCGCCGCACCTCGAGGCGGCGCAGCTTGCCCGACGACGTGCGGGGCAGTGACCCCGGCGTCATGAAAACCACCGCGGCGGGAACGATGCCGCACTCCGAGGCGACCCGCCGGATCACCTCGTCGCGCGCGCCGGTTTCGTCGGGGCCGCGGAACTCAGCGGCGACCAAGAGTCCCGGCCGCAGCGAGTCGCGACCCGCATCGACGGCGACGACAGCGCCGTCGCGGATACCCCGTACCTGGGCCACCACCCGTTCGACCTCGGTGGGGAAGACATTGCGGCCGGCAATCGAGATCAACTCCTTGGCCCGACCGCAGACCACGAGGCCACCATCGGTGAAGTAGCCGATGTCGCCGGTGGGGAACCAGTCCTGCGGTCCGACGGCAGGCCCGCCGAGATAACCGTCCATCATTGACGCACCGCGGATCTCGATCTCGCCGACATCGCGGTTCGCCGGGCCCGTCGACGCGGCCCGTTCCGCGATGCGGACCTCGGTACCGGGGATCGGCTCGCCGAGGACCGCGTGCCGCTGCTTGCCGTCGCCATCGGCGGCGGCTTCGTCGAACAGCAGTCCGCTGCCGGGGGTCGGAGCGGTTACGGCGCAGGTGGATTCCGCGAGACCGTACGACGGCGCGGCCGCCAGGGGGTCCAAGCCGAATCGCGCCATCGCCTCGGCGAACCGGGCAAAGCCGTCGCAGTCGATGGGTTCGCCGCCGTTGATCGCGTACCGCAATGCGCTGAGGTCGACGTCGGAAACCCGGCGCGCGTACCTGCCGATGAGGTTGTAGGCGAAGTTCGGCGCCGCCGTCAACGTCGCGTGACTGTCGGAAAGCCATGTCAGCCAACGAAACGGCGATGCGGTGAACGCCGAAGTGGGCGCCAACCAGATCGGGGTGGAAGACAACGCACCGGAGAGCAGAAACGTCAGCCCCATGTCGTGGTAGAGCGGTAACCACGACAATCCGACGTCGCTCGATGGGTCGACCCTGAGACGGTCCAGCAGACCGCGAGCATTGGCGAGGACTGCGGCGGGACTCAACACCGCGGTGCGCGGCGTGCCGGTGGACCCGGCCGTACCCTGCAGGACCGCTGCCGCACCGGTTTCCGCAGCGGTGAAGTTCGCCGGCGCCTTTGTCTGACACGCGACCACGGTGTCCTCGACCCGCAGCTTCGGGTGTCGCATGTCTCGCAGCAGTTCGAGTTGCCTGCCATTGCTGAACACCGTTGCGACGCCGATGCTTCCGAGGCGCGTCAGTGTCGCCGTGGCCCACTGGCGGGTATCGGCGCCCCGCACCGGGCCCGGCAGGATCGATACCGCCGCTCCCGCAAGCCACGCACCCTGGATGGCGGCGACGAACTCCACCGTCGGCTCGCCGAGGAGGCCGACGGCGCCGCCGCGACCGTCATCGAGAATGTCGGTCGCGACCCTTTCCGCCAGTGAGTGCACCTCTTGCCAAGGATGTCGCCGCCACGTCGAGGTAACCGGGTCGAAGATCACCAATTCGTTGGACGACGCGGTCATCGACCGCGCGAGGGCCGCCGCGAGTTCGCTCATCCGAGATGTTTGGCGATCGCCGCCTCGAGGTCGCCGACCGTGTCACACGTCAGCAGGTCCTCCTCGGTGAGCACGACATTCAGCTTTTCCTCGATGGCGACCATGCCGACCGCGAATGCCACCGAGTCGAGGCCCACGTCGTCGACGAGGCGTGAGTCCGGAGTGATGCGGTTGACGTCGACCTGCAGGTCGTCGCGCAAGATGCCGAGCAAGGCGTCGCTGACGACCATCACCGAAGGATCCATGCCGCCGCACGTTACACGCCGCAGAGCGTGAAGGATAGGCTACCCTAAACGGCCATTGCTGGATCTCATCGATCGGAAGGGGCGGCGTGGAGGTTTCAAGGCGTACGCCGACGACCTCGCTCGAATGCGCATTGGTGCACATCATGGGCGGACTCCTCCGGGCGCCCGGCATCGGTGTCGACGACGACTTCTCGTCTCTCGGCGGCGACGCCGACAAGGCAGCGGCAGCGGCAGCGCGTATCCGATCCTGGCTCGACGTCGCGACCGTGACGACCGTCGACGTTCTGGAGGCCCGCACAGTCGGCGCCCTCGCCGAAAAGCTGCGAGGACGCGATGAGCGAATCGAGCAGGTGGCAGGGATCTTCCTCGAGGTGGCCGCGATGGATACCCGTCGCCAGACGCCATCTGAATTCGCCTCGTGGATAAGGCGCTTTCGCGGGCAGGGCGAAGGCGCGATCGTCGTCTTCCCACATGCGGGCAGCGCCGCCGCAGCATACCGTTCCGTCGCGACGGCCTTCGCTGCGCACGGCCCTGACGTCATGGTGGTGCAGTACCCGCAGCATGCGGGACGGCTGGCGGATCCAGCGGCGCCGACGGTCGCCGCACTCGCCGCAGATCTGTTCGCCGCGGGACCGTGGGAGCAGATCGCGTCGCTGCAGCTTTTCGGCCATTGCATGGGCTCGCTGGTGGCGTTCGAGTTCGCCAAGATCGCGGCCCATCACGGGGTCGCCATCTCCCGGCTCTGGGTGTCCGGCGGCGCCGCGCCCTCGGCGATGGCCGATCTGCTTCCGCTACCGACCGCCGACGCCGAGATCATCGCCGATCTCAGGGAGCTGGGCGGGACGGATCCGCTGCTCCTCGAAGACCCGGAGTTCGTCGAACTGCTGGTTCCTGCCATCCGGGCCGATTACCAAGCGCTGAACCGATATACGTCCGTGTCCGGTGACAGCATCGACGTCGACATCTCTGTCATCGGAGCCGAACGCGACGACCGGGTGGAACTCGACGCGCTGAAGCGGTGGGAGGCCCACACCGCCCGCCGTTTCGACATGCACCTGCTCGACGGAGGTCACTTCTTTCTGTTCGAGAACCTCGACGACGTCGCCAAGATCGTGAGTTCCGATGTCTGACAACGGCAGAGGGGACGACCCGGTGGTCATCGTCGGCATGGCGATCGAGGCGCCGGGCGGTGTCGACACACCCGAGGCGTACTGGGCTCTTCTGTCCGACGCCAGGGAGGCACTGTCACCGTTTCCCACCGATCGCGGCTGGCCGGTCGCCGAGCTCATCACAGGATCGCGTCGCGACGGGTTCAAACCGATCCACGATCTCGGCGGATTCCTCTGCAACGCAGCGGCTTTCGATCCGGCGTTCTTCGGCATCTCGCCACGCGAAGCGGTGGCGATGGACCCCCAGCAGCGGGTCGCACTGCGGGTGGCGTGGCGTGCGCTGGAGAACGGCGGGATCAATCCCGACGATCTCGGCGGACACGACGTCGGCTGCTATATCGGAGCCTCCGACACCGGATACGCGCCGGATCTGGCGGATTTCACCGAGCTCACCGGGCACCTGATCACGGGAACTGCGCTCGGGGTGATCTCCGGGCGCATCGCCTACACGTTGGGGCTGGCCGGGCCCGCGATGACGATCGACGCGTCCTGTGCATCGGCGTTGGCCGCCTTCCACGTCGCCGTGCAAGCCGTCCGCTCGGACGACTGTGCGCTGGCCATCGCGGGCGGTGTGTGCATCATGGGATCACCGGGTTTCTTCGTCGAGTTCTCCCGGCAGCACGCGCTGTCCGACGACGGACACTGCAGGCCTTACAGCGCGCAGGCCACCGGAACGGTCTGGGCGGAGGGTGCGGCGATGTTCGTGCTGCAGCGTAAGTCCGCCGCGTTGCGCGACGGACACCGCATCTGGGCAGAAGTACTGGCCACCAAGGTCAATCAGGACGGTCGCAGCGCGGGCCTGACGGCCCCGAGCGGCGCCGCGCAGGCGGCGCTGTTCCGCAACGCGCTGCGGACCGCCGGCGTACGACCCGAGCAGGTCGGGATGATCGAAGGCCACGGCACGGGCACCCGGCTGGGTGACCGCACCGAGCTGCAGTCGCTCGCCCAGACCTACGGCGACACTTCGGGTGCATCCGGGGCGCTCCTCGGCTCGGTGAAGTCCAACATCGGTCATGCCCAGGCCGCCGCGGGCGCACTCGGTCTCGCCAAAGTCGTCCTTGCGGCGCAGCGCGGGGTGGTTCCGCCGAGCTTGCACGTCGACGAAGCCAGCCCCGAGATCGAGTGGGACCGTCAAGGGCTGCGGCTTGCCCGTGACATGACCCCGTGGCCGGTGACCGACGGAGACCGGGTCGCCGCCGTCTCGGCGTTCGGGATGAGCGGTACCAACGCGCACGCCGTCATCTCCTACGACGAGGTCGCATGATCGGACCGCTCCCGGATGGCCGCATCCCCGTCGTTCTGTCGGCGCACGACGAGGACCTGATCGCCGAGGACGCCGCCGCGATCCTGCGCCACGCAGAGACCGGCGCCGGCGTGAGTTCCATAGCGGCGGGCCTGCTGCGCACAAGGCGAATTCGGCGTCACCGGACGGTGATTCGCGCCGCAGACACCGACGAACTGGTGTCGGGCCTCAACGCGGTCGCGGCGGGGGAGCAGCATCCCTGGGTGGCGCACTCATCGCTCGGCACCACCAGGCGGACGGCGTTCGTCTTCCCGGGGCAGGGAAACCAGTGGCCGGGCATGGCCGCGGAGGCCTATCGCGGGCTGGACGCCTACCGACTGGAAGCCGACAAGTGCGCCGAGGCGTTCGTCGCCGCGGGCGCCCCGTCACCGGTGCCCTACCTGACCGGCTCCGCCGACGGCGACTGGCCACGTGTGCAGGTGCAGGCCGCGCAGTTCACCCATGCCGTGGCTCTGGCTTCTGTGTGGCAGTCCTGCGGGCTGCTGTGCGACATCGCGGTCGGGCACAGCCTGGGCGAGGTCGCAGCGGGTTATGTCGCCGGGGCGGTCACCCTGCCCGATGCGGTCGGCGTCGTCACCGCCAGAGCAGCCGTCGTCGACCGGTTGCCTGGCCGCTACGGGATGGCGGTGCTCGCCGTAGACGTCGACACCGCAACGTCTTTGGCGGCGACCATTCCCGGTTGGCTCGAAGTATCGGTGGTCAATTCCGACGCCTCGACGGTGCTGTCCGGCGACGCGGACAGCGTGGCCGAGATCGTCCGGCTCACGGAGGGCCGCGGGGTATTCGCTCGCCAGATCGGTGTCGACTTCCCGGCGCACACCACTGCGTTGGAGTCGGTGCGAGACGAGTTGATGACCCTGCTGCCCGACGGATCGTTCCGCGCCGCAGCGGTCGAGTTCATCGGCGGGGCACACGGCGCCGTCGTATCCGCCGATTCGGATTTCCGCCGGTACTGGTACGAGAACCTGCGCAACACAGTGCGATTCGACCGCGCGGTCGCCACGGCGATCAGCCGTGGGGCGGGCATCTTCGTGGAACTGTCCGCGCACCCCGCGTTGATGATGCCGCTGGCGGACCTCGCGGACGGTGCAAACGGCGGTGACGAACCCGCCGTCATGGTGGCCTCCTCGCGCCGCGACGAACCCCTGGTCGATCACCTGTCCGCGGCGATCATCACCGCTGCCGTCGCCGACCCCGCATATCGATGGACCGACCTGGTGCCCGCCTCCGTGGGCCCGCCCCCACGCGGGTTGCCGAATGCACCGATGCGGTCGACGCACTTCTGGGTCCGGCCCCAGCACCCGCACCGCTCGCAGCCCGAATCCGGCACGCAAGCGCACATCGCCCGCGAACTCTGGCGGCCGCGCCCGGATGCGGCCGAAGCACCATCCCGCAGCATCGCTGTCGTGACCGCGGCCGGGGCCGACGAGTCGGTCGCCGACAGGGTTCGCGCCGGCATCGCACGCCATCCGCGCGCGCGGACCGGCACACCCGCAGACGCCGAAATCGTCGCCGTCATCGCTCCGGCGACTACGGAGACCGACGCGACGAAAGCCGCGAATGAGTTGGGCGCGCTCGTCGACGCGGGCTTGCTCGACTACGCAGCCGACACTCGCGCACAAACGCAGTGGCTGATCACCGCCGCCGCGGAACGACCGCACCCCGCGGATCCGCCCGCGGCGCCACTGCAGGCCGCAGCGGCCGCGATGCACCGATGCATCGGATTCGAGCATCCCGAGACCGGCTTCGGTCACCTCGACCTGCCCGACTGGAACGTCGGCGACGACCTCCTCGACCGCGTCGTCGACGTCGTTCTCGGCGACCCCGCCGAGGTGGCCCTGCGTGGGGTCGCCCCGCATCAGGCCCAGTGCTACGAGCGGACACTGAGCTTCGAACCGTCGACCGCCCAACCCCTGCCGCACCGGGCACTCGACAACATCGTGATCACCGGAAGCGGGGCCGTGGGCCTCGAGTTGGCGCGGCACTGCGCCGCGCACGGGGCACGCCGCATCCTGCTTCTGGCCCGAAGGGAGATCACGCAGGAAGCACTCGATACCGTGCGCAGAACGGGCACCACCGTGTTGGCGGCGTCGTGTGACATCACCGACCCGGCCGCGGTTTCGACAACAGCGGCGGCATACGCCGACGGCGACGCTTCCATGGTCATCCACGCCGCAGGGTCGGCCGTCCTCGGGCCCTCGGCACAGTTGACCGCCGAGGACTTCCGAACCACGTGCGCCGCCAAAGTCATTGGCGCCGAAATCCTCCTCGCCGGATGGCCGCTGCGCACCGACTGCCGGATCGTGCTGTGCTCGTCGACGGCCGCCGTCTGGGGAGGCCATGGCAACGCCGCGTACTCGGCCTCCAACCGGATCGTCGACGCGATCGCGCAGCGGTTGCGCAGCGAGGGCAGGGACGCGGTCTCCGTGCGGTCCGGACTGTGGCACGGCGCCGGAATCCTCGCCGACACCGAGATCCAGCGCGCCCTGCGCTCGGGGCTCATCCAGATGCCGCCGGAAGCAGCGGCCGCCGCGGTGCTCAGTACGCAGGGGATCGACCCGCTTGTCTTCGGCGCCGACCTGGACCGCCTCCGCACGTTCCTGGAAAGCCAGTGGATACGAACAGATCTCACCGAAGCGGACGAGCCAAGCGTCGCCGCCGCGCAGACGCACCGGACCGCAGGCGACGTCGTGCGCGCCGAAGTGGCGGCAGCGCTGCGCCTCAGCGAGACCCAGATCGATCTCGGCGCGGCGCTCATCGACATCGGGATGGATTCCCTGCTCGCGTTGGACCTGCGTAAGCGGTTGCGCACGGCAACCGGCCAATCCGTTCCACTGGCAAAAATTCTCGGCGGCATCTCCGGCGCGGAGTTGGCCGCCATCCTCGAACTGACACAAGGAGTTGAGTCCGCTCGTGACTGAATCGGTCGACCAGACGCTCGTCAACGACCTCGACGACCAGCGGCTCACACTGTTGCGCCGCAGGCTCGCCGAGCGGGGCCTTCTGTCACAGCAGAACGGGGCCGACACCGGCGAAGCCGCCATGACCGACGCTCAGCGTCGAATGTGGTTCGTGCACAGTGTGGATCCGACCGGCGCACTGATGAACATCTGTGTGTCGTACCGCCTGACGGGGGCCGTCGACGCCGTTCGGTTGCGGGCCGCCGTGCAAGCCGTCGCCGCCGGACACCCGATCCTGCGTACCACCTATCGCACCGATGACGAGGGTGCACCGCAGTCCGTCGTTCACGCCGATCTGGCGCCGGCATGGAGCGAGCACGACCTCACGGAATTCGGCGGACAGGCCCGACGGCTCCGCCTCGAAGTCATCGCCCAACGCGAATTCAGCACCCAGTTCGACCTCGAGGCCGATTCACCATTGCGAATCGCGCTGGTGCGCACGGCCTCTGACGAGCACACCCTGCTGTTGGTGGCCCATCACATCGCATGGGACGACGCTTCGTGGGACGTGTTCTTCGCCGACCTCACCCGCGCATATCAGGACGGGCCCACCCGGGAGGCGGCGCCGCCGCGGGCCGTGCCCGTCGCAGAAGCGGCCGACCACGAGGCAGACCTGGCCTACTGGCGTGAAGTGCTGGCCGACGTGCCAGAGCCACTGGAACTGCCCGGCCCCAACGGATCCGCCGTGCCCGCAACATGGCGCGCCCAGCGGTGCGCGGTCCGGTTGAACGGACCGACAGTCGAGCGCATCGCCGCGATGGCCCGTGAGATCGGCGGTACCCCGTACACCGTGTTGCTGGCGGCGTTCTCGGCGCTGCTGCACCGCTACACCCATTCCGACGACTTCCTCGTCGCCGCACCCGTGCTCAACCGGGGTGCCGATGCCGAGGGCGCAATCGGATACTTCGGCAACACCATCGCCCTGCGGATGCGGCCGCGGCCCCAGCAGAGCTTCCGCGACTTGATGTTTCATGCGCGCGACACCGCTATGGGCGCGTTCAGCCACCAGCGCATCTCGATGGACCGAGTGGTCGCCGACATCAATCCCGACCGGCGCCACGGCGTCGATCGCATGGCCCGGGTCGGCTTCGGATTCCGCGGACCCGACGGACCCGGGTTCAACCCGCCCGGCATCCGATGCGAACGCGCCGGGTTGCGCGGTCCCCTTGCCCAGCTGCCGCTGTCCCTCATGGTCGAGATGGACGCCCACGATCCGGCGGCGGTCGCGGAGGTGGAGGCCGAGTTCCTCACCGAGGTCCTTGATCCGGCGCTGGTGATGCAGATGCTCGACAGCTTCGCGGTGCTGGTGAGCGATGTGGTTGCCGACCCGGACAAGCCCTTGTCGCGGGTGACGATCCTCGGACCGGACGAGGCGGCGTGGGTGCGCGATGTCACCACGGGCCAAACCTTCGACACAACTCCTGCGACCCTCGGCGACCTCGTCGCCGAACAGGCTGCGCGGACACCCGACCACGTCGCGGTTGTCTACGAGGGCCGCCGCTACACCTACCGCGACATCGACGACGCCGCCAACCGCGTCGCACACTGGCTGGCCTACAAGGGCGTCGGCCGCGAGGACCGGGTCGCCGTGCTGCTGGACAAGTCACCGGAGCTGGTGATCACCGCGCTCGGAATCCTGCGGGCCGGCGCCGTCTACACCCCGGTCGATCCCACGTATCCGGCCGACCGGATCTCGTACATCCTGTCCGACTGTGACGCGGCGCTCGTGTTGCGGGAGCCGATCAGCGGGCTCGCCGAGTACCCGGCCGATCGCCCGTCCGTGCAGGTGCGCCCCTCCAACACGGCCTATCTCATCTACACCTCGGGGTCCACGGGTCTGCCCAAAGGCGTCGCGGTTCCGCATGCGCCCGCGGCGGAGTACTTCCGATGGTTCGGTGACGAATACCGGGTCGGCAGCGATGACCGGCTTCTTCAGGTGGCTTCGCCGAGCTTCGACGTGTCGATCGGGGAGATCTTCGGCACCCTGATCTGCGGTGCCCGCCTTGTGATTCCGCGCCCCGACGGCCTGCGCGACATCGGCTATCTGACGGACCTGCTGCAGCGCGAAGGCATCACATCGATGCATTTCGTGCCGTCGCTGCTGGGATTGTTCCTTTCACTGCCCGGAGTCGGGCAGTGGCGCACCCTGCGCCGGGTTCCCATCGGTGGCGAGGCGCTTCCCGGCGAGCTCGCCGACAAATTCCACGCGACGTTCGACGCGCTGCTGCACAACTTCTACGGGCCGACCGAGACGGTGGTGAACGCCACCCGCTATCCGGTGGAAGGCCGCCAGGGCAGCCGGACGGTCCCGATCGGCCGACCCAAGATCAACACCACAGTGCATGTGCTGGACTCCCGCCTGCAGCCGGTTCCGGTCGGCGTCATCGGTGAGATCTACATCGGTGGAACGCATCTGGCGCACGGCTACCACGACCGCCCTGCACTGACGGCTGAGCGGTTCGTCGCCGACCCGTTCCGTCCCGGCGGTCGGCTGTACCGCACGGGTGACCTCGCGCGGCTCAACCGCGACGGCGACATCGAGTTCGTCGGCCGCGCCGACGAACAGGTGAAGATCCGCGGTTTCAGGATCGAACTCGGCGAGGTGGCCGCGGCCATCTCGGTCGATCCGAGTGTCGGCCAGGCGGTCGTGTTGGCAAAGGAACTGCCGTCGGTCGGTAAGAGCCTGGTCGCCTACGTCACCGCGGCCGCAGGCCACGTCGTCGATACCGACCGGATCACCTCGCGCGTCGCGGCGGCGCTGCCGGACTACATGATGCCCGCGGCCTATGTGGTCGTCGACGAGATCCCGATCACGGCCAACGGCAAGGTCGATCGGGCCGCGCTGCCGGAACCGCATATCGTCGCGACCGCGGACTACCGGGAGCCGACGACTGAGACCGAACGGGTGATCGCCGGATTCTTCGAGCGCCTTCTCGAGCACAGCCCGGTCGGCGCGGACGACTCCTTCTTCGCCCTCGGCGGCCATTCTCTGGTGGCCACCCGCCTCACGGCGGCGATCCGCTCGCGCTTCGACGTGGAGGTCAATGTTCGGGAGATCTTCGAAACCGGTACCGTCGCAGGCCTCGCCGACATCGTCGATCGTCGTGTCCGCGGCGAGGACGTCACACCGAGACCGCTGCTGACGGCGGTGTCCGAGGATGGTCCGGCACCGCTGTCGGCCTCGCAGCTGCGCAGTTGGTTCGCCTATCGCATCGAAGGGCCGAACCCGGTCAACAACATTCCATTCGCCGCCGAGCTCACCGGTGAGTGCGATATCGAGGCGCTGAGGGCCGCCGTGCATGACGTGGTCGGCCGGCACGAGATCCTGCGCACCACGTACTGCGAAATAGACGGTGTCCCTTACCAGGTCGTGAATGACGCCGACGGCATCGAGGTTCGCCATGCAGTCGGAGACGGTCCGGACTGGGTGGCGCAGCGCCTCGAAGAGGAACGCCACCACGGCTTCGTCCTGGAGACCGAACTCCCGCTTCGCGCAGCGATCCTCTCGACATCGACCCCCTCCGGCGGCCGGCACGTGCTGTCGTTGGTGGTGCACCACATCGCCGCCGATCACTGGTCGGCAGGTGTGCTGTTGACCGATCTGCTCACCGCCTACCGCGCGCGCGTCGACGGTCACTCGCCCGGCTGGGTACCGCTGCCGCTGCAATACCGTGACTACGCCGCTTGGCAGGCGGAACTGCTCGCACCGGACGGCGACGTCGTCACCAGCCAGACCGACTACTGGAAGAGCCGGCTCGCCACACTTCCCGAGGACACCGGGTTGCAGCCCGACTTCGACCGCCCCGCGGCCTTGGACGGCGCAGCAGACGCGGTCGACTTCGAAATCGATCCGGCCACAAGATCGAAACTCACCCAGTTGAGCCGTGAACTCGGTGTCACCGAGTTCATGCTCCTGCAAGCGGCCGTCGCGGTCGTACTGCACAAGGCAGGCGCGGGTCGCGATATCCCGATCGGCGCGCCCATTGCGGGCCGGTCGGAATCCGCGCTCGACCAGCTTGTCGGCTTCTTCATCAACATCGTGGTGATGCGCAACGTTCTGGCAGGCAACCCCACGCTGCGCGAGGTACTTTCGCGCGCACGCGACACGGCTCTCGGCGCATACGCGCATCAGGATCTGCCGTTCGACCGCGTCGTCGATGCACTTCGTCCGGCACGGTCGCTGGCGCGCAACCCGCTGTTCTCGGTGGTGGTGCACGTCCGCGAACACTGGGGCTCGATGCGAGCCGTCGACACCGGCGATGCGACGTTCACGCTTCTGCAACCCACGTTCGACATGGCGCACGCGGATCTGAGCTTCAACTTCTTCGCCACCGATGACGCCTACGCCGGGAGCATCATCTACCGCACCCAGCTGTACAAGCCGGAAACCGTTGCCCGCCTGGCGGATTGGCTCGGTCGAGTGCTGAACACATTCGCCCACGCCCCCGACTCGCCGCTGACCGAGGTCAGCATCCTCGGGGCAGCCGAGCGGACGCAGGTGCTCGAAGACTGGGGCAGGGGCCAGGTGTACGTGCTCGATGAAGCACTCCAACCGGTGCCCGCCGGTGTCGTCGGCGACCTGTACTACGGCGGCGAGCACGCGGTGCGGGCGCACTGCCGTGGCGCAGGCCTGACCGCGTCGAGACTGGTCGCCAACCCGCTCGCGGGCCCGGGGGAGCGGATGTACCGCGGCGGCGACCGGGCCCGCTGGACCACCGACGGCCTGCTCGAACTGATCGAGCGGCCCGTGGAGTCGGTGGTCACGCACCCAACGACGCCGCAACGCACCAGCGGGGCGTCACACCCGCCGCAGACCGACACCGAGCGCGAACTGGCCGACCTCATCGCGGAGTTGCTCGGCGTGACGGATGTCGGACGCGTGGATGACTTCTTCATGATGGGCGGTGACAGCATCCTGTCCGTCCAACTCGCGGCGCGGGCACGCGCCGCGGGGTTGGCGCTCAACCCGCGGATGGTGTTCGAGCATCCGACGCTGGAGCGACTGGCTGCCGCCATCGACGCAGGCGAAGGTGAATCGACGCGCGACATCCGCCGTGAGCCGATGAGCGTGTCCGGCCTGTCCGCAGAACAGCTTTCATCGCTGCAGGCGTCGTGGGCGGTGTCCGGAACGCCATGACCGTGCGCGAGAAGGACGTCACGATCGAAGACGTGATGGCGCTCAGCCCCCTGCAGGCGGGCCTGCTGTCCCGTGCGCTGCTCGACAACGCCGACGGCGCCGATCCGTATCTCATCACGATGGCCGCCGACATCGTCGGGCCGCTCGACGTCGCCCTGCTTCGCGAGTGCGTCGACGCGATCCTGGTGCGCCACCCAAACCTTCGCGTCAGCTTCGTGCACCACGATCTGCCGCACCCGGTGCAGGTCGTACCGTCCCGCGTCGATCCGCCATGGCGGCACATCCGCTGTGACCCAGCCGAACTGTCCGCGATCGAGAACGAGGAACGCACCCGGTCATTCGATCTCGGACACGGACCGCTGATCCGGTTCCTCCTGGTGGAGTTGGGCGGGCAGCAATGGCGGTTCGTGATCACCGCGCATCACATCGTCCTCGACGGCTGGTCGCTGCCGGTACTGGTTTCAGAGCTGCTCGCGCTCTACGGGGCGAACGGAGACGTGTCGTGCGTCGGGGCACCGCCACGGCCTTACCGCGACTACATCGGTTGGCTCGCCGACCGCGATCCCGAAGCGAGCGAAGACGTATGGCGCCGCTACCTCGATGGGTTGCCGGGACCAACGCTTCTGTCGCAGGCGCTTGCGCTGGATCCGCCGAAGGGGTTGCCGCGCCGGGTCGAGATCGCCATGGACGACGCGGACACCGGACGCCTCGTGGAATCGGCAAGGGCCAGGGGTGTCACCGTGAACACCCTGGTACAGGTGGCATGGGCGCTTGTGCTCGCCAGGCTCACCGATCGTGATGACGTGGTGTTCGGCGTCACCGTCTCGGGACGGCCCGCCGAACTTGCTGACGTGGAGTCGATGGTCGGCCTATTCGTCAACACCGTTCCGCTGCGCGTCAGGGTCGATCCGGAAGTGACGGTCGCACAACTCTGTTCGTCGATTCAGCAGGACGCCGCGCGGCTTCGGGACCACGGCTATCTCACCCACTCCCGGTTGCGCGCACTCGGCGGTGTCGGGGAGATGTTCGACACCCTGCTCGTCTATGAGAATTTCCCGCCCGGCGCCGTGGTCGGCGCGGAGGAGTTCCGGCTCGGCGGGGTCACGTTCCGGCCCGCGGCGTTGGAGAGCCTGTCACACTTCCCCGTGACGGTGGCGGCGCACCTGCTGCACAACCGCCTCACCCTGCTGGTGGAGGCGGTCGACAACGCGCTCGGGGTCACGGAGGCGGAAAGCCTTGGCCACCGCGTTCTGACAACCGTGCAACGTCTGCTCGACGGTTGGCATCGGCGCATCGGCGACGTCGACGTGCTGCTGCCCGAGGAAGCCCGTCAGCGCGGCGGACCGACCGCGACAGCGCCCGTCACCGGCGGGTTCACCGATCGGTTCGCGGCCGTCGCCGCCGTACACCCCGACGCGGTGGCGCTGAGTTGGCCCGGCGGGAAACTCACCTACCGGCAACTCGACGAGACTGTCGACGGAGCGGCCGCGGCGCTCGCCGAACGCGGTGTCAGCACGGAAACCCCTGTGGCGATCCGGCTTTCGCGCGGGCCCGACTATGTCGTGTGGATGCTGGCGGTGTTGCGGGCCGGTGGCATATGCGTGCCGCTGGACAACGACATGCCCGAGGAGCGGGTGCGCTCGATCCTCGGACAGACCGGAGCGGCCATGACCATCGAAGGCGGCCCGCCCGCCGCCGCCCCCACCGCCGGGTTCCGCCGCCCGCTCGTCCATCCGGACCAGTCGGCCTATCTGGTGTTCACATCCGGCACCACCGGTGAGCCGAAAGGCGTCGTCGCCACCCATCGTGGGTTGCTGGCGTACGCCGACGACCACGTGGAGAAGGTGCTTGGGCCCGCCGCAGCGCGATTGGGCCGGTCGCTGCGCATCGCACATGCGTGGTCGTTCGCCTTCGACGCGGCTTGGCAGCCGTTGGCGGCGCTGCTTGACGGGCACGAGGTGCACATCATCGACGAGCACGACCGTCGCGACGCGATGGCGCTGACGGCGGCCATCGACGCCAACCGGATCGACATGATCGACACCACGCCCTCGATGTTCGGGCAACTACGGGCATGCGGGCTGCTCGACGAGGTGCCGTTGGCGGTGCTGGCGCTCGGCGGCGAGGCGGTGGGCTCCGGGCTCTGGGCCGACATCGCCGAGGTGTCCTCCAGGACCGGGATGACCGCCCTGAACTGTTACGGCCCAACCGAAACCACGGTCGAGTCGGTCGTCGCGGACTTCACCGACCACCACCGCCCGATGATCGGGCGCCCGACGCGGACGGTCACCGCGCTGGTGCTCGATTCCCGACTGCGTCCGACGCCCGACGGTGTGGTGGGCGAGTTGTACCTGGCGGGGGAGCAGGTCACCCGTGGGTATCTCGACCGACCCGCCGAAACGGCGATCCGCTATGTGGCCGCGCCCGGCGGCGAGCGCATGTACCGCACCGGCGACCTCGTGCGCCGTCACCCGGATGGTGCGCTTCAGTTCATCGGGCGCTGCGACAGCCAGGTCAAGATCCGCGGCTATCGCGTGGAGCTCAGGGAGATCGAGTCGGCGCTGATGTCGCATCCAGCGGTGCGCCAGGCGCACGTGCTCGTCGACACCGCCGGCAGGCATCCGAGGCTGACTGCCTTCGTCGCAGGCGGTGCCGCCGTGGCCGAACTGCGGACGCTGCTGCGAACGCGGTTGCCGCGGTTCATGATGCCCCACCGCGTGGTGGTGGTCGACGACATCCCGTTGACGGTCAACGGCAAGCCGGACGAGGCCGCATTGCGCGTCGCCGTACCGGAGCCGACGGCGACCGCCGAGCCGAGCACGGACACCGAGCGGGCGTTGGCGCTGGTGTTCGCCGAGTTACTCGGCGTCGCGCGGATCGACATCGACGTCGACCTGCTGGAACTGGGGCTGGACAGCATCACGGCGGTATCGGCCATTCAGGCGGCGCGCCGGCGTGGCGTCCCGCTGCGCGCGCACATGATCACCGAATGCGGGACGGTACGTGAACTGGCAGCGGCGGTGGACAGCGACATCACCGTCGAACCGACGCCTGAGCAGCGCAGCGGGCCGATGCCGGTCCTGCCGGTGATGCATTGGCTCTACGAACACGGTGACCCGCGCAGGCTGGCGCAGACGTACGTGTTGCGCCTGCCCGCCGGCACCACAGCTGCACGGCTGCGGGCAATGCTCGACGCCGTCGTCGCGGGACATCCCGTATTGCGCAGCCGATTCGACCGCGCCACGATGTCGCTGGTGCCGCGCTCTGACGTGCAGTGGCCGTTCACCGAGGTCGAAACCGACGACGAGGCTTCGGCGGTCTCGGACCACGCAGCCCGCACGCTCGAGACGCTCGATCCCGAACGCGGCGCGATGCTTTCGGCGGTGTGGGTGCAGCGGCCCGGGGGCGCGGGTGTGCTGATCCTGACCGCGCACGTGATCGCGCTCGACCCGATGTCGTGGCGGGTGATCCTGGCCGAACTCGACGCCGGCTGGCACGCCGCGGCGAGCGGCCTCGAGCCGGCCCGGCTCACCGAGCGGACCGGGTACGGCGAATGGGCACAGATGCTCGCTCGCCGCGCGCGCGAGCTGGACACCCTGCCCTTCTGGGTCGAACAACTCTCCGGCGACGACCCTCCGCTGGGGGCACGCCGGGTCGATCCGTCGACGGACCGCGCGGGAGACCTCGCTGCGACGGTGACGATCACCGACACCGACGTCACCGGTGTGCTGCTAGGGGCGGCCGCGCCGATGCACCACCTCCTGATCGCCGCGACCGCACGGTGCCTGTCGCGGTGGCGGATCCGCAACGGCCAGAGTCGTTCTCAGCCGTTGGTGGCGATCGAGGGGCACGGGCGCGCGGACGCGGTGGCGCCCGGCGCGGACACCTCCGAAACCGCGGGGCTTTTCACCGTGATCCATCCGCTGCGGGTCCCTGCCGACGCCACGGTCGCCGACGTGGCCGCTCGCATGGCGGCGATTCCCGGCGAGGGGATCGACTACGGTCTGCTGCGATATCTGCGCGAGGACACCGCCGAGCATCTGCGGGGACTTCGCGAGCCCCAGGTGCTTCTGAACTATCTGGGTCGCGTCGACATCGGCAACACCGGCCAGTTGCGGTTCGCCGAAGAACTGTCGGCCACCGCTCCGATGATCCCCGAACCCAACCTCGCGGTGCGACACGAGCTCACGTTGACCGCGGGGGTCATGCGATTCGACGGCCCGCCCCGCCTTGTCGTGCAGTGGCGCACGTTGCCGTCGGTCCTGACCGCATCGGAAGTCGAAGAACTGCAGGGCTTCTGGCGCGAGTCCCTGTTCGAACTGGCCAACGAGGTGACCGGATGACCCGACGGATCGCCGTCATCGGAGCGGGCGCCAAGGCGGTGGCCGTCGCCGCCAAGGCGCAGGCGCTGCGCGAGATCGGTGCGGATGCACCCGAAGTCGTCGCCGTCGAACGCGCCGACATCGCCGCGAACTGGCAGGCCCGCGGCGGCTGGACCGACGGTCTGCACCGGCTCGGCACCAGCCCGGAGAAGGATGTCGGCTTTCCGTACCGCTCCGGTCTTGCCCCCGGCCGCAACGCCGAGCTGAACGAGGCGATGTTGCGCCGCAGTTGGCAGTCGTATCTGGTGGCCACCAACCAGTTCGCCGAGTGGGTGGACCGGGGCCGTCCTGCGCCCACCCACCGGCGGTGGGCCGAATACCTGCGATGGGTGGCCACCGATGTCGCGCTGCCGGTCATCCGTGAGGAGGTCCGCCGTATCGCCGTCGCGGACGGTCAGTGGATCGTCGAAACACCTCGGTCGTCGGTGGCCGCGGACGCCGTGGTCGTCACGGGGCCTGGGCAGCCGGAACGGTCGGTGCTGCCGGGTAATCCGCGCGTGTGGTCGATCGCCGAGTTCTGGCGGCGCGCTGCGGCACACGGCCGGATCACCGCCGAGCGGGTGGCCGTCATCGGCGGCGGCGAGACCGCTGCCACCATGTTGGAAGAGTTGTTCCGCCACCGGGTTTCGGCGATCACGGTCATCTCGCCACAGGTCACCCTGTTCACCAGGGGTGAGAGCTTCTTCGAGAACAAGTTGTTCTCCGATCCCACCGACTGGGACACGCTGCCGCTGGCGGAGCGGCGGGATGCACTGGCGCGCACTGATCGCGGGGTCTTCTCCGGACAGGTTCAGCAGGCCCTGCTCGCCGACGACCGAATCCGTCATCTGCGTGGGCGGGTGGCCCATGCGGTGGACAGAGCCGACGGGATAAGGCTGACGCTGTGGTCGACTCGCAGCGGTGAGCGGCTCGACACCGTGCACGGCTTCGACCTCGTCATCGACGGCGCCGGCGCCGATCCTTCGTGGTTCCTCGACGTGCTCGGCCAGGACGCACGCGACCTCATCGAACTTCGGCTCGGCGGGCCGCTCACCGCGGCCCGGCTGGAGGAGTCGATCGGCCACGACCTCGCCGTCGAGGGCGTGTTTCCCAAACTGTTCCTACCCAATCTCGCGGCGCTCACCCAGGGCCCCGGTTTTCCGAACCTCAGCTGTCTTGGGCTGCTGTCGGACCGGATCCTGGGTGCCGACATCAGCGCGCCCGATGTAGCGATGACAAGGAGTATCGATGTCCGCCAACCCGTTCGATGACGAAGACGGCACCTTCCACGTGCTCGTCAACGACGAACAGCAGTACAGCCTGTGGCCCGCGTTCGCAGACGTGCCCGACGGCTGGCGGGTCGTCTTCGGCGACGGCGACCGGGTGAGCTGCCTCGACTACGTCGAACGCAACTGGGCCGACATGCGGCCACGCAGCCTGCAGGAGGCGCTACAGGCGGACTGATGTGTCCAGGTTGGCTGAGAGCTCGGCGTCGTCCATGCTCGACACCTCCAGGTACATCTGCGCTACCTGCTCGAGGCGGTCGCTGTCCGGCTCGCGAGCGGCCAACCGGTCGGCGAGGGCCGCCACCGTCCTGGTCGCGAAGACATCGGACAGCATCACCGTCGCGGTGTCCAGCCACTCCCGGACAGCGGCGACCAACGTCGTCGCCTGCACCGAATCGCCACCGAGAGCGAAGAAGTCGTCGTTCACCCCGAAGTCGGAGCGCCCGAGCACGTCGCTCACCAACGCCGTGAGAGCGCGCTCCAGCGATGTGGACGCCGCCCGGTCCACCCGCTCCGAGGCTTCGCCGCGATCCGCGAGCGCCTGCGCCACCGCTGGGCGGTCGATCTTTCCGCCGACCGTGTAGGGGATCCGGTCGGTGAGGACGACCCGTTGCGGAATCATGTGCGGCGGCACGATATCGGCCATGGCGGTGGTGACATCGGTTGCGGTCACCGCCGATTCGACGGGCTGTACGAGCGCGGCAAGCAGGTCGCGGTCGCCCGTGGCCTTGGTGACAGCGGCCACCGCAGCGACGACCCCCGGCACCCGCTGCAGCGCGGATTCGACATCACCGAGCTCGACCCGGTAGCCGCTGATCTTGACGCGGTGGTCGGCCCGCCCGACGAATTCGAGCGTGCCGTCCGGCAGGTAACGGACCAGGTCCCCGGTGCGGTACCACCTGCGGCCGGCGTATTCGACGAAACGCTCGGCGGTGAGATCGGGTCGGCCGCGATATCCCCGTGCGATGCCTCGCCCGCCGACCCACAGTTCTCCCGGCACCCAGTCGGGGCAATCGGCGCCGTTGACGTCGACCACACGACATGCGTTGTTGGGCAACGGAATTCCGAACGGTACCGCGGTCCAATTCGCGGGCGGTGCGGTGATCTCGCAGATCGTGTTGTGAATGGCGGTCTCGGTGGCGCCGCCGAGACCGGCGAACCGAACACCCGGCGCCTCGGCGACCAGACGGCGGACCATGTCCGGTTTCACCCAGTC
Organism: Mycolicibacterium sp. 120270; assembly: GCA_033741175.1. Classification (GTDB taxonomy): domain Bacteria; phylum Actinomycetota; class Actinomycetes; order Mycobacteriales; family Mycobacteriaceae; genus Mycobacterium. The sequence continues at coordinate 111,364 of JAWQNE010000003.1, read as the reverse complement.
GCCGCCGGTGGGAACCACCCGGACCGACGACAACCGTCCCGCGCCGACGTCGAGCAGCATCTGAAGCCAGCCGGGCATCCAGTGCAGCACCGTCACCGAATGGCGGTCGATGAGCTCGGCCCAGTGGTCGGGGTCGCGGCGGTGCTGTTCGTCGACGACCACCATCGATCCGCCTGCGGCGAGCATGCCGAACACATCGAGCACCGACAGGTCACCTTCGAGCGTGGACAGCGCCAGACAGCGATCAGCCCGTCCGATGTCGAAGTGGGCGTTGATGAACTCCAGGGTGTTCATCGCGGCGTCGTGAGTGACTTCGACACCCTTGGGTGCACCCGTCGATCCCGAGGTGAACAGCACGTAGGCCAAATCCTGCGGCTCGACGTTCACGGGTACGAAAAGGGCGGTATCACCGATGAGTTCGGCGTCTGCAACCGTCAGCGACGGAATGCGGTGGTCGCCCTCGTCGGTGCCGGTGAAGAGCGCGAACTCGACATCGCCGGACTCGAGAATCCGGGCCGCGCGGTCGGCGGGCTGGTCGAAGGCGATCGGCAGGTACGCCGCTCCGACGGCGTGGATGGCGAGCAGCGCGGGAATCTGTTCGGCGGTCTTGGGACCGAGGACCGCCACCACCTCGCCCTTGGTGACGCCGCGCGACTGCAGCGCCGCCGCGATCGAGTGCACCTTGTCGAGCAGTTGGGCGTAGCTCAGCGTCTCCTCGTCGCTGACGACGGCGATCGCGTCGGGGTCGGCGGCTGCGTTGCGGAAGAACCCGTCCGCCAACGTGTCTCCGCTCGGCGTAGCCCGCGTCGAGTTGAGGGCATCGCGCACGGCTGCCGAGCGCTCGGACACCGCAGGCGGATCGGCCGCATCCCAACTTGCGTCGTCGGTGGCCAGCCGGGTCAGTTCGGCGATGTGGTAGTCGAACATGGCCTGGGGGAGACCCGCCGGAAAGGACTCGATACGGACGTCCCAGTTGATCATCAGGCCGTCGGTGAGCGGTGTCGCCTGCGCGTCGATCAACACCTGGGGACCCTGCGAGATCGTCCACACCGGTGTGCCGAACTGTTCGGTGACGTCGCCTGCGAACAGGTCGCCGAGGCCCAGCGCGCTGGTGTACACGATCGGAGCCAGCGTCTGGACGCCGCGATGGCGGCTCATGTCGCGCAGTACGTCCAGCCCGGAGACGCTGGCGTGTTTCGCGGTGGCGTGCAGCACATCCTGCATGGCGCGGGCCCGCGCCGCCGGGGTGTGGGCGTCGCGCATATCGACGTCGAGCATCAACGACGACGTGAAGTCGCCGACCAGCTTCTCGACATCCGGGTGGTATTGCTCGCGGCCGAACATCGGCAGGTTGAGTAGAAAGCGTCGATTCGTCGACCAGTGGGCCAGCGCATTGGCGTAGGACGCGCCGATGGCCATCGCGGGGGTGATGCCGCGGCGGTGCGCCGCGGCGAACAGTGCGTTTCGGGTCGGTACGTCGAAGACATGCCAGAGCCGCACGCTGCGCAGCGGATCATCCTGCTCGGACAGCGGGATCAACGGCAGCGCAGGCGGTTCCGGTAGATCAGGAATCCGCTCGGCCCACCAGGCCACGTCTTCCGCCGCAGGCGGTGGCGTCGACGCGGTCAGCCGGGCCCGGTACTCGCGGTAGGTGTACGCGAGCGCGGGCAGGTCGACACCTTGATAGAGGGCGGCCAGGTCGGCCATGAGGTTCCGGTAGCTGATCGCATCCGCCGCCTGCATGTCCAGATCGACGTGCAGGCGGGTGGCGCCACCCGGCAGCAGGGACAGCGAGATCTCCAGCACCTGCCTGTTCAGCTGTTGATGCGACTTCTCATCGCGGATCCGCTCGAGCCGCCGATGGGCGTCGTCGCTCGTGAGGTTGCGCAGATCGTGCACGCTGACACCGAGGCTGCGCTCTCCGATGCGCTGGGTGCCGTCCGAGAGGATATCGACCCGCAGCATCGGGTGGCGCGCAGCGAGTTTCGCAGCCGCGACGCGAAGGCGTTCCGGGTCGACATCGGCGCCGTCGAGTTCGACATAGAGGTGCGACGAGACGCCGCCCAGTTGTTGATCCTCCTGGCGGCCCACCCACATCGCATGCTGAATCGGGGCCAACGGGAACGGGGCGCCGGGATCGTCGTCGCCGACAGGTTGTGCGGGGGGTGAGGCCGCGTCGGGGCTTGCCGAGTCCCCGATGAGTTCGGTCCAGGCGCGAACCGTGGGTTTTTCGGCGAGTGCGGCGAAGCCTACGTCGATGCCCTGTCTACGCCAACGCCCCGACAGCGACATCATCCTGATGGAGTCGAGGCCCGTCGCGATCAGATCGGCGTCGGGATCAAGGTCCTCCGGTGCAACGCCGAGCAGTTCGGCAACCTCGTCTCGAACGTTCGCCAACTGCGTCGAAGCGTCACCCACCGCCGAAACCTCCAATTAGGATGCCCTAACTTTGCGAAGGCTACCCTATATTATTCGGCGATGAGCGATCTCCTCCACGGCTTCGTGCCGTTTCCCGACGACCGCGCCGCCCTCTACCGACGTGCCGGGTACTGGCGGGGAAGGCGGGTCGACACATTACTGGGCGAGGCGGCGCGCTCGTGGCCGGACAAGGCAGCGGTGATCGACGCCGACGGCGCCTTCACCTTCGCCGAACTCGACGAGCGTGCGAACCGAATGGCCGCAGGCCTTGCGGCGCGCGGAATCATCCCCGGCGACCGAATCCTGCTGCAGCTGCCGAACTCGCGGGAGTTCGCGGTCGCCGCGTTCGCACTGCTGCGCGCGGGTGCTGTGCCGGTGCTGTGTCTGCCGGGACACCGCGCGGCCGAACTGGGCCACTTCGCCGACGTGAGCGGCGCCGTCGGCATCGTGATCGCCGACAGCGCAGGGGGATTCGACTATCGTGACCTGGCCGCCCAGGTCGTCGAAGGCCATCCGGCACTCCGGCACGTCTTTGTCGACGGCGACCCCGGCGGCTTCGAATCCTGGACGGCACTGGCCGATTCGGGTGACGCGGCGCTGCCCGACCTGTCGCAGGTCGACACGGGCTCACCCGCGGTGCTGCTGGTCTCCGGCGGCACCACCGGACTGCCCAAGCTGATCGCGCGCACGCACGACGACTACGTCTACAACGCCATGGCCAGTGCGCAGGCATGCGAACTCGTCCACGACGACGTCTATCTCGTGGTGCTGCCCGCGGGGCACAACTTTCCGTTCGCGTGCCCGGGTCTGCTCGGGTCGATGACCGTCGGCGCGACTGTCGTCTTCACCGACGACCCGAGTCCCGAGTCGGCCTTTCCGCTGATCGCCCGACATGGGGTGACCGTGACGGCACTGGTGAATGCGCTCGCGAAGCTCTGGACCCAGGCGTGCGAATGGGAGCCGGTGTCACCCACGTCGCTGAGACTGGTCCAGGTCGGCGGTTCGCGGATGTCACCCGAGGAGGCGCGTTACATCCGTGTCGGGCTGACCGAAGGACTGCAGCAGATTTTCGGGATGGCCGAGGGCATGCTCAACTTCACCCGGCCGGGCGATCCCGTGGAGATCGTGGAGAACACGCAGGGCAGGCCGATGTCGCCACACGACGAGATGCGGGTCGTCGACGAGGCCGGTGAGCCGGTCGCGCCCGGGGAGGAGGGCGAGTTGCTGGTGCGCGGCCCGTACACGATCAACGGTTACTACCGTGCCGACGAGGCCAACGCGCGGACGTTCAGCCCGGACGGCTTCTATCGCACGGGCGACCGGGTGCGTATCTTCACCGACGGGGCCCGGGCCGGCTATGTGGAGGTGACCGGCCGCATTAAAGACGTCATCCATCGCGGGGGCGAAACGGTGTCGGCGACCGATCTCGAGGACCACCTGCTGACCCATCCGGGTGTCTACGCGGCGGCGGCAGTCGCATTACCCGACGAATACCTCGGTGAGAAGATCTGCGCCGCAATAGTTTTCCGGAGTGCGCCGATCGGACTGGCAGATCTCAACGGGTTCCTCGACGAACGCGGTGTGTCCAAACACGCCCGTCCGGACATCGTGGTGCCGATGTCGTCGCTACCGACCACGGCGGTCGGCAAGGTGGACAAGAAGAAGATCGTCGCGACTATCCAGCGGGTTGACGCGCCAGACCCAGCATCTCGGCCAGCCTCGCGGTGACCGCCGCCGCTGTGGGGTGTTCCCACAGCAGGGTCGGCGGCAGCGAAAGCCCGGTCTGCTTCTCCAGCTGCCTGCGCAGGCGCACCGTCATGATCGAGTCGACGCCGAGTTCGACGAGCGGCAGATCGGGGTTCACATCAGCTTCGGCCAAGCCGAGTTGGGTGGCGACGGCCGCGACGACCTGATCGGCAAGCGACCCGACGTCGAGCGCAGCCGCTTCCGGAGTCTCGGCCGATTGGTCCTCCTTCGGAGCCACGTCCGCGAGGATGGGCACGCCAGCGGCGGCCGGAAGGACGGGCAGCACAACGACGTTCGGGTCATCGACCCGCATCGCCACGTCGAGCGCGCTCATCGCGTCGTCGGCGACCACGGTGCCCATCCCGAGCGCATCGAGTTGCGCGGCGACGAACTCCGAATCCGAGCCCATGCCGAGGCCGCGCCAGGCCGTCCATGCCACGGCGGTGGTGCGGTCGCCGAGACCGCGACGATGCCTGGCCATCGCGTCGAGGAACGAGTTCGCGCACGCGTAGGCGCCCTGTCCTGGGAAACCCGCCAGGTAGCCGCACGACGAGAACAACACCATCCAGTCGAGTTGCTCGGGCGGGAAGACCCGGTGCAGCGTCAGTGTGCCCTGCACCTTCGGCCGCATGGCGGCAGCGATGTCGTCTGCCGACGTATTCGCCAGCAGCGCACCGGCTTCCACCCCAGCGGCATGAACCACACCGCGCACCAGCGGGAATTCGCGCAGCACTGTGCACAACGCGTCCGCGGCGTCGGGCGCGGCGACGTCGATTGCGGCGACATGGACCGACACCCCGCGCGCTTCGAGCGCGCAGATCGCGGCGACCGCATCCGGGCGGGGTTCGACGTCCCACTGCGAGCGTGGCGGCACCCCCGATCTCGAGACAAGCACGAGGCGACGCGCACCCAGGTCGGCGAGGCGGTGCGCCATCCGGAGCCCGAGTGCGCCGGTGCCGCCGGTGATCAGATACGTGCCGCCCGGTTCGCAACGCATCGGCACCGGGGCACTCGGCTGCGGGTTCGACGCGGCCAACCGCGCCACGTGGGGGACACCGTCGCGAACCGCGACGACGCCGTGTCCGTGCAGCGCGCCGAGCACGTCGAGGGGAAGTTCGCCGTCGGCGACATCGATTGCGCCACCCCACAGATGCGGGTACTCGGCAGCCGCCACCCGGGCCAAACCCCACAGCGGGGCATGGCCGATGTTCGACCCGTCCGCCACGCCGGTGGTCAGGACCCACAGCCTGGTCTCTGCGGTGCAACCGTGTAGCCGCAGCAGTGTGCGCAGCACCAGGTCGACCGACGTTTCTGGCGCGTCGTCCGAGCGTGGCAGCACAAGAACCACGGGATGGTCACCGAGTTCGGCGGGGATGTCCTCGGCGTCCTCCACGGCCACATACGGCACGTCGGCGGCCGCCAGGTGGCTCACCGCGGAGTCCAGCCCCTCGGCGTCGCCGCCGACAAGTACGACGCCGCTTGGCATTTCCTTGTCGATGTCGGTCACGGGATGCCAAGCGACGCGGTGCACCATCCGTGCGACGTCGTCGACCGACCATCCGCCGGCCGCGTTCTCCAGCTCCTCGAACGCCATCCCGGCGATCGACAGCAGCACCGACCCCGACCGGTCGGCGATCGTGACGTCGGTCGCGGTGGTGTCGGGCCTGCGCCTGATGAGCACCGCCGCGACGGCAGGTGGTGCGCCGTGTACGTGCAGCCGGTCGATACGGGCCGGCATCCGAAGACGCTGATCGAAGACCGTCGACGCCGCCGACGTCGCCGCGTCGATGAGGGGCGCCCAGGACGTCGGGTCGGATCCGTCGGCGCGTGCGGTGACGACGGCGAACAGTTCGTCGTCGGTGCGGCGGAGTTCGGTGACGCGCCAGTCGAAGCCCATCGCCGCAACATCAACCGCGGCAAGCACTTCGACGACGTGGTCCGGCGGCAACTGCTCGGTGCAGCGCGCCCGTGCGGCATCGAGGTCGACGGTGGTGTCCAGCAACTCGTCGATGTCGTCCTCGGTCGCGACGACCGCGCTGGTGTGCGTCAACCAGCCGCCGTCCTGTCCGGCGTCACCGCCGACGCTGCGGGACGACAGCGTCAGTTCACGGTCGTCGAGTACAACCTGGACATCGCGCGCGGATCCGGGTGGAACAGGGGTGCGCAGCCGCACGTCGGCGAGTCCCAACCCTGTGCAGTGCGTCGTCTCGGCTGGAACGCCACCGCGCGACGCAGCCATAAACGTATTCAAAAGAACTGCGGCAGGGACGATCTCGGCACCTTTTACCGGGTGGTCACCCGGGTACGGCCGGCTGTCCATGTCCAGCCTCGTCTCCCACAGGTACCGCCCTGCGGCACCCGCGACGACGGTTCGTCCGCCGAGCAGTGTGTGGCTCGCGGTGTCGTGCACACCCGTGCCGCCTGGCGGCGGCGTCGGAACACGCCAGAACCGCCGATGCTCCCACTGCGTGCCGGGTAGGTCCGCGGCCCACGGGTCGGACGCGGAGGCGCCGGGGTCGACCTCGGCACCGTGGCACCACAGCGCCGCCACCGCGAGCGCGAGGCTGCGTCTCTCCGGGCGATCACGGCGAAGCGCGGGCACGATGCCGAATTCGTCTATCCCGCCGTGCAGCAGCGTCTCGGCGATCGAGTGGGACACCACCGGATGGGCGGACACCTCGAGGAACAGCCGGTGACCGTCCGCCGCGGCCGCGGTGACCGCTTCGGCGAAGCGCACCCGCCCACGCAGATTCGCCACCCAGTAGTCGGGGTCGCGGGCGGCGCGCGACCGCGGATCTGCCAGCGCAGTCGAGTACAGCGGGACGACAGCAGGCCGCGACGGGGGCAGACCGCCGGTGAGACGCGCGAGTTCGGCTGTGAGGCCGTCCATGTCGGGACTGTGGAATGCCACGTCAGTGTTCACCCTGCGGACCTCGATGCCGCGTGCGAGCCACGTCCTGGACATCTCGTCGACGCCGTCGGCGCGACCGGAGACCACCGTCGACTCCGGTGACGCGCTGATCGCCGCGACGACATCGGTGCGGTCCGCCAACTCTCGTTCGGCGTCGGCGAACGGCAACCGGACAAGGGCCATCGCCCCGTCGCCCATCACGGTTCTGAATCCGCGGGCCCGGTAGCACGCCACCGCGGCACCGTGGCAGAGATCGAAAACGCCTGCGGCGACGCATGCGGCGACCTCACCGACGGAGTGGCCGATGACGGCTGCTGGCATGACGCCGCGGCCGCGCAGCACGGCGGCCAGGCCGGCCTGCATCGCGAACGTCAGCGCCTGCACCCTGTCCGTGCTGCCCAACTCGCCGCGCGAAAGCGCCTCGCGCGCAGAGAAACCGAGCTCGGCACGGAACACGTGGTCGACCTCGTCGATGACGTCGGCGAAGGCCGGCTCCGTCGAAAGGAGTTCCTGCCCCATGCCGACCCAGTGTGAACCGTGCCCGGAGAACACCCAGACCGGGTTTCTCGGCCCGGTCGTCGCCGGTATCGCTCCGGTGACAACGGTGCCGAGCGTTTCGCCGCGGGCCACCGCGTCGAGGCCGGCCACCAGTTCGTGTGGCGCGTCGGCGACGATCGCCGCACGGACCGCCTCGTGCGTTCGTCGCGTCCACAGGGTGGTGGCGACATCCGTGAGCGGTGAAGGCGCCGTCCGCATCCGGTCCGCCAGCGCATCGGCCTGCCGCGCAAGCCGTTTCGCGGACTTCGCCGAGACCGGCACGATCACGTCCTGCGCAGGTGACGCGGGTTCGAGGTTCTCTGCCGCGCCGCCGGGCGCCTCTTCGACGAGGATGTGGGCGATGGTGCCGCCATAGCCATAGCTGCACACGGCGGCGCGGCGCGGGACGTCGTTTCTCGGCCACTTCTCGGGTTCGGTCGGCACCCGTAGGCCGCTGGCCGACCAGTCGACGGCCGGTGTGAGTTCGCCGATGCCCGCGGTCGGCGGGACCGCCTCGTGGTGCAGGGCCAAGACCGCCTTGATGAGCCCGAGCACGCCCGCGCCACCTTCGAGGTGACCGATGTTCGGTTTGACCGAGCCGATCCGGCAGCGCGCGTCGTCGGGCCTGCCTGCGCCGTACACCGCCGCAAGTGCGGAGACCTCTACGGGGTCACCGGTCGGGGTGCCGGTGCCGTGCGCCTCGACGTAGTCGACGGTGTCCGGGGCGACGCCGGACACCTCGCAGGCCCGGCGGAACATGTCGGCCTGGGCATCGCCGTTGGGCGACATGATTCCCACCGTGCGGCCGTCCTGGGCGACCGCGCCGCCGAGCACGACCGCGAGCACCCGGTCACCGTCGCGACGGGCATCCGAAAGTCGCTTGAGCACAACGACTCCCGCACCTTCACCGCGGCCGTATCCGTCAGCGGCGGCATCGAACGTCTTGCACCGACCATCGCGCGCGGTGGCGCCCGCCTCGTCGAGCACGCGAACGAGGCCGGGTCCGATGAGCGCGCTGACACCCCCGGCCAGCGCAAGCGAGGTCTCACCGGCGCGCAGCATCTGGCACGCCTGGTGCACCGCCACCAACGAAGCCGCACAGGCCGCATCGAGTGCGACGCTCGGCCCGCGCAGGTCCAGCAGGTGCGACACCCGGTTCGCGATGCCGCACAGCGAAGTGCCGATGCCTGTCCATGCCTCGATGCCGGGCAGGTCCTCCATGACCAACTTGCCGTAGTCGTCGGAGTTGACCCCCATCAGGACCGCGGTGTCCCCGCAGGCCAGGGACCGCGGTGGGATGCCCGCGTGTTCGAGCGCCTCCCAACTCACCTCGAGCGCCATCCGCTGCTGCGGATCCATCAACTCCGCTTCGCGGGGGGAAACCCCGAAGAACTCGGCGTCGAACCCGGGCAGGTCGTCGAGGAAGGTGCCGTAGCGGGTGGTGTCCCGCAGCACCGCGGCGTTGCGTGGATCGCGGTGCAGGTATGGCGCCCAGCGTTCGTCGGGGATTTCCCGCACCCTGCTGCGGCCCTCCATGAGGAACGCCCACAGCGCAGCGGGGGTGTCGACGTCGCCGGCCACCCGGCAGCCGATGCCGATGACGGCAATCGGTTCGGGCCGATCCGATGGCGTGATACGAGGATAGCCTTGCCTAACCTCGGGTGTCATGGCGTACATACTCGCATAACGGGCCGCACAGCTGGCGCCCAGATTTGGTGAACGCCGTCACGTCGGGTTCTGCGACCCACATAGTGGGAACACACAGCCAAACGCAAGCGTTAGGAGAACCGTGACCACCCGAGACATCACCGCAGCCGAGTTCAACGACACCATCAACGACAACGAGATCGTGTTGGTGGATTTCTGGGCTTCGTGGTGCGGGCCGTGTCGCGCGTTCGCGCCGACCTTCGCCAAGTCGGCCGAGCAGCACCCGGACATCGTGCATGCCAAGGTCGACACCGAAGCCGAGCAGCAGCTCGCCGCCGCGGCCGACATCCGCTCGATCCCCACGCTGATGGCGTTCAAGAAGGGCAAGCTGGTGTTCAACCAGGCCGGAGCGCTTCCGCCGGCCGCCCTCGAGGACCTCGTGCAGCAGGTCAAGGCATTCGACATCGACGCCGCCATCGCGGCTCAGGACGAGGCCGAGCAGGGCTGACGCCCTCGCCGTCACTGCTCGTACACAGCCTGCATCAGCGATCTGTAGTTGGGCTAGGCTATCCAACACAAGCGTCACGCTGCCGAGAAGTGTGTGCGCTGTCGGATAGCAGAGGACGCTGATGAGCAGAGGTCTGCAGGGCGCGCTACTTCGCGGCTTCGGCGGGCGGGACCATCTCGCCACGGTCCGGGAAGTCTTCCGGATCACCGAGAACTGCGTGCGGATCGCGATGTCGTCACCGACGTTGTTCGACGACGTCGTCATGGAACCCACCGCATGGCTGCGGTTCTGGTTCCCCGATCCCGCGGGCGGCGCCACCGAGTTTCAGCGCGTGTACACGATCGTGAGCGCCGACCCCGAAGCGGGCGACTTCTCGATCGACGTGGTGCTCCACGAACCCGCCGGTCCGGCCAGCGAGTGGGCCGCACGCGCAGAACCCGGCATGACGATTCCCGTGGTGGCGCTGGGATCTTCGCGGTTCGCGCTCCCCGAGGAGGCGCCGCGCGGCTACCTGCTCATCGGAGACGCGGCGTCGATACCCGCGATCAACTCGATACTCGCGGTGCTGCCGCAAGATGTGGACGTCGAAATCTATTTGGAGCGCCACACTTCCGAGGACGAACGCATTCCGCTCGCTGAGCACTCCCGCCGGCGCGTGCGCTGGGTGGACCGTGTCGACGAGACGAGTCTCGCCGCCGCCATCGAGGACAGGGACTGGTCGGACTGGTACGCCTGGGCAGGCGTCGAGGCGAACTCGCTGAAGGTTCTGCGCAAGCGGCTGAAGGAAGCGTTCGGTTTCCCGAAGGCGGACGTGCACGCCCAGGCCTACTGGAACTCTGGACGCGCGATGGGCAGCAGGCGCGGCGACGAGGAACCCGTGCAGAAGACGGTCGAAGCCGAACCCGTTGCGGCGCAATCCCCGAAAGGCAAATGGCGATCGCAGGGTGCAAAGGATCTGCTCGCACCGGTCAAGCCGCAGATGGTGGCCAGCGGCGTCCTGCAGGCGGTCATCACGCTTGCCGAACTCGCGCCGTTCGTCGTCCTGATCGAACTGGCCCGGCAGCTGTTGGCCGGCGCCGACGCCGCCCGGCTGCGTGACACGGTCATCGTGTTCGTCGTGCTGCTGGGCGTGAGCACCCTGCTCGGTGCGGCGCTCATCCTGTGGCTGCACATCGTCGATCTGCGTTTCAGTGCGGCCGTACGCAGGCGCATGCTCGACAAGCTCGCCCGGGTTCCGTTGGGGTGGTTCACCCAACGGGGATCGGGCGCGGTGAAGAAGCTCGTCCAGGACGACACGCGCTCGCTTCACTATCTGATCACCCACGCGGTGTCCGACGCGGTCGCCGCGGTGGTCGCTCCGGTCGCGGTGCTCGTGTATCTGTTCGTCGTCGACTGGCGGTTGGCGCTGGTGTGTCTACTGCCCGTGCTGGTTTACGTGTTGACCACGTGGACGATGGTGTATCAGAGCGGTCCGAAGATCACCGAGGCGTCGCGCTGGGCCGAGCGGATGAACACCGAGGCGGCGGCATATCTCGAAGGCCAGCCGGTGATCAGGGTGTTCGGCGGCGCGGCGGCGTCGTCGTTCCGGCGGAGCCTCGAGGCCTACATCGACTTCCTGAACGACTGGCAGCGGCCGTTCATCGGCAAGAAGACGTTCATGGACCTGGCGACGCGTCCGGCCACCTACCTGTGGCTCATCGTGGCGGCCGGCACCGCATTCGTCGTCAACGGCGCCATGCAACCGGCGACGCTTCTGCCGTTCCTCGTGCTCGGCACCACCTTCGGCACACGCCTGCTCGGTGTCGCCTACGGGTTCGGCGGGCTGCGCGACGGAATGGAAGCCGCCCGCCGCATCGCCAACATCCTCGACGAAACCGAGTTGGGCACGCCGACCGAACCGCAAACCGAGCCTGCTGCAACGACATCGACGACGGTGGCGCTCGACAACGTCAGCTTCGGCTACCGTCCCGGTGTCCCCGTTGTTCACGACGTCACGCTGACGTTGCAGCCCGCAACGGTCACGGCTCTCGTCGGCCCGTCCGGGTCCGGCAAGTCGACACTGGCCTCTTTGCTTGCGCGCTTCCACGACGTCGAGGCAGGCGCGATCCGCATCGGCGGCAGGGACATCCGCACCATGACGCACGACGAGTTGTACAGCCGCGTCGGGTTCGTCTTCCAGGACGTCCAACTGGTGGCCGGCACGGTCCGGGACAACATCGCACTGCCCAAGCCGGACGCCACCATCGCCGAGATCGAGGCGGCGGCCACCGCCGCCCAGATCCACGAGCGAATCATGCGGCTGCCCAACGGCTATGACACGGTCCTCGGCGCCAGTGTGCAACTCTCCGGCGGTGAACGCCAGCGCCTCACCATCGCCCGCGCACTGCTCGCCGACACTCCGATCCTCGTGTTGGACGAGGCAACCGCCTTCGCCGACCCCGAATCGGAACACCTCGTCCAGCAGGCTTTGGGCCGGCTCATCACCTCCCGCACCGTACTGGTGGTCGCGCATCGCCTCCACACGATCACCAACGCCGACCAGATCGTTGTGCTCGATGACGGCCGCGTCGTCGAAATCGGCTCCCACAAACAACTTCTTGACGCCGACGGACGGTATCGGCGGCTGTGGGAGAGCCGTTCCACCTCGGTGCAGTCGGGCGCATTGGCCGGAGGGCCGCGATGATCGCCAACCTCGTTCGCCTGGTTCCCGCGACACACCGGGCACAACTCGTCGCCTACGCCATACTGTCGGTCGCGTCGGTACTGCTGCGTGCGGCGAGCGCGCTTCTACTCGTGCCGCTGCTGCGCACCCTGTTCGGCGAGGTGCCGGGCGAATCCCTGCCGTGGCTCGGCGCGCTGACAGCGGCCACCGTCGGCGGCTGGGTCGTCGACTGGACTCTGGCGCAGACCGGTTTCCGCATCGGCTTCGCGCTGGTCGACACCACGCAGCGGGTGATGGCCGACAGGCTCACCGAAACCCCGCTGGCGTGGTTCACCACCGACAACACCGCAATGGCGCGGCAGGCCATCGCCAACAGCGGACCGGAACTCGTCGGGTTGGTGGCCTACCTGCTCACCCCGTTCCTCGGCGCGGTGCTGCTGCCTGCTGCGATCGCGGCCGGGCTTTTCCTCTTCTCGTGGCAGCTCGGTGTCGCCGCGGTGGCCGCGCTGCCGCTTCTGTACGGGGCGCTGATCGCCAGCCAACGCGTCGTCCGCGCCGCCGATGCCGCCGACGGCCGAGCGCACACCGCGCTGACCGAGCGCATCCTGGAGTTCGCGCGCACACAGCAAGCGCTGCGGGCCAGCAGGCGCGTCACCGCGGCACGCAGCGCGACTGGCGATGCCGTCGCCGCCGTACGCGGAACGACCCTGCGGCTGCTGCTTTTTCAGATCCCCGGACAGCTGATGTTCAGCGTGGCCAGCCAGCTCGGCCTGATTCTGCTCGCAGGCACCATCACCGTGCTCGCGGTGCGCGGGCAGCTCGGCGCGCCGGAGGCGGTGGCGCTGCTGATCGTCATGGTGCGATTCCTCGAGCCGTTCGCCGTGCTCACCGAATTGTCCAGCGCCATCGAGTCGTCCCGCGGCCTGCTTGCGCGGCTGCGCGCCGTCGTCGCGGCCCCGCGGGAATCGGCCGCGGGCAGCCGTGAGCTGTCGCCGTCGCAGTCGCCACGCATCGAGTTCCGCGACGTCGGCTTCTCCTACGACACGCCCGACGGCCGCTGCCACGTCCTCCGGAACCTGACGTTCACCCTCGAGCCGGGCAGCACGACCGCGATAGTCGGGCCGTCGGGTTCCGGCAAGACCACCGTGCTGTTCCTGATCGCCGGTCTCCGGCGCCCGCACCGCGGGCAGATCCTCGTCGACGGCGTCGACGTGGCCGACCTGAGCCCGGACGCGCGCCGCGAACTGGCCAGCGTGGTGTTCCAGCATCCCTACCTCTTCGACGGTTCGATCACGGACAACATTCGCGTCGCCGATCGCAATGCCACCGACGAGGCGGTTCAGACCGCCGTCACGCTGGCCCGCGTCGACCGGATCGACGGCGATCGGAGCCGGGTCGGTGAGGCGGGCACCGCGTTGTCCGGCGGCGAGCGGCAGCGGGTGAGCATCGCGCGGGCATTGCTGAAACGATCGGCGGTCCTGGCGGTGGACGAGGCCACGAGCGCGTTGGACGCCGAGAACGAGGCCGCGGTCATCGACGCGATTCGCGACGACCCGCAGCGCCGCACCCGGGTGATGATCGCGCACCGACTCGACGCGATCCGCATCGCCGACCACGTGTTGTTCCTGGAGGACGGCTCGGTCGTCGAACAAGGCAGCATCGATGAGCTCAATGCGCTCGGCGGACGGTTCGCCGACTTCTGGCGCCATCAGGAGCACGGACGGCACTGGAAGATCGGCGCGGAGCGGTCGGGCATCCGATGAGGGGATCGTGCACGCGATAGCGTGCAGTCCGTGACAGAGCAGCCTGACTTCGTCCTCGTCGACCGCCCCCGCCCGAACGTGGCGTTGGTCACGCTGAACCGGCCCGAGCGGATGAACTCGATGGCGTTCGACGTCATGGTGCCGCTCAAGGACGTGCTCGACGACCTGACAAACGACAACTCCGTGCGTGCGGTCGTGCTGACCGGCGCGGGGCGCGGGTTCTCCTCGGGCGCCGACCACAAGTCCGCGGGTTCGGTGCCGCACATCGACGGGCTCACCCGGCCGACGTACGCGCTGCGCTCCATGCAGGTGCTCGACGACGTCATCCTCGCGCTGCGCAAACTGCACCAACCGGTCATCGCCGCGGTGAACGGCGCGGCGATCGGCGGCGGCCTGTGCCTGGCACTCGCCGCCGACATCAGGGTCGCAGGCCGCGCGGCGTACTTCCGGGCGGCGGGCATCAACAACGGCCTGACCGCCAGTGAGCTGGGCCTGAGCTATCTGCTGCCACGGGCGATCGGTACCTCGAGGGCGTTCGAGTTGATGCTGACCGGCCGCGATGTCGACGCCGAGGAGGCCGAACGGATCGGTCTGGTGTCCCGCACGGTGCCCGACGACGAGCTGCTGTCGACGTGCTACGACATGGCCGAGCGGATCGCGGGGTTCTCCCGGCCCGGAATCGAGTTGACCAAACGCACACTGTGGACTGGACTGGACGCCGCTAGCCTGGAAGGGCATATGCAGGCCGAGGGCCTTGGTCAGCTTTTCGTGCGCCTCCTCACCGCCAACTTCGAAGAAGCGGTGGCTGCGCGCGCCGAGAAGCGGCCCCCGGTCTTTACCGACGACAAGTAAGAGCATGAGGAGAGCAGCGTGATCACCGCAACGGACCTGGAGGTCCGCGCAGGCGCGCGCACGCTGCTGGCAGGCGACGGAACCGCGCTTCGGGTGCAGCCCGGCGACCGCATCGGTCTGGTCGGCCGTAACGGCGCAGGCAAGACCACCACCATGCGCATCCTGGCCGGCGAGGGCGAGCCCTATGCGGGCACCATCGCCCGTACCGGCGAAATCGGTTATCTGCCACAGGATCCACGCGAAGGGAACCTGGACACCCTGGCCCGTGACCGGGTGCTCTCGGCGCGCGGGCTCGACACGCTGCTGGCCGATCTGGAGAAGCAGCAGGCGTTGATGGCCGAGGTCGCCGACGACGCTGCCCGCGATCGGGCCGTGCGCCGCTACGGCCAGCTCGAGGAGCGGTTCGCGGCGCTGGGCGGCTACGGCGCCGAAAGTGAGGCCAGCCGCATCTGTGCGAGCCTCGGCCTTCCCGAACGCGTCCTCACCCAGCCGCTGCGCACCCTGTCGGGCGGTCAGCGCCGCCGCGTCGAGCTGGCGCGCATCCTGTTCGCCGCATCCGACACGGGTGCGGGCTCGTCGACCACGCTGCTGCTCGACGAGCCGACCAACCACCTCGACGCCGACTCGCTGGGCTGGCTGCGCGACTTCCTTCGGGCGCACACCGGCGGTCTCGTGGTGATCAGCCACAACGTGGAACTGCTCGCCGACGTCGTCAACCGCGTGTGGTTCCTGGACGCCGTGCGCGGCGAGGTGGACGTCTACAACATGACCTGGCAGAAGTACCTCGATGCACGCGCGACCGATGAACAGCGGCGGCGTCGCGAGCGCGCCAACGCCGAACGCAAGGCGACCGCGCTGCGCACCCAGGCCGCGAAGATGGGCGCCAAGGCAACCAAAGCCGTTGCCGCACAGAACATGCTGCGCCGCGCCGACCGGATGATGGCCGCTCTCGACGAGGAACGGGTTGCCGACAAGGTGGCCCGCATCAAGTTCCCCAGCCCCGCGCCATGCGGTCGCACACCGCTCGTGGCCAAGGATCTGACGAAAACGTACGGCTCGCTCGAGGTCTTCACCGGCCTCGATCTGGCGATCGACCGTGGTTCACGCGTTGTCGTGCTGGGCCTCAACGGTGCGGGTAAGACCACGCTGCTGCGCCTGCTCGCCGGGGTCGAGACCCCGGACACCGGCGGCTTGGAGCCCGGACACGGCCTGAAGATCGGCTACTTCGCCCAGGAGCACGACACCCTCGACGACCTGGCGACAGTCTGGGAGAACATCCGCCACGCCGCCCCCGACACGGGGGAGCAGGATCTGCGAGGTCTGTTGGGCGCGTTCATGTTCAGCGGCCCGCAACTCGACCAGCCCGCGGGCACACTGTCCGGCGGCGAGAAGACGCGGCTGGCGCTCGCGGGTCTCGTCGCATCGACGGCAAACGTTCTGCTGCTCGACGAACCGACCAACAACCTGGATCCCGCCTCGCGCGAGCAGGTGCTGGACGCGCTGCGCAGCTACCAAGGCGCGGTGGTGCTGGTGACCCACGACCCGGGCGCCGCCGAGGCGCTCGACCCGCAGCGCGTTGTCCTGCTGCCCGACGGCACCGAGGACTTCTGGTCGGAGGATTACGCCGACCTCATCGAGTTGGCCTGACGCGACATCTGCACGCAGTTTGCCCATTTTCGGCAGTGTTTGGTTAGGCCGGTTTTACGCTGGGTATTCGTCACAGACATCACAGTGGGGAGGTGTCGATGAAGAAACTGAATAAGTCTCGCGATCAGGTGCTGCAGGAACTGCGGAGCGCATACGAAGGAGGGGCGAGCATCCGCACACTGGTGGCATCGACGGGCCGTTCTTACGGGTCGATACACAGCATGCTTCGTGAGTCCGGAACCACGATGCGCAGCAGGGGCGGCCCGAACCACCGCACCCGCCGTTAGCTACTGCTGACGGACCGACGATTCGACGAGGTCGAGTACGGCGCTGAGGTTTTCGGGATCATCACCCGATGCCAGCCGTGCCACCAGTCCATCGAGCACCAGATCCAGGTACGTGTGCAGCACGTCGCTCGGCACATCGTCGCGCAGCCGGCCGGCCTGTTTCTGTCGGCGCAGCCGCTCGGTGGTCGCCTCCGACAGTTCGGCCGACCGCTCCGACCATCCCTTGTTGAACGCGGGGTCGTTGCGGAGCTTGCGCGCGATCTCCAACCGGGTGGCCAACCAGTCGAACTGTTCGGGTGCCGCGAGCATGTCGCGCATGACCTGAATCAAGCCTTCCCGTGACGCGACATCCGCCATCCGCTCGGCGTCCTCGTGGGCCAGTTCGAAGAACAAGGTGTCCTTGTCGCGGAAGTGATGGAAGATCGCGCCGCGGGACAGCCCGATGGTCTGCTCGAGCCTGCGCACCGTGGCCTTGTCGTAGCCGTACTCGGCAAAGCACCGCCGGGCACCGTCGAGGATCTGACGGCGTCGTGCCGCCAGATGGTCGTCGGTTACCCGGGGCAACTTCTGCTACTCCTCGCGCGGCCGCGAACCTATGACTTCAGCATGTTGCGGAGCACGTACTGCAGGATGCCGCCGTTGCGGTAGTAGTCCGCCTCTCCCGGGGTGTCGATCCGCACCACCGCGTCGAACTCCACGGCGTTGCCGTCCTCTTTCGTGGCCTTCACGTGCACCGTCTTCGGCGTCTTGCCGTCATTGAGGGCCTCGATGCCGGTGATGTCGAAGGTCTCGGTGCCATCGAGTTTCAGCGACGCCGCCGACTCCCCTTCGGGGAACTGCAGCGGGATGACGCCCATGCCGATCAGGTTGGACCGGTGGATCCGCTCGAACGACTCGGTGATGACCGCACGCACCCCCAGGAGGCTGGTGCCCTTCGCCGCCCAGTCGCGCGACGAGCCCGAGCCGTACTCCTTGCCGCCGAGCACCACCAACGGGATGTTGTTCGCGGCGTAGTTCTGCGCGGCGTCGTAGATGAACGCCTGCTCGCCGCCCTTGGTGAAGTCGCGGGTGTAGCCGCCGGAGACGTCGTCGAGCAACTGGTTGCGCAGCCGGATGTTGGCGAAGGTGCCGCGGATCATCACCTCGTGGTTGCCACGTCGCGAGCCGTACGAGTTGTAATCCTTCTTGTCGACGCCGTGCTCGTCGAGGTACTGGGCCGCCGGAGTGCCCGGCTTGATGCTGCCAGCGGGGGAGATGTGGTCGGTGGTCACCGAATCACCCAGCAGGGCAAGCACTCTGGCGCCCTTGATGTCGGTCACCGGTTCCGGCTCGGCGGGCATGCCGTCGAAGTACGGTGGCTTGCGGACATATGTCGAGTCCTCGTCCCACTCGAAGGTGTTGCCGCTCGGCGTCGGCAGGTTGCGCCACCGCTCGTCGCCCTTGAACACGTCGGCGTAGTTCTTCCGGAACATCTCGGTGTTGATGGCCGAGGCGATGGTGTCGTCGATGTCCTTCTGCGACGGCCAGATGTCCTTGAGGAACACGTCGTTGCCGGCCTCGTCCTTGCCGAGCGGCTCGGTTTCGAAGTCGAAGTCCATGGTCCCGGCCAGCGCATAGGCGATCACCAGCGGCGGGGACGCCAGGTAGTTCATCTTGACGTCCGGGTTGATGCGGCCCTCGAAGTTGCGGTTACCCGACAGCACCGCCGTCACCGAGAGGTCGGCGTCGTTGATCGCCTTGCTGATGTCCTCGGGCAGCGGGCCGGAGTTGCCGATGCAGGTCGTGCAGCCGTAGCCGACGAGGTAGAAGCCGAGCTTCTCCAGATAGGGCCACAGGCCGGCCTTTTCGTAGTAGTCGGTCACGACCTGCGAACCCGGCGCCATCGTGGTCTTCACCCACGGCTTGGACGTCAGCCCTTTCTCGACCGCGTTGCGGGCCAGCAGGGCGGCACCCAGCATCACCTCGGGGTTGGAGGTGTTGGTGCACGACGTGATCGCCGCGATCACCACCGCGCCGTGATCGATGATGCAGTCGCCGCGCTCGGAGTTCTTGATCTCCACCGGTTTGCTCGGCCTGCCGTTCGAGCCGACCGCCGCGGACGGGATGACGCTGTCCTCGTCGGCGAACGACAGCGCGACCGGGTCGCTGGCCGGGAACGACTCGTCGACGGCCACATCGACCTTGGTGTATTCGACGGGCATGTGCTCCTCGACGTAGTTGTGAATGTCCTTGCGGAACGCGGCCTTCGCGTCAGACAGCGGGATGCGGTCCTGCGGACGCTTCGGCCCCGCGATCGATGCCACCACGTCGCCGAGGTCGAGCTCGATGTACTCAGAGAACTTCGGCTCCCGCGTCGGGTCGTGCCACAGTCCCTGTTCCTTGGCGTACGCCTCCACCAAAGCCAGCTGCTCGTCGCTGCGGCCGGTCATCCTCAGGTAGTCGATCGTCACCTCGTCGATCGGGAAAATCGCTGCGGTGGAACCGAATTCCGGGCTCATGTTGCCCAGGGTGGCGCGGTTGGCCAGCGGCACCTCGGCGACGCCCTCGCCGTAGAACTCGACGAACTTGCCGACCACACCGTGCTTGCGCAGCATCTCGGTGACGGTCAGCACGACGTCGGTCGCGGTGACACCGGGCCGGCGCTCGCCGGTCAGCTTGAAGCCGACGACACGGGGAATGAGCATCGAGACCGTCTGGCCGAGCATCGCGGCCTCGGCTTCGATACCGCCGACGCCCCAGCCGAGCACGCCGAGGCCGTTCTCCATCGTGGTGTGGCTGTCGGTGCCGACGCAGGTGTCCGGGTAGGCGACGCCGTCGCGGTTCATCACGACGCTGGCCAGGTACTCGATGTTGACCTGGTGCACGATCCCGGTGCCCGGAGGCACCACCTTGAAGTCGTTGAATGCGCCCTGTCCCCAGCGCAGGAACTGGTAGCGCTCGCCGTTGCGCTGGTACTCGATCTCGACGTTGCGCTCGAACGCGTCCGGGCGGCCGAAGAGGTCGGCGATCACCGAGTGGTCGATCACCAGGTCGGCGGGCGCAAGCGGGTTGACCTTCTCGGGGTCGCCGCCCAACTCGCCGACGGCCTCACGCATGGTGGCGAGGTCGACGATGCAGGGCACTCCGGTGAAGTCCTGCATGATCACGCGGGCGGGGGTGAACTGGATCTCGACGCTCGGATCGGCGCTCGGATCCCAGTTGGCGATCGCCTCGATGTGCTCCTTGGTGATGTTGGCGCCATCCTCGGTGCGAAGCAGGTTCTCGGCGAGCACTTTCAGGCTGTAGGGGAGCTTCTCCGTACCGGGAACCGCGTCAAGGCGGTAAATCTCGTAGCTGTTGTCCCCGACCTCGAGCGTGTCGCGGGCTCCAAACGAATCCTTGCTGCTCACATCAACTCCCGGCTAAGTCTCGCCGCGACGGGCTGTCGTCCACGGCTCTTCCAATCTAACAGTACGCTTGTCCTATAAAGCAAGCCTGCCGGCTCTCAGTCTCGTCCTCGTGGGTGCGTGCTGCCACCTGCTGTGGCCGGTATCGCGTACGGTTTCTCCTGTGACCGGTCCGCACGTGATTCCGTTCCTCCCGTCGTATATCCCGCCTGAGGTCGATATGAACCAGGTGCTTGCCGATGTCGGCGATGACGGCGTCAGTGTGCCCCCGCAGGATGCCAAGCTCGTGCCCGAGCTCCGGCAGGTGGTGGCCGACGCGCAGCAGCAGGGCATCAATCTGAAGATCGTGGTGATTTCGACCAACCCGCCGATCGACACGCCGCTGCGCGATATCGCCACCGAGGTCGGGGAGGCGTATCCCGGTTCGACCGTGCTCGCGATGAGCCCGTCGTGGGCCGGCACCTACAGCAAGGACTTCGACCGGGTGACGCTGGAGGCCGGTCAAGATATCGCCAAGAACGGCGACCCCGTCCAATCCTCGAAGAATTTCGTCAGCGAGTTGGCGACCCCGCATTTCCCGTGGACGGCATTCTCTGTTGTGCTCACGCTGTTGGTTTTGGGCGCTGCGGTCGCGACCCGATTCCTGCAGGTCCGAGCCCGGCGCGCGGGCGCCGAAATCGAATCAGAAACGGCGGAATAACCCCTGGCAGGAATACCTGCCAATGCCGAATATCACCATTTGGTCACACTCTCTCTAATTACAGGAATGTAGTTTGTGACCAAAGTTTCTTTAGCGTCAGTTGTGACGTACGGTGCAGAAGTACCCACTGGTGTCAGTGTTGAATTTGTGACTTCTGCGAGGAGACTCGAGGCGAATGAGACGCACCCCTCGCGCGCTTGCGTCCATCGGCACCATGCTGGCCATCGCCCTGTCCAGCACCGGTGTGGCCGTCGGCGAACCCAGTAGCCCCGACACGATCGGCTCGCTGGTCGCCGCCGTCGCCAACGCCAATCAGAAACTGGCCGAACTCGGCGCCGACATCCAGGCGCAGCAGGAGAGCGTCAACAAGGCGATCGTCGAGGTGCAGAACGCCCGGGACAACGCGGCCGCGGCGCAACTCGACGTGGACGCCAGCAGGCGATCCGTCGAGGACGCGAACGCCGCCATCAAGGCCGCGCAGCAGAAGTTCGACACGTTCGCCGCGTCGACCTATGTCAACGGGCCGTCGGGCTCCTACCTGACCGCAGCCGACCCCGCCGACATGATCGAGACGGCATCGGCCGGGCAGACGCTCGCCGCCAGCGCCCAGCAGGTGGTGACCGATCTGCAGCGGACCCGCACCGAACAGGTCAACAAGGAATCCGCAGCCCGGCTGGCCAAGCAGAAGGCCGATCAAGCCACCGCCGACGCCCAGGCGAGCCAGGACGCCGCGGTGGCGGCGCTGAAGACGGCGCAGCAGACGTTCGCCGGCCAGCAGGGTCGGCTCACCGAACTGACCGCCGAGCGCAAGGCCGCCGAGGCAAAGCTCGCGGCGGCCCGCGAATGGTCGGCGCCCGCGCCGGGACAGCCGAAACCCGTCGCGCCGATGGCAAACCCCTCCGGCAACTGGGATCGCGCGCCGGGCACGCCCGCACCCGTAGCGGGCAACTGGGACCAGAGCCTGTGGGATCCGACCCTGCCCGCCATTCCGAGCGCCTTCGTCAGCGGCGATCCGATCGCAATCATCAACACAGTGCTCGGCATCTCATCGACCTCGGCGCAGTACACCGCCGACATGGGGCGAAACTTCCTGCGCAAGATGGGAATTCTGCCCACGCCCAGTGGATACACCAACGGTGCGATCCCTCGGGTATACGGCAGGCAGGCCTCCGAGTACGTCATTCAGCGCGCCGCATCTCAGATCGGCGTGCCCTACTCATGGGGCGGCGGCAACGCCGCAGGAGCCAGCCGAGGTATCGAACAAGGCGCCGGCACAGTCGGATTCGACTGCTCGGGTCTCATCCTGTACGCGTTCGCGGGCGTCGGAATCAAGCTGCCGCACTACTCGGGGTCGCAGTACAACATGGGCCGCAAGATCCCCTCGTCGCAGATGCGCCGCGGTGACGTCATCTTCTACGGCCCCGGCGGAAGTCAGCACGTGACGCTGTACCTCGGCAACAACCAGATGCTCGAGGCCCCGTTCACCGGCTCGCACGTGAAGGTGTCGCCGGTGCGCACCAGCGGCATGACCCCCTACGTCGTCCGATACATCGAGTACTGATTCGAGTGATTATTTTGAAATTGCTGCGCCACAACAGTTTCCGCGGAGCCAAGGCGGTCGTCATTGCCCTGGTGGCGCTGGCCGTCGCGCTCGGACTCGCGATCCCCTCTGCTGCGGCGCCCGACGACGGCCAGTGGGACCCGACGCTGCCCAAACTGATCAGCGCCGGGGCACCCGGCGATCCGGTGGCGATCGCCAACGCGTCGTTCGAAGCCACCCAGATGGCGATCCAGACCACGCAGAGTCTGGGACAGAAATTTCTGCAGAGCATCGGGCTCGGCGGAAATACCGGCGGCGGGGGGGCCAGCACGGGAGCCGTCGGTGTGGGTCGGGTGCGCGGCCCCCAGGCGATCGAGTACGTGATCCGCCGAGGGGCCTCGCAGCTGGGCGTGCCGTATTCATGGGGAGGCGGCACGCCCAGCGGGCCCAGCGCCGGCGTCGACGGAGACGAGGGCATCATCGGCTACGACTGCTCCGGGTTCACCCGGTTCGCCTTCGCCGGGGTCGGCGTGCTGATTCCCAAATACTCGGGCGACCAGTACAACACCGGCCGCAAGGTGCCGCAGTCGCAGGCCAAGCGAGGTGACCTCTTGTTCTGGGGTCCCGGCGGCAGCCAGCACGTCGCCATTTACCTCGGCAACAACCAAATGCTCGAAGCCGCCGGCAGCGCGGGCAAAGTGACCGTCAGCCCCCTGCGGCGGGCAGGTCTGCAGCCCTATCTGGCACGCATCATCGAAACCTGAGCGCGGCCTGAGCGGACGCTGAACACTCCCGGGCAACGTCGACGGATTTCGTAGTGCCTGGAATAGTTGACGGCGGGCATCCCGCCCGCGGCGCACGACCTGCGCTGATGAACTACAACGTAAGAGGATCGTCGATGACGTCAGCAGGTGGGCCGCAGGGCCCCGCGCAGGGTTATCCCCCTAACACTCACGCTGCTCCGCCTCCCGCGAACTCCGGCGGCCTGCAGAACGAGGTGCACACGCTGGAACGCGCGATCTTCGAGGTCAAGCGCATCATCGTCGGCCAGGACCAGTTGGTCGAGCGCATGCTGGTCGGTCTGCTCGCCAAGGGCCACGTCCTGCTGGAAGGTGTCCCCGGCGTCGCCAAGACCCTGGCCGTCGAGACCTTCGCCAAGGTCGTGGGCGGTACGTTCGCCCGCATCCAATTCACGCCCGACCTGGTGCCGACGGACATCATCGGTACCCGCATCTACCGGCAGGGCAAGGAGGAGTTCGACATCGAACTCGGCCCGGTCGTCGTCAACTTCCTGCTCGCCGACGAGATCAACCGCGCACCGGCCAAGGTGCAGTCGGCACTGCTCGAGGTCATGGCCGAGCGCAAGATCTCCATCGGCGGTAAGACGTTCCCGTTGCCTGCGCCGTTCCTGGTGATGGCGACGCAGAACCCGATCGAACAGGAAGGCGTCTACGCCCTGCCGGAGGCGCAACGCGACCGCTTCCTGTTCAAGCTCAACATCGACTACCCGACGCCCGAGGAAGAGCGCGAGATCATCTACCGGATGGGCGTCAAGCCGCCGGAGCCCAAGCAGGTGCTTGCGCCGGGCGATCTGCTGCGTCTGCAGGATGTCGCCGCCAACACGTTCGTGCATCACGCGCTCGTCGACTATGTGGTGCGGGTCGTCACCGCGACCCGCACACCGGAGAAGTTCGGCATGCCCGATGCCAAGGCGTGGATCGCCTACGGCGCATCGCCGCGCGCCTCGCTGGGCATCATCGCCGCGGCGCGCGCGCTGGCTCTGGTGCGCGGACGCGACTACGTCGTCCCGCAGGATGTCGTCGAGGTCATTCCCGACGTGCTGCGCCACCGCCTGGTGCTGACCTACGACGCGCTCGCCGACGAGATCTCGTCCGAGACGGTGATCAACCGGATCCTGCAGACGGTCGGCCTGCCACAGGTCAATGCCATTCCGCAGCAAGGTCATTCGGTGCCGCCCGTCGTACCCGCCGCAGCGGCCGCGGCCAGCGGTCGGTGACCACCTCAGGACGCAACGTCGATCTGCCGTCGCTGAAGCGCGGGGAGATCCGTGACCCGGCGCTGACGGCAGCGTTGCGCAAGCTCGAGCTGACGGTGCGCCGCAAGCTCGACGGCGTGCTGCACGGCGACCATCTCGGCCTGCTGCCCGGACCCGGCTCCGAGCCGGGGGAGTCGCGGCTCTACCAGCCCGGTGATGATGTGCGCCGGATGGACTGGTCGGTCACCGCGCGCACCACCCACCCGCACGTGCGCCAGATGATCGCCGACCGCGAGCTCGAGACCTGGTTGGTCGTCGACATGTCGGCCAGCCTGGACTTCGGCACCACCGGCTGCGAGAAGCGCGACCTCGCGGTCGCGGCGGCGGCGGCCATCACGTTTCTCAACAGCGGTGGCGGCAACCGCATCGGGGCCGTCATCGCCAACGGCGACACGGTGCGCCGCGTCCCTGCGCTGTCGGGTCGGATGCACGAGCAGGAGATGCTGCGCACCATCGCCACCATGCCGCAGGCGCCGACGGGGGTGCGGGGCAACCTGGCCTTGGCGATCGACGCGCTGCGCAGGCCCGAGCGGCGCCGCGGGATGGCGGTGATCATCAGCGACTTCCTCGGTCCGATCAACTGGATGCGTCCCCTGCGTGCGATCGCGGGCAGGCATGAGGTGCTCGGCATCGAGGTCCTCGACCCGCGCGACGTCGAACTGCCGCCGGTGGGAGATGTCATCCTGCAGGACACCGAATCCGGCGTCACCCGCGAGTTCACCATCGACGAGGAACTGCGGTCCGACTTCGAGAGAGCCGCCGCCGCGCACCGCGAAGAGGTGGCCCGGACGTTGCGACGCTGCGATGCACCGCTGCTGTCTCTGCGCACCGACCGGGACTGGATCGCCGACGTCGTCCGCTTCGTCGCCAACCGTCGCCGAGGCGCGCTTGCCGGGCGCGCATAGTCCGTACGAAATGACAGCTGGCACATGACATTACCGTTGCTCGGACCGATGACGCTGTCGGGTTTCGAACACGCCTGGTTCTTCCTGTTCCTCCTCGTCGTCCTCGGCATCGCCGCGCTGTACATCCTCGTGCAGCTGAGCAGGCAACGCCGGATGCTGCGGTTCGCGAACATGGAGCTGCTGGAAAGTGTTGCGCCGAAACGGCCTTCGCGTTGGCGTCACCTGCCGGCAATCCTGCTGATCGTGTCGTTGGTGTTCCT
The DNA here is from genome assembly GCA_033741175.1 of Mycolicibacterium sp. 120270. Taxonomy (GTDB): domain Bacteria; phylum Actinomycetota; class Actinomycetes; order Mycobacteriales; family Mycobacteriaceae; genus Mycobacterium. Next base: position 85,539 of record JAWQNE010000003.1, on the reverse strand, counting down.
GACCGTCGCGATGGCCGGCCCCACTCATGACGTCCGGATCCCGCGCAACCGCGCCGTCGTCATGCTGGTGATCGACGTTTCGCAGTCCATGCGCGCCACGGATGTATCGCCCAACCGGCTTGCCGCCGCGCAGGAGGCCTCCAAGCAGTTCGCCGACGAGCTGACTCCCGGGATCAATCTCGGCCTGATCGCCTTTGCGGGTACGGCGACCGTGCTGACGTCGCCCACCACCAACCGGGAGGCGACCAAGGCCGCTATCGACAAGTTGCAGTTGGCCGACCGCACCGCAACCGGTGAGGGCATCTTCACCGCACTGCAGGCCATCGCCACCGTCGGCGCCGTGATCGGGGGCGGCGATGAGCCGCCGCCCGCACGCATCGTGCTGTTCTCCGACGGCAAGGAGACCGTGCCGTCGAATCCGGACAACCCGAAGGGCGCCTTCACCGCGGCCCGCACCGCCAAGGACCAGGGCGTGCCGATATCCACGATCTCGTTCGGTACGCCCTACGGTTACGTCGAGATCAACGACCAACGCCAGCCCGTGCCCGTCGACGACGAGATGTTGAGCGAGATCGCCGAACTGTCCGGCGGCGAGGCGTACACCGCGTCGAGCCTCGATCAGCTCCGCGAGGTCTACGCCAACCTGCAGCAGCAGATCGGCTACGAAACCATCAAGGGTGATGCCAGCGCAGGCTGGCTGCGGCTCGGCGCCCTGATCCTGGCCCTTTCGGCGTTGGCAGCGATGGTGCTCAACCGCCGACTACCCAACTAGCATTGGAAATGGCAAGCAGCGCATGACGTTACCGGTGCTCGGACCGATGACACTGACGGGTTTCGCCCATCCCGGGTACTTCCTGTTTCTCGCGGTCGTGCTCGGACTGGTCGGGCTCTACATCGCCACGCAGGTGGCCCGGCGCAAGCGGCTGTTGCGGTTCGCCAACACGGAATTGCTGGAAAGCGTCGCGCCCAAACGACCGTCGCGATGGCGGCACATGGCGACAGTCCTTCTTGTGCTCTCTCTGGTGATGTTGACGGTCGCGATGGCCGGACCCACCCACGACGTGCGGATCCCGCGCAACCGCGCCGTCGTGATGCTGGTGATCGATGTCTCGCAGTCGATGCGCGCCACCGACGTGGCACCGAACCGGTTGGCCGCCTCGCAGGAGGCCGCCAAGCAGTTCATCGACCAGATGACGCCAGGGGTGAACCTCGGGCTGATCTCCTACGCCGGGACCGCCACCGTGCTGGTGTCGCCGACCACCAACCGCGACGCATCCAAGAACGCGATCGACAAGCTGCAGGTGGCCGACCGGACCGCGACCGGTGAGGCCATCTTCACCGCATTGCAGGCGATTTCCACCGTCGGCGCGGTGATCGGGGGCGGTGACGAGCCGCCGCCTGCGCGGATCGTGTTGATGTCCGACGGCAAGGAGACCGTGCCGGCGAACCCGGACAATCCCAAGGGCGCCTTCACCGCGGCCCGCACCGCCAAGGACCAGGGTGTGCCGATTTCGACCGTCTCGTTCGGCACCCCGAACGGCACCGTCGAGATGGACGGCCAGCGGACGCCGGTGCCCGTGGACGACGAGATGCTCAAGAAGGTCGCGCAGCTCTCCGGTGGGAACTCCTACAGCGCATCGAACGTCGATGAGCTGAGAGAGGTCTTCACCAATCTGCAGGAGCAGATCGGATTCGAGACCCAGAAGGGTGACGCCAGCACGGGCTGGCTGCGGCTCGGCGCCCTGGTACTCGCGCTGGCCGCCGTGTGCGCGCTGCTGATCAACCGCCGCCTCCCCAACTAAGGCGATTTCTTAAGAATGCTCGACACACGTTAAGTTGGCGGTCATGAGCGAGAGCGCCGTATCGGAGACCGCCGACCAAAGCAGCGGCGGTCGTCCGCCTTTCGTCTCCCGTTCGGTGCTGGTCACCGGCGGAAACCGCGGCATCGGCCTGGCCATCGCGCAGCGCCTGGCAGCCGACGGCCACAAGGTCGCCGCCACCCACCGCGGCTCGGGCGTACCCGACGGCCTGTTCGGCGTCGAATGTGACATCACCGACACCGAGGCCGTCAACCGCGCGTTCACCGAGGTCGAGGAACACCAGGGTCCCGTCGAGGTCGTGGTCGCCAACGCAGGCCTCGCCGCCGATGCGTTCCTCATGCGGATGACCGTGGAGAAGTTCGAGACGGTCATCGACGCCAACCTCACCGGCGCGTTCCGGGTGGCCCAGCGGGCGTCGCGCAGCATGCAGCGGAACCGGTTCGGCAGGCTGATATTCATCGGCTCGGTGTCCGGCATGTGGGGCGTCGGCAACCAGGCCAACTACGCGGCATCCAAGGCGGGCCTGATCGGCATGGCGCGCTCGATCTCGCGAGAGCTGACAAAGGTGAACGTCACCGCGAACGTGGTGGCCCCCGGCTACATCGACACCGACATGACCCGCGCTCTCGACGAGAGGATCCAGGAGGGGGCGCTGGGCTTCGTTCCGGCCAAGCGGGTCGGCACCGCCGCCGAGGTCGCAGGCGTGGTCAGCTTCCTGGCGTCGGAGGACGCCAGCTACATCTCCGGTGCCGTGATCCCCGTCGACGGCGGCATGGGCATGGGCCACTGACTCTTCGATTACAGACAAGGACGTTTCACACATGGCAGGACTGCTCGAAGGCAAGCGAATCCTCGTCACGGGGATCATCACCGACAGCTCGATCGCGTTCCACATCGCCAAGGTCGCCCAGGAGGCGGGCGCCGAACTGGTGCTCACCGGTTTCGACCGGATGAAGCTGATCCAGCGGATCGCCGACCGGCTGCCCGAGAAGGCGCCGCTGCTCGAACTCGACGTGCAGAACAACGAGCATCTCGACTCGCTCGCAGGCCGGATTTCGGAGGTCATCGGCGAGGGCAACAAGCTCGACGGTGTGGTGCACTCGATCGGCTACATGCCGCAGTCCGGCATGGGCATCAACCCGTTCTTCGACGCTCCCTTCGAAGACGTCTCCAAGGGCATTCACATCTCGGCGTACTCGTATGCGTCGCTGGCCAAGGCCACGCTGCCGATCATGAACTCGGGCGGCTCGATCGTCGGCATGGACTTCGACCCGACGAGGGCGATGCCCGCCTACAACTGGATGACCGTCGCCAAGAGCGCGCTCGAGTCGGTGAACCGATTTGTCGCGCGTGAGGCGGGCCCGTACGGGGTGCGGTCCAATCTCGTTGCCGCCGGGCCGATCCGCACGCTGGCGATGAGCGCCATCGTCGGCGGTGCGCTCGGCGAGGATGCCGGCAATCAGATCCAGCTCCTCGAAGAAGGCTGGGATCAGCGCGCACCGATCGGCTGGAACATGAAGGACCCGACACCGGTCGCCAAGACGGTCTGCGCCCTGCTCTCCGATTGGCTGCCCGCCACCACCGGGACGGTCGTCTACGCCGACGGCGGCGCGCACACGCAGCTGTTGTAGATGGACTTCGACGCGGTCCTGCTGCTGTCCTTCGGCGGACCGGAGGCGCCCGATCAGGTGATGCCGTTCCTGGAGAACGTCACTCGCGGCAGGGGGATACCCACCGAACGGCTCGCCGCAGTCGCCGAGCATTATCTGCATTTCGGCGGGGTATCGCCGATCAACGGCATCAACCGCGGGCTCATCGAGCAGTTGCGGGCCGAACTGGTCGAAACGGGTCTCGAACTGCCGGTGTACTTCGGCAACCGGAACTGGGAGCCCTACGTCGAGGACGCCGTCAAGGCCATGCGCGACAACGGTGTTCGCCGCGCGGCGGTGTTCGCCACGTCGGCGTGGGGCGGCTACTCCAGCTGCATGCAATACGTCGAGGACATCGCCCGCGGCCGCGAGGCGGCCGGCGAGCGGGCACCCGAACTCGTCAAACTCCGGCAGTACTACGACCATCCGCTGTTCGTCGAGATGTTCGCCGAGTCGATCGCCGACGCGGCCGCCACACTGCCCGCCGAGCTTCGCGACGATGCCCGGTTGGTGTTCACCGCCCACTCCATCCCGCTGGCGGCCCGGTCCCGCTGCGGAGAAGACCTGTACGCACGCCAGGTCGCGTACGCCTCGGCGCTGGTCGCCGCGGCGGCCGGATACCGCGACTATGACCAGGTGTGGCAGTCGCGGTCCGGGCCTCCGCAGGTACCGTGGCTGGAACCCGATGTGGGGGACCATCTTTCGGCTCTCGCACAGGCGGGTGTCAAAGCGGTGATCGTGTGCCCGATCGGCTTCGTCTCCGATCACATCGAAGTGGTGTGGGATCTTGACAACGAGTTGCGCGAGCAGGCCGCAGAAAGCGGCATCGCGTTCGCCAGGGCGTCCACACCGAACGCCGACCGCCGGTTCGCCCGGCTGGTGGTGGATCTGATCAACGAGATGCGCGAGGGTCGCGAACCCATCCGGACGCAGGCCCCGCCGGGACTGGAAGCCCCTCCGCTGCAGGGCTGTTCGATCAACGGGGCGTTGTGCACGCCCCGGTGCGTGAAGCCTTAACGCCAGGCCGAGTGCAGGATTGCGCTGACTGCGGCCAGTCGGGCCGAGCGCACCACCGCGGACAGCGGCCGCAGCGCTTCGTTGGCGATCTGCGCCTCCGAAGAGCTCTGCAGGCCGATCGGCATCAGGCCGGAGCTGACGGTGACGATGGCGTCGATGTGGGCGGCGTTCTCCAGCACCCGCAGCGCGCGCGACGGCGCGTGGTCGGGCGCGCGATGCTGGCCTGACGACTCCATCACCTGTTCGACGAGCTTGCGCGGATCAGCGACGTCCATGCCGCCCGCTTCTGCGCGGATGGCGCCGAGCGCATGGGCCGCCGACCGGACCGCCGACCGCAGCGCGAACTCCGCCTCACCGAGGTCGATCTGCTCGGTGACGGGTGTCGTGGGCATCGAGTACACCGTCCAACTCAGGCCGGAGAGTTCGGCTTCGGCCGCGTCGTCGTAGGTTTCGGCGTCGTCGTACTCGAAGTCGGGCACGAGACCGACGCCGGTCGAGGTCGCACCGCCGCCGACGACGATGGCCTCGCCCGCGGTGATGGCGTCGCGTTGGAACTGGGTGCCCGCGGGTAGCCCGCGAACGTCGCCGGGCACGGGTAGGACGACCGATAAGGCCGGGGTGCCCACGGCGGCGCCCGCCGCGGTGCGCAGCGTCTGCAGCAGCGACATCGAGCCCGAGTGGTTCACATCGGGCCAGGGTAGACCGGTGCTGCCTGCCGCAACGGCGTCGTAGGCGGTCACCGAATGCCTTGGCGCCCATTGCGATAACGCATCGAGGACATCGTCGGGCGCGGCGGCTCCCGCGAGCCAGGCGTTGGCCCACACCGACAGCGAAACACTAGGGCACCACATGATGCTCGAAGTGTAATTGTTCGCTGCTCGATGGGCCGACCACGCGCTAGGCTCGTGCCATGCCTGTTTGGTTGATCTGGCTAATCGCCGCACTCGGCCTGGCCGGGGCCGAGGCGCTCACCGGCGACCTTTTCCTGCTGATGCTCAGCGGTGGAGCGCTCGCAGCGGTCGGGTCGAATCTGCTCTTCGACAATTACGTCATCGACGGGATCGTCTTCGCCGTGGTGTCGGTCCTGCTGCTGGTGCTGGTGCGGCCCGCGCTGAAGCGGCGCTTCACCGCGGGCACGGGCCTGCCGGACCGGCCGAAGGAACTGGAGGGGAAGAGCGCTCTCGTGCTCGATCGGGTCGGTCGCCATGAGGGACAGGTGAAACTCGACGGCGAAGTCTGGACGGCGCGCCCCTTCAACGACAACGATGTCTACGAACCCGGCGACCACGTCACCGTCGTGCACATTGACGGCGCGACCGCGGTTGTCCAGAAGGTCACCTAGTCCGAGCCCGGACAACTACGGAAGGAACCGTTATGGAGGGTGCCGTCGCCGGCCTGATCCTCGTCGGCGTGCTCGTCTTGTTCGCGGCCATCATCGTCGCCAAGTCGATCGCGCTGATCCCGCAGGCGGAAGCCGCGGTCATCGAACGGCTTGGCCGCTACAGCAAGACGGTGTCGGGACAGCTGACGCTGCTGCTGCCGTTCATCGACAGGATCCGCGCCAGGGTGGACCTGCGCGAGAGGGTGGTCTCCTTCCCGCCGCAGCCGGTGATCACCGAGGACAACCTCACGGTGAACATCGACACCGTCGTCTACTTCCAGGTCACCAACCCGCAGGCCGCGGTGTACCAGATCAGCAACTACATCGTCGGCGTCGAACAGCTGACCACCACCACGCTGCGCAACGTCGTCGGCGGCATGACGCTGGAACAGACCCTCACCTCGCGCGACCAGATCAACGCGCAGCTGCGCGGGGTGCTCGACGAGGCGACCGGACGCTGGGGGCTCCGGGTGGCGCGCGTCGAGCTGCGCAGCATCGATCCGCCGCCCTCGATCCAGGACTCGATGGAAAAGCAGATGCGCGCCGACCGCGAGAAGCGCGCCATGATCCTCACCGCCGAGGGCACCCGCGAGGCGTCGATCAAACAGGCCGAAGGCCAGAAGCAGTCGCAGATCCTGGCCGCCGAGGGCGCCAAGCAGGCGGCGATCCTGGCCGCGGAAGCCGACCGGCAGTCGCGAATGCTGCGGGCTCAGGGTGAACGTGCCGCGCAGTACTACCAGGCGCAGGGCCAGGCGAAGGCGATCGAGAAGACGTTCGCCGCGATCAAGGCGGGCAGGCCGACCCCCGAGTTGCTGGCCTACCAGTACCTGCAGACCCTGCCGGAGATGGCCAAGGGCGAGGCGAACAAGGTCTGGCTGGTGCCGAGCGACTTCGGCGCGGCGCTGCAGGGCTTCACGAAGATGCTGGGCGCCCCCGGCGAGGACGGCGTGTTCCGCTACGAGCCGCCGCCGGTGGACCAGGATCTGCCCAAACCCGAGGACGATTCCGAAGAGGTCGCCGAGTGGTTCTCGACGGAGACCGACCCCGCGATCGCGCAGGCCGTCGCCAAGGCCGAGGCCGAGGCGCGGGCGCCGGTCCAGGGCGCCATCGGATCGCCTGCGCCGAATGTCACCACCCCGGTGCAGTATTCGCAGCAGACGCAGCAGCCGATCCAACCGCAGCCGCCTGCGGCAGGCCGACACAGCGGCAACGCGGAGCAGTAGCCGTCAGCGGGTGACCGACGGCGCTTCAGCAGGCTCGTTTCCGGGGTCGGCCGGATGGTGTCGCGGGTAGGTCTGAATCTCGTAGATCAGCCCTGCCACACCGAGACTCGCGGTGAACAGTGACACCAGGATCAGCAACGGGCTGATGTGGTTGGTGAGCGCATCGCCGAGGATCACCACCGCCGCGGTGCCCGGCAGCAGGCCGGCAAGCGTCGCCCACGTGTACGGCAGTAGGCGCACGGCCGACGCGCCCGCGGCGTAGTTGAGCACCGAGAACGGCACAGCCGGGATCAGCCGCATCGACATGACCGTCGGCCAGCCGCGCTGGCGGAGGCGGGCGTCGAGCGACTTGACCCGTGGATGGGGGACCAGCCGGTCCAGCCGCCACCCCGCGGCGCGGACCAGCAACAGCGCCAGCACCGCGCTGACGCAACTGGCCACCACCGCGATCGCGATGCCGAGCCACGGCCCGAACAGCAAGCCGGACGCCAGCGTGAACGCGGTTCGCGGAAACGGGAACACCGTGACGACGATGTGCGCGGCCAGGAACGCAAGGGGAAACCAGGGGCCGACCGATGTCGCCCAGTCCCTCAGCTGCACCGCGCCCGGACGCGGCGCCAGCAGCAGGATTGCGACGAGAATCACAATCGTCGCAGCAATGGCCGCCATCTGGCGTCTCGGCATCTGCTTCGCCGTCGAAATCACCGCTGTACGCAGCGCGGCAAGTGTTCTGACGACGGACTTCACGCCTACCAAGACTACGGGTCATGCGCGGGCGGACCCGGTTCCCGCCGGTCGCGAGTCTGCCGCCCGGCGCACGCTGGCCGGTTGGGGATCATTTAGCCTGATGGACGTGCAGGAATCCGGCGTACGGGAATCTCAACAGCGATGGCGCTCGGCGGTTGCGGGCGTGTTGGCGAAGTCGACACGGCGTGATCCGGCCGACCTGCCACCCGAGCCGGAGCGGCTGCTCGATTCACCGACCTACGAGGGTTTCCCGATCCGGGCGCTGTACACCAGCCTCGACGCCCTGCCGGAACCGCCGCTGCCCGGCACCTGGCCGTTCGTCCGAGGCGGTGACTCGCTGCGCGACGTCAAGTCGGGATGGAAGGTCGCCGAGGCGTTCCCCATGCCGGGACAGAAGTCCGTCACCGACGGAAACGGCGCCGTCCTCGTCGCCCTGACCGAGGGCGTCAGCGCGCTGGTGCTGCGGGTGGGCGCCCCCGACGGCGTCGCGGCAAACGACCTCGACCGGCTTCTGGAGGGTGTTTTCCTCGATCTCGTGCCGGTGGTGCTCGACGCGGGAGCCGACTTCACCGCCGCAGCCGATGCCGTGCTGCCGCAGTTGACCGACATGGATGACGAGCAGCGGGCCAGGCTGTCGATCGACCTCGGTGCCGACCCGCTCACCGCTCCGCTCAGCGGCCGTTCGGCCCCCGACATCGCCGACGTCGTCACCACCGCGGGCAAGGTGACCGGTTACGCAGGCGGGGTGCGGGCGATCACCGTCGAGGGGACCGCGCTGCACAATCTCGGCGCCAGCGCGTCGTGGGAGCTTGCGGGCGCCGTCGCCGCCGGCGTCGTCTATCTCCGCCTGCTCGGCGAGGCCGGGTTGACCGTGTCGGACTCGTTACGCCAGATCAGCTTCCGGCTGGCCGCTGACGACGATCAGTTCATGACGATCGCCAAATTCCGTGCGCTGCGCCGACTCTGGGCGCGGGTCGCCGAGGTGGCCGGTGCGCCCGAGGCGGGCGCGGCCCGCGTGCATGCCGTCACCTCCTTGCCGATGATGGCCCAGCGCGACCCGTGGGTGAACATGCTGCGCACCACCGTGGCCGCGTTCGGGGCCGGTGTCGGCGGCGCGGACACCGTTCTGGTGCAGCCGTTCGACGTGGCGATCCCCGGCGGATTCCCCGGCACCGCAGCCAGTTTCGCGCGCCGCATCGCCCGCAACACCCAACTGTTGCTGTTGGAGGAGTCGCATCTGGGGCGGGTGCTCGATCCCGGCGGCGGCTCCTGGTATCTGGAGGACCTGACCGAGAAGCTCGCCGAGACGGCATGGGAGCACTTCCAGCAGGTCGAGGCGAAGGGCGGCTTCGCCGACGCCCGCGAGTTCGTCACCGCGCAGATCGCCGAGATCCGCGACCGCCGCACAGCCGACGTGAACCACCGTCGCAAGGCGATCACCGGCGTCAACGAATATCCGAACCTCGACGAACCGCCTCTGCCGCAGCATGACTCGCAGAGCGCCGTGGCGCGCTACGCCGCGGGCTTCGAGGCGCTGCGGGACCGCTCCGATGCCTACCTGGCCAAGACCGGCTCACGACCCAAGGTGCTGCTGCTTCCGCTCGGGCCGCTGGCCGAGCACAACATCCGCGCGACGTTCGCGACCAACCTGCTCGCATCGGGCGGTATCGAAGCGGTGAACCCCGGCACTGTCGACGCGTCAGGAGTGGCGGACGCGGTCAGTGGCGCCGGCGGGATCGGCATCGCGGTGATCTGCGGAACCGACGCCCGGTACAGCACCGAAGCGGCGGCGGTGACCGAGGCCGCGCGCAAGGCCGGGGTGGCCCGTGTCCTGCTGGCCGGGCCCGAGAAGGCCGTCGCCGAAGCCGATTCCAAGCCCGACGACTACCTGACCGCCAAGATCGATGCGGTCGCCGCGCTTTCGGACCTGCTCACCCGATTGGGGGCCTGACGACATGACTGCCACAACGGGCATCGGCAGCTTCGCCGACGTACCTCTGCACAGCCAGCGCACAGGAGAACCCGCGACACCGGAGGCCGTGGACGCATACGTCGCCGAGGCTGCGCAGGCTCACGGCTACACGCCCGACCAACTCGACTGGTCGACACCGGAGACCATCGACGTCAAGCCGGTCTATGTCGCGGCCGACAGGGAAGCCGCCGCCAAGGCCGGCTACCCGCTGGACACCTTCCCCGGTGAGCCGCCGTTCCTGCGCGGGCCGTACCCGACGATGTACGTCAACCAGCCGTGGACCATTCGGCAGTATGCGGGCTTCTCCACCGCCGCCGAGTCCAACGCGTTCTACCGCCGCAACCTGGCCGCCGGCCAGAAGGGCCTGTCGGTCGCATTCGACCTCGCGACCCACCGCGGTTATGACTCCGACCATCCGCGCGTCGCCGGCGATGTCGGAATGGCCGGTGTGGCAATCGATTCCATTCTCGACATGCGGCAGCTGTTCGACGGCATCGACCTGTCCGCGGTGTCGGTGTCGATGACGATGAACGGCGCGGTACTGCCGATCCTCGCGCTGTACGTAGTGGCCGCCGAGGAGCAGGGCGTGCCGCCGGAGAAGCTGGCCGGGACCATTCAGAACGACATCCTCAAGGAGTTCATGGTCCGCAACACCTACATCTATCCGCCGAAGCCGTCGATGCGGATCATCTCCGACATCTTCGCCTACACCAGCGCGCGGATGCCGAAGTTCAACTCGATCTCGATCTCCGGCTACCACATCCAAGAGGCCGGTGCGACAGCGGATCTCGAGTTGGCGTACACGCTGGCCGACGGTGTCGAGTACATCAAGGCCGGACTGGCCGCGGGCCTGTCCATCGACAAGTTCGCACCGCGACTGTCCTTCTTCTGGGGCATCGGGATGAACTTCTTCATGGAGGTCGCCAAGCTTCGTGCCGGGCGACTGCTGTGGAGCGAACTCGTCGCCCAGTTCGAACCCAAAGACGCGAAATCGCTTTCGCTGCGCACGCATTCGCAGACGTCGGGTTGGTCGCTCACCGCGCAGGACCCGTTCAACAACGTCGCCAGAACGTGTATCGAGGCCATGGCCGCCACCCAGGGGCACACGCAGTCGCTGCACACCAACGCCCTCGACGAGGCGCTGGCACTGCCCACCGACTTCTCCGCGCGGATCGCCCGCAACACCCAGCTGCTGCTGCAGCAGGAGTCGGGCACCACACGCCCGATCGACCCGTGGGCCGGCTCGTACTACGTGGAGTGGCTCACCCATCAGCTGGCCGAGCGGGTGCGCGCGCACATCGCCGAGGTGAACGAGCACGGCGGCATGGCGCAGGCCATCGACGACGGCATCCCGAAGCTTCGTATCGAAGAGGCCGCCGCGCGCACGCAGGCCCGCATCGACTCCGGTCAGCAGCCGGTGATCGGCGTCAACAAGTACCAGGTCGACGAAGATCACGAGATCGAGGTGCTCAAGGTCGAGAACAGCCGGGTTCGCGCTGAGCAGATCGCCAAGCTGGAGAAGCTTCGCGCGGATCGCGACCAGGCCGCCGTGGACACCGCGCTGGCCGAGCTGACGAGGGCCGCAGGGTCGGACGGCAATCTCCTCGAACTGGCCATCAACGCGGCGCGGGCCAAGGCCACCGTCGGTGAGATCTCCGATGCGCTGGAGCGGGTTTGGGGACGGCACCAGGCAGAGATCCGTACCATCGCCGGGGTCTACCGCGACGAAGTCGGAAAGGTCAGCAACATCGCAAGCGCCACCGAGCTGGTCGAGAAGTTCGCCGAGGCCGACGGCAGGCGACCGCGGATCCTGGTTGCCAAGATGGGCCAGGACGGCCATGACCGCGGCCAGAAGGTGATCGCAACGGCGTTCGCCGACATCGGTTTCGACGTCGACGTCGGATCGCTGTTCTCCACCCCGGAAGAGGTGGCGCGGCAGGCGGCCGACAACGACGTGCACGTCGTCGGGGTGTCATCGCTTGCGGCGGGCCACCTCACGCTGGTCCCCGCGCTGCGCGATGCACTCGCCGAGGTGGGCAGGCCCGACATCATGATCGTGGTCGGCGGCGTGATTCCGCCCGGCGACTTCGACGAGTTGTACGCCGCGGGTGCGACCGCGATCTTCCCGCCCGGCACCGTGATCGCCGACGCGGCGATCGGCTTGTTGCACAAGCTGGCCGAGCGGTCGGGCTACGAGCTGACGTAGCCGCGGGCTGGATGGCTGACACACGAGATCTCGCCGCCGCGATCACCGATCGTGACCGCGCCGCGCTGCCGCGGGCGATAACGCTGGTCGAATCGACCAGGGCCGACCATCGCCAGCAGGCCCAACAGCTGCTGTTGGAGTTGATGCCCGAGGCGGGCAGCGCCATGCACGTCGGCATCACCGGGGTGCCGGGCGTCGGCAAGTCGACGACGATCGAAGCCCTCGGCATGTACCTCATCGAGCAGGGACACCGGGTGGCCGTGCTGGCCGTCGACCCGTCGTCGACGCGCACCGGCGGTTCGATCCTCGGCGACAAGACCCGGATGCCGCGCCTGGCTGTGCACCCCGACGCCTACATCCGGCCGTCGCCGACATCGGGCACCCTCGGTGGGGTCGCCAGGGCGACCAGGGAGACCATCGTGCTGCTCGAGGCGGCCGGCTTCGACGTGATCCTGGTCGAAACGGTCGGGGTTGGGCAGTCCGAGGTCGCGGTCGCCAACATGGTGGACACGTTCGTTTTCCTCACCCTCGCCCGCACCGGCGATCAACTCCAGGGCATCAAGAAGGGCGTGCTGGAGCTTGCTGACATCGTCGTGGTTAACAAAGCCGACGGCGAGCACGCCACCGAGGCCAAGGCGGCGGCGCGCGAACTCGCCGGTGCGATTCGGCTGATCTACCCGCGCGAAACGCTATGGCGCCCACCCGTTTTGACGATGAGCGCGATCGAGGGCACCGGTCTGACCGAACTGTGGGACACCGTGCTCAAGCATCGACAGGTGCTCACCGAGGCGGGGGAGTTCGAGGCCCGCCGCAACTCCCAGCAGGTGGACTGGGCCTGGTCGATGGTTCGCGACGCGGTGCTCGACCGGGTGCTCAACAGCCCCGGGGTTCGCAAGGTCCGCGCCGAGATCGAGCGCAAGCTCCGCGACGGCGAGCTGACGCCGACGCTTGCGGCTCAGCAGATCCTCGACGCGGCCGACGCCTCCTGACGGTTTTGTTGCTGTTCGGCATCACATCAGGGCCTCTGACGTGCGCTGAACTAACGGATCGGTAACGGTGCGTTTATTTGCCGGGGTTGCAGGTAAATTAGATGCATTGTGACGCACTCTGAAAGGGTGGAGCGCAGCGCGGCGCTCCCACATGGTGTCCAAGGCGCAGCCGACCCGCAGTTCACCTGCGCGGTACGGGCCTTCTCCGCGATGTTCCCCGGTCCCCGCTACGGCGGAGGGGCGTTGTCGGTCTTTCTGGACGGCGAACCCGTCGTCGATGTCTGGACGGGTTGGTCCGACCGGGCGGGCACCACGCACTGGTCGTCGGACACGGGCGCGATGGTGTTCTCTGCCACCAAAGGCATGGCTTCGACAGTCATTCACCGGTTGGTCGACCGCGGCTTGATCGACTACGAGGCACCGGTCGCCGACTACTGGCGCGAGTTCGGCGCCAACGGCAAGGCGAAGATCACCGTCCGTGAGCTGATGCGGCACCGTGCCGGGCTGTCGCATCTCAACGGGGCCGGCAAGGCCGATCTGATGGACCACCTCAAGATGGAGGAGCGGCTCGCGGCCGCGCCCGTCAACAAGGTGCTCTACGGCAAGGGCGCCTATCACGCGCTCACCTACGGCTGGCTGATGTCGGGCCTGGCGCGGTCGGTGACGGGCAAGGGCATGCGTGCGCTGATCCGCGAAGAGCTGGCCGAGCCGTTGAACATCGACGGTCTGCACCTCGGCCGTCCGCCCATGGAGTCGCCGACCAAGACGTCGCAGATCATCTTCCCGCAGGGCACCATCAAGAACGCCCTACTGGGAAACATCGTGCCGAAGCTGGCCGCGCTGCAGTGGTCCAGCGGTCTCGGTGCGCTGTACTTCCCCGAGATGGTGTCGGTGGTGCAGGGCGACACCCCGTTCCTGGACGGTGAGATACCGGCCGCCAACGGCACGGCAACGGCGCGGGGGCTTGCCAAGATGTATGCGCCGCTGGCCTGCGGAGGCAGGGTCGACGGCAGACAGTTCCTCTCGCGGGAGCTGACCGCGGGCCTGGTCGGCAAGCCAAACCTGAGCCCGGATCGAAACATCGTGTTCCCCATGGCATTTCACCTAGGCTTCCACTCCATCCCGCTGGGTGGACTGATGCCGGGGTTCGGCCACGCAGGGCTCGGCGGCTCGCTCGGTTGGGCGGATCCGAGCACCGGAATGTCGTTCGGCTTCGTGCACAACCGACTGCTGACGCCGTTCGTGCTGACGGATCAGGCCGGTTTCGTCGCGACCGCGGCGTTGATCCGTCGGGGCGCGGCGTCCGCGCGTAAGCGCGGCTACCGGCCGGTGGGGGATTTCGGCGCGCCGTTCGTGCCCGAACCGCGGACCGTCGCCGGGTAGCGGTTACGCTCCCCGTTCCCGTTCGATCCTCTCCGCCTCTTCGACGGCGGCCAGCGTCGACTGTTGGATCGCCTGCTGGTGTTGGTTGGCCAGCATGTCCATCGCGAGCCTGGCGTAGATCATCTGGCTGGTGATCGCCATCTGGCCGCGGCTGTGGCTGATGAACGTGATGAACCAGTTGATCAGCGTGGTGAAGCGGTTCTTGAAGCCGACCAGGTAGACAAGGTGCAGCACCAGCCACGCCAGCCAGGCGATGAAGCCGCCGAACTCCAGCCTGCCGATCTTCGCGACCGCACTGAACCGTGAGACCGTCGCCATGCTGCCCTTGTCGAAGTACTTGAAGGGCTCGCGGCTGGCCGGATCGTCACGCCCTGCGACCTCACGTTTGATGATCGCGGTCGCGTACTTGGCACCCTGGAGCGCGCCCTGTGCCATCCCTGGCACACCGGGCACCGACATCAGGTCGCCGATGACGAAAACGTGGGGATGACCCTTGACGGTCAGGTCCGGTTCGACGATCACCCGGCCTGCCCGGTCGGTCTCGGTGCCATCGGACTGTTCGGCGATCATCGCGCCCAGCGGGCTTGCCTGCACGCCGGCCGACCACACCTTGCATGCGCAGTTGATCCGCTGCTGGGTGCCGTCCTTGCACTTCACCGTGACGCCCATGTAGTCGACATCGGTCACCAACGAGTTGAGCAGGATCTCGACGCCCAACTTCTCCAACCGGCGCTGTGCCTGGGCGCCGAGCTTCGGACCCATCGGGGGGATCAGCGCGTCGGCGCCCTCGACGAGGATCACACGGCACTCGCTCGGCTTGATCGTGCGGAACGCGCCCCGCAGGGTGCGCTCGGCCAACTCGGCGATCTGTCCGGCCAGCTCCACACCGGTCGGTCCGCCGCCGACGACGACGAACGTGAGGCGGCGTTCGCGCTCGGCCGGATCGGTGGAGACCTCGGCGGCCTCGAACGCGCCGAGGATCCGGCCGCGCAGTTCGAGTGCGTCGTCGATGGTCTTCATGCCCGGGGCAAAGGTCGCGAACTGGTCGTTGCCGAAGTACGACTGCTGCGAGCCTGCCGCGACGATCAGGCTGTCGTAGGGCACGACGGTCTGCATCGACATCAGCTTGGAGATGACGGTCCGCGCCTTCAGGTCAATGTGCTGGATCTCGCCCAGCAGAACCTTGACGTTCTTCTGCTTGCGCAGCACCAGCCGAGTGGTCGGCGCGATCTCACCTTCGGAGAGGATGCCGGTGGCCACCTGATAGAGCAGGGGCTGGAACAGGTGGCTGGTGGTCTTCGAGATCAACGTGACATCCACGTCGGCCCGCTTGAGGGATTTCGCCGACTGCAACCCCCCGAAGCCCGATCCGATGATGACGACGCGGTGACGTCTGGCGGCCTCGGGTTGTGTTGTCATCGCATTCCTCCCCGGTTTCGACGGCGAGGCAACGATAACCGGGTCAGACCCGCGTGAACCACTTCGTCTTGTTCCGCCATGAATGTGCCGACGCCAGCGCGAACCCGGCGCCGCACAGGCAGGCGAAGACCCACACCAGGCTGCTGCCCACCGCGGTCTGGAAGGACGGAACGAACGCGGTGATGATGCGGACGACGCACGCCATGATGCCTGCGACCGACGACGCGAGATAGAAGTTGGCGATGGTGCGCGAGCGAGGGTCCCTGCGGAGCACGAGCGTGGCACGGATGCCGTAAACCAGCAGATACACCAGCGTGCCGCAGAGCATCACCCAGTAGAGGTTCAGCCAGAAGTCGGTCGGCACTGTGAAGAAGTCCGGTGCATAGATACGCGCGCCGTTACCGACCGAGAAGGTGACCAGCAGCACCGGGATGCAGATCGTGGCGGGCCGCTCCACGTACTGCTTGAACGAGCGCTGCATCGCGTCGTCGTCGGCGAGCCTGCCGAGCGTGTTGTAGACGATGGCCGAGGCCGCGACGATGTAGGCGTCGTGGCCCAGGTAGTCCTCGAGGTTCCACTTACCCGTGAGGGCGTGCAGCCAGCGGCCGAGTGTTTCCGACGCAAGCGGAGACATCAACAGCACCGCCAGCCCCTGCAGCGCGATGTTGAGGGTTGCCGCGACCTCCCAGCGGCACGTCCACGTGACCCGCCGAATCCACAGGCTCCACGCGATGCACGCGATCGTGATCGTGAGGAGTGTTGCGAGGGCCATCTGTGTTGCCTTTGCGCTGAACGGGAACCAGCAAATTCTACAGTGGCGGCGCGTCCAGGCGAGGCTTCATTTCAGACAGCTTCTGCGGGCGTGTTCGCTGCGCTTTTTCGGTTGCCACGGCAACCGAGGAGGACTCGAGGTAGCTCTGCACTTCCTGGTGGCTCATCAGACCGAAACGGACCTGCAGGTCGGGGTAGCTGAGACCGAACCGGTCGGCCACTCGCCGCAATTCCTCGGCGTCGGGATAGAACTCTTCTTTGATCCGCCGGTAGTACGTGCTGCTAGATACTCCGAGAGCGTCGTAAATGTCCTTCGAGTCGACCTCACCGTCGAGGAGATAGTCGAGCAGGGCCTTTAGCTGTCGGCCGTTCTCATCTGTACGGGGCACGGCTTTACTGTAACCCGTTCTCCCGTAAATGGGCAGGGCCAATCGGAGCACGGAAAGTGTTGCTGTTATTGACGTAGGTGTCACAGTTTTGGGAGACGTCTCCCATTTTTGGGACAGTGGACGTACTGTTAGCTCCATGTTGATTGCAGAATTTGCCAGCAGTCCTCTCCGCATCGCAGACCACGAGACCGCCGACGCCCCGGCGGCCGCCGACCTCGCAAAGTTTTCGGCCCCTCTGGACAGCACGCTGACCGCCGAGCTGGAGGGCGCGGAGTGGCATCTCGGCATTGCCGCCGAGGAAATCATCGTCGCGGCCCTCGGTCTCGCGATCGCCAGGACGATCGGCGAGGGTGTCGTACTCGTCGACGTGGCCGGCCACAGCGGGCCGATACCGCTGTCTTGCACATCGGCGGGTCTTGCGACCGCCACCGAGATGCTCGGCGCCGTGCACCGCAGCCTTTCGACGGGTGCTGCCGCCCTGAAGGTCGCGGCCCAACCGGCGGCGGAGATCGCCTTCTCCTATGAGGGGACCGCGCTGGCGCACCACCACGCGCTGGAGCTTCGTGCGCACCGGCCCGATGCTCTCGTGCAGCTCGACTGGTGGTATGACACCCGCAGCTTCGACGCCTACACCGTCGAGGAACTCGCCGAGCAGCTGCCCCTGGCGCTGATCGAGCTGACATCGGAAGCTTCGCCGCAGCCGAACACCCCGATGGCCGTCGGCCACTGAGCGGTAGAATCTCAACCATCGGCGCCGATCCGGCCATCACCGGGGAGCCTTCGGAAGAACAGTGCAGACCACCGTCTGGCCCAGTAGACCCGAACGGGTAGGCCCGTAACAGCCGTCATTCGAGCGGCGCACAGATGTGCGCAAGCGGGGTGGTACCGCGGCGTTCGCGCACCGGCGCATCGTCGTCCCCGTGCCATGAACGATTTGGCATGGAGACAACGCGAGAACCGTGAGCAGCTATCCGAAGCCGACCCCCGGCGCCCCCAACTTTCCGGCGCTGGAGTTAGACGTCCTGTCCTACTGGCAGGACGACGACACGTTCCGCGCCAGCGTGGCGCGCCGCGACGGTGCCCCGGAGTACGTGTTCTACGACGGCCCGCCGTTCGCCAACGGCCTGCCGCACTACGGCCACCTGCTGACCGGCTACGTCAAGGACATCGTGCCGCGGTATCGCACGATGCGTGGTTACAAGGTGGAGCGTCGCTTCGGCTGGGACACCCACGGGCTGCCCGCCGAACTGGAAGTGCAGCGCCAACTCGGCATCACCGAGAAGGCTCAGATCGAAGAACTCGGCATCGAGAAGTTCAACGACGCTTGTCGCGCGTCGGTGCTCAAGTACACCGAGGAGTGGCGCGCCTATGTCACCCGCCAGGCGCGCTGGGTCGACTTCGACAACGACTACAAGACGCTCGACCTGACGTTCATGGAGTCGGTGATCTGGGCCTTCAAACAGTTGTGGGACAAGGGACTTGCCTACGAGGGTTACCGGGTCCTGCCGTACTGCTGGAACGACGAGACGCCGCTGTCCAGCCACGAACTGCGGATGGATGACGACGTCTATCAGAGCCGTCAGGATCCGGCGATCACGGTCGGATTCCGCATCACCGAGGGTCCGTTGCAAGACGCATACCTGTTGGTGTGGACCACGACCCCGTGGACGCTGCCGTCCAACCAGGCGGTGGCGGTCAACCCGGAGATCGAGTACGTCGTCGTGCAGGCGGGGGAGCGGCGTTACGTAGTGGCCGCCGCACGGGTGGCCGCCTACGCCAAGGAACTCGGCGAAGAGCCGCAGATCCTGGCCACCTATCGGGGTTCGGACCTGGTCGGCACGCGGTATCTGCCGCCGTTCCCGTATTTCTCGGATGCCGCCAACAGCTTTCAGGTGCTGCCCGGCGGCCATGTCACGACCGAGGACGGCACAGGTCTGGTCCACATGGCGCCCGCCTACGGCGAGGAGGACATGGGCGTCACGTCGCCTGCGGGCATCGTGGCGGTCACGCCGGTGGATGCCAAAGGCCGGTTCGACGCGACGGTGCCCGACTACGCCGGCCTGCATGTGTTCGAGGCCAACCCGCAGATCATCCGCGACCTGAAGAACCAGAGCGGCCCCGCGGCGCAGAACGCGCCGGTGCTGGTTCGGCACGAAACCTACGAGCACTCCTACCCGCACTGCTGGCGGTGCCGAAACCCGTTGATCTACCGGGCTGTTTCGTCCTGGTTCGTCAAGGTCACCGAGTTCCGCGACCGCATGGTCGAGTTGAACCAGCAGATCACCTGGTACCCCGAACACGTCAAGGACGGCCAGTTCGGCAAGTGGCTGTCCAATGCGCGGGACTGGTCGATCTCCCGAAACCGATACTGGGGCACCCCGATTCCGGTGTGGACCTCCGACGATCCGGACTACCCGCGCATCGACGTGTACGGCAGCCTCGACGAGCTAGAGCGCGACTTCGGGGTCCGGCCGGACAACCTGCACCGGCCCTACATCGACCAGTTGACCCGCCCCAACCCCGATGACCCGACCGGGAAGTCGACGATGCGGCGGATTCCGGACGTGTTCGACGTGTGGTTCGACTCCGGTTCGATGCCGTATGCCCAGGTGCACTACCCGTTCGAGAACGCCGACTGGTTCGACTCGCACTTCCCGGGCGACTTCATCGTGGAATACATCGGTCAGACCAGGGGCTGGTTCTACACGCTGCACGTGCTCGCCACGGCGCTGTTCGACAAGCCGGCGTTCCGCACCTGCGTGTCGCACGGGATCGTGCTGGGCAACGACGGCCAGAAGATGAGCAAGTCGCTGCGCAACTACCCCGACGTCACCGAGGTGTTCGACCGCGACGGCTCCGACGCCATGCGCTGGTTCCTGATGGCGTCGCCGATCCTGCGGGGCGGCAACCTGATCGTGACCGAGCAGGGCATCCGCGAGGGTGTTCGGCAGGTGATGCTGCCGCTGTGGAACACGTATACGTTCCTGGCGCTGTATGCGCCGAAGAAGGGCACGTGGCGCACCGATTCCAAGCATGTGCTCGACCGCTACATCCTGGCCAAGCTGGCGAAGCTGCGCGACGATCTCACGGATTCGCTTGACGTATGCGACATCTCCGGAGCCTGCGACGAGCTGCGGCAGTTCACCGATGCGTTGACGAACTGGTATGTGCGACGGTCGCGTTCGCGGTTCTGGGACGAGGACCCAGATGCCATCGACACGTTGCACACCGTGCTGGAGGTGACGTGCAGGCTGGCCGCGCCACTGCTTCCGCTCCTCACCGAGAGGATCTGGCGCGATATCACCGGCGAGCGCTCGGTACATCTCACCGACTGGCCGGAGGCGGGCGTGCTCCCGCACGACGCGGAGCTGGTCGCGACCATGGACCAGGTGCGCGACGTCGCGTCGGCGGCGTCGTCGCTTCGTAAGGCGAAGAAGCTGCGTGTGCGGCTACCGCTGCCGAAACTCACTGTTGCCGTGGACAACCCGCAGCGTCTCGAACCGTTCCGGGATCTGCTCGCCGACGAGCTCAACGTGAAGACCGTCGAGCTCACCGACGACATCGCCACCTACGGGCGCTTCGAGTTGACCGTAAACGCGCGCGAGGCAGGGCCGCGGATCGGCAAGGACGTCCAGGCCGCGATCAAGGCGGTGAAGGCAGGCGAGGGGGTCGTCAACCCCGACGGCACGCTGACGGCGGGACCCGCGGTGCTGCTGCCGACGGAGTTCAGCTCCAAACTCGTCGCCGCCGACCCCGAATACACCGCGGCGCTGCCGGACGGGGCGGGCTTGGTGGTGCTCGACGGAACAGTCACACCCGAACTCGAGGCGGAGGGCTGGGCGCGTGACTTGATCCGCGAGTTTCAAGAGGCCCGTCGGCGCGCCGAGCTCGATATCGGTGATCGCATCGAATTGGAGTTGACCATCTCGGCGTATCCGGATGGCTGGCGCGATGAGTTGAAGGATCTGATCGCAGGCGAACTGCTGGCGACGCGATTCGACATCCAAATCGACCCGGATCTGCGGCCGCACGGTGCCGAAGGCGACTGGTTCACCGGTTTCGTCGGCGCCGGCTACCCATTCCGATTCAGGAAGACCGACATTCGGCCGTAGACGGTGCCGTCGGCCACGGTAATTCTGACCTAGCGGCGCAGCACGGCGGCGGCGACGGCCGCGAAGTCGGTCAGCACATCGCGGACGAAGCGGGTGCGCCGGTAACCGATCGCGTCGAGGAGCGGGCCGTGGTCGTAGGACACCACGACGGTGGCGCCGATCGCCGTCAGCCACCAGAAGGCGAATGCCAGCGCCCGCACCCCGACGCGGGATCCGGCGAAACCGGCCCGCAACCGGTCCACCTGAAAGCGCACGTGCGGGTGTTCGTCGGCGACGATGCGGGCGGCGACCGCCCGCACCACCGGATCGGGTCCGGAGTTGGCGAGGCCGCCGTAGTAGGACAGCGCGACGACCTCGGCGACGGTCAACACCAACAGTTCGGTCCGCAGCCCCATCAGCCTGCGCAACCGCACGAACACCGCATCCGACCAGTGGCTGCGCATCGGGCGGCCGCCGAGGTAGCCGAGCAGGCGAAGGAGAAGCGCGGCGTGCTGCTGCTCCTCGGCCACGAAAAGCTCAGCGGCCCGCAGGTATTCGGGATCGCCCGCGCGGGCGGCCTTGCGCAGCAGCTGTTCTCCGTCGCCGCTCTCGCCGAGCTGAAACCGCCGGATCGACTCGATGAGCGGTGGCCGGTCCTCTGCGGGTATCTCGCAGCGGTCGTCGAAGGCGATGGCCGCGTCGGCCTCGGCGTGCGCCTGCTCGTTGTGCTCGAAATGCTCGACCCACCGCCCGAAGGCGCTTGTGCGGCGCACGTCCTGCGTCATCCCGACAGGCTAGCGTCCTAGCATCGGCAGATGTGGCCGCGCGCTGGGTGTTGCACCTCGACATGGACGCGTTCTTCGCGTCGGTCGAGCAGCTGACCAGGCCCACGCTGCGGGGACGTCCGGTACTCGTCGGCGGGCTCGGCGGCCGCGGCGTGGTCGCAGGAGCGAGCTACGAGTCCCGCGTCTACGGCGCCAGGTCGGCGATGCCGATGCACCAGGCCCGCAGGCTCGTCGGCGCCACCGCGGTGGTGCTTCCGCCGCGCGGTGTGGTCTACGGGGTGGCCAGCCGCCGCGTACTGGACACCGTGCGCGCGGCGGTGCCCGTCCTCGAACAGCTGTCCTTCGACGAAGCGTTCGGCGAGCCCGCCGAACTCGCAGGCGGGAGCGCCGAGGACGTCGAGGCGTTCTGCGAAGGGTTGCGAGCCAGGATTCGGGACGTGACCGGGCTCGTCGCGTCCGTGGGCGCCGGTTCGGGCAAGCAGATCGCCAAGATCGCGTCGGGGCTGGCGAAGCCCGACGGGATTCGGGTGGTGCGCCGCGACGAGGAACGCACCCTGCTGGACGGTCTGCCGGTCCGGCGGCTCTGGGGCATCGGCCCGGTCGCCGAGGAGAAGCTGCACCGGCTCGGCATCGACACCATCGGCGCGTTCGCCGCGCTGTCGGATGCGGAGGCGGCGAACATCCTCGGCGCCACCGTGGGACCCGCGCTGCATCAGCTCGCGCGGGGGATCGACGAGCGGCCCGTCGCCGAGAACGGCCCGGCCAAACAGATCAGCGCCGAATCCACCTTCCCCGAGGATCTGACCACCATCGACCAGCTGCGGGAGGCGGTCGGCTCGATCGGCAACCATGCGCACAGCCGGCTCGAGAAGGACGGCCGGGGAGCGCGGACCGTCACCGTGAAGTTGAGGAAATCGGATATGAGCATCCTGACCAGGTCCGCGACGCTGCCGTATGCCACCACCGATGCCGCGACGCTGATCGCGATGGCCCGCAGGCTCTTGCTGGATCCGCTCGAAGTCGGCCCGATTCGCCTTGTCGGCGTCGGCTTTTCGGGTTTGTCGGAGGTGCGCCAGGAATCGCTGTTTCCGGACCTGGAACTGATGGCCGAAGAGGTGTCGGACACCGGCCTGCCGCAGACGGTCAGCCAGGCCGCCGAAAGGGCGCCGGCGTGGCGGATCGGCGATGACGTCGTGCACACCGAGTACGGGCACGGCTGGATCCAGGGCGCAGGCCATGGGGTGATGACCGTGCGGTTCGAGACCCGCAGCACCGGCAAGGGGCCGGTGCGGACGTTCGGCGACGACACACCCGATATCCAGCGCGCCAATCCCGTCGACAGCCTCGACTGGCCCGACTACATCGCATCGCTTGCCGCGGAGTCAGCCCCACCGGGCGACGACGTCGTCGACGGGCGAGCCGCTCGCCAGGGCGGCGATCAGTAGCACGCGGGCCTGCGGGGCCCGAAGGCGCGGCACCATCACCGCGCCCGCATCGACCAACTCCCGCCCCGGCCCGTAGCCGGGGTTCACCTTTGCGCCGGGCACCCGCGTCGTCACCGCGACGGCGACCCCGTCGGTGCAGTGCCGCCGCACCGCGGCGATCACGGGCGCACCCGCGTTGCCCGCGCCGAGCGCCTCGAGCACGATCCCCTCGGCGCCCGCAGCCACACAGGCATCCATCGCGACCGCATCGGCGCCCGGGTACGCCGCCAGGATGTCCACCCGTGGCGCGTCAGCGCCGGACAGCTCGCCGAGAAACGGGCGCTCCTTGTCGGCCGTGAGCGTGAAGCGCTCGCTCGACACTGTTCCGACCGTGATGCCGGTGAAGCCGGACAGGTCGGCGGTCGCGGTCTTCTGCAAACCGAGCGGCTGCCACACCGTGCCCGCGAGGGTCACCAGGACCCCGAGGCCGCGGGCCTGCGGGCTGGCGGCCACCGTCAACGCGTCGCGCAGGTTGGCGGGGCCGTCCGCATCGGGCGCGTCGGCGCTGCGCAGGGCGCCGGTGATCACGATGGGCACGGGCCCGTCATAGGTCAGCTCCAACCAGAGGGCCGCCTCCTCCATGGTGTCGGTGCCGTGGGCGATGACGACACCGTCGACGCCGTCATGCTGGGTGAGCGCAGCGGCCGCCGTGCGCATCGAGTCCCAGTCGGCGGGGGTGAGCTGCGAGCTGTCCAGCGACATCAGGTCGACGACCTCGACGTCGAGCCCGGAAACCAGGTCCGCACCGCTGGTCGCCGGACGTTTGACACCGTCGGCGTCGGCGCTGCTGGCGATCGTGCCGCCTGTGGTGATGACGACGAGGCGGCTCACGCCCTCATCATTGCAAAATCCCGCTTTGGAATGATGGGGGAGTGACTGATGAATCGGCCAGCGAGCCGGTGACCGCCGCCGACACCGAACCGAAGCCGCGGCGCCGCATCCGGCTTCTCGTGACGGTGGCCGCCGTCATCCTCGCGCTCGACATCGTCACCAAGGTCCTGGCGGTCAAGCTGCTGACACCGGGACAACCGGTGTCGATCATCGGCGACACCGTGACCTGGACACTGGTCCGCAACTCGGGGGCCGCCTTCTCGATGGCGACCGGATACACCTGGGTGTTGACGGTGATCGCCAGCTGCGTGGTCGTCGGGATCATCTGGATGGGCAGGCGCCTGGTGTCGCCGTGGTGGGCGATCGGTCTCGGCATGATCCTCGGCGGTGCGATGGGCAACCTGGTGGACCGGTTCTTCCGCTCGCCGGGACCGTTGCGCGGCCATGTCGTGGACTTCCTGTCCATCGGATGGTGGCCGGTGTTCAACGTCGCCGACCCGTCGGTGGTCGGCGGGGCGATCCTGCTGGTTGTGCTGTCCCTGTTCGGGTTCGACTTCGACACCGTCGGGCGGCGTAAGCCGGACGACGAGACAACCGAAGTGGGCCGGCGTAAGCCGGACGGGGAGTCGACCGCCTGATGGACACCCGCTCCATGCCAGTGCCGGAGGGACTGGCGGGTATGCGCGTCGACGCCGGGCTGGCCCGGTTGCTCGGCCTGTCCCGCACCGCCGCGGCGGCGTTGGCCGAGGAGGGCGGCGTCGACCTCGACGGGGCTCCGGCCGGCAAGTCGGACCGGCTGACGGCTGGCGCATGGTTGGAGGTGCGGCTGCCCGAACCGCCTGCGCCGGTGGAGAACACGCCTGTCGAGATCGAGGGCATGACCATCCTCTACGCCGACGAGGACATCGTCGCGGTCGACAAACCCGCGGGTGTGGCCGCCCATGCAACCGTCGGCTGGCACGGGCCGACCGTGCTCGGCGGGCTCGCGGCCGCCGGCTTCCGAATCACCACATCGGGGATTCACGAACGACAGGGCATCGTGCACCGCCTCGACGTCGGCACCTCCGGTGTGATGGTCGTCGCGCTTTCCGAGCGGGCGTACACGGTGATGAAGCGAGCCTTCAAACAGCGCACCGTGGAAAAGCGTTATCACGCTGTGGTGCAAGGACATCCGGACCCGTCCAGTGGAACCATCGACGCGCCGATCGGACGGCACCGGGGCCACGACTGGAAGTTCGCGGTCACCCAGGGCGGCAGGCACAGTGTCACCCACTACGACACACTCGAGGCCCATCAGGCCGCCAGCCTGCTCGACATCGAGCTGGAGACCGGGCGCACCCACCAGATCCGGGTGCACTTCGCCGCGCTGCACCATCCGTGCGCGGGCGACCTCACCTACGGCGCCGATCCGGTGCTCGCGAAAAAGCTTGGCCTGGAACGGCAATGGCTGCACGCGCGGTCGCTGGCATTCGCGCATCCCGCCGACGGCCGACGCGTCGAGATCACCAGCCCGTACCCCTCCGACCTGCAGCACGCCCTCGACGTCCTGCGCGACCAGGCACTGTGAGCGAGGAACGGCGGCGGTCCGGGCTGCTGTTCGGCGCAGGCGCCTACATCTGGTGGGGGCTGTGCCCGGGCTTCTTCCTGCTGATGCTGCCCGCGACCGCGCCCGAGATACTCGCTCACCGCTTCGTGTGGAGCGCGGTGATGCTGCTGGTGCTTCTCGCGGTGGTGCGACGGCTGGGCGACCTGCGCAGGCTCACCGCCCGCACCTGGCTTCAGCTCCTGGCGGCGTCGGCGTTCATCGCGCTGAACTGGGGCACGTACATCTGGGCGGTGACCCACGGTCATGTCGTCGACGCCGCGCTCGGCTACTTCATCAACCCGCTCGTCACCGTGGCGCTGGGCGTGGTCATCTTCCGGGAACGGCTCAACCGGTGGCAGCTTCTCGCACTCATCCTTGCGGTGGCCGCCGTCGCCGTCCTGACCGCCGGAGTCGGCGACGTGCCGTATGTGGCTCTGATCCTGGCTTTCAGCTTCGGGTTCTACGGATTGATCAAGAAAGTCGTCGACGCCGATCCGCGGGTCAGCGTGACGGTGGAGACGCTGTGGGCACTGCCGTTCGCAGTCGGCTTCCTGATCTGGCTGCAGGCCACGGACCAGGCCCACTTCGTCAACTACGGTGTCGGCCACACCGTGCTGCTTCTGCTGGCCGGTCCGATGACGGCGATCCCGTTGCTGCTCTTCGCCGCTGCCGCGCAGCGGTTGCCGATGGTGACAATGGGCTTGTTGTTCTACCTGAACCCGGGCCTGCAGATGGCGTGGGGAGTGTTCATCGGACACGAGCCCATGCCGCCCGGCAGATGGCTCGGGTTCGCGCTCATCTGGCTCGCATTGGCGGTCTTCACCGGCGATGCCCTGTGGCGGGCTCGCCGCAGCGCGCAGCAGGCGCCGACGGATTTTCAAGAAAGTGTGCGACTGCCGGGCCCTCGCTCCTCCTAGTCGGTGAACACCGCCCAGCCCGGGCGGTGACCACCAGAAGGAGAAGAAGATGTACCGCACCGAAATCACCGGGTCCGCTCGCCGTCGAATCGGCGTACTCGTTCTCACCGGCGCCGCCGCCGGCCTGATCTCGCTCGCGACCGGGGCCGGATCGGCCACCGCGAGTCCGGACGCGCCATACGTTCCGTCCCTCAACGCGGACTCCGTCGCGCTGAACCCGCAGCCGCTGCCGCCCGGTCCCGTCTGGTCGCGCGTCGCGCTCAACCCGCAGCCACTGCCGCCGCGGGTGGACTGGCTGCGCATCGTGGCATCCCACGCGAGGTTCTGATGAGCGCACTCGATCTGTTGCGGGGACCGCTCGGTCGCCAACTGTCGATTCGGCCCCGGCCCGGTCGTCATAGCGGTGATGAGTTCACAATCGACGCAGAGGAGGACAACATGCGCTACTGCCTGTTGATGCACTATCAGGAAGGCGGCGAGATCGGCCTGACCGAGGAGGACATGGCGCCCGCCATGGCCGCATTCCAGGCCTACGCCGACGACCTGTCGGCAGCAGGGGTGCTCATCGGAACCGAAGTCCTCGACTCCGTCGTCTCGACCACCACGGTGACGGGTCGCAACGGGACACCGGAGATCCAGGACGGTCCGTTCGCCGACACCAAGGAGAAGCTCGGCGGCATCTTCGTCATCGAGGTCGACAACCTGGACGAGGCGATCAAGTGGGCACAGCGCAACCCCGCCAACGATTGGGGTTCGGTCGAAATCCGCCCGGTGGCGCGGACATACGCCGCCGACCGCGGGTGGTACAACCCGTAACGGTTGCGCAGCGGGTAGCCGACCTCGTCGACGCGTCGTACGGTCGGCTACTCGCTGTGCTCGCTGCGCCCACCCGCGACATCGCCGCCGCCGAGGACGCACTGGCCGACGCGCTCGAACGGGCTCTTGCGACATGGCCGAACGACGGCGTTCCGGCGAACCCGGAGGCGTGGCTGATCACCGTCGCGCGCAACCGGATGCGCGATGTCTGGAAATCGCATGCTTATCGGATGACAGGCCCGCTCGACGAAAACCACGACAGCGCAACGGAAGTCGATGACGTGCCCGAAATTCCAGACCGGCGGTTGGAACTGATGCTGGTCTGCGCGCACCCGGCGATCGCGCCGAACATCCGCACGCCGTTGATGTTGCAGACGGTCCTCGGGGTCGACGCCGCGGCCATCGCCGAGGCGTTCGCGGTCGAACCGGCCGCCATGGCGCAGCGGCTGGTGCGGGCCAAGAAGCGCATCCGCGACGCCGGAATTCCGTTCACGCTTCCCGAACGGGCCGACCTGGCCGCCAGGCTGCCCGCGGTGCTCGAGGCCGTGTACGGCGCGTATGCGATTGACTGGCAGCTGGCCCAACGGGCCGCTCCGGTCGAGACGCTCTCGGCGGAGGCGCTGCATCTCGCGCTCGTGCTGACCGAACTGCTGCCCGACGAACCGGAGGTGCTCGGGCTGGCCGCGCTGCTGTGTCTGTCGGAGGCGCGCAGGCCCGCGCGGCGGGTCGGGGGCCGGTTTGTCCCACTCGACGATCAGGACCCCGTGCTGTGGGACGCCACGCTGATCGGCCGCGGCGAGGACCTCCTACGCCGGGCTTATCGGCTCGGCAGGCCGGGCCGATTCCAATACGAGGCCGCGGTTCAGTCGGCGCACTGCAGCCGGCCAACCGATCCGCTCGCGCTTCGCACGCTCTACCGCGCGCTGACGAACCTGGCGCCCTCGCTCGGCGCGGCGGTCGCGCTGGCGGCGGTGGAAGGCCAGATCGACGGCCCCGCAGCAGGGTTGCGTGCGCTCGACGCGATCGACGACCGCGCGATCGAGCGCTTCCAGCCGGCGTGGAGCACCAGGGCGCATCTGCTCGCCGAGGCCGGCCGCACCGAGGCCGCCGCCGAGGCGTACCGCACCGCCATCGCACTGACCACCGATGAGGCAGTCGCAGACCATCTCCGCGACAAACTGGCGGCGCTAATCGGCTGACTGCCTGCACGCCCAATCGTCGGCCCACCCCTGCAGCGGCGCCAGCGCGTCCATCAGGGACCGGCCGTGCTCGGTGAGGCGGTAACCGCCCTCGGCATGGTCGACGACGCCCAGTTCACGCAGTTCGCCGAGCCGGGTGTTGAGCGAGCCGGGATTGCTGTCGCAGGCGGCTTGAAGCGCGCGGAAGGTCAGCGGTTCGCCACGTAGCTCCCACAGCGTGCGCAGCGCACCCCGGCGGCCGAGGACGTCGAGCAGCACCATGATCGGCCGCCCGGAAGACGACCCTCGCGCACGCGATCCGACCCGGGGCTTCGGCATGCTTCATATTTTGAAGCAAATTGGCGTAGAGTGCCACCATGATGTGCTATAAGAAAAATAGCGCCAGGATCGCCCCGGCGCCGCAACCGCTGCCCGCCGACATGCAGGACGCCATCGACGCCGTCATGCGCGGCGCCCCGCCGCTGCTGCTGTTCGCGACGATGGCCCGGGACCGCAGGCTGTTCTTCAAGTTCTTCAACTCCGGACTGCTCGATCGCGGCCACCTCACCATTCGGCAACGCGAGATCGTCATCGACCGGGTGACGGCGCCCTGCGGCGCCGAATACGAATGGGGAGTGCATGTCGCGGCCTTCGCCGACAGGGCGAGGCTGACCGAGGACCAGATCGCGTCGTTGGTGGCCGGCTACTCCGCCGACCCCTGCTGGGACGACGAGGATCGTGTCCTGATCGACCTGGTCGACACCCTGCACGCGACCTGCACCGTGGACGACGAACTGTGGGGTCGGCTCACCGACCGTTTCTCTGACGAGGCGATACTCGAACTGCTGATGCTGGCCGGGACGTACCGGACGGTGAGCTACCTGGTCAACGGGCTGGCGCTGCCGCTGGAACCCGGGGCGAGGCGGTTTGGCGGGTAACCGCGACGGTTGTCGAGACACGCACCGCGACACGCCCGTACTCGTCGGTGGGCGGCCATAGACTGGCGTCCCTATGAACTCCTTCGTGCACCTCCACAACCACACCGAGTATTCGATGCTGGACGGTGCCGCGAAAATCGGTCCGATGCTGGCCGAGGCTCAGCGGCTGGAGATGCCCGCGATCGGCATGACCGACCACGGAAACATGTTCGGCGCCAGCGAGTTCTACAACGCGGCCACCGAGGCCGGGATCAAGCCGATCATCGGCGTCGAGGCCTACATCGCGCCAGGATCCCGCTTCGACACCAAGCGCATCCTGTGGGGCGATCCCAGCCAGAAGTCCGACGACGTCTCCGGCAGCGGTTCCTACACCCACCTGACGATGGTCGCGGAGAACGCGACCGGTGTGCGCAACCTGTTCAAGCTGTCGTCGCTGGCGTCGTTCGAGGGCCAGCTCGGCAAGTGGTCGCGGATGGACGCCGAGATCGTGGCCGAACACGCCGCGGGCATCATCGCCACCACCGGCTGCCCCTCGGGGGAGGTGCAGACCCGGCTGCGCCTCGGTCATGACCGCGAAGCCCTGGAATCCGCGGCGAAATGGCGCGAGATCTTCGGCCCGGACAACTACTTTCTCGAGTTGATGGACCACGGCCTCTCGATCGAGCGCCGGGTCCGCGACGGCCTGCTGGAGATCGGCCGCAAGCTCGACATCCCGCCGCTGGCCACCAACGATTGCCACTACGTCACCCGCGACGCCGCGCACAACCACGAGGCGCTGCTGTGTGTGCAGACCGGTAAGACCCTGTCGGATCCGAACCGGTTCAAGTTCGACGGGGACGGCTACTACCTGAAGTCCGCGGCCGAGATGCGGGCACTGTGGGACGACGAGATCCCCGGCGCGTGCGATGCGACGCTGCTGATCGCCGAGCGCGTGCAGTCCTACAAGGAGGTGTGGGAGGCCCGCGACCGGATGCCGGTGTTCCCGGTCCCCGAGGGCCACGATCAGGCGTCGTGGCTGCGCCATGAGGTCGATGCCGGGCTGGCAAGGCGTTTCCCGGACGGCGTGCCGCAGGCATACGTCGACAGGGCCGCATACGAGATCGACGTCATCTGCGCGAAGGGCTACCCGTCGTACTTCCTGATCGTCGCCGACCTGGTGGCCTACGCGCGCTCGGTCGACATCCGGGTGGGGCCGGGCCGAGGCTCGGCGGCAGGCTCGCTGGTGGCCTACGCGCTGCGCATCACCGACATCGACCCGATCGAGCACGGACTGCTGTTCGAGCGCTTCCTTAACCCCGAACGCGCGTCGATGCCCGATATCGACATCGACTTCGACGATCGCAGGCGCGGCGAGATGGTGCGTTACGCCGCCGACAAGTGGGGCCACGACCGCGTCGCCCAGGTCATCACCTTTGGCACCATCAAAACCAAAGCAGCACTGAAGGATTCGGCACGCATCCACTACGGCCAGCCGGGCTTTTCGATCGCCGACCGGATCACCAAGGCGCTGCCGCCGCCCATCATGGCCAAGGACATCCCGCTGTCGGGGATCACCGACCCGGGCCACGAACGGTACAAGGAAGCCGCCGAGGTGCGCGGCCTGATCGACACCGATCCCGACGTGCGCACCATCTACGAGACGGCGCGGGGCCTGGAGGGGTTGATCCGCAACGCGGGTGTGCACGCCTGCGCGGTGATCATGAGCAGTGAACCGCTGACCGAGGCGATCCCGCTGTGGAAGCGGCCGCAGGACGGCGCCATCATTACCGGCTGGGACTATCCGTCGTGTGAGGCCATCGGCCTGTTGAAGATGGACTTCCTCGGCCTGCGCAACCTGACGATCATCGGCGACGCGCTGGAGAACATCCAGGCCAACCGGGGGATCGAACTCGACCTGGAATCCGTGCCGCTCGACGACGCCAAGACGTACGAATTGCTCGGCCGCGGAGACACTCTCGGCGTCTTCCAGCTCGACGGCGGGCCGATGCGGGACCTTCTTCGCCGCATGCAGCCCACCGGGTTCGAGGACGTCGTCGCCGTGATCGCGCTGTACCGGCCCGGGCCGATGGGCATGAACGCCCACAACGACTACGCCGACCGCAAGAACGGCAGGCAGGCCATCAAACCGATCCATCCCGAGTTGGCCGAGCCGCTCGAGGAGATCCTGTCCGAGACGTACGGCCTGATCGTCTACCAAGAGCAGATCATGCGCATCGCGCAGAAGGTGGCCAGCTACTCGCTCGCCCGAGCAGACATTCTGCGCAAGGCCATGGGCAAGAAGAAGCGCGAGGTGCTCGACAAGGAGTACGAAGGCTTCTCGGAAGGCATGAAGGCCAACGGGTTCTCGGCGGGCGCCATCAAGGCGCTGTGGGACACCGTGCTCCCGTTCGCCGACTACGCGTTCAACAAGTCGCATGCGGCGGGCTACGGCCTGGTGTCCTACTGGACGGCGTACCTGAAGGCGAACTTTCCCGCCGAGTACATGGCCGGGCTGCTCACCTCCGTCGGCGACGACAAGGACAAGGCCGCGGTGTATCTGGCCGACTGCCGCAGGCTCGGCATCACGGTGCTGCCGCCGGACGTCAACGAGTCGAGCCTGAACTTCGCCTCGGTAGGCGAGGACATCCGCTACGGGCTCGGGGCAGTGCGCAACGTCGGTGCCAATGTCGTTGCGTCCATGATCAAATCGCGCACGGAGAAGGGGAAGTTCATCGACTTCTCCGACTACCTGAACAAGATCGACATCGGCCCGTGCAACAAGAAAGTCACCGAGTCGCTGATCAAGGCAGGCGGTTTCGACTCGCTCGGGCATCCGCGCAAGGGTCTGTTCCTCGTGCACACCGACGCGGTCGAGTCGGTGCTGGGCACGAAGAAGGCCGAGGCGATGGGTCAATTCGACCTCTTCGGCGGCGCCGACACCGCGACCGACGCCGTGTTCACCATCAAGGTGCCCGACGAGGAGTGGGACGACAAGCACAAGCTCGCGCTGGAACGGGAGATGCTCGGGCTGTACGTCTCGGGTCATCCGCTCAACGGCGTCGCCCATCTGCTGGCCACCCAGGTCGACACCCAGATTCCGGCCATCCTCGACGGAGACGTCCCCAACGACGCGCAGGTGCGCGTCGGCGGGATCCTGACCGGGGTGAACCGTCGCGTCAACAAAAACGGAATGCCGTGGGCGTCAGCGCAATTGGAAGATCTGACCGGCGGCGTCGAGGTGATGTTCTTCCCGCACACCTACTCGAGTTACGGCGCTGAGGTCGTCGACGACGCGGTGGTTCTGGTCAGCGCCAAAGTGCGGATCCAGGACGACCGCATCTGCCTGATCGCCAACGACCTCGTGGTGCCCGATTTCTCGAACGCCTCGATGGACCGCCCACTGGCGGTGAGCCTGCCGACGCGGCAGTGCACCATCGACAAGGTGACCGCACTCAAGCAGGTGCTGGCCCGCCACCCGGGTACCTCGCAGGTGCATTTGCGGCTGATCAGCGGTGAGCGCATCACCACGCTGGAACTCGATCAGTCGCTGCGGGTCACCCCGTCGTCGGCGTTGATGGGCGATCTGAAGGCGCTGCTGGGCCCCGGCTGCCTGGGTTGATGGTTTCGCCCGACCTGTACACCGAGTTCCGCCGGCTGCACCGGGGCCGCTGCTTCGTGATACCCAATCCGTGGGACCGCGGCACCGCGATCGCCTTGGCCGCCTGCGGGTTTCGAGCGCTGGCCACCACCAGTGCGGGTTTCGCGTTCGCGCGTGGGCTGCCGGACTCGCCGACGTCGCTCACGACCGAGGACGTGCTCGGCAACATCACTGAGATCGTCGACGCAGTCGCCGTGCCGGTGAACGCCGACTTCCAAGCCGGTTACGCGATCGAGTTGGACCAGTTGGCCGACAACGTCACTCGCTGCGTCGGCACCGGCGTCGCGGGTCTGTCCATCGAAGATGCGGTGGGCGACGGCGACGATCCGGTGCTGCCGATCGAGCAGGCGGTCGAGCGCATTCGGGTGGCCCGCTCGGCGATCAACGCATCGGGCCGCGATGTCGTGTTGACGGCGCGCGCCGAGTGCTACCTGTACGGTCACCCCGATCCGCTGAGGGAGGCGATCGATCGGTTGCAGGCCTTCGCCGATGCGGGGGCCGATGTGCTGTTCGCTCCCGGCATCGCGAGCCGGGACGACATCGCGATGCTGGTGGATGCGGTGGGGCCCTATCCGGTCAACGTGTTGAAGTCCTCGGGCGCGGGGTTGTCGATGGCCGAGCTGGCCGACCTCGGTGTCCGGCGGATCAGCGTAGGGTCGGCGCTGTCGCGGGTCGCGTGGAACGCCTTCCTGTCGGCCGCACGCAGCATCGCCGACGGTGGCGACTTCACGCCGCTGACGGGCGCGGCCTCGTTCGCGGAGCTGAACGGCCTGTTCAAGGCTGATTAGAACGCGTAGCGCAGGATTCGCGCCTTGCGCCGCGCCGTCCTGCTGTGCCGCGACAGCCTGGTCGCCACCCGGACCCAGCCGGGAAACAGCTCGACCTCCGGGGCTTCGGTCAGGCTGGCCTCCTCGACCAGCTGTAGCCGCGGGTTCCAGGTTTCGGGGTGGTGGGCGTCCTTGAAGCCGGGATACGCGAACTGGCTGCCGACGTCTTTGAACATCTTCTGCGGGTAGAGCTTGACCGCCAGCCTGCTGACCCAGCCGATCCTGCCGTAGTCGTTGAACGCCAGCTGACCGGACCGGAAGTGCTTGGTGATGTGGGTGAAGATGCCCATGATGACGGGCTCGTCGAGGAAGGCGAACAGTCCGTCGGCGATCAGCATGGCCGGGCGATCGGCCGGTATCCCATCGGTCCAGCCGTCATCGGCCAGCGAGGCGACCACCGAATGGGATTGCGGCGCCGGGGGAAGCGTCGCGTCCCGCACGGCGATGATGCCGGACAGGTCGACGCTGTACCAGTCCACCGTCGGCGGCGGTGCGACGCGGTAGTACCCGCTGTCCAGGCCGGCGCCGAGATCGACGACGACCGCGTCGGGATGCTCGTGGACGAACGCGCGCACCCGGTCGTCGAGCATCTTGGCGCGCAACGCCGTCTGGCACACGACGCTGGTCTGCACTCCCAGACCCTCGAAGTCGTAGTCGATCTTTCCGACGACCTCGTCGGCCAGCGTGTCGCCGAGGATGGGCCTGGCCCACCTGCTGTCCACCGCCCTCGCGTATTCGGTGAGGAACGCGGTCTGCTCGATCGGTGACAACTCGGTCGTCGCTATGCCCATGACCCGAACGTACTCCTGTTCCACGGCTGAACGTTCAGCCCAAAACGTTCACCGCCCTTGCGATTACGAGCGCCGCGGTGGATAACGCCACCATCGCCTGCAGGGTCATGAGCATCTTGGCCCAGCGTGCCAGCGGCATGGTGTCGGTGGGGGAGAAGGCCATCACGTTGGTGACGCTGACGTACAGGTAGTCGACGAAGGTCGGCCGCCAATCCGGTTTAGCCACATTGGGAGTGGCCATCTGGGGGAACAGGAAGTCCGGATACGGCCGCTCGCCGACGTGTCGTGCGAACGGGCCGCCGCGGTCGAGTTCCCAGTACCAGATGCCGAACACGATGATGTTGGTGACGAAGATCGCCGCACCACTGCCGAGCAGCACGGCGGCGTCGTTGCTGACCTCGCCGGTGAGGATGCGGATGTCGAGAACGATGGCAGATGCCGTGTTGTCGACGGTGATCGCGGCGAGCAGCGCCCAGGTGGCGTACCTCCCGAAGCGTGTCCGACGCGACATGACGCGCGGATTGATCGCCAACAGTGCTAGGAGAAGAAGGATTTCGAGGACCAACAGGGGCCACCGAGGCACCACCGTGTAGGCCCTCGGGATGGCGATCTGCTGCGCCATGACCGCAAGCACGGCTATCCGCACCGGTGTCGCGCTCTCCGGGTCGCCGTGGCGCACCCATGCGGGGACCCGTTTGTCGGCATCGGCTGCGAGTTCCTGTGCGAGGCGGATGAGGCGGTCGCGACGCAGATCGGATTCCGGTGAACCGTCCATCTGCCCAGTGTGATTGCCTAAGTTGGGAATCATGAGCACATCCGATCGGCCCGTCACACTCTGTGAAGCCTTCCAGCGCACCGCCGCCGTCGACCCCGATGCCGTCGCACTGCGAACACCGGGCTCCACGCAGACGCTGACCTGGCGGGAGTACGCCGACCAGGTGCGGACGGTGGCGGCCGGGTTGGCCGGCCTCGGCGTGAGACGCGGCGACACGGTGTCGCTGATGATGGGCAACCGCGTCGAGTTCTATCCGCTCGAAGTGGGCGCCCAGCACGTCGGCGCCATCTCGTTCTCCGTCTACAACACCCTGCCGGCCGAGCAGTTGGTGTACCTGTTCGACAACGCCGACACCAAGGTCATCATGTGCGAGGCGCAGTACGTCGACCGGATTCGCGCCAGCGGCGCCGACATCGAGCACATCGTCTGCCTGGACGGCTCACCGGAGGGCACGCTCTCGGTCGACGATCTCATCGCCGCGGGCGCCGACGACTTCGATTTCGAAGCATCTTGGCGCGCAGTGCAATCCGACGATGTGGCGACGCTGATCTACACGTCCGGCACCACGGGCAACCCCAAGGGCGTGGAGATGACGCATGCCAACCTGCTCTTCCAGGCGAACGCCATCGACGAGGTCCTCGGAGTGCGGTTCGGCGACCGCACCACCTCGTTCCTGCCGTCGGCGCACATCGCCGACCGGATGGGCGGGCTGTACCTGCAGGAGGTCTTCGGCACCCAGGTCACGACGGTCAGCGATCCACGGGCCATCGCGGGCGCACTGCCCGACACGCGGCCGACGATCTGGGGTGCGGTGCCTCGGATCTGGGAGAAGCTGAAGGCGGCAATCGAGTTCGCCGCCGAGAACGAGCCCGACGAAACCAAACGGATGGGACTGCAATGGGGTCTGTCGGTGGCGCGGAAGAAAGCCGATGCGTTGGTGGCGGGCGAGTCGCTCGATGAGGCCGCCGAGGCCGAGTGGGCGCAGGCCGACGAACTCGTGTTCTCCAAGCTGCGCGAGAAGCTGGGGCTCGACCAGTTGCGGCACGCCGTTTCCGGCGCTGCGCCGATCCCGAAGGAGACGCTGGCGTTCTTCCTGGCTCTGGGCATCCCCATGGCTGAGGTGTGGGGCATGTCGGAGCTCAGCTGCATCGCGACGGTGAGCCATCCTTCGAACAGCAAATTGGGCACGGTCGGCAAGCTGGTGCCCGGCATGGAGGGCCGGATCGCCGACGACGGCGAGTTCCTGGTGCGCGGACCGCTGGTGATGAGGGGTTACCGCAAGGAACCGCAGAAGACCGCGGAGGCCGTCGACGAGGACGGCTGGCTGCACACCGGCGACGTCATGCAGGCCGACGAGGACGGCTATTTGCGCATCGTCGACCGGAAGAAGGAACTGATCATCAATGCCGCGGGGAAGAACATGTCGCCCGCCAACATCGAGAACACGATCAAGGCGGCGTGCCCGCTGATCGGGGTCATCCTCGTGATCGGCGACGCGCGGCCGTACAACACCGCGCTGATCGTCCTCGACGCCGAATCCGCCGCCCCCTACGCCGCCGCTCACGGGTTGGCAGACGCTTCACCGGAGACCCTCGCCGCGCATCCGGATGTGATCTCGGAGATCGCGTCCGGCGTCGCGAAGGGCAACGCGAAGCTGGCGAAAGTGGAGCAGATCAAGCGGTTCCGAGTGCTGCCGACGTTCTGGGAGCCGGGAGGCGACGAGATCACCCTGACGATGAAGCTGAAGCGCAAACCCATCCACGAGAAGTACGGCGCCGAGATCGACGAGTTGTACGCCCCTGAAATCGCCGAGGCCGTGTACGAGCCGAAGGTGACGAGCGCAGCGCAATGATGTCGCGGCATGTCAGCGTCTGGGTCGACGCCGCGCCCGATGTCGTCTACGCCATCGCCGCCGATCCGCAACAGCTACCGACGTGGGCGTCCGGGCTCGCCGAGGGCGCCCTGCGGCAGACCGCCGACGGGTGGGTCGCCGACTCGCCGATGGGCCAGGTGACCGTCGAGTTCGCGCCTGTCAACGAATTCGGGGTGCTCGACCACGTCGTGCGGTTGCCCTCGGGCGAGTCGGTGTACAACCCCATGCGGGTGATCCCCGCGGGAGTGGGGCAGCCGCGCTGCGAGGTGGTGTTCACCATCCGGAGGCGCGACGGCATGTCCGACGAGGAGTTCGAGAACGACGCGGCGACTGTGGCCGCGGACCTGGACCGGTTGCGGCGGCTCGCGGAGAGCTAGCGGAGCGAGGCGACGACCCGCAGGCCGAGCCACACGGCGGTGGCAGTGCCTGCGGCGGTGAGCACAGCGGGCGCCGCGCTGCCGGTGACCACGCCGACCACGACCAGCACGACGGCGCCGACCAGCAGCGCAGCCAGCTTGTACACCGGCCAGGGGACCCCGGCGATCGGTATTTCGTCGTTCACGGTCACATCGTCACGATAACTCGTAAGCAAAGTTTCGGGCAACCGAAACACTCGATCAGGACCGGCTGTTTTACCTAGCGCGCCTAAGGTGATGACATGCCACTTTCCGGAGAATATGAGCCCAGCACGTCCGAGTGGGTCCGCGACCACGTCGAGAAGATCGAGCAGTCCGGCGGCAAGGACGCCGAACTGAACGGCAAGCCGGTCGTCGTGCTCAACACCATCGGGGCCAAGAGCGGCAAGCTGCGCAAGACCCCGCTGATGAAAGTCGAGCACAACGGCGAATATGCCGTGGTGGCGTCGCTGGGCGGGGCTCCGAAGAACCCGGTCTGGTACTACAACGTCAAGAAGAATCCCCGGGTGGAACTGCAGGACGGCGACACCACCGGCGAATACGAAGCCCGGGAGGTGTTCGGCGACGAGAAGGCGGTCTGGTGGGACCGCGCGGTCCAGGCCTGGCCCGACTACGCCGAGTACCAGAAGAAGACCGACCGCGAGATCCCGGTCTTCGTTCTCACCCCCGTCGACTGAATTCCGTTTTGGCGGGAAAACCCCCAGATGGCACCATTGATCGGTGTCCGTTGAACTGAGCCCGAGTACCCGTCCGTCGCCGCCGGTGTCCGCGGCCGACATCGATGCGGCCGCTCAGCGAATTTCGGACGTGGTGTCCAGGACGCCGCTGGAGTACAGCGAGCGGCTGTCCGAGGCAGTCGGCGCGACGGTGTACCTCAAGCGCGAGGACCTGCAGGCGGTGCGCTCCTACAAGCTGCGCGGCGCCAACAACCTGCTGCGGCAACTCTCGCAGGAGGAAATCGCCGCCGGGGTGGTCTGCTCGTCGGCGGGTAACCACGCGCAGGGTTTCGCGATGGCGTGCCGTTCGATGGGCATCAAGGGCCGGGTCTACGTACCGGCCAAGACGCCGAAACAGAAGCGCGACCGCATCCGCTATCACGGCCGCGAGTTCATCGAGTTGATCGCCGTCGGCAAGACCTACGACGAGGCCGCGGCCGCCGCGCTGGAGGACGTGGCGCGCACGGGGGCGACCCTGGTGCCCCCGTATGACGATCCACGCACGATCGCCGGGCAGGGCACAATCGCCGTCGAACTGCTCGATCAACTCGACGGGGAGCCGGATCTGGTCATCGTGCCCGTCGGCGGGGGAGGCTGCATCTCCGGTATCACCACGTACCTCGCCGAACGAACGACGAACACCTCGATTCTGGGCGTCGAACCGGCAGGGGCGGCGGCGATGATCGCCGCGCTCGCCGAGGGCCACCCCGTCACCCTCGAACACGTCGACCAGTTCGTCGACGGCGCCGCGGTCAACCGGGCGGGTGACCTGACCTACGCGACGTTGGCCGCCGCGGGTGACATGGTGTCGCTGACATCGGTCGACGAGGGCGCCGTCTGCACCGCCATGCTGGACCTGTACCAGAACGAGGGGATCATCGCCGAGCCCGCCGGCGCACTGTCGGTGGCCGCGCTGCTGGAAGCCGATATCACGCCGGGATCGACTGTGGTGTGCCTGATTTCGGGTGGCAACAACGACGTCTCTCGGTACGGCGAGGTTCTCGAGCGGTCGCTGGTGCACCTCGGGCTGAAGCACTATTTCCTCGTCGACTTTCCGCAGGAGCCCGGCGCGTTGCGGCGGTTCCTCGACACGGTGCTCGGACCGAACGACGACATCACGCTGTTCGAGTACGTCAAGCGCAACAACCGCGAGACCGGTGAGGCGCTGGTCGGCATCGAACTCGGGTCCGCCGCCGATCTCGACGGTCTACTGGAGCGGATGAAGGCGTCCGACATCCACGTCGAGACGTTGGAGCCGGATTCGCCGGCCTATCGCTATCTGCTCTGAGACTGCCTACGGCTGCGGCGGCACTTCCAGCGTCTGGTTGTCGCCGGCGAGGATCGCCTCGTTGCCGTCGCCCGGCCCTGCGGTCGCCGAGCTGTTGTTGCCGGTCACGCTGGCGGTGTTGGCGCTGCCCGGCTCAGACGTCGTCGGGCCTGTCGGCAACGCGCCTGCCACTGCCCGGCTGTTGTTGCCCTTGACGGTTGCGACGTTGTTGTTGCCCGGCGTGATGGTGCCTTCGGTGTCGGACAACCCCCCTGCTGACGCGGAGCTGTTGTGGCCCTTGACAGAAGCGGTGTTTCCGTTGCCGTAGTTGGCCTCCGACCTGCTGTCGAGTCCCTTGACCGTTGCGGTGTTGCCGTCACCCACGCCCGCGTAGGCACTGCTGCCGTCGCCGTCGGCGAGCGCGGTGTTGCCGTCTCCCTCGCTTGCTTCGGCGGTGGTTTTGATTCCCGTTGCGCGCGCGTCGTTGCCGTCGCCGAAGAGAGCCAGGGCCCGGCTGCCCTCACCTTGGGAGACGGCGACGTTGTTGCTCCCTTGTGCCGCGTACGCGACGCCGAACAGCCCCTTGGTTTCGGCGTAGTTGTCGTGGCCTTCGGTGGCGGCGGCGTAGCTGCCATCGCCGCGTGCGCTGGCGACGTTGCGGTCGCCGAACGTGGCTTCGGCTCCCGCTTCGATTCCGAGGGCGCTCGCCGAGTTGTCATTGCCCCAGCCGGCTATCGCGTAGCTGTCGGTTCCGGTTGCCCGCGCCACATTGCGGTTGCCGGCGGAAGCCTCGGCGTAACTGCCGTTCCCGCGAGCGACCGCGACGTTGTGATCGTCCGTGTTGCCCAGGGCCGCAACCGCCTCGCTGTTGTCGCCGTGAGCCTCCGCGGTGTTGTTCGTGCCACGCCAGACTGTCGCTTGGCTGTTGTTGCCGTTGACGACGGCGGTGTTGCCATTCCCGAATCTGACCTCGGCGCGGCTCCCCACACCGGCGGCGGATGCCCGGTTGTCGTTACAGGTCACGACGTTCTGCCCGCACCCAGCGAGAGCCTGCGTGTCCCGGCCGCGCGCGAAGGCGGAGTTGTTGTTGCCGAAACCTGCCTGGGCGTGCACATTCGTCCCGATGGCCATGGTCCTGTTGCCGTTGCCCTGGGCGGCCGTGGCGGTGCTCCCGTCGCCGATCACCACGGCACTGTTTCGCGTTCCTCCGGAGGCGGTCGCCGTGCTGCTGTTGCCGAGCACGAGTGCCGAATTCTGGTTCCCGGTCGCGGTCGCGGTGCTGTTCTTGCCGATCGCGACGGCCAGCGAATATCTGCCCGAACTCTGCGCAGTCGCGCTTCCGCTCGTCACCACGTTGTGGCCACCTGCCGAAACACTGATGTTCGGCCGCAGGTCGTCGAGCACTGAATCGGCCTGCGCCTCTGGTGCCCCGGCCGTCAGCGCAGCACCGCCGCCGACGCCGAAGAACAGCGCAAGTGCGCCGATACGACCGATATGGTTAGCAGCGCGCACGAGTTCACCTTCTCCGTCGGGATGGAAAATCAAGCGAATGAATGCAACGAAGTTTGCGCAGCTTATCCGGGTAGACAGCGCGTAGTAGTAAAAACAGAAATCTTTATGCCGTGAGCGTTAATTTTTGCTGGGGGCGTCTACCTGCACCAGGCAATCATCATTGGCGCGGAAGATGGCTTCGAGCGGAACCTCGTGCTCGGCCGCGACCTCGATCAGCAGCGCCGCCCATTGCTGATCCAGCTCCGACACGCCTCCGCGACCGGGCCTCGTGATCAGCAGCGCCGCGGTCGTCTCCGGTTCGAACTCGTAGAGGATCCAGTACAGGCGAACCACGACATCGTCCACGTAGTCCCGCCGAGGGAACGGTGGCATCGGAATCTGCGTCATCGTCTTGTACAGCCGTCGCTCGCGGCTCATGAAGCCGACCCACAGCAGTCGTTGGCCGAACCCGAGCGGGCCCATCAGCGCCCGCCACCGTTGTCTGAGATCTGCAGGCGAGTGGACTGGATCGGTGGCTGTTTCGATGGCCGGGATGGGTAGGAGTTCGGTGTGCGTCATGAACGAATCATGAACGCCGCCTTCGACAATTGACCTGCGCCATCCACAGGTGCGGGCCGTGCTGTGGATTACCGCTTGACAGTTCGCAGAATCGCGAAAGAATGCCCGTCCAGCCGCGTGTCCTCGCCATCCGCGGTGGGATTGCCCCACGCCACAAGCACATCGCCGCGCACCGGCACCGTCACCTCGTCGGCGTTCAGGTTGCATGCGATCGCCAGCGAACCGCGGTACATGACGATCCAGCGGCGCTCCTCGTCGAAGTCGACCGTCATGTGGTCCAGCCAGTGATCGGCCATGTCCGGTTCGTCACGCCGCAACGCGAGCAGATCGCGATAGACGCGACGCAACCGGCCGTGGTCGCCCTCGTCGATCTCGTCCCAGTTCAGCTTCGAACGCAGAAACGTCTGCAGGTCCTGCGGGTCGGGGATCTCGTCGGCGTCCCAACCATGTTCGGCGAACTCACGCTTGCGGCCTTCGGCGGTGGCCCGGGCCAGCTCCGGTTCGGGATGGGAGCTGAAGAACTGAAACGGGCTGGACGAGCCCCACTCCTCACCCATGAAAAGCATTGCGGTGTAGGGAGATCCAAGCGCCAGTGCCGCCTTCACCGCCAGTTGGCCGAATGTCAGATTCTGCGATGGTCGGTCGCCGACGGCTCGGTTGCCCACCTGGTCGTGCGTGAGCGTGTAGGCAAGCAGTCGGGTCGCCGGGATCGTCGCGGTGTCCAGCGGCCTGCCGTGCCGACGGTGCCGGAACGACGAGTATGTGCCTGCATGGAAATAGCCGTGTTTCAGCGTCTGCGCCAGTGCCTGCAGCGAGCCGAAGTCGCCGTAGTAGCCCTGCCGCTCGCCGGAGACGGCGGCGTGGATCGCATGGTGGATGTCGTCGTCCCACTGCGCGGTCATGCCGTACCCGCCGCGGTCACGGGGCGTGATCAGCCGGGGATCGTTCTTGTCGCTCTCGGCGATCAGCGACAGCGGCCTGCGCAAGTCGGCTGCCAGCGCATCGGTTTCGGCGGCCAGCTCTTCGAGGATGTGCACCGCGGTCGTGTCGACCAACGCATGCACGGCATCCAGGCGTAATCCGTCGGCGTGGAATTCCCGCATCCAGCGCAGCGCGCAGTCGATGATGTAACGGCGCACCTCGTCGGCATCGGCATCGGCGATGTTGATCGACTCACCCCACGGGTTGCTGCCAGTCGACAGGTACGGCCCGAACTTCGGCAGGTAATTGCCCGACGGCCCCAGGTGGTTGAACACCGCGTCGATGAGCACCCCGAGCCCGCGCCGGTGACAGGCGTCGATCAGCCGGACCAGGCCGTCGGGTCCGCCGTACGGTTCATGCACGGCGTACCAGAGCACCCCGTCGTAGCCCCAGCCGTGCGTGCCGCCGAACGCGTTGACCGGCATGATCTCGACGAAGTCGATTCCGAGATCGACGAGATAGTCCAGCTTTTCGATGGCCGAGTCGAAGGTGCCCTCGGGGGTGAACGTACCGATGTGCAGTTCGTAGATCGCCGCGCCCTCGATGGAGCGGCCCTGCCAGTCGGCGTCGGTCCATGCATCTGACGCGGGCTGCCACAGTTGCGAGCGTTCGTGCACGCCGTCGGGTTGACGTGGCGACCGCGGATCCGGCAACACCTTCGGGTCGTCATCGAGCACGAATCCGTACCGCGCGTCGGGTCTCGCGGTGACGTCCGCCCGCCACCAACCGTCGTCCGTGCGGCTCATCGGGTGCTGCGTCCCGTCCACATCGAGTTGTACCCGCTCGGGCCGCGGCGCCCAGACCGCGAACTCAACCATCGATTCGCTCCAGCAATGCGACCGGCAGTTCGGCGAAGAGGTCGGCGGCCGATGTCTTCCCGCTGAACTGGGCACCACCGCCGAGGCGGTCCCGCCACGTCCCTTCGGGCAGCGTCAACGACGTGTCATCCCAGCCGGTTTCGGCAAGTCGAACCGAATGCCGGGTGACCGCGGTGATCACATCGGAGCCACGCGCGTACGCGACGAGGTGCG
Source organism: Mycolicibacterium sp. 120270 (assembly GCA_033741175.1). GTDB lineage: Bacteria > Actinomycetota > Actinomycetes > Mycobacteriales > Mycobacteriaceae > Mycobacterium. Next base: position 41,564 of record JAWQNE010000003.1, on the reverse strand, counting down.
CGGCGGCGGGGCCGTCGGCGAGCAGAGCGGTGTAATCGCCGTCGACGAAGACCTCCGGCTTGTCGCGACGGAGCCGCAATGCGGCGGTCACGACGCGCATCTTGGCGTCGGTCGGCTCAGCGAGGGCTTGCCGTCGCGCGGCAAAGTCCACCGGCCTGCGGTTGTCGGGGTCGACGAGGCTGTCGTCCCACAGTTCGGTGCCCTGGTAGACATCCGGCACGCCCGGGGCGGTCAGCTGAATCAGCTTCTGGCCCAGGCTGTCACTGCGCGCATGCTGGTCGAGGCGGCCAACCAGTGAGGTCAACTCGGTGCCGACCGGGCCGTCGATGACGGCGTCGATCCACGTGTGGACGCTCTTCTCGAACTCCGCATCGGGGTCGTTCCATGTGGTGTGCACGGCCGCTTCGCGGATCGCCTTCTCGGCATAGGCGTGCACGCGGGCACGCAGGTCGTCGGTCACCGCACCGTCGGCCGGCCAGACGCCGAAGATGTTCTGCAACAGAAAAAGTCCGGTCGCCGGATCGGGTGAGGAGGTGCGCTTCTCCCACCCGTGAACGAACTGCGCCCACAGCGACGGCACCTGGGAGAGCACGCCGATGCGTGCCCGCACGTCCTCGCCCCGCTTGGTGTCGTGGGTGGACAGTGCCGTCATCGCCTGCGGCCACAGCCTGTTACGCGCGGCGGCCCGCTGGTGAAACTCGGCCGGGCTCACCCCGAACCTGTCCGGCTCGCCGCCGACCTCGTTGAGCGACACCAGCCTCGGGTCGCGGTAGAAGAGGCAGTCCTCCATCGACTTCGCGGTGGCCGCCCCGCACAGCTGCTGCAGGCGGACCGCCGCCTCGCCACCGGTTGCGACCGCAGCCGAGACCACCTCGAGCGGGTCAGCCAGATCCGGTCGAGCAGAGACGGTTTCGGCGATCGCCGTGGGCAGCACCGAGGGCAGGCTCAGATAGTCGGACCGATAGACGCCGACGTGGCTCAGCAGTTCGGCGATCGCCTCGGCCACATCGGGGCGAGAGTGGCCGGTCGCGGCCGCGACGGCGCGGCACAGTCGTTGCTGCTCACTGTGCAGGGTGTCGGTGACGGCACGGACCTTCAGCTCGCGGGCGCTTTTCGCGATGTCTTCGTAGCGGGCGCCCGTCGAATCGACGAGCGCGGTGAGGGGGCCCGCACCCGTGGGATCGAGGAACAGGCCGCCGATTTCACGCAGCGCGTCGTATCCGGTGGTCCCCGACACCGGCAGGCTGGGGTCCAGCGGCTCGTCTACCGCAAGGATCTTCTCGACGACGATCCATGCCTGCGGGCCGGCGATGTCGCGCAGCCAGGTCAGATATCCCGTCGGATCGGACAGTCCGTCCGGATGGTCGATGCGGACGCCGTCGACCAGACCCTCGTCGAACCAGCGCTTGACCTCGACGTGCGTGGCGTCGAAGACGGCGCGGTCCTCCTGGCGCAGTCCGGCAAGCGATGTGATCGAGAAGAACCGCCGGTACCCGCACACGCCGTTGCGCCACCCGATCAGCTGGTAGTGCTGACGGTCGTGCACCTCGCGACCGGTGCCCGAACCCGTTCCCGGCGCGATCGGATAGGCAAGGTCGCCGAGGCGCAGCACGTCCCCGTCGACCACGAGGCTGTCGACATCATCGTCAGATCCCAGGACCGGCAGCACAATTCGGCCGTCGGCAAGCGACCAGTCGATGTCGAAGAACGTGGCGTAGGCGGAGTCCCTGCCATGGGTCAGGACATCCCACCACCACTTGTTCTGCTCGGGTTTCTCGACGCCGACGTGGTTGGGCACGATGTCGACGACCAAACCCATACCGCGTGCGCGCGCGGCCGCTGACAGAGCGGCCAGGCCCTCGGCGCCGCCGAGTTCGGCCGACACCGTGGTCGGATCGGTGACGTCGTACCCGTGCGTCGAGCCGGCCGCGGCGGTCAGGATGGGGGACAGGTACAGGTGCGAGACGCCCAGCTCGTCGAGGTACGGCAGCAGCGCCTCCGCGTCGGCGAAGGTGAACGCGTCGCCGCGCATCTGGAGTCGATAGGTCGACAGAACGGGAACTGGCATGCGTCAGGCGGTCTTACGGAGCACGAGTAGCGATCGCGGCTGCAGCGAGATCTTCTCGCCGGCCGCGACCACGAAGTCGGTCTCACCCGTCGGATGGGCGGTGTCGAGGTCTGCGGTCCACTCGGCGGCGTAGTCGCCTCCGGGGGCAACGAAATCCTGTTCGTGATCATGTCCGTTGAAGCACAACAGGAATGAGTCGTCGACCACTCGCTCGCCACGCTCGTTGGGCGCCGGGATCGCGTCGCCGTTGAGGAACACCGCGACGCACTTGCCGAGGCCCGTACCCCAGTCCTCGGGGGTCATCTCCGTGCCCGCAGGCGTCAGCCACGCGATGTCGCGGATCTGGTCCCCGCTGCGGATCGGCTTGCCCTCGAAGAAGCGGCGCCTGCGGAACACCGGGTGCTTCTTGCGGAACTCGGTCACCTTCCTGGTGAAGGCCAGTTGGTCGGCGTTGGTCTCGCACAAGGACCAGTCCATCCACGACAGCTCGGAGTCCTGGCAGTAGACGTTGTTGTTGCCCATCTGGGTGCGGCCGATCTCGTCGCCGTGCGAGAGCATCGGGGTGCCCTGCGACAGCATCAGCGTCAGCATGATGTTGCGCATCTGCTTACCGCGCAGCGCCAGGATGTCGGGGTTGTCGGTGGGACCCTCCACACCGCAGTTCCACGACCGGTTGTGGCTTTCGCCGTCGCGGTTGTCCTCACCGTTGGCCTCGTTGTGCTTCTCGTTGTAGGACACCAGGTCGTTCAACGTGAAGCCGTCGTGGCAGGTGACGAAGTTGATGCTCGCGCTCGGGCGCCGGCCCGTGGCCTCGTAGAGGTCCGATGAGCCGGTCAGCCGGGAGGCGAATTCGCCGAGGGTCGCGGGTTCGCCCCGCCAGTAATCACGCACAGTGTCGCGATACTTCCCGTTCCACTCGGTCCACAAACCTGGAAAATTGCCGACTTGGTATCCGCCCTCGCCGATGTCCCACGGCTCGGCGATCAGCTTCACCTGGCTGACCACCGGATCCTGCTGAACCAGGTCGAAGAACGCGCTGAGGCGGTCCACGTCGTAGAACTCGCGGGCCAGCGTCGCGGCGAGGTCGAACCGGAAGCCGTCGACGTGCATGTCGAGCACCCAGTACCGCAGCGAGTCCATGATCAGCTGCAGGGTGTGCGGATGCCGCGCGTTGAGGCTGTTGCCCGTACCGGTGAAGTCCTTGTAGAACTTCAGGTCACCGTCGAGCAGTCGGTAATAGGCGGCGTTGTCGATGCCGCGGAAGTTGATCGTCGGCCCGAGGTGGTTGCCCTCGGCGGTGTGGTTGTAGACCACGTCGAGGATCACCTCGATACCCGCCTCGTGGAAGGTCCGCACCATGGTCTTGAACTCGGCGACGGCACCGCCGGCATGGCGGCTGTACGAGTACTGGTAGTGCGGCGCCAGGAAGCCGAAAGTGTTGTACCCCCAGTAGTTCCGCAGTCCGAGATCGAGCAGCCGGTGGTCGTGCATGAACTGGTGTACCGGCATCAGCTCGATGGCGGTGACGTTGAGCGACTTGAGGTGCTCGATGACTGCCGGATGCGCCAGCCCCGCGTAGGTGCCGCGCTGCTCCTCGGGAATCGCCGGATGGGTCTGGGTGAGGCCCTTGACGTGTGCCTCGTAGATGACGGTCTCGTGGTAGGGGGTTCGCGGTGCGCGATCGGATGCCCAGTCGAAGTACGGGTTGATCACGACGCTGGTCATGGTGTGGCCGAGCGAGTCGACCCGTGGCGGATTCGACGTGTCGGCGGGGTCGATCTTGGCGGCCTCCAGGTCGTAGGAGAACAGCGCTTGGGTGAACTCGAAGTCGCCGTGGAAGGACTTTCCATACGGGTCCAGCAACAGCTTGCTCGGATCACATCGGTGTCCGGCCGCCGGATCCCACGGGCCGTGCACCCGGAATCCGTACCGCTGTCCCGGCGTCACCGTGGGCAGGTAGGCGTGCCAGACGTAGCCGTCCACCTCTTCGAGGTTGATCCGCTCCTCGGTGCCGTCCTTGGCGATGAGGCACAGCTCGACCTTCTCGGCGACCTCGGAGAACAGCGAGAAGTTGGTTCCCGCCCCGTCGTAGGTGGCGCCGAGCGGATACGGAGTTCCTGGCCAGACGGTCGTCGAGGACATCAGTCGACCCTATCGGCGGTTGCGGCCGAACGCGCGGCGGTCACCACCAGCTGGTGGCGGTTCCGATCTGGCGCCCGAGCTCATCGGCCATGGTGCGCATGTACGTCTTGGAGATGTGGTGGGAATCGTGATAGATCAGCACGTTTCCCTCGACCGCGCGGCACACGTCCTTGCGGCACACGGCATCGCTCAGATCCAGCGGTTTGAGCAGCGGGAATCTCCGCACCCACGGCAGCGTGGGATTGGTCTTGGCCAGCACATCGGCACGCCTGATTCCGCAGGAGATGCCGTTGCCGCCGTCGGCGAGGCAGTCGGCGGGGAAGAACGGCCTGCTGCGGCGCACCAACCACGGAGTGTCCCGCATCGCCAGGATCGGAATGTTGTTGTCGGACAACTCTTCCCAGATGCCCACATAGGTGCCGGGCATCACGTCACCGGGTTTGATGTTCCACGGCCGGGTCGCAGTCGTGAAGACGTAGTCGGGCCGGTCGGAGATGATCTGTTTCATCGCCGACTCGTTCCACGTGTGGCACTTGGGGTACGGGCGGTTGTCGCCCATCACCAGCGGCACCTGCTCGGTGGTCAGCGGGCAGCCCATCTTCAGATATGTCGTCACCTTGAAGTGGTGCAGTTTGCCGAGCAGGTCGAGCGCGGTGATCCAGTGCTCGGCATGCGATCCGCCCGCCAGCGCGATGGTGCGGGAGGCGGACTGGTCGCCGTAGGTGCAGGTGATGACGTCGACGGTGTCGAAGTCGGCGATGCAGCCGTCCACGGTGGTTTCGGGAAGATCCTGTTTGGCCTCGAGGACGGTCGGCCGCATCGGCGCATCCGGCACCGGGGCCTCGTCGAGAAGCGCATGCGCGCCCGGATACTCGAGCGACTCCAGGGTGCCGAGCTGTTCGGCGTTGGCCTGCTGCACCAGGATGTGTTCGCGCCAGCTGAACGAGGTGACCGTCAGCGCAACGCCGAGTGCCGCGACGATCGAGCCGAGGAGGATCGTCGGCCTGCGCAGCCGGCGCCGCAACGGCACCTTGGGGGACGCGATCGACTCCGGGCCGGCCGAGCGGTACCGCAACGGGTTCTCGACGTACTTCGTTGTCAGATACGCCAGCAGGATCGACACCAGCAGCACACCGGCCCCATCGAGGAAGCCGGCATGCTCGCGGTCGGCGTAGACCAGCCAGAAGATCAGCAGCGGCCAGTGCCAGAGGTAGAGCGAGTAGGCGATGGATCCGAGCCAGACGAACGGCTTGGTGGCCAGCAGCCGGTTCGGCAGCGGCAGCTTGCCGCCGGTGCGCGGGTCGGCAAGGCGGTTGGCGCCGGCGAGGATGAACAGCATGGTGGCGCCGACCGGCACCAGGGCCCACGGCCCGGGGAATTCCTTGACCCCGTCGATGAGCGCACCGCAGGACAGGATCGCGCCAAGGGCGACCAGGGCCACCGTGGACCGCAGCCACATCGGCCAGCGGATGTATCCGACAAGCGCACCGACGAGCGCTCCCAGAAGCAGTTCCCACCCGCGCGCCAAGCTGTTGTAGTAGGCGGTCGCCTGGTCGGCGTCGTGAGCGAAGATCGCGTACACGAACGAGGCGACGGTCAGCGCGGTCAGCAGCACGACCAGCGCCGCTCGCATGTGCCTGCCGAGAACTCGGCGGAACATGAAGGCGAACCCGAAGATCAGCGCGAGGAACGCTATGTAGAACTGACCCTGCACGGACATCGACCAGATGTGCTGCAGCGGGCTCACCGATTCGCCCGCTCGCAGGTAGTCCGCCGCGGTGTTCGCCAGCTCCCAGTTCTGGTAGTAGCCGAGGCTCGCGAGGCTCTGATCGGCGTAGGTTTCCCAGCGCGTTTCGGGCTGGATCAGGATCGTCAGCACCGCACCTGCGGCCAGCACCACGACCAGCGCCGGCAGCAGTCGGCGGACCAACCGGGTGACCTCGGGGACGGGGGAGAGCGACGCGTGCGAGGTCAGCGCCGCCCGCAGCAGACGCCCGCCGAAAAAGAAGCCCGACAACGCGAGAAACACATCCACACCGCCGGAGACCCGACCGAACCAGACGTGGAAGGCGGCGACGAGAGCGATGGCGATACCGCGAAGGCCGTCGAGGTCGTGGCGGTAGAAACCGGACTTGCGGTCGGTCACGGACACGCCCTTGACGGGCCGGTCCGTGGCAACCACCGCCGGCCGGGCAGGGGCGAGGGTCATCATGGTCGCGGCATAATCTACCGAATATCGCTGTGCGGCTCATGTCACGCGGCCCGCGTTAGGCTCGTTCTCCATGCCGCCGTTGACTCCGGCCGAAATCAGCGCGATCGACGCCGCCCACATCTGGCATCCCTACAGCACGATCGGTGCCGAGGCGATGCCTCCCGTGGTCGCCGTTGGCGCAAGTGGCCCGTGGTTGACGCTGATCAACGACGGCAAGCGGGTCGACGTGCTGGACGCCATGAGCTCGTGGTGGACCGCGATCCACGGACACGGCCACCCGTCGCTGGACTACGCAATCGCCTCGCAGCTGTCCCGGATGAACCACGTCATGTTCGGCGGCCTCACCCACGAGCCCGCGGCCCGACTCGCGCAGTTGCTCGTCGACATCACGCCCGACGGGTTGGACACCGTGTTCTTCAGCGACTCCGGTTCGGTCTCGGTCGAGGTCGCCGTGAAAATGGCACTGCAGTACCAACGCAGCCTCGGGCGCCGGGAGAAACACCGGTTGATGACGTGGCGGGGCGGCTACCACGGCGACACCTTCACTCCGATGAGCATCTGCGATCCCGACGGCGGCATGCACTCGCTGTGGACCGACGTTCTGGCCGACCAGGTCTTCGCACCGCAGGTGCCGCGTGACTACGACGCCGCGTACATCGCCGCGTTCGAATCCCAGTTGGCAGAGCACGCATCCGAACTCGCTGCCGTCATCGTGGAGCCTGTCGTCCAGGGCGCGGGTGGCATGCGGTTTCACGATCCGCGCTACCTGACCGATCTGCGGGAGATCTGCGATCGGCACGATGTGCTGCTGATCTTCGATGAGATCGCCACCGGCTTCGGGCGGACGGGTCGACTGTTCGCTGCCGAGCATGTCGGTGTGCGCCCCGACATCATGTGTGTGGGCAAGGCGCTCACCGGGGGCTACATGACCTTGGCCGCGACGTTGTGCACGACCGACATCGCCCACACGATCAGTTCGCACGAACCCGGCGCGCTCATGCACGGGCCGACCTTCATGGCCAACGCGCTCGCGTGCTCGGTGGCGGTGGCCTCGGTCGAGTTGCTGCTGGGCCAGGATTGGCGCGCACGCGTTCTCGAGATCGAGGCGGGTCTGCGTGAGGGTCTCGAACCCGCCCGGTCGCTGCCGGGCGTGGCCGACGTCCGCGTCCTCGGGGCGATCGGGGTCATCGAGATGGCCGAGCCTGTCGACGTGCCCGTGGCCACGGCCGCGGCGCTCGAGCACGGCATCTGGCTGCGCCCGTTTCGCAACCTCGTCTACGCCATGCCGCCTTACATCTGCAGCCCTGCCGAGATCGGACAGATCACCTCGGCGATGGTCGCCGTCGCGCGTGCACTAACCTGAACGGTGTTCAATTGTCGGCTCAGCCGACGTGTTCAATTGTCGGCTGAGCCGACGTGTTCAAGTCCTGAAGGAGCATCCGTGCCGCGCGTAGGGGTATCCCCGCTGTCCTGGCTCGAGGAGGTCGAGCAGCAGCGCCGCGCGGCCGGGCTTCGCCGCTCGCTGCGGGCGCGTCCGCCGGTCGGCGCCGATCTCGACCTCGCGTCCAACGACTACCTCGGCCTGTCCCAGCACCCCGACGTCATCGACGGCGGCGTGGCCGCGCTGCGCACGTGGGGTGCCGGTTCGACGGGATCACGGCTGGTCACGGGCAACACCGAACTGCACGAGGGGTTCGAGTCCGCGCTGGCCGACTTCGTCGGCTTCGAGTCGGCGCTGGTGTTCTCGTCGGGCTACACGGCCAACCTGGGCGCCGTCGTCGCGCTGTCGGGACCCGGATCGCTTCTGGTGTCCGATGCGCTCACGCACGCCTCGCTCGTCGACGCCTGCCGGTTGTCGAAGGCGCGGGTGGCGGTGACCCCGCACCGCGATGTGGCGGCGGTCGACGAGGCGCTGTCGTTGCGCGACGAGGACCGCGCGGTGGTCATCACCGACTCGGTCTTCAGCGCCGACGGCGATCTCGCGCCGCTGCGGAGGCTCCACGACGTCTGCAGACGCCACGGCGCGCTGCTGATCGTCGACGAAGCGCACGGGCTCGGCGTGCGGGGGACCGGTGGGCGAGGGCTGCTCGAGGAGGTCGGCCTGGCCGGTGCGCCGGATGTGGTGATGACCGTGACGATGTCCAAGGCGCTCGGCAGCCAGGGCGGCGCGGTGCTCGGCCCTGCGGCCGTGCGAGATCACCTGATCGACGCCGCGCGGCCGTTCATCTTCGACACCGGGCTTGCGCCTGCCGCCGTCGGCGCCGCGTGGGCCGCCCTGCGCGTTCTCATGGCCGAGCCGTGGCGTGCGCAGGATGTGCTGCGGTTCGCCGGGGAACTCGCCGACGTCTGCGATGTTCCCGATCGCCCGGAATCGGCAGTGGTGTCGGTGATTCTCGGTGCCCCCGAGGTCGCGCTGGCCGCGGCCACCGCGTGTCTCGACCGGGGTGTGCGGGTCGGCTGCTTCCGGCCGCCGACAGTGCCCGCAGGCACGTCGCGGCTCCGGCTGACGGCGCGTGCCTCCCTGTCCGGCGACGAGATGGAGATGGCGCGCAGCGTGCTCACGGAAGTGCTCTCGACGGCTCGCCAGTGAGCGTTCTGGTCGTCACAGGCACCGACACCGGCGTAGGTAAGACGGTGGCAACCGCCGCGCTGGCGTGTCATGCCCGGTTGGCGGGATTCGACGTCGCGGTGTGCAAGCCGGTGCAATCCGGTTCGGCCGACGGCGACGACGATCTCGCCGATATCGGCCGGCTGTCCGGTGTCACCGAATTACACGGTCTGGCAAGGCTTCCCGAACCGTTGGCGCCCGCGGCCGCCGCGAAGCGGGCCGGGATGCGGCTGCCGACGCGCGAGGATATGGCCGAGTTGGTCGGCAAAGTGGATCGGCCGGGCCGGCTGACCCTTGTCGAGGGGGCCGGAGGACTGCTCGTCGAGATCGGAGACGACGCGGCGACGCTGCGAGACCTCGCTGTCGATCTCGGCGCACCGGTGCTCGTCGTCGCCAGGTCAGGACTGGGCACGCTCAATCACGTCGCGCTGACGTTGGAAGCGCTTGCCTCTCACAATGTCTGGTGCACGGGGTTGGTGATCGGCGCATGGCGTGCGGACTCCGGTGTGGTCGAGACCGGCAACCGCGAAGTGCTGTCGACGATGGCGCCGCTGCGGGCGGTACTGCCCGACGGCGCAGGCGCTTTCGGCCTTGAAGAGTTCGAATCGATGAGCGCCGCGGCGTTCGACCCCCAGTGGGTCCGGGATCTGGTGGACTGACATGGTGCACTCCGTCGAGTTGCTCTTCGACGACGATACCGACGCCGCTGTCCGGCGCATCTGGCACGACCTGAGCGACGCGGGGGTGCGGAGCCTGGCCGCATCGACGTCACCGAGCAATCGGCCCCACGTCACGGTGGCGGTCGCCGAGCACATGGATGACGCGGTCAACGTTGCGCTGCGCCCGCTGCTGCGCATGCTGCCGCTGCGGTGCACGATCGGCGCGCCGATGCTGTTCGGCAGCGGCCCTTTCACCCTGGTGCGGCTGCTCATCCCATCCGTGGAACTCCTTGCGCTGCAGGCTGAGGCGCACGCCGCGTGCCTGCCGCACATGTCGCCCGGACCGCTGCCGCACGCCAAGCCGGGCGAGTGGACCCCGCATGTGACGATGGCGCGGCGGGTGCGTTCGGACAAGCTGGCCGCCGCTCTGTCGCTGCGGCGTATGGCGCGTGACCGCAAGGGAACCGCGGTGGCGATCCGGCACTGGGACGGCAACAACAGGGTGGAGTACCCCATCGCGCCCTAAGGCACTGTTGCGGCAACGCTTTTCGGCACGCACATCCGCCATGCTTCGATGACGATCTCGCGCAGTTCTGCGGCGTCGATCGCATCGAGTCGGACGTGGACCCAGTTGTAGCGCATGTCGGACTCCCGCGGCAGCATGAACTTGTCGGTTTCGGAGGCGACCAAGCCGGCGCGTTCCTCTTTCGGGAATGCGAACCCCATGACCGTCTCGTCGCGAGAGAACGCGAGGTAGACGATCTGGCCGATACGGAACTTGATCTGGTCGCGCACCACGACCTCATACGACCTCGGCAGCGTCGAGGTTATGCGCCGCACATCAGCGACGGTGTTCACGGATGCGACGTTACTCGGCCGCCCCGACAACCGGGCGCCGCGCGGCGATGCCGTCGACGAGCAGCGCCAGCCCGAACCCGAATCGTTCCCCTGCGTCGTCGGTGAGCACCGACTGTTCGTCGGGCAGGTCGGCACCCGCGGCGTCCCACTGCAGCCGCGACTGTTCGTCGGCGGTGAAGCCGAGCACGTAGTAAACGACGGTGCGGGCAGCCAGTTCGGCGTGTGGCCCGGTGACCCCGGCGTGGGCGGCGGCATCGCCGAGGCGTGCCACGATCTGCGTCATCGCCTCCGACTGGCCCGCCGCGAAGCTCGCCGAGACCAGTTCGGCGCCGTCGGTATGGGATAGCAGGGCATCGCGCAGTCGGTCGCAGACACCGCTGATCCGCTCCCGCCAGTCGCCGGGGACGTCGCCGACTGGCTCGAGGATCCGGTCGGCGATCGCGCCGAGAAGCTGCTGCTTGTTGGCGAAATGCCAGTACAGCGCGCCGGGGGAGACATTGAGCTCGCGGCCCAGCCTGCGCATCGTCAGGTCGGCGATCCCGTAGTTGTCCAGGATCGCCGTCGCCGCATCGACCACGTCGCGTTTGTGCAGCTGCACCCCGCTACCATAACCTGAACGCCGTTCAAGTTTTTGAGGAAGGTGCATCGGTTTTGAGTGACATCCTGACCACGGCCCGCGAGCAGGTACTCGAACGGGGCGAGGGGCTGACCCAGGACCAGGTGCTGGCCGTCCTGCAGCTGCCCGACGACCGGCTCGATGATCTGCTGGCACTGGCTCACGAGGTCCGGATGCGGTGGTGCGGGCCCGAGGTGGAGGTCGAGGGCATCATCAGCCTCAAGACCGGCGGTTGCCCCGAGGACTGCCACTTCTGTTCGCAGTCCGGGCTTTTCGCCTCACCGGTGCGCAGCGCCTGGCTCGACATCCCCAGCCTGGTGGAGGCCGCCAAGCAGACCGCCAAATCCGGTGCGACCGAGTTCTGCATCGTGGCCGCGGTGCGCGGACCCGACGAGCGACTGCTCGCTCAGGTGGCCGCGGGCATCGAGGCGATCCGCAATGAGGTCGACATCCAGATCGCGTGCTCGATGGGCATGCTGACCGCCGACCAGGTCGAGCGCCTGTCCGAGATGGGTGTGCACCGCTACAACCACAACCTCGAGACGGCCAAGTCGTTTTTCCCCAACGTCGTGACCACCCACACCTGGGATGAGCGGTGGGACACGCTGCTGATGGTCCGCGAGGCCGGCATGGAGGTCTGCTGCGGCGGAATCCTGGGCATGGGCGAGACGCTGGAGCAGCGCGCCGAGTTCGCGGCCAACCTGGCCGAACTGGATCCTCATGAGGTGCCGCTGAACTTCCTCAACCCGCGACCCGGCACACCCTTCGGTGATCTGGACGTGCTGCCGGCGTCCGAAGCCCTCAAGGCGGTGGCGGCGTTCCGGCTGGCGCTGCCGCGCACGATGCTGCGGTTCGCCGGCGGGCGCGAGATCACACTGGGCGATCTCGGTGCCAAGCAGGGCATCCTCGGCGGCATCAATGCGGTCATCGTCGGCAACTACCTGACCACGCTGGGCCGCCCGGCCGAGTCGGACCTGGAGTTGCTCGAGGATCTGCAGATGCCGATCAAGGCGCTCAACGCCACCATCTGACGGTTTTCACTGATGGGGACCGCCAAGTTCAACGTCTACACTGGCGAACCCGCGGGCGGCGCTGTGCCGACCGCGGCCCAACTCGGGCTCGAGCCACCACGGTACTGTGCGGAATGCGGCAGGCGGATGGTGGTGCAGGTGCGCCCCGACGGGTGGTCGGCGAAGTGCTCGCGGCACGGGACGCAGGACTCGAAGGATCTTGAGAAGCGATGAACCCCGCGCACGCGAGGAGCGAGATAGCTGAGGTTGCACCGCCACGTATTTCGCGCGGTCGCGCCGCCGTGACGGTTGTCGTCGGCTTGACGCTCGCCGGTGCCGTGGTGGGTGCGCTCTGGGCGTGGATCGCGCCGCCGATCCGCGGCGTCATCGCATTGACCAAGAGCGGGGAGCGCGTGCACGTCGCTCTCGGCGCCGAGAGCGACAACTTCTTCAACTCGGCCTTCCTGCTGACGGGTCTCGTCGTAGTGGTCGCCGTCGTCGCGGCGGTGTTGGTGTGGCAGTGGCGGCCCCATCGCGGCCCGCTGTTGTGCGCCGCGTTGGCGGCGGGTTCGGCCGCCGCGTACGGCGCGGCCGCAGCGGTGGGCGCCCTCATCGTCCGCGCCCGCTACGACGTCATCGACATCGCAGGCGCACCGATATCGCCCGACCACCGCGTCGTCTATGTGACCGAGGCGCCGGCGGTGTTCTTCTCGCATTCGGGCTGGGTGATCGCGGCGTCGGCGTTGTTCCCGGTGGCGATGGCGGCGCTGGTGTACTCGATGATCGCGGTGTCGTCGTCGCGTGACGATCTCGGCGCCTGGCCGCCGGAGGATCAGCCGGTGCTGCCGCCCCCGGTCGCCGTCGAGGACGCGTTTCCCTCCGCGGGCTGAAACACCTCGATGGGGTTCCCGTCGGGATCCTCCACCTGGATCTGAAGGCCACCCGGGCCTGACTCGATCGAATTGCGGAACTTCACGCCCTGTTCCTTCAGCGATGCGACGCACGATTCGAGATCGGTCACCTGGAGCACGATCCGGTTAGACCCGCCCGGTTCTTGGGCGATCCCGCCGGCCAACGGTCGGGCTCCTGAACTCTTGGGCCCGCTCAACCACAGCGTCAACCCGTCTTTGGCGATGCTCGCGAACGCGGGGCCGGGGCGCATCACCTCGCGGAACCCGAATGTCTCGGTGTAGAACGCGACGGCGCGGTCGACGTCGGTGACCTGATAGCGGACCGCGCCCGCACGGAAGTCGGTCATGGTTCGAGTGTGCCGTGACGACCCGGTGCTGTATTGGACGAATTTGACCTACGCCGTGAGAGCGACGTGGTCGTCCTTCGCCGGGGCGCGCGTGCTGTCGTGGTACTGGACCGGGGTCATGCCGGCGAACGCGTGGAAGTCGCGAATCATGTGCGCCTGGTCGGCGTAGCCGATTTCGACGGCGAACTCCGACCATCGCGGTGCGCCCCCGGCCCGAATCCGGTTCGCGGCCAGGTGGAACCGCCGCACCCGGGCGAACAGCTTCGGCGCCATTCCCACGCCGACGGTGAACCGCTTGATGAACTCGCGATGGCTCAGCCCCACGCGTTCGGCAAGCGTCCCGATCGCGGGCTGCGCCGTCCCGGGGACAAGCGCGGCCAGCGCCGTCGTCAGGTTCACCTTCTGAGCGAGGTCTGGGCGCAACTTCGAGCACAGCGCGGTTTCGACGACGGCGAACCGCTCGGCGTCCGAGCGTGCCTCGCATACCCGTGCTCGTAGGGCGCAGGCTTGCGCGTTCCACAGTTGTTCGAGGTCGACGTGGGTGTTGCGAAGTTCGTGAAGAGGTAGGCCGAGTAGGGCCCGGGCACCGCCCGGCTTGAAGTGCACGCCGAGCATCGCAGCGTGGCGGCTGGCGTCGATGTCGAAGGCACGGCTGTACGGCCCGGCGACGACCGCGCCGGAGTACCGCAGGACCGTTGAGTTGACCGGGTCGCAGACACGAATCTCGTTGTCGTGCAGGTTGATCACGAGTTCGGTTGTGCCGCCGGGCAGTATCCGCTCAGCGGAGTGCGTCGGCCCGTCGGTCAGGCACCAGAGGTACTCGACGAAGTCGCAGAGCGGATACGTGGGCGTATGGCGGGTGTAGTGCATCGGGGCTCCTGTGAGCCACGGTACTCCCGCCCGTCACAGAGGGCTGCGCTCGACCGTCCGCCCGGTGGCCACCTTTGCGGCGATCCGGACCAGCCTGGCCATCCCGATGTAGGTCATCGGGTTCAGCATCGTCGGCCACTTCGTGCGAACGATGTTCTCGCTCAGCGGCTTTCCGGCGAACCGGTCGGTCAGCCAGCGCAATGTCATGGGCGCCGACAGCGGATGCAGCGAGAGGTGCTCGCTGAACGCGTCACGGTGGTAGGTCACCGACGCACCGCCGGACTCGTAGGTGTCGGACAGTTCGTCGATGTCGTCGACCGAGACGATCGGGTCGTGCACGGCCTGCACGATCAGCACGGGCGGTGTCGGCACCGTGGTGCCCAGCTTGATGCTGTCGAAAACGGTCTGCACCTCGGGCGTGCCGAGGATCTGTTCGAGCGGCTGGTCGACCAGCTTGCCCATGTCCATGCCCAGCAGCCTGAGTACGGCGTGCGCGGTCGTCATCTTCTCGGCGCGCAGCAGCATCGCCTTGCCTGCGTCGGTCGCATGCTCCTGGATGACGCGGTCCAGATCGGGATAGGCGTGCGAGAGCGCGGCCACCACCATCGCGGGCAGCCCGGAGAAGACGCCGCCGTTGAGGCGACGGAAGGCGTTGCCGAGGTCGGCGACCGGAGATCCGAGCACCGCACCGACGATGTTGAGCTCAGGTGCGTACGAGGCGGCCATCTCGGCGCCCCACGCGGTGGCAAGGCCGCCGCCGGAATAGCCCCAGAGGCCGATCGGCGCCGACGTGGACAGGCCCAGTTTCTCGGTGGCCAGCGCGGCACGAAGGCCGTCGAGGATCCGGTAACCCGGCTCGTACGGGGTGCCCCAGGCGCCGGCCCGGCCCTCGTGGTCGGGAACCGAGACCGCCCAGCCCTCGGCAAGTGCTGCGGCGATGAGGAGGAATTCGAACTGCGCGAGTGCGCCTGCGGCCATCGACCGCCGCCGCAGCGCGTAGGAGGGGAAACAGCGGGACGTCACGGCGTCGATGGCGCACTGGTAGGACACCACCGGGCAGACCTGCTCGGGGCCGCGCTCCGCCGGTGCGATCACCGTGGTGACGGTCGCCTCGGGCCTGCCGTGCATGTCGGAGGTCCGGTACAGGAGCTGGGTAGCCGTGAATTTCTGCGGGATCAGGCCGAGAAAGGCAACCTCGACGTCGCGGCTGCGCAGAACGGTGCCCGGCTCGGCGTGCTGGAAGCCCTGCGGGGGGTCGTAGAACGGGTCGTCCCTGGGCAGCTGCGGGCGAACGCCCCGCTCGATCTCCTGGTGGGGGACCGAACCGATCCACTCGGCGGAGGCTGCCGGTGCGACGTTGCCCAAGTCCATCCGGCCATTCTTGCTTAAGAGACCTCTAAGAAGCCAATCGCGTCGCCCGCGTGTCGGTCGGGTCATCCCGGCGGCCGCAGCGCCGCAAACTCGTCGGTGACCCGATAGGCGGACTCCGTGAAGCGATACAGGGCGGCGGGCCTGCCGCCGCTGCGACCGGAGCGCGCGGTGGTACCGGTGGGCGTGATCACCCCGCGCCTGGCGAGCACCCGCTGCAGATTGGTGGCGTCGACCTGATGGCCGAGTGCGGCGCCGTAGATGTCGCGCAGCGTGGAGAGGGCGAATTCCTTTGGCGCCAACGCGAACCCGATATTGGTGTAAGACATCTTCGCCACCAGCCGGGTACGGGCATGCTCGACCATCGGCCCGTGGTCGAACGCCATCGGGGGCAGCGCGTTCACCGGATGCCATCTGGTGTCCGGTGGCAGCTCCGGCGTTGCGGGGGAGGGCACCAGCCCCAGAAACGTCGAGGCGATCGTGCGCGGCCCGGGAACCCGGGCCGGATCGGAGAACACCGCGAGCTGCTCGAGGTGAGCCAATTCACGGAGGTCGACCTTTTCGGCGAGTTGGCGCCGAACTGAGCTGGTCATGTCCTCGTCGTGGCGCAGCTGTCCGCCGGGCAGCGACCACCTATGTCGCTGCGGATCACGCGCCCGTTCCCACAGCAGCACGCTGAGCTGCGGGTTTCTCGTGCCGAGTTGTCGAACTTGGAAGACGACGGCGAGCACTTCGTGGGCAGTGCTACTATTGGCCATGTTTTCGATTGTAAGTCGAAAACCTACCGATTGCGAGGAGGCGGCCATGACTGTGCTGGACGAGCGGATCGTCAACAGTCCGACCGGCTATTCCGGTGTCGAGGCAGACGAGAAATGGGCTGCCGAAGTCCGTCGCCTTGCCGACCTGCGGGGCGCGACGCTACTGGCGCACAACTATCAGCTGCCCGCCATCCAGGACGTCGCCGACCATGTCGGCGACTCGCTGGCGCTCTCGCGAGTCGCCGCCGAGGCGCCCGAGGACACCATCGTGTTCTGCGGTGTGCACTTCATGGCGGAGACCGCCAAGATCCTCTCCCCGGAGAAAACGGTGCTGATCCCCGATCAGCGCGCGGGCTGCTCGCTGGCCGATTCCATCACCGCCGACGACTTGCGCGCGTGGAAGGCCGAATTCCCCGGCGCAGTGGTCGTGTCCTACGTGAACACCACGGCGGCGGTGAAGGCGGAGACCGACATCTGCTGCACGTCGTCCAACGCCGTCGAGGTGGTGGCCTCCATCCCGGAGGACCGCGACGTGCTGTTCTGCCCTGACCAGTTCCTCGGCGCCCACGTCCGGCGCGTGACCGCCCGCGAGAACCTGCACATCTGGGCCGGTGAATGCCACGTGCACGCCGGGATCAATGGTGACGAGCTGGCGCAGAAGGCGCTCACGCATCCGGACGCCGAGCTGTATGTGCATCCCGAATGCGGTTGTGCGACATCGGCTCTCTACCTCGCCGGCGAAGGTGCGTTCCCAGAGGACCGGGTCAAGATCCTGTCCACCGGCGGCATGCTCGACGCCGCCCGCGATACGCACGCG
The DNA here is from genome assembly GCA_033741175.1 of Mycolicibacterium sp. 120270. GTDB lineage: Bacteria > Actinomycetota > Actinomycetes > Mycobacteriales > Mycobacteriaceae > Mycobacterium. Next base: position 24,320 of record JAWQNE010000003.1, on the reverse strand, counting down.
CGTCAGGTGCTGGTCGCCACCGAGGTCGGTATGCTGCACCAGTTGCGCCGCGCCGCACCGGAAGTCGACTTCCGCGCGGTCAACGACCGGGCGTCGTGTAAGTACATGAAGATGATCACCCCGGCCGCGTTGCTGCGCTGTCTGACCGAGGGTGCCGATGAGGTCGACGTCGACCCGGACGTTGCCGCCCGCGCCAGGGCCAGCGTCCAGCGGATGATCGAGATCGGCACGCCCGGGGGCGGCGAATGATGTGGCATCAGCGGGCCGACGTGGTGGTGGTCGGCACCGGGGTGGCCGGTCTGGTCGCGGCCCTGGCCGCCCATCGGCGCGGCCGCAAGGTCGTCGTGCTGAGCAAGGCCACCGAGACTGCGACGTTCTACGCGCAGGGCGGCATCGCGGTGGTGCTTCCTGACACCGATGACTCGATCGAGGCCCATGTCGCTGACACGATCGCTGCGGGCGCCGGGCTGTGTGACCCCGATGCCGTCACTTCGATCGTGGCCGACGGATACCGGGCCGTCCGCGAATTGGTCGACGACGGAGCGCGTTTCGACGAAGCCGAGCCCGGTCGCTGGTCACTGACTCGGGAGGGCGGCCACTCGCGGCGCCGCATCATTCATTCCGGCGGCGATGCGACCGGAGCAGAGGTGCAGCGTGCGCTCGATCACGCCGCCGCCACGCTCGACATCCGTCGCAACCACGTCGCGCTCGATGTTCTGTACGCCGACGGCGCGGTGACCGGTGTGCACGTTCTCAACTCGGACGGTCCCGGCATCGTGCACGCGCCGTCGGTGATCCTCGCGACGGGCGGGTTGGGCCACCTGTACTCGGCGACGACCAACCCCGAGGGATCCACCGGCGACGGTGTCGCGCTGGCGCTGTGGGCAGGCGTGCCGGTCAGCGACATCGAGTTCATCCAGTTCCACCCGACGATGCTGTTCGACGGTGACGCGGGCGGACGCCGTCCGCTGATCACCGAGGCGGTCCGCGGCGAGGGCGGGATTCTGCTTGACCGGCAGGGCAATTCGATCACCGCGGGCGTCCACCCGATGGGCGACCTTGCGCCCCGCGATGTCGTCGCGGGCGCCATCGACGCCCGGTTACGCGAGACCGGCGACCCGTGCGCGTACCTGGATGCGCGTGGTATCGCTGACTTCGGCCTGCGGTTCCCGACGGTCACCGCGGCGTGCTTGGCGGCGGGTATCGATCCGACGCGCCAACCGATTCCGGTGGTGCCGGGCGCGCACTACAGCTGCGGTGGCGTCGTCACCGACGTGTACGGCCGTACCGAACTGACCGGACTGTTCGCCGCGGGGGAGGTGGCCCGCACCGGGATGCACGGAGCCAACCGGTTGGCGTCCAACAGTCTCCTCGAGGGGCTCGTGGTCGGCGGGCGGGCCGGACGCGAAGCGGCCGATCACGCCCGCATCGCAGGCGCCACCACCGCCACCCCGATCGAGACGGAGACGCGGGTTGCGTTGCCGCGCAGGAAGTTGCAGCGGGCGATGTCGCAGTACGCGTCGGTGGTCAGGGATGCCGACGGGCTGCAGCAGCTGACCGCCGAACTCGACGCCGCCGATCCGCGTGACCTCGACGGCCGCGCGGGGTTCGAGGACGTCGCGCTGACCGCCGCGGCCCGCGCCGTCGCGGCCGCCGCGCTGGCGCGCAACGAATCACGGGGCTGCCATCACCGCTCCGACTTCCCGGACACCGATCCCGCGCTGGCGCACAGCCAGGTCTTCGCGGCGGCGTGCTGCTGATGGAACTCAGCGCCGACGAACTCACCGAAGCCCGCAGGGTGATCGCACGCGGGCTCGAAGAAGACCTGCGCTACGGCCCCGACGTGACCACGCTTGCGACGGTGCCGGCCGACGCCAGCGTGACGGCGTCGATGGTGACGCGGGAACCGGGTGTGATCGCCGGTGTCGACATCGCGCTGCTGGTGCTCGACGAGGTCATCGGTCCTGACGGATACCGGCTCAAGGAACGCGTCGACGACGGGACGCGTCTGGACGCAGGTGGTGTGGTGCTCGTCGTCGAGGCGCCGACGCGAGGCCTTCTGACCGCCGAGCGGACGATGCTGAACCTGGTGTGTCACCTGTCGGGGATTGCCACCACGACAGCGGCATGGGTCGATGCGGTCGAGGGCACCAATGCGAAGATCCGCGACACCCGCAAGACGCTGCCCGGGTTGCGGGCGCTGCAGAAGTACGCGGTGCGGGTGGGCGGCGGTGTCAACCACCGGATGGGTCTGGGCGACGCCGCGCTGATCAAGGACAACCACGTAGCGGCGGCCGGTTCCGTGGTGGCGGCGCTTCGCGCGGTCCGCGAGGCGGCACCCGACCTGCCCTGCGAGGTCGAAGTCGACTCGCTCGAACAGCTCGACGACGTGCTGGCCGAGGACTTGGGCAAAGAGGCTCTCGTGCTGCTGGACAACTTCCCGGTATGGCAGACGCAGATCGCGGTGCAGCGGCGCGATGCCCGTTCGCCCGAGACGAAGCTCGAGTCCTCAGGCGGGCTGTCACTGGACTCCGCGGCCGAATACGCGGGTACGGGTGTCGACTATCTGGCCGTCGGTGCGCTCACCCATTCGGTGCGTGTCCTCGACATCGGCCTGGACCTGTAGCGCTACCTGAGCAGCGTCGCGGCCGCCACCTTTGCCGATACCAACGCGGCGTCGTCACCCGCGATACGGGACAGGATCAATGCGCCTTCGATCAGCGCGATGACCGCGAGCGCGGTCTGGCCGGCATCGCCGTCTGACCAGCCGTCGGCGCGGAGCCGGTCGGCGACAGCGGCGGCCCAGCCGGCGAATGCGCGAGCGGATGCCTCACGCACCTGAGGGCTGGCGTTGACCGACTCAGAGGCGATCGGTTCGATCGGGCAGCCGTCGCGGTCATCGGAGGCCAGTTGCGCGATGAGCAGGTCGATCCATCCGTTGACGATGTCGGCGACCGGGGCGTCACTGTCGAGGAAGCGGCGCAGCAGGCGTTCGATGTCTCCACCGGCCGACTCGACGACGGCCGCCGCGAGCTCCTGCTTTCCGTTCGGGAAGTGGTGATAGAGCGATCCGGCCTTGACGTCGGCGGTCTCCAGGATCTGGTTGATGCCGGTGGCGGCATATCCCTGCCTGCGGAACAGCTGGGCCGCGGTGTCGATCAGGGCGGCGCGGCTTCGGTCGGGGCGAGGCATGCCTTGACAATACTAGAACGGTCGCTCAAGAATATTTGAACGATCACTAAAGAAGGGCGGCCTGATGAGACAGCTGATGTTCGAAGAGGCGGGGCGATACGAATGGCGGGACGCGCCCGAGCCCGCGATCTCCGACGGCAGGCAGGCGCTCGTCCGGCCGGTGGCGGTCGCCTGTTGCGACCTGGACGTCGGCGTCGCCCAGGGTGTTCTGCCGATGCCGCCGGGTCATCCGGTCGGCCATGAAGGCCTGGCCGAGGTGGTCGCCGTCGGCGAGGACGTCAGCACCGTGCGGGTCGGCGACCGCGTCGTCGTGCCGTTCCAGATCAGCTGCGGGCAGTGCAGCGCCTGCCGGCGTGGCGTGACCGGGACATGCGCATCGCTGCCGCTGATGGCGATGTACGGGATGGCGCCGCTGGCGGGTCTCGACGGCGGCGGCTTCATGTCGGACCTGGTGCTCGTGCCGTTCGCCGATGCGATGTTGCTGCCCGTTCCCGCCGACGTCGACCCGGTGTCCGTCGCGTCGCTGTCGGACAACATTCCCGACGGGTGGCGCGGCGTCGGCCCGTACCGGGCCGAGTTGGCCGCGCTCGACGAAGCCGATCGCCGCGTCCTCGTGGTCGGCCGACTGTCCATCGGCCTGTACGCCGCGGCGTTCGGGGTGGCGTTCGGCGCGCAGGTCGACTACGTCGACACCGACGAGCAACGGCTGGCCGTGGCCGAGAAGCTCGGCGCGCGAGTGCACGACCGGTGCGGGCCCGACAGGTCATGGGATCCCTATCCGGTGACGGTGCACACGTCGATGGATCCGTCGATACTGGCCGCCACACTGCGGGCGACGTGGCCCGACGGCGTCTGCACCGACACCGGGATCTACTTCACCGACGGGGTCACGCTGCCGTTGCTGCCGATGTACACCCGCGGAGTTCGGTTCGTCACCGGACGCGTCAATGCCCGGGCGGTCATCCCCGAGATCGTCGAAACACTCTCCGCGACAACGGATCTGTCGCCGGTCGTCGACCGGGTGGTGCCATTTGACGACGCGCCGTCGGTCTGGCCGACGATGACGGGCAAGACCGTGTTCACGCGGTAGCGGGACCGCGACGCACCAACGAGAGCACCACGGCGGCGGCCGCGAACAGGCCGGAGAACACCCGGTTCACCATCGTCTGTTTGCGCGGCGTGTGCATCCACTTGAGCAGGCGGACCGACAGCGCGGTGTACAGGCCCATCACCACGAGGTCGACGGCGACCATCGTCGCCCCGATGGCCAGATACTGCGGCATCAGCGGTGCCGTGGGCACGATGAACTGCGGCAGCACGGCGAGGAAGAAGACCAGGCCCTTCGGGTTGGTGGTGTTGACCAAAAAGCCGCGCACGACGAGTGCCAGCCTGCCGCCGTCCGCCGCCCTGCTCACCTGCTCACGCAGGTCGACTGTGGCGGTTCGCCATTGCCGTACGGCCAGATACACCAGGTAGGCCACGCCGATCCACTTGATCACGTTGAACGCGAGGACGGAGTTCATGACGATCGCGCCGAGGCCCGCGGCCACCAGAGCGAGTTGCAGCATCAAGCCGATTTCGAGGCCGAAGATGCTCCAATAGCCTCGCCGCACGCCGTGGGTCAGGCCGGTGGCCATCGACTGGATGGCGCCGGCGCCGGGGGAGACCGCGATCGCGATGGCCGCGCCGATGAAAGTCAGCCAGACGTCGAATGCCACCGCGCCAGTCTGTCACGCGATGTCAGCGACGAGCACTCCCATTTTTCTGGCCTGGATCCGGGCCGGGAAAGGCAGGTCTTCGGCATCACCGCCCGCGGGCACGATGCGGGGATTGACGATGTGCACCGTGCGGGAGCCGAAGTCCACGTCGGCCTCCTTTGCGGCGAGGACGTTCTTCACCCAGTCGGTCTTACCGTGGCCGAGCACGATGGCCAGCGTGGACCCCTTGCGGAACGGCGTCACCACGGTCTCGTACTGCTTACCCGACTTGCGGCCGGTGTGCTTGATCTTCGCCACCCCTGGCATGACCCGCGCGAGGCGTTTGACCAGGGGGTTCATGTACTTGATCTGTATGCGCTCGAACGCCGGCGGATAGACCATCGGAACGCCCGGTGCGTTGTTGGGGTGATCCTTGGCGGACATGGACTTTGACGATACGCAAGCGCGGGCCGCATCAGGAGGGGCTGGCACGAATAACGGCGAGTCGGGGGCAAAGTTCGCTGACGCGGAACGAACCACCGTTACTATCCGCGCATGGCTGAGCACACAGGGTCGTCAAGGGCTTTCATTGTTTCCGTCGCCGCGCTCGTCGTCGCGCTGGTCGCCGCTGGTCTCGCGGTGTGGGCGCTGATGAGCAAACCGTCCACCGAAGGGCAGGTCTTCACCGGCACGGAAACCGACGATCCCAAGGCCAGCATCTGCGAGGCGTTCACCGTCATTCGCAACGGTGTGCAGATCAACACGAACCTGCAACCCCCCGGCGGCCCCGAGGACGTCACCGGCTCGATGGCGGTGGCCGCCAACGCGCGCCTGGCGCTCTACGACGGCGGCCAGTACCTCCTGGCCCGGCTTCAGCCGGACACGCCGCCCGAACTGGCCGAACAGATCCGCAAGTTCGCCAACAACCTGATGGACATCGGCGCGCGGTCCACGTCTGGTATCCCGAACACCGATCCCGGCCAGGCCGCCCGGTTGAAGGAAGCCGACGAAGCGAACGCCAAGATCACCGAACTCTGCAAGTAAGCGGGCATACCCGCTGACCTGCGGCTCAGCGAAGGCTGCCGCGGCGATATCGATTTGGCCTGTTCTGGGACAATAGGTGCGTGAATGCAACGTCGTCCCTCATGGCCCGCATCGACCTGCGCGGCGCCGACCTGTCGGCGGCACGGTTGCGGGCGGCGCTGCCGCGCGGCGGCGTGGACGTCGATGCGGTGGTGCCGAAGGTCCGCCCGATCGTCGACGCCGTAGCCGCCCGCGGCGCCGAGGCGGCGCTCGAGTTCGGCGAATCCTTCGACGGGGTGCGGCCCGCTGCAGTCCGCGTTCCGGCCGCTGAGCTGCAGAATGCGCTGGATCGGCTACCGGGCGACGTGCGCATCGCACTCGAGGTGGCGATCGAGCGCACTCGCCTGGTGCACGCGGATCAGCGCCGGACCGACACCACGACCACATTGGCGCCCGGCGCCACCGTGACCGAACGCTGGGTTCCAGTCGAGCGCGTCGGCCTGTACGTGCCCGGCGGCAATGCGGTGTATCCGTCCAGCGTGGTGATGAACGTCGTGCCCGCCCAGACCGCGGGGGTGGACTCGCTGGTCATCACCAGCCCGCCGCAGGCCGAGTTCGGCGGCCTGCCGCACCCCACGATCCTGGCCGCCGCCCGACTGCTCGGCGTCGACGAGGTGTGGGCCGTCGGCGGCGCCCAGGCCGTCGCGCTTCTCGCCTACGGCGGAACCGACACCGACGGCGCGGAACTGGCACCGGTCGACATGGTGACCGGGCCGGGCAACATCTACGTCACCGCCGCCAAGCGGATCTGCCGTTCGCAGATCGGCATCGACGCCGAGGCCGGGCCGACCGAGATCGCGATTCTCGCCGACCACACGGCTGACCCGGTGCATGTGGCCGCCGACCTCATCAGCCAGGCCGAGCACGACGAGATGGCCGCCAGCGTTCTGGTGACACCGAGCACAGCGCTCGCCGATGCGACCGATCGCGAACTCGCCGTTCAACTGGAAACGACCGTGCACCGCGAACGCGTGACCGCGGCGCTGACCGGACGGCAGTCGGCCATTGTGCTCGTCGACGACATCGACGCCGGGATCAAGACCGTCAACGCCTACGCCGCAGAGCATCTGGAGATTCAAACTGCCGATGCACGTGAAGTAGCGGGTCGGATCCGCTCTGCCGGAGCCATATTCGTCGGCGCTTACTCCCCGGTGAGCCTGGGCGACTACTGCGCGGGCTCCAACCACGTGCTGCCGACGGCGGGCTGCGCGCGGCACTCCAGCGGACTCTCGGTGCAGACGTTCCTGCGCGGTATTCACGTCGTCGATTACGACGAGGCGGCGCTCAAGGACGTCTCGGGATACGTGATAACCCTCGCCGAGGCCGAGAACCTGCCCTCGCACGGGGAGGCCGTGCGTCGGAGGTTCGAAACGTGACCCTCGGTGACAAGGTGAGGCTCGCCGAGCTGCCTCTTCGAGAGGATCTGCGCGGCAAATCGCCCTACGGGGCACCGCAACTCGCAGTTCCGGTGCGGCTGAACACCAACGAGAATCCGCACCCCCCGACACAGGCGCTGATCGACGACGTCACCAGTTCGGTTCGCGCGGTCGCCGGTGAACTGCACCGCTATCCCGACCGCGACGCTGTGGCACTGCGCACCGATCTCGCCGCCTACCTCTCGGCGCAGACCGGTGTCGAGCTCGGTGTCGAGAACCTCTGGGCGGCCAACGGTTCCAACGAGATCCTGCAGCAACTCCTGCAGGCCTTCGGCGGACCAGGGCGCAGCGCGATCGGCTTCGTTCCGTCGTACTCGATGCATCCGATCATCGCCGACGGTACGCAGACCGAGTGGCTGGTCGCCAACCGGGCCGACGACTTCAGCCTCGACGCCGAGGCGGCGGTGCACGCCATCAAGGAGCGCAACCCCGACGTCGTCTTCGTCGCGAGCCCGAACAACCCGTCGGGGCAGAGTGTTTCGCTCGACGAACTGCGTCGGCTGCTTGAGGCGATGACGACCGGCGTGTTGATCCTCGATGAGGCCTACGGCGAGTTCTCGTCGCAGCCCAGCGCGGTGCACCTGATCGGTGACTTCCCGACCAAGCTGGTGGTCACCCGCACGATGAGCAAGGCGTTCGCCTTCGCAGGCGGCAGGCTGGGGTATCTGATCGCCGCGCCCGCCGTGATCGACGCGATGCTGCTGGTGCGGTTGCCGTATCACCTGTCATCGATCACCCAGGCTGCGGCGCGCGCGGCGCTGCGCCACGCCGACGACACCCTGGGCAGCGTCGCGACGTTGATCGCCGAGCGTGACCGCGTCACCGAAGCGTTGAGCGGCATGGGTTTCCGTGTCATACCCAGCGACGCGAACTTCATCATGTTCGGCGAGTTCGCCGACGCGCCCGCGACCTGGCAGCGGTATCTGGACGCGGGCATCCTGATCCGGGACGTCGGTATCCCGGGCTATTTGCGGGCCACCATCGGCCTGGCCGACGAGAACGACGCGCTGCTGGAAGCCAGCGCACGAATAGGAGCACAGTGACCACCAACCGTCGCGCCAGGGTCGAGCGCACGACCAAGGAATCTGCCATCTTCGTGGAACTCGATCTCGACGGCACCGGAGCCGTCGACATCTCCACCGGCGTGCCCTTCTACGACCACATGCTGACCGCGCTCGGCAGCCACGCCAGCTTCGATCTGACGGTGCGCGCCAAGGGCGACGTCGAGATCGAGGGACACCACACGATCGAGGACACCGCGATCGTGCTCGGCCAGGCGCTGCGAGAGGCGCTCGGTGACAAGAGGGGCATCCGGCGGTTCGGTGACGCATTCATCCCGATGGACGAAACCCTCGCCCACGCCGCGGTCGATGTGTCCGGGCGACCGTACTGCGTGCACAGTGGCGAGCCGGATCACATGCTGCACAGCACGATTGCCGGATCCGAGGTGCCCTATCACACCGTCATCAACCGGCACGTGTTCGAGACGATCGCGATGAACGCGCGTATCGCGCTGCACGTCCGCACGCTCTACGGTCGCGATCCCCACCACATCACCGAGGCGCAGTACAAGGCTGTCGCCCGCGCGCTGCGCCAAGCCGTCGAATACGACCCGAGGGTGACCGGTGTGCCCTCGACCAAAGGAACGCTGTGACAACGAAATCCGTCGTAGTGCTTGACTACGGCTCGGGCAACCTGCGTTCGGCGCAGCGGGCGCTCGAACGGGTGGGCGCCGACGTCGAGGTGACGTCCGACGCATCGGCGGCCGCGCGTGCCGACGGTCTGGTGGTCCCCGGGGTCGGCGCGTTCGAGGCCTGCATGACCGGACTGCGCGACATCGGCGGCGACAAGATCATCGCCGAACGGGTCGCCGCGGGGCGTCCGGTGCTCGGCGTGTGCGTCGGGATGCAGATCATGTTCGCCCGCGGGGTGGAGTTCGGGGTGGAATCCGAGGGCTGCGGGCAGTGGGCCGGATCGGTGGTGCGACTCGACGCGCCGGTCATCCCGCACATGGGCTGGAACGTCGTCGACGCCCCGGCAGGCAGCACACTGTTCCGGGGGTTGGACCCCACCACGCGGTTCTACTTCGTGCACTCCTACGCCGCCCAGACATGGGAGGGCAATCCCGACGCGCTGCTGACCTGGGCCACGCACAACGTGCCTTTTTTGGCCGCCGTCGAGGACGGACCGCTTTCGGCTACCCAGTTCCACCCCGAGAAGAGTGGCGACGCGGGTGCGACGTTGCTCGCCAATTGGGTATCGGACCTTCCAGGACGTTAGGTTAAGCCCCCGTGCCAGGAAACGCATTGATACTTCTGCCCGCCGTCGACGTTGTGGAAGGCAAGGCCGTGCGGCTTGTCCAGGGTCAAGCGGGCAGCGAGACCGACTACGGCGACGCGCTGGACGCCGCGATGACATGGCAGCGCGACGGTGCCGAGTGGATCCACCTGGTCGATCTGGACGCCGCGTTCGGCCGGGGCAGCAACCGCGAGCTGCTTGCCGACGTCATCGGCAAGCTGGACGTCGCCGTGGAGCTGTCCGGCGGCATCCGCGACGAGGAGTCGCTGACGGCCGCCCTCGCCACGGGCTGCGCGCGGGTGAACCTGGGTACCGCGGCGCTGGAGAACCCCCGCTGGTGCGCACAGGCGATCGCCGAGCACGGAGACAAGGTGGCGGTCGGACTGGACGTGAAGATCGTCAACGGCGAGCACCGGCTGCGCGGCCGCGGCTGGGAAACCGACGGCGGTGACCTGTGGCCGGTGCTGGAACGCCTTGTCAGCGAGGGCTGTTCGCGATTCGTCGTCACCGACGTGACCAAGGACGGCACCTTGCAGGGACCCAATCTCGAACTACTGTCGGCCGTTGCCGCGCGCACCGATGCGCCGGTGATCGCGTCGGGCGGGGTGTCCAGCCTCGACGACCTGCGCGCCATCGCGACCCTGACCGAGAGCGGCGTGGAGGGCGCAATCATCGGAAAGGCGCTGTACGCGGGTCGTTTCACGCTGCCGCAGGCGCTTGCCGCGGTAGGAGAGTAGCGGCGATGACGCTCGACGAGGCCGATCTCGACGCGCTGGTCTCGGAGGCCGCCACGATCCTCGACGAGGCGGTCAAACCCTTCCTGTCGGGTCTCGGCGCCGACTCGGCGGTCAAGAAGAAGGGCGACGACTTCGCCACCGAAGTGGACCTGGCGATCGAACGCCAGGTGGTCGACGCGCTGACCGCCAAGACCGGCATCGGCGTTCACGGTGAGGAGTTCGGCGGTGCCGACGTCGACTCCCCGCTGGTGTGGGTGCTCGATCCCATCGACGGCACGATCAACTACGCGGCCGGGTTGCCGACGGCGGCCATCCTGCTGGCGTTGGTGCGTGACGGCGAACCGGTGGCGGGCCTCACGTGGTTGCCGTTCACCGATCAAAAGTTCACCGCGGTGGTCGGAAAACCCTTGTACGTCAACGGAGTTCCCCGGCCTCCGTTGGAGCGTGCCGCGGTCGCCGACTGCGTGATCGGCACGGGGACATTCGACGTCGACTCGCGGGGGCGTTTTCCCGGCCGGTTTCGGCTCGCGATAGTCGAACGGCTGAGCAGGAAATGCTCGCGGATGAGGATGCACGGCGCGATCGGCCTCGATCTGGCCTACACGGCCGCTGGAATACTCGGCGGTGCCATCGCATTCGGGGGCCACGTATGGGACCACGCCGCCGGTGTGGCGTTGGTGCGGGCGGCCGGAGGAGTGGTGACCGACCTGGCGGGCGAGCAATGGACCGTCGAATCCAAATCGGCGTTGGCCGGCGCACCGGGCGTGCACGAAGAACTTCTCGACATCGTCTTGTCGGCGGGCGATCCGGACGATTACCGATGAACCCGAAAGACCTCGCGGTCCGCATCATCCCCTGCCTCGACGTCGACGACGGCCGGGTGGTCAAGGGTGTCAACTTCGAAAACCTGCGCGACGCAGGCGATCCGGTCGAACTCGCGGCCGCCTACGACCGCGAGGGCGCCGATGAGCTCACCTTTCTGGACGTGACGGCAAGCTCGTCGGGCCGCGCGACCATGCTCGAGGTGGTGAAGCGGACCGCCGAGCAGGTGTTCATCCCGCTCACGGTCGGCGGCGGGGTGCGGTCGGTGGAGGACGTCGACGTGCTGCTGCGGGCGGGCGCGGACAAGGTCGCCGTCAACACCGCCGCGATCGCCCGCCCGGAGCTGCTGGCCGAACTCTCCCGTCAGTTCGGGTCGCAGTGCATCGTGTTGTCCGTCGACGCGCGCACCGTGCCCGAGGACGCGCAGCCGACACCGTCGGGGTGGGAGGTCACCACCCACGGCGGACGGCGCGGCACCGGATTGGATGCCATCGAATGGGCCACCCGCGGAGCCGAACTCGGGGTCGGCGAGATCCTGCTCAACTCGATGGACTACGACGGCACCAAGGCCGGATTCGACCTGAAGATGCTGCGCGCGGTACGCGGTGCGGTCAACATCCCGGTGATCGCCAGCGGTGGTGCGGGCGCGAAGGAGCATTTTGCGCCCGCGGTTTTCGCCGGAGCCGACGCTGTGCTGGCCGCCAGCGTGTTTCACTTCCGTGAGCTGACCATCGCCGAGGTGAAGGCGGCGATGGCGGCAGAAGGGATCGTCGTGCGATGAGTCTGGCTGCCGATATCGCGTCGCGGCTCAAGCGCGACGCCAACGGGTTGTTCGTGGCGGTGGCGCAGGAACGCGGCACCGGAAAGGTGTTGATGGTCGCGTGGATGGACGACCTGGCGCTGGCCCGCACGCTGGAAACCCGTAAGGCGACGTACTTCTCGCGCTCGCGGAAACAACACTGGGTGAAGGGCGAGACCTCGGGCCACACCCAACACGTGCACTCGGTACGACTGGACTGCGACGGGGACACCGTGCTCCTGGAGGTCGACCAGGTCGGTGCGGCCTGCCACACCGGCGAGCACACCTGCTTCGACGCCGACCTGCTGCTGGGCCCGGAGGAGTGAGACGGGTCGCGCGTCGCGTCGCGGCATTCGGCAGGTCGATGTCGGCGGTGGCCCCGGAACTGCGCACCCCGGCCATCATTCCGCTGTCCATCCCGTATCGGACGCTGACACTGCCTGCGCTGCGTCTCGCATACAGCTATCGGTCGGATCCCGGCCCGGGCATCGACGTGACCGAACATCGAGTCGGCCCGATCGAGGTTCTCGTGCTGACGCCGACCGACGGCTCAACGCCCCGGCCTGCGGTGCTGGCCCTGCATGGCGGCGCAATGTGCGTCGGCACAGCGCAATTGGAGGCCGAGCCGGCCGCGCGCATCGCCCGCCAGATCGACGCCGTGATGGTGATGCCGAACTACCGGTTGGCGCCCGAGCACCCATTCCCGGCGCCGCTGGACGATTGCATGGCGACCCTGCGCTGGATGCGCGAGCACGCCGAGGAGTTGGGCATCGACGTCGAACGCATCGCGGTGTTCGGCCCGAGTGCCGGCGGCGGGCTCACCGCTGCCGTCGCCCAGCGCGCCTTCGACGAGGGGATCGCGTTGCGCGCGCAGGTGATGATCTACCCGATGCTCGACGACCGCACGGTGCTGCGTGGCGATCACGCAGGCAGGGGCGGGTTGGTGTGGTCACCGGAGTCCAACCGGTTCGCGTGGGCCGCGTATCTGGGGCGCGCGCCGCGCATGTCGGATGCGCCCGAATACGCCGCCCCGGCACGACGGGTCGATCTGCGGGGACTGCCACCGGCCTGGATCGGCGTCGGCGACCTGGACCTGTTCTACGACGAATGTGTCGACTACGCCGAACGCCTTCAGGCCGCCGGTGTGCCCTGCGAACTGGTGACGGTGCCCGGCATGTATCACACCGCCGACGGCCTCCGGCGCAAGGCGCCGACCATCCGCAGGTTCTATGCCGCCATGGACGAGTTCCTGCGCACTCACCTGCAGGCGGCTGCGTAGAGGCCGGTGGGACATGAGGCCCGCTGTTTTTGCATCGAGGGCTGCGAGATCGGCAGTGCTACGACCCTGAGCGCAGAAACGAGCGCTATGGCTCGAGGATTCGGGTCGCTTTGGCGCGCGCGGTCCACCGGCCCTCGTCATGACCGACGACAACGGGGTGCGCGAATGCGGCGCTGACGTTGTCGGTCGTCACTGTGTCGTGCGCTTCGCCGGTTGCGACCGTGCGGCCCTCGGCGATCAGCAGCGCGTGGGTTGTCGTCGTCGGAAGCTCCTCGAGATGGTGTGTGACCAAGATGGACGCCACCTCGGGATGCGTTTCGTCGAGCGAGTCGATGGTCTCGAGCAGTTGCTCGCGGGCCGCGACGTCGAGCCCGGTGGTCGGCTCGTCGAGCAGCAGCAGGCGCGGTTCGGAGATCAGCGCGCGGGCGATGAGCGTGCGCCCGCGTTCACCCTGCGACAGGGTGGGCCAGACGTCGTCGGCCTTGTGTGTGAGCCCGACGGCGGCGATCATCGCGTCGGCCCGCGCGAGTTCCTCGGCGCTCGGCGTCCAGCGCATCGGGATGTCGATGGTGGCGGTGATACCGGTCAGCACCACCTCACGCACCGTCAACGAATACTGAAGCCGGTGACGGGGATTCACGTGTCCGATGAACCGGCGGAGCCGGGCCAGGTCGACGCGGCCCATCTGCTCACCGAGGATGTGCACGGTTCCCGACGTCGGAAAGGTCACCGCCGCACAGAAACCCAGCAGCGTGCTCTTACCCGCCCCGTTCGGCCCGAGCAGCGCCCAATGCTCGCCGGCGTGCACGGTCAGCGAGATGCCGTCGATGATCTGCTTGCCATTACGGCGGAACGTCACATCGCGCAGCGCGAGGACCTCGGTCACGCGGACTGCCGCTGCCGCAGCACCTCCAGCGCCTTGTCGGCGTGCGTCTCCATGCTGAACTCGCTGGCGATGACGTCGAGGACCGTCCCGTCGGTGTCGATGACGAACGTCGTGCGCTTGACCGGCATCAGCTTGCCCAGCAGTCCGCGCTTCACCCCGAACTGCGCGGCGACCTTGCCGTCGGCATCCGACAGCAGCGGGTAGTCGAAACGCTGCGTGTCGGAGAACTTGGCCTGCTTGGCGACCGGATCGGTGCTGATGCCGACCCGCGATGCGCCGACGGCGGCGAACTCGCCGGCCAGGTCGCGGAAGTGACAGGCCTCTTTCGTGCAGCCGGGCGTCATCGCTGCGGGGTAGAAGAACAGCACGAGCGGGCCGTCGGCAAGCAGGGATGTGAGGCTTCGCACAGCACCCGTTTGGTCCGGTAATTCGAACTCAGGGACCCGGTCACCACGTTTCATGGGTGTCACGCTACGCCTGACTGATTTCAATCTTGGCCTAGTGGGCTGGGAGGATTACCACGTGCAAACGACCGCCGACCTGAGTGTCACGACCTCGCGTGAGGACTTCCGGGCGCTGGCTGCCGGTCACCGCGTGGTTCCGGTGACCCGAAAGGTGCTGGCCGACAGCGAGACGCCGCTGTCGGCCTACCGCAAGCTGGCGGCCAACCGTCCCGGCACGTTTCTGCTGGAATCCGCGGAAAACGGACGGTCGTGGTCGCGGTGGTCGTTCATCGGTGCGGGGGCGCCGTCGGCGTTCACGGTGCGCGACGGCGAGGCCGCGTGGCTGGGTGTGACGCCGAAGGACGCCCCCAGCGGCGGTGACCCGCTCGAGGCGCTGCACGCGACGCTGGAGCTGCTGCAGACCGAGCCCGTGCCGGGGTTGCCGCCGCTGTCGGGCGGACTGGTCGGCTTCTTCGCCTACGACCTGGTGCGCAGGCTGGAGCGGCTGCCCGAGCTGGCAGTCGACGACCTCGGGCTGCCCGACATCCTGCTGCTGCTGGCCACCGACATCGCCGCGGTCGACCACCACGAGGGCACGATCACGCTGATCGCCAACGCAGTGAACTGGAACGGCACCGACGAACGCGTCGACTGGGCCTACGACGACGCGGTGGCGCGGCTCGACGTGATGACCGAGGCGCTCGGCAAGAACCTGTCGTCGACGGTGGCGACGTTCAGCAGACCCGCGCCGCGCAACCGCCAACAGCGCACGGTCGAGGAGTACGGCGCGATCGTCGAGCGGCTGGTCGGGGAGATCGAGGCGGGCGAGGCGTTCCAGGTGGTGCCGTCGCAGCGATTCGAGATGGACACCGATGCCAACCCGCTCGACGTGTACCGGATGCTGCGGGTGAGCAATCCCAGCCCGTACATGTACCTGCTGAATGTGCCCGATGCCGAAGGCGGGCTTGCCTTTTCGATAGTCGGGTCCAGCCCTGAAGCTCTGGTGACCGTGACCGACGGGCGGGCGACGACGCATCCGATCGCAGGAACGCGGTGGCGCGGGGCCAACGAGGAGGAAGACCTGCTGCTCGAGAAGGAGCTGCAGTCCGACGAGAAGGAACGCGCCGAGCATCTGATGCTGGTGGATCTGGGCCGCAACGACCTCGGCCGGGTCTGCGTGCCGGGGACTGTACGAGTCGAGGACTACAGCCACATCGAGCGCTACAGCCACGTCATGCACCTGGTGTCGACGGTGACGGGTCAGCTCGCCGAGGGAAAGACGGCGCTGGATGCCGTCACCGCGTGCTTCCCGGCGGGCACGCTCACCGGCGCGCCGAAGGTGCGCGCGATGGAGCTCATCGAGGAGGTCGAAAAGACCCGTCGCGGCCTCTACGGCGGGGTGCTCGGCTACCTGGACTTCGCGGGCAACGCCGACTTCGCGATCGCCATCCGCACCGCGCTGATGCGCGACGGGACGGCGTATGTGCAGGCCGGAGGGGGAGTCGTGGCCGACTCCAACGGCCCCTACGAGTACAACGAGTCGGCGAACAAGGCCAAGGCGGTGCTCAACGCGATCGCCGCGGCGGAGACGCTGACCGGGCCATGAAGCGCATCGGGCAGCTGTTTCTGCTGCTGGCGGCGGGAGCGCTCTGGGTGGCCTCCCGGATGACCTGGGTCGAGGTGAGCTCGTTCGACGGCCTCGGCCAGCCCGAGACCGCGACGCTGAACGGCGGGGCCTGGTCGACGGCCCTGGTCCCGCTGGCCCTGATCCTGCTGGCGGCGGTGCTGAAGTCGACGATCGGGCCGCGGTGGCAGCTGCGACTGCTGGCCGTGGTCGTCGGCGTGTTGAGCGGGGCGATGGCCTATCTGGCGATCAGCCTGTGGGTTGTCCGAGACGTCGCTGTGCGCGCCGCACACCTGGCCGAGGTGCCGGTGGCGGACCTGCTGGGCGCCGAGCGCCACTTCGGGGGCGCGATCGTCACGCTGATCGCCGCGGTGCTCACGCTCGCCGGTGCCGTGCTGCTCCTCCGGGCGCCGGTGAAAGTCCAGTCGGACGACGAGAAATACGACGCTCCGGCGCGCCGACGAGAGGCTGCCCGACGGCGCGCGGCGGCAGGCGACGACATGTCCGAGCGGATGATGTGGGACGCGCTCGACGAAGGGCGCGATCCCACCAAACCGGACACCGAGGGGCGGTGACAGATGGTGTGTTCGATGCGGTTACCCTGCGATGAAGATCACACGGCAACAAGCCGTCGCGGACGCGGAGGGAGTTCACGGCCTATGGGTGCTGCGACCGTGCTCGACTCCATCATCGAGGGAGTTCGTGCCGATGTCGCCGCACGTGAGGCCGCCGTCCCCCTCGACGATGTCAAAGCGGCGGCCAAGGCCGCGCCTGCACCGCTGGACGTGATGGCTGTGCTGCGCGAACCGGGTATCGGTGTCATCGCCGAGGTGAAGCGTGCCAGCCCGTCGCGGGGAGCGCTCGCCGCCATCTCCGATCCGGCGAAACTCGCTGGGGCATATGAGGACGGCGGAGCCCGCATCATCAGCGTGCTGACCGAACAACGCCGCTTCAACGGTTCGCTGGACGATCTGGATGCGGTGCGCGCCGCGGTCTCGATCCCGGTGCTGCGCAAGGACTTCATCATCGGGCCCTACCAGATCCACGAAGCACGTGCGCACGGCGCCGACATGCTGCTGCTGATCGTCGCGGCGCTCGAACAGTCCGCGCTGGTGTCCATGCTGGATCGAACCGAATCCCTCGGGATGACAGCGTTGGTCGAGGTTCACACCGAAGAGGAAGCCGACCGTGCGATACAGGCCGGCGCCAAGGTCATCGGTGTCAACGCGCGCGACCTCAAGACACTGGATGTCGACCGAGATTGCTTCGCACGCATCGCACCTGGACTGCCGACCGACATCATCCGCATCGCGGAGTCGGGTGTGCGCGGGCCCGCCGATCTGCTCGCCTACGCAGGTGCGGGCGCCGACGCGGTTCTCGTCGGCGAGGGTCTGGTCACCAGCGGTGATCCCCGCACCGCCGTCGCCGATCTCGTCACCGCAGGCACACACCCGTCCTGCCCGAAACCCTCACGCTGACCAGTGGCCGATCTCGCCGGCCCCGAGTTGCCGCGATCCAGTGCGGCGGTCGCCGAACCGACCGTCCACGATCCCGACGCCAAAGGCCATTTCGGTGTCTACGGCGGACGATTCGTTCCCGAGGCGCTGATGGCCGTGATCGAGGAAGTCACCGCCGCCTACGAGAAGGCGCGCGGCGACCAAAAGTTTCTCGACGAACTGGACCGACTTCAGCGCCACTACAGCGGGCGGCCGTCGCCGCTCTACGAGGCCGCCCGGCTCAGTGAGCACGCCGGTGGCGCGCGGCTCTTCCTCAAACGAGAAGACCTCAACCACACCGGGTCTCACAAGATCAACAACGTGTTGGGTCAGGCGTTGCTTGCCCGGCAGATGGGTAAGACGCGCGTCATCGCCGAGACCGGCGCGGGCCAGCACGGCGTGGCCACCGCGACCGCGTGTGCCCTCCTCGGCTTGGACTGCGTGATCTACATGGGCGCGGTCGACACCGCCAGGCAGGCGTTGAACGTAGCCCGCATGCGACTGCTCGGAGCCGAAGTCGTGTCGGTCGAGTCCGGCTCGAAGACGCTCAAGGATGCGATCAACGAAGCGTTCCGCGACTGGGTGACCAACGCAGACGAGACGTACTACTGCTTCGGCACCGCGGCGGGTCCGCATCCATTTCCGGTGATGGTTCGCGACTTTCAGCGGGTCATCGGACTCGAGGCGCGCGCACAGATCCAGGATCAGGTCGGTCGACTGCCCGACGCGGTGACCGCATGCGTCGGCGGCGGGTCCAACGCCATCGGTGTCTTCCATGCGTTCATCGACGATCCCGGGGTCAAGCTGGTCGGGTTCGAGGCGGCAGGAGACGGCGTCGAAACCGGCCGTCATGCAGCGACCTTCACCGGTGGATCACCGGGTGCGTTCCAGGGCTCGTTCTCCTACCTGCTGCAGGACGAGGACGGCCAGACCATCGAATCGCATTCCATTTCAGCGGGTTTGGACTATCCCGGCGTCGGTCCCGAGCATGCCTTCCTGAAGGACACCGGTCGCGCCGATTATCGACCGATCACCGACACCGAGGCGATGGACGCGTTCGGCCTGCTGTGCCGGACCGAAGGCATCATCCCCGCGATCGAATCCGCCCATGCCGTGGCTGGCGCGCTGAAGCTGGGCAAGGAACTCGGTCCGAACTCGATCATCCTGGTCAACATGTCCGGCCGCGGCGACAAGGACGTGGAGACGGCCGCGAAGTGGTTCGGCCTGCTCGACGGCAAGGGGACCGCGTCATGACCAAGGGACTTGCCGACACGTTCGAGGCATGTCAGCAGGAGGGGCGGTCGGCGCTCATCGGATATCTGCCGACCGGATACCCCGACGTGCCGAAGTCGATCGAGGCGATGACGGCGTTGGTCGAATCCGGTTGCGACATCATCGAAGTCGGTATGCCCTATTCCGATCCGGGGATGGACGGACCGACCATCGCCACCGCTACCGAGGCGGCGCTGCGCGGCGGTGTGCGGGTTCGCGACTCGTTGACGGCGGTCGACGCGATCAGCAAGGCGGGTGGCCGCGCGGTTGTCATGACGTACTGGAACCTGGTCCTGCATTACGGGGTGGACGCTTTCGCGCGCGATCTCTCGGCAGCGGGCGGGCTCGGGATGATCACGCCGGACCTGATTCCCGACGAGGCCGACGAATGGCTTGCGGTATCGGACACCTACGACCTGGACCGCATCTTTTTGGTGGCGCCGTCGTCGACGCCTGAGCGCCTGGCCGCGACGGTCAAGGCATCGCGCGGATTCGTCTATGCGGCTTCGACGATGGGTGTCACCGGTGCGCGCGACGCCGTTTCGGTCGCGGCGCCGGAACTGGTGCAACGGGTCAAGGCGGTGTCGAGCATTCCGGTCGGTGTCGGGCTGGGGGTCAGGTCGGGTGAGCAGGCCGCCCAGATCGCGGCCTACGCCGACGGTGTCATTGTTGGGTCGGCCCTGGTGTCGGCGCTGACGGAGGGCCTGCCCGCCGTACGCGCGCTGACCGAGGAATTGGCCGACGGTGTGCGGCAAAGGATTTCCGCGTGACGACGACCATACTTGCGTCTTTTCCGAGCCCGTCGCAGGGCGTCTGGCATCTGGGGCCCATCCCGATACGTGCCTATGCGATGTTCATCCTTCTCGGCGTCATCGCCGCGTTGTTCATCGGGAACAAGCGGTGGGTCGACCGGGGTGGCGAGCGCGGTGTCATCTTCGACATTGCGCTGTGGGCCATCATTTTCGGCCTGATCGGCGGCAGGCTCTATCACGTTCTCACCGACTGGTCGACATACTTCGGGTCCGGCGGCGCGGGGCTGGTCGCGGCGTTCAAGATTCAAGAGGGCGGCCTCGGCATCTGGGGTGCCGTGGCACTCGGCGGCGTCGGCGCATGGATCGGGTGCAGACGAAAAGGTATACCGCTGCCCGCATTCGGCGACGCCATCGCGCCGGGCATCGTGCTCGCACAGGCGATCGGACGTATCGGCAACTATTTCAACCAGGAGCTGTACGGCCGAACGACATCGTTGCCGTGGGGTCTGGAGATCTACGAACGCCGCAACGCGAACGGCGCGCTCGATTCGTTGAACGGGGTGTCGACCGGTCAGCTGATCGAGGTCGTCCATCCCACGTTCCTGTACGAATTGCTGTGGAACCTGCTGGTTTTCGTGCTCCTCATCTGGGTCGACCGCCGCTTCCGGATGGGTCACGGCCGGCTCTTCGCGCTCTACGTTGCCGCGTACTGCTTCGGCCGGTTCTGGATCGAGCTGATGCGCAGCGACATGGCCACGCATATCGCGGGCATCAGGATCAACTCGTTCGTGTCGGTGTTCGTGTTCATCGGCGCCGTCGTCTACATCATGGTCGCGCCCAAGGGACGCGAGGACCCGGCCGAGCTGCGTGGGTACGCCGAGGACGGTGAGCGCGCCGCCCCCGGATCGGACTCACCTACCGAGAAGATCGAGAAGGAATTGGTCACCGTCGCCGCCGCCACGGGCGTCGTTGCGGCCGCGAAGGCTGCGGGGGAGAAGGAAGACGAGGACGCCGCGACCGAGATCCTCGCATCCGATGGCGAGGAGATTACCGACTCCGAGGGGGAGGAGAAGTCCGACGTCGAGGCGGTCGCCGAGAGCGAGCAACTCGCCGAGGACGTCTCCGACGCGCCTGCCGAGGAGATCGAGGAGGCGGAGGCCTTCGCCGAAGCCGGCGAGGAAGCCGACGCGACCGGGGCAATTGGCGGCGTCGGCGCCGTCGAGGGTGATGAGGTCACCGAGGCCGAGGAGGCTGCGCCGGAGTTGCACGAGGCGGCCGTCGAGAGCGCCGAGGAAGCCGAGGCCATCGCCGACGAAGTGTCCGCCGAGGCTGACGAGGCTGAGACACCGGTCGACGAAGACGAGACCCTAGAGCCTGCTGCCGACGCGACGCCGGTCGATGAGGTCACCGAGGCCGAGGAGGCTGCCCCCGAGTCGCACGAGGCGGCCGTCGAGAGCGCCGACGCGACCGAGGCCGTCGCCGACGAAGTGTCCGCCGAGGCTGACGAGGCTGAGACACCGGTCGACGAAGACGAGACCCTAGAGCCTGCTGCCGACGAAGAAGCTGCTGAGCCGGAGACAGAGGTCGGCGGCGTCGGTTCCGTCGAGAGCGCCGACGAAGCCGCCGCCGTCGCAGATGAGGCATCAGACGGCGAGGCTGGCGATGACGAAACGCCGGTCGACGAAGACGAGACCGAAGAGGCTGCGGCCGACGAAGAAGCTGCTGAACCGGAGACGGCGGACGAGGCGGCGGTGGAAAAAGCCGAGAACGCAGGCGAGGCGGGGGACCAGACAACCGCGGAGCAGGACGGAAAAGAGCGCCGTCGAATCGGACTCGGACGATTCCGAATCAGACGCGGACGGGACTGACGAACCGAAGACTGGGGTCGCGGTTATCCACAGCTGCGGCGCGCTCATGTCGGAGTTCGCACATGTTCGAAGTGTGTTCGATGAGCTTGCGGCTTCGGCGTCAGTTGCCCCTGGTGGGGTGGCGGTGGGTGCGTGGGCGCGGGTGGAGAACGCCGCGTGCGCGCGGCGGCTGTCGGCGATCGCCGACGTGTTCGAAGCGCGGTTGGCCGCGGATGGGTCGGCCGATCGAGAGCAGTGGTGTCTGGACAACTGGAACGCTGTGGCTTGTGCGGTGGCCGCCCATCACGGGG
This sequence comes from Mycolicibacterium sp. 120270, assembly GCA_033741175.1. Lineage (GTDB taxonomy): Bacteria > Actinomycetota > Actinomycetes > Mycobacteriales > Mycobacteriaceae > Mycobacterium. Next base: position 2,346 of record JAWQNE010000003.1, on the reverse strand, counting down.
TGTCGCTGGGGGTGGCGAGTCATCAGTTGATGATCGCGACCACGCTGCGCGACCGGCTGCCGCGGCTGGCGCGGGTGTTCGCCGCCGGGCGGGTCAGCTTCCGGTTGGTGTCCACGATCGTGACGCGCACGATGCTGGTGAAGCCCGGGGAGGCCGCGGCGAAAATCGACGCCGAGATCGCGGCCGCCGCCGTTGAATGGGGCGTGTTGTCCCAGGACAAGATCGAAAAAGCCATCGATGACCTGGTCGATCGCTATGACCCGTTTGCGGTGCGGCGCATGGAGTTCAACGCCCGTGGCCGCCATGTCGACAAGGCGTCTCATGGCAGCGCCACCGCCAGGATCGAGGCGGTGCTGTTCGAGCACGACGCCGAAGCAGTCGATGCCCGGCTGGACGCGATGGCCGCCACGGTGTGCGAGAACGATCCCCGCACCCACGCACAACGCCGCGCCGATGCGCTGGGCGCGCTGGGCCACGGCGCCGACCGGCTGGTGTGTCTGTGCGGATCGGAGACGTGCCCGGCGGCCGGGATACAGCCCAATGATGTGGTGATCAACGCGATCGCCGAGGAGAAAGCCCTCACCGATGACACCGCGGTGGTGCTCGACGGCCCGGAGCCCGAGCGGCCCACCGAACCGGTCCCCGAGACCAGCGCGCCGGCGCGGGCCCCGGCGGCGGCGGTGATCAGTGGGACGATGCTGCTCGCGCCGTTGCTGGCGGCCAAGATCGCCGCCGGCGCCACGATCCGCTGGATCACCCATCCCGGGGATGCGCCGCCGGAACCGGGAATCGGCCGTCGGCGAAGCCGGCGCGGTTTGTCCGCTGCCGCGATATGACGTGTCGGTTCCCGGGCTGCAACGAGGCCGCCGATGTCTGCGATCTGGATCATACGGTCGGGCGTGTCAGATGGTTTGTGTAGCGGTGGCTCCTGATGAATAGGAGCAGTATCGATGGATGTGACCACTGACGAGCCGATGTCGGGTGTTGACGCCATGGAGGCGTTGAAGTCCGCGGGTGTGTTAGACGACGTGTTGGCCAAGATCGACGCAGGCCAGTTGCAGTTGACCGGCGAGGGCGGCTTTCTGCCTGAGATGGTCAAAGCCGTTCTGGAGCGCGGACTGGCCGCCGAGCTGAGCGACCATCTGGGTTATGAGAAGGGCGATCCGGTCGGGCGGCAACTGCCCAACGCCCGTAACGGGTTCACCCCCAAGACCGTGTCCAGTGAGGTCGGTGACGTCGGGTTGGCGATCCCGCGCGATCGCGACGGGAGCTTCACTCCGACGCTGGTCCCCAAGGGTTCGCGGCGCCTGGGCGGGCTCGATGACATGATCATCTCGCTTTATGCCGGCGGGATGACGATCCGCGATATACAGCATCATCTGGCCACCACGATCGGCACCGAACTCTCACACGAGACGATCTCCAACATCACCGACGCGGTGCTCGAGGAGGTTCTTCAGTGGCAGAAACGGCCGCTGGAGGAGCTGTATCCGATCGTCTACCTCGACGCTTTGGTGATCAAGATCCGCGACGGCCACCAGGTCAAAAACAGGGCAGCCCACATCGCCGTCGGGGTCGATCTCGACGGGATCCGCCACGTGCTGGGGATCTGGGTGACCGCCAACGAGGGCGCGAAGTTTTGGGCCGGGGTGTGCGCCGAGCTGGCCAATCGCGGCGTCAAGGACATCCTGATCGTGTGTACCGACGGGCTGACCGGGTTCGCCGAAGCCGTCGAAGCGACCTGGCCGCAGGCCACCGTGCAGACCTGCGTGGTGCATCTGATCCGCAACTCGATGCGGTTCGTCTCCTACGGAAAGCGCAAGCAGATCGCGGCGGCACTCAAGAGCGTCTACACCGCCCCGACTGCCGATGCCGCAGCTGAGGCATTCGAGGAGTTCGCCAATTCTGCTCTGGGGCAGTCGAATCCGACGACGGTGATCGCCTGGCGGAACGCCTGGGAGCGGTTCATTCCGTTCCTGGCGTTCCCGCCGGATCTGCGGCGGATCATCTACACGACCAACGCGATCGAATCGCTGAACTACCAATTGCGCAAGATCATCAAGAACCGCGGCCACTTCCCCAGTGATCAGGCCGCAGTCAAGCTGCTGTGGTTGGCGATCTGCAACATCGAGGACAAACGCGCGCGAGAACGCCAGAAGTTCTACGACGACCCGCTCAAGACCGGAGACCGCTCGCGCAGTAACCGCCTCGTCGAAGGAGCACGCACCAACGGCTGGAAACAAGCACTAGGTGTACTGGGACAGGACGTTGGTAGCAGGCGTGTTGGCTTGATGTGAGGAGAACCTCCGGGTGGGGTGTGGCTTGTCTAGGTCCACCACCGTCCGG
>JAWQNE010000002.1:0-502107 GCA_033741175.1 Mycolicibacterium sp. 120270 | reverse complement strand
TCGAAGAATCACGCGATGACCCTCAATCAGTCGGCTACGACACGCCGGTACCGCTGATCAGGTCCGACTCGTACACCACTCTGCTGGACGCAACCGCCACGGCGCTGATCGCGTTCGGCTACACCGCATTTCGGTTGCACGCCCATGAGCCCGACGCTCGCCGAAAGGAGGCCGCGGCGTGACGGCGCCGCGAACCGGCGGCCCCGTCGAAGAACTGCTGGTGCGCAGCGGGCGGTTCTTCACGCCGGGCGAGTTCTCCGACGACCTGCGGACGGTCACCCGCCGCGGCGGCAGGCAGGGCGACGTGTTCTACCGCGACCGGTGGAGCCACGACAAGGTCGTCCGCTCCACGCACGGGGTCAACTGCACCGGGTCGTGCTCGTGGAAGATCTACGTCAAGGACGGCATCATCACCTGGGAGACCCAGGAGACCGACTACCCGTCCGTCGGCCCGGACCGCCCCGAGTACGAACCGCGCGGCTGCCCCCGCGGCGCCGCGTTCTCCTGGTACACCTACTCCCCCACCCGCGTGCGCTACCCGTACGCCCGCGGCCTGCTGGTCGAGATGTACCGGGAAGCCAAGGCCCGGCTCGGCGATCCGGTGCTGGCGTGGGCCGACATTCAGGCCGATCCCGAGCGCCGCCGCCGCTACCAGCGCGCCCGCGGCAAGGGCGGACTGGTGCGGGTGAGCTGGGCCGAGGCCACCGAGATGATCGCCGCCGCACACGTGCACACGATCAAGACCTACGGGCCGGACCGCGTCGCCGGCTTCTCGCCCATTCCGGCCATGTCAATGGTCAGCCACGCCGCAGGCTCGCGGTTCGTGGAGCTGATCGGCGGGGCGATGACGTCGTTCTATGACTGGTACGCCGACCTGCCGGTGGCCTCGCCGCAGGTGTTCGGCGACCAGACCGACGTGCCCGAGTCCGGCGACTGGTGGGACGCCTCGTATCTGATGATGTGGGGCTCCAACGTCCCTGTCACCCGAACGCCGGACGCGCATTGGATGGCAGAGGTCCGCTACCGCGGCACCAAGGTCGTCACGGTCAGCCCCGACTACGCCGACAACACCAAGTTCGCCGACGAGTGGATGCCGTGCGCAGCGGGCGCCGACGGCGCGCTGGCGATGGCCATGGGTCACGTCGTCCTCTCTGAATGCTTTGTGCGCCAGCGGGTCCCGTTCTTCATCGACTATGTGCGCAGCTACACCGACCTGCCGTTCCTGGTGAAGCTGGAACAGCGCGACGGCGCGTTGGTGCCGGGCAAGAACCTCACCGCCGCCGACCTCGGACACACGACAGAGAACGCCGCCTTCAAACCGGTTCTGCTCGACGGCGCCACCGACGACGTGGCCGTGCCACACGGATCGCTGGGGTTCCGGTTCGGCGACGACGGCGTCGGCAAGTGGAATCTCGACCTCGGCGGGCTGAACCCCGCGTTGACCGTGGCCCGCCACGAGGCCGGCGGCGAGACGGCGCTGATCCACCTGCCGCGCTTCGACACCCCCGACGGTCATGGTGAGGTGCTGGCCCGCGGCGTTCCGGTGCGGCGGGTCGGCGAGAACCTGGTGTGCACGGTGTTCGATCTGATGCTGGCGCAGTACGGGGTGGCCCGCCCCGGCCTGCCCGGCGACTGGCCGACCGGATACGACGACGCCACCCAGCCGTACACCCCGGCGTGGCAGGAGCCGATCACCGGGGTGTCGGCGGCGCAGGCCGAACGCATCGCCAAGGAATTCGCCCGCAACGCAGAGGAATCCGGCGGCCGCTCGATGATCATCATGGGCGCAGGCATCTGCCAGTGGTTCCACGGCGACGCGACCTACCGCGCCGTACTGGCGTTGCTGCTGTTGACCGGCTCGATGGGCCGAAACGGCGGCGGCTGGGCCCATTACGTCGGCCAGGAGAAGTGCAGGCCCGTCACAGGCTGGGCGACGATGGCGATGGCCACCGACTGGTCGCGGCCGCCGCGGCAGATGGCGGGCACCTCATACTGGTACGCGCACACCGACCAGTGGCGCTACGACGGCTACCGCGCCGACGCCCTGGCCAGCCCGCTGGGCCGCGGCCGGTTCCGCAACAAGCACACGATGGACGTGCTCACCTCGGCGGCCGCGATGGGCTGGAGCCCCTTCTACCCGCAGTTCGACCGCTCCAGCCTCGACGTCGCCGACGAGGCCCTGGCTGCAGGCCGCGACAAGTCGGAGATAGGCGCTTACGTCGCAGAGCAATTGGCGTCGGGCAGGCTGAAACTCGCCGTTGCCGATCCCGACGATCCGGCGAACTGGCCGCGGGTCTTGAACGTCTGGCGGGCGAACCTGCTCGGCTCGTCGAGCAAGGGCAACGAGTATTTCCTTCGCCACCTGCTCGGCACCGACTCCAACCTGCAGGCGCAGCCGACGGCCGAGGCCCTGCGCCCCAACGATGTGGCCTGGCGCGACGAGATCCCCGAGGGCAAGCTCGATCTGCTGATGTCGATCGACTTCCGGATGACGTCGACGACGCTGCTGTCCGACGTGGTGCTGCCCGCCGCGACGTGGTACGAGAAGGCCGACCTGTCCAGCACCGACATGCACCCCTATGTGCACGCGTTCACCCCGGCGATCGACCCGCCGTGGGAAACGCATTCGGACTTCGAGGCTTTCGGCGCGATCGCGCGGGCGTTCAGCGCGCAGGCGAAAAAGCACCTCGGCGTTCGCACCGACATCGTCGTCGGCGCACTGCAGCACGACACGCCGGGTGCGATGGCGTATCCCCATGGCAGCGAGAACGATTGGCGCACTTCGGGTGAAGTTCCGGTGCCGGGCCGGACGATGGGGCCGGTGGCGGTGGTCGAACGCGACTACACCGCCATCGCCGATAAATGGGCGACCCTCGGGCCGCTGGTCGACGAGCTTGGCGTGACGACGAAGGCCGTCACCACCCACCCCGAGCGGGAGGTGGCCGAGCTGGCCGCCAAGTTCGGTGTGCTCAGTTCCGGTCCGGCACAAGGCCGCCCGGCCATCACAACAGACGAGCGGATGGCCGACGTGATCCTGGCGCTGTCGGGGACCTCGAACGGCCGCCTCGCGGTCGAGGGCTTCCAGGAACTGGAGAAGCGCACCGGCCGCCACCTGGTGCACCTGGCCGAGGGCAGCGAGGAGCGCCGCATCACCTACGCCGACGCCGCGGCCCGGCCCGTGCCGGTGATCACCAGCCCCGAATGGTCGGGCAGCGAGACCGGTGGGCGCCGGTACGCCCCGTTCACGGTGAACATCGAGGAGCTCAAGCCCTTCCACACGTTGACCGGCCGCATGCACTTCTACGTCGACCACGACTGGCTGGAGGAACTCGGCGAGCAGCTGCCGATATACCGTCCGCCGCTGGACATGCAGCGGCTGTTCGACGAACCGCAGGTCGGCGACGCCCGCGACGGGATCGGCCTGACGGTGCGCTACCTGACGCCGCACTCGAAGTGGTCGATTCACTCCGAGTATCAGGACAACCTTCTGATGCTGTCGCTGTCGCGGGGCGGCCCGACCATGTGGATGAGCCCAACCGACGCGGCGAAAATCGGTGTCCGCGATAACGATTGGGTCGAGGCCGTCAACCGCAACGGCGTGCTGGTGTGCCGGGCGATCGTGTCGCACCGGATGCCCGAGGGCGTGGTGTTCGTCTACCACGTGCAGGAGCGCACCATCGACGTGCCGCTGTCGGAGACCACCGGATTGCGCGGCGGCATCCACAACACCCTGACCCGGCTGTTGATCAAACCCAGCCATCTGGCAGGTGGATACGCGCAGAACGCGTTCGCCTTCAACTATCTCGGCCCGACCGGCAACCAGCGCGACGAGGTGACGGTGGTGCGCCGCCGCAGCCAGGAGGTGACCTACCAGTGAAGGTCATGGCCCAGATGGCGATGGTGATGAACCTGGACAAGTGCATCGGCTGCCACACCTGCTCGGTGACCTGCAAACAGGCATGGACCAACCGCGCGGGCACCGAGTACGTGTGGTTCAACAACGTGGAAACCCGTCCAGGACAGGGCTATCCGCGCACCTACGAGGACCAGGAGCGGTGGCGCGGCGGCTGGATCCGCGATGCCAAGGGACGCCTGCGGCTGCGCGACGGCGGCCGCCTGCACAAGCTGCTGCGGATCTTCGCCAACCCGAAGCTGCCCAGCATCGACGACTACTACGAGCCGTGGACCTATGACTACGAGAACCTCACCTCCGCGCCGCTCGGCGAGCACATGCCGGTGGCGCCGCCGCGCAGCCTGATCAGCGGCGAGCCGATGAAGGTGTCGTGGTCGGCGAACTGGGATGACGACCTGGGCGGCTCGCCGGAGATCGTGCCGGGCGACCCCGTGCTGAAGAACGTCAACGAGCAGGTCCGCCTGGAACTCGAGCAGACGTTCATGTTCTACCTGCCGCGGATCTGCGAGCACTGCCTCAACCCGTCGTGTGTCGCGTCGTGCCCCTCGGGAGCGATGTACAAGCGCACGGAGGACGGCATCGTGCTGGTCGACCAGGACCGGTGCCGAGGCTGGCGGATGTGCGTGTCCGGCTGTCCGTACAAGAAGGTGTACTTCAACCACAAGACCGGCAAGGCCGAGAAGTGCACGCTGTGCTATCCGCGCATCGAGGTGGGCATGCCGACGGTGTGCTCGGAGACCTGCGTCGGACGGCTGCGCTACCTCGGTCTGGTGTTCTACGACGTCGACCGGGTGCTGGAGGCCGCGTCGGTGCCGGACGACACCGACCTGTATGAGGCGCACCGGCAGATCCTGCTCGACCCGACGGATCCGCAGGTGATCGCGGGCGCCCGCGCCGAAGGCATCTCCGAGGAATGGATCGAGGCGGCGCAGCGGTCGCCGGTGTACGCGCTGATCAACACCTATCGGGTGGCGCTGCCGCTGCATCCGGAGTTCCGCACCGTGCCGATGGTCTGGTACATCCCACCGCTGTCCCCCGTGGTCGACGCGGTCAGCCGCGACGGGCACGACGGCGAAGACCTCGGCAACCTGTTCGGCGCGCTGGAGGTGCTGCGCATCCCGATCCGATATCTGGCCGGGTTGTTCACCGCGGGCGACACCGCGGTGGTGGAAGGGGTGCTGCGCCGGCTGGCCGCGATGCGTTCCTACATGCGCGACATCAACCTGGGCCGCGAGACCCAGCCGCACATCCCGGAAGCGGTCGGGATGACCGAAGAGCAGATCTACGAGATGTACCGGCTGCTGGCGTTGGCGAAATACGAAGAGCGCTATGTCATTCCGACCGCCTACAACGTCACGCCTCAGGATGTGGACGAGCCCGGTTGCTCGTTGGATTTCGACGGCGGCCCGGGCATGTACGAATCCGGCCCGTTCGGTGAGGCCAGCGGCGGCCCGATCCCGGTGGCCGTGGAGACTTTCCATGCGCTGCGGCAACGCCAGACGTACGGCGGGATGGCCGCCAACGAAAGCCGGCCGTCGCGGGTCAACCTGCTCAACTGGGACGGCCGCGGCACGCCGGCGGGCATGTTCCCGCAGAACGGAGACGGCCGATGAGGCTGCTGTCGCGCACCCGGCCGAACTTGCAGGACAGGCTGGTGTGGCAGTGCGCGTCGCTGCTGCTGAGCTATCCGCAGGCCGATCGGCTCGACACCGCCGCCGACCTGCTTTCCCACCTGAAAGTGCAAGCAGCGGAACGCCTTTCGATGACACTCGACGCCGTGCGCCGAATGGATCCGTTGCAGGCCGCGCAGAACTACGTCGACACCTTCGACATGCGGCGGGCCACCACCATGTATCTGACGTACTGGACCGCGGGCGATACCCGCAACCGCGGGGCGGCGATGCTGGCGTTCGTCCAGGCGTACCGCGCCGCCGGGTCCGCGCCGCCCGCCGACGAGGCGCCCGACCACCTGCCGGTGGTGCTGGAGTTCGCCGCGACCGTCGACCCGGATCTCGGCCGACGCCTGCTGGCCGAGCACCGCACGCCGATCGACGTGCTCCACAAGGCGCTCACCGACGCGGGTTCGCCGTATGCCCATGCGGTGGCCGCGGTGCTCGCGACGCTGCCTGCGGCCACCGACGCCGACGCGTCGCGCGTACAACGTCTGCTTGCCGCCGGTCCGCCGTCGGAAGCCGTTGGCTTACAACCGTTCACGCTGACCGTGCCGCCCCGGCGCGCACAGGGAGGATGAGATGACGGGCTTGGAGATCTACTGGGACGTGGTGCCGTATGTGGCGTTGGCCGTGCTGGCGATCGGCACCTGGTGGCGATACCGCTACGACAAGTTCGGGTGGACGACGCGGTCGTCGCAGCTGTACGAGTCGCGGCTGCTGCGAATCGGCAGCCCGATGTTCCACTTCGGCATCCTGGTCGTCATCGTCGGCCACATCATCGGCCTGGTCATCCCCGAGTCCTGGACCGACGCGATGGGCTTGAGCGATCACGCCTACCACGTTCAGGCGCTGGTGCTCGGCGGGATCGCCGGAGTCACCACGCTGACCGGCATCGCGCTGCTGGTGTACCGCCGCCGCACCACCGGGCCGGTGTTCATGGCCACCACGCTCAACGACAAGGTCATGTACGCCGTGCTGCTGATGGCGATCATCGCGGGCCTGGCGTGCACGCTGATCGGCGCCACACCCGTGGGCGCTGAGCACGACTACCGCCAGACGGTGTCGCCGTGGTTCCGGTCGATCTGGATCCTGCAGCCGCGCGGCGACCTGATGGCGCAGGCGCCTGCGTGGTTCCAGATCCACGTGACGATCGCGCTTGTGCTGTTCTGCCTGTGGCCGTTCACCCGCCTCGTACACGTGTTCAGCGCGCCGATCGCCTACCTGTTCCGGCCCTACATCGTCTACCGCAGCCGCGACGACAGCAGGGAACTGGTCGGCTCGCATCCGCGCCGCCGCGGCTGGTGACGCGTCAGGAGGGGAAGTAGGGACTTATGTCTCTACCCGCGCGTCGGTCAACGGCCGACAGTGAAGGTATGCAGCAGCTGACGACGTTGGACGCGGGATTCCTCCAGGCCGAAGATTCCGACCCGCACGTCAGCCTCGCCATCGGCGCCGTCGCCGTGTTGGCAGGGCCGATGCCCGACTTCGACTCGCTGGCCGGTGAGCTGGCCGACCGGATCCTGGCGATACCGCGCCTGAGTCAGGTGCTGCGCACCCAGCCGCTCGACCTCGGCGCGCCGCGGTGGGCCGACGGAGACGTCGACATCTCCCACCATGTCCGGCGCGCGGCCCTCCCTCGGCCCGGCGACGACGCGTCGCTGTTCCGCTGGGCGGCCCAGGTGATGGAGCGGCGCCTCGATCGCGACCGGCCGCTCTGGGAGTGCTGGATCGTCGACGGGCTGGCGCACAACCGGTGGGCGATCCTGATGAAGATCCACCACTGCATCGCCGACGGAGTCGCCGCGACACGGCTGCTCGCTCAGCTGTGCTACGACCGCGGCGGCGAGACATTCGACATCGGAACCGGCGGAGCACGCCGTCCGGCGAGTTCTGCGTGGCGGCTTCCCGCACTCACGCTCAATCCCGTCGACTGGCTGAGCGCGGCGTGGCGGACGTCGCGGGGCGTGACCGCGGCAGCCACCCAGGTCGTCCATGGGGCGGCGGAACTCGTCGGCGGCCTGCTGCGTCCCGCTGCGGCGGCGTCGTTGACCGGCCCGGTCACGGATATGCGCCGCTTCGCTGCCGTCGAGGCCTCGCTGTCCGACGTCGCACGGATCTGCGACCGGTTCGATGTGACCGTCAATGATGTTGCGCTGGCGGCGATTACGGACAGCTACCGGACGATGCTGCTGCGGCGGGGCGAGCGCCCGCAGCACGACTCGATGCGCACGCTCGTACCAGTGTCGGTGCGGTCCGTGGACGCCGCCGACAGCACGGACAACCGGGTGTCGATCATGTTGCCGTACCTGCCGATCGACATCGCCGACCCGATCGAACAGCTGCGGAAAGTCCATACCCGCATGACGCGGGCGAAGGGCAGCGGTCAGCGGCAGGCGGGCAACGCCTTCCTCGCGGCGGCCAATGCCGTTCCCTTCCCGGTCACCGCCTGGACCGTGCGGACGCTGACCCGGCTCCCCCAGCGCGGCGTCGTCACAGTGGCGACGAACGTGCCGGGACCGCGTAAGCGGATGCACATCATGGGGCGGGAGGTCGTGCGGTTGCTGCCGATCCCGCCGCTGGCGCTGCAGCTGCGCACCGGAATCGCGATCCTGAGCTACGCCGACCACCTGTCATTCGGCATCATCGGCGACTACGACGCCGCGCCCGACGTCGACGAGATCGCGGCGGGCATCGGGCGGGCGATCACCCGCCTGGCCGCCCTGGCAGTCGGCCACTGGCGGACCACGCCCGTCGGCACGCTCGCACTGGTACAAGGGGGTTGATCATGCCCAAAGGTCGTCAGCTCGAAGAACTCAACCGCAGGCAGTGTCTGGATCTGCTGGACACCGTTCGGGTCGGTCGTCTGGTGTTCACCGAAGGTGGTCTACCGGCCGTGCAGCCGGTGAATTTCCGGCTGTGGCACGAGGACCTCGCGATCCGGGTCGCCGGTGGACCGAAGCTGGCCGCCGCCACCGACAACCAGGTCGTGGCGTTCGAGGCCGACGAGCTCGATGCCGAGCTTCGCGACGGCTGGAGCGTGGTGGTGGTCGGGCACGCGGAACCGGTCACCGACATCGACGAGTTGGTCGAACTGTCCGGCACGTTCGTGGAGCCGTGGGTGGAGGGTCAGCGCGACCACTTCGTGCGCATCAGGACCGAGAAGATGACCGGCCGCCGGTTCCGCGACCGCCGCCTCCCCCAGTACCACGGCGTGGCCGAGACCTCGACGTCGACCTGAGTTGGTGGGCGGTTCAGTTGTGCTGGTCAGTATGGCTTTCTGCGGTCGCTTCCACTGGGTTTTATGCGTTTGTCCACAGCCTTTCCGATGCGCAGAGGACGATCTGCCTCTGGCGTCGTTAAGGCTGGTGAGCCTCGCGTCGGGCTGCGGGATCGGCTGCTTGTCGGAAGTTGAAGAACGCGGGCCAACGTTGCGTTGCCGGTCCTGCCCGAAGTTGCTGTATCGCTGCCGAAGTTTCCACAACCTTTTTCGCGTCGAACACACCAATAGGCGGGCTGACCGAAGGAGCCAGCCCGCCTGCCTGCGAGAAGGGTTTGTCAGCTGCGCCGGGGCATCGGTGTGGGTTGGTGTCCGAGGTCGGCGGCGAGTTGGCGCAGCCGGATGTCGATGGCTTCGGTGCGCCGCATCTTGGGGTCGTGGTTCTGTTGGGCGCGGATGTTGACGGTTGCGGCGGCCAACGCGATGGCGATCTTGATCATCGGCGTTCTGCGCGGCCCGGTGGTCAATGAGTCCAGGCCTGCGACGTGGCGAGACTTGAGCTGGCTGAATCGTTGTTCGGTGAGTGCTCGGGCGGCTTCGAAGTAGAGGGTGTGCTCCCATGAGCCGGGGACGAGGTCCCACTGGGCCATTTTTAGCTGGCCGTCGGTGAGGTAGACGGTGATGCTGGAGTTACTGCAGCACGCCATGGCGTCGGCAGGCCAGTCTGGTTCGGCCATCGGCAGTCCGGTGACTTCGGTGTGCATCGATTCGGGTTTGTGCGGGCACATGACGGTCCCGAGTGCTGCCGGGCAGACTTGCCGGATCTTGACCCGCTTCGGTGGTGTGGCGGCAAGTGCTGGCCGACCGAATCGGCAGTCAGTCATTACCGGCCTTGAGTGCAACCCCATCAGGAAGGGATAGATGGCTTGCAGGCGGCGATCGTGGGTTCCGAAATTGTCTTGTGCAAGGAGTTCTTCGGTGCTGGGGGTCCGGTGGCCGGTGATCCGTTTGGTCACTGCGGGACAGTAGAACGCGCCGGCGTACTGCAGGGGTCCGGGTTCGAGTCCGGCGGGGGCGCCGGGCGGTGAGGCGCTCGGGTATTCGACGGTCCAGTGTTTCGGGTAGCGCACTACCGGTGAGAAGCCTTGTTTGAGCATGAGTTCCGCGAACCCGTTCTTGGGGTTGTAACCCATGTCGGCGGTGAGCAGCGGTCGCCGGGATCGGCCGCTCCTACCTTCGCGGCGGCCATCGACACCGTTGCGGCGAGCGTGGGTCAACGCGGTCGCTAGGCCCTCGACGCTGCCGCTGGTCGGGGCGTGGACGTCCATGCCGACGAACAGGGCGGGCTGGGCGTGCAAGGCGTCGCGGCGCGCGACCCGGGACACAAAGGTGGCCCCGATGCCGAATCCGCTGGATTTGATCTCCCCTGGGATGCCGGGTTGTTTGATTTGGCCGCGCTTGTCGCGGGCCCAGTACCGCGCTACCGAGGACGCTCCGCGGTAACGCTCTGGCCGGGTGCCCAACATGCCGTCGGGTGCCGCCGTGTTGATGATCGTTTCGTCGACAACGACGTCGCCGTGGCAGTCGGTCGGGGCAGCGGCCCTGATCGATCCGTAGAGAAGGTTGTTGATCAGTACGGTCAGTCGTTGATCGGCCATTGCGCTGCGGACGTGGTCGTCGGGGCTGCGGGCGTGTAGGCGGGCGGCGTATTCGGCGTTGGTCATCCGCCGGGCGGGCAGATCTGAGTCAGGGTCCAGGGGTTGCATGCGCAAGCTCCAAAACCGGTGGAAGCGTTTGTACTCGGTGTCTGCCATGGTGCTGATGGCGGTGCAGTCTTGTCCTGCCATGCCGACCGCGGCGAGCTGATCGGCGCTGAATTCGCCTAGGGTGTCCATCGTGCCCCGCAGACTGTACGGGCGCCCGATGATGAACCGCACCAGCAGCGCGGTGAGCACCCCGGTCACGGTGTAGGAGATTCCCGCGCATTTGCGGCCACCGGGCTGCACGGTGTCGTGCCAGTAGTCTTCGATGCTTTGTGCTGCACCAGATTTCACGATCACCTCCAGCGCAGTGGCGAACACGTCATCGGCGATCGTGCACAGCTGCTGTCGGTTCCGGATCATCGCCGCGCCTCGTCGAGGATGGTGATGGCGTGGCGGAGCTTGTACTGGGTCACAAGGCTGCGTTCATCGACAAGGATCCGCAGTTCGCACAGGTCGGCGAGTTGTTGCAGCAGCACCGCCGGGACGCGTTCAGCCAGGTCCAACACCCACCGATTGCCGCAACGCAACCGGATCGATGGTGGGGTGGCCGTGGCTGCGCAATTGCTCACCGACCCGGTTGACGATGTTGCGCTCAGCGGCCACGGCGTGTGGGGCCAGGACGAGGCGGTCGCCGAGGCCTGCCGCAAGACCTACGAGCCGGGCACCGATCTCGCGGTCCCACACCGGGACCTGCCGCACGCCCCCGCCAAGATTCGGCAACGCCACAACCGCGACCGCACGCCCGTCGACGGTGGTGGTCGTGATCGCGGTGCCCCGCAGACTCCGGAAGTCAGCTGGCCGAGCACCCGCACCGTAGCTGAGGTCCAGCAGTGCCTGCGTGCGTTGCGATAGGCGTGCCGGCAGCCGCGGGATCAGCGTCCGCAGGCGTGCGATCTCGGCATGGCTAGCCACCGGATGACGCGGGCGCCCCGGCTGATTCGTGCCGGTCTTTCGGGGGAACTGTTGGGGGTGCAAACGCCGGCCCATCCGGTAGAGGATGTAGCGGCGTTGGTCAGCCGATCGCTTGCTGGCGGTGGCAGTGGCGGCCAAGTGCTCGTCGACGTTGGCCCGGGTAAACGCCCGTACCGGGTCGACCACATCGCCGAACGCCGCCCACACCAGAAACCGCGCGACATGGCCCACGTCTTTGCGGTCTTGTTCTGCGCTGGTGAACGGCACCTGACAGCGCAGCGTGGCCGCCGCCACGATGGCCGCCCGCGCCACCTCGCAATCATCGGCACCGACGGTCTGGCGCAGCAGTGTGGCCAGCCGGTCATGCTCCGACGGTGGCAGCGCGGGAAGCTCCCTCACCGCGGATCGAGCGACGATCATCGTTGTCTTCGCCGCTGACTCCGCGGCGGGACCGTGAGCAGCCGCCTGAGGGCTGACCGGCTGGCTGGCCGCGATGGTCATCTTCTTGAACCGCGCCATCAGCGGGCCGTCCTCGGCTCGAATGACCAACAGTCGCAAGCTGGTCGGCCTGCACGGTTTCGGTGGGGCGCCTTCGCGCCCAGCCACTTCGCCCCCAGGATTCGGTCGAGGCAATCCGGCGTGGACAGTTGACAGGATTGTTCGTGCACGGTGGAATACACCTATCCCTCCCTGAGGGGTCTAGAGCCGAGAGACTCTTGATGAACGCCGAAGCCGGGTCGCACCCCGGCTTTTGGCATTTCTGAGCTCGGCAAAGCCGAGCAAGGTGAAAGTTCGCGTTTCGGCGCGAGAACCGTTTAGCAGCTACCTATTCGGGCGTCCTTCCCTTGATTGTGGTCTTCGTGCAACGGTGGTTTGAAGCGGCGCTGTCTACGCCCCGTCCCCCGTCTGCCGATGCCGGCGAGTTCGCGGCAGAGCACTGCGCGAAACTGGGATCTGTTTGGTCAGGCAGTGCTCTGGCGAGAAGACGCTCTCCCGTCTGGGACAGCGTCAGACCTTGGGCATCGGCGTAGTCATAGATTCGGGCAGCCAGCTCCGGGGTTAAGCTGAACTCCACGCGCACACGCTCGCGGCGTTTCATCACCGGTCGAGCCATCGCAAACCACCTCTGCCGTGGGGTCCGGATCACTCCGGAGAAGGCCGAAAGATCTCGTGGCGCGAATATAACCGAACATTGGCTACACCCGTTTCCGGCAATATCGATCTGCACTGTAATCCGTTGCTTATCAAGAGCTTTGGGTTCTATATCGGCATCCGGGTTTCGAGGGCCGATATTGGTAGAAGCGTTGTGCGCAAACACTTTTCACGTAGAAATCTGCGGATTGACTGCCTGTGCGCGCTGCACGGCGTCTGCGCCTCCGACAGAAAGAGTTGTCCCTCGGCGTGTCGCCTACGCGTAGGCTGTGGTCGCGGCGATTCAAGACGCACTCGGATGCCTACGACATGGAAAGCAAGACTGCCGTCGCCTCACCGACTTGCAGGACAGAGCACTTCGGCGAGAAACGCGTCACACCGTGCTAGCGCCACGCGCCGTCCATGATCGCCGGATCATCGACGTCGGCCGCAGCCGTCGCCGCCCTATCGAGATCCTCACCAGTCAGCCTATGAATGTATTTAGCATCCACGTCTGAATGTTGACGCAGGTCATCGTCTGACTTCCCCGAGGCCTGCTCGGCCGATGGGTCTGTCATCTGAACAACATCCTGTGTAGACAGTGCTGCGTCGCGCAGGTCGCTGTTCATCGAGTCTCTTGCCAACGTCACGACAACGAGCTTGCGCGGAGGGCGCCGTAGAGAAACGATGGTCTGTAATGCTCCCCGTCGGCACCCGCGAAATGGGGCTGGCCGTGGAAGGGAACCAGATATGAACATCCGAGACCGCGGTAGAGCCTACCTCGATCGAATGCTGTCCGACCCCGAGCGCGCTGAACGCGTTGCTCAGATCTGCCAACAGATGCAGGATGAGGACCGCGCTCAACGAGCCGAACAGCCATCACAGCGGGGCTAGTTTGCTCGCGAATCGCGACTAAAGATTCCTCACGCGGCATGCCTAGAACAGGCCGTACAATCGGCTATATCGAAAAATCGGGGGAGGTAACTCTTGGAGTGGGTGTTTCTTGCGCTAGGTGTCGTCCTCGGGATTGGCGGCAACTTGGCTGCAAATCTAGCGCAGAACGCTATTGATACCCGACGGGAAAGAAAGCAGTTCGGACCGGTTAACATCGAAGGTGTATTCGCCGAATGGGTTCCTGACTCGAAAGGCAGGCAGTTTAGTATCGGTCAAATTCGCTATGTTAAGAGCTCTAAGCGCTACGACCTGGACGGTACGAACTACCGCAACGATGGCGAGCCCTTCTGTCGTTGGCGTACGGTAGCGAGCTCGCTCGATCTTCGTAACCGCCAGTACCACTACGTCTTCGTTACCACAAATTTTGAGACACCGAATACGAACTCCTATGGTTACGGCGTGATCTACCTAGATAGTCAGGGCGATGGCCTGGAACCCGTTGACGGTTACTATGTGTACGTTGATGACACACAGTGGTCGCGCAAAGCCATCTCGGTCAGTCATACAATGGACCGAATTCACAGTATGCCAGAATCGCGTAACGCCAATATGGCTGAACTAATCGATCAAATTTACCCTGGAAAGCGGATTGTCTGACGCCGCTCATTCGACCAGTTGAAAACGCTTCACCGCCTTTCCTTCGCGGATGACGCTCTCGCTAAACATAGCGAGAGAACGGACCCATTTCGAACCATCCGAAATTTTTCGATAGTAAACGAACTCATCTTCGGTCTCAGAATCGCGGGCAATGTCCAACACTTCGTACAGTTCGCCTTTGAAGTGTTTGTAAACACCAGCAGGTATTGCTACTGATTCTTGCGATTTTAATGCATCCGACTTGCTTATCATTCCATCTTGCCACCACTTAATATCACCGACCGCAAAATCCCTGTCCGCCTTACGATCCAAGTCGTAAGCGCGAAGAAACCACTGGTCAGCCGGGTGCCAATCCGTATTGCCGTACCACAAGCGCTCGGGTATCACCGCACGCAAAGCCGTCTCTCCGCGATAGTTGGTGTAAATAATGCTGACTACCTTCTCAGTTGGGCCCACAAAGCAAGCCTATCGAGGGAGTTCGTCCGGCTGGGCAGAGCCGTCTATAGCCATCCACCGCGGCAGGGGCGGGCAGTGTCGCCTCCGGTTGGAGCGTGACAGCCTTCTCACGAACTACGAACGGCGAGACGTTCGGTGCGACTCGTTGCTCGACGTAATGGCAAACACGGTGCGGTGGGACGCTGGAGGCAGACAGCCCCTAACGCCATGCCGACACGCTCACGGACCAGCGAGCGCCTCAACTTCGCCGACGCCTACGCTCGTTTGACACGTGCGTTGACGGACAGGGGCACAGCATGGGTTCGATCCACGAGGTGATGGAGGCGTTCCGAAAAGCACCCTCGAATTCCGAGCGTGGGACGAAATTCGAGAAGCTGATGGTGCGCTATTTCGACCTGGACCCACTGCTGTCGCAGCAGTACGACGAGGTATGGCGGTGGATCGACTGGCCCGGCCGCAAGGGCAAACCCGACACAGGTATCGACCTCGTTGCCCGCGAACGCGACAGCGGTGAGTACACAGCGATCCAGTGCAAGTTCTACGAACCGACACACCAGCTCCGCAAAGAGGACATCGACTCGTTCTTCACCGCGTCGGGCAAAAACCCATTTACCAACCGGATCATCATCTCGACCACCGACCGGTGGGGCCGCAACGCTGAGGACGCTCTTGAGGATCAGTCCGTGCCGGTCCAGCGGATCGGCCTGGCCGAGATCGCGGACTCGCCGATCGACTGGGATATCGCCTGGGTCGACGGCGACTTGCGGATCGACGTCTCCGAAGCGACCCGTCACGAACCACGCCCGCATCAGGCAACGGCGATCGACAAGGTCTCCGCCGGTTTCGCCGCCGGCAACGACCGCGGCAAGCTAATCATGGCGTGCGGCACCGGCAAGACCTTCACCGCCTTGAAAATCGCGGAGCGCACGGCCGCCGAGAAGGGCGGCAGCGCCCGCATCCTGTTCGCAGTACCGTCGATATCGCTGCTGAGCCAGACGCTGCGAGAGTGGACCGCCCAAACCCATCTGGACCTGCGGGCATTCGCCGTCTGCTCGGACACGAAGGTGTCGCGTGCAGCCGAGGACATCAACACCTACGACGTTGCCATTCCAGTGACAACGAATGCCGCGAAGCTGGTGCACGAGATGGAGCACCGCAAGCGCGCCAAGGGCCTGACAGTGGTATTCACCACCTACCAGTCGCTGCCGGTCGTCGCCGACGCCCAGAACCTCGGGGTAGCTTCATTCGATCTCGTGATCTGCGACGAGGCGCACCGCACCACCGGTGTGACATTGGAGGGTGTCGACGAGTCGAACTTCGTGAAGGTCCACGACGCCAACTACCTTCACGCCGACCGCCGTCTGTACATGACGGCCACGCCGCGGATCTACGACGAGACCGTCAAGGCGAAGGCCGACGAGCATTCCGCCGAGATCACGTCGATGGATGACGAGACGAAGTACGGTCCCGAGTTCCATCGCCTGTCCTTCGGCGAGGCCGTGGAGCGCGGCCTCCTCACCGACTACAAGGTCCTCGTACTCACCGTGGATGAGGAAATGGTCGCCGCTCCCCTGCAGACACAGCTCGCTGGTGGTGATGGCGAGCTGCGCCTCGACGACGCGACGAAAATCGTCGGCTGCTGGAACGGTCTGGCCAAACGCGCCGGCAAGACCCCCGACGGGCAGGGCTTCGTGCCCGGCGAGGCCCCGATGCGCCGAGCCGTCGCCTTCGCCAAAGACATCGCCGCCTCCAAGAAGGTCGCCGAGCTGTTCCCGAAAGTTGTCGACGCATACCGCGAAATGCTCACCGAAAGCCAAGACGACGGCGTCAACATCAACGAAACGAACCTCGAACTCGCTGTGCAAGTCCGTCACGTGGACGGCACCTTCAACGCCTTAGAACGCAACCGCGAGTTGCAGTGGCTCAAGGCCCCGCTGCCGGAGAGCGAGTGCCGAATCCTGTCCAACGCGCGGTGTCTGTCAGAGGGCGTGGACGTCCCCGCCCTTGACGCGGTGATGTTCCTGCACCCGCGCAACAGCGTCGTCGATGTTGTCCAGTCCGTCGGTCGCGTGATGCGTAAGGCCCCGGATAAGGACTACGGGTACATCATCCTGCCGGTCGCCGTCCCAGCCGGCGTCTCGCCGTCACAGGCGCTCGGCGACAACCGCCGCTTCAAGGTGGTGTGGCAGGTACTCAACGCTCTGCGCGCCCATGATGACCGGTTCAACGCCATGGTGAACTCGATCGCGTTGAACGCCGCGCACCCCGGCACGGTCACTGGGCAGGGCTCGGACCGGCTGCTCGGTGCACACATCGGCCCCACCGCCGACAACCCGGAGACGCTCGCCGCGGCCGACTCAACATCCACAGCGAATGCACCTGGGGACCCTGCGACTGGTGTCGCCGACGGCAACGGATCTGAGAATGGTGGCCTGGCATCGCAGATGGCGTTGTTCTCCCTTTCGGAGTGGCAGGAAGCGATCTACACCCGCATCGTCGATAAGGTCGGAACCCGCACCTACTGGGAAGACTGGGCCAAAGACGTCGCGGGCATCGCCGCGGCGCTGATTGCGCGCATCAAAGCGCTCCTCGACGGCGCCGACCCAAGGGTCGCCACTGCGTTCGACAAGTTCCTCCAGGGCTTGCGCGACAACCTCAACGACTCCATCACTCGTGATGATGCGATTTCGATGCTCGCTCAGCATCTCATCACGGCGCCGGTGTTCGATGCGTTGTTCGCCAGCCACGAGTTCGCCGCGCACAACCCCGTCTCACGCACGATGCAGACGATGGTCGATCAGCTGTCCGGCGCCGGTTTGGAGGCCGAGACCGAGCACCTTGAAGGCTTCTACGACTCTGTGCGGATCCGCGCCTCCGAGGTCACCACCGCGGACGGCAAGCAGCAAGTGATCGCTGAGCTGTACGAGAAGTTCTTCAAAGTCGGGTTCGCGAAGCAAGCCGAGGCGCTGGGCATCGTCTACACCCCCGTCGAGATCGTCGACTTCATCCTCCGTGCCGCCGACCAGGCGTCGCGGGAAGCATTCAGTCGCGGCCTCACCGATGATGCCGTTCACGTCCTCGATCCGTTTACAGGGACTGGCACCTTCATCACCCGACTGATGCAGTCGGGTCTTGTCCGCCCAGAAGACCTGGCCCGCAAATACGCAAACGAGTTGCATGCCAACGAGATAATGCTGCTCGCCTACTACATCGCCGCGGTGAACATCGAGACCACCTACCACGCGATCAGCATGGCTGGTTACACGCCGTTTGAAGGGATCGTGCTCACCGACACCTTCCAGATGACCGAAGAGGGCGACTCGATGGACACCGAGATGTTCCCGCAAAACAACTCCCGGATCGTCAAACAGCTTGCAGCACCGATCCATGTCGTCGTCGGTAACCCGCCGTACTCGGCGGGCCAGGAGTCCGCCAATGATCTCAACGCCAACCTGAAATACCCATTTCTAGACAAGCGGATCGCAGGCACGTACGCCAAGCGGTCAACGGCCATCTTGAAGACCAGCTTGTACGACAGCTACCTACGAGCGTTTCGGTGGGCGACCGACCGTGTGGGTGACCACGGCGTCGTAGCGTTCGTCTCCAACGGAGGTTGGATCGACGGAAACACCGGCGACGGGATTCGCCTGACCCTGGCAGACGAGTACAGCCGGATCTACGTGTATAACCTTCGCGGCAACGCGCGTACCGCAGGAGAGCTCCGCCAGAAGGAAAAAGGTAACGTTTTCGGCAGCGGGTCGAAGACGACCATCGCGATACTCATCGCTGTCAAGAACCCCTCCCACACCGGGCCTTGCGAGATCCGTTACCGCGACATCGGCGACTACCTCACGCGCGAAGAGAAGCTGACAATCGTCGCAAGCGGAGAGCTCAAAACCATCGATTGGCAACCGATCACACCGAACGACCACGGCGACTGGATCAACCAACGTAGCAGTGACTTTGCCTCATGGCCCGCGATCGGCGACAAGGAAGGCGTTGTTCGGATTTTCGGCACGTACTCGTCTGGAGTGAAGACCAGCAGAGACTCATGGTGCTACAACTTCTCTCGTTCGGCGGTGGAATCAAATGTCCTGCGAACGATTTCGCACTACAACGACGAAGTCGATCGGGTTGCTGCCCTCCGAAAGACGGCGGACAAGCTTCCCGACGTTGAAGATCTGATCCGCCCGGACTCAACTCGATTCAGCTGGGACCGCGCGAACCGGCGACAAGTGATGCAGGGTATCCGAATCAACTACAACGCGGAGGGTTTGCGTACCGGGTGTTATCGCCCTTTTCAGAAGATGCACGTCTATTTCGACCCCAAACAACAGCTGAATAACACCACCTACAAACTGCCGTCAATTTTTCCCACACCGCACCACGAAAACTTCGGCATCTACCAAGTTGGCAATGGGTCGGCGGTGCCCTTCTCCGCCCTTATGGTCAACGCGCTCCCTGACCTGCACGTGACAGGGGCTGGCAGCGGCGGCCAGTTCTTCCCGCGTTGGACCTACAGGTTGGCAGATGCCAACGGCACCTTGGAATTCGGTACCAGAACGGGCGAAGTGGACGAGTACGGGTATCGCCGCATCGACAACATCACCGACGGCACCCTGGCGACATACCGAGACGCAATCGGTGACCAGGTCACTAAGGACAGCATCTTCTTTTATGTCTACGGCTTGCTGCACACCTCGTCCTACCGTCAGACCTACGCCGCGGACTTGAAGAAGACGCTGCCGCGCATCCCGACCCCGGACTCCCGGGAACGGTTCGAGCAACTCGCAGAGGCAGGTCGCGGCTTATGCGACCTCCATGTCGGCTACGAGAGCGTGAAGCCATATTCGGTCGACATAGCGATCAAGCCCGGCGCCGATCCAGAGGATCGTGAGACGTGGCGAGTCACAAAGATGAGGTGGGCGAAGAAGAAGGACCCCCAGACCGGCAAGAGCATCGACGACGTCACTAGCCTGATATACAACCCGAACGTGACCATCGCAAGCATCCCCGAGGTGGCCGATCGGTACGTGATCGGCTCTCGATCGGCACTGTCCTGGATTATCGATCGATACATGGTGAAGACCGATAAGGCATCCGGCATCGTAAACGACCCCAACGACTGGTGTGACGAGCACGAGAACCCACGGTATGTCGCCGACCTCATTGCAAAGGTCACGACTGTCGCAGTCGAGACAATGAAAATTGTTGACGAGCTCTCCTAGACGGAATGTTATGCGCATCAAGTCCATTCATCTCAAGGGTTTCAAGCGATTCACGGACACGACGATCCGCGACATCCCGGAAACCGCCCGACTGGTTGTTCTGGCCGGGCCGAACGGTTCTGGCAAGTCGTCGATCTTTGACGGTCTTCACACGTGGCACGGCGCCAAGGGCGCACCGATGTCTTGGGATCACACGTACGGAAAGAAGGAGGGCAGCCCGGACATCCCCGACTGGCGCAAGCACGTCTCGGTCGAGTTTTACGATGCTGATCTTCCTCCGCAGCCAGACTTCAGAAAGGTCATCTATCAGAGAACGGCGTTTCGCAATCAGGCTGATTTCTCAGTCGAGGCGTTCAAGATCGCTTCTCCGTTAAGCGAGACCAAGATCCAACGCATGATTGACAACGACGTAAGTGTGTCGGACAACTTCATCAGGCTGATCATGCAGACGATCGACGACGTTTTTGGCGACGATCTACCTGAAGGTATTTCACGTGGCGCACTCCGTGACCGCCTGATCGGTGAAGTCCAGGATGCCATGCGAAAAGTGTTGCCCGACCTCACCCTCACCGGTGTCGCGGCGACGAGCACACAACTCAGCCGTAAAGGAACCTTCTATTTCGCGAAAGGCAACGCCAAGAACTTCCTCTACAAGAACCTTTCCGCTGGCGAGAAAGCGGTGTTCGATCTACTGCTCGATGCGGTTCTCAAGCGGAAGTACTTCGACGACTCCATTTGGTGCATCGACGAACCTGAAGCGCACCTCAACACCCGCGTGCAGGGCAAGCTGCTGGATTCGCTGCTCGACGTCATCCCTGGGAAATGTCAGCTTTGGATCGCCAGTCACAGTATCGGTTTCATGAGCCGGGCCCGTGCGCTCATGGCAGAGAAGCCAGGGACAGTGGCGTTCATCGACATGTTCGACCAAGACTTCGACTCGTCCGTGGTGTTGACCCCTGTAGTCCCAAAACGTGCTTTTTGGTCGCGGACACTGGATGTCGCGCTTGGTGACCTCGCAGAGCTCATTGCGCCGGCTCAGGTCGTCCTGTGTGAAGGTCGTCCAGCAGACGGAAAAGCAAAGTCGGAGTTCGACGCTCAGTGCTACAGAACCATCTTTGCCGACAGCATGCCAGACACCGACTTCATCTCAGTGGGAAACTCTCAGGACGTGCATGACGATCGCCTCCACGTCGGACGCGCAATTCAAACTTTGGTAAGCGGCACCAAAGTAATAAGGCTAATCGATCGGGACATCCGCAACGCGAACGAGATCGAGGCTTTGAAGGCCGATGGCGTCCGCGTGCTCACACGGCGTCATCTCGAGGCGTATCTCCTAGACGATGCGGTGATAACGGCGCTCTGCGAGCGAAACGGTCAGCCGGACAAGGCTTCTCGAGCAATTGCGTCATTATACGATCAACTCAAGGCAAACCAGTTGGAGCGAGGGAAAGACCCCGACGACTTCAAAGCGGCGAGTGGACAGTTTTATGTAGCGCTTCGGAAGCTACTTGGACTTTCGCAATCGGGCCTGACCTTCGACGCCTTCGCTAGGTCATCGCTCGCGCCCCTGGTCCGGCCGGGGATGACCGTTTTTGATGAGCTTTATCGCGACATCTTCGGCTCGTAGAAACGGCTGCATCTCGCTTACGCGCCAAGTTCGGATCTATAGAAGTCGCACGAGTCGTGATCGCCTGCGCAGGAGGCCTTTTCTCTAGCCTAATCCGCCCAGATGCGGAGCGATGATCCCTGCGATTTCGTCTGTCTTTTCGAGCGACTCCTCGGCGACCTCGCCCCACTCGGTTCCGCCTTCAGGCAGCGTGCCTGCTACGTGAAAATGCACATGGGCGATCGTCTGCTGGGCCGGAATGCCGTTGTTCTGCCACACGGCGATCCCCGGCCGAGCGTAGGCGTCATTGATCGCCTGCGCGGCCGTCCTCACGCCAACCGCGAGGGCCGCAATTTCACTGTCGGAAAGGTCCAGAATGGTGGACCGGTGTACGACCGGGACTACTAATAGGTGCGGGAGGCCCCGCTGCTCGCGCGTCACCAAGACCGCGATTAGCTCGGTACGAGCTACAACTGAAAATGGCCTTCGGCCATTGAGATAGTCACAGAATGCGCATCTGGCATTCGCAGGCACCTCGAGGGCGGACTGCCCGGTCATGACGGCTTCAATGACGTTAAAAACGCTTGCAGTTCAAGGCGATCAAGCTTCTCATAGTCTTGCGGGCGCAGTACGATCCGCAGCTCATCGCAGACACGACTCTTCCGTGAAGCGAACATGAACGACAGAATCGTAAAGCGTATCGAGTCCTGGTTAGGCACTACGTTGGACATACGCGACATTCCCCCGCCAATGACGGGCATGCATACCGTGCCACCATTCGCCGAACGCGACACCGCTGCCCAAAGCGAGTTGAGACTCGACCAGAGTCCATCCGGTGTGCCGTGGGCGTTGTTGTTCTCGTCCATCTCGGTGTATGCGACGAAGTAGAGTTGGCGCTGAGGGTGATTGATGACAGCAACCGTCCCCAAGGGGTAGCGGGTGGTCTTGCCCTCCTTAACGACGTCGCCCGCCGGTTCGGTACCGGCGAGGGCTGCGGCCAGGTCTGCATCCAACTTGGCGGCATCGTTGTTGTACAAGCGTTCCAAGGCGATGCCCTGAAGGCTGCCCCGCGCGATGATGTGAGGCGTTGCGGTGTCGAAGGTGTCGCAAGTGCCAATAACCAAGTGGTCTTGCTGGGCAAAGAGATCGCCCTTGACGATCCGGATTGTGGTGTTTGGCGTCTCATAGGTCTCTTCGATCGGACGGGGCCAAGACCACCAGATCGCGAGCGGGAGTCCGAGAACACACAGCGCTATAAGAAGCCCTGCCCACCAGCCGTGTGGTGCCAGATCGAAGATCCAGTCCGCAATTTGGCCGGCCGAGGCGATCAGCCCAATCCAGGCGAGCAGTCGGGTCGCGGTCTGCTGGAGAAATCGCTTCGATGTGAGGTCACTGACCAGTGCCAGGCTCATAAGCCGAGGCTGGTGTAAATGTGTGGTTCGTAGTAGTGAGGGCCACGATTGCCTGAGGACTTATACACCGGCACGTACTTGTCGAGGGCGAACTTGATGATCGCAGGCTGGAACGACACCGACAGCGTGTAATAGTCTTCGTCGACTAGTGGTTGCGGAATCAGCAATCGCTCGATCGTCCGCTTTTGGTTCAGGTTTGCGACAACGATCGGAAGATCGAACTCAATCGCGACCTTGATCTCGTGAGCCAAGAACGATCGACCATCTCCACCCTTGCGGCGGCCAGCGGCACTACCGAGCAGCACGATCTGCTTCGCGTTCTTCATACGCTCGCGCAGATTGCGCTTGATAGTTTCGGGCGCACTGGTATCCCGGGAAATGTACAGGTCGTGGGCATCAAAGAAGTCAAAGTCGATGCGGTCGTTATCTCGCCAAGCTTCCATAAGCCGGTAGCAGTGGATGTCCTCGCTGGCGAAGGCCACGTAGGTTTTGTTCCGATAACTCACTTGCTGGCCCCCATCTGATCAAAGACTTCCCTACGCGGAACGCCGACACATCATCAAGCGTGGGCTTTAAGAACGCCAGTACGCCGTGTGCGTGTCCATCGATGAGTTTTCGCATAGAGGTTAGCGGTTGCCGAGGCCAGCTGGCATCGAGTTCACGTTCAAGACGCCGTCGGACCCACCACGGGGACTTTCGTGGCTCCGTCCCTTCCTCCGCAATTCGATCGGCCACGTTCTGCGTCTCACGTAAACACAAAGGTCACGAACCATTTCTGGTTCGTGACCTTTGTGCCTACGGTTCGTAGAACCGCTCTTGGTGGGCGAAGGGGGACTTGAACCCCCACGTCCCGAAGGACACTGGCACCTGAAGCCAGCGCGTCTGCCATTCCGCCACTCGCCCCAACAACCGGGGGAGCCTATCACTGAAGGCGCCCCGATCCCCAACCGTACCGATCCGGCCCGAATAGCCGCCACCTGCACCGGGACGATTCTCAGAGTTCTGTTGGTCCCGCTTCGGTGTGCTGTGCCGATACCATGCAATGTGACAGGTGTGGTTACGCGACACGCGGGTGATCAGCATCTGATCGGTAATGACGAGTTTCGGCGATGAAGGCAGGCGATCAGATGGGTCTCGTTGACCGCATCGAGCGCAAGCTTGAGTCGACCGTGGGCGACGCGTTCGCGCGGGTCTTCGGCGGATCGATTGTGCCGCAAGAGGTCGAGGCCATGCTTCAGCGGGAAGCGGGGGCCGGCGTGCGCGAGTTGGCGGGCGGCAGGTTTTTGGCGCCCAACGAGTACTTCATTACTCTCAGCGTGCCCGACTACCGGAAGGTGAGCGCAGACCCGGACCTGACTTCGACCGCATTCGCCCGGCACTTGGAGGGTTACATCCATGAGCAGGGGTGGCAAACGTATGGTGATGTGGTCGTTAGATTCGAGCAGTCGGCGAACTTGCACACAGGACAATTTCGCGCTCGTGGTGTGGTCAACCCGGACACCACCACCGGCGAACCCGCCCCAGCACAACCAGACCGCGCGTACACCGCAGAACCAGGAGTACAACCGATGACCGACAACCCGAATTACCGCGGAGGCCAGCAGGGGCGGCCCGACGAGTATTACGACGATCGTTACGGGCGCCCCGAAGAGCAAGGCGGGCAGGACCCGCGTGGCCAGTATCCGCCCGATCAGCGGGGTTACCCGCCGCCGGCGGAAGGCGGCCAGCGTCCGGCCTACCCCGACCAGGGCGGCTACCCCGACCAGGGCGGCTACCCCGAGCAGGGCGGATATCCCGACCAGGGCGGATATCCACCGCCGCCGCAGTACGACCGCCCGCCGGCGGGCTACGGTCCGCCTCAGGGCGGCGGCTACGGCGACCAGGGCGGTTACCGCCCGGCTCCCGGCGGCTACCCGCCGCCGCCACCGCCACCAGGCGGCCAGCCCGGGTACGGCGGCGACTACGGCCGTCAGGACTACGGCCAGCCGCCCGCGCCTCGCCAGGACGAATACGGTCGCCCGCCGGCCTACCCGGATCAGCCTGCGCCCCCCGCCTACCCGGACCAGGGCGGCGGTTATCCGGATCAGCCTGCGCCCGCCTACCCCGATCAGGGCGGCGGCTACGGCGACCAGGGCTACGGCGGCGGACAGTACGGCCGCCAGGACTATGCCCAGCCCGACTACGGCCGCCAGGACTACGGTCAGCCCCCCGCCGGCTACGGCGACCAGGGGTACGGCGAGCCTGCCGGCGGCGGATACGACTACGGCGCTCCTGCGGCTGCGCCCGGCGGCTACGGCGCCGGCTACGGGCAGGGCGACTACCCGACGGCGGGCGCGACGGTCACGTTGCAGCTCGACGACGGCAGCGGCCGCACCTACCAGCTGCGTGAGGGTGCCAACGTGATCGGTCGCGGCCAGGACGCCCAGTTCCGGCTTCCCGACACCGGCGTCTCCCGCAGGCACCTGGAAATCCGGTGGGACGGACAGGTCGCGCTGCTGTCCGATCTGAACTCGACCAACGGCACCACGGTCAACAACGCCCCGGTGCAGGAGTGGCAGTTGGCCGACGGCGACGTGATCCGGCTCGGGCACTCCGAGATCATCGTCCGCGTCCACTGAGGAGGTTGGCCGGTCACAGCACGGGTACAAGCTGTCGGCTTACCCCTCACACTGCTGGCTGTCCAAGTATCGTGACGTTGCCGAGGGGCGGGGATGGAGAGGACGTCAGATGCAGGGAATAGTGCTGCAGCTGACGCGCGTCGGATTCCTCCTGCTGCTGTGGCTCTTCATCTGGTCGGTGCTGCGCATCCTGCGCACTGACATCTACGCCCCCACCGGCGCGGTGATGGTTCGGCGCGGGCTGGCCCTGCGTGGCTCGTTGCTGCCGTCGCGGCAGAAGCGCCATGTCGCGCGCACCCTGGTGGTGACCGAGGGCGCGCTGGCGGGCACCCGGATCACGCTGGGCGGCCAGCCCGTACTCATCGGCCGCGCCGACGACTCCACCCTGGTGCTGACCGACGACTATGCCTCGACTCGGCATGCCCGGCTGTCGCAGCGGGGCTCGGAATGGTATGTGGAAGACCTAGGATCGACCAACGGCACATACCTCGACAGGGCGAAGGTGACTACGGCGGTACGGGTTCCATTAGGCACGCCGGTTCGAATCGGCAAAACGGTAATCGAGCTGCGCCCGTGACACTCGTTCTCAGATACGCCGCGCGCAGCGACCGCGGCCTGGTCCGGGCCAACAACGAGGACTCGGTGTACGCTGGCGCGCGCCTGCTGGCGCTCGCCGACGGCATGGGCGGGCACGCGGCCGGTGAGGTGGCGTCCCAACTGGTGATCGCCGCGCTCGCGCATCTCGACGACGACGAGCCGGGCGGCGACCTGCTGTCCAAGCTCGACGCGGCCGTCAGGGAGGGCAACGCGGCAATCGCCGCACACGTCGAGGCCGACCCCGAACTCGAGGGCATGGGCACCACGCTCACGGCAATCCTGTTCGACGGCAACAGACTTGGCCTCGTGCACATCGGCGACTCGCGCGGTTATCTACTGCGCGACGGCGAGCTGTCGCAGATCACCAAGGACGACACTTTCGTGCAGACCCTGGTCGACGAAGGACGGATCACCGCTGAGGAGGCGCACAGCCATCCGCAGCGCTCGCTGATCATGCGCGCGCTCACCGGACACGAGGTCGAGCCGACCCTGATCATGCGGGAGGCCCGCGCGGGCGACCGCTACCTCCTGTGTTCCGACGGGCTGTCGGATCCGGTCAGCCACGACACGATCCTCGAGGCGCTGCAGATCGAGGACGTCGCCGAAAGTGCCGACCGGCTCATCGAACTCGCACTGCGCGGCGGCGGACCCGACAACGTCACCGTCGTCGTCGCCGACGTCATCGACTACGACTACGGACAGACGCAGCCGATCCTCGCCGGCGCGGTCTCCGGCGACGACGACCAGGTCGCCCCGCCCGATACCGCAGCGGGCCGGGCGTCGGCCTTCAATCCCCGCCGTACCGAAGCCAAACGTGTTGTGCCGCAACCGGAGGACATCCCCAAGCCGCCGCGGTCGCGACGCAAGATGTTCATCGCCGCCGCCATCGTGATCCTCATCGTGCTCGCCGGGCTCGCCGTCGGCAGGGAGATCATCCGCAGCAACTACTACGTCACCGAGCACGACGGCACGGTGTCGATCATGCGGGGTGTTCAGGGCTCCTTTCTCGGCTACCAGCTTCAGGAGCCCTATCTCCTGGGTTGCCTGAACGACCGAAATGGCTTGTCGCTCATCAGCGCTTCGCAGTCAGAAGAGAACCTGAACTGCCGGATGCTCAACGTCAACGACATGCGGCCGTCGGAGCGCGCGCAGATCATCGCCGGTCTGCCGTCGGGCAGCCTGGACAACGCGATCGGCCAGATCGAACAACTCGCGCGCGACTCGATACTCCCGCCGTGCCCGACGCGCACCTCGCCGCCGAAGACGCCGCCGCCACCGCCGTCGCCACCTTCGCCGCCTTCGCTGCCGGGCGGACCTGAAACAGGTAATCCCGCACCGGAAACCCCCGGTGACCCGAATACGCCAGAGGCAGGCCCGCCTCGCGGCCCGCTGCCCGGGCCTGCGCCCGAGACGCCCACCACCGTCACCGCTCCCCCGACCCCGACGCCGACAGTCACCGCGCTGCCGCCGCCGCCCTCCGAGCCGGGCAAGACCTGCCGGACCGTGTCATGACGACAGCGCCCCAGCCAGCTGTCACCGTATTGCCGCCACTTCCCAACAGGCGCAATGCCGAACTCTTGCTGCTGGGGTTCGCCACCCTCATCACCACCGTCGCGCTCCTCATTGTCGAGGCGAACCAGGAGCAGGGCCTCAGCTGGGACCTGGCCTCCTACACGCTGGCCTACATGGCGCTTTTCGGGGCCGCGCACCTGGCCATCCGACGCTTCGCGCCGTATGCCGACCCGCTGCTGCTGCCGGTGGTAGCACTGCTGAACGGGTTGGGGTTGGTGATGATTCACCGGCTGGACCTCGCCGCGGGTGACGTCACCTCGAGTGCTGCCCGCGGCCCCAGCGCCAATCAGCAGATGCTGTGGACGCTCGTCGGTGTCATCGCGTTCTCGTTGGTCATCGTGTTCCTGCGCGACCACCGGATGCTGGCCCGCTACGGCTATGTGTGCGGCGCCGTCGGTCTCGTCCTGCTCGTCATCCCGGCCCTGCTGCCGGCATCGATGTCGGAGCAGAACGGCGCCAAGATCTGGATTCGGTTGCCCGGCTTCTCAATTCAACCCGCAGAGTTCTCGAAGATCCTGTTGCTGATCTTCTTCGCCGCCGTGCTGGTGGCCAAGCGCAGCGTGTTCACCAGCGCCGGAAAGCACGTGCTCGGAATGGATCTGCCGCGGCCGCGCGATCTGGCGCCGCTGCTGGCGGCGTGGATCATCTCGGTCGGCGTGATGATCTTCGAGAAGGATCTCGGCACGTCGCTTCTTCTGTACGCGTCGTTCCTCGTGCTGGTCTACGTCGCCACCGACCGGTTCAGCTGGGTGGTGATCGGCCTGGCGCTGTTCGCCGCGGGAAGCGTTGCGGCCTACTACATCTTCGCCCACGTGCAGACCCGCGTGCAGAACTGGCTCGATCCGTTCGCCGACCCGGACGGCGCCGGCTATCAGATGGTGCAGTCGTTGTTCAGCTTCGCCACCGGCGGGATTTTCGGCACCGGCCTCGGCAATGGACAGCCGGGTGTGGTGCCTGCGGCGTCGACGGACTTCATCATCGCCGCGGTCGGTGAGGAGCTCGGCCTGGTCGGGCTTGCCGGCGTGCTGATGCTCTACACGATCGTCATCATCCGGGGGCTTCGCACGGCGATCGCCGTCCGCGACAGCTTCGGCAAGCTGTTGGCCGCCGGCCTGGCATCCACGCTGGCGATCCAGCTCTTCATCGTCGTCGGCGGCGTGACCAAGCTGATCCCGCTCACGGGCCTGACGACCCCGTGGATGTCCTACGGCGGATCGTCGCTGCTGGCCAACTACGTGTTGCTGGCCATCCTGCTGCGTATCTCGCACGCCGCCAGGCGTCCGATCGTCACCAAGCCGCCCAACAAGTCGCCGATCGCGGCGGCGAGCACCGAAGTGATCGGCCGAGTATGAACAACTCGCTCCGCCGGATCTCGGTCATGATCATGGTGCTGATCGTGCTGCTGCTGGCCAACGCCACGTTGACGCAGGTCTTCACCGCCGACGGTCTGCGTTCCGATCCGCGCAACCAGCGGGTGCTGCTCGACGAGTACTCGCGGCAACGCGGCCAGATCACCGCGGGGGGCCAGCTGCTGGCCTATTCGGTGTCGACCGACGGCCGCTTCCGGTTCCTGCGGGTGTATCCGAACCCGTTCACCTACGCACCGGTCACCGGGTTCTACTCGCTGCGCTTCTCGAGCAACGGCCTCGAGCGCGCGGAGGACACCATCCTCAACGGCTCCGACGAGCGCTTGTTCGGCCGCAGGCTGGCCGACTTCTTCACCGGCCGCGACCCGCGCGGCGGCAATGTCGCCACCACGATCAACCCCCGGGTTCAGGAGGCTGCCTGGGACGCGATGGAAGACGGCTGCAACGGGCCGTGCACCGGCGCGGTCGTCGCGCTCGAGCCGTCGACGGGCAAGATCCTGGCCATGGTGTCGGCGCCGTCGTTCGACCCGAACCCGCTCGCCAGCCACGACGTCGACGAGCAGTCCGAGGCGTGGCAGCAGCTGCGCGACAACCCCGGCAACCCGCTGCTGAACCGCGCGATCTCGGAGACCTACCCGCCGGGGTCGACGTTCAAGGTCATCACGACCGCCGCGGCGCTGCAGAGCGGCGCCAACCCGAACACGCAGTTGACGTCCGCCCCCCGGATTCCGCTGCCGGACAGCACCGCGACGCTGGAGAACTTCGGCGGTTCGCCGTGCGGCGGCGGGCCGTCGGCGTCGCTGCGCGAGGCGTTCGCCAAGTCCTGCAACACCGCATTCGTCCAACTCGGCATCGACACCGGTGCTGACACATTGAAATCCACCGCGCAGGCTTTCGGCCTGGACGTCAGTCCCGCGCCGATTCCGCTGCAGGTCGCAGAGTCCACCGTGGGCCCGATCGACGACGCCGCCGCCCTGGGAATGTCGAGCATCGGGCAGCGCGACGTCGCACTCACTCCCCTGCAGAACGCGCTGGTGGCCGCCACCATCGCGAACAAAGGGATATCGATGCAGCCGTATCTGGTCGACAGCCTCAAGGGGCCCGACCTGTCGAACATCGAGACCACGGCGCCGCACGAACAGCGCCGTGCAGTGTCGGGGCAGGTCGCAGATACACTTACGGACTTGATGGTCGACGCCGAGCAGGCTACGCAGCAGAAGGGAGCCATCGCCGGCGTGCAGATCGCATCCAAGACAGGCACAGCGGAGCACGGGACAGACCCGCGCAACACTCCGCCGCACGCGTGGTACATCGCGTTCGCGCCTGCCCGGGCCCCGAAGGTGGCCGTTGCGGTGCTGGTGGAAAACGGCGGCAACCGGCTGTCGGCGACCGGCGGCGCGCTGGCCGCGCCCATCGGCCGCGCCACGATCGCGGCGGCCCTGCGGGAGGGCACATGAGCCCCCGCGTTGGAGTGACTCTGTCGGGCCGCTATCGCCTTCAGCGGCTGATCGCCACCGGCGGCATGGGCCAGGTCTGGGAAGCCGTGGACTCGCGGCTGGGTCGCCGGGTCGCCGTGAAGGTACTCAAGGCCGAGTTCTCCTCCGATCCCGAATTCGTCGAGCGGTTCCGCGCCGAGGCGCGCACCGTCGCGATGCTCAACCATCCGGGCATCGCCAGCGTGTACGACTACGGCGAGACGGATATGGACGGTGAGGGCCGCACCGCGTACCTGGTGATGGAACTCATCAACGGCGAGCCGCTGAACTCCGTGCTCAAACGCACCGGACGGCTGTCGCTGCGGCATTCGCTGGACATGCTGGAGCAGACCGGGCGCGCCCTTCAGGTCGCCCACAGCGCGGGCCTGGTGCACCGCGACGTCAAGCCGGGCAACATCCTGATCACCCCGACCGGCCAGGTGAAGCTGACCGACTTCGGCATCGCCAAGGCCGTCGACGCCGCACCGGTCACGCAGACCGGGATGGTGATGGGCACCGCCCAGTACATCGCGCCCGAACAGGCGCTGGGGCACGACGCCACCGCCGCCAGTGACGTGTACTCGCTGGGAGTGGTTGGCTACGAAGCGGTTTCGGGTAAGCGCCCGTTCACCGGCGACGGCGCGTTGACGGTGGCGATGAAGCACATCAAGGAGACACCCGCTCCGCTGCCCGCCGACCTACCGCCCAACGTGCGCGAGCTGATCGAGATCACGCTGGTGAAAAACCCCGGCATGCGTTACAAGTCCGGCGGTCCGTTCGCCGACGCGGTGGCCGCCGTGCGCGCGGGGCGCCGCCCGCCGAGGCCGAACGCCTCCCCCACCATCGGACGGGCCGCGCCGACCGCCGTCGGGACCGCGCCACCGACCGCCCTGGCCCCGCGCGGTGCCCCCGCCACCGCGGCCCGGGTGCGGCCCGCCACAGGCGGGCACCGGCCACCCCCGCCTCGACGTACGTTCTCGTCCGGCCAGCGTGCCCTGCTGTGGGCCGCAGGCGTCCTCGGCGCGCTCGCCATCGCGATCGCGATCTTGATCGTGCTCAACGCCCAGGACAAGAAGGACCGCGAGACGCCGCCGCCGACGGTCACCGACACCGTCACCCAAACCACCCCGCAGGGAGCTCCGCCGCTGGTCACGGTGCCCGATTGGACCGACGAGGGGTCCATCGGTCATCGTGGAGAGCAAATCGGGGTATACCTGCCCGATGACGCCATCGCGCCGTCCGCACCGTTGCGGGCGGCGTCATCGGATCTAGAACAGACATTGGAATGACCACCCCGCAGCACCTGTCCGACCGCTACGAACTCGGAGAAATTCTCGGCTTCGGAGGGATGTCCGAAGTCCATCTCGCGCGCGATGTGCGCCTGCACCGAGACGTCGCGGTCAAAGTGCTGCGTGCCGACCTTGCCCGCGACCCCAGTTTCTATCTCCGGTTTCGCCGGGAAGCGCAGAACGCCGCGGCGCTGAACCATCCGACGATCGTCGCGGTGTACGACACCGGGGAGGCGGAGACGCCGAACGGACCGCTGCCGTACATCGTGATGGAGTACGTCGAGGGCGTCACCCTGCGCGACATCGTGCACACCGACGGCCCGATGGATCCGCAGCGGGCCATCGAGGTGATCGCCGACGCCTGCCAGGCCCTGAACTTCAGCCACCAGCACGGCATCATCCACCGCGACGTCAAGCCCGCCAACATCATGATCAGCAAGAGCGGCGCGGTGAAGGTGATGGACTTCGGCATCGCCCGCGCGCTGTCGGACGCCAACAGCGTCACGCAGACCTCCGCGGTCATCGGCACCGCGCAGTACTTATCGCCGGAGCAGGCTCGCGGCGAGAAGGTCGACGCGCGTTCCGACGTCTATTCGCTCGGCTGCGTACTGTACGAAATCCTCACCGGCGAACCGCCTTTCATCGGGGACACCCCCGTCGCCGTCGCCTATCAGCACGTCCGCGAGGACCCGATTCCGCCGTCGCAGCGCCACGAGGGCATCTCGCCTGAACTGGACGCCGTCGTGCTCAAGTCGCTGGCCAAGAACCCCGACAACCGCTATCAGACGGCGGCCGAGATGCGCGCCGACCTGATCCGGGTGCACAGCGGCGAGACGCCCGATGCGCCCAAGGTGCTCACCGACGCCGAGCGCACATCGCTGATGGCATCGACCGGTCCGATGCATCACCAGACGCCCGCGACCGAGCAGCTGCCGCTGCACCAACCGCCCGACTACAGCGCCCCAAGAGGCGGGTCCGTCGGCCGGTGGGCGATCGCGGTGGCTGCGCTTGTGGTGCTCACCGTGGTGGTGACGGTCGCGATCAACATGATCGGCGGCAACAGCCGCGACGTGCAGGTGCCCGACGTGAGCAACCAGCTGTCGGCCGATGCGGTGGTGGCGCTGCAGAACGCGGGCTTCAAGACGCGCAAGCTGACCAAGCCCGACTCGAAGGTCCAGCCCGACCACGTCATCGACACCGAACCCCCTGCGGGTACCGAGGTCAGTGCCGGCGACGAGATCACCATCAACGTGTCCACCGGGCCCGAACAGCGCGAGATCCCCGACGTGTCCTCGCTGACCTACGCGGATGCGGTCAAGAAGCTGACCGATGCGGGCTTCGGGCGGTTCAAGCAGAGCCCGTCGGCGTCGACGCCGGAACTCAAGGACCGTGTTGTCGGCACGCTGCCGCCGGCGAATCAGACGTCGGCGATCACCAACGAGATCACCATCGTGGTCGGCTCCGGACCGGAGACCAAGCTGGTGCCTGACGTGAAGGATCGGACGGAGGACCAGGCTCGCCAGATCCTGACCGCGTCGGGGTTCACGAACCTCATCCCGGTCCCCGTCGACAGCACCGCGCCGTGTGGTCAGATCGTCGGCACCGACCCGCCGTCGGGTGGCCAGGTTCCCGTCGACACCGCGATCCAGATGCAGAAGTCGCAGTGCAACCAGTTCACGATGCCCGACCTGCGCGGTCAGTTCTGGGTCGACGCCGAACCCCGGTTGCGTGCGCTCGGCTGGACGGGGCCCCTGGACAAGGGCGCCGACGTGCGGGACAGCGGGCAGCGCACCAACGCGATCGTCACTCAGAGCCCGCCTGCGGGCACGCCGATCAACTTCGGCGCGACGATTACGCTGAGCTTCGCTGCGTAGCCGCCCGCACGGTGTCGGCGACCTCTTCTTCGAGGGTGCGCACCAGCGATTCGGCGGGCGCCGCGCCGCAGTAGCCCAGCCAGTTGGCCAGCATCCGATGCCCGCCCTCGGTCAGGATCGATTCCGGGTGGAACTGCACACCGTGTATCGGAAGATCGATGTGCCGCACGCCCATGATGACCCCCGTATCGGTGCGGGCGGTCACCTCGAGTTCGGCGGGAATGGTGTCGGGCAGGATCGTCAGCGAGTGGTACCGCGTCGCCGTGAACGGATCCGGAAGACCTTGTAGCACACCGACATTGGCGTGGAAGACGGTGCTGGTCTTGCCGTGCAGCAGCTCCGGCGCGCGGTCGACGGTGCCGCCGAAGGCCACGCCGATCGCCTGGTGGCCCAGGCACACTCCCAGCAGCGGGGTCCGCGCCGCCGCGCAGGCCTTCACCAGCGGGATGGAGGCACCCGCGCGCTCGGGTGTCCCCGGCCCCGGGCTGAGCAGCACGCCGTCGAACTCGTCGACGACCTTCGCGATGGCGGCATCGGAGGACAGGCGGTCGTCGTCGTTGCGCCACACCTGCGCGTGCACTCCGAGCTGGCCCAGGTACTGAACCAGGTTGAACACGAAGCTGTCGTAGTTGTCGACCACCAAGACCTGCATCAGGCCAGGTTACTAGGCGTGTCTGGAAGCTTCCTGGGCGAGACTCAGTAGCCGATCGGGCCTGCGGGCTTGGCGAAGCGCATCCGAACCGGCTCGGAGTGCCCCACGAGATCGACCGAGGCTCTGGGTTCCTCCGTGTAGCCGAGGCCAAATCGCACCACGTACTGCTTGTAGATCGTCACCAGCGGGGAGGCGGCAAGCGCCGCCTGCATGCGCGCGGTGTCGCCGACGGCGGTGATCACGTACGGCGGGCTGTAGGTGCGGCCGTTGAGCAGTAGCGTGTTGCCCACGCATTTCGGCGCGGAGGTGCCGATGATCCGCTGATCCTGCATCTGGATGCCTTCGGCGCCGCCGCTCCACAACGCGTTGAGCACCGCCTGGATGTCCTGCTGGTGCACGACCAGGTCGTCGGGGGATGCGTCGCGGGGGAAGCGGCCGTTGGCGTCGCGTTGGGCGTCGGTGAGGGTGACGACGAGGCCAGGCCCCCGAAGCGGGTCCAGGCCGGCGTCTGCGGCGAGCGCTGCATTGCGCTTCTGTATCGCTTTCAGCGCCGCTTCGGCGCCCGGGGATCCGCCGTGGTGGTTGTCCATCTCGGCGACGAGGCTGTCCCGCTCGGCGGTCAGCCGGTCCACCGACTGCTGTGCCTCGCGAACAAGGTCGACCAGTCGGGGTGCGTCGCTGCGCCTGATCTCATCGCCACCGGAGACACCGTGGGTGGCGGCCAGCAGCAGCCCGGCGAGCAGGCAGACCAGCGGCACGCCGAAGCGCCAGGCGGACCGACGCTGCGCCTTCGGCATTGCTACTCCCCTGTCGCATTCTGTTTCAGCGACACCCCTACGTTAACCTCGTAGGTGAATCCGGCTTCATCGTCGCACCCGTGGCGTCGAGTGTTTGTGAAGGTAGACAATTGCCCAAGTCCAAGGTCCGCAAGAAGAGCAGCTTCACCGCCAGCACGGTCAGCCGCACCCCGGTCAAGGTCAAGGCCGGTCCGTCGAGCGTGTGGTTCGTGGTGTTCTTCCTGAGCCTGATGGTCATCGGCCTGGCCTGGCTGCTGGTTTTCCAGCTCGCGTCGTCGTCGATTCCGTTCCTGGCCGAGCTCGGGCCGTGGAACTACGCCATCGCCTTTGCTTTCATGATCACCGGTCTGTTGCTGACAATGCGTTGGCGGTGACGGCGCGATAGGTACCGATGAATTCATATCGGCCTCCGCGCGTTACCCGTTTAGCAACTCGATGCTCAGCCAATCACATCGTTGTGATTCATCCCCATTGGGGATAGCACTTGTGGATAACCCCATAAACCGGGGTAAAGGGGTGTGGATTACCCGTGCAGCAAACTAATTGGAGTCCGCCCGCCGCTGGAGTCGCAGCGTGCGGCGTAGTCGGTCTTATGATGGCTATCACCGCTGTGACCCTTGTCACAGACGCTCCCGGACGCATTCTCGCGATCATTGCCGCCGCGGGACTGCTTGTG
The DNA here is from genome assembly GCA_033741175.1 of Mycolicibacterium sp. 120270. Lineage (GTDB taxonomy): Bacteria > Actinomycetota > Actinomycetes > Mycobacteriales > Mycobacteriaceae > Mycobacterium. The sequence continues at coordinate 466,328 of JAWQNE010000002.1, read as the reverse complement.
TTTGCAACCCTTTCCTGGCGCGCACGGCCAAAGCTGGCAATTCGCGACGGTGACCTATTCATCCGCGGCGCGCTGCGCACACACCGGCTGACAAAAGCCCAGATCAAGATCATTCGGATCACCGAATTCCGCCGGATAGCCCGAAAAGTGCGCCTGCTGGAGATCGACACCTACGACGATCGGCTGTTCGTGCTCACCCGATGGGATCTGGGCACAGACCCGCTCGACGTGCTCGACGCACTCACTGCGGCCGGACTGGCCGGCCGCTAGCGCCCCGTCAGGAGATGGTGATCGACTCGATCACCACCGGCTCGGTCGGCCGGTCGCTGCGGTCGGTGGCCGTCGTCGCGATCGCGTCGACGACCTTCTGCGACTCGGGGTCGACGACCTCGCCGAAGATGGTGTGCCTGCGGTTCAGATGTGGCGTCTTGCCGACGGTGACGAAGAACTGCGAACCGTTGGTGCCCGGGCCCGCGTTCGCCATCGCCAGCAGGTAGGGCTTGTCGAACTGCAGCTCGGGATGGAACTCGTCTTCGAACTGGTAGCCCGGGCCGCCGCGACCGGTTCCGGTCGGGTCGCCGCCCTGGATCATGAACCCTTCGATCACGCGGTGGAACACCGCGCCGTCGTAGAACGGACCGGAGGTGCCGCCCGAGGCGTTCTCGCTGCTGTAGTCCTTGGTGCCCTGTGCCAGTCCGACGAAGTTCGCAACGGTCTTGGGGGCGTGATTTCCGAACAGTGCGATCTTGATGTCACCACGATTGGTGTGCAGGGTCGCAGTCGCTGTCTGAATAGGGCTCGTCACGAGGAGTCAGTCTGCCACGCGCGCCGTTGACGCCGAACCGGGCACCGTCGGGTTGGCGGGGATGGCAGGCTGGTATGGATCCCCGACCGGCCGCGAAAGAGGTACGACATGAGTTCGAAGACGGACGTCCGGCTGAGGCCAGGACAACGGTTGTCCCGAGGCCTGCGCTATACCGCGGTCGGTCCCGTCGACGTCACCCGCGGCACCGTCGGGCTGAGCTGGCAGGGCATGCAGTCGGCGGCCACCGGCATTCGGCAGCGCGTCGAGAAGAGCAGGCTTGCAAAGGAGCTCGTGCAGGAGCTCGAGGAGGCGCAGGAGTCGATCGCACAAGAGCTCGCCGAAGCGCGGGCGGCGCTTGCCAACCTGCCGCAGACGCTCGCCGACGCACGCAAGCCAAAGCGACGGCGGCCGCACCCGCTGCTGCTCGCAGGCGCCGCGGTCGCGGTGATAGCCGTTGGGGGAGTGACCTTTTCGATCATCCGGCGGTCGATGCAACCGGACCCGTCGCCTCGCCCGCCGAGCGTGGAGCCCCCGCAGCGGCCCTAACCGACCGTCGCGAGTTCTGCGTGGGGGTCGTCGATTTTGTTCAATCACGACCCTGGTGCAGATTTCGGCGCGACCGTTGACGCATGTTTTCCACGGAGACCGTCAACGGGATCCCGCGGGTCGACCTCGAGACGCGCCCACGGTGGAAGCGGGACCTTGCTTGGTGGTTCGGCGGGAATCTGGTCGCCACCCCGACCGGCGGGAAGATCTGGCGCAAGGTCTTCGCACCGCTGGAGCCTCCGCTGATGAAGGCGACGCGGGGGCGCTTACGGGTCTCGGTGGGGGCGCCCATCGTCGTCTTGACGTCGATCGGTGCGCGAAGCGGCGAACCGCGCGACATCCCGCTCACGTACTTCACCGACGGAGACTCCGTGATACTGATCGCGTCGAATTTCGGCGGCGCACGACATCCGGCCTGGTACCACAACCTGATCGCCAACCCGGAGTGCGAGCTGCACATCGGCGAGCGGGGCGGCAAGTTCGTCGCACAGGAGGTCACCGGGCCCGACCGTGACCGGCTTCTGCAGCTTGCGGCGAACCGCCTCACCCGCGCGTTCGAGCTTTACCCGCAACGCGCGGGATCCCGCACGATTCCGGTCATGCGGCTCACACCCAAGGCGTAGCGAAAGGCTTCCTGACCGCAAAAGAGAAGCTGTGGTCGTGAAAAGCGGGAATTCACAACCCTGGCTTCTCACTCGATCGCACTCATCGAAATTTTGTGGAGCCTAGGGGATTCGAACCTCTGACTTCTGCCTTATAACGGCGAATCGCGCGGTATTTCAAAGGTTCTGGATCGGAGCGACGTGCGGAACTACGTCACCGCAGTCGACCGTAGTCATCTGCAACTGTGGGCAAGTTGTGGGTAGGGAGTGGGCATCAGCCCCCGGGTTCGATTAGTTCCTCGCGGTTGATCGCGCGCAACACCTCCATCGCCACGAAGAGTCGGTCCTGTCGACGGCCGGTGATCTCTCGGAGAATCCCTTCCTCGATGAATTTTGCCACCGTCTGGTTCGCAGCCTGAAAGCTCTTGTCGATGATCCTTCGCACCGTAGGCACGTCGATCACGGGGAACCCGATAAGCACTTCCGCCAGTTCAATTGGGGAGCCCCGCATACCCTTCTGGCGTAGATCGAAGACCATCCGGTCGCGGATATTCAGAAGGTGCTGGATCTTGGCAAGACCCTCGCGGGCTTGTACCTCGACCGCGTGCGCAAACAACTCCACCCACGGACTGAAGTCGCCGCTGAGCGTGACCGCCATCAATCCGTTCTGATACTCGACCCTGTTCATCTCGAACCAGGGAGCGATATTTAGTACGGCCCAACGTAGTTCGCCTGCCTGCATTACCTGGAGAAGGGAAATCAGGCGTCCGAGGCGGCCGTTCCCATCGCCGAACGGGTGCAACGTCTCAAACTGGTAGTGGGCGATCGCCATCTTGGCGACAATCAACACATCCGACTCATTCGCCACCCAGTCTTCCCACGCCGCCATGCCGGCCACCAGCTGGTCCCCGGCCGGGCACGGAACGAACCGCGCCTCATGTATTGGGCGATCCTTCGGGCCAATTGCCACCTCGTGCGGGCGAATATCGCCCGCATCACTGGTGTCGCCCTTGGTTCCTCGGACGATGGTCTTTTGCAGGCTCCCGAGAAAGCTTCGAGAGATGCGCCGTTCGGTGATGTTCTGGACGGCCGCCTCAGCAGCCTCAACATAGTTGCGGATCTCTCTCTGTTCGAATGACATCTGAGCGTCTTGAAGAAAGTCGGCCTCAAGTACCTCTTGGAATGTCGCGTATGTGCCCTCAAGTGCAGACGTACTTGTGGCCTCCCGGCGGATGATCGGGCGGACCAAAATTTCCGGCCGCGGCAGCTGCGCGACGGCTTCGTCTAGCCGTGCAATCGCCATAGCCGCCCGCGCTGCGGCTGCCGTTGCACTTGCGGAGAGTTGCGGCTCGACCGGGAGTGGGTCTGGCAGGTACGCCCAGTAGTCCCAAGGTTTCATCGTGCGCGGATCAGTTCCAGTGATCGGCACGAGCTTGCCTATAGGTGACTTGCCAACTGCATCAACGTCCACAACATTCAATCTTATGCGCAATTAGGTTGAACCTACGGCACCACGTTCAACGTAGGTGTGCACACCAACACTGGGGTTCAACCCATAAAGGCGTTTCATTTAACTACATGCCTGTAAGTTCAACCTACGCGGCGACCACGGCCGAGGGCAAAATGCCGCAGCCTGCTCTCCGTCTGCTTAGGAAGCCACTACCTTGACGGGCCCTCCGGGCAGACCTCCCCGCGCGGCACCGACGACGAGTGCGTACGCGCGCGATAGCTCTTCGACACGGTTTAAATTCACTCCGTCCGCGAGCGCGATAACCTTCTCTAGAAGCGCCTTCTTCGCTTCCAACTCCAACCGATTGACGGCGTCGACGATATCTTCTTCGGCCATTCGGACCTTCCCCTCGTTAGGTCTCCTCCCGGTTCCCGCGCATGGGCTCTGTCCCGAGCGCCTAATCCGTGGCCGGGCGCCGCCGCTCTTGTGGGTGTCGTCGATCCGCCTTGAGGGGCCCGGCCCACAGATCCAGCGCTACGTCTCGTCCCCGCGCTTGATCCGTGTCCCGCACTCCGAGCAGACAAACTCCGACTGATCGACTGGCACGCTCGTTGCGTGTTGGCACTTGTCACAAGTCACGCTGGTTCTGAGCCGGACCTCCGTTGCCATCGCCGCCAGTCCAGGCGCTTCCGCCGCAGTGTTCTCGACATCCGGGAAACGGTAGCGGCAGTGCTTACAGACCCTTGCGTCGGCTTGTATCGCCTCGGCGCAATCCGGGCACTTCGCCGTGCCGCTGGCAGGCTGAAGGGCTGCCCCCTTGAGAAGCAAGGCTCCGACGAAGGCGATCCCCACGCCGACGAACGCGACGTAGATGGCCACGCCGAACGGCGCAGTGTGACAGCTGCTTTCGTCGAGCTGGCCGTCGAGGACGCCTACAGAGCACAGCGTGCGGAAATCGGGGTACAGCGTGACCACGGCGAGGCCGAGCGCCGCCGCTATCCCCGCGACAGCAGCTGTCAGCGTCCACTCGTTGGCTTGGCGGGCGTCGCTGACTCCGCACCCCACGATCGCGAGGGCCGCGACGATCACCACCCAGCCGCCATGCTGAATAAGCGTGTTCTCCTGAATCCGGATGAAGTACCCGGACGGCTCGAACAGCGGCAGAAACGTCGAAATGATCATCAGCGCGGCGCCGAACACGATCGTGCCCAGCGCGATCGAAGCTTTCCCCCTCATAGCCCGGCAGCCTACGAGCTGGGCTCACAGGTGTGCAGGCGATTGGAGTCGGGTCATCGCGACTGGTTCGACGCGCTTCGATTACGTCGACGGCGCCGCGCTGCGCGGCGGCTCACAGTCCTCTCTCCCTGCCCCACCACGTCTAAGCGGTTGTCGCGATGTTCAGCAGGCGGAACGCGTCGTCCGTTTTGTGGAGCCTAGGGGATTCGAACCCCTGACTTCTGCCTTGCAAAGGCAGCGCTCTACCAACTGAGCTAAGGCCCCGAGTCAGATCGGCTGATCGGCCGCTGCGTGCCACACCTCCACGCCATGTCGTGACCGCACCACGATTACCGCCAGAGCCACCGCCGCGACCAGTAGAACCAGTCTCATGGTGACCCTTTCCGTGGGCCTAGGAGGACTCGAACCTCCGACCTCTTCGTTATCAGCGAAGCGCTCTAACCGCCTGAGCTATAGGCCCGTAACGCACATGGCCGAGCGACGAGATTACCGTAGTTGCGACCGTTGACCCAAACCGGATCAGTCGCGGTCGGCCAACGTCACTTCGATTCCGCCGACCAGGTCGGTGGTCAGGTTGTAGATGAAGACGCCGACGGTGGCCATCGCGGTCAGCAGCACGATGTTCACCAGCCCGATCAGCGCCGCGCCGCCGAAGATCGTGCCGCTGGACACCAACTCTCCGCCCGCCTGGCCGCTGGCGCTGGTCAGCAGGTCGCCGACGTTGCTGTTCAGCTTGCTCCACACGCCCATGCCGCCCAACACCAGGTACAGGAACGCGACGGCGATCATCCAGACGAAGAACAGCGCGACCGACAGCACCAGCGACACCTTCAGCGCGCTCCACGGGTCGATGCGGCGGATCTGCATGCTCGCCCGGACCGGTCCGGTGTGCGGCCGGCTCGCCACCTGAACGCGGGGAGCCAACGGCGGCCGCGCCGCCGGTTCGCTGCGCTCGGGTGTCTTGCGCGGCGCGGGACGCGGCGTCGGCCCCGACAGGTCCGGTATCTCGCTGGCGTACGCCTCGGCGACCGCCGGATCGTTGCGCGGTGGTGCGGCCTCGGCGGCCTCCGGTGCCTGCTGGCCCGCAGAGCCGCCGGAGATGAACCGGTTCAGCCGCGCATCCGCGCCCTGCGGGTGTCCGGGCGCGCCGCCGCCTCGCGGCGGCTCCGGCCTGCTCGGCTCCCGCGGCGGGCGCGGCGACTGCTTCTGCGCACGCGCCGCAGGCCCGCGCTGCCACGGCGGTACGTCGCGACCCATCGCATTACCCAGCGAGCCGGTGTCCGGGTCATCGGGAAGGGAGCCGTTGCTACTACCGTCGGCCGAGCGCGGATAGCCCGCCTCGTTCGGTGAAGTCACTACGGCTCCTTAACGTCGGTCACGTCGCCGGGCCCTACTCCACGGCCTCGTCGGCGTCGCTCTCCTCTGCGTTGCGCGCTATCGCAACCAGTGTGTCGCCCTCACCCAGGTTCATCAACCGAACACCCTTGGTCTGGCGTCCGGCCTTGCGGACCTGGCGCGCGGCGGTGCGGATGACGCCACCTCCCGACGTGATCGCGTACAGCTCGGTTTCGTCATCGACCACCAGCGCACCAACCAGACTGCCACGTCGCTTGTCGAACTGGATCGTCAACACCCCTTTGCCGCCGCGACCCTGCACCGGGTATTCGTCGATGGCGGTCCGCTTGGCGTACCCGCCGGCCGTCGCGACCAGCAGATAGGTGTCCGGGCGCACCACGTTCAGCGACAGCAGCGCATCGTCGGCGTTGAACCGCATGCCCTGCACACCGGAGGTGGCCCGGCCCATCGGCCGCAACGCCTCGTCGGTTGCTGAGAACCGGATCGACTGTCCCTTGGCCGACACCAGCAGCAGGTCGTCCTCGGCCGAACACAGCACCGCGCCGACCAACTCGTCGCCGTCGCGCAGGTTCACCGCGACGATGCCGCCCGAGCGGTTGGAGTCGAAGTCGGTCAGCTTGGACTTCTTCACCAGCCCCTTGCGGGTGGCCAGCACCAGATACGGCGCATCCTCGTAGCTCTTGATCTGGATGACCTGGGCGATCCGCTCCTCCGGCTGGAACGCGAGCAGGTTCGCGACGTGCTGACCGCGCGCGGTCCGCGACGCCTCGGGCAGGTCGTAGGCCTTGGCCCGGTACACCCGGCCCTGCGTGGTGAAGAACAGGATCCAGTCGTGGGTGGAGCAAACGAAGAAGTGGTTGACGATGTCGTCCTGCTTCAGCCCGGCGCCCTGGACGCCTTTGCCGCCGCGCTTCTGGCTGCGGTACAGGTCGGTCTTGGTGCGCTTGGCGTAGCCGGTTTCGGTGATCGTCACGACCACGTCTTCCCTGGCGATCAGGTCCTCGTCGGCGACGTCACCGTCGGCGGCGATGATCCGGGTGCGCCGGTCGTCGCCGTACTTGTCGACGATCTCCTTGAGCTCGTCGGCGACGATCGTGCGCTGACGCTCCGGCTTGGCCAGGATGTCTTCCAGGTCGGCGATCTCGGCCTCGATCTTGGCCAGATCGTCGACGATGCGCTGCCGTTCCAGGGCGGCCAGGCGGCGCAGCTGCATGTCCAGGATCGCCTGGGCCTGGATCTCGTCGATGTCGAGCAGTTCGATCAGGCCCGCCCGTGCCACGTCGACCGTCTCCGACGCCCTGATCAGCGCGATGACCTCGTCGAGCGCGTCGAGCGCCTTGACCAGACCGCGCAGGATGTGGGCCCGTTCGTTGGCCTTGCGCAGCCGGTAGGTGGTCCGCCGGACGATCACATCGAGCTGATGGTCGACGTAGTAGCGGATCAACTGGTCGAGGCGCAGCGTGCGCGGCACCCCGTCGACGATCGCGAGCATGTTCGCGCCGAAGCTGGTCTGCAGCTGGGTGTGCTTGTAGAGGTTGTTCAGCACCACCTTGGCCACGGCGTCGCGCTTGAGCTCGACGACGATGCGCAGCCCGACCCGGTCGCTGGACTGGTCCTCGATGTTCGAGATGCCCGCCAGCTTGCCGTCGCGGACCTGCTCGGCGATCGAGGTGATGAAGTTGTCGTGGTTGACCTGATAGGGCAGCTCGGTGATGACCAGCGAGGTACGGCCCCGGCTGTCCTCCTCGATCTCGCAGACACCGCGCATCCGGATCGACCCGCGACCGGTCGTGTAGGTGTCGCTGATCCCCTGCGACCCGACGATCAAACCGTAGGTCGGGAAGTCGGGCCCCTTGACGCGCTCGGTGACCGCGGCGAGGGTGGCCTCTTCGTCGGCCTCGTGGTTCTCCAGGCACCAGTACACGGCCTCGGCCAACTCCCGCAGGTTGTGCGGGGGCATGTTGGTCGCCATGCCGACGGCGATGCCGCCCGAGCCGTTGGCCAGCAGGTTCGGGAACCGGCTGGGCAGAACCGTCGGCTCTTGCACGCGGCCGTCGTAGTTCGGAATGAAATCGACTGTCTCCTCATCGATTTCACGCAACATTTCCATCGCCAGCGGCGTCAGGCGCGCTTCGGTGTACCTCATGGCGGCCGGCGGGTCGTTACCCGGCGAGCCGAAGTTGCCCTGCCCGTCGACGAGCGGGTAGCGCAGCGACCACGGCTGCGCCATCCGCACGAGGGTGTCGTAGATCGACGAGTCACCGTGCGGGTGGTAGTTGCCCATCGTTTCGGCAACGGAGCGAGCGGATTTCGCGTGGCTGCGGTCCGGCCGGAAGCCCGAGTCGAACATCGCATACAGCACCCGGCGGTGCACCGGCTTGAGGCCGTCGCGGACCTCGGGCAGGGCGCGGCCCACGATCACGCTCATCGCGTAGTCGATGTAGCTGCGCTGCATCTCCTGCTGGATGTCGACAGGCTCGACGCGATCTCCTGCTTCGTCGCCTGGCGGCAACGTCGTGTCAGTCATGTGGTTTCAGTCCTATGAGTGGTTGTGCGTCGACGTTAAACGTCCAGGAAGCGAACGTCTTTGGCGTTTCTCGTGATGAAGCTGCGGCGGGCCTCGACGTCCTCGCCCATGAGGATCGAGAACAGTTCGTCGGCGGCGGCCGCGTCGTCGAGGGTGACCTGGCGAAGCACCCGCACCGACGGATCCATCGTGGTCTCCCACAACTCCTTCGCATCCATCTCGCCGAGGCCCTTGTACCGCTGGATGCCGTCGTCCTTGTTGATCTTCTTGCCCGCCTTCAGCCCGGCCTCGAGTAGGCCGTCGCGCTCCCGGTCGGAGTAGGCGAACTCGGGATCGCTGCGCTGCCACTTCAGCTTGTACAGCGGCGGCTGCGCCAGGAAGATGTGCCCGTTCTCCACAAGCGGTTTCATGAACCGGAACAGCAGCGTCAGCAGCAGCGTCGAGATGTGCTGGCCGTCGACGTCGGCATCGGCCATCAGCACGATCTTGTGATAACGCAGCTTGGAGATGTCGAACTCGTCGTGGATACCGGTGCCCAGCGCGGTGATGATGGCCTGGACTTCGGTGTTCTTCAGCACCCTGTCGATGCGGGCCTTTTCGACGTTGATGATCTTGCCGCGCAACGGAAGGATGGCCTGGAACATCGAGTCGCGACCGCTCTTGGCCGAACCGCCGGCGGAGTCGCCCTCCACCACGTACAGCTCGGACTTGCGCGGGTCGGTGGAGCGGCAGTCGGCCAGCTTGCCGGGCAGCCCGCCGATGTCCGTGGCGCTCTTGCGCCGCACCAGCTCGCGCGCCTTGCGCGCCGCGATACGGGCCTGGGCCGACGAGACCGCCTTGTTCACAACGGTTTTCGCTTCGGCGGGGTTGGCTTCGAACCAGTGGCTGAGCTGCTCATTGCAGATCCGCTGCACGAACGACTTCACCTCGGTGTTGCCGAGCTTGGTCTTGGTCTGGCCCTCGAACTGCGGCTCCTTCACCTTGACCGAGATGACCGCCGCCAAACCCTCGCGGATGTCGTCGCCGGTCAGGTTCGGATCCTTGTCCTTGAGCAGCTTCTTGTCCTTGGCGTACTTGTTGACCACGCTCGTCAACGCCGCACGGAAGCCCTCTTCATGGGTGCCGCCCTCGTGGGTGTTGATGGTGTTGGCGAAGGTGTGCACCGACTCCGAGTAGCCGGCGTTCCACTGCATCGCGATCTCGACCTCGTGGCCGTCGCCCTTGCCGTCGAAGTCGATGATGCTCTGCTGGATCGGCGTCTTCGTCCGGTTGATGTGCTTGACGTAGTCGACCAGACCGCCGGGGTAGTGGAATGTGCGGTTCTTCGTCTTGGCCGGGCCCGCGGCTTCGGCGGCCTTCTCCTCGGCCGACTTGGGCGCTTCGGCGGTCTCACCGGCGGTATCGGCGTCGGCTTCCTCGGCGCTGACCCGCTCGTCGACCAGGGTGATGGTCAGGCCCTTGTTGAGGAAGGCCATCTCCTGTAGCCGGCGGGCCACCGTCTCGAAGTCGTAGTTGGTGGTCTCGAAGACCTCCGGATCGGCCCAGAACCGCACCGTCGTGCCGGTCTTCTTGGTGGCCTCGCCCTGCTTCAACGTGCCGGGCATGGCCTTGTCGTACGACTGGAACCACTCGTAGCCGTCTCGGCAGATGTCGACCTCGAGACGCGTCGACAGCGCGTTCACCACGGAGACGCCGACGCCGTGCAGGCCGCCGCTGACCGCGTAGCCGCTGTTCTCCCCGCCGAACTTGCCGCCGGCGTGGAGCTGGGTCATCACGACGTCGACGGTCGGGGCGCCGCTGGCGTGCATCTCGACCGGGATGCCGCGGCCGTCGTCGCGTACCTCGACGCCGCCGTCCTCGAGGATCCGCACGTCGACGCGGGTGGCGTAGCCGCCCATCGCCTCGTCCACGGCGTTGTCGACAACCTCCCAGACGAGATGGTGCAGACCTCGCTCGCCGGTCGAGCCGATATACATGCCGGGGCGTTTGCGGACGGCTTCCAAACCTTCGAGCACGGTGATCGCCGAAGCGCCGTACTCCTTCTTCTTCGAGCTCTTTGCGGCAGGCGCAGTCTTCTTAGCGGCAGGCACGGTCGCCAGCATCTCCTCGGGGGTCGCAGCGGCGGTGTTGGTACCGCCGGCAAGTCACCTGTCCAGTCTACCGGGAACCAGCCATAGGACCGATTCTGAGGGCGCGTTTCTGCACAGCTATTTGCGCCGTCTGTGGAATTTTTCGTCACAAGGTGCCTCAGGACGCTTGAGAAGAGGGCTTGCGGCGTTCTCGCGGCTCTCAGCCACCTGCCGAAACGGCGGTCACCCGTACGTGTCGCGCGGCCCGCGGCCCGCGATGTGGTAGCGGCCCTTGCGCCAGGACGGCGCCACGGGGCCGACGATCTTCAGCGATGTGACCACGCCGTCGCCGACCGCTGCCGCGATTTTAGCCAGTAGTTGCGCCTGAACCATTCGTAATTGGGTGGCCCACGCGGTGGACTCCGCGGTGACGCTGAGCACGCCGTCCCGCAGCGACGTCGGGGTGGCATGCGCGGCGATCTGTTCGCCCACCACGGTCCGCCACTGCCCGAACACCGTGCCCTGGGCGACCCGGCCCGACCAGCCCCTGGTTTTGGCGAGATCCCGCGTCGCCGCGCCGAGGGTCTGCGGATCGCGGACGTCCGGACCCGGCCCCGACCAGCTGCGGCGACGACCCGCGATCCGCCTCGGGGTGGGGGAGTTGCGGCCGCGGCCGACGTCCTTGCCCTGGCTGCGTGCGGCGCCTCGGGCCTCTTCGAGCGTGCGGCGCACCAGATCCATTCCGGACAGGCCGGCCAGCTGGTCCGGGGGAGTGACGGGGCCGTTGTCGTCGTCGTCGGTCATTGCTTCGTACTCACATTTCCACCACCGAGATACGGCCGCCGTCCTCGTCGCGCATCGTGATGCCGATCCGCCGGGCGTCCCAGTCGGCGGGGATGTCATCGCCGACCGCCGCGGTCACCAAAACCTGCTCGGCCGAGGCCGCCACTGTCGCCAGCGCACGTCGCCGATTCGCATCCAGTTCGGCGAACACGTCGTCGAGCAGCAGCACGGGATCGCCGCCTTCGGCGCGCAGCAGCTCATACGCCGCGAGCCGCAACGCGAGCGCCATCGACCACGATTCACCATGGCTTGCATAGCCTTTCGCAACCTGATCGCCTAGCCGCAGCTCGAGGTCGTCGCGGTGCGGTCCGACCAGGCACACGCCGCGCTCGATCTCGGCATCCCGCCGCCGGGCCAGCTCATCCAGCAGCGCGGCCTCGTAGAACTCGACGGTCTCCTTCTGTCCGGTGATCTGCTCGACCTTGCTGCGATAGTGGATCGCCGCGGGCCGCGACGCGGGCGCAAGCAGCTGATACGCCTTCTCCACCTCCGGATACAGTTCGTTGACCAGCCCGATGCGCGCCGCGATGAGCTCGGCCCCGTGCGCGGCCAGATGTCCGTCCCACACGTCGAGGGTGTCGGCGACGCTGCGGTCCCCGCGGTGCCGTGCGCCCGCAGCCGTCTTGAGCAGTGCGGTGCGTTGCCGGACCACCTTGTCGTAGTCGGCACGCACGCCCGCGATCCGTGGACGCCTGATGGTCGCGAGCTCATCGAGGTAGCGGCGCCGCTCGGAGGGGTCGCCGCGGACCAGGGCCAGGTCCTCGGGGGCGAACATCACCGCACGCAGAACGCCGAGGATCTCGCGCGCCGAACGGACGGGGGAGCGGTTCAGTCGCGCCTTGTTCGCCCGGCCCGCGACGACGTCCAGGTCGATCGCCAGCTCACGGCCTTCGTTGACGACGATTGTGGAGATGATCGCCCGCTCGGCGCCCGCACGGATCAGCGGTGCGTCAGAAGAAACCCGGTGGGAGCCGAGCGTCGACGAATACCACAGTGCCTCAACAAGATTCGTCTTGCCATAGCCGTTGGGGGCGACGAACACGGTCCGCCCCGGCTCGAGATCGAGGTCGACCCGAGCCCATGACCGGAAGTCCTGCAGACCCAGGTGACGGACGTACAAGCAGCTACCCGGACTCGCTGACCCGCTTCACCGCGTGGCCGCCGAACTGGTTGCGCAGAGCGGAGACGGCCTTCATGGTTGGCGAGTCGTCCTGCCGCGACAGGAACCTGGCGAACAACGATGCCGCAATTCCCGGCACCGGCACCCGCAGCCGGATGGCTTCTTCGACGGTCCAGCGGCCTTCCCCGGAATCGTCGGTGTAGCCGCTGATGTCCTTCAGTCCCGGGTCTTCCTTCAGAGCTTTGGCCAGCAGTTGCTGCAGCCAGGACCGCACCACTGTGCCGTTCGTCCAAGCCTGGTAGATGGCTTGCGGGTTTTGGATCAGTTCTTCGGCCGCGAGCACCTCGTACCCCTCGGCGTATGCCGTCATCAGGGCGTATTCGATGCCGTTGTGCACCATCTTGGTGAAATGCCCGGCGCCGATCGGGCCGGCATGAACGAAACCGTCCTCGCGCGGGCCCGGCGGGCGCAGCGTGTCGAAGATCGGCATGGCGCGCTCCACGTCGGCGTCGCTACCGCCGACCATCAGCCCGTAGCCTTCCTTCAAGCCCCAGATGCCACCCGAGACGCCGGCATCGACAAACGCGATGCCGTTCTTCGCCAACAGTTCCGCGTGCGGTTTGTCCTCGGTGTAGCGCGAATTACCGCCGTCGATGACGAGGTCGCCCTCACCGAGTTCGTTGGCCAGTTCGGTGATCGTGCCGTCGGTGATCGGGCCGGACGGCACCATCACCCACACCACACGGGGCGGTTTGAGGGCCTCAGCGAGCGCGGCGAGCGACGGCACATCGCTGACCTCCGGACGGGGGTCGTAACCGATGACTTCGTGGCCGCCTTCCCGCAACCGCTCGCGCATGTTGAAGCCCATCTTGCCCAGGCCGACCAAACCCAATTGCATGTAGCGCCTCTCCTCGTCGCGGGTGGAGCCTCAGCCAGGAAGTCGCACCGGCATCAGCAGGTACACGTAGTCGGTTTCAGCCGCCGGGAATGGGCCCGCGCCGGCACCTGCGATGTCATCCTCATCCTCGCGCGCCGGACGCAACACCGCAGGCCGGCTGGGCGTCGTGAAGCCGAACGTCACCCGATCGGAATGCAACGAGCCCAACCCGTCGGTCAGATACGTCGGGTTGAAGGCGATGGTCAGCGGCTCGCCGGCAAATGACACCTGCAGCTCTTCCTCCGCCCGACCGACATCGTCGGCGCCCGCCGACAACTTCAGCACATCGTCGGCGAACTCCATCCGCACTTGCGCGCCGCGGTCGGCGACCAGCGCCACGCGTTTGATCGCCTCGGTCAGTTCGGCGACACCGATGGTGGCGACCGCGGTGTGCTCGGCAGGCAGCAACTGGCGGAACTTCGGGAACTCGGCATCGAGCAGTCGGGTGGTGCTGCGCTTGCCGTCGCTGCGAATCCCGAGCAGGCCCTCCTTGCCGACAGCCGATCCGGACCCGAGCGCCAGATGCACGTCGCCCGCTCCGGTGCCCGCTTTAGCGGCTTCCGACAACGTCTTGGCTGGCACCAGCACCGCGGCCTCCACGTCGGCGGAACTCGTCGACCAGGTCAGCTCACGTACGGCCAACCGGAACCGGTCGGTGGCCGCCAAAACGACTGTCTCACCGGAGATCTCGACCCGAATCCCGGTAAGCATCGGCAATGTGTCGTCCCGGCCTGCCGCGACGGCGACCTGCCCGATCGCCTCGGCGAACAGGTCGGCGGAAATGACACCGGTTTCCTCCGGCAGGGTCGGCAGCGTCGGATAGTCCTCGACGGCCATGGTCGGCAGCGAGAACTTCGCGCTGCCGCAGTTCAGCAGCACCCGCGTGCCCTCCACGCTGACATCCACGGGTTTGGCCGGCAGTGCCCTGGTGATGTCGGACAGCAACCGTCCTGACACCAAAACGCTTCCAGGAGAAGCGATCTCGGCTGCAACCTGTACTTCGGCGGACACTTCGTAGTCGAATCCGGAGATCGTCAGGCCCTCGTCGGTGCCGGTCAGCAGCACGCCTGCCAGCACCGGAACCGTCGGCCTGGTCGGAAGGTTGCGAGCGACCCAGGCCACCGCGTCGGCGAAGTCTTCGCGCACGAGCCGGAACTTCAAATCGGAGAGACCAACCGTCGTTGTCGCCACGTTCATAGTGTCCCTTCGATCAACTCACAACTAGTGCTTTACCAGCGCATTCGGGATGCTCGCGCATCGGTCCCCCAGTGTCGCTGCCGACGACCTAACGGCTGTCGAAGAACAACCGTAGATCGTTCGGACCCATCTTGAAAGCTAATCGATCGGGCTGACACGCCTGCTCAGCAGGGTGCTCTCGATGGGGTGCGATGCGATGTCCCCAAGGAGCCTCTTCTGAGAGAAAACTGACTAGAGATATAAGCAACAGTATTAGGTCCTGTGGAAGCTGTGTATGAACTCCGGTTGGTGCAGCACGACCCACAGATGGGGTTGTGAGTTACTTGTGGATTGTCGGTGAAGTCTCATCGGGGGTCTGGGGACGGCAGCGGTGCTGTGAACGAAAGCCGGATCGCTGCGAACGTTTTCCGAGGGTTGTCCACATGGGTGTGCACAACGCTGTGATGTGACTGCTGTTGCTACAGCGACCAAAGTTTTTTTGAAGATTTTTGTAGCCGGCGGCGCTCAGCGCTTGGCGCGCTGCCGGATGCGAGTGGTCAGTTCCTTGACCTGATCGAACACCTCACGCCGTTCGGCCATCTCCCCGCGGATCTTCTTCTCGGCGTACATGACCGTGGTGTGGTCGCGGCCGAACGCCTGGCCGATCTTGGGCAGGGACAGGTCGGTGAGCTCGCGGCACAGATACATCGCGATCTGGCGCGACTGGGCCAGCGCCCTGGTCTTACCCGGCCCGCGCAGTTCCTCGACGGTGGTCTCGAAGTACTCGGCGGTGGCGGCCATGATGCCTGCGGTGCCGATCTGGATGCTGTTGACGTCGGCGATCAGGTCACGCAGCACGATCTCGGCCAGCGACTTGTCGATCGGGGTCTTGTTCAGCGAGGCGAACGCGGTGACCCGGATCAGCGCGCCCTCGAGCTCACGGATGTTGCGCTCGATGCTGCTGGCGATGAGTTCGAGGACGTCGTCGGGCACGTCTAGGCGGTCCATCTGGGCCTTCTTGCGAAGGATCGCGATGCGCGTCTCCAACTCCGGCGGCTGGACGTCGGTGATCAGACCCCACTCGAACCGGGTGCGCAGCCGGTCCTCGAGGGTGGCCAGCTGTTTGGGCGGGCGGTCGGAGGAGATGACGATCTGCTTGTTCGCGTTGTGCAGCGTGTTGAAGGTGTGGAAGAACTCCTCCTGGATGCCTTCCTTGCCTTCGATGAACTGGATGTCGTCCACGAGCAGCACGTCGATGTCGCGGTAGCTGCGTTTGAAGGACGCTTTGCGGTCATCGCGCAGCGAGTTGATGAAGTCGTTGGTGAATTCCTCGGTCGAGACGTACTTCACCCGCATGCCGGGAAACAGTCGCTGGGCGTAGTTGCCTGCCGCGTGCAACAGGTGCGTCTTGCCCAGTCCGGATTCACCCCAGATGAACAGCGGGTTGTACGCGCGCGCCGGGGCTTCGGCAATCGCGAGGGTGGCGGCGTGAGCAAACCGGTTCGAGGCGCCGATGACGAACGTGTCGAAGGTGTAGCGCCGGTTCAGACCGATTGATTCGGCCTCGTTGCCGGCGACCTTGCGGGGTCGGCCAGAGAAGTAGGTCGGCCAACTCTCCTCGGCGCTGGCTAGCGCCTCGCTGACTTCGTCGATCTCGTCGGCGTCGGGTTCCTGGTATGTGTCGGCCTGGCCCGCCGGGCCGTCGTCGGATTCGTCCTGGCTGGGGCTGGCGATCCTGACACCGAGTTCGACCCGCTGACCGAGCTGACGGCTCAGTGCCGAGATGATCGGCTCGCGGAGGTGCCGTTCGATCTCGTTTTGTACGAAGCTGGTCGGAACCGACAGCAGGGCAAATCCCTCGGTGATCACGAGCGGTTTGACCAGCTTCAACCAGGCCCTTTGCTGAGGCGTGAGACCGGGTGCCACCGGTAGGCCATTGGGGTGGTCGGACGCCGGGAGTTCGCCGTTGAGTTCGGCAAGCACGGTGTTCCACACGGCGACGAATGGGGGGTCGGGGTCAGCTGTCAATGACGGGTACCCCCTCAAGCCGGTCCAAGGGACCACCAAGAGAACGAAGACGAACTGTCCACATAGTTATCCACAGCCTGTGGAGAGAGGACAGTCGCCGCCGCTCTGTTGTCTACCGGCGAGAACGCCGCGGGTCTGGGCTCGTCACAGTGGTTCGGCACTCTGTGGGCCCGCGACTGGTCGGGCGTCCTCGCTTCGTTGTCTGTCGCCGTCCCGATGTCGGAACGGCATTGCCAGAAGCTAACAGTTTTCTTCCGCAGTGCCAACCGTTCTGCAACATTGCCTGTGAGTAGATTCAGGGCAAGAGCGACGCGGTTACGGCTGTGACGGATGGGACCCTTTGCCGGGCCGCTGCAGTGGGTTTGACCTTCGGAAATCTCGTCAGTACCCTCGAACAGTCGCCCGCAAGCGGTGACACGGCTGCGATCCGGATACGTCATCCGGAGACCGCGCCGGTTAGCGAGCGAGACGAAGCTTACCAACGGCGATCGCACCCTGGCGTGTGCAGGATGTGGTTGCCAGACGCAACAAGGAGTGACAGCCGTGGCCAAGGGCAAGCGGACCTTTCAACCCAACAACCGGCGCAGGGCGCGGGTGCATGGGTTCCGGCTGCGGATGCGGACTCGGGCCGGCCGGGCGATCGTGGCCAACCGGCGCGGTAAGGGCCGTCGCAAGCTGACTGCGTAATACGACGCAGGATCAGCGCGGTGCTTCCGGCGCGTAACCGGATGACGCGGTCGACGGAATTCGGTGCCACAGTCAATCAAGGGGTGCGGGCGGTGCAGCCCGACATCGTCGTGCACGCGCGGCGCTGCGCCGAGGCAGCTCCGGACGGCCCGAAGGTAGGGCTGGTCGTCGCGAAGTCGGTGGGCGGATCGGTGCAGCGGCATCGGGTGGCCCGGCGGCTTCGGCATGCGGCCCGCACAGTGCTCGACGATCTGGACCCGTCCGATCGCATCGTGATCCGGGCGCGCCCAAGCAGCAGGTACGCCATTTCGGCTCGCCTGGAACAGCAGCTGCGCGCGGCTCTTACGAAGGCGAACCTGCTCGACGGGATCCGGCGATGATGGCCCGCACACTCATCTTTTTGATTCAGCTCTATCGCAACACCATCTCCCCGTTGCGGTTGCCCACGTGTCGGTTCACCCCGACCTGCAGTCAATATGCGGTGGCAGCCCTCGCCGAGTACGGGGTTGTCCGCGGTGGATGGCTTGCGATGGTCCGGCTGGCGAAGTGCGGTCCGTGGCATCGGGGAGGATGGGACCCAATTCCCGAACGCCACGGGTCACACCCGGAGAGCGCCGTCGACGACGCTAGGAGCAAGTCGGTTGTTTAACTGGTTCAGCCTGGACATCATCTACTACCCGGTGTCGGCGATCATGTGGGTTTGGTACAAGCTCTTCGCCCTGCTGCTGGGTCCCGACAATTTCTTCGCGTGGGGCCTGTCGGTGATGTTCCTGGTGTTCACGCTGCGCGCGATCCTCTACAAGCCGTTCGTTCGGCAGATCCGCACCACGCGGCAGATGCAGGAGCTTCAGCCGCAGATCAAGGCGCTGCAGAAGAAGTACGGCAAGGACCGCCAGCGGATGGCGCTGGAGATGCAGAAGCTGCAACGCGAGCACGGCTTCAACCCGATTCTCGGCTGCCTTCCGATGCTCGCCCAGATCCCGGTCTTCCTCGGTCTGTATCACGTGTTGCGGTCGTTCAACCGGACCCAGGGCGGGTTCGGGCAGCCGCAGCTGTCGCCTGAGCTGAACCGGTCCCTGGGCAATTACGTCTTCAGCGCGACCGACGTCGGGCATTTCCTGGACGCCAACCTGTTCGGTGCGCCGTTGGGCGCCACCATGATCCAGAAGACGGGCCTGGACGCGTTCACCGAATTCAACCGCGCGTCGGTGATCGCCGTCGGCGTGCCGCTGATGATCGCCGCGGGCATCGCGACGTACTTCAACAGCCGGGCCTCGGTGGCGCGGCAGAGCCCGGAAGCCGCCGCCAACCCACAGACGGCGATGATGAACAAACTCGCGCTCTACGTGTTCCCGCTCGGCGTCGTGGTCGGCGGGCCGTTCCTGCCGCTGGCCATCATCCTGTACTGGTTTGCGAACAACATCTGGACCTTCGGTCAGCAGCACTACGTCTTCGGCAAGATCGAGAAGGAAGAAGAGGCGAAGAAGCTCGAGGCGATAGAGCGGCGTGCGGCGAACGCGCCCGCGCCCGGAGCCAAACCCAAGCGGGCGCGCAAGGGCGAGGCGACATCGGAGACTCCCGAGGTGACGGAAAGCACGGGCAGCGAGGTGGACAGCGCGGCCTCGGAAGACACTGCCGCGGCGAAGCCGAAGGCGAAGAGCGGGGGCGAACGCACACCGAAGCCGGGGGCGACCCCGAGGCCGGGTGCCCGCCCGAAGAAGCGAAAGCGTTGACCGGAACCCGACCGGCGAATGAGGAGATGACACGGATGACTGACTTCGACGAGCCCACCACCGCGGAGCGGGACGAGGAGACTTCCGCCGCGGAGACGGATGCGTCACAGAACGGCGACGATTCGGCTACGCCGGCGGCCGAGGATCTGGAGGAGCGACTGGTCGCGGAGGGCGAGATCGCCGGCGACTACCTCGAGGAGCTGCTCGACATTCTGGACTTCGACGGCGACATCGATCTGGACGTCGAGGGCGACCGTGCGGTGGTGAGCATCGACGGGGGCGATGACCTGACGAAGCTCGTCGGCCGCAAGGGCGAGGTGCTCGACGCGCTGCAGGAGTTGACCCGGCTGGCGGTCCATCAGAAGACCGGCGAGCGCAGCAGGCTGATGCTCGACATCGCGAAGTGGCGCCGGAAGCGGCGCGACGAGTTGGCCGCGCTCGGCGAGAAGGTCGCGCGACGCGTGCTGGCCTCCGGCGAACGCGAGCAGCTGTCCCCGATGACGCCGTTCGAGCGCAAGATCGTGCACGACGCGGTGGCCGCGATCGACGGCGTGCGCAGCGAGAGCGAGGGCGCCGAGCCGTCGCGCCGCGTCGTCGTGCTCATCGACTGATTGAGTTACAGCTGTGTAGTTCGCGTCGCGGTGCGCGACGCGGAGATGCGGAGGATGTTTCACGTGAAACATGAGGACGTCCCCGCACCCCCTGCAAAGGCGGCAGATGTCTTCCGGGAGAACCTGGACAGAGCCGAACGGTACGCGAGCATCTTGGCGGGCGCGGGCGTCGAGCGCGGCCTCATCGGTCCAAGGGAGGCGGACCGGCTCTGGGACAGACACATCCTCAACAGTGCCGCCATCGGTGAACTAGTCGAGCCCAGGGAGCAGATTGCCGACATCGGTAGTGGAGCCGGCCTTCCGGGGATACCGTTGGCGTTGGCCCGACCGGACGTGCGGGTGACCCTGATCGAGCCGCTTCTGCGGCGCTCCGATTTCCTGCGCGAGGTCGTCGACGACCTCGGCGTGGATGTCGCCGTGGTCCGTGGCCGTGCCGAGGAACAAGGCGTGCGGCAACAGGTGGGGGAGATGGACGCTGTCGTGTCGAGAGCAGTGGCGTCATTGGACAAACTCGCGCGGTGGAGCATGCCGCTGCTTCGGCCGGGCGGTCGGATGCTCGCCCTCAAGGGACAGCGCGCCGACGCCGAGGTCGAGGAACACCGGCGTGTGATGGCGAAGCTGGGGGCGGTGGATGCCAGGGTGGTGACATGTGGAGGGGACTACTTGAATCCGCCCGCAACCGTGGTCATCGCGCGGCGCGGGGAGTTGGGCTCGGCGAAACGACGAACGCCACGAGCGGGCAGGAGAATCGGATGAATCCGGTGTCGGAAGGTGGCGGTGTGACGCCGAGCGGGGCGACCGAAGTTTCACGTGAAACATGGACAAAACCGCGGCCCGAAGGATGGGTGGCGGACGAGATCGGGGACACCCCGATAGGAGCCGAGGCCGAGCGCGCCGTCCGCCTGCTGCACGCCGACGCGCGGCTGCCCCGACCGGTACATCAGCGGGTGTTCACGATCGCCAACCAGAAGGGCGGTGTCGGCAAGACCACCACCGCCGTGAATGTCGCCGCGGCCCTGGCGCTGCAGGGGTTGAACGTCTGCGTCATCGACCTCGACCCGCAGGGCAATGCGAGCACCGCGCTCGGCGTCGAGCATCGCCCGGGGACGCCGTCGTCGTACGAGGTCCTCATCGGCGAGATCCCGTTGCACAAGGCGCTGCAGCGCAGCCCGCACAACGAACGACTCTTCTGCGTCCCGGCCACCATCGAGCTCGCCGGAGCGGAGATCGAATTGGTCAGCATGGTCGCCCGCGAGGGACGCCTGCGCACGGCGCTCGCCGAACTCAAGACCCACGACTTCGACTACGTGTTCATCGACTGCCCGCCGTCGCTCGGGTTGCTCACCATCAACGCGCTCGTCGCCGCGCCCGAGGTGCTGATCCCCATCCAGTGCGAGTACTACGCGCTCGAGGGCGTGGGTCAGTTGCTCCGCACCATCGAGATGGTCAAGGCGCATCTCAACCCGCACCTGAATGTGTCGACGGTGATCCTCACGATGTACGACGGCCGGACCCGATTGGCCGATCAGGTCGCCGCCGACGTCCGGACGCACTTCGGGGAGAAGGTGCTCGGCACCGTGATCCCCCGCAGCGTGAAGGTGTCGGAAGCGCCCGGCTACGGGATGACGATCCTGCACTATGACCCGGGCTCACGCGGCGCGCTGAGCTATATGGATGCCAGCCGCGAGATCGCCGAGCGCGGCGCCGCCAAGAGAGGACACAGCGAATGACCCCGCCCAAGAGGAGCGGCCTCGGCCGCGGCCTGGCCTCCTTGATCCCGACGGGACCGGAAGATACCAACTCGGCCACGATGGGGCATCGGATGGGTGACGCCGCCGCCGACGTGGTGCTCGGCGGCGCCCCGGATCAGTCCGACGTCGGCGCCGTGTACCGGGAGATCGATCCGGCCGCGATCGAGCGCAACCCTCGCCAGCCGCGCCAGGTCTTCGACGACGAGGCGCTCGCCGAACTCGTGCACTCGATCCGCGAGTTCGGTCTGATGCAGCCGATCGTCGTACGCGCCATCCCCCACCAACCCGGCGGGCCGCAGTACCAGCTCGTGATGGGGGAGCGGCGCTGGCGAGCGGCCCAGGCGGCGGGCCTGGCCACCATCCCGGCGATCGTGCGGGAGACCGCCGATGACAGCATGCTGCGCGACGCGTTGCTGGAGAACATCCACCGCGTTCAGCTGAACCCGCTCGAAGAGGCGGCCGCCTACCAACAGCTGCTCGACGAGTTCGGCGTCACCCACGACGAGCTCGCAGCACGCATCGGACGGTCGCGCCCGTTGATCACCAACATGATCCGACTGCTTCGGCTGCCGATCGCCGTTCAGCGCCGCGTCGCTGCCGGCGTGCTGTCCGCCGGCCACGCGCGGGCGTTGCTCGCGCTCGAGGGCGGACCGGAGGCGCAGGAGGAACTCGCCGCCCGCATCGTGGCCGAGGGTCTCTCGGTGCGCGCGACCGAGGAAGCGGTGACGCTGGCGAACCGCGAGGACTCCGCGGCGCCCGCGGCGCCCCGCCGGAAGCCGATCCATATGCCCGGCCTGCAGGACGTTGCTGAGCGGCTGTCGACGGCCTTCGATACCCGCGTGACGGTGAGCCTGGGCAAACGCAAGGGCAAGATCGTCGTCGAGTTCGGGTCGGTGGAGGACCTGCAGCGAATAGTCGACCTGATGAACGCTGCGAAGGCCTGACCTGGGACACGGGGAAATTACGTCACTGTGACACAAGGATCACAGCGCGGCCGTCCGCGCGCGCGTCCCACCGGAATCCCACTGCGGTGCAACACGTTTGGCTCCGCGGGCGGTTTCGCGTGAGTCAACCGGCCGAAAACGGGCCACCGCGCTCACATACTTCTATCCTGGAATGGCGGTTACACCTATCGGCGCCGCTTGGAACCCGGGAAGTCTAGTGACAGCGCGAATCACGCCCCTGCGACTCGAAGCGTTCGAGCAGCTGCCCAAACACGCCCGCCGATGCGTGTTCTGGGAGGTCGACCCGTCCACCATCGGACCCGATGATCACCTCACCGACCCGGAGTTCGAGAAGGAAGCCTGGCTGTCGATGGTGATGCTGGAGTGGGGATCGTGCGGTCAGATCGCTGTCAGCGCACCCGCCGGCGCCGACCCCGAATCAGAAGCATCCGATGACGCGCCGTGCATGGGCTACGCGTTCTACGCACCGCCCGGCATCGTGCCGCGGGCGCGGCTGTTCCCGAGCGGACCGGTCAGCGCCGATGCGGTGCTGCTCACCTCGCTGGGTATCGAGCAGGGCAGCGTGCACGGCCGGTGCGGGCCGGACCCGGCCACCGACGGTCTGCCGCACAGCCTGATCGTCGCGGTTGTCGGCGATCTGGTCCGCCGCGGCGTCCGTGCGCTGGAGGCGTTCGGTCGCACGGAGGCGACCGTCGAACTGGCCGACCCTCGTCTGGTAACCCCCGATCTGCGTCTCGTGGTCGAGGCGCTCGGCGACTGCTCGGTCGAGCAGTGCGTACTCGACGCCGGATTCCTCGAACAGGTCGGCTTCGTCGAGGTCGCCAAGCACAAGTACTTTCCGCGGCTGCGCCTAGAGCTCGAAAGCGGACTGGGCTGGAAGGCCGGCGTGGAAGCCGCATTGGAACGACTGTTGGAGTCGGAGAAACTGAAGCAGCCCGTGGGTGCGGGCGCGGCGATCTGCTGACCGGCTCAGCGGCCGGCCTGCTCCACCGACAGTTCGTGCGCGAGCAGTTCGGCGAACGTGAACGTTCCCGTCGGCCGATCGTTCTTGCCGAGCAGGTACAGCCGCTTCACGGCGGCCAGAATGCCCTCGGCGACCGCGTCCCGGAACTGATTGGTGACCAGCAGGCTGCGGTCGCGCGGGTTGGTGATGTAGCCGAGGTCCACCTGCACCGTCGGCATCCGCGTCAGCCGAAGCAGATCCCACGTCCGCCCGTGGGTGCGGCAATCGCGTAATCCCGTGCGCGCCACCACTTCTCGCTGAATGAAGTCGGCGAGGTTGCGCCCGATGGTGGACACCGAGCCGTGTGAGTTACCGAAGTGGAACGACGCGACACCGTTCGCCGACGGGCTGGTGTGGGTTGCGCAGCGCAGGCTGATCATCAGATCCGCGCCGACGGTGTTGGCCGTCATCGCACGTTCGGCGTCTGAGGGGCTGCGGTTAGGCGGCCGGGACAGAAACGTCTCCATCCCGATGGCCGTCATCCGGCCCTCGAGCCTGCTGGCGAGATCCCAGAGAATGTCGGCTTCGCTGATCGGGCCCGCCGTGCTCTGGGTGAGGTGTCCATGGTCGGCGCCGCCGCGGCCCGGATCGATGATGATGCGCTTACCGGACAGGCGCGGACCGGACCGGCGGACCATCTCCTCCTCGCGGATCGCGTGGATCGATCCGCCGGTGACCCGCGAGCCGAGGAAGTACAGCGAGCGCAGCGTCTCCGGGCCGCAGATACCGTCGGGCGACAGACCGTATTCGCGCTGGTAGGACATCAGCGCGTTGTGGGTCAGCAGGCCGAAGTGACCGTCGACCAGGCCGGTGTAGAAGCCGAGGTCCTGCAGGCGGGCCTGCAGGGTCGCCACGTCGTCGCCGTACATCGGCGCGCCGAACTGGTGGCTGAGGATGCGGGCGCCGAGGCGGTAGGACGCCTCCTTCAACGCCCGGTAGGTCGCCTCGCCGACGATTCCGTCGACCAGGAGACCGCGGTGCTGCTGAAAGGCGCGTACGGCCTCGTCGAGTTCGAGATCGAAGTAGTCGTAGGCGACGTGCTTACCGGTGCTGAGATCGGCGTCGGGGCTGTCGATGAGCCCCAGTGCCGCGAGTGCAGTCCGGATCTCGGTGACCGCACCCCCGCGGTCACCTCGACGCAGACTCGACATACTGGGCCCTTTCGATAACACGTATCAGCGGTGGTCCAGCGCTGACGATTGCCGGACAGGCTAAGCGGAATTATCTCAGAAGCAGGCCCGATTCAAGAAAACGCCAGGCGGTCACCGCCGGGTCGATGAGCGGGTCAGACGACGTCGGACAGATCGCGCAGCAGGGCCGCCTTGCCCTTGGCGCCGACGATCCGCTTCACCGCGGCGCCGTCCTTGAACAGGATCATCGTCGGGATCGACTGGACCTGGAAGTCGCGCGCGGTTCCGGGGTTGGCGTCGATGTCGAGTTTGGCCACCACCAGCGAACCGGCCTTCTCGCCGGCGATCTCCTCCAGCACCGGGGCGACCATCTTGCACGGCCCGCACCAGGTCGCCCAGAAGTCCACCAGAACGGGCGTGCTGCTGTTCAACACATCCTCGGAGAACGAGTCATCGGTGACGTTGACCGTCTTGCTCGTCTTCTCGGTGCCGGTCATGGTTGTGCTCCAATCAGGTCGGGGTCAATGGTTTGCGTTGTGCCAGTGGCGGTTTCAGCGAGCCAGCGCTCGGCGTCGATGGAGGCCGAACAGCCGGTGCCCGCCGCCGTGATCGCCTGCCGATAGGTGTGGTCCACCAGGTCGCCCGCGGCGAACACGCCTTCCACCGACGTCGCGGTGGTGCGGCCGCGAACCACTACATACCCGTCGGAATCGAGTTCGACCTGACCCTTGACGAGTTCCGACCGCGGGTCGTGGCCGATGGCCACGAACACGCCCGTCACGGCCAGCGTCGACTCCTCGCCGGTCTTGTTGTCGAGGACACGGACCCCGGTCACCCGGTCGTCGCCCTCCACCTCGACGACTTGTGTGTTCGTCAGGAAGCGGATCTTCTCGTTGGCCTTGGCGCGGTCGAGCATGATCCGCGATGCGCGGAACTCGTCGCGGCGGTGGATCAGGGTGACGCTGCGGGCGAACCGGGTCAGGAAGGTGGCCTCCTCCATCGCGGAGTCGCCACCGCCGACCACGGCGATGTCCTGGTCGCGGAAGAAGAAGCCGTCGCAGGTCGCACACGTGCTCACGCCCATGCCGAGCAGTCTGTCCTCACCGGGAACGCCGAGATGGCGGGCCGCCGCACCCATCGCGAGGATCACCGCACGCGCACTGTGGGTCTCGTCGCCGACGGTCACCGTCTTCACCGGCCCGACGAGCGACACCGCGTCGACGTCCTCCATCCGGAGATCGGCGCCGAATCGCAATGCCTGGTCGCGCATCTGGTCCATCAGTTCGGGCCCGGTGATGCCGTCGCGGAAGCCGGGGTAGTTCTCCACCTCGGTGGTGGTCATCAACGCACCGCCGAACTGAGTGCCCTCGAACACCAGCGGTGAGAGCTGAGCCCGTGCGGCGTAGATCGCGGCCGTGTAGCCGGCAGGCCCCGAGCCGATGATGATCACGTCGTGGACGACGGCGTTCTCAGGGGAGGATTGAGCAGTCATGCGAGCCTTTCTGCCTGCTGATACCGGCCCTGCCGATATCACTGCGGCACGGATACAAACACCAGCGTAAGCCGGGGTGTTCCCGCATGGACGGTGGGCCGCATTACGGGCGCGTGACCTCGGGTTTGGGCGTGTCGGCCTGCGCCGGTGACACCGTCATCGTCTCGGCCGTCGGCCCCGAAGGAAACCGCGGCGCCGCCGGCTCGTTGCGCAGCAGGAATGCCAGGCCTATCGCAATCGCCGCGACGACCGCACCGATGCCGACCAGCACGGCGAGGAAGCGGGGACGGATCACCGACGTGGTGTGTGCGGGCGGGGGTGCGGCGCGCAGGGCGGCCGCGATCCGGTTCCTGACGCTCTCGGGCACCTCGGGGGCCGAATCGGCATCGGCGCCCAGTCGGGCCAGCCTGCGCCGGACGCGCTCCTCGGGGAGGTCGGCGTCGTCTTCCCGCATTCCTCAATAGTGACTCACACCCCGGCGCCGCGGGAGTCGGCCACCGTGGCTGTGCGGTCGAGGTACCCGAGCGCCTCGGCGAGCTTGGCGCGGGCCCGCGAACACCGGCTCTTCACGGTGCCCTCGGCGACACCGAGCATGCGCGCCGTCTCGGCGATCGAATAGCCCTGCATGTCGACGGCGACCACTGCGGCGCGTTGTTCGATGGGCAGCCGCATCAGCGCGCGTTCCACCACGATCGCGGTGTCGATGTGCGGGGTGTGATCACCTGCGCTGTGAGCGTTCTCGTCGAGTTCGACGCTGAGGTGAGACCTGTTGCGGCGCAGTCGATCCAGACAGGCGTTGACGACGATGCGGTACAGCCAGCTGCTCACCGCCGCCTCCCTACGGAACGACGCGGCGGTGCGATGCGCGGACAGCAGCGCGTCTTGCAGCGCGTCGGCGGCGTCATCGCGATTGCGGCTTGTCATCACCGCCAACCGGTACAGCTGGCGGTGGTGGCGGTAGAAGAGTTCTTCGAAGGCGTACCGGTCACCGGCGACGTGCGCGGCGAGCAGTTGGGCGTCGCTGCGTTCCGTGTCGGCAATGCGCTCGAAGCTGCTCACAGCCGAACCCTAAGCCGCGCGCAATGCCCTCTTCCGCACCAGTTTCCAGCGCGGCCGCTGACGTGGCTCTTCGCGTCGCTGTCGCTGGGGATAGGCCCGAGCGGGCGTAGCCCTAGGACGCCGCCTTCAGGGTGATCTCGGCGATGTCGGAGCGGCTCTCGCCGTTCACCTGTCCCAGCGTCGAAACCCACACCAGCACATTCGATGTCGGGGTGGAGTCAGCCACCTTGATCGTGTTGGAGCCGGGCTTGAGCGAAGTGGCCGGGGTCAGCACGGTGGTGTCGGCCAGCGACGACGGTGTCGGGGTCTGCGCCGAGCGGATCTCGACTGAGGTCCCCGTACTGTTCAGGTTGATGGTGACCTCGCCGATCGCGGTCGGCCGCGGTAGCTGCAGCATCAGCCCGACGCCATTCTTGAAGTTGGGGAACGGCACAGGGTCGCTGTAGGTGTCGATGGGCCACACGGTGGAGCTGTCACCGTCAATCGCCTTCGGCGCCTCGTCGGGGGCGTCGGCCTCGCCCTCCGGGGAGAACACCGTCGCCTTGGTGGGCTTGATGGTCGTGCCCGAAGCGCCGCCGCCGTCGCCGTCGTCCTCGGACGTGGTCGGGGCGTTGAGCCCGAGTTCGTCTTGGGAGAAGCCACCGACGTCGCCGAAGATGCCCTTCAGCACCGATGCCAGCACGAGCAGCGCGACGACGATGACGGCCGCGCCGACGCTGAGGCCGATGATCAGACCCTTACGCCTGCGGGCGGCCACCTCGGGGTCTGGGGGCACAGCACCGCGGACCGGGGCGGGACCCGCCGGGGCCGCGGGTTCGTCGACGGGGTTGATCAGCTCGGTGCGGTCCGCGATCGCGGTGGCCTGCTGGAGCAGGTTCAGCAGCGTGGGGGCGCTGCGGATGCCGCCACCGGCCTGCACGGACCGCGCGGCCGCCGCCGATATCTGGAACGGGATGTCGCGGTTGATGGCCCGCGGCTCGATGGGTTCGCCCGCGGCGTCGACGTCGGCGGGTGCCAGCCCGCTGCGCACGCCGGCCTCCGGCAGCGGCCAGCGATTGACCAGCAGCGCATACAGCGCCGCGCCGATACCGCGGATGTCGTCCTCCGGGGTGGCATCGGGCATGGTCGCGGGGAAGGCCAGCGCCACGTCGCCCTCGATGCTGACCCGCACCCGGCTGGGATGGTCGATCGACATCGCCACCCCGGCCCGGTGGGCCTTCTCGGCCGCCGACGCCAGCGTCTGCATGGCGCGGGCGCCGCCGATCGGCGACGGCGACGTCTCGGCGACCTCCCGAAGGGAGCCGCCGCGGATCCACTCGCTGACGATCAGCCCGCCGGAGCCGGTGTTGGTGACGTCGAGGATGCGGGCGATGCCGGGGCTCTCGATGCGGCTCAGCCGGAGCGTGCGGTCCAGGATCTCCTGCAGTTCCTCGTCGGACAGCGCCGCATCGGGATCGACGAACGTCAACGCGACCTGGCGGTCCAGCGCGGTGTCGAGGGCCTGCCAGAACTGCAGGTTGGGCGGCCCGCCGTGGAAGACCAGCAGCCGGTAGCGGCCGCCGCCGATGCTGGCGCCGGGGATGAGGTGGACGTCCTCATCGGAGGTGGCGGCCTCGATCGGCGGTTCGCGCGGGATGTCGAACGGCAGCCCCTCCCGGGTCGGGTCACCGCCGTAGTCGGCCGGCGGCCTGCCGGACGACGGTGGCGAAACGGTGCTGACCGGCTTCGCCGCCTGCTCGCCCTGATGGGCTTCGCCGCCCGCTGCGGCGTCGGCGGCCCCGGATGCGGGCACGTCCGGCTGGAAATCGTCGGCGGCTGGGCGTGGAATCTTGGTGGTCGCGCCGTTGTCAGGCAGCGGCGCGGAGTCGCCTGCGGATTCGTCGGTCACCGCTGGTCCTTTCCGCCTCCCCGCTCCGGCAACTGGGGCCGGAGGCCCGTGCCAAGCGGCCGGCGGGCTGTGACGACCGCGCGACGCGAGCGAATTCCTGTGATCAGAGTACGTGAGTGGGCCAGCGGGACGGGGTTGGACGGACGGCGCAGCCGGCGGCCCGGCTACTTTCGGCGCCCTGCCGAGGCGGCGTCGGACCGCCGCGACTGCGGCCAAGGCGTCGGGCACCCGGGCGGCCACCATGACCGCGCCGATGATGGGCAACATGATCAACCCGAGCACCAGTAGCCGCAGCATCGACCCGGCGCCGCCGCCGTTCTCGGTCAGCGACTCCAGCCCGAGCAACTGGTCGACGATGTGGGCGAGCAGCCCGGCGATGATCGAGGCCGCGGTGGCGACCAGCACCGTGCGCACCACCTCGAGGTCGATCAGGCGACCGCCGGGCGGATTCAGGTTGGCGCGCAACAGGATATAGCCGACGATGGCACCGGCCAGGAAGCCGATCCCGTTGGCCATCCCGAGATAACCGGCGACCAGCTCGCGGTCGTCGGTGAGGTGGGGCGCGGCCAGCGAAGCGGCGATCTTCACCGTCGTGATGACGATGATGACGATGATCGGTGTCCACGGCTGCTCTCGGGCGTAGAAGACGCGCAGCTGCAGCAGGACCAGCGCGTAGGGGATCAGGGTGAAGGCCGACAGCGTGATCGCCATGCCCAGATAGCCGGCGTCGACGTCGCCGAAGTTGCCGTACGCGAACAGCGCGCTGCCGATGGCCGGGCCTGCGACGGTCATGAACGCGACGATCGGGATCAGCGTCACCATGGTCAGACGCGTGGCCAGCGAGAGGTCGCCGAGCACCGCCCTGGTGTCGTTTGCCGCGGCGTTGCGGCTCAGCCGCGGCATCACCACCGTCAGCACCGTCACGCCGATCATCCCGAACGGCAGCATCAGCACCAGCCAGGTGTAGTTGTAGATCGCGGGACCGGAGGCCGCCGCCGCGCTGGCGATCTGGTTGCCGACCACCAGGCCGACCTGACTGATCAGGACGTAGAGGACCATCGCCGCGGCCATCCCGCCGAACCTGCGGAGGCGGTCGTCGAGGCCCCACAGCGGCCGCAGGCTGATCCGCTCCTTGCGGATCGCGACGAGCAGCACCGCGGTCTGGGCGAACACACCGAGCGTGGTTCCGATGCCGAGCACCAGCAGCTTGGCGTTGCCCATCTCGACGGGGTCGACCGAAAGTTCGCCGGGCACAATGAGATACAGCACCAGGGTGGCGATGGCGACGACGTTGTTGACGACCGGGGCCCATGCCGGCGGCCCGAACACGTTGCGGGTGTTGAGGATCGCCATGAACACCGACGACAGCCCGTAGAAGATGACCTGCGGCAGCAGCAGATACGCGAACGCGATCGTCAGTGGTTCGTTGACCTGAGGGTCGCCGCCGAGCATCAGCCGGACGAGCAGCGGCGCCGCGACCACGGATATCACCGTCGCGACTAGCAGCAGCGCGGTGGCCAGCGTGACGAGGCGACGGACGAACGCCGTGCCGCCATCGGGATCGTCGCGTTCGGCGCGCGCCAGCACCGGTACGAAGATCGCGGTGAACGTCGCCTCCAGGACCAGCGCGGCGACGAGGTTCGGCAGCTGGTTGGCCACCGTGAACGCGCTGGACAGGGCCGCCCCGAGGATGGCGGCGAGCAGGACGATGCGGATGAACCCCGTGATGCGGCTGACCAGCGTCGCGACCGCCATCCCCCACGACCGCGACACCACGGCGGCGTCGCTTAGCTCGGGCCGACCCGCGCGCCGTCGGGGTGCCGGGCCGCGGGGGAGGCGCTGTCGCGGCGGGGCGGGCGGCATCCGCCGCGTGGGTGGCGGATAGCCGGCCATTCCGGGCGGCGGGGGTGGGTACCGCGGTGGCACGGGCGGTCGGCCCATGGGGCCACCAGCCCGGTCGAACGGTGGCTGCGCCGGCCCGAAGTGCCGGCCGGTGGAGCTCATTTCTCCCGCTCTTCGCCCGCGGTCACGGCGTCGTCCTCGTCGTCATCGAGGGCCAGCGCGGTATCCAGGGGGTCGCCGCGGTCGAGATCGGCGCGGTCGGGCTGACCCCGGAACCGGTGCCACAGCCGGCGCCCGGCCAGCGCGACGAGCACCGCGCCCACCGACAGCGTGATGAAGAACAGCACCTTTCCGTAGGCGTTCGAGTGCACGGACAACCGGACCGGCTCGCCCAGCGGTAACCCGTCGGCGGTGCGCAGCGCCACGTCGACGGCCACCCGCTGGGTGAAGTGGACCTCGACCGGGACCTGCAGCGGTAGATATCCCGGCGGCAGTTCGATCTCGCCCATGTCGGTGACCGTCATTCCCGGCGGCGCGTCCACCTGCAGGCGCACCCGGATCGGCACCGGCAGGTCGTTGCGCAGCGCCAGCGGAAGCGGGCTGCGTTCGGTGGCCAGCGTGTAGGAGCCGCCGGGGTTGACGATCGTCACCGCGTTGAAGAGGTCGTTGACCGTGCGGGTGGTCGCCGTCAGCCGCTGCTGGGCCAACCCGTTGCGGACCTCGGGCGGCACCGACTGGCTGAGCGCGCGCAGCATGTCCTCGCGCAGCGGCGCGGTGTACTGAATGCCGGTCAGACCGGTGCGCTCGTCGGTCGTCAGCGCCGCGGTCAGACCCCACAACCTGCCGGTGGTGCTGGCGATGCCCGAGGTGACCGCCTCGTCGAAGCGGGCGCGCGGATTGGCGGGCACGTCGTCGGGCACGGGGCGGGTGTCCTGCTGTGGCACCGCCTCACTCTCGGCGATCACCGCGGTCAACGGCCGTGGCGCGGCGAGCCCGGCCCGGATCGACGTGGCGACGGCCGACAGGACCGAGCCCGCGTCGTCGGCGCCCAGACCCCAGTCCATCGGCGGCATCAGGATCTGGGTGCGCGGCTCGGCGCTCGGCGTGAGTGTGCGCCACAGCAGCGCGCCCAACGCGTCCTGTCTGCGCGCCGACGCCGAATCATGTTGGAGCGAAACATCAAGTCCCGAATCGAGATACGACGGCGACCACGGATCGTTGCCCGCTCCCGCCAGCGCCGCGGAGACGGTCGGGTCGAACGGCGCGGCGACGACTTCGGGCGAGTAACGGGCCGGTGCGACGTCGGCGGTCGCGCCCATGCCGTCGACCGAGTCCTCGGCGGTCAGGTTGGCCGCGGCGATCGCGACCGTCGGCCCTTGTTCGGAGAGCAGTTCGACAGCCGCCCCGGTCAGCGGACCGTCTCCGACAAGGGTGGCGCCGCGCGTCGAGGTGATCCCGAGGATCTGGTCGACGATGTCGCCGGCCCCGTTGGTGGCGATCGAGCTCAGCCCGGGGTCACCGACCCGCTGCAGCGCGTCGAGGTCGGCCTGCGCGTAGTTCGCCGGGGCCACGCACATCTTGGTGGCCAGTGTCCGCAGGCGGTTGAGCCAGTTGATCGCGGCGTCCTGTCCGGCGCCGGGATGCGTGGGCGTCGTCGGCCCGGCCTCGGGCCCGTCATTGACGACGTAGCCGCTGGTCATCGCGTTGACGGTGACCAGCAGGTCGGGGTCGACGGCCAGGCACAGCGCGCTGCGGACCTGACCGCCGGGGTCGACGGTCGGGCTGGTCGCGAAGTCGACGGCCGACAGCAGCGAATCCAGCCGGCCCCCGGGGGCCAGCGAGGTGGCGAGGTCGTCGTCGAGCAGCCGGACCGGCGTCGTGCCGCCGGGCGCCCCCGGCGCCAGCCGCGGTCGGTCGCCCAGTGGCCACAGGACGGTCACCCGGACGGGTTTGGAGGTGTCGGGAGCCACCACGTCGGCCAGGGGCTCGGCCGACGGGGTCGCCGAGCGTTCCGGTGGCACGCCGATCACGGGCAGCAGGAACCGGGCGTCGTCGAGCCGCGCCGGGGCGCCGTAGTCCGGGGTGCCGTTCGCGTTGACGAGAAGCGGGTACACGCCGGGCTGGTCGATGCCGAGAGACGGTCCCTGCCCGCCGCGCAGCGGCACCGAGAGGTTGAACGGAACATTCTGTCCGCGTTGCAATTCCGTTGAGACCGTGACGAAGTCGGCGACGGCTTCGAATTGGTCGTTGGCGCCGTCGAGGTTCGTCCGCAGCCCTGTCGACGTGGACACCGCCGCGGCGTGCTCGAGGCGGACCATCACATCGCGCACCGGGCGGTCACCGACGTTGAGCACGACGCCGGACACGGTGACGACCGGCTCGCTGGTGGTGGTCACCACCTCCGGCGTGATCTGGTCGATGCGGATCTGCAGGAAGGGGACCGAGCCCGGCTCGCCTGCCGCGGCGGGCGGCGACAACGCCGGCGCGGCGACGAGCATCAGCAGTGTCAGCGCAGCGAGCAGACGAGCCAGCGCCGTGCCGACACCCACGCGGCCGGTCACGGCCCTTGTCCGCAGCCGTTCGTCCGCGGCTTCGGCGGGCCGGTGTCCCCGGTGCGGCGATTGCGCGCATGGGAGTGCGTTTGAGCACGCCTGCGCGGTGAGCTTTGGGGCAGCGGCGGCAGTGCCGAGGGCCCGTCGTTGTGCAGCTTGTCGATGAGCTCGTCGGCGACCTCGGCCAGCTTGCGTTCGTCGGCGTAGGCCAACCGCGACGGCAATTCCCGCAGCGGCACCCAGGCCACCTCGCTGACTTCGACGTCCTCATCACTCAGCTCGCCGCCGAGGAAGCGCATCAGGTAGTGGTGCACGGTCTTGTGCACGCGACGGCCCTCGGTGACGAACCAGTAGTCGATGCTGCCGAGTGCGGCCAGCACGCTGCCCTGGATGCCGGTCTCCTCGGCAACCTCGCGGATCGCGGTCTGCTCGGCGGTCTCACCCAGCTCGATGTGGCCCTTGGGCAGCGACCACAGCATCCGCCCGCGCCGGTCGATACGTCCGATCAGCGCCGCGACCTGGCTGTCCTTCGGGCCATCGATACCGTCGATGACCAGCCCGCCCGCCGACGTCTCGTGCACGGTGCGCAGCCGGTCGGGTCGGCGGCCGTTGCGCGGCTTGTGCGGTTTGGGCCGACCGTCGGGGACGGGGTTCTTGCGCTCGGCGGGCCGGCCGTCGGCGGTCTTCTCTGGCACGGGCGAATTGTTGTTGTGCTGGGCTTTGGCGGTGTCGGGAGGACCGGCCGCGCGACGACCCCGACGACGCCCCCGGCGCCGTCGTGGTTTGGCCTGTTCGCCGTCCGACACCCAAGCGATAGTAGCTGGCATGAAAATTCGCTCCAGCCACACTCGCCGCTCGGTGCAGGACCGTTACCTCTACGCTCATTGACCGTGTCCGACAACGCTGAACTGCTCGTCGCCGCCCAGGTGGCGTTGAATCGGCACGCCGACGTACTGCGCGATCTCGGTCGGGTGTTCGCTGATGCGGGCCACGAGTTGTATCTCGTCGGAGGAAGCGTGCGCGACGCGTTGCTGGGCCGGCTCGGCACCGACCTCGATTTCACCACCGACGCGCGCCCCGAGGAGATGCAGCGGATGCTGCGGCCGTGGGCCGACGCGCTGTGGGAGACCGGTATCGAGTACGGCACGCTCGGCGTCGGCAAGGGTGATCAGCGCATGGAGGTCACCACCTTCCGCGCCGACACCTACGACCAGGTCTCGCGCAACCCGGAGGTGCGTTTCGGTGACCGACTCGACGACGATCTGGTGCGTCGCGACTTCACCGTCAACGCGATGGCGGTGCGCATCACACCGGAGGGCCCCGGCGAATTCCTAGATCCGCTAGGCGGATTGGAGGCGCTGAAGGCCCACATACTCGATACGCCTTCGGCACCGGAGGTGTCCTTCGGTGACGATCCGCTGCGAATGCTGCGTGCGGCCCGGTTCGTCTCCCAACTCGGCTTCGATGTGGCGCCGCGGGTACGGGAGGCGATGACGGCGATGGCCGAGCAGCTGGGCCGGATCACCGCCGAGCGGGTGGCCGCCGAACTGGACAAGCTGATCCTCGGCGCGGATCCGCCCGCTGGCATCGACCTGATGGTGGAGAGCGGCCTCGGCGATGTGGTGCTGCCCGAGATCGGGGCGATGCGGATGGCCATCGACGAACACCATCAGCACAAGGACGTCTATCAGCATTCGCTGACCGTGCTTCGGCAGGCCATCGAGCTGGAGGACGAGGGTCCCGATCTGGTGCTGCGCTGGGCGGCGCTGCTGCACGACATCGGCAAGCCGGCGACCCGTCGGCACGAGCCCGGTGGCGGCGTCAGCTTCCACCACCACGAAGTGGTCGGCGCGAAGATGGTCCGCAAGCGGATGCGGGCGTTGAAGTACTCCAAGCAGATGGTCGACGACGTGTCGCAGTTGGTGTATCTGCATCTGCGCTTCCATGGCTACGGCGACGGCAAGTGGACCGATTCGGCGGTGCGGCGCTATGTCACCGACGCCGGGCCGCTGCTGCCCAAACTGCACAAGCTGGTGCGCGCCGACTGCACCACCCGGAACAAGCGGCGCGCCGCGCGGCTGCAGGCCAACTACGACGAACTCGAGGCGCGCATCGCCGAGATCGCGGCCAAGGAGGACCTGCAGCGGGTGCGGCCGGACCTGGACGGCAACGAGATCATGCAGATCCTCGACATCCCGGCCGGACCGCAGGTCGGTGAGGCGTGGAACTACCTCAAGGAGTTGCGGCTCGACCGCGGCCCGCTCAGCCATGACGAGGCGGTGGCCGAGTTGTTGAAGTGGTGGAACGCCAGGACCGCACCCTGACACCCCGCCGAGGGTGCGCCGCTGTCTGACGGAACCCAGCCGTCGGAGTTCACGTCTGATCCGACATGGACTACTGCCTCTCCGATGGTGACGGTTCGGCGACGCTGTGGAGCGCGGCGCCGAACATCGATGTCGACGCCGACGGCATCCTCGATGCGGTGGGACTGGACGTCGACGGTGACGGCACCGTCGATGACCTGATGGCCGACCTCGATGGCGACGGCCTGGCCGACCACGCGGTGCTCGACGGGCAGGACTACTTCACCGACGACGGGTCCGGCACCTGGGCGGTGAGTGTGGACCGCGGCGCGCTGCTGCGGCTGGTCGACAGCGACGGCGACGGGCTGGCCGACCGGGCGCTGGGCGACGGCGTCGGCTACGTCGACACCGACGGCGACGGGACGTGGGACCTCAAGCTGACCGACAGCGACGGCGACGGCAGGGCCGACGCCGCCAACGGTCTCTAGCCGCGACCCGGTCCGGGTGGGCCCGCGAACGCCTGCGCGATCGTGAGCCAGCGCTGCGCGTCGTCGCCCTCGGCCGTCACGTCGAGCGTCGACGGCGCGCGTCGCTGGGTGACCAGGAAGCAGAAGTGCTCCGCCGAACCCGTCACCCGCTGCGCCGCATCCTCGGGGCCCCACGTCCACGTCGACCCGTCGGGCGCGGTCAGCTCGACCCGGAACGGCTCGGCGGGCGGGGTGAGGTCGTTGACCGCGAACGCGTAATCGCGTGTGCGGACGCCGATGTGGGTGATCGAGCGCAGCCGCGCCGTCGCAGGCCGCGTCACGCCGATCGCGTCGGCGACGTCGAGGCCGTGCGCCCACGTCTCCATCAGCCGCGCGGTCGCCATCGATGCGGCGCTCATCGGCGGGCCGAACCACGGCAACTTTCGGCCGTCGGGCACCGTCAGAAGCGCGTCGTGCAGGCGGTGTCTGGTGTCGCGCCAATCGGTCAGCAGCGCATCCGGTGCGGCGGCAGCGGCGATCTCCTCCGCGCCGCGATCGACGAACCCGGAGGGGTCTTCCGCCGCCGCCCCGAGCACCTCGTTGAAGCCGGCCTCGTCGCCGACCGACAGCAGTGCGACGCGGTCGGTCCACAGCAGGTGGGCGATCTGGTGGGCGATCGTCCATCCGGGCGCGGGGGTGGCGTCGGCCCATCGCTCGGCGGGCAGATCGGCGACCAGTGCGTCGAGGTCATCGCTCTCGGCGCGGAGGTCGTCCACGATGGGCTGGGCTGTCGCCATGCCGGTCACCTTAGCCCGGTGTCTGCGCGGGCCGAGCGATGCTCGCGTGCACCATGAGCCCGACGAGATAGACCGCCGACCCGGCGACGACGAGGCCGGGCGCGTCGCCGTCGGCGGGCATCACGGCCGCCGCCGCGGTGAGGGCGATGATGAACGACATCCAGAACAACGCGTCCTGCACCGCGAACATGTGGCCGCGCAGCGCGTCGTCCACGTCCATCTGCATCGCGCTGTCGGCGCAGAGCTTGACCACCTGGCCCGCCGCGCCGAGCAGAAACCCGCACACCAACATCATCGGAATCTGCAGTCCGATCCCGCCGAACTGGATGACCGCGGCCGCCACCAGCGAGCCGTTGGCGGTGCGGTAGCGCCCCCATCGGTTGACGGCCATCGGGGTGAACACATTCGCCAGGAACGCGCCGATCCCGGTGATGAACAGAAACAGCGCGGCGGTGCCCAAGCCCGCCACGCTGTGCGTATCGCCGTGTCGCACCAGGACGAACACCAGCATGCTGTTGAAGGCGAGCGCCATCCGGTGCGTCGCCAGCCCGCCGAGCGTGGCCGCTACGGTCCGCACGGCCAGCACCGTGCGCGCCCCGTGCAGCCATCCCGTCGCGACCGCGTACACCACCGACCCGTGAATGGCGCGTGCGCTCTCGCGCGGGCCGAGGACGTGCCGGGGGAACCGCACCGACAGCGCGAATGCGATCGACACCGGGATCACGACGATGAGGATGATCGCCGCCGAGCCCTTGTTGTCGGCGCCGAAGATCGAGCGGGACGCGAGCATGCACCCGGCACCGACGAACGCCGCAGCGCCGCCCGTCGCCGTGGCGACCGAGTTCATCGTGATGACCTGATCGCGCGGCACCACGTCGGGCAGCGCGGCCGACAGCCCGGATGAGACGAACCGGGTGAAGCCGTTGGCGATGAGCGCACCGAACAGGATCGAGTAGTCGCCGGCCCCCGACGCCAGCAGCGCCGCGATGCCGAGCACGAGGATCAGCCGGGCCGCGTTGGCACCGATGAGCACCGAGCGCCGGTCCCAACGGTCGAGCAGGGCGCCTGCGAACGGCCCGAGGACGGAGTACGGCAGGTACAGCACGGCGAACGCGGCGACGAGTTCCCACGGGCCCGCCGCGCGCTCGGGGTTGAACAGCAGCCCGCCGGCCAACCCGGCCTGAAACAGCCCGTCGCCGAACTGACTTGCCGTGCGCAGTTCCAGCAGTCGCCAGAAGTGTGGGAGGCCGCGCACCGACCGCCACAGAGCCACCGGTGCATGTGCGTCAACCACAGGAATTCACAGTACAAATATCCCGGCGGGCCGCGCCTGTTCGCCACGTTGAACGTTCGCTGGTGACATGATGGAGGGCGTGGCGCAGTCAGAGGATCCGGAGGACTTTGTTGCTCCGACAGCGAACCGGGTGCGCGCCGGAACACTGCTGCTCGCCAACACCGATCTGCTCGAACCGACCTTCCGCCGCAGCGTCATCTACATCGTCGAGCACAACGACGGCGGCACGCTCGGCGTCGTGCTGAACCGGCCCAGCGAGACCGCGGTCTACAACGTGCTGCCGCAGTGGGCCAAGCTCGCCACCAAACCAAAGACGATGTTCATCGGCGGCCCGGTCAAGCGTGACGCCGCGCTGTGCCTGGCCACCCTGCGGGTGGGCACCGATCCGAGCGGAATCCCCGGCCTGCGGCACGTGCAGGGCCGGATGGTGATGGTCGACCTGGATGCCGACCCCGACGAGATCGCGCCTGTGGTCGAAGGGGTGCGCATCTTCGCCGGATACTCCGGCTGGACCATCGGTCAGCTCGAGGGTGAGATCGAACGCGACGACTGGATCGTGTTGTCGGCGTTGCCATCCGACGTTCTCGCCGAGGCCAGGGTGGATCTGTGGGGACGGGTG
Organism: Mycolicibacterium sp. 120270; assembly: GCA_033741175.1. GTDB lineage: Bacteria > Actinomycetota > Actinomycetes > Mycobacteriales > Mycobacteriaceae > Mycobacterium. The sequence goes on along the minus strand of JAWQNE010000002.1, from coordinate 427,440 downwards.
CTGCGGCGTCAGCCGCTACCGCTGTCGTTACTGGCTACCCACCCAATCGATATCAGCCGCAACTAGTTTCGCGACAGGGTGCACGTCGCGCAGGCCCCGGTGGCGCATCCGCTCGACGACGTTCCGCAGGACGGACCCGACGCCGCCGCCTGAGCCGCGACGAACTTCGCGCTCTGCCAGCAGCCGGCCGCGACCGTTGCGACCGCACCGATTACGCACACCACCACGACCACGCCGCCCACCTCCGGCCGCGACGACAGCGCGACCACGCCTGCGACGGCCAGCATCGCGGCGGCGGCGAGTTGGGTCGGGGCGACCGCGCGCAGAACCTGCCGGACCATGTCTGCCGAGCGCGGCCGCGACAACGTCCAGCCGCCCAGGGCAGCGGTCGCGACGGCGGCGCCCAGACACCCGACCGCCGCGAAAAGCATGCGGCATACCTTAAAGGGCGCGGCGGGCGGCGCGCTACCGGGGGAGTGCTTGCGTGAGCGCGGGCGCCGCGGCTGCAGGTGCGGCGGCGGGCCCGCCGGGCACGCTGATCCGGAATCCGTTGGTGATCGCGTCGGTGGCGGGCGCGGCGGCGACGGCCTCACCGACCGTCGTGGTGACCGAGAGCGACACCAGATACTTGTCCTGCCCGGCGGTCGCGATGGTGTGCCTGCGCGACGTGTTCAGCGACATGTTGTTCTCGCGGTAGGACCCCTCGATCGTCGCCGACGGCATACCGCCGAAATCCGCGAGCGAGGCGTTGGTGGTGCGCCACGCGGCCAGTTGCTGGCTGTCGATGAAGCCGTGGGTGATGGCCTCCTTGGGGTCGAACTCGCCGCCGACGAGCTTGTAGACGACAAGGGCCGCGTTGGAGGTGTAGATGCCGTCGCCGCCGACCCGGTCGGCGATCACCGCGAACGCGTCGGGAACGTTGGGGTCGGGCACCTGGGTCCAACCGCGCGGCACCGGCAACACGATGTTGAGCGCCTTGAAGTCGCGGGCCACCTGAGGTTCGAGCTTGATGCCTTTGGACTGCAGGAAGTCGGTCAGCGTCACCGAACTGGCCGGCACGAGGGTTTGTTGCGCCGCGGCGGCGGCAGGCATGACGCCGGGACCCGCAAGCGACTGGATGCCGGCGCCCTGGGCGGCGGCCGCTCCCGGCAGCGCGGGGGCGAGCTGGGCGACCGTTGCCGGGGCCGGCTGGGGGAGATACGGATAACCCGGCTCCGCTGTCGCGACGTTGCCCGCGAAGCCGAGGACGCCAGCCGTGCATGCGGCTGCGCCACCTGCCAGAATCCGCCAGCGGCGGGCAAATCCGGTCATCGCCCGATCCCTTTCTCGAATGTCCTTCCGGGCTGCGGGGCTGGACACACCCCTGGTCAGGGGGCGACCGTAACCCCCGGATGGAGTTAGCCACCAGGCCTGGAACCGAGCTGGAATGAAGCCCTGACCGCTCCGCAACGCAACCGATACCTGCCCGTGGCCGAAGAGGGGGCCGCGCGGGACCTTTACCCTGTTCACCGTGAGTAGTGAGTCGGTCACCGACACCAGCGACGCTGGCACCGACACCCCGCCGTTTCGATACACCGCGAAGTTGGCCGGGGAGATCGAGCGTGCCTGGCAGCAGACCTGGGCGGAGCAGGGCACCTTCAACGTGCCCAACCCGGTGGGCTCGCTCGCGCCGCCGGACGGCGGCCCGGTGCCCGACGACAAGATGTTCGTGCAGGACATGTTCCCGTACCCGTCGGGTGAGGGGCTGCATGTCGGGCACCCGCTCGGCTACATCGCGACCGATGTCTACGCGCGCTATTTCCGGATGACCGGACACAATGTGTTGCACGCATTGGGCTTTGACGCGTTCGGTCTGCCCGCCGAGCAGTACGCGATCCAGACCGGCACCCATCCGCGCATCAGGACCGAGGCGAACATCGTCAACTTCCGCCGCCAGCTCGGCAGGTTGGGCCTGGGCCACGACGCGCGACGTAGCTTCTCCACCACCGACGTCGAGTTCTACAAGTGGACGCAGTGGATCTTCCTGCAGATCTACAACGCGTGGTTCGACAAGGACCTCAACCGGGCCCGCCGCATCGACGAACTGGTCGCCGAGTTCGAGTCGGGACGGCGCACCGTCGACGACGGCAGGGCGTGGGCCGAGCTGTCGGCCGATGAGCGCGCCGACGTCATCGACTCCTACCGGCTGGTGTACCAGGCCGACTCGATGGTCAACTGGTGCCCCGGGTTGGGCACTGTGCTGGCCAATGAGGAGGTCACCGCCGACGGGCGCAGCGACCGCGGCAACTTCCCGGTGTTCCGGAAGCGGTTGCGGCAGTGGATGATGCGGATCACCGTCTACGCCGACCGGCTGCTCGAGGATCTCGACCTGCTGGACTGGCCGGAGAAGGTCAAGGCGATGCAGCGCAACTGGATCGGCCGGTCCACGGGAGCTTCGGTGCTGTTCGGCACCGATGCAGGCGACATCGAGGTCTTCACGACGCGGCCCGACACGTTGTTCGGCGCGACGTACATGGTGCTGGCGCCCGAGCATCCGTTGGTCGATGCGCTCACCGCCGCCGAATGGCCCGACGGAGTCGACGAGCGCTGGACCAGCGGCGGCGCCACCCCGGCCGAAGCGGTTGCGGCATACCGGGCGTCGATCGCGGCGAAGTCCGATCTGGAACGCCAGGAGAACAAGACCAAGACCGGCGTGTTCCTCGGCAGCCACGCGGTCAACCCGGTGAACGACGCGCGTATCCCGGTGTTCATCGCCGACTACGTGCTGCTCGGTTACGGCACCGGCGCGATCATGGCTGTGCCGGGCCACGACCAGCGCGACTGGGAGTTCGCCAACGAGTTCGGTCTGCCGATCGTCGAAGTGATTGCAGGCGGCGACATTTCGCAATCGGCGTACACCGGTGACGGCGAGCTGGTCAACTCCGACCACCTGAACGGGTTGAGCGTGGAATCGGCCAAGGAGGCGATCACCGCGCGGCTGGAAGCGGCAGGCCGCGGAACCACCCGCGTCGAGTACAAGCTTCGCGACTGGCTGTTCGCCCGTCAGCGCTACTGGGGCGAGCCGTTCCCGATCGTCTACGACGAGAACGGAAGACCGCATGCGCTGCCGGAGTCCGAGCTGCCGGTGGAGCTGCCCGACATGCCGGACTACTCGCCGGTGCAGTTCGACCCCGACGACGCCGACAGCATGCCGTCGCCGCCGCTGAACAAGGCGACCGACTGGGTGAACGTCGAGCTGGACCTCGGCGACGGTCTCAAGCGTTACAAGCGGGACACCAACGTGATGCCGCAGTGGGCGGGCAGCTCGTGGTACGAGCTGCGTTACACCGACCCGCACAACTCGGAAGCGTTGTGCGACAAGGAGAACGAGGCGTACTGGATGGGCCCGCGGCCCGCCGAGCACGGTCCGGACGACCCGGGTGGTGTCGACCTGTACGTGGGTGGCGTCGAGCACGCGGTGCTGCACCTGCTGTACTGCCGGTTCTGGCACAAGGTGCTCTACGACCTGGGCCACGTGTCGTCGCGCGAGCCGTATCGCCGGCTGGTGAACCAGGGCTACATCCAGGCCCACGCCTACACCGACTCACGCGGCACATATGTGCCGGCCGCCGAGGTCGTCGAGTGGAACAAGAAGTTCTACTGGACCGGGCCCGACGGCGAGATCGAGGTGCACCAGGAGTTCGGCAAGATCGGCAAGAGCCTGAAGAACTCGGTGTCGCCGGACGAGATCTGCGACAACTACGGCGCGGACACCCTGCGGGTCTACGAGATGTCGATGGGCCCGCTGGAGGCGTCACGGCCGTGGGCGACGAAAGACGTTGTGGGAGCGTACCGATTCCTGCAACGGGTGTGGCGCTTGGCCGTCGACGAGGAGTCGGGCGAACTGCGGATCAGCGAGGATGCACCCGATGAGGAGACGCTGCGGGTGCTGCACCGCACGATCGCCGGGGTGTCCGAGGACTATGCGTCGCTGCGCAACAACACCGCAGCCGCGAAGCTGATCGAGTACACCAACCACCTGACCAAGAAGTACAGCGGAACGGTGCCACGGGCAGCGGTCGAACCGCTGGTGCTGATGGTCGCGCCGCTCGCGCCGCATCTGGCCGAAGAGCTTTGGCGACGCCTCGGCCACGACACGTCGCTGGCGCACGGCCCGTTCCCGGTCGCCGACGAGGCGTATCTGACCGTCGACACCATCGAGTTGCCGGTGCAGGTCAACGGCAAGGTGCGCGGTCACGTGACAGTGCCCGCGGACGCCGACGCCGACGCGATCGAGGCCGCCGCGCTGGCCGACGAGAAGGTGCAGGCGTTTCTCGACGGAGCGACCTCGAAGAAGGTCATCGTCGTCGCGGGCCGTCTGGTGAACCTCGTCGTCTAGGCCCAGCCGAGCTGGCGCATGGTGTAGCCGTCGTTCCAGTCGGCGGCCGCGTCCTTGCCCGTCGGCGGCACGGGGCCGTCGTCGACTGCGAATGAACGCACTTCGGCCGTGCCGTCGGGCAGCGGCGTCAGCAGGTGCTTCTCATCCACAGAACCGCTCCGCGATTTCCTTCATCGTGCTCATTCAGCGATTCTGGCTGGAGAAGCGCCGCCCCTTCGCGAAATAGCATTCCTGGTCGTGATCTCGCGGAAATGACCGCCATGAGTGCTATCTGGCGGCGCGTGCGTGCCCAATCACCGCGGGCGGACGATGATCTCGCGGACCTCGGCGTCGGGCGGGGCGTTGACGGCGTCGGCGACGAACTTCGCGACCGTCTCCGGCCGCAGGAACTGCTCTGGCTTGTACTCGCGGCCCTCGTAGGCGACGAGGCCCTCCTGCATCGGCGTCGCGATGCGCCCGGGATGGATCGACGTCACCCGCAAATCGGGTTCGTCGTTGCGCAGCGAGTCGGCGAAGCCACGCAGCGCGAACTTGCTGGCCGTATACGACGCGAGCCCCGGCGAGGCGTTGATGCCCGCGCCGGAGTTGATGAACACGACGTGTCCGCGCGCGCTGCGTAATGCCGGCAGCAGCGCCAGAGTGAGCGCCACCACGCCGACGACGTTGACCTCCATGGTGACGCGCCACTCCTCGACGGTCGACTCGGCGACCCGACCGGGAAACGCCACCCCGGCGTTGTGGATCAGCACGTCGAGCTCATCGATCGGTTCCACCACCGCGGGGATCGAATCGCTGTCCTGCAGGTCCAACGGCCAGGTCGTGGCCCCCAACCGCTGCGCGAGCGCATCGAGCCGATCGGACGGCCGCCCGCCGAGAAACAACGTGTGGGTAGGGGCGAGCGCATCGGCGATGGCCGTGCCGAGCCCACCCGCCGGCCCTGTGATGAAGGCGGTCGGCATGCCGGTCACCCTACCGACTGCGATCATTGACGAGTGGCACCCGATCCGAGCTTCGCTCCCACGCAGCTCGCCGCCCGCGCGGCGTATCTCCTGCGCGGCAACGACCTGGGTGTGATGACGACCGCGGCGCCGCTGCTGTACCCGCACATGTGGAGCTGGGACGCGGCGTTCGTCGCGATCGGCCTCGCGCCGCTGAGCGTCGAGCGCGCCGTCGTCGAACTCGACACCCTGCTGTCCGCGCAGTGGGCCAACGGCATGATCCCGCACATCGTCTTCGCCAACGGCGTCGACGGCTACTTCCCCGGACCGGCGAGGTGGGCCACCTCGGCGCTGGCGGCCAACGCGCCGCGGTCGCGGCACACCTCGGGAATCACGCAGCCGCCGGTGCACGCGATCGCGGTCCAGCGCATCCTCGACCGTGCGCGCTCCCGCGGACGCTCCACCCGCGCGGTGGCCGAGGCGTTCCTCGACCGCCGGTGGGACGACCTGGTGGCATGGCATCGCTGGTTGGCCGAGGCGCGCGACCCGAAGGAGCACGGCCGCGTCACCCTCTATCACGGCTGGGAGTCCGGCATGGACAACTCGCCTCGATGGGATGCCGCCTACGCCAACGTGATTCCCGGCACCGTGCCGGAGTATCAGCGCGAGGACAACACCATCGTCACCGACGCCAGCCAGCGGCCGTCGGACACCGAGTACGACCGCTACCTGTGGCTCGTCGAGGAGATGAAGTCGGCGCGCTATGACGACGAGTTGCTGCCGAAGGTGATGAGCTTCGCCGTCGAGGACGTGTTCGTGTCGGCGATCCTGTCGGTGGCCTGCACCGTGCTCGCCGAGATCGGCGAGGACTACAAGCGCCCGCACGCCGACGTCAAGGACCTCTACGCCTGGGCCAATCGGTTCCGCGCCGGCGTCATCGAGACGACCGATGAAAGAACCGGCGCGGCAAGGGATTACGACCTCCGCGCGGACAAGCTGGTTGCCACCGAGACCGTCGCGCAGTTCGCGCCGCTGTTGTGTGGCGGACTGCCGCACGACAAGGAACGCACGCTGCTGCGGCTGCTGGAGGGTCCGCGGTTCTGCGGCCACCCCGACCTGAAGTTCGCGTTGATCCCGTCGACGTCGCCGGTGTCGCGCGACTTCCGCCCTAGGGAGTACTGGCGCGGACCGGTGTGGCCCGTGATGACGTGGCTGTTCTCCTGGGCGTTCGCCCGCCGCGGCTGGGCCGAGCGGTCGTCGATCCTGCGGCGCGAAGGCCTGCGCCAAGCCAGCGACGGCACGTTCGCCGAATACTACGAGCCGTTCACCGGCGAACCACTGGGCAGCATGCAGCAGTCATGGACCGCCGCGGCGGTGCTGGACTGGCTGGGCTGACGCTCAGCTCTCCTCTTGGCCGCTCTCCTGATCGGCGAGCCGCTCCATCGGACCGAGCGCCTTGGTGAGGATCTCGACGTCGTCGTCGGGCAGCTTGCCGAGCATCGCCGCCAGCGCAGCCCGGCGGGCGGCGAGCGCCTCGCGGTGCTGAACCAGCCCCTGCGGGGTGACCTCCACCAGCACAGCGCGCAGATCCGACGGGTCGCGCGAGCGCTTCACCAGCCCGAGCTTCTCGAGCCTGCGGATCGCCACGGTGGTGGTCGGGGTGCGAACGCGTTCGTGGGCGGCCAGGTCGGTCATCCGGATCGGGCCCTTTTCCAGCAGCGTCAGCAGGATGGACAGCTGGGCCAGGGTCAGATCGCCTGCGGTGCCACGATTGGCGTCGCCGCGCCGCAGGACGGAGAACAGCTTGGAGAGAACTCGCTGCAGCTCAGCGGCCAGTTCGTCGACCTGCGCCTGGGTCTCCACCATAGTTCGCCAGTCTAACCTGTCAGGGTCTGACTATATGCTTTCGCGCAAATTTGCGGTCACAACACTTGCGACAGGAATCTCTGCAGCCTTTCGGTCTCCGCACCGTCGAATATCTGCTCCGGCGGGCCTGATTCGACAACTTTGCCGTGATCCATGAACACCACCTTGTCCGACGTCGAGCGGGCGAAACCCATTTCGTGCGTCACCACCACCATCGTCATGCCGTCGGACCCGAGGTCGGCGATCAGCGCGAGGATCCCCTTCACCAGTTCGGGGTCCAGCGCGGAGGTGGCCTCGTCGAAGAACATCACCTGCGGCGCCATCGCCAGCGCGCGGGCGATCGCGACCCGCTGCTGCTGGCCACCGGACAGGGTGGCGGGCCTGGCGTCGGCCTTGTGCCGCAGACCAACCCGTTCCAGTTGCTCGAACCCGAGCTCGCGGGCCTCGTCGGCGCTGAGCTTCTTGAGCTTGCGCGGCGCCAGCGTGACGTTGTCGAGCACGGTGCGATGCGGGAAAAGGTTGAAGTGCTGGAACACCATGCCGATCCGCTGCCGCAGCGCGTCGGGGTCGTCTTTGAGCACCGACTTGCCGTCCAGCAGGATGTCGCCCTTGTCGGGCTCGTAGAGCCGGTTCAGCGTGCGCAGCAGCGTCGACTTACCCGATCCCGACGGCCCGATCACCGCGACGGTGGTGCCTGCGGGGACGTCGATGTCGACGCCGCGCAGCACCGCATTGGGACCGAACGACAGATGAATGTCGTTGGCAGCCAACGAGACTGGATCAGACGCGGCCGGCATCAGATCATCTCCTGCGTCGCGGGGTTCAGTAGCGGGTCTTCCGCTTCGGCGGGTTTACCTTTGCGCAGCCGCGCGTCGATGTAGTTCACCAGGTGCGTCAGCGGGATCGTCAACGCGAGGTAGAACAGGCCCGCCGCCACCAGTGGGGAGAGGTTGCCGGTCTGCGCGTTGAGATCGCGGCCCACCTGGAAGAGCTCGCGCTGGTCGGCGACCAGCCCGAGGAAGTACACCAGCGAACTGGCCTTCAACAGCGAGATGAACTGGTTCATCAACGCGGGCAGCACCCGCCGAATGCCCTGGGCACGACGACCAGCCGCATCGACGCCGGATAGCTGAACCCGAGCGCCCGCGACGCTTCCATCTGGCCGGCTTCCACGCTCTGGATGCCCGATCGGAAGATCTCGCCGATGTACGCGGCGGCCATCAGGCCCAGCGCCGCTATGCCGAGCGGGTACGGGTTGTTGCCGGTGAGCCCGCCGACGATGGGCCCGACGCCGAGGCCGATCAACAGGATGATGACGACCTCGGGGAGCCCGCGGAAGATGTCGGTGTAGATGCGGGCGGGCCAGCGCAGCAGCCGGGATCGGGAGATGCCCGCGACGGCCAGCACCATCCCGAGCAGCAACCCGATCACGCCGGCACTGATGGTCAGTATCAACGTGTTCGGCAGACCGGTCTTGAACAGAACCGGTATCGCCTGCTTGTACAGCTCCCAGTCGAGAAACGAGGCCGCCAGCTGCGACAGTGTGGACTTCGGTTGCGCCGCACCCGATTCCGCGGCTTCGCCTTGATGGCTGGCCGCGATGGCGGCGAAATCTGGCAGTTGCGGCACCGGGGCGGCCTTCGATCCCGGCTTCCAGCCCGGCGGCAGTTCGCGCGGCACCCAGTCGGAGTACAGCTGCGACCAGGTCCCGTCGGCGATCACCGCGTCCAGCCCGGAGTTCAACGCGTCGATCAGCGGCTTGTTCTCCTTGGCGACCGCATAAGCCACGAAATTGTCCAAGCTGAAGGTGTTTTCGATGATCTCGGCGGCGTCGCCAGGCTGCACCGTGCCCTGCGCCTGCTGGGATGGCGCCACCCACGCGTCGATCTGCCTGCTCTTCAGGCTGGCGTAGACGGTGTTGTAGTCCGGGAACTTGACGGGGTCCAGCTTCAGCGAGTCGACGACGTAGGCCTCCTGCACCGTGCCCTGCACGACGCCGATGCGTTGACCGGGGGCGAGTTTGTCGAATCCGGTGATCGACGAACCCGTCGGCACCACCAGCGAGAAGTAGCCGAAGTCGTAGCCGTTGGTGAACCCGACGGTGCGCCGCCGCGCATCGGTGGTGGTGATCGACGACGAGCCGACGTCGAACCGACGCGACGCCACCTGGGCGAGCAGCCCGGAGAACTCGGTGCCGACGAAATTGATTCGCAGACCCAGCTTTTCGGCGATCGCCCGCAGCAACTCGTTGTCGAAGCCGGTGAACTGGCCCTGCGAGTTGATGCAGATGCTGGGCGGGGCGTCCGACAAGGTGCCGACGGTGACCACCCCCGGGGTGCCGAGGCCCAGCGCGTCGGTTCGCACCGAGTTCAGCGGCACGACGCCCGGCGTCGTGTACTTGTCCTCGCCGGGACCGGCTGCGGCGGACGCCAGGTTGGTCGGTACGGCGCTGGCGCTGTCGACCCCCGGCGGCGCGCACTGGTCGGCGTCGGCGAGCGCGGGTGCCGCCGTCGGCAGACTGAAGACCAGCAGCGCGACCAGCGCAAGGACGAATGCTCTACCCGTCCGGCCCAAAGAAGAGGTCATTCAAGTCAACGTAGCCGCCGAGCGGCCGATCAGACCTGCTTCAGCTCAATCAGAGCGCAACCGACGGCTCCCTGGCCAGGCGCGATGGGCTCAGGACGCCGCGGCGGATGAGTTCGGCGACCATGATGCGCCCCATGGCCTCCGCTCGACCGGCGCACGCGGCCCTCGCGCCATCGGGGTCGCGCCCGCGGATGGAGTTGGTCTCGGCCTCGTAGAACGGCAGCATCTCGTCGTGGTTGTTGAGGTACGTCACCCAGAACGACCGCGGCATGAAACTCTGCGACGCGCGGATCTCGGCGAGCAGCCGCGGTCCCGCGTACTCCTCGTTGATGGTCTGCCGATACTGCCAGGCCGCCTCGTGGAACGCCCGCGACTCGCGGTTGGCGCGCATGAAGTCGGTCAGTGAGTCGAGCTGCGACAGCACGTGCGGCCGCGGGTCGGTTGCGGCGCGGGCCGACGCGATGCCCAGCAGCATGCCGTGCAGTTCGTGGTGCTCCAGCACGACGGACTCGTCGAAGCGCTCGACGAACGCGCCGCGGTGGTAGCGGGTGGACAGAATGCCGTCGTGCTCGAGCTGGACGACGGCCTCCTGGATCGGCACGCGACTCAGGCCGAGCTCGTGCGCGATCTCGTTGCGGTCGACGCGATCGCCCGAACGCAACTTCCCAGTGAGAACCAGGTTGATGATGTGAGAAACAACCTGGTCCTTCTCTTTGACTCCATACCTCTTCGGCATAGCGGCGCAAGTTAACCACGCAAAACTGCTGACCGGCAGAATTTGGCAGAATAAGACAGATTGAAATGTCTGTGAGTTTCCTGGAGGTCGTCGCGGCCTAAGCGCAGGCTATCCTGCGCGTCGATCGCGCCACTGGCACAACGCTTCTGCGTCGCTAAGGTCGTAGTCGGGTCCGTTCACCCCGACGGTGAGAAGCGTGACCCCGAGATCGGCGAGCGCGTCGGCTTCGGCGAGCAGCGCATCGGTGCCCTTACCCGAGACACCCGCCGAACGTTCGATCTCCGAGGGATCGCGGCCGACCTCTGCGCAGTGCCGTGCCAGCACCTCCGCCTTGCGCGGATACTCCTTGCTGTCGCTGAACGAATGCCAGATGTCGGCGTACTGGGCCACCAGCCGCAGCGTCTTCTTTTCACCGCCGCCGCCGATCAACACCGGGATGTGGCGCGTCGGCGGCGGGTTGAGCTTGCCCAGGCGGGAGATGATGCGGGGCAACGCCTCGGCCAGGTCGTCGAGCCTGCTGCCCACTGTGCCGAACTCGTAGCCGTACTCGTCGTAGTCCTTCTGCTTCCAACCCGACCCGATGCCGAGGATCAGCCTGCCGTCGGAGATGTGGTCGACGGTGCGGGCCATGTCGGCGAGCAGTTCGGGGTTGCGATACGAGTTGCAGGTGACCAGCGCGCCGATCTCGACGCGTGACGTCTGCTCCGCCCACGCGCCGAGCATCGTCCAGCACTCGTAGTGCGGACCGTCGGGGTCGCCGTACAGCGGGAAGAAGTGGTCCCAGTTGAACGCGACGTCAACGCCGATGTCTTCGCAGCGGCGGACGGCGTCACGGATATGGCTGTACTGAGGGGAATGTTGCGGCTGCAGTTGCACGCCGATGCGTATCGAAGGCACGACCCCATCATGCCCGCTGCGATCAGGCCCCAATCACCCCGCGAAGGATCTCGACGAGCGCGCGCGGCTGGTCGCCCTGAACGGAGTGTCCGGAGTCGGCGACGATGTGGGTGCGCTGGAATCCCGGAGCGCCCTTGGCGAACGCTTCGGCGTCCTCGTCGTTGACGAAGTACGAGTTGGCGCCGCGCACCAACGTGGTCGGCATGGTGATGGCGGGCACGTCGTCCCACAGGCCGGCGAACGACTCCGGTAGTTTCGGGCTCTCGGACTTCGGGCCGCGGAAGCTGTCGTAGCGCCACGTCCAGGTGCCGTCGTCGAGGCGCTTGGAGTTGTGGAACACCCCGCGCCGCAACGACTTCCGGTCGCGGTGGGGTGACGCCTCGATCGTCACGTCGAGCATCGCGGCGAAGCTGTGGAACTCCCGGTTGCCCTGAACGAGCGCGACGGCGCCCAGTTGGGCCTTGGTCATCTGCTCGTGGCGTTCCGGCGCCGACGGTGTGACGTCGACGAGGACGAGTTCGGGAACGAGCGCGGGTTCGGTGGCGGCAATGCGCAGCGCGGTGAGCCCGCCCAGCGACATTCCCACCACCAACCGCGGGTCGGGCGCCCACTCGCGCAGCAGCGGCCGCAGCGTCTCGGCGTTGGTCTTCGGCCCGTAGTCGCCGTCGTCGCGCCACCGCGACCGGCCGTGCCCGGGTAGGTCGATGGCCAGTGCGGGTACACCCAAACCGAGGATGACGCTGTCCCAGGTGTGCGCGTTCTGCCCGCCGCCGTGCAGGAAGACCGCCTGCGGCGGTGCGTCGCCCCACTTCAGTGCGCTGATGGCACCGGATTCGATGCGCGTGACCGTCGGCAGCGGGCCGGTGTGGCCGATCTGTTCGGCGTTCTCCGGCAGCAGCGCGAACTCGTCGACGTGCAACAGGTCGTCGTCGGAGATCTCGGGCATGGCTGGCACATTACGCACCGCCGAAATTCAGGTGCCATCGGAGCGCGGTTGTGTCAGCGTCGATGCATGGCCTCGACGGCAGAAGTACCGAAAAGACTGACGATCCGCACCGCAGAGGACGCCGACTGGCCCGCAATGGCATTGCTCGCCGCGACGTGCTTCGGCAACTGGCGTCCGCAGCAGACGACCGACATGTGGCGGACGCTGGTGCCTGCCTCCGGCGCCGTCGTCGCATGCGACGGCGATGACGTCGTCGGGATGGCCTTCTTTCTGGATTTGAAGCTCACCGTGCCCGGCGGGACCGTGCTGCCGATGGCCGGGGTGTCCTGGGTTGCGGTGTCGCCCACCCACCGTCGGCGCGGTGTCTTGACGGCGATGTTCGCCGAACTGCACGGCCGGATGGGCGACTACCCGATCGCCGGACTGGAGGCCAGCGAGGCGGAAATCTACGGCCGCTTCGGATACGGACCTGCGACGGTGTGCCACGAGCTGACCGTCGACCGAAGGCGGGCCCGGTTCCACAGCGAGGTGCCCGACCCGGGCGGAGTTCGAATCGTGCGACCCGCCGCGCATCGCGAACAGCTCGCAGAAATCTACGAACGTTGGCGGCTGCAGACACCCGGCGGTGTGTACAGCCCGCCGCAACTGTGGGACGAAGCGCTGGCCGACCGCGAGGAGATAAGGGGCGGCGGCAGTGCCTACTTCTGCCTGCTCCATGCCGACGGCTTCGTGATGTACCGGACCCACGGCGGTGAGGAGAAGAAGAAAGTCGAGATCACCAAGATGGCCTCGGTGACGCCGCAGGCGCGCATCGCGCTGTGGCGGGTGCTGCTCGGGATGGACCTCGTCGAGAAGGTGACGACGTGGACGCATCCCGACGATGTGCTGCCGTACTTGTTGACCAATCCGCGGCTGGTGCGCACCACGCTCGTCGAAGACGCCCTGTGGCTGCGGATCCTCGACATCCCGACGGTGCTCGAGGCGCGCAGCTACGCGGCCGATGTCTCAGTGGTGCTCGACGTCTCCGACGGGGTGCTCGGCGGTGGCGGCAGATTCGCGCTGGAGGTCCGCGACCGGAAAGCGCGTTGCGTACCCAGCGATGCCGCCGCAGACGTGCAGATGAGCCTGTCGGTGCTCGGCAGCCTGTACCTGGGTGGCCACCGCCCGTCGGCGTTCGCGACCGCAAACCGGTTGCGGTGCAACGCCTCCGGGCTGACAGCCCAGCTGGACGCGGCGTTCGCCACCGACGTGCCGGCTGAGCTGGGTTACGGCTTCTAGCCCTCGATGAACGTTTCGAGCTGCTCGCGCGCGACGTCGTCGGGCAGCTGCTGCGGCGGGCTCTTCATCAGGTAGGCCGATGCCGCGACGACCGGGCCGCCGATGCCGCGGTCCTTGGCGATCTTCGCCGCGCGCACCGCGTCGATGATGACGCCCGCGGAGTTCGGCGAGTCCCACACCTCGAGCTTGTACTCCAGATTCAGCGGCACGTCGCCGAAGGCGCGGCCTTCCAGCCGCACGTAGGCCCACTTGCGGTCGTCGAGCCAGCCGACATGGTCGGACGGGCCGATGTGCACGTCCTTGGTCTTGAACTCGCGCTGCAGGTTGCTCGTCACGGCCTGGGTCTTGGAGATCTTCTTCGACTCGAGGCGCTCGCGCTCGAGCATGTTGAGGAAGTCCATGTTGCCGCCGACGTTGAGCTGCATCGTGCGGTCGAGCTGAACACCGCGGTCCTCGAACAGCTTGGCCATCACGCGGTGGGTGATGGTCGCGCCGACCTGGCTTTTGATGTCGTCGCCGACGATCGGCACACCCGCGTCGGCGAACTTCTTGGCCCACACCGGATCCGAGGCGATGAACACCGGCAGCGCGTTGACGAACGCGACGCCGGCGTCGATGGCGCACTGGGCGTAGAACTTGTCGGCCTCTTCCGAGCCGACCGGCAGATAGGACACCAGCACGTCGACTTTGTTGTCCTTCAACACCTTCACCACGTCGACCGGCTCGGCGTCGGACACCTCGATGGTGTCGGCGTAGTACTTGCCGATGCCGTCGAGGGTCGGGCCGCGCTGCACGACGACGTCGGTCGGCGGTACGTCGGCGATCTTGATGGTGTTGTTCTCCGACGCGAAGATCGCCTCGGAGAGGTCGAAGCCGACCTTCTTGGCGTCGACGTCGAAGGCGGCGACGAAGTTGACGTCGCGGACGTGGTACGGACCGAAGCGCACATGCATCAGACCGGGAACCGTCTTGTTCTCGTCGGCGTCCTGGTAGTACTGCACACCCTGGACAAGCGATGCAGCGCAGTTACCGACACCGACAATCGCGACCCGCACCTCGGTGGTCTCAGTCATGGCGACGTTCTCCCTCTCGATCCATTGCCACTTGAAATCTGTTCGTTCTTGCTAGCTGGGTGATTGCTCGGCGCGACCCTGCGCGACCCGCTCGGCCGCGATCAAATCGTTGAGCCATTTCACTTCCCGTTCGCTGGACTCCAACCCCAACTGGTGCAGTTGGCGGGTGTAGCGATCGAGCGAACTGCTCGCCCGTGCGACCGCCTCGCGAAGCCCCTCTCGGCGTTCCTCGACCTGACGACGGCGGCCTTCCAGGATCCGCATCCTGGCCTCGGCCGGGGTGCGGTTGAAGAAGGCCAGATGAACACCGAAGCCGTCGTCGGTGTAGTTCTGCGGACCCGTATCGGCCACCAACTCGGCGAAGCGCTGCTTGCCTGCATCGGTCAGCCGGTACACCCGGCGTGCACGGCGCACCTTAGGGGTGCCGTCCGGTGCCGCATCCTCGACGATCAACCCATCGGCCTGCATCCGCCGCAATGCGGGATACAGCGATCCGTAGGAGAACGCCCGGAAGGCGCCGAGCAGGCCCGTCAGCCGCTTGCGCAGCTCGTAGCCGTGCATGGGCGATTCGAGCAGAAGACCCAGCACTGCAAGCTCCAGCATCGAATCACCTCCTTTGTCCCCTAGCTGCGCTGTGGGCCCAAGTCGCTACGACGGCTCGACACCTCGGGCAATAGTATCGCGCCGATATATTCGTCGCCACACGGAGGTTACGAAAACTCGTTGAGCTGGGGTTTCAGCCGGGCTCGTTGATCTGCTTGATCGAACCGTCGGGCGCCAGGTCGATGAAGCCGCTGCCGAAATCGCTGCTGACGTAGATGCGCACGGTGACCGCGTCGGGCGTCGCCGGGTCCTTCGACGGCTCGATGTCGATCCAGGTGTCTGAGATGTCCTTGCGCTGGATCCGCAGGGTTTCCGGCGCGCCGCGCAGCACCGCGATGGTCTGCTCGAAATCGAACTTCGCCAGGTCGACGACGCGGTCGTCGGAGTCGACGGTGCTGGTGGAGTACGGGTCGCCCCATCCGCCGCGGTAGTCGTACATCAGCTTGCGGCGCGGGTCCTCGGCGTCGGGCCGGTACAGCGTCGCCCGGTCGGGCCGGATGTTCATCTCGAAGCCCTTGGTGTCGCCGAACTTCTGCCGCATCTGCTCGAACAAGCCGTTGAGGCCGCCCATCGACTGCAGCTGGCGCGGCGGGGTGAGCACCCTGGCGGGCACGCCATCGGATTTGGCGCCGGGGTCGGTCTGAAAGCTCAGCGGCGAACTCGTGTTTCCGTACAGGCCCCAGCCGATGCCGATCCCGAACAGCACCAGCACCGCCGCGGTCGCGATGCGCAGACCCCAGCCGCCGCCGGCGGGCAGCTTGGGACGCCGCTTCAGGTTCGGGAGCTTCACCGGCGCGTTGCCCGTCTGCAGGTCGTCAACCAACGACCGCAGCTCGCCGAGCGTTGCGGCGTTGGTGGCCCGGCTCACCCGCTGCCGGTGTTCCTCCATCGACAGCTGTCCTTCGGCGAGCGCGGTGTCGAGCACCTGGCACGTGTCGGAACGGTCGCTGTCTTTTGCACGCGTCCCGGGTGAACGCCGCCCGCTCTCAGCTATCGCCACGAGAGATGATCGTAGGGGTCAGCTCGGATATTCGACGCGCTTGATGTTGCCTGCGGGATCGAGGTAGATCCACCCGTCGGTGCCCGACTTCGTCGACACCTTCACCAGCAACTCGAGCGCACCCGGCTCCGGCGGCTCGGCGATGTGGTCGACGTCGATGAACGTCTCCGACACCTCGTCCGGCGCGATCCGCAGCGTTTCGGGTGCGGCCTGCAGCGCGGCGGCGGCCGCCTGCACGTCGAACGCGCCGAGATCGGTCACGTCGTCGGTGTCGGAGCGAGGCCTCGAGGAGGGATCACCCCAGCCGCGCTCGAAGGTGTAGACCAACTTCGACGAATCGTCGGTGGGATCCGGTCGGGCCAGCAGCGCCTCGTCCGACATGATCGCCAGTTCGTAACCGGTGGTGTCGCCGAACCGCCTGCGAATGTCGTCGAGCACCAGCGTCAGTCCGTCGGCGGTGTGCAGATTCGGCGGCGGGCCGAGCACGACGGGAGCCGGATCGGCGGGCGGTGAGGTCGATGGGGCGGGGCTGAACGGCTCGGCTGCCAGTTCGTGCGTCTCGGGCGTCGCCGCGCTGGGAGTCGGTGTGGTGTCCGGCGTCGAGTCGTTGGTCATCAGGATCACCGCGACGGCGACGACGAGGACGATCGCCGCGACCGCGAGCCCGCCCAGCACGACCGGCCTGCGCCCCAGCTTTGGGGTGGACGCGGCGAACGGCTGCACCGCGCCCGGTATCTGCAGGTCTGCGGTCAACGGTTCGAGCTCGCCGAGCGTCGCGGCGTTGGTTGCGGCGCTCACCCGCTGCCGGTGTTCCTCCCCAGACAGCTGACCGTCGGCGAGCGCGGCGTCGAGTATCTGGCAGATCGCGTTGCGGTCGCTGTCTCGTGCCCGGGTACCGGATGTCTTCCGCGTCGCCACGTCCAAGATCGTAGGGTCGCGAAGCGCCGCGCGCGCCGAAGGCCTCCTCGATGTGCTCGAGGGGGTCGACCAATGCGGTGCCGAGCGCACCGCGCGCGACTTGGCTGACCCCGTCACGCTCCCGTGGTCCTTCGGCCGACGTACTCTGGTCAACGTGCGATTGCAGCGACAGGTGGTGGACTACGCCCTTCGGCGACGGTCCCTGCTGGCGGAGGTCTACTCGGGGCGCACCGGCGTCTCGGAGGTCTGCGACGCCAACCCCTACTTGCTGCGCGCCGCCAAATTCCACGGCAAGCCCAGTTCGGTGATGTGCCCGATCTGCCGCAAGGAACAGCTCACATTGGTGTCCTGGGTGTTTGGAGATCACCTCGGCGCGGTATCCGGTTCAGCGCGGACCGCCGAAGAATTGGTCATGCTGGCGTCCCGCTACGACGAATTCTCAGTACACGTGGTGGAGGTATGCCGCACCTGCAGCTGGAATCACCTGGTCAAGTCCTACGTGCTCGGCGCGGTACGGCCGTCAGGCCCGACCCGTGGATCACGCTCGACGCGGACCGCGCGCAACGGCGCGCGGACGGCCAGTGAATAGCGAAGGGCGCCACAACCGGTCAGCCAGCGATGTCCACAGAGGACAGGCGGCTGACGGTGTGGACGACCGCGAAACCGTCGAGGTGCGACGGCCGCGCCCGATTCGTCGGCCGGTCAGCCACTTCGACGACCGCCGCACC
Organism: Mycolicibacterium sp. 120270; assembly: GCA_033741175.1. Classification (GTDB taxonomy): domain Bacteria; phylum Actinomycetota; class Actinomycetes; order Mycobacteriales; family Mycobacteriaceae; genus Mycobacterium. The sequence goes on along the minus strand of JAWQNE010000002.1, from coordinate 409,493 downwards.
GCCATCATTCCGTCAGTGGACGACACCCGTCCGCTGCGCGATCCGATCGAGGCGGTCAAGGCGGCGCTGGACGGCAAGCCGCCGCCCAAAGCGCCTCCGCCGGTACCGCCGCGCCGCCCACCGGGTGGCGGTGGTCCGGGCGGGCCAGGCGGTCCGGGGGACCGGCCGCCCCGCCGACTGCCCGCGCTGCAGCAGATCAACTGGAAGTGGGTACGGCGCGGTATCTATGTGACGGTCGCCGTGTGCGTGCTGCTGCCGCTCATCACGTTCGGCATGGCGTACATGATCGTCGAGGTGCCCAAGCCGGGCGACATCCGTACCAATCAGGTGTCGACGATCCTCGCCAGCGACGGCAGTGAGCTCGCGAAAATCGTTCCGCCGGAGGGGAACCGGGTCGACGTCAACATCGACCAGATTCCCGTGCACGTGCGTGATGCGGTGATGGCCGCCGAAGACCGCGACTTCTACTCCAACCCCGGCTTCTCGTTCACCGGGTTCGCGCGCGCCGCCAAGAACAACATCTTCGGCGGCGACACCCAGGGCGGGTCGACGATCACGCAGCAGTACGTCAAGAACGCGTTGGTCGGCTCCGCGCGAGCGGGGCTCGGCGGCGTCGTCCGCAAGGCCAAGGAACTGGTCATCTCGACCAAGATGTCCAGCGAATGGTCCAAAGACCAAGTGCTGCAGTCCTATCTGAACATCATCTATTTCGGTCGCGGCGCCTACGGCATCGCCGCCGCGTCGAAGGCGTACTTCGACAAACCGGTCGAACAGCTCAGCGTCGCGGACGGCGCACTGCTCGCCGCGCTCATCCAGCAGCCGTCCGGGCTGGACCCCGCGGTCAATCCCGACGGCGCGCTGCGCCGGTGGAACTGGGTGCTCGACGGCATGGTCGAGATCGGCGCGCTGTCGGCCAACGACCGCGCCGCGCAGGTCTTCCCGCCGACGGTGCCGCCCGACCAGGCACAGAGCCAGAACCAGACGACGGGCCCGAACGGGCTGATCGAACGGCAGGTGCAGAAGGAACTGCTCGACCTGTTCGACATCAACGAGCAGACGTTGAACACCGAGGGTCTGCAGGTCACCACCACCATCGATCCGAAGGCGCAGGCCGCCGCCGAGGAGGCGGTGAGCGAGGCGCTCGAAGGTCAGGACCCGGACATGCGCGCGGCGGCGGTGTCCATCGACCCGCGCACCGGCGGCGTGAAGGCCTACTTCGGCGGCACCGACGCGCAAGGCTTCGACTTCGCGCAGGCCGGCTTGCCGACGGGATCGTCGTTCAAGGTGTTCGCGCTGATCGCCGCGCTGGAGCAGGGCATCGGCCTGGGGTATCAGGTGGACAGTTCGCCGCTGGAGGTCAACGGCATCAAGATCACCAACGTCGAGGGCGGTGGCTGCGGCACCTGCAACATCGCCGAGGCGTTGAAGCGCTCGCTGAACACCAGCTATTACCGGCTGATGCTGAAGCTCAAGAACGGCCCCGCCGATGTCGCCAAGGCCGCACACGCAGCGGGCATCGCCGAGAGCTTCCCCGGCGTCGAGCACACCCTGTCCGAGGACGGTAAGGGCGGTCCGCCGAACAACGGCATCGTGCTCGGCCAGTATCAGAGCCGGGTGCTGGACATGGCGTCGGCGTACGCCACGATCGCGGCATCGGGTGTCTATCACCGGCCGCACTTCGTGCAGAAGGTCGTCAACGCAGAGGGCCAGGTGCTGTTCGACGCGGCGAGCGAGGACAACTCCGGCGAGCAGCGCATCGACAAGGCCGTCGCCGACAACGTGACGGCGGCGATGCAACCGATCGCCGCGTACTCCAACGGTCACGCGCTTGCCGGCGGCAGGCCGTCGGCGGCCAAGACCGGCACCAACCAGCTCGGCGACACCGGCGCCAACCGCGACGCCTGGATGGTCGGCTTCACACCGTCGCTGTCGACAGCGGTGTGGGTGGGCACCACCCAGGGCGACAAACCGCTCGAGAACAAGTGGGGCTCACCGGTTTACGGTTCCGGCCTGCCGTCCGACATCTGGAAGGACACGATGGACGGCGCCCTGGAGGACACCGAGATCGAGTCGTTCCCGAAGCCGACGGAGATCGGTGGCTACGCCGGTCCGCCCGCAGCGCCGCCACCGCCGCCGTCGACACCGCCCCCGCCCACCGAGACGACCATCCAGCCGAGCATCGAGGTGGCGCCGGGCATCACCATTCCGTTCGGTCCGCCGACCGTCGTGCCGGTTCCGCCCGGTGGTGGCGCGCCCGCGCCTGACCCGAACGCTCCCCTCGCTCCCGCCGCACCCGGGGCGCCGGTGCCGCCGGGAGTTCCCGGTCCTGGTCCGCAACCGCCGTTCCCACCCCCGTGACAGACGGCGGGGATATCGAAGTAAAGGACGGAGCGACGCAGGAGTCGCTCCGTTCGACTGTATCCCCGGCACCGCTCGCCGCCGACGCGCGCAGCGCCGATGATCGTGATTTGCCAAGCCGCACCGATGTTTTGGCTCGCGCGCTGTCCCAGCCGTTCGGTGGCCCGGTCGGCAGGCACGCGCTGATCGGTCGCACCCGCTTCTTCACGCCGCTGCGGGTGATGCTGGTGATCGCGGTGATCTTCCTGTCGCTGGGATACACGTCCAAGGCGGCATGTCTGGTGACCACCGGTACCGGCACGGCCGACCAGAAGGTCGCCAACTGGCAGAACCAGCGTGCGTATTACGAGCTGTGCTACTCCGACACCGTGCCGCTGTACACGGCCGAACTGTTGAACCTCGGCAAGTTCCCCTACAAGTCGAGCTGGATCGAAAAGGACAGCGAGGGCAGGCCGCAGAAGCAGTTCGACGGCAATGTCGCCGTGCGGTACATGGAGTATCCGGTCATCACGGGCATCTACCAGTACCTGTCGATGGCGGTGGCCAAGAGCTACTCGGCGCTGAGCAGATTGGTGCCCGTCCCGTCGATCGCCGAAGTGGTGATGTTCTTCAACATCTCGGCGTTCGGGTTGGCGCTGGCCTGGTTGGCCACAGTGTGGGCGACGTCGCAACTCGCGGGCAGACGCATCTGGGACGCCGCGCTGGTGGCGGGCTCACCGATCGTCATCTTCCAGATCTTCACCAATTTCGACGCTCTGGCAACGGCTTTCGCGACGGGCGCGCTGCTGGCATGGGCGCGCCGAAGACCCGTGCTGGCCGGAGCGTTGATCGGCCTCGGCGTGGCGGCCAAGCTGTATCCGATCCTGCTGCTGATCCCGTTGGCGCTCTTGGGGTTGCGCACAGGGCGACTGAGGGAAGTGGGCAAGACCGCGGCGGCGGCGTTCGTCACCTGGCTGGTGGTGAACCTGCCGATCATGGTGATGTTCCCGCGCGGATGGTCGGAGTTTTTCCGCCTCAACGCCCGTCGCGGCGACGACATGGACTCGCTGTACAACGTCGTCAAGTCGTACACCAACTGGCAGGGCTTTGACACCGGCCTGGGCCTGTGGGAGCCGCCGACGATCCTGAACGCGGTCGTGTTCGTGTTGTTCGCGACGTGTTGCGTCGGCATCGGCTACATCGTGCTGACGGCGCCGCGACGACCACGGCTCGCGCAGGTGGCGTTCCTCGTCGTCGCGCTGTTCCTGTTGACGAACAAGGTGTGGAGCCCGCAGTTCTCGCTGTGGCTGGTTCCGCTTGCGGTGCTGGCATTGCCGCACCGGCGCGTGCTGTTGGCCTGGATGACCATCGATGCACTGGTGTGGGTGCCGCGGATGCTGTTCCTCTACGGCGAGGAGAACCGCGGCTTGCCCGAGCAGTGGTTCACCACCACCGTGCTACTGCGCGATATCGCGGTGATGGCGTTGTGCGCGTTGGTGATTCGCCAGATCTACCGCCCCGAGCTGGACCTGGTCCGCTATCGCGGGAGGATCGACGATCCGTCGGGCGGTGTGTTCAACAGGGCAGCGGACAACCCGCCCGCCTGGCTGCCGAAGTGGCTGCGGCCGCCCGAGAAGGAAACGCCAATACCCCCACCGGAGGAAAGACCGGCCGCTATTCTCAACGCGTGAAACGGCGGGCCTGGCAGCTGGGCGTTTTGGTGTGCGCCGTCGCGGCTTTCACGAGCGGTTGCGACAGCGCGAGAACGGTGCAGTCCGATGAGCCGCCGGCCGCCACGAGCGCGGCCGCAGAGGCCGCCGTCCGCTATCTCGCGCTCGGTGATTCGCTGACCCAGGGCGTCGGCGCGCCCGACGAGAGCACCGGCGCCTTTCCCGCGCTTGTCGCCGAGGAGTGGCGCGCCGACGGTTGTGAGGTCGAACTGCAGAACGCGGGCATCAGCGGTTACACGGCGGGCCAGATACTGGCGGAGCAGGTGCCTCAGATCGAGGAGTTTCAGCCGACCATCATCACGTTCCAGGCCGGCGGCAACGACATCGCCAACGGCGTACCCATCGACGAGTACCGCAACAACGTGAAGTCGGTGTTGGAGTCGGCAACCGGCAGCGGGGCGCGGGTCATCGTGCTTGCGCAGAACGAGTGGTTCCGGTCGCCGGTCGGTGTCGACTATGGCGAGGACATGGACTCGCAGCGGGCCGCTTACGACGAGGTGCTGATCGAGGAGGCATCGGCCCACGGCGCCGAATTCGTCGATCTACGACCGGTTTACAAGCAGCAGGCCGATGACGGCCAATGGGTCGAGGACGGTCTGCACCCGACGCCGGAGGCGTATCAGGCCTGGGCGGACGAGCTGACCGAGACCGTACCCGCCCCCTGCAAGTAGGGCTCACCTTTCTCTGGTGAGCAGACGTAAACTCGCACGAAACTCGCCGAAAATGTGCGATTTTGCGTCTGGTCGTGCTAGGAGGCGACCGCGAAGAGGTGCCAGTCGCCGGGCACGCCCTTGAGTTGATGCGTGCCGCGGTCGTCGAATTCGAGGCCGGAGCCGATGACGAGGTCGCGCAGCGTACTCGAGACGAGGACCTCATTGGCGCGGGCGAGTGCGCTGACGCGGGCGCCGATGTGTACGGCGATGCCGCCGATGTCGTCGCCGCGCAGTTCACATTCGCCGGTGTGCAATCCGGCGCGCACCTCGATGCCCAAGGGGTGGACGGCATCTCGAATTGCCATGGCGCAGCGGATGGCTCGCTGCGGCCCGTCGAACGTCGCGAGGAAACCGTCACCCGAAGTGTTGACTTCGCGGCCGCGGAACCGCCCCAGTTGTGACCGAACGACGGCGTCGTGCGCGTCGAGCAGTGCGCGCCAGTTGCTGTCACCGAGTTCGGCGGCCATGCGCGTCGAGTCGACGATGTCGGTGAACAACACCGTCGCAAGCACGCGGTCGTCTTCAACGTCCGGTTGATGGCCGGTGAGAAATGCGGCGGTCTCGCGAAACGAGTCCCGCCACGGTTCGACGACGTGGTAGGCGTTGCGACCCGGTATCTCAACGTATTTCGCGTCAGGAATACGGTCGGCAACGTACCGACCCCACTCACGCGGGATCAGCCCATCGTCGGTGTGTTGAATCACAAGAGTCGGCACGCGGACGGCCGGAAGTACCGCCAGCACGTCCACCTCGGCGACAAGCGGTAGCACGAGAGCAACAGTGGCAGGGCTCGCCGCCATCCGTTCCGCCCGTGCCCATGCCGTCCGGATCTCCTCGTTCCACGGCATGTCCGGGTTCGCGACGTGCTGCCACTCACCCGTCCCCCACATGCCGACGAACGTTGCGAACGCCTCTTCTGCATCGAGATCGTCGGGGCGTTCCGCATGGGGGTCGGCATAGCCCTCGAGCACGACGAGAGCGGTGGTGCGGGACGGATGCGTCGCGGCGAACAGCGCTCCCGTCGGCAACGCCCCTACGCCTGCCAGAACGACGGCTTGACGGCTCCCGAGATCGTCGAGCACCGCGGCGATGCTGTCGGCCCATTGCTCGAGCGTGGGCATAGCGCCGGGGGCGACGGGGTCGGATGACCCCGTGCCAGGCTGGTCGAAGAAGATCAACCGACCAAGCGACGTGACCGCTTCGATCCACCCCTGCAGAGAAGGCAGCTCAGGTAGGGCCTCGCAGTTGGTGAACCAGTTGGGAACGAAGATGAAATCCCGTTCACCGGGTGGCGATGCCCGGTAGGCGACGTGCAGGTCGCCGTTGCGGGCGTAGCGCGTCTCGGAGAACACGTACGAAGCGTAAGTCGCCGAGCAGCGCGATTTCGCAGATCAGCAGCCATTCCTGTAGCCTGGGCCGGTTGCCGACGCAGGTAACCCTCCTGCCACGGACAGGCCGTGGCCGATTAGCCCATAGGAGGTGATGAGGTTCTCATGCGTCCATACGAAATCATGGTCATTCTCGACCCCACCCTCGACGAGCGCACCGTCGCACCGTCGCTGGAAGCGTTCCTGAACGTCGTCCGCAAGGACGGCGGGACTGTCGAGAAGGTCGACATCTGGGGCCGCCGCCGGCTGGCATACGAGATCGCCAAGCATGCCGAGGGCATCTACGCGGTGATCGACGTGAAGGCCAACCCGGCCACCGTGACCGAGCTCGATCGTCAGCTCAGCCTGAACGAGTCCGTCCTGCGGACCAAGGTGCTCCGTACCGACAAGCACTAAAGGCTGTTGGGAGTCGGAGGCGCTGCGTAGGCTCGCCCACGACAACCACCGCCCCCAAATCCCAGGAGGACCCTGTGGCTGGTGACACGATCATCACCGTCGTCGGAAATCTGACCGCCGACCCTGAGCTGCGCTTCACCCCGTCCGGCGCCGCCGTCGCCAACTTCACGGTGGCGTCCACTCCGCGGATCTTCGATCGGCAGACCAACGAGTGGAAAGACGGCGACGCGCTGTTCATGCGCTGCAGCATCTGGCGCGAGGCCGCGGAGAACGTGGCCGAGAGCCTGACGCGGGGCTCGCGGGTGATCGTGCAGGGTCGGCTCAAGCAGCGGTCCTACGAAACCCGGGAGGGCGAGAAGCGCACCGTCGTCGAGCTCGAGGTCGACGAGATCGGCCCGTCGCTGCGCTACGCCACCGCCAAGGTCAACAAGGCCAGCCGCAGCGGCGGCGGAGGCGGCGGCTTCGGCAGCAGCGGCAGCAGCAGCGGCGATCGCGGGGGCTCCCAGCCCAAGGACGACCCATGGGGCAGTGCACCGGCGTCCGGATCGTTCTCCGGCAGCGACGACGAACCGCCCTTCTGACCAACCGAATTCAGCAAGTCAAGAAAGAGAAGAAGACATGGCCAAGGCCACCAAGCGACGCCCGGCTCCCGAGAAGCCGGTCAAGACACGCAAGTGCGTGTTCTGCTCCAAGAAGGGGCAGACGATCGATTACAAGGACACCGCGCTGCTGCGCACCTACATCAGCGAGCGCGGCAAGATCCGTGCCCGTCGGGTGACCGGCAACTGCGTGCAGCACCAGCGCGACATCGCGATTGCCGTCAAGAACGCCCGCGAGGTCGCTCTGCTGCCGTTCAGCTCGTCCACCCGCTGAGTCGGCGGAACTGAAGGAAAGACACTCCAGATGAAACTCATTCTCACCGCCGAGGTCGAGCACCTCGGTTCGGCAGGCGACACCGTCGAGGTGAAGGACGGCTACGGGCGCAACTTCCTGCTGCCGCGCGGGCTGGCGATCGCGGCTACCAAGGGCGCCGAGCGGCAGGCCGATGCGATTCGACGCGCGCAGGAGTCCAAGACCATCCGCGGCGTCGAGCACGCCAACGAGCTCGAGACGGCGCTGGAGGCGCTCGGATCGGTGGAGCTGCCCGCCAGGACCGCATCCGACACCGGCAAGCTGTTCGGCTCGATCACCGCGGCCGACATCGTCGAGGCGATCAAAAAGGCCGGCGGCCCCAATTTGGACAAGCGCACCGTGCAGTTGCCGAAGGGTCACATCAAAACGCTCGGCACCTATCCGGTTTCGGTGAAGCTGCACCCCGAGGTGACCGCCGAAGTCTCGGTGAACGTCGTCGCCGAGAAATAGGCACAAGCGTAAATAGGCGGCGTGAAGGCCCTGATCGACCTTCACGCCGCCGTTGCTGTATTTCTGGCGAACTGTATACGGTCCTATCCCCCCAGCGAAGATAACCTGCCGTTAACCTGGGCGGCGCTGACCCGAAACACAACACGCCCGAAGTCGTAACCCGGCCCGACACGCCGATGAAATTGTCATCCACAACTAATACCCACCCGTATGGTCCGCTTATCTGCAGGGATGTGGTTGACGCCGGCGTCCGTCCACAGGTTCTCCCCAAGGCCTCAACACAGGCGAGCGCAGATATCCACACCCCATCCACAAGTTCATGAACAGGCCCCCTTGGCGGTCTCTCCAGCAACGTCTAGCGTTGGCCGTCGCGAGGCTGTGGCGGCGTCAGGGAGGTTGTCCCTGTCAGGGGTGTGACCTACAGTCAGGCTAGTACTTTCGAACGCACGTTCGACGCTGATGGGAGGTGGGCCCGCCGTGGCTGTCGTCGACGATCGGGGCCATTCCGGTTACGACGACGTACCCCCGGCCACCGAGGACTTCGGCCGCCAACCGCCCCAGGACGAGGCCGCAGAACAGGCCGTGCTCGGCGGCATGCTGTTGAGCAAGGACGCGATCGCAGACGTGCTCGAGCGACTGCGGCCCGGCGACTTCTACCGACCCAACCACCAGTGCGTGTACGAGGCCGTCCTCGACCTCTACGGCCGCGGTGAGCCCGCCGACGCGGTGACGGTGGCCGCCGAACTCGACAGGCGCGGTCTGCTCCGCCGCATCGGTGGTGCCCCGTATCTGCACACGCTGATCTCCACGGTGCCGACGGCTGCCAACGCCGGCTACTACGCGGGCATCGTCGCGGAGAAGGCGCTGTTGCGACGGCTCGTCGATGCGGGCACGCGGGTGGTGCAGTACGGCTACGCGGGCGCCGAGGGCGCCGATGTCGCCGAGGTCGTGGACCGCGCACAGGCCGAGATCTACGACGTCACCGACGGGCGCACGTCCGAGGATTTCGTGGCGTTGGAGGACCTGCTTCAGCCGACGATGGACGAGATCGACGCGATCGCGTCCAACGGTGGCCTGGCCGCCGGTGTCCCGACGGGCTTCATCGAACTCGATGAGCTGACCAATGGTCTGCATGCCGGGCAGATGATCATCGTCGCCGCCAGGCCCGGTATGGGTAAGGCTCTTTCGCTGGACACGCGTCTGCCGACCCCGACGGGCTGGACGACGATGGGCGATGTCGCGGTGGGCGACTGGCTGCTCGGCCCAGACGGCGCACCGACGCTCGTTGTCGCTGCGACCGACGTGATGATTGGCCGGCCGTGCTATCGGATCGAATTCTCTCACGGCACAACCTTGATCGCCGACGCGATGCACCAGTGGCCGACCGCCCACGGCGTCCGCACCACTGCGGCCCTGCGCTCAGGGCTGGACACCATTGCCGCCGCAGGATCGTGGGGACACGCCCCCGAGGGCCGCGCAGGTACCGCACTGATGGTCCCGACGGTTCGTATCGAAGAGGTGCGTCGTGTGCCGAGCGTGCCCGTGAGGTGCGTCGAGGTCGACAATGCCGCCCACCTGTATCTCGCGGGGACAGGCATGGTGCCGACCCACAACTCGACGCTTGGATTGGACTTCCTGCGGTCGTGCTCGATCAAGCACCAACTGGCGAGCGTGGTGTTCTCGCTCGAGATGAGCAAGTCCGAGATCGTCATGCGCCTGCTGTCTGCTGAGGCCAAGATCAAGCTGGCGGATATGCGGTCCGGCCGAATGACCGACGATGACTGGACGCGGCTTGCGCGACGCATGAGCGAGATCAGCGAGGCGCCGCTGTACATCGACGACTCGCCCAACCTGACGATGATGGAGATTCGCGCCAAGGCTCGGCGGTTGAAGCAGAAAGCCGATCTGCGGTTGGTTGTCGTCGACTACATGCAGCTGATGACATCGGGCAAGAAGGTGGAGTCCCGGCAGCAGGAGGTGTCGGAGTTCTCGCGGAGCCTGAAGCTGTTGGCCAAGGAGCTGGAGTTGCCGGTCGTCGCGATCAGCCAGCTGAACCGCGGGCCGGAGCAACGTACCGACAAGAAGCCGATGCTGGCGGACCTCCGCGAATCCGGCTGCTTGACCGCCGAGACGCGAATCCTGCGCGCCGACAACGGTGCAGAGGTGACGTTCGGAGAGCTGATGCGGACGGGCGAGCGGCCGCTCGTGTGGTCGCTCGACGAGCGTAAGCGGATGGTCGCGCGTCCGATGACCAACGTGTTTCCCAGCGGACACAAGGAAGTCTTCAAGATGCGGCTGGCTTCCGGTCGCGTGATCGAAGCGACCGCGAATCACCCATTCATGAGGTTGGACGGCTGGACTCCGCTCGGCGACCTCACGGTTGGCGACCGGATTGCGGTTCCCCGGCGTGTACCCGAGCCGGTCAACACACAGCGGATGGACGAGTCTGAGGTCATTCTGCTGGCACACATGATCGGCGACGGATCATGTGTGAAGAACCAGCCGATCCGATACGCGAGCATCGACGAGCTGAACCTGGCCGCTGTTTCGAGCGCTGCGCGGCATTTCGGGATCACAGCGGTCCGGGACGAATATCCGGCTGCACGGGTAACGACATTGCGGCTGCCCGCGCCCTACAGATTGACACACGGCAGACGCTATCCCGTTGCGGCGTGGCTTGATCGGCTGGGCCTGTTCGGGAAGCGAAGCTACGAGAAGTTCGTGCCCGACGAAGTTTTCGCGTTGCCCAACGATCAGGTCGCGATGTTCCTGAAGCACCTGTGGTCGACGGACGGATGCGTCTTCTGGGATCAGAAGCACAACACCAGCCGCGTTTACTACGCGTCGACCAGTCGGCGACTGATCGACGATGTGAGCGGTCTCTTGGCACGGCTAGGAGTCTTCGGACGAATCAAGCGAGTTCGGAAGGCCGGTTACCGCGACTGCTGGCATCTCCACGTTTATGGCGCCGAGAACCAGACACGGTTCCTGCGACACGTCGGTGTCAACGGGCTGAAGGCGCGTACGGCACGCGACATGCTCGAGAAGCTGGACGCCAAGGCGCGTAACACGAATCTGGACACCGTGCCCATGGAAGTGTGGGCGGACGTGAAGGCGGCGATGGCGGGCAGGCAGATGACGCATCGCCAGTTCGCCGCTGCGATGGGAACGAAGTTCTGCGGGTCCACTCTCTGGAAGCATTCACCCAGCCGGCCGCGGCTGCACAGGGCTGCAGCGCTGCTCGAGGATGAAAGCATCCATGACCTGGCGACCAACGACGTCTTCTGGGATCAGGTCGTCGAGATCACGAGCATCGGCGAGCAGGACGTCTACGACGGAACGGTACCTGGTACCCATAACTTTGTAGCGCAGGGGATTTCGGTTCACAACTCACTGGAGCAGGACGCGGACATGGTGATCCTGCTGAATCGCCCGGACGCGTTCGAGCGCGACGATCCACGTGGCGGTGAAGCCGACTTGATCGTTGCGAAGCATCGCAACGGCCCAACGAAGACGATCACAGTCGCGCACCAGCTTCACCTGTCGCGCTTCACCAACATGGCGAAGTAGCCCACGCCCTTGTCGAGATGCAACGGAAATTAACAAACGACCCCTAGTTGTTTAACAAGTTGGTTAGCCGGTGAAATTAAATCCGCCGCCTCGGCGAAAGCTCCGAGTGCACGAACTGGCCCGTGAACTGGGCTGGACTTCTCGGCAGTTGCTCGCCGAGTTGAATCGTCGCGGCGAGTTCGTGAAGTCGACGGCTAGCCAGTTAGAGGCGCCGGTCGTCCGCTCCCTTCGACGGGAGTTTGGGACCGTCAGTACAGGGCAGGACCCAGACACGAAGCTCAGCCAGGAGATGTACGGCCACTCGGCGGAGCCCGCGACTGGCGAAGACGGCACAAGTTTTGCCGATGAACTTGCGAGGGCCCGAGCTCAGTCGAAGACCAAGGGCCAGAACAAGGTTGCGCGATGGCATCCACCGATCCTGCAAGCGCTGCTCGATGAAGTCATCGTCCCCCATCGACCAACGCATCTTGCTGCTCCGGCGAACGGATACTTCGCGTGGGAGCTGAAGAAGGCCGCAAGGCTCAGCATGCAGTGGGCTGAGGCACAATTGAGCGGACTTGGGGACGATGAATCTCTAACAATCAGGTGGATTCGGCTCAGTGATGGCCAGCGTCCAGACATTGCTGCCGAACTAGCAAGTTGTGGCATTAGTCCGGACGAGGCGGCCCTTTGTATCGGACATGGCGGACGTATCGATCCGCGCCTCGGGACCATCTACGAGCGCTTCCGTGGCAGAAAAGTCGCGTCGATCGGAGGCTACCGCGCTAGTCCGCGAGTGGCGCGCCAAACAACAGGCTGTCTAAGCGTTTTTGACTGTACGCCAGCAACTTTCGGTCTTCAGAAGCGTGTAAATACTGCAGATTCCGGCCCCCGTGCGGTATCGTCTAGTACTACTAGTAGGGCACACGGGACTCGATTGCGAGGTTGAAATGGTTGAGACACTGCGTGATTGCTCGCCTGCGCCAAGCCTCGAGTATGTCGATCGATTCGGTCGAGTTGTTGGTGATCTAGTCTACCTTCGGTGGTGCGCGGGCGCTGCGGCCCCCTCCTGGAGGGAAGTCTTCGACTCACCGGACGTGTTGAGTTTCCTTGAACAAGAGAGACTTCCCGGCTTACACCCGCGGATGGAGGCTCTAATGGCGCGAGCCGCCGGCCGCGGCTGGCTGGCCTACTCCGACGAGCCGCGGTCGCTACGCGTTGGGCCAACCTACCTGGCATCACCCGGACAAAAGTTGCGAGTTAGACAGCCGCGAGACATGGGCCGTCGTGTTGCTGATGCGGCCGCGAGGTTCAGGTACAAGCACAGACACAATCCGACTATCAAAGAGTTTGCAGACTTTCTCCGAAACGCTCGGGTGCAGAGAATCTTTCGCGGCGAGGCCGATGTACTCAAGAGCCTGCCATGGTTGGTGGTCTCAGGCTGGATCGTGCTCGAAGATGGGCGCGTGCTTCGGGGTCCGACTGCGAGGGCCGACCAGAACGAACGAGCGGCTTTGCGGCGTTTGGCCATACGAGAGGCCGCCCAGGCCGCCAACACGGACGAGGAGCGCACCTCGTCGACGGCAATCCCGACACCTTGTGGCTGATGTCGCGCTCGTTGATCGTCGACGACCTCTAGGCTGGCCAATTTGAAGCAGGTCGTGGTCTCTTACTACTGGGCGAAAGTGTCGAGGTCGACGCTGATTTCGACTCCGTCGCGTTCTACGACGATTCGTGAATGCTCGATGCCTGCGGCTTTGAGATAGTCGCGCAGCGTCGATAGGAGAAGGTCGTGGCGACGCTCGATGCGTGAGACTGTGCCTTGGTCAGTGCTCAGTGCGGCCGCGATCTGTTGTTGCGTCAGGTTTCCTGCTCGGCGGATGTCGGCCAGACCTTCGGCGTAGACCCGGTTTGCGTTCTCGCGTTCAGCCGCGTAGCTGCGCACGTCATCCGCGATGAGGGGATCGGTGACCAGCTCGTCGATCCTGTTGTTCATCCGACGGAATGTCTTGCCTTCACTCATCGTGGTCCTCCTCAATTTCGTGAAGCCATGTGGATCTTGCATCGGGTCGGTTACTTCGATCAGTCCGAACTCAGCCAGCTCGTGGATGTAAACGTACCGGGGTCAACGTATAGCGATAATGCCCTCGCCGCACTCGAGTCGGCGACGCCATAGTTCCTACCTGAGACCGGCGCGATCGTGGCACCACTAGTAGGGTGGACATGCGGCTGTTCGCGTGACTTCCTGAAGTATGCGCAGTCGGCCACGAGCAGACTGGCTCCTTCCGGATCGAGCCACAAGACGGGGATCCGGCTAATGGTGACCGCCGCTCTCTTGCCTGTGCGGGTCAAGCCTGCGTCAGGGGAGTGCATCGATTCATGGTTGGATGCGACGGCGGCTGTCATGGGAGTTACGCTCGGCGATGTATCTCGCCAATTGCATCTATCGATAGCCGCGAAGCCGCAATGGATTTGGTGGCTGCCGCAGTACCAGTTGAACTCTCTTCAAGCGTTAACGGGCACCCCGGCCGAAGACATCGCAACGATGACACTCGACGACTATGCCGTCAAAGGTCTACCCGTCCTCACCGATTCACACGAACCCGACCGCACATTCCCGTTCGGCGTGTTACCGGGGTCGAGGTTCTGTCCCGAGTGCCTACACGAGTCGAGCGGCAGATGGCGGCTCGTGTGGCGGTTGGGCTGGTCATTCGCATGCACAACCCACGGCCGGTTGCTGGCTGCTCAATGTCCGCGTTGTGGAGAGGATCAGCGGCGTCGGCAGAACTACACAAGCATTCCGATGCCGACCCAATGTCGGTGCGGCTGCGATCTCACGTCGGTGCCCACCCCTGCGGTTGGGAGCGAGCACGACGTCGTTGTTGCGCAACGCTTCATCGGTAAGCTTCTCAGCGGAGCCCGCCCGAGCGGCGGAGTGCTTGCGCGGCAGGCGCGATCGCGTCGTGAGTCACTGGAAGCGGTCCGGAGTCTGGCCAATCGAACGATCAACTTCGCGGCACGCCACGGCTTGGCGACCGCAGCAAGACTGGGAGGCGGATTCACATTCGATGAACTTTCCGCGGAACCGAATCCGAGCCGTGGACGAAGTGCGGTGAATTCCTACCCATCGATGCGGACCGTTGAGGCCGCCGTGGGGATAACCGTTGCTGTCAAGGTCTTAGGCGCCGAAACCATTGAGGAATCAGCGAGCCGGCTTCGGTGGCTGGTAGACAGCCAAGACGCCAAAGCCCGCCAGACCGAGTTGCTCTGGTGTCGCACCGACGATGCGCTAGCTGCGGCGATCACGATTAAGGCGAGTAGGCAACATCTTGGAGCGCAGGGCGAACTCCGCTACCGCGCGGCAACTCCAGCGCCCGAAGCCCCACGGCGCAGTTATCTCGATGACTGGAGCTTCGCGGCGACACTACCCGCATTGATGTGGCCAACATGGTGCGAGAAGCTGCTCGCGGATACGTCAGTAGATGCGGATATGAGGCGCGCGCTATCGATCGCCACGCTCATCGTCGGCAGCAATATCACGATCGGTGGTGCAGAGAAACTGTTGTCTGCGCGCCCGTCCCACCGCACCGTGAATGAACAACTCGAGCTCCTCTATTCGTTGCCGCGCTGGAACTCTATATGCAGAACGCTAATCAGTCTGAGCGACTATCTCGTAACTCAGGGTTCAGAAATCGACTACGCGCGTCGGAGGAAGTTGGTCTACTCGGCTCGGCTCGAGTGGCAGGACTGGCTCAGGATCAGGGGCGAATCCGCCGACGAAACGCTGCCGCGGACGGCGCCCCAGCAACCAGACCAGGCGCTGGTGCATCTACGTCGCCTCGGGATCGACGAGCCTGTAGAGTGGCATCCGCCGCTCAAAATAATTGGTGTCGCGGACCTAACATAGCTACCCGTAAACTAGAAGATCGGTTGGGCTAGAGCGCATTTCAACACCCTCGCAGAATCAACTTGTGCTATCCACCGTCGTCTTGACCACGTAAGATAGTTCGCGCTGGTCTCGCGCGGGGACTTGTTCTTCTCGGTGCGCGGGAACCGACGAAAAGGTTCGACTAATGCCTTCGAGTCACGATGAAGACGATCTGCTTGGCGCCTTGGCAATGCGCGCGCCAGGGCTGACGTGGACGTTTATGATGCAGGGCAGCGAAATTGTATGGATGTGGCAGCGGAGTAGCTCGCCGCCGTTGCACAGTCTCGAGCCTGTGCGAAGGCCAGTCTCGTCCACCTTCAGCCGCCATGTACCCGTGACGGCGTACTCCATGACCAACGGCGCGAACGTGTCTCTTGAATCCGGATTGGAGCATGACCTATTCCGGCGACTCGACAGAGATCCGCGTGTCGCCCGGATAGTCGCGCAGCCGTTTCGTCTGGCTTGGAAAGACTTGCCTGGACGTCACACTCCCGATCTCTTGACCGTTGACGTGAAAGGGGATGTGACGACCTGGGACGTCCGCGCACCCGAAAAGCAGGACGACGACTTCAAGGCCCAGAGCCGCATCACAGAACATGCGTGCGCCGCTGTGGGATGGCGCTACGAGGTGTTCGGCGAAATGGCTCAAGCTGAGCGACTGAATCTCATGTGGCTGAACGGGTTTAGAAGAGAGCCATCATGGTTGCAATTTCATGAACGCCACATTGTTCACCTCGTCTCCGGTCACGAAGTAACTCTCGGAGCACTGTTTGACGCGGATGACGGCTCCGGTGAACTGAAATCGTCTGTTTGGCACCTGGTTTGGAAGGGCATCTTGAGTATCGACACGACGTGCCAGTGGGGATTGGACACGTCTGTGCGCCTATCTGTCGAAGTATCGCGATGAACGCCGGCCGGACATTCCTCTACGAGGGAGCGCGCGTGCTCACGGAGACGGGTGCGGAACTCGTCGTTCGATTCGACCGTACGGGTGTCGATCTTCGCGACTGCCTCAACAACATCCGACATAGGGACTGGGACGATCTTCCGCTTGTGCAGAACATCGTCGATGGTCGGCCGGTTGCCGTCGCTCGGTCTCTCCGACCACTCTGGGACAGCCTCGACGACAAAGCCCGCGAACGCGCGCTCAACAAACTCGAGATTGTTCTCGAGATCGTGACTGGATACCGCGATGGTCATCCCGAATTCAAACGACCCGGCGAACCATACCCTCCATTCGGGCCAGGGTTTGGCGTATCCGAGTCGAAGCGGGCCGTAGCGATGGTGTCGGTTCTCATTCAGGAAGGTCGAAATGACCGTAAGGCCCAGCGCCGGTTGCGAGATGGCGAGCTGACGTCGCTCGGGACGAACGAGAGCACCATCAGAAACTGGGTGCGAAGCTGGAGGCAGCAGGGACTGCTCGGGCTCATTGACGGGCGGCACATCCGCAAGAGCCTGTCGTGGGAGGTCATCGATCCGCGCTACCGCGCGATCGCTGAGGAAGAGTTCGCGACTCTGGACGGTGATAGATCGAGTCTGGCGATCCAAGAAATGCACAGACGAGTGCTGGTCAGGCTCCGTAACGAAGGCATCGACGATTACCATGCGCCGCAACGCACGACGCAGAAGTTTCTCTCGAACCTGAAGCACCAAAGAGGTGAGACCACCCGGTCGCAGCGCACCAAGAAACTGCAAACAGCCTCAGGCTCAGCACAATACCCAGGAGTAAGACCAGGCCAAGTCGTGGCCATCGATGTCACGCGAGCCGACAATCTCGTATACGACACCTTCAACGGCAGGCCGCTCAGCGT
Organism: Mycolicibacterium sp. 120270; assembly: GCA_033741175.1. GTDB lineage: Bacteria > Actinomycetota > Actinomycetes > Mycobacteriales > Mycobacteriaceae > Mycobacterium. Next base: position 392,279 of record JAWQNE010000002.1, on the reverse strand, counting down.
CGAGATCATCACCGCTATCGACGTCGCCACGCGCGTAGTCCTAGCGCTGCGGGTGGTTCCCATGAGCGCGAACGGCTTCGAAGCCGGACTGCTCCTCTACGACGTCTGCAGGCCCTTCTCAATGCTCGTCGCAGGCACGACCGTCAGCGATTGGAGATGGGTCGGCCTGCCCGAAACTGTCGATCTTTCGGATGCGGTGGGCAAGGTGTGGCGGCAAGACCTAGAGGTCAACTTCGACACGTTGCAGGGCCAGCACCCCATCCCATCTGTGATGCCGGATGCAATCCATTGCGACAACGCCGCGATCTTCACCAGCGTGCACTTCCGTGCACTATTGCGCGACCTTCAGATCGACCTCTTGCTCAGCCGTCCGGGCAACCCCACCGACAACCCGCAGGTCGAGCGGTGGCATGAGACGATCCAACGTGGCTTGCAGCAGATTCCGGGCTACAAGGGTCGGAACGTGTCTGAGCGGGGTCGGCTCGTCGCCGATGAGCCGCTGTTGACGGCGCGCGAACTGCAACTACACCTGCGAAAGTTCATTGCGCTCGATTACCACAGACACGGACACGACGGTCTCATCCAACCGGGCGCCGAGGCCGCCAAGATGTGTCCACTCGACTTATGGGACGTCATGGTCGAAGCCACTGGTCGTATCGATGTGCCCCAGCGCCACGGCCTGATCTACCAATTCCTACCTATCAAGTGGGGCACCATCGGACCAGCGGGAGTGGAATTCTCCAACCTCCGATACGAAAACCCGCTTGTCTTCGAGCCGTTGCGCTACGTCGAGGTGGGCCGATTCCGCGAGAAGGACCGGGCCGCACCGTTCTTCTACGATCCAAACGATCTCTCCCGCATATGGTTTCATGACGAATCCACCGACAGGATCGAGCCAATCGAATGGGTCGGCCGTAGTAAAGTCGATGCACCAATGACTGACGTCATCCTCGACGAGCTCTGTCGGAAGATCAGACGCCGCGGCGGCAACCATGTGCTCAAGCGTGGACTGACAACCCAACTGATCATCAACGAACTCGGCGAACTCACGTCGACGAGATCGAAAGCGGATCGCCGCAAGACAGCTGCCGCGGCACAAAGGGTCGAACAGTCGCGTATAGATCACGCCGAGGCAGAAGCTGCCCAGGAACACGCCCATCCCGTGCGCAGCATCGCACCGCGGACGTTGCCGACTTCGTCGATCAGGCGAGCGTGGGACAACTTGCTGGAAACCGAGTAGGCAATGGACTCGCAGGAGTGGCACGACAACAGCATCCAAGAGCTACCGCACGCGCCTTCCAGCCGATCGTCCAAGCAACTGAACGCCATGTCAGACCAGGCGCGACATGGGTATATCGAGCAACTCGAGGCGTGGCTCGCCCGGCTCTACCTCCCGACAGCAGCGTTCACCGAAATCGAGCACGCTCTAGACCGGACCGTCCGGGACAACATGTTGGAAGGTCCGGGCGCCAAACAGATCGTCGTGTTGACCGGGCCCAACTACGTCGGTAAGAGCACGTTCATGCTGCGGTGGGCGCAGAGACGATATCTGGAATGGACCCAAGATGCGCCGCATGACCGTCGCGGGCGCCCCGTTCACTATCCATCGGATGGCGTAGAGGCCGACCTATGTCCCGTGATTTGGATCGACTTGGGTTCGGCCGCCAAGGTCAACGACGTGACCACTGAGTTGCTCAATGGTTTCAACCTCGCGAGCACCGGCCTCACACGCGATCTGACTCATCGAGCGATGCACGGACTGCGCCTGCACCGCACCCAGATCATCGTCATGGACGACGCGCACCTTTTGAAGACCGACTCCAAGAGTGGGCGCGATGTTCTCGATCACATCAAGAGCATCAACACCAAACTTGGTCAGGTCTCGAGCGCGACCCTCGTTCTGGTCGGAGCCAACCTTGCAAACGGCGACCTGGTGAACGACCCGCAGATCGCATGTCGATTAACGGAGTTGTCCGTCGCACCCTACGGCGTGGATACCGAGGAAGAACAAGCCGAATGGCAACGCGTCGTACGTGACCTAGAGAGGTTGGTTCTGCCACACCTGCCAGCGGGTCGGCCGGGGATGCTCTTCCTGAAGCTGGCCGGCGAACTTTGGTTTCGCACGCAGGGCTACGTTGGCGACTTACGAAAGCTAGTCAGTCGAGCCACCGTTGCGGCCATTGCGGATGGCTCATACCGGATCAGCGTGGATCACCTCAAAGCGATCACCCTGAGCAAGCGTGCAATTCATGAGACTGCAGCGGAGGCGGAGCGCCGCCGCACTGAGTCATCGACGCAGACCCGGCGGCGCCGCCAGAAGCGCGCACGCGTGTCTGATCTCAACGCGTTGGGCCCGGAAGAACGAGTCGGCGCAGCGAGTCCCGGGCTGCGGCCGGCAGTCGGTCACGAAAGGCGCGATAGCCGGCCTTGATGCGATGGCAGGGCGGCACAGCCCATGCCGGACTGTTGTCGAGACAGCCTTGTGCCACCTCGCACCACATCCATGTGACGGCGTAGACCAACAGGTCAGACCGCCGCGCGGGAGTGGTCGACAGGCGCCAAGCGGGGTACCAGTGTTCAGGATCGCCCGCCAGAGCAAGGACCTGCACTTCGAGCGCGCGGAAGTCTCTGCTCGTAGGAATGTTGTTCAGCGCCACGTTGACTTGGCGCTGAAGATCCTCCGGCGTTGTACGCATCCGCGCACGCGCGGCGCGTGAGGTGCGCGAGCCAACGTCAGGCGGCAACCCGATTCGGACGGCCGCGTCGGCCCAGCTCTTCACTGAGACAATCGCTCTCACCATGCATAGCGACACATAAAGCCGACCGGTGTGTTCGTAGCCGCCGAGCATGCCGGCGAACAGTTGACGATAAATGCCGGTATCGATCATTTGGGGTATCGCCGATGGTTCTATTTGCCGGCAGCGGCGACCGCGATCGATTCGACGACCCACATCGCGGCGTTCGGATACGGCTGCGGCGATCAGTCGCTGCATCGTTGGCGTTCTCTTGGTGCGATTAGTGAGCCAGGCGGCGGGACCGTTCTTCTCGTCTTCGATGAAGCGAATCCACTCACGCAACCGGGCACCACCAGACTCAAAGTTCCGTTGCATAAGAATTTCGTGGGCGCATCCGAGGACGGCTCCGCGAACCCTGGCGCTGTGCGGGGGACTGAAGCCCCAACGAGCTCCACGAACCAGATTGGACCGAACCCGCGCCTCTTCGCGCAGGTCGCTCGCCCACGATACGGCAGTCTGGGCCGACGTCCTGGCCCCCAGATGAAGCAGAAGTGTTGCAAGGTTGCGCAGTTCGGCAAGAAAAGCACGAGGGTCGGCAGGTTCGCCGAACATGCTCAACGTCTGCCCGTTCAGCGCTCGATGGACGGACTCAGCGCAATCGAGCGCACGGGAGTCTGCCGGCCCCGCAGTGTTTGTGAGTACCGAGCGGAGACAGGGCCGCCGCAGGGCGACAGGGTTGCCGCATGGTTGCGCTGGTCCGAGCACTGGGCGCAATGGCCAGTACCGGTGGCTGCGAAACCGTTGGCTGCAGCCGCCACATTCGGTGGTCAGGTATGTGCCGTGATGGATGCATGCGGCGACGATCGGCAACCGCCAATCAACACGCCAGATTCCCTGCTGCGCAACGCATAAGGGACAGAGTTGTGTGCCGAAGGGAGGAAACCATCCCTGAACCACGACCTTGCGATAGCTGTGCCGGTCTAGCGGATCGAGGGCATCGAGGTGCAGGGGTCGTCCTGCGTCAAAGCGCATGAGAGTGGCGTTTCGAAGTTGCTCGACAGGGATTCCGCTGAGCTTTTCGATTCGCGCGAGCACGGTGTCGGTGGGTGCCGTCATGAAGAAAGCAAGCGTCGTTTGGGGTGCGTCTTCGCCGCGGCGGAGCGCGGCCAGGATGTGCTGAGGCTCGAGATCGTTGGCTTGGGTGAGCCGCTCGAGAAAGCTATCGAGTGCTTCGTCTTCGCCCAGAGACACCCTGGTTGGCAGCAAGCTCAGTTCTGTCGGCATGATCCCGTGACCTCGGTCGAGCACTGTGTGTGAGGTGCGGCGCAACGCTCAATGTACTACTAGTAGGGCAGACAATGATGGGCGTCCGCTGACTACTTGATGGGTGCCGACTCGCCCTAGTCAAAACAACCCGGAACGGGTTGCCAAGTGGGAGGCCTGGCGGTTGGAGGTAGGCACGAGAATTCGCGACGTCCGGCTATCGCGGGAAATGACTCAGGAGTCGCTCGCGCTGCGATCTGGCGTGACCCGAAACGTGCTCATCGACGTCGAACATGGACGGCGCGGCCTCCTATTCGAGCGGCTCCTCGATATCGCGGAGGCCTTGGAGGTTGCGCCGGCGGAACTACTGCCGTGATTGCAGGGACGCCTTGGACGCCACAGAACCGGCTCAGATGAAGCCCTACTAGTAGTACACTAAACTTGTGAGTATGGCGGCCAGACCAGGGCAAAGATGCGCCGCAGCGGCTCCGAGATGGCTAAGCGGGCCACCTGCTTATCCTTGCGGTTGCCCGACGAACGACAACCTTCGGGCATCACGGCGGACAACTCGGGCCATCCCCGGGAGCAAGCCCGGAACCCTGATTGCGCGGGCTGCACCTCGTCCACACGGTGCGCTAGCGGTTGGCGCCAAGTAGATGCGCCGGACCAAGCGCGTGACTGTCTCCGATAGCGCGATCAAGGACATGATCGCCCGAAACACCAGGGCCTCTGCGCGGCTCGAAGGACGGGAATTGCCCGATGGCCACACGCGCTCACAGGCCGTCCAGGATTACCTCGACGGGCTGGCATCAAGGAGTAAAAGCGATGCAGCGCAGAATATTTCGTACACTGATTCGGATAGCGCAAGTGTCGGTCACTGGAATTACCGCGTGGTGCAGTCCGCCGACGGATCCGAGTACTTCATCGCGGAGGTGTATTACGCCGGCGACAAGCTGGGGTGGGTCGACGGCTCCCGCGACCTTCTTCGCTGGGAGCGTTACCAGGACCTCATTGACACCGTGCAACTGATTAGACACGCGTTCGACCAGCCTCTGCTGCGTGTGACGGAGGACGACCGTCTAGTTGAGGCCACATCTACATGATGGAACGAAGCGGTTATCGGCGCTCGATCCGGCGATGCCGGAGTCACACTAGAGCGACTGGATCTTCGAGCAACAACAGGAGCGTGGGCAGGAGAGGGACGATGAGGTGGACCCTGCGCTGGCGATCATCGGCTGAGGTGGCCGACCTTTTCCACGGACCCGAGGATCCTGAGTGGGCGGCGGACCGAGACCTAATCGCGGACGAGCTGCAGGATCCGTGGCAGCGGGCGGCCCAAGCGGATTAACGTCGTCCTCGTGAGTCCCGTCGCTGAGGAGTGATCAGTCGCGGTGGTCGCGCATTCGGTGGACGGTGCGTGATGTCGCTGCAGCAGTGAGCAGTGTTCGTAGTTCGGGATTGGACCAGTACTCGTACTGGGCGTCAGGAACAGGCTGAGCAGGCTGAAGGATAATGCTGCCATCCGCGTTGTGGCGCAACAGGAACCGGCTATTCGGGCGGCCTGGCAGAGTGATGCGTCCGCGGTCATCTGTCTCAACGAACTCGGGGTCGGGCACTTCACGATTGTAGTCGCCGCGCCAGCGGACCGATGACAATCTTGATCCGACGGGATCGGCGGTTATTGGGGGGGGGGGGGGGGGAGGATGACCCCCCAACGCCCTGGAGGCGGTGGAGTTTGCCGCCTTGCAAGAGGAGCGAACGGATGGCGCACGACGAGCGATGCGCCGCGATGCCAGCGAAGCAATGACAGAATTTCACGGCCGCGCGGATTCGTTGTAGCGACGGACCCAGACCAGGTCGCAGCCGGACTGCAAGATCAATGGACAGACGGCCAGCTCAGGCGGATCAACATCGGCCGAGCCGGTCCCGACGTTATTGAAAACGTCAGTCACGATTATGGCGTGCTCGGCGAACGCTATGTCCGGAAGCTGCGGCGGCGAACAGCGCCTGTAGTGGTACCCGTCCCGAGCCTTTCTCACGTCCTGCGCAGGTTGAAGGAGGAAGCCGCCGTCCTAGTTGCCGCGACAGGAAACACCGACTGGGACGACCCCGAAGTGTAAAGCGACCGCGACCGTCAGGCTGAACGAACTCGGGAGTGTTCGCGGCGCAACGTCGGATGACCGAACTGCTTGAGATCTGAAGACGGAGATCTGGCCGCCGCTGACGACTGGAGGGCACCGCCGATCTGATTCAGCAAGAGTTCGGCAGACCCGTTCTCGGGGTCACACCGTACGGCCGCCGCATGGAGGTGGCGCCTGACAGGAGCGCAGGCTGCAAACGGCCAGCCGGTGGAGCGGAGTGAGTCGTTATGAATCCCGTTCGGATGTCGTTACAACGTTAACGGCCCTACGTAGCAGAATAGTAGTTGCAGAACACCGAAGCGGCGGAGGGAGAACCTATGGTCGATCAGATTCGCGCTGTGCTCGTCGCGGTTGGCGTGGCGATCATCGCATTCACCGGCGCGGGCTTTGCGCATGCTGAGACGACGACGTCAAGCAGCCTTGCGGTAGCTACGGTCATCTCACCTGAGCCTGGCCAGGTGGTCGGCATTGCCGCGCCAGTGACTATTCGTTTCAGCACCGTGGTCGCCGATCGCCTAGCGGCCGAGCGGGGCATCGCCATCGACACGCCCGCTGAGGTGCCGGGACAGTTCACGTGGATCGGTGACCGCCTCGTGCAGTGGACGCCGCAGGACTTCTGGCCTGCCTATACGTCGGTGACTGTGCGCACGGGCGGGATGTCGACCAGCTTCGATGTCGGGGCAGCGGTCATGGCCGTTGCCGATATCTCGGCGCATACATTCACGGTGAGTATCGACGGTCAGACGGTGCGGGAGATGCCGGCGTCTTTAGGCAAGCCGGGCTTCGACACTCCACAGGGCACGTTCAAGGTGCTGGAGAAGCAGCGCCGGGTGAAGTTCGATTCACGCACTATCGGCATTCCGCTGGAATCGTCTGAGGGCTACCTGATCGACGGCGAATACGCGGTGCGTGTCACTTGGGGAGGTGTCTATGTGCATTCAGCGCCGTGGTCGGTCGGCTCGCAAGGCAATGCCAATGTCAGCCACGGGTGCATCAATCTCAGTCCCGACAATGCGGCGTGGTACTTCGACACGGTGAACATCGGTGATCCGGTCATTGTTGAGGCATGACGGGCCTGCGCTCGGTCGCGCAGACGGTTACTACCCGTATCGACTCACGAGCCGGTATTTCGATAACGCTCAGGATGGGTCGGGCGGGTCCGGGGGTAGCCTGGCTGCGTCACTCGCTGCGGACTTCCGTCGATTCCTCCGCGATTGCCAGAAAGCGATCACGCCGCCCAGGGCCAGACCCGCGGCACCTGCGGTAATTACCGTCGTCTTGGTGTCCGATGTGGCAGGAGCTGCCGTTGACGGCGGCGGAGCTGCGGTGCTAGGCGCGGCAGCAGCCGACGTAGAAGTAGGCCGGGGCCCATCGGAAACGCCGGCGATAATAAAGCTGTAGGAGCCGGTGACGGGATGGCCGTCTGCTGAGACCACCCGGTAGCCGACGGTGTAGACGCCGTTTCCGGGACGGTCTGGCCCGACGGCCGCGGTGAGGCGCTGTCCCTGCACCTGTGGGGAGCCGGATATCCAATTGCGTCCGTCAGCGCTACTTAAGACGACATTTGCGAACTGCGGACTGATGTGCTCGTTGAACGTCAACACGATGGCGGCAGGTGGTGCTGTCACGGTCGCGTCCTCCGCGGGGTCCGAGCTCGAGAGCGCTGTGTGAGCCGAAGCGATTCCAGTCCCAAACGACAAGAGAGTCAGCATCCCCAGGCTGGTAAGGATAGTGCGCGAAGTTCGGTTCACAGCCCTCTTCTCGTTCGCGCCGACGGCGGCACCCCGCGGCGCTCAGCACATCCGAGTGTATGTTTCGGACAGTTTCGTATGGGGATGATACGTACGTAGGTAGCCGGTATGAGCAACCAGCTGCCGCGATGCTGTCGTTGATCGATGGAAGGCCGAGCTGATGTCGAGACCTCGACTCATTCGCGGTCGCGGAGCACCGGCTGCCTGTCAGGATGCAGCCCGATGAGCGCTCTAGCTGCAACCAATGTCTCGCATCTCGCGACCGATGTCGGGCTGTGGATGTCGCTACCCGCGTTCGGACCGGCTTTTGTGGTGGTCGGCGTCGTCTTTTATGTGGTTCGGCGGGACAGGCGCAACAGCGCCGCCGCTGCCGACGCCATCGGAGAGGCAGACAGGGAAAGGAATGATGCTGAGTGAGCGTTAGGGCGCCCCGTTTGGTCGTCATGTGCGCGGCGGTCCTCGCCGCCACACTGGTCGGCTGTGGTTCCTCTAGCGCCCCCTCCGAGGCAACTGCCTCCGAATCGGAATCAGGTGCTGCTAGTGGATCGCCCGCCGCCCCGACGCCCGCTGAATCAACCACGGCATCCGCGGAGGCGGATGACTCCACGATCGTCGACATCAACATCGCAGGCGGAATCGTCACCCCCACGAACGGTCAAGCGCAGGGCAAAGTCGGCAAGCCGATCGTTCTAAAAGTTCGCAGCGATGTTACGGATTCGCTGCACGTCCATTCAGTGCCTGAGCACACTTTTCAGGTCGAGCCTCGGCCGGACCAGCAGTTCGAGTTCACGGTTGACGTGCCGGGCCAGGTCGACATCGAGTTGCATGATCTCAATCGCACGGTCGTGACGATCCAAGTTCGGCCGTGACACCTGCGCGGAGCGTGGATGTGCTGGCGCACGGCGTAGGCGGTTCCACTGACCTTCCGGTGCCGCTGTCGTTCGCGTTGATAGGCGCTGCGTGGGCGTTGACCGCGACTTTCGCTGTGGTCGCATTGGCTTGGAAGACACCACGTTTCGACCCGAACAAACCGGGACGCGACCTACCGACGTGGATTACCCGCGCCGTGGACTCTGTGGTACTGCGATGGATGGTGTCGCTGGCAGCGTTGCTCTTCGCGGTATGGGTGGTCGTTGCGGCGGTCTTCGGACCGGACGGTGGTGAGAACGCCTTGCCGGGGGTGTTCTACGTGCTGCTCTGGGTAGGGCTGGTGGCGGTGTCGGTGATCGTCGGCCCGGTGTGGAGAGTCATCTCGCCGATGCGGACGGTATATCGGTTGCTTGGCATGAGGCGTCGTGAGTCATCCGACCGGCCCACGTCGCGTGAGTATCCAAAGTCGTGGGGGTTCTGGCCGGCGGCGTTCGGTCTCTTGGCTTTCGTTTGGCTCGAATTGGCCAGCCCGGACCCCGGCTCGCTGACGGCGATCAAAGCGTGGCTGCTCACGTACACGGTTCTAATGTTGTTGGGCGCTGGATTCTTCGGTTCGCGCTGGTTCGCCCGGGCCGACCCGTTCGAGGTCTACAGCGTGGCCGTGTCGCGGCTCGCGCCATTTCGGCGCAGCCCGGTGACCGGCCGGATCACGGCGATCAACCCGATGGATCACTTACCGACCATGCCGATCCGTCCGGGAAGCGTAGCCGTCCTCGCGGTGTTGCTTGGCTCTACGGCCTTCGACAGCTTCTCGCAATCACCCGCGTTCCGTAATTTCGTGGATCGGTATGCGGCATCCTTACCGGTGCTAAGCGAATCCTGGGCCGCCTCTCTACTTCGGACCGTCGGCTTGGTGGTGTTCGTGTCCGTTGTCGGCGTGACCTTCTGGGCTGCGGCGAGGGCAACCGGCGGGGTGGACCCGGACCGCCGCCGGCAACTACCCGGCGAACTGGCTCATTCGTTGATACCGATCGTCGTCGGTTACATCTTCGCCCACTACCTCTCATATCTGGTTGAGCGCGGCCAAGAGACCATCGTGCGGCTGGCCGATCCGTTAGGCCGCGGGTGGCACCTACTCGGGTTGGATTCGACCGACGTGGTGTACGTGCTGTCCCAACACCCTTCGGTGCTGTGGACGATCAAGGTCTCGTGCGTGGTGATCGGCCACATCGTGGCTGTGATCGCCGCGCACGATCGAGCGCTGCGGTTACTTCCGAAACGGAATCAAGTCAGCGGACAGCTCGCGATGATGCTCACCATGGTCGGGTACACGTTCACCGGCTTGTATCTGTTGTTCGGGGTTTAACGACGATCGGCCGGGACGCTGATGCACTTCGGGTGAGGTGGTGGCGTTCACTCTTACCAGCCCGAAGCAGGATGACTGCGATCGCCATCAGGCCGAAGAGCGCACCCCCCAATATATAAAGGGCTGGGCTTGCACCTTCGGGTTGTTGCCCGCTGTGGGAGTCGTCGTAGGAATGCTTGGTTGGAGTGGGAATGGCAGGGGTTTGCGAGGTTGTCGTCGACGCAGACTGCACCGACGGGTCTGCAGCGCCAGACGGCACAGCATTCGAGACGAGCCCTACCAGTATCGCGGCGAAAGCAAGCACGATCGCCTGCCGGGCGCGACGACCGACTTGGCGCAGGCACGGCGTTGCAGTCGTCACCGTACGAAGTAGATCGTGGCGAACAGTGCGATCCAGACGATGTCCACGAAATGCCAGTAGTACGAGACGACGATGGCGGCCGTCGCCTGCGCCGGGGTGAACTTGCTCATTCGCGTGCGCATGAGCAGGAAGACGAAGGCGACTAGACCGCCTATGACGTGCAATCCATGAAACCCAGTCGTCAAGTAGAAGACGGAGCCATAGGCACTGCTCGACAGGGTCGTTCCCTCATGCACCAGGTTGATGTACTCGTAGCCTTGGCCTAGAACGAAGAAAAACCCCATCACAAAAGTGACGAGGTACCACCGGCGCAGTCCGAAGACGTCACCGCGTTCGGCGGCAAAGACACCCATTTGACACGTGAACGACGACGCGATGAGTACCAATGTCACCGGCACCGCGAGCGCGAGGTTCAACTCTGTGGGCGGCGGCGGCCATTCGTCAGCCTGGGAGCGAGCGGTGAAGTACATCGCAAACAAGCCGGCAAAAAACATCAGCTCGCTGGATAACCACACGATGGTCCCAACGGAGACCATGTTGGGCCGATTCAGGGAATGAACCCGGGCCGTGATGGCGGTTCCACTTGTCATGCCGTCCCTCAATGCAAATCCGCAGGCGATCTACTAAGTCACTGCATACTATGGCACATAGTAGATAGACGTCCGGCCACCTGGACGCCGGCATTCGCGAGATGCGAAAGACCCTCTGCAACTGAACCTTCCACCCGAATCGCCGAGTTGTGGACGCGCAAGCAGTGGTGTGGACGACGTCTGCCGCGCTTCTATGCAGTTGAAATCCGACGCATTCGCTCGTAACCTTTTCGTGATCTACGTAGTTAGACCATAGATGCCCTGCGGTGTGAGGATCTGTGTTTTGAAGATGGACTGCCCTGCCGCGATATGCCGATCGGCGGGTGCTCTCGTCGTGGCGATCGTGCTTGCATTGACGCTCGGCAACTCGACGGGCACCGGCCGGGCCGACCCCGCGGCCGATGCGTTGGCCCGCATGAAGGAGCTGTCTCGGGAGGCCGAGCGAACCTCGGAAGCCATCTACTCGGCCGAGCTCGACCTCGAGGCGAAACTGGCAGCACAGCGCCAAGCCGAGGATCGCCAACGCGCCGAGTCTGAGGCCTTGACCGCGGCGCGAGCAGATCTGCGCAAGTATCAGAAAATCGTGGACCAGGTGGCGGCCGCGTCCTACATGGGAGGTGCGACCAGCGGCATCAGCGCCGTGCTGGCCGCAGAGTCTCCGCAAAGCTTGCTCGACGAACTCTCTTTCGACCGCCTGATGGCCACCCAGATGTCGGACCGCATCGCGGCCTATCGCGCCGCATCAACCCGTGCCGAGAGTGCCGCCCGCGCGGCCGAATCTTCGACGCTCGATGCCAGGACGGCAGCAGAACAGGCGTCAGCGGTCCGTGCAGGCCTTCAGGCCGAGCAGAGTCGGCTGCGCACCCAGATCGCAGACGTGGAGGCTCAGTACCGAGCATTGACTCCGGATCAGCGTGCCGCGCTGGCGGACGCTGGACCGGTGCCGCCTCAGCCGCCTCCGCCAGCGGGGGACCCCGCCATCGTGGCGATGCCTGAGATGGGACTGCCGCCGGTCGCGCCGGGTCCCACCGGCTCGCCGGAGGGTGCGGCGGTCGTGCAGGCCGCGTTGACCCGCGTCGGATCTCCGTACTCTTGGGGCGCGACCGGACCGAACGCATTTGACTGCTCAGGACTCATCAAGTGGGCATTCCTCCAGAACGGCAAATCGCTGCCGCGGTCGAGTCAAGCCCTGGCCGCCGGTGGGCAGCCCGTCGCCACGTCCGACGTCCAGCCCGGTGACATCGTCACCTTCTATTCAGACGCCTCGCATGCGGGAATCTACATCGGAGACGGGAACATGGTGCACGCCTCGACGTACGGCACCCCCGTCAAGGTGGCGCCGATATCGTCGGCTCCGATTTACAACGTTCGACGATATTAGCCCGTTACTGTGGCGTTTCCCGCTTTCCATTGGTCCCACGGGATGTTCCAGTCGCCGAGTCCGTCAGTACCAGAAAGGGTGGGCCCCACCGTGTTGACGACCTCGACGATGTCGCCGCGTTTGGTGTTGTCGTAGAACCATTTACCGTTCTCCGTACTGGCGTTGAGGCAACCGTGGCTGACGTTGGCGCGCCCCTGGCTGCCGACCGACCATGGGGCAGCGTGGACGTAGATCCCGCTGTAGGACATCTGGGTGGCCCAGTTGACCTCGGTTCGGTACCCGTCGGGTGAGTTCACCGGCACGCCGTAGGTCGAAGAGTCCATCACCAGGAATGAGTATCGATCGCCGATGACATACGTGCCGTTGTCGGTGGGCGTCTTGTCCTTGCCCATGGAGATCGGCATAGTTTTGACGACGTTGCCGTTGACCCGCACGGTCATCGTCTTGGTGGTGTCGTCAGCGGTTGCGATCACCTCGTCGCCGATGGTGAAGCGAGTGGAGGCATCGTCCTGGCCAAACAACCCTTGACCCAGATCAACCCCGTAGGCCTTAACTTGGACGTCGACCGACGTTCCCGGCTTCCAATATTGCGCCGGCCGCCAACGAACCTCGCGATCGTTCAACCAGTAGAACGCACCCTCGACCGGAGGGTTCGTGGTGACGGTGATCGCCTGCTGGGCGGCGAGACGGTCAGGAATGTTCTCGTCGAAGCGCACGGCGATGGGCTGCCCGACGCCCACGACTTCGCCGTCGTTGGGTAGCACATACGGCATCGTGAGGTTCTGCGGCGAATGGGTCTCGAAGGTAGCACTGGTCTGTGCTACCCCACCGAGCCCACGCGCTTCCGCGTTGAGCGTGTATTGCCGGTTGTAGCCCAGCGGTTCCGCAGAACTCCACGTGACACCGTCAGGACTCATCTCGCCGGCGACGACGCGCCCCTGCTCGTTGACCAATGTCACTGCCCCCAACACCCCTGCGTCGGCGGTAACGGTCACCGGTGACTCAACCGGAACCCCGATCGCGCCATCAGTCACAGACGCCTGGACTTTCGGCATGAGCAAATCGCCAAAGGGTGTGCCCTTGTCAACAATGGCTTGGGGCTGCTGCGGCGGCGGCGAACCGCCGCAGGCGCCAACCCCCAGGACAACGCCGGCAATTGCCAGTAGCACCAACGTCGTCCGCCCGAAGCTCCTGCGCCGATGGATGGCCGCGGAGCCGATCCGCCTCATTTGTGTTTATCCCGTCATTTGCCATGAACTGGTGTCGTTACCATCGTACGTAGTCTGTACGTAGAACGTGTTCTGTGAGCGGACCTCGAAGCGTTGGGCCTGACGTCGAGTGCCTTGAGGTAGTTCTGGCGATGACGCACGTCACGCGTGCAATTTCCCGGGTCGGATCGCGCGGCCCGGATTCGCGGCAGGGTTGGAAGAAGATGAAACGTGAGATAGGTCATCCGCAGGTTTCTGCATTACCTCCGCCGAGGATCGACACGGACGATGAACGTGTGCGGGGCCGAGGACGAACCGCATCCGTTTCTTCGGCGATACGACGACACATTATTGCGGGTGTCAGCGCAGTGCTGCTCGGCGTCGCAGTGTCCGGGTGTTCGAGCGGCGACGATGCCGTCGCGCAGGGGGGCACGTTTGAGTTCGTCTCGCCCGGTGGGCAAGTCGATATCCTCTATGACCCACCGCAGACGCGAGGTCGCCCCGGACCAATACGCGGGCCCGACCTGATGGATCCGAGCCGCATGATTGCGCTCGAAAACTTCGCCGGCCAGGTGGTAGTGATCAACGTGTGGGGTCAGTGGTGTGGCCCGTGCCGTACCGAGATGCCGGAACTGCAGAAGGTGTACAACGCGACCCGGACCGCGGGCGTGGCCTTCCTGGGCATCGACGTCCGCGACAACAATCGCCAGGCCGCGGTCGATTTCATCGTTGACCGTAAGGTCACCTTTCCGTCGATCTATGACCCGCCGATGCGCACGATGATCGCCCTGGGGGCCAGGTATCCCACCACGGTGATTCCATCCACGATCGTGTTGGACCGAGCCCATCGCGTCGCCGCGGTGTTTCTGCGGGCGCTGCTTGCCGAGGATCTCGAACCGGTGGTTCGACGCCTCGCAGTCGAGGCCACCACCGACACCGGGCCACCACAGTGAACGGCGACCGCGCCGGGGCTGCCGTCAAACCCAGGATCCGGTCAATATCCGGGCACTGCGCGCCACTTCGTTGGCGCGACGAACAGTGATTGGTCAAGTGGCACTTCCTGGGTCGCCACCGTCGGTATCGGCGATGCTTGGCTGGCTGCCGCCGCCGGTTCCGCTTCTTCCCATGGTGGCGGTCGGCTTGGCGGTGTGGTATCTGTTGGCCGTTCGAATCGTCAGGTCGCACGGCCGACAATGGACGTGGATGCGAACTGCGAGTTTCCTGGCTGGGTGCACCGCCTTGGCGGCGGTGACGGGTCTGGCCATCGACAGCTATGGCTATCGGTTGTTCAGTGCCTTCATGTTTCAGCACCTGACGCTATCGATACTCGTCCCGCCGCTGCTGGTGTTGGGCGCACCTGGCCGGCTGTTGCTCAGGTCCACACCACACCGTGGCGTTGGACGCTACGTCTTGATCGCTGCGTTGGGGGCATTACGTTGCCGCGCAAGCCGAATCGTCTTGCACCCCGGCTTCACCATTCCGGTGTTTCTTCTGAGCTACTACGGCCTTTATCTGTCCGACCTGTTCGACGCGGCGGCGGCCAGCGTCGCCGGCCACGTCGCACTGCAAGTGTTCTTCCTCGCCAGCGGGCTGCTGTTCATCCTGCCGATCTTGTCGACTGGTCCGCTGCCGGTCCGGCAGAGCAATCTAGGTCGTTTCTTCGATATCTTCGTCGAGATGCCGCTGCACGTCTTCATCGGCGTAATTCTGATGATGGCACCACGCGCGCTGACCGACACATTCGCGCAGCCGCCGGCGAATTGGAACGTCGACCCGGTCGCCGATCAGGCGGTCGCCGGCGCCTTGGCATGGTCATACGGCGAACCTGTTGCCCTATTGACCACCTTGATCTTCGCCATCCGCTGGCGTCGTGACGAGGAGTCGGAGTCGGCGAAGAGGGAAGCCGACGTCGAACGCGGCGACGCCGAACTGGCCGCATACAACGCATTTCTGCGCGGACTGCATCAACGGCCGCCGCGACCCACTGGGGCGGAAGGCGTTGCGAACGAGCACAACTGACGGGGGATGTCGACAACGCCTGGGAGTACATCCGGTCGTGGTGCACCTCGCTGCGCAGCGTTCAGCGTTGCAGGGCCTCCATGACAGAGGTCTCGGCCTCCTGAGTTTCGACGAGCAATTGGGCAATGGCCATCGCTGCGGGGTGCGACCCTGATTGAAGTTGGTCACGCGCGGCAGACATCGTGAACTGGTGCTGCCTGATCATCAATTCGAGATACACCTGCGCCGCATGTGCTCCGGCCGCGTCGCGAAGGCGGCGGAAATCGGCTTCGGTGGCGAGGGGGTGTTCGCCTGGCTGAACCGGAAGGTTTTGTGCGCCCGCCGGAGGAGCTGAGCTGGCGCTCATCGGGGCGAATCCCCAGGCCAGGAGAAGCGCCTGCAGCTCATCGGTGCGCCGGGTGCTGCTGTCCGTGATTCGGCTTGCGATGTCGACGATTTCGGGCGCAAGACCGTCCTTGGCGATAGCCAGGTTGCTCAACGCAATAGCTTGTGCGCTGTGGTCGATGATGTCGCGTGCGAATAAGACATCGAACCGGGTGTGTGCTTCTTCGGCGGTGACAACCGAGGTACTTGAAGGACGTTGCGCCGAAACACCCTCTGTTTCAACGCCACATCCCGCTACGGTAATTGTGATTAGGATTCCGAATGCGACGGATAGCCGGCGGAATTTGCCACCTATACGAGGTGTCAGTTCGAGCGTACGCAGTGCATCAGGTGCTTCACGCAGATATGACGAAAGCGTCCGGGGGCCGCGTTGTCCGAAGGCCATCACCACACCTCGTATCGGGTGACCGATGAAGCGATGGTCACATACGTAGTGACATAGTAGATTGGTGCCGTGAAGAGCGCACTGGCCGTGTCCTGCGGTGGGCCGCGATGGAGTTGGAACCGACAGCGCCGAGCGCTACAGAGGGAACGGCTGACTCGCCGATGGATTGTGGCTGCCCTGTTGCTGGCCTTCGGGTTGGCGGTGGTGGCCTTGCTCATGGCCGAACCGACGTCCGCTGACCGCGCCATTGCCGCTGCGCTTTCGTACGTTTAGACGCGCAGATTGAAGCGTCCTCCGTTATGTTCACATCCTCGACCGCAAGGCTGCTGTGCAGCAGAGCATTCGAGGTGCGCTGCGCAGAATAGTGATGGACCGGGTCGAGTGCGCTAGCGGGTCACGCGAAGCAGATCAATACACCCGATAGTGATAACGCGACGATAGCCACCGGGGTAGCGGCCATCGCCGCGACCGCACCACTGAGCGTGAGGTGGGTTTGGACTCGTGCGAATCCATTGGGTGGATCCGATAACCGCTCGGCACGCGCGAGCACGGCGACACCGGCGGCAGCCAAACCGTGGGCCGGCGTGTGGGCGCCTGAAAGGGTCAACAGACCCGCCAGCAGCGGCTGACGACCGTGTCGCCGCGCGGCGGCGTCATCGGCACACATCTCCAGCAGAGAACTGATGTGCGTGGCTGCGCTTGTGAAGAGCCCGATCTTGGGCAGCGCGGTGGTCAGTCCGCGCATTGCGGCGATGACGTAGGCATGGCGCCCGTGGAGGTGAGCACGCTCATGGGCGATGACGGCCGCCAGTTGCGCTTCATCGAGTGCAGCGAGAGCAGCCGTGGTTACGACGATCGCCGGTGGACGGCCCGCCACGCAGTACGCCGCACGCTCGGATGCCTCGATGTACACGACGTCGCTGCCGTCTGAACTACCGACCAGGCGCACGGCGTCTGCGTGCGCGAAGGTGTGCCTGCGCATGCGACTCAAAGCGCGGCCGACTCGAACGCAAACTGCCAGCAGACTCCCGGCAGCGATGGCCACTGCGGCTGTTGCCACTATTCGGGCCGGCCCCCCCGCGTGCCCGACGAGAATTGCATGGAGACGCTCCAGACAGGACACGAGTAACGCGTCCGGGCTGTCCCAGTGCCCGGCGGCCTCGATGAGTAGCAGAGCGATTGCAGCAATCGAGCAGCCGAGCACGGTAACGACGGCCGTGAGCCAAGCTGATATCGCCAGGCGTGGAGCCCCGCCATCGGCTGTGATCCGGGCCAAAAGCTTCGGCCCGATCGATAGGACTGCCACGACGTACAGCAGCAATGCCGCCGTGACGGTCATCGCCGACCAGACTTACGGGCAACGCGCCGCAGCGCAGCGCGCAAGTCCGCCGATTCCTCCGCGTCGATTTGCGCCACGAAATGACTGAGGACCGCCTCCGATCGGCCTCCACCGCTCAGGGCCTCGAGCATCAGACGGGCGCTGTGCTCTTCTCGAGTCAGCGTCGGTCGGTATCGGTAGGCCTTACCGTCGCGTTTCCGCGACAGCCAGCCCTTGCCATGCAGATTGTCCATCGTCGACATCACCGTGGTGTATGCGATGTGACGTTCGATGCTCAACTCGTCGAATATCTCCCTAACCGTGGTATCGGTCTCGGGATCGCGATTCCAGAGGCGATCCATGATCGCCGCCTCGAGCTCTCCGAAGCCACGCACCCGCGCCATGAACGAACCTCCTGAATTAGTCAGTAGGTAGCTTACGGTGTCCGCAGCATCTGACGCTGAATTGTGGTCTGGTAGACCTAGTCAGTTGCGGAATCACCTGCTACTGGCGGGGCACCCCGCGCTCCTGCAACCACGCCATCGGGTCAATCTTGTCTGATCCGTTGCGGTGGACCTCAAAATGCAGATGCGGACCTGTCGAATTGCCACGGTTGCCCATGGTGGCAATTTGATCGCCAGCCAAGACACGGTCGCCTTCTTGAACCGTCGCAGTGTCGATATGACCGTAGAGCGTCACCGTGCCATCCGAGGCGCGGATCTTGACCCACATGCCGTAACCGGGTGTCGGCCCGGAAGCGACCACCTCGCCATCCGAGGCGGCATAGATCGGCGTGCCGACGGCGTTGGCGATGTCGAGTCCCGCGTGCAGGGAGCCCCACCGTGTTCCGAATCCCGAAGTCAAAATGCCACGGGCCGGGAAGACGAACTGCGGGCGTCGCATTCGCGCCTCTCGCTGGGCACGCTCTTGGGCGAATGCCGCTCCGCGAACCAGTTCTTCTCGGTGGACTGCGGAGTCGAAACTGTTGGCTACTTGGACGATCTGCACTCCCGCCGCGTCCGGTACGGAAACGCCTTGCGCTGTTGTGGCGTCCGCGATCAAAGTCGGGTTGGCCGGAACTTCCGACGCTTCCACCATCGCATTCGCCCCAGCGGCTATGGCCCCAGCAGCAACACCCGCAACGACGAGCCGGCCGTGCACTGACCCAGCGCCCTCAGGCCGTTTCCGATGTGTCGCGGGTATCCGACGGTGCGCACCGGCCGACGTTGCACGTTGGCCAGTTTGTTGAACGTATACGCGTGAAGGGCCAGTGGAGGCGGGGCGAGGAGATCGCGACGTACGCGTAGGCGCAAGTAGAAGTAGTGGCCACTCGTCGGTCAGGTCGTTCAGATCGTCGAGTTCGGGTGCAGTCAGTACCTCGACGTCGGTGGCGAAAGGACCGCGATTGACCGTTGAATCGGCCGCCGGGCTGAACTCATTGACCGGGATGATCTCAGTGGCTTCGGCGTCCCACAGGTATCTGCGTGGCGCGTTGGGCCGCGCGGTCCGGCGGTGTGCCACCAATCGAGACGTTCCTTACCGTTACCGGTTCGTTATCAGTTGGCGAGACGCTAACCGAACGCTCACGATTCGGCAAGCCTACGATTGCCGCTTTCCGTGCGCCCGTCTACTTCGGCTCCGCGTGTGTCAACCACGCGTGGCGCCCGTGACCAGCTATCTCTTTGAGCAGCCTGCCGTGTGAAGTACACGTACGTACGTAGTAAACAAGTGTTTGGCAAACTAGATCTCGATATGGCGTCGGTCGGTGTGCGGGAGGCCGGAGCGGGTGCGAGTACTCGGCACCCGCCCCAGCGGGACACCCGTCGTGCCGGGTGATGCGGCCTACCGGTGGTCGGAGTGTTCAACTACATCGATTAGTACTAGATTGCTCAGTAGAAGAATCTACTGATTTAGTCCGTAGATTGCACATCTTGTCGTCGAACTAGTAGCGGGAGAATTCGTTGGTCGCCGAAGCGCCGCCTGTCGGACAACTCGAGGCACGCCGTCCCTTCCCGGCCCGCGTGGGACCCAAAGGCACCTTGATCTACAAGCTGGTGACGACCACTGATCACAAGCTGATCGGCATGATGTACGTCGTCACGTGCTTCGTGTTCTTTTTCGCTGGCGGGTTGATGGCATTATTCATCCGGACCGAGCTGGCGATACCGGGGCTGCAGTTCCTCAGCAACGAGCAGTACAACCAGCTGTTCACCATGCATGGCACGGTGATGTTGCTGTTTTACGCAACGCCGATCGTGTTCGGGTTCGCCAACCTGGTTTTGCCGCTGCAGATCGGAGCTCCCGACGTCGCCTTCCCGCGGCTCAATGCATTCTCGTTCTGGTTGTTCTTGTTCGGTGCGCTGATCGCGATGGGCGGCTTCATCACGCCGGGCGGCGCCGCTGATTTCGGTTGGACCGCCTACACGCCCTTGTCGAATGCCATCAGTAGCCCGGGCGCCGGCGCGGATTTATGGATCATGGGCCTGATCGTCGGCGGGTTGGGCACCATCCTGGGCGCGGTCAACATGATCACCACGGTGGTGTGTATGCGCGCGCCTGGTATGACGATGTTCCGGATGCCGATCTTTACCTGGAACATCCTGGTGACGTCGATCCTCGTGCTGGTCGCGTTTCCGATCCTGACGGCCGCACTCTTTGCATTGGCGGCCGACCGCCATCTGGGCGCTCACGTTTACGACCCGGCCAACGGCGGCGTGTTGTTGTGGCAGCACTTGTTTTGGTTCTTCGGCCACCCCGAGGTGTACATCATCGCGTTGCCATTCTTCGGCATCGTGTCCGAAATCTTCCCTGTCTTCAGCCGAAAGCCAATCTTTGGCTATACCACGCTGATCTACGCGACGCTCTCGATCGCCGCGCTGTCGGTCGCGGTGTGGGCGCACCACATGTACGCAACGGGTGCCGTTCTCCTACCGTTCTTTTCGTTCATGACGTTCCTCATCGCCGTGCCAACCGGTATCAAGTTCTTCAACTGGATAGGCACGATGTGGAAGGGGCAGTTGACATTCGAAACACCGATGCTCTTCTCGGTCGGCTTCCTCGTCACCTTCCTGCTCGGTGGTCTGTCGGGTGTGCTGCTGGCCAGCCCCCCGCTGGACTTCCAAGTCACCGACAGCTACTTTGTCGTCGCGCACTTCCACTACGTGCTCTTCGGCACGATCGTGTTCGCGACCTACGCGGGCATCTACTTCTGGTTCCCGAAGATGACGGGCCGCCTGTTGGATGAGCGATTGGGCAAGCTGCACTTCTGGCTGACGTTCATCGGATTCCACACCACCTTCCTGGTGCAGCACTGGCTCGGGAACGAAGGCATGCCGCGCCGCTACGCCGACTACCTACCCACCGACGGCTTCACCACCCTAAATATCATCTCCACGATCGGTGCGTTCATCCTGGGAGTCTCGACACTTCCGTTCGTGTGGAACGTGTTCAAGAGCTGGCGCTACGGCGAGCCGGTCACTGTCGACGACCCGTGGGGCTACGGCAACTCACTGGAATGGGCCACAAGTTGTCCGCCGCCGCGGCACAACTTCACCGAGCTGCCGCGTATCCGTTCGGAACGACCGGCTTTCGAGCTGCACTATCCGCATATGGTCGACCGGATGCGCGCCGAGGCGCACGTCGGGCGCGCCCATGGGCCAGACGACGGGGACGTGACGCGGCTTGACGATGAACATGTCCGTACCTGACTGAGCGCGGTCGGGCCGGGGCAGGGCGTCGGGCGACGCACTGAACCCGCACCGAACGATCAAACGTAGGTATTGACTCAGTACATGCATACATGCGTATAGTCGCATGTATGACACGTCGCGACGAGTGCGATATGAACCGCGATGCCGACCGTCTCCAGGCGAACGAGACATTGGCGCTCGACCTGGCGGACCTCTTGCCGGGCAGTGACGACCGCTGCGCGGACCGTCTGACGCGCGATTTGGCAGCGACTCCGCTGATTGACGAAGTCCACGTCGTCGACGGCGGGACGCTCACGCCGCGCCTGTGCGTGCACTACGACGCTGCCGCGGCGACGGCAGTCGATGTGCAACGACGCGCTTGGCAGGTCGCCGAAACCATCAGTTCGCATTACGGCCATCTGCGCTGGTTGCTGACCGGAACCGCCGAGGATGACGAATCGACGAGGACGGCACTGGTCGACCGATTAACCAGGATGCCCGGCGTCGTCGCCGCAACCGCTACGACGACCTCACTCGAAGTGGAGTTCGAACGATCCTCGGTCACGGCCCAGGAATTGGTAGACGTGATCGCCGCCATCGCCGGGCCAGACACGACACCTGCGACTGTCGCCGAGACGGACCATCCGGTGGACCACGGTGTAAAAGAAGGGGAGCACACCGGGCGCCAGCATGAGCACGGCGGAATCTTTGGCGAGCGCACCGAGCTGATCTTCGCGGGCCTGGCGGGGACGCTTCTCCTGGTGGGTTGGTTGCTAGCGACCTTCGCCGACACACCGCGTTCCACGGAGTTGGTGGTCTACTCCCTGGCCTTTTTCTTCGGTGCGTTCTTCACCGTGCAGGAAGCCTTCGCCAGCGTTCGTCAGGGTCGGTTCGAGATCGACTTCCTGATGCTGGTGTCGGCCGCCGGTGCGGCGGCGCTCGGTGAAGTCGCCGAAGGCGCGCTTCTGCTGTTCCTGTTCAGCGTCGGCCACGCGCTCGAGGGCTATGCGATGGGGCGAGCCCGCCGGGCGATCGAAGCGCTCGCCGAGATTGCTCCGAAGACGGCCCTGGTCCGCCGCGGCGGCACGGGCGACACTGTGGAAGTGCCGGTGGGCGACCTGCGCGTTGGGGATATCGTCGTCGTGCGACCCAACGTGCGGCTTGCTGCCGACGGCTTCGTCGTGGCTGGCGCCACTAGCATCGATCAGGCCCCCGTGACCGGGGAAAGCGTTCCCGTCGATAAGTATCCGGTGCCGGATGTGGCGGCAGCGGCGGCGTCGCCCGACCTCATTGACGCGGCATCGCGGGTGTTCGCCGGGACGATCAACGGTGCCGGCGCCATCGAGATCCAGGTGACTCGGCTCGCCGGTGACTCCACCCTTGCCCGAGTCGTCCGGTTGGTGGCCGAGGCGCAGACCAAGACCACCTCTACTCAGCGGTTCACCGACCGGTTTCAGCGGATTTTCGTGCCGACGATTCTGATCGGAGTCGTCCTGCTGTTGTTCGCCGGCTTCGTGGTCGATGAACCGTTCACCGCCACCGTGTACCGCGCACTCGCCGTGCTGGTGGCTGCCAGTCCGTGTGCGCTGGCGATCGCCACGCCCAGTGCGGTTTTGTCGGCGGTGGCGCGAGCGGCCAGAGCCGGAATCCTGATGAAAGGCGGAGCCGCGCTCGAAGAGTTGGGTCGGGTGGATGTGCTGGCTTTCGACAAGACCGGCACCCTCACCGAGGGTAAGCCCGGGATCGCCGAGGTCGTTGCCAGCGCCGACAGCAATGAGGCGGAGCTGCTTACCGTCGCCGTTGCCGTTGAGGAGCAGAGTGATCATCCGCTGGCCCGTGCCATCGTCCGCGACGGCCGCGAGCGCCTCGCGGGCGCGGCAGTACCCCGCGCGACGGACGTTCGAGCTCTCACAGGCCGCGGCATCGTGGCGTCCGTCGATGGGGTCGAGATCCGCATCGGCAAGACCGAAATGTTCACCGGCGCCGACGAGCGACCGCCAGCCTATTTGGCCGGCGAGGTGGAGCGCCTCGAACAGGCCGGCCGCACCACGATGCTCGTCCGCGCAGGCGAGCGTTGGCTGGGTGCGATCGGATTGATGGACGTTCCTCGCGCAGAGGCGTCGGCGGTCATCGCCCGTCTCGCCGAGATCGGCGTTTCAAAGACCGTGATGCTGTCCGGAGATAACCAGCGGGTGGCCGACGCCGTCGCCGGCGAAGTCGGTGTTGCCTACGCCCGCGGGGATCTGATGCCCGAGGACAAGGTGGCTGAGATCGCTGCTCTGCGTGAGCGTTACGGACGCGTGGGCATGGTGGGAGACGGCGTCAACGACGCGCCCGCAATGGCGGGCGCAAGCGTAGGCATCGCGATGGGTGCGGCCGGTTCCGACGTTGCCTTAGAAACCGCTGACGTCGCGCTGATGGCAGACGATCTGCGAGCGTTGCCGTTCGCCGTGAGCCTGAGTCGCCGCTCCTCACGGATCATCAAGCAGAATCTGTGGGCGAGTCTCGGCATCGTCGCGCTTCTCATTCCGGCGACGATCCTCGGATTGGGCATCGGTCCCGCCGTACTCATTCACGAAGGCTCGACACTGATCGTGGTCGCCAATGCACTTCGGCTCTTAGGGATGCGGATGGAACCCGTGAGAGCCCCAGAACCGAGCGTTACGGCGGACGCGAGGCTCCTACAGGATCCGTGATGATGTTGAGTGCAGCAGCGAACTTCGAGCACGCCGATGTCGAAGCAGCCGTCGTCTTCGTCGACATGTCTGGCTTCACCGCGTTCACCGAAACCCACGGCGATCACAGCGCTGCACAGCTGGCAGAAACATTCGCCGCCTCAGCGACACGGGTTCTCGGTCCCGCCGACGAGGTCATCAAGACAATCGGCGATGCGGTGCTGGTGGTGAGTGAGAGCCCGGCTACGGCAGTGACTTTCCTCCGAAGACTCACCGCCGAGATCAGTCGCGTCCAAGGCTTTCCGATGTTGCGGGCCGGCATCGCCGCTGGCCCCGTGGTGAAGCGACGCGGAGACGTCTTCGGTTCGACGGTCAACACCGCGGCGAGGCTCGCTAGCCTCGCGCAGGCCGGGCAGATCGTCGTCAATGAAGGTGTCGCGTCGGCGCTTCCGGCAGCTGATCTCGCGGCGATGACCGCGTTGGGATCACTGACGCTGCGCAACGTCGGATCGCCTATTGGTGCATTTGCTCTCGACATCGGTACTCATCACCGCGAGCATGTGGATCCTGTCTGTCGGATGCACGTCGCGACGGGCGTCCGAGAATTGACGATCACGCATGCGGGTACGTCGTACCGGTTCTGTTCGACCGCCTGCATGCAGCAATTCGCTCAGCGCATCGACGGTGACACCACCTAGCCTCCGGGCATCGAGGGGCGGCCACCGGGTCGGGAGACGCGGGACCCGTTGTGCGCGTATCAGATCTGCCAGTCCTGCGCACCGTCGTTCTCGTCGTACACGCCGACGGAGTTCTTGACCACGACCGGGTCGCCGCTACCAAACGTGTCGTAGAACCACTGGGCGTTGGCTGGACTGAGGTTGGGACAGCCGTGGCTAACGTTCCGTTTGCCTTGGTCCGCCACCGACCAGGGTGCGCCGTGAACGAAGATGCCCGCGTTGTTGATGCGCACCGCGTCCTTGACTTTGAGCTTGTAGCCCTCGGCGGAGTTGATGGGCACGCCGTAGGTCGAGGAGTCCATCACCATGTCGGCGAACTTCTCGAGCACGTAGTAGGTGCCGTTGGGTGTTTCATAGCCCGGCTTACCTAGAGACACGGGAATGGTCTTCTCGAGCACGCCGTTGCGCATCACCTCCATTTGGAGGGTCGCGTTATCGATGGTCGCCACCAACGCGTCACCGGTGCGAAAGCTCGACTTAGTTCCGCCCGCGTCGACGGTCACCGTGGTGTTGGCGGGCCAGAAGTCGATCGGGCGCCACCTGAGTTGAGTCGCGCTCATCCAGTAGAACTTGCCGGGAACCGGGGGGTTCGACGAGACGTGGACGGCTTGTTCGGCTAGAGGCCGGTCGGCGATCGGCCGCTGGAAGTTGATGATGATGGGTTTGGCGACGCCAACGGTTGAGCCGTTCACCGGGTTGAACGTGGGTGGCGCGAATACTGGCGGGCCGAGGTACGGTGCCGGATTCTGGCCGGCGGGTGGGTCTGCAGTCGCCGGCGCCGACCCGAGGGACGGCACGAAAGGGTTCGACGAGGTCGGTACTGGGATCCCCATAGGGTCGCCGGGCGTAGGCACGGGTACTGGTGGTTGGGCGGAGGCTGACGGCGCGGCCAGGAGCGCCATCGCCGCGAAGAGGGATGTCAATATCGCGACGACTGGCGTTAGCGGCGGACACCGCATACAGGTCTTCTCCCATCCACTGGTCGCCGTCAATGCGTTAGAGGACGTCGACGGCCGCCGAGTTGCTACGTAGTTGCATAGTAGATGATGGGCAGCGCATAGCGTGACTGCTGACCTACGTAGTAGATGTGGGAGTTCAGGACAGGTGGATGTGAAGAGTCTGAAACGCCGTGACTAGTTTCACCGAGATCGCGACGTCTGGACATGTGCTGTTCGCCGTGCTTGTCTCGGTGCTGGCGGGGCTGGTGTCATTTGCATCGCCGTGCGTCGTTCCGCTCGTACCCGGGTATCTGTCCTATTTGGCGGCCATTGTTGGCGTCGACGACGAGGCACGTGCCCAGCGGCAAGTCAGTGCGCACTTGCGGGTCGCCGGCGCCGCGGGTTTGTTTGTGGCTGGCTTCACGGCGGTGTTCCTGATGGGTTCTGTCGCGATCCTGGGCCTGACGTCGACGGTGATCAGTAACGGGTTGTGGTTGCAACGCCTTGGTGGGGTCATCACGATCTTGATGGGTCTGGTGTTTATGGGTGTCATCCCTGCACTGCAACGGGAAGCGCGTTTGGCGCCGAAGTCGTTGTCAACGCTCGGGGGTGCACCGCTGCTTGGGGCTGTCTTCGGGCTCGGCTGGACTCCTTGTTTGGGTCCGACGCTTACGGGCGTCATAGCAGTGGCCTCTGCCACCGAGGGGCCAACTGTATTTCGTGGCGTTTTGCTTGTAGTCGCCTACTGTCTCGGGCTGGGCATCCCGTTTGTGCTGTTGGCAATCGCATCCGGGCGCGCAGTTAAGGCGTTGGGCTGGCTTCGTCGAAACACGCGGCGAATTCAAACTTTTGGTGGCGTGCTCCTCGTCGTCGTCGGCATCGCCTTGCTGACCGGATTGTGGAATGAGGTGGTGACGTGGGTGCGCGATGTCTTCGTCAGCAACACCACACTTCCGATATGACGGTGCGTGAGCGGCCTTCTGCGCTGACGGAGCGCAAAACGTGACGGCGACCTCCGTTGCCTGTGGGCGTCGCCGGGTGGTGTGGCCGGTGTTGCTCGGTGTCGCATTGGTGGCGGGCGTGACCGCCGGCGCGATCGGCGCCCTCATGTTGGACGACGCGCTTGAGGTAACAGGACTCAGAGATCCTGGGCCGACCACTGCCTACGGGCTGCCCTTCCTGCGCGGCGCCGGTGAGATCGCTGCGATAGTGACGATCGGGCACTTCTTGTTCGCCGCCTTCCTCGTGCCGCCACAAACCAGTGGAGTGCTCGACGTTGATGGGTACCGCGCGGTGCGGGTCGGCGCTGTCGCTTGTGTGGTGTGGGCGATGTGCGCTGCGCTATTGGTGGCGCTGACCGTCTCCGATGTGTCGGGAGTGCCGTTGACGGACCTGACACCGCTGGATGTTTGGTCGGCGGCCGGCCTTGTCGAAACCACTGCGGCGTGGCGCACCACCTCCATCCTGGCCGCAGTCGTCGCCGTGGCGAGTCTGACGGTGTTGCGGTGGTCGTGGACACCTGGCCTATTGATCGGGGGGCTGGTGACTTTGGTGCCGGTCGCCGTGACGGGGCACTCTTCCACGGGCGGATCACACGATATTGCGACCAACAGCCTGCTCATCCATCTGGTTGCCGGGTCGTTGTGGGCCGGTGGACTGCTCGCGCTGGTCGTACACGCGCTGCGCCGTGGCAGTTACACCGACCTCGCCGCTCGACGATTCTCGCGACTGGCGCTTGGATGCTTCGTCGCGATGGCTGCCAGTGGGTTCATCAATGCCGCGGTGCGGATCGACCTGACGAACCTCTGGACCAGTACCTATGGACTCTTGATTCTGGCGAAGGTGGCGGCGCTTGTTAGTCTCGGTGTTCTTGGCTGGCGCCAACGGCGTTCGGCAATCGTTGCGCTGCAGCATGATTCGACTGCACGTCGACCGCTCCTGCGGCTCGCGCTCGGCGAGGCTGCCCTGTTCGGCATCGCGGTCGGAGTCGCGGTCGGGCTTGGTCGCACTCCGCCGCCTCCGACGAGAAGCGAGCCCTCGCCAGCTGAGGTTGCGCTCGGATTCGACCTTTCCGAGTCGCCAACGATTGCTGCAGTGTTTACCGATTGGCGATTCGACCTCATCTTCGGTACAGCAGCGGTCGTCATGGCAAGCATCTACCTCGCTGCGGTGTACCGGCTGGCCCGCCGTGGGGACCCGTGGTCGAAGCGACGCATCATATGTTGGCTGATCGGTTGTATCACAATGCTATTCGCTACCTCGTCGGGACTGGGCATGTACATGGCGGCGATGTACAGCATGCACGCCATCGTTCAATTGCTGCTCACCATCGCGGTGCCGGCGCTGCTCGTCCAGGGCGCGCCTGTGACGCTGGCACTCAAGGCGCTGGGGGCAGCTGAGCCGAATTCTGCTCCCGGCCCACGCGAATGGGTTCAGAGCGTCGTGGCCGCACCGATGACGCGCCTACTCACCCAACCGTGGACGGCGCTGGCGATACTCATGGTGGGCGTCTACGGCCTATGCATTGCGGGCGTCTACGACGTCGCAATGAGCGACCATGCCGCGCACATGGCGACGATCGGCTTTTTCCTGTTCAGTGGCACGCTGTTCTTCGTTGCCGTCAGCGGCGCGGGGCCAATGCCAGGGCCGATGTCCAAGCAGCGTCGAGTCGCAATGACGTTGTTCGCGCTGTCCCAGTTCGTGGTCGCAGGCATTGTGGTGGTGCAGATGCAGGCTGTCCTTGGTGGCAACTTCTACCGTTCACTGAGGCTGAACTGGCAGACGAACCTTCTGAGCGACCAGAGAATGGGCGGTGTAATCGTCTCAGTCAGTAGTGCTGTGGCGATGTTGACGGTCATCGCAATCGTCGCCGCAAAGCGTACCGGTTGCCTGCGAACGGACAACCTACGTGCGCCGACCATTGACGCGTGAAGGTGGCCACCTACCGCAAGAGGGCATACCCGCCCATCCTTTACGGCTGCTCCTTCAAGGCTTTCTCAACCGCGGCCGACAAGTCTTCGTAGCTTCTGAATTCCACTTGGTTTCCGTTGAGGAAGAAGGTCGGGGTGCCCTGGACGCCGAGGGCCTGACCGTCGGCGACGTCCACGTTGACGCGCTCGAGCGTGGCGGGATCGTCGTATGCGGCGTCGAACGCGGCCATGTCGAGTCCCAGTTCGGTGGCGAAGCCGCGGAAGGTGGAGTCGGCCGGAGTCCGCTGTTCACCCCACTGGCTCTGGGTTTCATACATCTTCTTGTACATCGGCTCGAACTTGCCCTGCTGGGCGGCTGACTCGACCGCACGTGCTGCTCGCTCGGCGTTGAAGTGAGACGGAATGGGGAAGTAGCGGATGACGAAGTTGACGCGGTCCCCGTACTGGGATCGCGCCTGCTCGACCATCGGGAATGCTGCGCGGCACGCCTCGCATTCGAAGTCGAGAAACTCGACAAGGGTGACATCGCTGTCCGGGGCGTTGTTGAGGCGGCGGCTGTTGTCCCGGACCAATTGACCTACCTCGCCGCCTCCGGCCTGCGCTGCGGCGGGCGTGTCCTTATTCTGGACCGAGAGGTAGACGCCGGCCCCGATGATCACGGTGATGACTGCAAACGCGGTCAGCAGAATGCGTGTGATGGGTGCCATCTGAGTACGTCCTTCTGTCAGAGAGCGTCCGTTGGGCGATGGGGTGGCCGCGCACTGTAGCGGCGCATCGGAACGGACGTGAAAATATGCATCTCCCGTGACTATATACGTAGCAACACCGTAGATGATCTGCGGCGTGCCCGCTGGCGCACAGCTGACCGACGACAAAGCAGCAGCGCCGTGCGTTACCGTTTGCACGGTCGCCTTAGGTGATGGATGGCGCTCGAGCGAGACGCCACATTCCCCACCAGGCGGCTGGAGCGAGCGCGATCACGCTCCACATTCCGGGCACGTAGCCGGCGCCGGTGGGATCGAGCCACGGAAACACCAGGAAGTGCGCCAACTCGGTCAGGCCCATCGAGGCAAAGAACGTCCATGCGAGATAGCGGGCAATTGGTCGCCGACGGTGCATGAGGACCGGCACCAGCAGCCAGGCGCCAGCCGAAACGACGACCAGCAAGACCACGGGAACTGACGTCACCGCGGGAGTGGGCACCCCTGTGACCTCCGCCAGGAAGGCGAAGAATTTCATCTGCTTCTCTTCGACGCGGTGAATCACAAACAGTGTCAACGCGATCCAGTATGGCGCGCGAATGTCGGTCCAGGTGCCGCCATCCGGCCGCACCAGCCATAGGAGTAAGCCCCCGACGAACCCGGTGGTGAAGATGATCATGGTCGCCAGCCCGAGCGCCCAATAGCCCACGGCCAACGTCCCGGCCGTCAACGCTACGGCGATAGCGACGGCCGGCGCGGGCAGAGCGCTGCTGTTCGATTTCGTGACAGTCATGGTGATGGCGTCCGGCTAACCTCTCGCAAGCGAGGCAAACTCAAATTTGCGGGTTGTCCGCTGAACCCCGTGATGCGGAATTCGAGCGAGCACCACACGACAACTTGTACCTGAGGCGTTCAGCATCATTCCGCCGACAGCGACCGGTCATGCTAGCGCGAGGAACAACTTCTCCAGTTCGGCTTCGGTCATCGGCTCGACACCCTCGGTGCTGTCTCCGGTGATGCATTCGCGCAGACCGGTCGCGACGATCTTGAAACCCGCCCGGTCCAGGGCGCGTGAGACGGCGGCGAGTTGGGTGACGACGTCTTTGCACTCGCGTCCCTGCTCGATCATCGAGATCACACCGGCGAGCTGTCCTTGAGCGCGCCGCAGCCGATTCAATACGGCGGCAATGCTGTCTTCGTCGCCAACCATCGCGATTTCCCTTCTGCGGTTTCGAGCAGGTCAACATTACCCGTGGGGGTATTCTTCCCGGTGCCTTCGCCTGGTCAGGCCGCGGCGGCTGGGTGCACGCGAGGGATGAGCCGCCGCAGGGGACAGTAGGCGGTTCGACGGCAGGTGACATAAGTGCCGACGCCGATCATGATCAGGGCTGCAGACGCGGCACCGACAGCCAGGGTTGTCTCCTGCGCGAGGAGCACCGACGCCATCACCAGAACGAACCAGCCGAAGACCGTGCGCAACGCATTGGGATCGACCGCGCCGGTGAAGCGTGCGCCGATCAGAGCGCCCACAACGGCGGCGGCGGTGACCACAGCGGCCATTGGCCAGTAGACCTGTCCGCTGGCCAGATGCCCCGTCAGACCGGCGAACGATTGCATCGCGATCACCACCAGGGAGGTGCCGACCGCGGCGGGCATCGGGAGCCCGGTCAGCACGGCCAGCGCAGGCACCAACAGGAAGCCGCCACCCGCGCCGACCAGCCCGCTGACCGCGCCGACGGCAACACCCAGCACGGCCATCTTGACCATGGGCACGCGCCGGACCGCGTCGCACGCATGGGTGTTGCTGCGGCCGCGCAGCATCGCACCCCCGGCGGCGAGCATGATCACCGCGAATGCGATCAGCAGTGCGGTCCCGGGAATGAAGCGGGCTAGCAGACCGCCGCCCACGGCCCCGGTCATGGCCGCCGCGCCGAACGGCAGCGCGACGCCCCACCGCACCCGCCCGGCCCGCACATGGGCGATCGCGCCGACCGCGCTGGTGACCGCGATCACCAGAAGCGAAGTTGCGATCGCCTGCGTGGCGTCCAGGCCCCCGACATAGGCCAGCAGCGGGACGGTCAGGATCGCGCCGCCCCCGCCCAGCAGCCCCAGCGCGACCCCGACCAACACGGCCAAGGCGACGGTCAACGCCATCATGGCGACCTCATCGCGGCAGATTCGAACCTCGCCTTGTTCAACATCTCGTGTCGTCCTGTCTGTCGGGGCCGGGACCGAACCGCGCCATCTCCGGAATACCTCGGGGGGTATGCGGGCTATAGTAGTCGATACCCCCCTGGGTATACATCGGATGACGCCGGAATGCGCCAGGGGTATCGGCTGTTATCTGGGGTCAGATTCTGATGTTCACTGTTGTTCCCGCTGAGGCGAGTTGGCCTGGCTTGGCGTGATGGGTAACAGGCTGGGCTGCCGGTGTTTCCGGTTAGGGGTTGGTTGGTGCGGTCTGGCTGGCGCGATGGTTCGGGAGCCCGTCGCTTCGTCGCCGCCATCATGGCGGGCTGCCGTCGGTGACGGGTGCGGTGACTTGTTGGGGGTGGGTGCGGGTGTTGGTTTTTATTGGCGGGTGGCTAGTTGTGGTGGTGTGGAGTGGCTGGTGGTTGTTGGGCGGTGGGTGGCGCGTTGGGGCCACCAGCTGGCTTCGCGTAGGAGTGTGGCGATGGCGGGGACGGTGAGGGTGCGCACGAGGAAGGTGTCGAGTAGGAGTCCGCAGCCGATGATGAGGCCGGCTTGGATCATGATGGCCACTGAGCCGACCATGAGGCCGAACATGCTGGCGGCGAAGATGAGGCCGGCTGAGGTGATGACGGAGCCGGTGTTGGCGACGGTGCGCAGTACGCCGACGCGGATGTTGTGTCCTGATTCTTCGCGTAGTCGTGAGACGAGCAGCATGTTGTAGTCGGCGCCGACTGCGACCAGGATGATGAACGCGAGTAGTGGTACTGGCCAGGCGATTTCGTGTCCGAGTCCCCATTGGAAGATGAGGACGCCGATGCCCAGTGAGGCCAGGTAGTTGAGCACGACGGTGCCGAGCAGGTAGAGCGGGGCGAGCAGGGCGCGCAGTAGTAGGACGAGGATGAGTCCGACGATGAGCAATGTGGCGAGGGCGAGTTGGGTGAAGTCGGCTCGCAGCAGTCGTTGGATGTCGGAGTTGACGGCGGGGAACCCGGCAACGGAGACGGTGGCTTGGTGCAGTGAGGTGTTGGGGCGTGCGGCGTTGGCGACGTCGGTGATTTCGTGTGCGAGGCGGGTTGCTTCGGCGCTGTAGGGGTCGTGGCTGGTTTCGATGGCAAAGCGTGCTGTTTTTCCGTCTGGGGAGAGGAATTGTTTTGCCATATCGGTGAATTGGCGGTTTTGGAAGGTGTTGGCGGGCAGGTAGAAGCCGCTGGAGGAGTCCGAGTTGGCGGTGGCGCGGGCGGCGTTTTGGAGTTGGGTGGCGATCTGGCTCATCCCGGACAGCATTTCGATGTTGGAGTCGGCCAGTGCGTGGACGCCGGTGGCCAGTGCTTGGGCGCCTGAGGCGAGTTGGCCGATGCCGTCTTGGAGGCGTCGGATGTTGCCGGCGAGGTCGGCGGGGTCTCCGAGGGTTGCGAAGGCTTTGTCGAGGGAGGTGACCGCGGTGTGCACGGTGGCCAGGGTTCCGGCGACGGTGGCGTTGGTGTCGGGGTTGTAGCGATCGCCGAGTTCGGCGATCTGGGTGAACAATCCGCTGTCGCGCAAGCTCACCAATGTCTGGACTTGGTCGCGGATCTGGGCGCATTGGGGTGTGGTGGCACACCACGGGGAGGTGTTGAGGGCGCCGGTGAGGGGGTCGAGGACGGCGATGGCGTGTTGGGCTTGTTCGGCCAGGGGTCGCAGCCCGGGACCGGATTGGATGGCGCGGTCGACGGCGGGGGCGGTGGCCGAAACTTGTTGCAGCAGGGGCCGGAACTGTTGAATCTGGGTGCCGGCGGACTGGGCTTGGGTCAGTGTCGCGGTGAGGGGGGTCAGGGCGGTGCGCAGGGTGGTGTCGAGTTGGGCCAGGCCGCCGGCGAGTTGGTCGGCGCCGCTGGTGAGCTTGGTGAGGTCGTCTTTTCTGGCGTTGCCGTCGGCGACGGCGCCGGCCATCTTGTCGCCGATCTGGCCGTTCTGCCAGGAGAGTTGGGCTTGTTCGAGGCGGGCTCCGGTGGGGCGGGTGACGCCGGACACTGTGGTGACGCCGGGGATCTGGGAGACGCGGGAGGCCATTTCGTCGAGGTCGGCGAGCCCTTTTGCGGTGCGCATGTCGGTGGGGTTTTCCACGACGAGGAATTCGGTGATGACGATGTCTTTGGGGAAGCGGCGGTCGAGGAGTTGGTAGCCCTGGTTGCTGGCGGTGGTGGCGGGCTGGCCTTTGCGGTCGTCGTAGCTGATCTTCATCGTGGTGGTGGCCGCGGCCAGGGTCAGCAGGATGACCAGGCTGGCGATCAGCAGGGGCACGGGTCGGCGGACCACCGCGACCGCGACGCGGTTCCAGTAGCGGCGGGTGCGGTCGGGTTTGGGGTCGCCGATGCCGCGTCGGGCGGCCAGCGCCAGC
Source organism: Mycolicibacterium sp. 120270 (assembly GCA_033741175.1). GTDB lineage: Bacteria > Actinomycetota > Actinomycetes > Mycobacteriales > Mycobacteriaceae > Mycobacterium. The sequence continues at coordinate 358,267 of JAWQNE010000002.1, read as the reverse complement.
ACCGGTGGCAGCAGCGTTACGGTGGCCAGGAATCCGAACATGACGGCCACCGCGCAGGCCGGGCCGAGGGCGGCGAACACGCTCAGTTGAGCGAACACCATGGCCAGGAAGGCGAAGGCGACGGTGGCCGCCGAGGCCAGGATGACCCGGCCGATGCTGGCGGTGGCGTGCACGATGGCCTGTTCGGGCGGCACCTGTGCGCGGCGCTGCTCGTGGTAGCGGCTGATCAGAAACACCGTGTAGTCGGTGCCGGCTCCCAGCAGGATCGCGGTCATGAACGCCACGGTGAATTGCGAGACCGGCATTCCCAGCTGGCCCAGGGCCGAGAGCACACCGCGCCCGACGACCAGGCTCACCGCGATCACCAGCAGCGGCAGCAGCGCGGTGAACACCGAGCGGTACACGATGAGCAGGATCACCGCGATCAGGCCGGCGGTGGCGATCGAAATCAGCACCAGGTCGTGTTCGGCGGCCGCGATCTGGTCGCTGAACGTGGCGGGCGGGCCGGTGACGTACGCGGTGGTCGACGTGCCGGCGAACACGTCGGCGGCGATGTCGCGCACCGCTTGCACGGATTCGGCGGCGGCGGGATCGCCCAGGGTGCCGGCCACCCCGACCGGCAGAAACCAGGCCTTGCGGTCGGTGCTGACCGCCTGCGTCGCGGTGATCGGGTCGGCCAGCAGGTCCTGAACCAGCAAGACGTGGGCGGTGTCGCCGCGTAGCCGCGCCACCAGGTCCTCGTAGCGCTCCCGCGTCGCGGGGGTCAGCCCGGCGGGGTCTTCCATCGCGACGAACACCATGGTCTTGGAACCTTGTTCGCCGAACGCCGCGCTCATCCGGTCCACTGTCTGAAACGACGGCACATCATGGGGGAGCAGCTCCGCCGATTGCTGGCGCACCACGGTTTCCAATTGGGGAAACAGCAGTGCCAGCATCACCGCGACGCCGAGCCAGGCTCCGATCACCAGCGTCTTGTGCCTCACCGTGAACCTCGCCAGCGCCGCCAGCCGCGCGCTGTACTCGCTGGAATCCGCCGGTTCGGCCGCACGGCGGTATCGCCGCCGAGCATTCATCGCGGTGCCCGAACCATCCGGATCGCTGTCGGTCACTACACCCTCCACCCAAGAAAAGGAACTATCAGTATCGCTACGCTACTAGCAGTACCACCGTGGTTCGCGCTGCGCGTCCGCCGGGGCCGCGCTGCGCGTCCGCCGGGGCCGCGCGGCGCGTATGGGGGCCGCTAGTGACCTGCGCCGACGCCGGCGTCGGTGTCGTCGGCGTCGGGGATGTCGTGGCGGACCACCCGGACCCGGCCACGCGGCAGGCAGGCCATGTATCCGTGGCGTTTGCCGTAGAGCTCCCAGGCGGTGGCGTGCGCGTCGGCCTCGACATCGATGCGGTGCCCGCGGGAAAAACCCAGGTGCAACGCGCCGTCATCGCCGTATCGGGCGTGCGTGCACACCGCGCCGGCCAGGTCGAGCAGCGGGCGTTCGTGCACCGCGACCCGGTTGGGGTCGATGAGCACTTGTTCGGCCGGAAAGTCCCCGACGGGCGGCAGCGTCAGCCGCAGGGGACGCGAAATCACCAGCTCGCTGTAGCCATCGAGGTCCAACACCAACCCGTCGCGCAGTGACACGCGTTGCACGACGCAGTCTTCGATCCATTGGGTGAACATGGCGCCTCCTTCGACACGTCTTTGGGTCGCATCTGAAGGGTACGGTAAGTATCGCTGCGATACTATTAGTATCGTTAACTGTTGGGGGTGAGGGAGGCCAGGCGATCCACGATGCGCCGGCTGGCCCGATCGATGCGGTCACGGGTCTGGGCCGCCGAGGCCCGCCGGCCGATGAAGGCGGTCAGGTTCGCCAGCCAGATGTCGGCGAGGAGCTCGGCGACCGGCTGATCGAGCGGCCCGGGCGTGTCGCCGCCGAGGGTGTGGGCGAGCAGGCGCTCGATGACCGCGGAGGCCTCGTCGAGGGCGGCGGCCGCGGTGCTGTCGGCAGCGACGAATGCCCGTGTCATGGCCTCGGTGAGAGGGATGTCGCGCTGCCAGCGGTCGTGCAGATACCCGGTCAGCCGATCCAGGCGCTGCTGAGGTGTCGTGCCGGTGGCGGCCCAGTCCTGGGCGGCCTGCAGCCGCCCGAATTCTCGGGCCAGCGCCGAGACCAGCAGGTGGGTCTTGGACGGGAAGTAGCGGTAGAGCGTGCCGACCGCGATACCGGCCCGCTCGGCTACCGTGCGCATCCGCACCGCCTCATACCCGCCCGCGGCGGCCACCGCCAGCGCCGCATCCAGAATCGCCTCTCGGTGACGCGTCGGCGTGCGCGGACGCGGCGACGCGGTCGGGTGTGGCGGCGCGGTCGGGTGTGGTGCCACCGGCGGCGACTCCGACGGGGATTGTTGGCTTTTGGGTTGGGCGCCGGTGTCGGTCGCGGTCACGGTGCCGGGTCGTGCGGATCGGCGTGGGCCCGGTTGGTGCGGGTGAACCGTTCCAGCAGGCCATCGAAGGCCGCCAGATCACCGTGGGCGGCGAAGTGCTCGGTGCTCACCACGACGAACACCGCGCTCGCGGTGAACCGGGTGACGCCGTCGGTGCCGGTGCCTGTCGCGCGGACATGCAGGGCGCGGCCGTTGCGCTCGGTGATGTGCGCGGTGATCCGGTGCGGTTGGTGCAGTGGCACCGGCAGCAGATACTCGACGGTCAGACTGCGCGTCACCGCCGGGGTGCCGGCGATCCACAACGTGAAGCCCAGCACGTCATCGCAGGCGGCCGCCACCGCGCCGCCGTGCGCCAATCCCGGCGCCCCGATGTGGCGTTCGTCGAAGGTCGCATCGGCATACACCTGCTCGCCGCAGCGGTACACCACCAGCTGCAGGCCGTGGGGGTTGTCCGGGCCGCAGCCCATACAGTGCGGGGTGTGGGCGGGCAACCGTTCCGCGGGTGACCCCACCCCACGGTCACCGTCGGGTACCTCATCCCGACACGGCACGTGTTCGGACACCCGATACCTCCAGTACGACCAGTTTCGCTACGCTACTGTTGGTACCATAAGTGTCGGGCGGGCGGGAACCGTTGGCCATAAAAGGGGGGAAGCGGCGAGGAGAGTGAGTGTGAGCAGCAGCCAGCCGGATCGAGTCCACGACGAAGACGACGACGATATCGACCCCCGCCGCACCCGGTCCCGCAATCGCTTATTGGACGCCGCGGCCGCGCTGCTCAGCACCGGTGGTGTCGAGGCCGTCACCGTCGAGGCGGTCACCAAAGCCTCCAAGGTGGCCCGAACCACCCTCTACCGCCACTTCGGCAGTTCGTCGCACTTGTTGGCGGCCACCTTCGAACGGCTGCTACCCCAAGTCACCCCGCCGGCACCGGCCGGCGGGACTGTGCGCGAACGCCTCATCGAACTGCTCACCCGTCAGGCGGCGCTGTTCGCCGACGCCCCGCTACACGTCACCATGCTGGCCTGGCTGTCCCTCGGGCCGACCGCAACCACCGACCACACCGGCGGTGAACACGCGGCCGGCACGCTGCGCGCACGCGTCGTCGACCAATACCGACAACCCTTCGACGCCATCCTGCAAAGCGCAGAAGCCCGCGCCGAACTCGACGACTTCGACGTGAACCTCGCGTTGTGTCAACTCATCGGGCCGCTCGCCTTCGCCCGGATGACCGGACTGCACACCATGACCCCCGACGACACCACCCGCATCGTCGACGACTTCCTCACCGCTCATCAGCGCAAAACCACCCCCACCGCACCCACACCGCCCGGCGACAACGGTGTGCCGGTCACCGCCGACTAACGCCGGTCCGCCGCCGGTTCAGCGACCAACCGATCGGCAGACACCGACACGCCCTGGAAAGATCTCCCCACCACAGCCCGCCGGGCCAAATCTTGTCGATGACCTGGCAATCGGGCCGACGGGCACGGGCGGGCACTCACGAGTTGGCCAGGAGGCCGGGAAGGCCTCCGTCACGGCGGGCCAGGCCGTGACCGCAGCACACCTCGGGGGGCGTACCGGGCTCAGGGGGTCTGTTCGTGCAGGGTGTCGAGTTGGCCGTAGAGCAGCTCGATGGTTGATTGTTGTTCTGCGACGGTGGCTTTGAGTGCGGCGATCTCTTTGTCTTTGGCGGCGAGTTTGTGGCGCAGCGCGGCGTGGATGCTGGTTTCGCGGCCAGTCGATGCCGGTTGTCGGTCGGTATGCCGGCCGCGGTATTGCTCGATGACGGTCACCAGGTCGTCGTGTTTGTAGATGGTTTTGCGGGACACCTTGGCGCGGCGGGACACGGTGGAGAAGTTGATGGTGGCGTTGGTCTTGCGCAGGTGGGCGATCGCCTTCTCGATGTCGCGGCGCTTCTCATCGCTGCGGGCCCGGCGGTATTGGTCCAGCGCATCGAGTGCCTTCTGGGTGGGCGGTGGCGGCTTGGGTCGGCTCATCGCGGCGTGTCCGGGTCGGCCTTGCGCAGCACGGATTCGTGGCTTCCCCGGGTCGCGGTGCGCATGGTGGGTGCCCGGTTGGCGGTACCGGCTCCCGCGACACTGGTCGCGCTGCCATCGGTCACGTCGTCGCGGCGGAACCGGTCGAGGATGGCATCCAGCGAGGCGATTTCGCGGCGACGCTCGTGGATCCACACGTTGTCGTCGGTGAGCTCGCGCCCGGTGCGGGCACGGTACTGCTCGCGGCGGATGTCGATCAGCTTGAGGGTCTTGGCGCGTTGGTCGACCAGTTCGTCGAGGTGGGTGGCATCGGTGGCGAAATGCCCACAGGACAAGCAGGCGTTGCCCTTGTCGCAGCTGGCCACCGGCGGCAGCAGACATACCCCGTTGGGCAGCACCCGGTCGGTACGCGCCGAGAGCTGGGTCATGTCGTAGATGTCAGACGGGCTGATGGCGATGTCGGTGCCATGAGCGCCGATCTTTTTGTGCCGCAGGAACTCCGCTTCGGCCGTCGCTTGCAGGGTCGCCGCGTAACGCAGGGTCATCGCCGGCGAGGCGTGCCCGAGGTAGCGCTGCACCACATGGATGGGCACCCCGTCGTTGAGCAGCTCGGTGGCCCGGGTGTGGCGCAGCCGGTGAGTCTGGGAGAACCGCAGCGGATGGCCGGCGGTGTCGGTGAGGCCGTGGATGGTGTCGAGCCGATTGAGGATCCGGCTGTAGGAGTCATAGCTGCGTGGTCGTTGACCCTGGTGCTGATAGCGCACCCCCAGGAACAGGTATTTCGGGTCCAAATGCGGGTAGCGCGCCCGGATCCAGTCTTGTTGTTCGCTGATCACGTTGACCACGGCCTGCTCGACCAGGATGGTGGGCACCACCCCGTCGACTTTGGTCTGCTGGTAGCGCAGTTTGGCCACGAACCCGTCGGGATCGTCGGTGGCTCCGGCGGGGCGGTCGTGGCCCGGGATCGGTTGCAGTGGCTCGAAGTCGAGCATCAGAATCTCTGAGGCCCGGCGCCCGGTCAACGCTTGCAGCAGCCAGATCCGGGCCGCTTGCGGATCGCCGAGACCGGACACGACCGAGATGGTGGAATCGGGGTGGGTGATGACCACCGGTTTGCCCGCGTCGGCGGCCAGCACGTCGAGATAGCACAGCATCCGCTGCAGTTCGGCGGTCGAAAACCAGGTCAGCTCCCGGCCGCCGCTGCGGCGTCGGCTGCGAAACGCCGCACCCCACAACCGGGTATGGGTGTCGGTCAACCGGCTCCAGCGAGGATCCCCGGTCGCCGCGGCGGCTTCCTCGGCATGGTCCACCATGAACGTGTAGAACATCTGGATCTTGGACTGGACGACCGCGATCGTCGCAGCCGACAGCGGACGCTCCGGTTTGGCCCGCGCGGCCGGTGATTTGAGGTACTCGGTGAACTCGGTGAACAACAGCCGCAGCGCCGCCCGGTCGGTGCTGATCACCGGATCATCGATCCCACGTTCAGCCAAGAACGGGCCCAGGTGGCGGGTGATGCCGCGGGTGCGGCCGATCACCGACGACCAGCGCAGCAGTTCAGCCGTCAAACAGGTGCGCAGCCAGAACCGCACCCCTTCACGCAGCCAGGCCGGTTCGATCCCGCCGAGACGGGCAACCTGGTCGTGGCAGGGTTCGTGCTCACGCTGCGGGATTCTGGGATCAGCGTCTAGATCCCAGATGTCATGAGACCACCATGACCGGTCGGTGCAGCGGACCGACACATACAGGTGCAGGTGCTCGATGAAACTGGCCACGTTGCGCCGAAACCCAGCCGAGGGCAGCCGACCGGTGCGGCGCTCGAACTCGCGCACCCCGTGGCGCACGATGGCCTCGGCGCTCAGATCAGCAATACTGGCCGGGTGACGCCGGTGCCGTTGGTGGTAGTCGGTGGCGGCGATACTGAGTGCGCCGCTGGTCCATTTCAGCAGCGACGGTTCGATCTTGCGACATTCTTCGTGTCCGCACAGCCACACCCACCACGCGAGCTCGTCGCAGAACCGTTGCGGCACACCGTGTGGGGTGAAGTCGTGGCCGTCCGGGGTGGGCCGGTAGCGCGGGTTGTGCTGGAAGACCGTATTGGCCGGGGCGGTATCCAGGTGATAGACCAGGTTGCGCCAGTGCGCGGGTACCTGTTGCCACTGCTGCGTCCACCGATCCTCGCCGCCACGATGGGTGGGCGCTGTGTGTGCCGGTGCAGGACTGTCATTGGCCGTCACGGTTCACCTTCCACCCGGCGACATAGTTCTTCCATTCGGCCAGCGTGCGCATCTGCGCGTCGGCGGTCACCCAGCCGTAGGTCGACAACGTGGTCTGCACGTCGGCGTGCCCGAGACGGCGCATCACCACATGCACATCCACCCCGGCCAGCAACAGCGCGGTGGCGTGGGTGTGGCGCAGCCAGTGCGGCGTCCACTGCTCAGGCAGCACATCGGCGCGGCGGGCGGTGATCAGATCGACCTTGTCGTAGAGGGTTTCCGGTCGCAGCGGGGCGTAGCGCACGCCGCGCACCAGGTTGACGAACACGAAACACGACGCCAGGTCGCCGACCGCGATATCCGCGCCGGCGGCCACCAGCTGCCACACATACTCGGTGTAGAGGGCGACCAGATCGTCGCCGATGTAGATCCGGCGCGGGCCCGATTTCGCGCGCACCCCGTGCGGATGATCATCACGGCCCGCCACCAGTATCGACGGGGTACCACCACCGGCGATATCAAAGTCATGGTGGCGCAACGACAACGCTTCACCGATGCGCATGCCGGTTTCGGCCAGCACCGCGAGAAACAACCGATCACGCAGCCCCGCCCCGCCGCCCGACCATTCACCCGAGACTGTCTGGACACTGCACGCATCCAAGATCGCGTTGACCTGCACGGGCAGCAGCACCGGTGTTTCAGCGCGCTGCAGCCCGCGCAGCCGGTGAATCGGCCCGTCCTGTTCGCGTCTCGGGCCGACCCCGGCCAGAAACGGTGCATAGCGGCCCCGCCGGGACGTCCGAGCATGACTGGCGTACAACCGCCGGTAGGGGCGCACCAGGTCATGGGCATCGGCGAAATACCGGTACATCGACAACACCGCCGCGCTGCGCGGCAGCAGCGACGACTCGGCCAATCTCTGCTTTGGTTCACCGATACGGGCCACCCCGGGCAGATCCCCGGTACGCAGATAGGCCAGGAACTGGCCGAACAGACTGGTGGGGAAATCATCCCACGCCGTACCGGTACCTTCCAGCACCGTCCACCACGCCGCCAGCCCATAGGCATAGGCGCGCAACGTGTTCGGCGAGCTCCCTTGGTTACGCAGAAACGTCAGGTACTCGCGCGCCGGGGCCACGGGCAATTTGTCGGCGCCGACCACCGTGTAGGTGGGTGGTCGGTCCACAAAACGCACCCGCTGCACCTGTGCCACAGTCAGTAGCACCCCACCATATTCACGATGGCCTGCCGTTGCGGAAATCGTCCAACCGGATCACCTGGGAGCCACCGGCAGCGGGTGGGGCCGGGGTGCGGCCATGGCCGACACTGGCCGCGACCGGCCTATGCTCGGCCGCCGGCGCCGGTCGCTGCGTGGCCAAAAACCAATCCAGCACATCAGCGGGATAGATCATCGATTCCCGGGCGCTCAGCATCCGCACCGACGCGCCGCCGTAACAGCGCTCCACCCACTTGCGCAGCAGCCGCGGCCGCTCCGGGACGCGGTCGGCCCACCCCGGTTCCGTCATACCCCACGTATGCCCGGTGGCCGGGTTGATCCGCGAATGCAGCTGGGTGGTCAACATTTTCGCCCGGTCCGGCGCGATCAGCCCCGAATCCCGCAGATGCATGATCAACGACCCCAACGACAGGCCCCACTTGTCTTTGAGCGGACGCAGATTCAACAGCGACAACACCCGCGGCAACTCACCGGCGATAACCCCTGCCGGGGCCAACAACTCGGTCGCGAACCGGTTGGCCTCCAACTCATCGGCGGCACTGACCGAGCAATAGGCGTGACTGTGCAACACCAAATGACCGAGCTCATGGGCGACCGTGAACCGGGTCCGCTCCCACGAGTCGCTATCCCGTAGCACCAACAATGGGCGGTCCCGCAACCGGCCCACCCAACTGGAATACCCCAAATGCCGCTCATCACGAGAGCGCCCACCGGTCGCGGCGAACTCGCTTTCCCAATCACCGGCGACCCGGCGCCGGACAATCACCGGAGCGCCCAGCCGCTCGGCCTCATACATCAAATCATCAAGCGGCTCATCGGGTTCCAGGCCCATCGCCTCACGCAGACGCGACGCGGCCACCGGAATCGAACTGTGCGCCAACTCATCCGGACTGACCGTCGGAACCTTCACCGGAGGCAGCTTCGATCGGCCGTCGAGCTCACCGAGGAAATCGCCAGCCAACGACGCGAACGTCGCCAAAAACTCCTGCTCACCCACCGTCATCGACTTCGGCGCCCGAAACAACAACTCGTTCGCGCTGATCCGCGTCTGCGGCTCCGAGCTGAAAAACGCTGCAGGAAACCGGAACAACCCCGCCATCCGCGCAACATCGCCGTCGTTGAGCCGCACCGTCGGCGACTTCTCAATCTGGGACTGTCGCGACGTACTCCAGCCTGTGGCCGCCACCACCGACCGCGCCGTCATCCGCCTCAACAACCGGGCCTGCCGGACCCGTGCACCAAAAACCTCAATCATCGTGCGCTCAATTCAACGTCACCGGGTTGGGAAACCCACATGCACCCAACACTGTGCACGACGGCTACGACGATTTCGGCGGACCGCCCTCCTCGTCCTGCTCGCTCGCAGCGTCCTCGTCGACGTCGACGAAGTCGTCGTCGCGGCGCCGAGTCCCCAACGACCCATCCCGACCGACCTCGCCGAGACCAACGTTGAACGAGCGGTCCTCCATGATCGGCGGGGGCAACGGCGTCCGGCCGTACAAAACCTCCACATTGTCGAGCAGCAGCCCCGCCGCCAGCACCGCACCACCGAAAAACCCGCGACCGTCCGGCCACCACAACAGATATTCCCGATACGCCTGGGGCTCGGCGATACCCTCCTGCCCGCCGATCGGGTGACCCAACACCTCCTCGATGCTGTACTGCTCCCCACCCGGCACAAACGGCACAGTGTCGATCAGCTGACCAGTCCGCCGGTTTCGCGGATGCTTGCGCACATAAATCCGTGAGCCCTTCTCGTCGACAAGAAGAACCCCCATCCCGTTGCCCGCCTTGACTTTTAGAGTCGAGTTGGGAGTCTGCCGCCGCAACCGCGACATCAGAAACGTTTCCAAAACCGAGCACGACACCGTGATCGGTCGGACATGGCTGCCCTGATCGATAAAACGATCCGGGACTTCCGGATGTCGCGCAGCCAGATCGCCGTGCGCCTCGCCCAAAACCTGGGCGTGCTGGCGAACGAGTTCCTCCACGAGCCGCTGAGGATCGTCGTGTAGCTCCATGGGGTAAACATTTACCCCGGTTTCCCACACTCCACGTCGCGCCACGCCGCCGGCAGTCGGCGAAATTTTGGCTGCCCATGACCTAATAGGTTACATGTGTGCGCAGGTTAAATAGCAGTTCAACACACCTTTATGACCACATTTGAGAATTTGACCCCTGATAAGAGCAGAGACCGCACGGGTTTCTGCGTATCCGCGGGACATAGGAGGACGGACGGATGATTCTGGAGCAGTACTACATCGAGTGCCTGTCGCACGCGTCGTATCTGGTCGGCGACGAAACCACCGGGCGCGCAGTCGTTGTCGACCCGCGCCGCGACATCACCGAATACCTCGACGACGCCGCCAAACACGGTTTGACAATCGAAGGCGTAGTCAACACCCACTTTCACGCCGACTTCGTCTCCGGTCACCTGGAATTGGTGCAGGCCACCGGGGCGTGGATCGGCTTCGGCGCGGCCGCCCAGACCGACTACCCGATCCGCCGGTTGTCTGACGGGCAGCACCTCTCGCTCGGTGAGGTCGACCTGGAGATCCTCTCCACCCCCGGGCACACCTGGGAATCGATCAGCGTCCTGGTGCGTGAACGTGCCGGGGTCGACCCGGTCGCGGTGCTGACCGGCGACGCGCTGTTCATCGGCGATGTGGGCCGCCCGGACCTGGCCAACCTTGGTGATGGCTCAACTACCGACCTGGCTCGGGCGATGTATCGAACCATCCACGACCGCCTGCTGAGGCTGCCCGACCACGTCACGGTGATGCCGGCCCACGGCGCCGGGTCGTCGTGCGGCAAGAACCTCTCTGCTGAACTCACCTCAACCATCGGTGTGCAGCGCCGCACCAACCCGTCGGCGCAGCCGATGACCGAGGCCGAATTCGTGGAGCTGATCACCCACGGCCAGCCGGCGGCGCCCGCCTATTTCTCGGTTGACGCCGCGATGAACAAACGCGTGCATCCACTGCTGGATCAGCACCGCAACATCCCCGAACTGACCGCGGCCCAGCTGCGGTCCGCTCTGGCGGCCGGTGTCCGCGTGGTGGATGCCCGGTCGGTAGACGACTTCGCTGCCGGTCATCTCCGCGGATCGGTCAACGTCGGTTTCGACGGCCGCTTCGCCGAGACCGGCGGCATGGTTGCCGAGGTGGGTGCGACCATCGCGCTGGTCACCTATCCCGGTGAGGAGCAGGCGGCGGCCATGCGGCTGGCCCGAGTCGGCTCCGACAACGTGATCGGCTATCTCACCGTCGCGCATGACGGAAATTTCCCCGCCGAGCTGACCGACCTTGTTCAACCCGCACCGCGAATCGATGTCGCTGAGCTCGACCGCCTGCGGGCCGCGCATGCGGTGACGGTGATCGACATCCGCAATCCCGGCGAACGCGAAGCCGGGACGATACCTGGCGCGGTGCACATCCCGCTGGCACAACTGCGCACCCAACTGGCGCACATTGCCGGTGACAAGCCGATCGTGGTGCACTGCGCCGGCGGCTGGAGATCCAGTGTGGCCGCCTCCATGATGCGGGCCGACGGATTCGGACGCGTGAGCGACCTGATCGGCGGTTACAACGCATGGGCGCAGACCCACGCCGCAGCTGAAAGACAACAGCGCCAATCGATCTGAGCCACGGCGCCAGTTGAGCCGGATTGGCGCTCAGTCCCGGGTAATCCCACGCTGCTGGTGATCGCTGACTGTGTCGACACTCGCGTATTGCGCTGGTGCGGCGGCGAATCGTTGAGCGCACTCTGGTGAGCAGAACCACCAGTCACGATCGGCGTGACGCAGATGGCTGGCCGCCGTGCCAGGGTCGACCCGCACGCGGCACACCGGGTCGGTGGGGTAGCGAGCCGCCGGCAGGCACACCGCGTACACCTCCATCGGTGTCGCAATGTTGCGGAGTTTCTTGGCGCCCAATGGATCTGGCGATAGACCAAGCTGCGCGCAGGCCTGACGAACATTGTCGGTGACCACAGCCTGCCCGGCGCCGGCCAGCGCCGTGATGCGGGCGGCCACATTCACGCCGTGTCCGAAGTAGTCGTTGTCGCGGTGCACCGCGCTGCCGTGGTGAATGCCAGCCCGCAGTGCAAGGAAGCCGTCCTCATCGGCGGCCCGGTCAGCAAGCTGCAGGATGGTCGCCACCATCTGCTCGGGCTTGCTGGAGCGCAGCATGACCGCATCACCCATCGTCTTGACGATGGTGACGCCCGGCCATAGCGAGTCACGGGTCACGGCAAGCAGGCGGCCGGCCAGACTGGCCGCCTGTTCATCACCGCACATTTCAGTCAGGACGCTGAACCCAGACAGATCGACGAACGCGAACGTCGCCTCGACACTTTCCGATTCAGTCACCTGATCGTCCCTCTATCATCCCTCAGATGCGCTGATGTCTGGCGGCGCATCTGAACCGATGCATCACCCGCCACGGGCTCAGCAGCGCTCGTACCCGCAAGCCCACGGCGGACATGCGCGCTATTCGCAGCAGGCCGCGAGATCCTCGAGCATCATTCGGTGCCACCTCCTCGAGCATCCTTGTGCCGGCGGTGTTCGACCGCCAACAAGCGCCAGAGTGATTCGGTTGTGACGCAGCACTTTTGGTGGCTACTTTTGTGGGCCGCAGCCCGCGATCACGGCGCGGTGAGTAACGCAACGGATCGCTCCATTTCGCCCGCATCGGTTAGCTCCGGTACTGGTGTTCGGGTTGCAGGCGTCCGATCCCGGGTAGGAAGCGACCCACGCGGGAGGCGTAGCTGGTGTAGGCCACGCCGTGGACGCGGCGTAGGTAGGGCTCTTCGGCGAAGCGCACCTGTGCTTCTATGCCGATCACGGAAACCACCAGCCCGGCGACTGCCACCGCGTTGGGCACCATGAGCGCCAGGCCGATAAACGCGACAGTTGCGGCGGCGAAGACCGGGTTGCGAACGACCCGGAAGGCACCGGTGGTTACCAGAGTCGTGCGTTCCGCCTCGTCGATCCCGGTCCGCCAGGACGCGCCCATGGCCATTTGAGCGGCGAAGGCCAAGACTATGCCGAGCACTGCTACCGCGACACCGACCCCGCGCAGCATCGAATGATCCAAGATCGCCAGCGGCGACATGCCGGCCAAGTCGGCGACGGGTGCCCCGATCCCCACAGTCAGCCAACCGAGGTCGGTTCCGGCCAGCGCCCACCACTCCAGGGAGCCGTCAGGGCGCATCGAGCGCCGCGTGCCGATCTCTCCGGTGTGGCGCCGTTGAATCGCTGCGCGCAGGGCGCCCATCACCAACATCATGGCGGCGAACAGGGCCAGCACAGCATTCGCCATCACCGCTCACCCCCGGTGGGCACGGGCTTGGTTGCAGCGCCGAGCAGGTAATCACCCTGGATTCGGGTGAGCGATCCGAGCACCACCAGGCCGTGGTGGGCCAGTTCATCGAGGAACTGTTCGGCGCTGAATCGGTCGTCGGTGGGGTGATCGAACAGCCGCCGGTAGATTGGGCGCGCCAGGGCGTGCGAGGTGACCTCCTCGAAGTAAAACCGCCCACCCGGTGCGATCACCCGGGCGACTTCGGCGATGGCTTTTCGCCAGTCCTGGATGTGGTGCACGATCCCGAAATCGAAGACCCCGCCGTAGCTGTCGTCGTCGGCATCCAGTGCGGTGCGCAGATCGGTGGCGCTGCCCTGGGCCAGCCGGACCCGATCCCCGTAGCGGGCGAGGCGCCGGCCGGCGCGATGGATCATCGCCGGGTCCAGATCCACCGCGTCCGCGGTACCCGCCCCGAACCGTTCCAAGATCAGCTCCAAGCCGTATCCGGACCCACACCCGATCTCCAAGGCTGGTGTGCCGGGCAGCAGGCGACCGCCAAACCGCAGCAGCACCGGCACCTCATAGATGCGTTGCAGCCAGCACCGCGGCGGCGAATTCACCAGCCCGATCTCGGCCCGGTTCATCAACATCGCAGCCACCCCTTTCTACGATCGACGACGGTGTTCGAGTCATCCCACCGCTCGGTCCACTGATTGGGTTGTGACCGAACGCTTTTCGGCCCAAGAACGGGTAAGTTGTGTGTCGAGCAGACGCCACGTTCATGATCGTGATGTCGAACCCGCGATCAGCGACCCCGCCAAGATCCACCACCGCGTGCGTTTCCTACTGGATCTTCTCCGCCTCCCGAATCAGCGCCAGTGAACGCTATCACCGTAATTTGACGATCGATGCACCTCGCACGCTATCATCGTCGAATGGCGATGACAACGGGGGGATCCTCAACGCGACCCACCACAGACCTGGCACCGGCTGTGGCGCTGTTTCACGGCCTGTCCGACCCGACCCGGCTGGCGATCCTGGAGCGACTCACCGAAGGCGAAGCCCGCGTGGTGGATCTGACCGGCCTGCTGGGAGCGGCGCAGTCGACCGTGTCGGCGCACCTGGCCTGTCTGCGCGAGTGCGGCCTGGTCACCGGCCGTCCCGAAGGGCGGCAAATGTTCTACTCGCTGACCCGCCCGGAGCTGATGGATCTGCTGGCCTCGGCCGAGACGCTGCTGGCCGCCACCGGCAACAAGGTGGCGCTGTGCCCCACCTACGGAATCCGCGCCGGGGCAACGACCAAGACGAGGGGAAGTAAATGAGCGACGCGTGCGGCTGCGGCCACGACGAACCCACCACCGACGAACAGGCCGAGGAGCACGAGCCCGAACGCCTGTGGCAAGTGCGCGAACTGCAGTTCGCCGCCATTTCGGGGGTGCTGCTGCTGGCCGCTTTGATCGCCGGGTTCGCTGATGCCGCACGCCCAGTGGTGCTCACGCTAGAAGCGCTGGCCCTGGTCGTCGGCGCCTACACCTTCGTCCCCTCCACGCTCAAGCGGCTGGCCAAGGGCAAAATCGGCGTCGGCACGCTGATGACCATCGCCGCCGTGGGCGCGGTCATCCTCGGCGAGGTCGGCGAGGCCGCCATGCTGGCGTTCCTGTTCTCCATCAGCGAAGGCCTAGAGGAGTACTCCCTAGCGCGCACCCGCCGCGGCCTACGCGCACTACTGTCGCTGGTGCCCGATGAGGCCACCGTGCTGCGTGAGGGCACCGAAACCGTTGTCGCATCAGGCGAATTAAGGGTCGGCGACCGTATGCTGGTCAAGCCAGGCGAGCGGATCGCCACCGACGGGGTCATTCGCGAAGGGCGCACCGCGCTGGACGTTTCGGCCATCACCGGTGAATCGGTGCCCGTCGAAGCAGGACCCGGTGCCGAGGTGTTCGCCGGGTCGATCAACGGCACGGGCGTGCTGGAGGTCGAGGTCACCACCACCGCCGAGGACAACTCGCTGGCCCGCATCGTGCGCATCGTGGAGGCCGAACAATCCCGAAAGGGCGCCTCGCAGCGCCTGGCCGATCGCATCGCCAAACCCCTCGTGCCCGGGGTAATGATCGCCGCGACGCTGATCGCGGTGATCGGCAGCCTACTCGGTGACCCGACCACCTGGATTGAACGCGCGCTGGTGGTGCTGGTCGCGGCCTCGCCGTGCGCCTTGGCGATTTCGGTGCCGGTCACCGTGGTCGCGGCGATCGGCGCCGCCAGCAAGCTTGGCGCCCTGGTCAAGGGCGGCGCCGCACTCGAGGCTATGGGTGCCGTCCGCGGTGTGGCTCTCGACAAGACCGGCACCCTGACCGCCAACCGGCCCGCTGTCATTGATGTAGCCGTCGCCGACGGCGCCACCCGCGAACAGGTTCTGGACCTGGCGGCGGCCCTGGAAGCGCGCAGCGAACACCCGTTGGCCGCGGCGATCCTTTCCGCCGTCGATGACGTCATCCCAGCCACTGATGTGGCGGCCGTGACCGGCGCCGGGCTCACCGGCCGCCGCGACGGACACACCATCCGTTTGGGCCGCCCCGGCTGGCTCGACGCCGGATCACTGGCCAGCGATGTGGCGCGCATGCAACAGGCCGGCGCGACCGCCGTCCTCGTCGAGGACAACGCGCGGGTGATCGGAGCGATCGCCGTGCGCGACGAACTGCGCCCCGAGGCCGCCGACGTCGTCGCCCAACTGCATCGCGACGGCTACCACGTCGCGATGCTCACCGGCGACAACCACGCAACCGCGGCCGCACTGGCCAAGGACGTCGGCATCGACGCCGTGCACGCCGAACTTCGGCCGGAGGACAAAGCGCGGCTGATCGAAGCGCTGCGCGCCGAGCGCTCCACCGCCATGGTCGGCGACGGCGTCAACGACGCCCCCGCGCTGGCTACCGCCGACCTCGGTATCGCCATGGGCGCGATGGGCACCGACGTGGCCATCGAAACCGCCGACGTGGCGTTGATGGGCGAAGATCTACGGCGCCTGCCGCAAACTTTCACCCACGCGCGCCGGGCCCGCCGGATAATGCTGCAAAACGTCGGCCTATCACTGGGACTGATCGCTGTATTGATTCCGCTGGCGCTGCTCGGCATTCTCGGCCTAGCCGCCGTCGTGCTGGTCCATGAGGTCGCCGAAATCGTCGTCATCGCCAACGGTGTCCGGGCCGGCCGCGCCACAGTGCTGGTCACCGCGCCGGGGGAGCGCTCCGTGAGCCGGATTTCCGCGGCGCCGGTGGGCGCAGGTCAGTGAATGCCGGCAGATCCGCCTTCGCTCTCGCCGAGGCATTCGTAGTCGCGTCGATCGTCGGGTGTGCACGCGATCCCGGAGACACCGCGACTTGCACATGATGCTGTCTTCGGTTCTGCCCGCAATCGGCTTGTTCATCGCCACCAACGTCGACGACATCATCGTGCTCTCGCTGTTCTTTGCGCGCGGCGCGGGGCAGCGCGGGACAACGGCACGGATCACCGCAGGCCAGTACCTAGGTTTCGCGGGCATCCTGGGTGCGGCGGTACTTGTGACGGTCGGCGCAGGGGCATTCCTTCCTTCCGAAGTGGTCCCCTATTTCGGACTTATCCCCTTAGCCCTGGGACTGCGGGCGGCATGGGAAGCGCGGCGCGGCAACGATGAAGATGACAACGATGGAGGGATCGCAGGCAAGAACGTCGGTATTTGGGCTGTCGCAGGAGTTACTTTCGCCAATGGCGGCGACAACATCGGCGTCTACGTTCCCGTCTTCCTCAACGTCGTACCCGCGGCGGTAGTGGCCTACTGTGTCGTCTTCCTCGTCCTCGTCGCAGTGCTGGTTCTCGCCGCCAGATTCGTCGCTACCCGCCAGCCGATCGCCGACGTCCTCGAACGCTGGGAACACGTGCTATTCCCCATCGTTCTGATCAGCCTGGGCATCTTCATCCTGGTGAGCGGCCTCGCTTTTTGAGGATTGCGGCCACTGCTGGCCGACACGATAAGGCTCGTCGACCACACCTACGTAGACGAGCAGTAGGAAGCGGTGTCGGCAGCGGCGTGCCTTAGGCCAACATGCGGAAGGGACTGAGAAGCTGAACCTGTGAAGGCGCTAGCGACTGGACTTGTCGCACTGGTGGTGCTGCTCGTCGTCCCGACGCCCGTCGCGAACGCGGACATGGCCCAGCGTATTGCGCAGGCAGAGGCCTACCTCACCACTCGTCCTGGCACCGTCGGCTATGTGTTCCGCGACCGCACAACTGGACAGGCGCACCGCAACGACGCGGCCGGCACGATGAGATGGACCGCGTCCACCATCAAACTCGCGATGGTGGTGGATCTGTTGACGCGGGCGCGCGCTGGCCAAATCAGTTTGAGTCCGGCCGACAGCCAACTCATGGCCGACATGATGCATTCCTCTGACAGCGACGCCGCCGATACGCTCTGGAAGCGCTACAGCGGACCCGACAACATGGCGTTCAACCGCAATTTCCCCGCCTATGGACTGACCAGTCTGCAGGCGCAACAAGGGTTCAGCGAAACGTATCCCTACTGGGGTTTCCAAAAATCGACGAGTGACGACCTCGACCGACTGATGAACTACACACTCACCAAATTGCCGCCGGCGCAGAGCGCGGCGATTGTCGCGGAGATGCAGCACCTCGATTCAAACCAACAATGGGGCGTGTGGGGCGCGGGTGCGGAAATGTCTCCGGGCAACAAGAACGGATGGTCACAGGAGCAAGGCGGGTGGGTGGTCAACAGCGTCGGTTTCGCGGGTCCACAACAGCGATACACCTTGGCAATCATGAACTCACTCGAAGGGGAGGGCGGCTACGAAGACGGCGTTGAAACGACAACGCGCCTGGCCCAGATATTGCTCTCGCCGGCCTAGGGGTTGCCCGCAATAGTCGGAGCTGCGAAGTCCGCGCGCGGGCAATATGATGCCATCGGTATTCAGCGCCAAAACTGGTGCGGGACTGAGGAAGTCGGTAAGCGACACCTCGCAGTGAGGCGTGGCTACTGCCTCGACGGATGAGGTGGCCAACGAAAGGGGAGTGGCAAGGCTCAAACGGCCCGGACCGCTCCGTGACGATATACGTAGTTAATACGTAGAAGAGCGTAACTCATTCGTCCCATAGATAACAGGCCTCACATGCGCCGTAATCGATATATGCAGGAATCAGATGACGAAGCGCGAGCACAGATCACCCCTCTGCTACCTGCACCACCCGCGCAGAAAACACTAATGCGCCACGGAGTTGTGAGCCCAGGCGCTCCCGACGACCGGTCAGGCAAGCCGAACGCTTCGGTGGACGCTGATCGGTGCGACGCCGAACATTTCGTGGAACGCGCGGTTGGCATGAGAGCTGTCGGCGAAGCCGGCGGCGTGAGCCGCGTCGGTGATTGTCCCTCCCGTACGCGCGACTTCCATCGCTCGGATCAGGCGCGCCCACCGGACATAGGCTGGAAAGGACAGACCGACGTCGCGCGCGAACAGCCGGCCTAGCCGGTCGGCCGACAGATGCACCGCAGCAGCGACGTCGGTCAGTCGAACTGGGCCGCTGAGGAGGTCGGGTATCAACGTGATGGCAGCCGACACAGCCGGGTGCGTGTCGGCGTGAGCGTTAACTTGTTTTTCTGGTCCGACAAGCTCGGCGATCACGGCATCGGCTGCAGCTGCGAGATCGTCTGATCGCGGAAGATCTGCCGAAAGGCGTTGAGCCGCTGCAATCCATCCATCCACCTCTGGCCTCGTGGTCCGGTCGACGAGAGCTTCGACTCGGCGCCCGTATGCGCTGGCCGAATCGAGATAAATCATGAGTCCAGTCGCTGCGCCGGCATCCACAGCGTGTGCGGCGCCAGACGGAATGACACCGACGCGACTCTGGGCACTGTGTCCGGACGAGTCGGTGAGAAGCACAGGGTCATCGGCGGCGATGGCGATCTGAACGGCCGCATGCGAGTGACCATGCGCGGCACCGAGGCGGCCGCCGTAGATCAGCCGACCCGGCTCGATCACCGCTGTACCCGACCACGTCACCTCTTGAGTATGCCGTCGTCGGCCCCGGCGCCTAGAGACTTCGACGACTCGCTTCGCGTGAAGGTCACCGGATCTGTACATGCGCCGCGGTCTAGACACTTTGAAGACTGAAGACATGGCGAAGACACTTGTTCGGTACGGCTACGTGCCGCTGATGTTGATCGGTATAAACGGCGCCGCGATCGGGCTGGCACATGCACCGTGGGCTGAGTCATGGATGGCTGCGCTCATTGTTGCGGCGATCGGATTGTCGTTCGTCGCTGAGCGGATTCTGCCCTACACCGATGAATGGAACACCTCGGTTGGTGATGGGCGCCGCGACGTGGCGCACGCTTTCATCAACGAGACCTCGCTGCTCCTTACAGTGCTGGTTATCCCGCTGATGGCCGCGCTGTCACCATTCGGTCAACGTTGGCCTTCGTCGCTGCCCTTCGTCGTGCAGGTTCTGATCGCGATCGTCGTCACCGACTTCGGCGTGACCGTCGCGCACCTGGCCAGCCACAAGGTGGGGTGGCTGTGGCGCTTTCACGCCGTGCATCACAGCGTCAAACGGTTCTACGGATTCAACGGACTCATGAAGCATCCCCTTCACGGAGCTTTGGAACTCGCGGCGGGGACCGTGCCTCTGCTCTTACTCGGCATGCCCAAGACTGTGGCCGAGGTTTTGACCGTGTGCATTGCGGTACAGCTGTTGCTTCAACACTCCAACGCCGACTACCGCATAGGTCCGCTGCGGAAAATGCTGGCACTTAACGAAGGTCATCGCTTCCATCACCTCAAGTGGGCAGGCATCGGTGACGTGAATTTCGGCCTGTTCACGCTCATCTGGGACCACGCGCTGCGCACATTCTCTTTCGACCCGCATCGCCGGTTCAGCAGCGACGACCTCGGCATGGCCGCCAAGCCGAACTACCCGGTCGGCTATCTGGCTCAGCTGGCTGAGCCGTTCCGCGCGACCGGCGCTTGCCAACTCAAGGACGACGCAAACGACAGCGCTCAAACTGTGGCGAACCATTCATGACGAGCACCCTCTATACCAATGCCACCGTCCTCACGTGCGACCGCTCAAACTCGATTGCCGAAGCGGTTGCCGTGGCTGACGGGCGCATCACCGCCGTGGGCAGCGAGGCTTTCGTCCGCCGCACTGCCGGACCGGACGCCGCCGTCGTAGACCTCGACGGGGCCACGGTGATGCCGGGCTTCATCGACACCCACCCTCACCTGCTGCACTTCGGGGTGATCGCCGAGCCATTGGTCGATCTCGGTGACGCAGTCGACCATATGGACATCGCCGCGCGCCTCGCTGTCCGCACCAAAACGACTCCGGCGGGGGAGTGGATCATGACCACCCCGGTAGGAGAGCCGCACTACTTTCTGCGACGGTCCTACCGCCACCTCACCGAAGGGGTCTTACCTGATCGAATCACACTCGACCGTGCCGCGCCGCACCATCCCGTGTTCATTCAGGCTTGGGCGCCGGTCATCCCGAACACCTGTGTGCTGAATAGCGCAGGATTGCAGCGCCTGGGCATCGACCGGCACACCGCCGACCGCGTCGGCGAGGTCTGGGTCGAAAAAGACGCCAGCGGTGAGCCGACCGGGCGGCTCCACGGCGCGGTCACCCTCTACTACAACAACGACGACTTCATGAATGGCCTGCTGCGGCAGCTACCGCTGTTGCAGCCCAATGCATTCGAGCCTGGCGTCGTTCACGCGATGCGAGACGCTAATGCACGCGGTGTAACCACCATCTACGAAGCCCACGCTATGGACTTCTCTCACATCGAGCTCTACCAGTGGCTGCGCAGCACCGATCAGCTCAGCTTGCGCGTGCAGTGCGCACCCGAAGCCCACATCTATGGCATGCCCGACGACGATCCGCTTGATGTCGACCGATTACTTGCCCGGCTTCGGCGAGCGGCCGGCATGGTCGACCGAGACGACGACATATTGCGCATCGACGGCATCACCATTGGCCGCGGCGGATCCTGCCACGCCGGACAGTTGCTGCTCCGTGAGCCGTATCGGGGGCCTTTCGGCACCATGACATCTGGACGATCATTTGTGCCTGCGGACACCGTCGAGAAGGTCATGCGGTTCTGCCTTGCCAGCGGCCTACGGCTGAACATGATGATCGCCGGCAACGGTGAACTCGATGACTATCTCGAACAGCTCGAAGGCCTCGTCGGGCCGCTACGCGCGGAGGACCGTCCGTGGATCGTGCAGCATGCAGCAATCGCCGAACCCGAACAGATCAGTCGCCTCGCCGCCTTGGATCTCGACCTCACCACCACCATGTCGTTCTCCTGGGGCAAGGGTGAGCTGTTCGCCGACCGTGTCGGCGAGGCCATCCTCGAGCACCTCGTGCCGCTGCAGCGGTTTCTCAACGCCGGGCTCACCGTAGGCTGTGGCACTGACTGGGGGCCGAAGAACGTCTTCGAACATCTGGCCCTGGCTGCGAAACCGCGCTACGGCGCTTCTGGACGTGCCGCCGCTACCGCCGGGGTCTCTCGCATAGACGCGCTCGCCACCTGGACGCGCACTGCTGCACAAGTATTGAGGTGGAATGACATCGGGTCACTCGTCGCCGGCCATCATGCCGACATGATTGTCGTGGATCGCAACCCGTTGACCTGTCCGCTCTCTGACCTGCCTCATACCCGCGTCCTAACCACCATGCTCGGCGGTCGCCCGGTCGGCGGAAGCGTCACTGACAGCACTGCAACCGTAACTCCCGCGTAGAGGCTACGTGACCGGAGGCCAGCCGGTCTGAGCGCTTCGGTGTCGTGCAAGCCATTTACCCATCATGCGCTAGTGGCGGCCAAGCGCCGAGCTCAGCGTCGACTCAGCGGCGCTCGGCTGGTAACAGGTAGTCGAGGTGTCTTCATCAAATCTTCATCGGAACACGAACGCACCCATACATGGGGTCCTGAGGCTGAACTGAGGCGGCGAGAGCGTTCGCCCCGCTGATGCGTGATGTCACGAAGTTGTGAGGAAGGATGTGCCATGCAGCACAGGCGAAATGGATTGAGGCTCGCGGCTTTGGCGGCGGCGGCCATGTTGGTAGGAGCCTGTTCGAACACCGGAACAGACTCTGCGCCAGCGGTCAGCCCTACCTCGGCGGAAGCGTCGGTCTCGCCCAGCGCGGCCGGCAGTGTCGCTACCCATAATGACGCCGATGTGAGGTTCGCTCAAGGAATGATTCCCCATCACCAGCAGGCGATCGAGATGAGCGACATGCTTCTCGGTAAACAAGGCATCGACCCCGAGGTTGTGTCGCTGGCAAACGAGATCAAGAACGCTCAGGCTCCCGAGATCGAGCAAATGCAGGGATGGCTCCGAGAGTGGGAAGTCTCTTCCACACCTACGCCGAGCGGCACTGGCATGCCCGACCAGGGCATGCCCGGACATCAGATGCCTGGTATGAGTGGCGGGCACGGCATGATGTCGGATGCCGATATGGCCGCGCTGCAGAACGCGCAGGGCGCTGAGGCCAGCCGGCTTTTTCTAACGCAGATGATTGAGCACCATAAGGGCGCGATCATGATGGCGCAGCAGGAAATTGACAATGGTCAGTTCCCCGCGGCGATGGAGATGGCGCGCAACATTGTGTCGTCTCAGCAAGCAGAAATCGACACCATGCAGGGAATGCTGGACAAGTGACCAATCCCAAGTGGGCTGGGCGGGATCGCGTTGATGTGCGGTTATCCGAGATTCTGTTGAGGTTGCGCGATAGGCAGGTCGACGGTGAATACTGCACCGGCGTCGAGTCCAGCGCTGGCTGCGACTATTGAACCGCCGTGAGCCTCGACCAGCGCCTTAGCGATCGCGAGCCCTAAACCGGCGCCGCCGTGTTCGCGATCGCGGGCGGTGTCTGCGCGATAGAACCGATCGAACACTCTCCTGAGGTGCTCTGCCGGGATTCCCTCGCCTGTGTCGGAGACAGCGATCTGTAGCCGGCCGCCGTCCCGGCCACAGCTCAGCTCGACAGAGCCGCCGAATGGCGTGTGCCGCAACGCGTTTTGCAGCAGATTGCCAATGACCTGGGACAGTCGTTGCTCGTCTGCCCACAGCGGCGGTAGTCCCTCCTGGACGCGAACAAGCAGCGCCACTCCTTTCTTGCTGTAGCTTTCCTGCGCAGCGACGACGCACTGGCGCGTTAAGCGGTCGACATCAATGTTCGCGTAGGACATCGAAACCGAGCTTTCTTCGGCGTTTGCGAGGGCGGCGACGTCATCGGAGAATCGCACAAGCCGCCGGGTTTGGTCGCGCAGCATGGCGGCTGTCTGCGGCGTCAGAGTGCGGATGCCATCTTCGAGCGCCTCGATGTATGCCTCCAACACAGCGACTGGTGTCCGGATCTCATGCGCTAAGTCTCCGAACAACCGCTGCCGCGACGAATCAACAGCCTGAAGCCGGGAAGCCATCTGATTGAAGGCGGACGAGAGGGCATCGAAGTCGTCGCCGAGGCCCGGCGGCGACACCCGAATGTCATAGTTGCCCTGCGCGACATTGGTTGCAGCGGAAGCGACCTCGGCGATGGACCGCTGGAGCCGTCGACTGATGTAGAAACTGACAGCCAGTGCGGCCAGTATGGACACCGCCAAGGCGCCTCCGAGGGAGATCACCGTTGCGTAGCCGTAGGCTTCTTCGGCGTGAACTTCCTCCGGGGAGTCCATCGGCACCCCTGCGCGATGCAAATGCTCACGAAACAGGGGAGGGCCGACGACGGCGGCCACTACCAAGGTTGTCGCGGCCCCGGCCGCGAGCACAATGGCTTGGGCTGCCAGGAGCCTCAGGCCGATGCCGGGGCGGCCACCTCGTCGAAATGGGCGCAGCATTGACGTAGCCGGGGGACTCATTTTCCGGACCCCATCCGGTAACCCACGCCTCGGACAGTGGCGATGTAGCGCGGGCGAGTTGCGACGTCGCCGAGTTTGCGCCGCAGGTGCCCGATGTGGACGTCAACGAGGTGCTCGTTACCGACCCAGGGTCCGTCACGCACGATTTCGAGAAGTTGGCGACGGGTCAGCACGATGCCCGGCCGACCTGAAAGAGCTTCGAGAATGTCGAACTCTGTGCGAGTCAACAGGATCTGTTCGTCGCCGATGCGTACCTCACGGGCGGCGACGTCGATGCTCAGCGCGCCGAAGCAGCGTGGTGGCCTCACGTCAAGTTCGGCGCGTGCAGTGACCGACTGCAGGACACGCGGCCGCCGCAACATGGCGCGAATGCGCGCTACCAACTCGCGCGGGCTGAAAGGTTTGGTGATGTAGTCGTCGGCGCCGACACTGAGGCCGAGGACTGTATCGAGTTCGGTGTCGCGAGCGGTGAGCATGACGACGTAAGCGTCAGAGAATGTGCGCAGCTGCCGGCAGACCTCCAGCCCATCGATGCCGGGAAGACCGAGATCAAGGATGACGACATCAGGATCAAGGTCGCGGGCGACGGCGATCGCGTCGACGCCGTTGCCCGCCACGACGGCTTCGAACTGTTCGCGTTCCAAATAACTGGCGACCACTTCGGCTAGGGGAAGCTCGTCGTCGACGACGAGCGCGCGGTAACCGTTTGCCTGCTCAGGCGGTGTGCCCGGGTGGTGCTCCATGCCCATATGGTGCCCGCTGATGCGGCCGCGGTGACGTGCCACCGTCGGAGAGCCTCGATCTTCAGCAGATCTTTACCAGACTCATACCGATTGCAACCTGCGGCGGGGTGACGCTGGACGCCGAGGAGGCGAGATATGCGTTGGATGACTGTCGTGTGCGCGAACAGTGTCGGGTCGGAAGTGTGGCTCATTCTGAGTGTCGTTGTCGTTGTGCTGTGGGCTGCGGCTATCGCCGGAGCAATGGCGTTACTTGGCGCTTCGCCGTGGCCGCGCCGTTCCGAGCGGCCGGACTCTGCGCAGGAATCTGTTGGAACTGCCGCGCCGGTGCGGACTGACCGGTAGAGCGGTGCACTCACCGTGGCCCCGCTGCCAGATGTCAGCACTCGATCAAGCTGGTGACGTACGGCGTCGCGCCGGATCGGCCGTGTCTTTTCAGAAGGAACGAGATCATTCGGCCGAACGGCGGACCTTGAAAAGGACGGCAGACATTTCCAAAGCGATGATCACACGTTGGGTGTGGCGAATCGACGGTTTATCCAAGCCGGCCGCTACATTTGGGGGCTGGGGTCACACGGCGACTGGGCGAACTCGTCGGGGAGATCAGGAGTGGCACGCAAATGGACAGCGACAACGAAAACTCGGCGACCTCGAAGCGTTGGGCATGAACTGCCTGTGGATTCGCATGGAGCCCGTCACGGTGCTCCATCTCGTCGACGAGATTTCACGACACCGCCAGGTCGCTCGCACCACCGTGATGTGACTGTGGCCAATCTGTATCGCAAGCCCTGGACGAAGAAGAGTGCTGACCACTGACCACTTGGTCCCACCGAGGGCGGTTCTGTGTATGGAACGACGATGATGACAACGGCGGTGTGGCTACTCCTCTACGGCGCTACGCTCGCATGGTTGGCTCCGCCCATTCTTGGGCGGATGACCGCTTCCGGCATCAGCCCCCGCATGGGCGCCGCCGCATGGATAGCCGCGGTGGCCGCGGCGCTGGTGACATGGCTGGTTGCGCTCGCGCTCGCCATCGGAGCGACGGCAGACAGCGTTCACACAGGCGCGGTCGTGACGCTGTGTCTGGAACTGTTCGGCTTCTCCGATCACACGCGTATGGCCGGCCCTATCGGGTTACTTACCCTCATCGTGGCTGCAACGTTGACGTTGGGGCTTGTCGCGCTTCGTGTTTGCCGGTGCATATCTCGCCTACGCGCGCGAAGTCACGAGCATGCGCAGGCCGCGCGGATCATCGGCCGGCCCACCGGTCACCCGAACGTCGTCATGGTGGAAGACGACCGTCCGGCCGCCTACTGCGTCGTCGGACGCCCCAACGCAATCGTCGTCACCTCAGCGGCACTCAGGTCGTTAAGCCGGTCTGAGCTGAAAGCGGTCCTTGCCCATGAAAACGCCCACATTTCTGGGCGTCACCACTACATTCTCATGGTGCTGCGTGCCGTGGCGCTCACACTTCCGCGACTACCTCTCTTCGCCCGGGCTGAGCGCTGTGTGGCGGAGCTGCTGGAGATGTGCGCTGATGACACCGCGGCACGTCGGGTGGGTACCCGACCTCTGCTCACCGGCTTGATCGCTTTGGCCGGACACCAACCCGTTGCGTACGACGGCCTCGCCGCGGCGGCGACGGCGGTCGTCACTCGCGCGCAGCGGTTGGTCACTCCTACACGCAGTCACGTGCAATGGCGCCATCGCATCTGTTTGGCCGCCATGATTTGCGCAGTGGTTGCCGCGCCTACCCTTTTTCAAGTGCTCTGCCACCACTAGACATTCGAAGGCTGCCGAGGCTCGCAGCAGGCGGATGAACGTCGACATATCAGCCTCAATCATCAACTACTGATCTACGTAGTAGATACATAGATCGTGATACGCTAAGGCTCCCAGTAACCATGTAGGTGACGCAGTTAAACGATGCCCCACATCGGCGAAGGAGACTGTCACGACCATCGATTCACACCCCGGAGTCCGAGTGGACGGTGACGCACGTCCGGTGGTGGCCGCCGGCCGAATCCGCGTCTTGCTCGTTGAGCCGCGGCGCATCTACGCCGACATTCTGGCCCACAAGATGCGCGCCGATGATTTCGTCGTTGCTGTCGCATGCTCAGAAGCCGCAGCACTCAGTGCACTGCGCGAGTATGACCCCGACGTGGTGGTGGTGTGCGTGGGCGAGCAGGGTGCTGCTGTTCTGGATCGGGTTCGCCAGGCGGCAGGCGGTGGTGTCGTCGCGCTTGCTGACGCAGAGATCGCGCCACTAATGTCACGTGCTGGAGTGGTCGCCATTGGGCACTGCGAGACGCTGAGCGCACGAATTCGGCGCGCCCTCAGACACATTCGCCTCTACGGTGAGATCGGCGACACGCGGCGACGCCGCATTGACGACCTCGTGGTCGACGTGGCCGCCCGGCGTGCGTTCCGAAGCGGAGGCGCCATATCGCTTACTCGGATCGAGTTTGCGATCCTTCAGGCTTTGTCTGACAATCCGGGCGAGCCCGTGACCTGCCGACGCCTTGAGGAGATCGTGTGGGGCTCTCCGCATTCTGGCGGTCGTTCCGCTCTGGGAGTGCACATCGGAAATCTTCGCCGAAAGCTGGGCGACGACCCGACATGTCCGCGCTACGTCCGCACGGTCCGCGGCATCGGCTATTGTTTACTCGGATAGCTCATCACGCGGCGGCCTGAATTGCGTTGCGAGCTAGCGAATTTGGGCGCTGCAACTAGCTCTCGATAATTCGAACGACGTAGGGTGTCATTCCCGCCGTACGTACGGGTGAGACCTTGATGGGAACGCCTGTCTGTTGGGCCTCAATCATCTGTCCCCCGCCCAAGTAGATCGCCTCATGCTGACTTCCGCCGGGCCCCCAGAACAATAGGTCGCCGCGCTTGGCTTGAGAGGGAGGCACCTTTCTGCCAGCGTTGTACTGATCGCCCGACCATCGTGGCAGCAGTACACCGACGCCGGCGAACGCAAAACGTGTCAAACCAGAGCAGTCGAATCCGACGGTGCCTGCTCCCTGGTCGACACCGCGGCTCGGGCCGTTCAGGCTGCCGCCTCCCCAGGAGTAGGGAACGCCGATCTGCGTTCCGGCCCTGCGAATGACGTATTCGATTGCCTGGGCACCGTACAACCTATTGCCGCGAACGGTCATTTGAGGACTAGCCGTGGGACTGGCAATTCCGAGGCTGCTAAGAAAGCTGCGCCCTAAGTCGACCGCTGTCTGAGTTGCGGCGGCCGTTGCCTGTAGCGACGCATTGGCGATGGCTACCGGATCGCCGGGCGCTCCCGCGCTCGGCAGCTTTGGCAGTAGTGGATCCCATTGCCCGGCGGTCGGTTCGGCGGATGCCGCTGGGGTGCACGCGAGGAATAGCGACGCGACAACAGTGAGGACCACGCTAGCGGCGCGCCGAAAATCGATCCGGGAAGGGCAGGCGCGCTTTGAGCGCACGCCACGGGCAGTAGGTCCCATGTTGAATCTTTCTTCCGGCGGTCGAAGCGGCGGGCCGCGGGCTGCCAAACCTTGGATCTGGCGACGGTTCGCATTGAGTAGCAACCACGTACGTAGCGAGTACGTAGATCAGCGTAGCTCACAAATGCATCATTAGTAACACCGGCAACATAATTACAAGGCTGGAATTCGCGGGCTGCAGGTGGCAGTGAAAGCGCATCAAGCGCGGTGTGCACGTGTGCGGGGCCAACTGCTTCGGATGCAATAACGTCCAGGGCATGGCCGGAGCCTCTTGCAATGGCCCGCCCACGCGACCTAATTGGTGCTGGCCGACATCATCGTCGGTGGATAACGATCCGACCGAAGACAAGGGCTGTTTTCGGACGTTATCCCAAGGCGCCGGTTGCAACGACGACACAATTCTCTGTAGCAGCGTTGAGGCCTCGTCAGCGGGGGATTACGCGAGGAACTTCAACTCCGTTTTCCGGCGCGGGTACCGATCGAGGAACTTCTATGCTGTTCTCCTGCACGATTATCGGGTCACCGATGTTGACCGTGTTGAAGTACCATTCGGCATCCTCAGGGCTGAGGCTGATACACCCGTGGCTGACGTTCTCATAGCCGAGCGAATTGATCGCCCACGGAGCTGAATGCACGAAGAGGCCACGTCTGGTGAAACGGACGGCGTATTCCACGTCGAGTAGATAACCGTCGGGCGAGTCGACGGGGATGCCGACGCTGCTCGAATCCATCACCACGTCGCGCTCTTTCGCCAAGACGGTGTAGGTACCTACGGGTGTGGGGTACTCAGGGCGACCCATCGAAGCTGGGAACACGCCCGGCTTTCCCCAGTTGGGACGGTGGTGTGGCGCTGGGAGCACGGCCGCCTCCACGCCGTCGATAGTCACGGTGAATGTGTGATCCGCGGTGTTGGCAACGCCGACCACAGCGGGACCCGTCGCGAAGTTCGTCTTCATCCCGCCCACAGATAGCGCTATCGCGCTGTTAGCAGGCCAGAATTGATTGGGAACCCATTGAACGACGTTGTCTGCGAGCCAGTCGAATTCACCGGTCATCGCGGGCGACGAAGTGATGTCGAGGGCACGTTCGGTTGCGCGCCTGTCGGAGACTGGCCCGCCGAAGGTCACGACCACGGGGTGTGCGACGCCAACGACCGCGTCCCGCGTCGGTGAAACAGACGCGATGCTATTCCCCGACGGCTGCTTCGTTGCCGCGATGCTTGTATCGACCGGACCCATGACCACACTCGCAGGAATCGTGATCGCGGCAAGAACATACCGAACAACCCCACGCATCGTCTCGGGCTCCCTCGAAATTTCGACTGTGTCAATTGATGCTATGGGTGGCGCAGCGAATGAATACGCAAGGGCGTGTTAGCAATTCGATCAAGTGTCCGTCACGGTTTGGCTACAGCGAGTAACAGCAGTGGTGCTGACACGGAAAATCTCCGGGCAAAAGGCCGACCTCCCAAAGATCCCACGCCCCTGTGAAACAGGGGTAGTCACAGATCCGGCAGTACCCCTCAGGGACTTGCAAGTGGTCATCTCCCTCCCGGGTGACAGGCACGGCTCAGCCCGCCTCAGAAGCGTGGCCGATTGCCGCGCACGCTCCCAGAACCTTTGATTTGAAGCACCTTCAGCAGCCTGGTGGCGGCGCCCCGGGTAGGCGCGAGGGTACTCATCGAGGGGGGGGGGGGGGGAGTCCTTGCATCATATACCCCTGTGGGGTATACAGGCGATTACCCCTGGGGGGTGTACGGGAATCGGAGGAGCAAGATCAGGTCTGCATGGGCGCTGCCGGCGACATCCACCAACTCGGCACCGCAAACACCACGGTTCACGACGATTCGGGTTGCTCAAACACGCAATGGGAATACGCCGTTCACGGGCTATTACCTGGAGGGACCTCATCGATCAGCCAATACCGCCACACCTTCCACAGTCAACTCTGGAGTACGACATGACCGTCCACACTCACGACCACGAACCCAGTGGTCATACTCATCAAGAACACGATGGCAGCACAAACACGATGGCCCTCAGCGCGACGCTGCACTGCCTGACCGGGTGTGCCATCGGCGAGATCGTCGGCCTGATCATCGGCACCGCTTTGGGCTTAAGCAACGTGGGCACGATTGCGCTGGCCGTTGGGTTGGCCTTCTTATTCGGCTACACCCTTTCAACCATGCCGCTGCTGCGCGCGGGTCTCGCACTGGGGACAGCACTGAGTGTGGTGCTGGCCGCCGACACGCTGTCGATCCTGACGATGGAGATCGTCGACAACGCCGTCATGGCGGTCATACCCGGCGCCATGAACGCGGGCCTGGTGAATCCGGTCTTCTGGGTGGGCATGATAATCGCGCTCGGGGCCGCCTTCGTCGCTGCCTACCCGGTGAACCGCTACCTGCTGGGCAGGGGCAAAGGACATGCGCTGACGCACCAGTATCACCACGGCGCCAGCGCGCCGACGGGGGCGAGGCGGTACATCCCCGCTTTCAGTACCGCCACCCTTGTCGCCGCGATCACCGCATTCATGCTGGGTGGCTTGGTGGTGTCGCTCGCCGACCAGCTGACACGCCCTGACACCGAGTCTGGGCATTCAACATCGGCGATAGGCGCGACGGGGCATGATCTGACATGACGAGGCGCCGATGACCATGTTGGCGAATGCACAGTGTTCTGCTGCGGTTGCCCGCCTGCACTCGTCGGGTTCGATGCAACGAGCGTCCGGATCGACGCACCGTCGCTGGCGACGGCCCTATCGCGGCGCGGTAACGACTATGCGTCGAGTTCGTGGGCGCCGAACCGACGCGCGATCCGCTGCTACATTTGGCACCATTGTGAACAGCAACGTGGGCTTTCTCGGGACGCGAACCCGCGCATTGATTGCGCTGGTGCTGGCGTCTTGGGTCGTCGTTGTTGCCGCTGAGTGGGCGTTGCCAATAGGAGACCAGCCCTCTGCTCACGGGCCGCATGCCCTGTCTTCTGACCTTCTTCCCGACCATTCCGTGGTCATTGAGCATCCGCATATCAGCGATGGATCGGTGCCGCTACTGCCGGACACAGTCGCCGAGGGAGTGCTGCCGCGCACATCGACCATACTGATCGCGTTGGGGCTGATCGCCGCTTTGGCCGTCGCGGCTTCACTATGGAGTCAATCGACACTGGCTGTGGTGCGTGGTCCGCCACGGCCGCTAGCGACAGTTATTTCCGGTCGGGTGAGGCTCACCCGGCTGTGTATCGCACGCTGCTGATCCGGTGGCGCCAGACCACGCTGCCTCGCTGCGGCGGGGTCGGTGACCGCCGTCCCTTTCAGCTGCTGCGCGCCGGACGGCGCGCCGCTCGAAGCAGAAGCGATGTACTTCCATGAATCACGCCCTGTCCGTTCGCAACCTTGAACTTCACAACCCTCGACAGCGATGCCTCGGCCGTTATGACCGGCCCGGCACAATGGTCGGCCACACACCGGTGCTGCGCATCGCCGAGCCCTTCACCTCGCCCGGTCGAGGTTTCTGGGCCAAGCTCGAAGGCTTCAACCCCGGCGGGATGAAAGACCGCCCGGCGATGTACATGGTGGAACGAGCGCGCGCCACCGGTGCCCTGCGCCCCGATGGCCGGATCGTCGAATCAACAAGCGGAACACTGGGATTGGGCCTGGCACTGGCCGGAACCGTGCACCACCACCCCGTCACGCTCGTGACCGATCCTGGAATGGAACCGATCATTCAGCGGATGTTGACGGCCTACGGCGCCGAGGTCGACTTGGTGACCGAACCGCACCCCGAAGGCGGCTGGCAGCAGGCGCGACGGGACCGGGTGATGCAGATCCTCGCCACCGACGAATCCGCCTGGTATCCCGATCAGTACAACAACCCCGACAACGTCGACGCATACCGCGGGCTTGCTCTCGAGGTGCAGGCGCAACTCGGCCACATCGACTTACTGGTGTGCTCGGTCGGCACCGGGGGGCACTCGGCCGGCGTGGCTCGCGTGCTGCGGGAATTCAATCCCCACATGCAACTGATCGGTGTCGACACGGTGGGCTCCACGATCTTCGGTCAACCGGCAACCGCACGACTGATGCGCGGGCTGGGGTCGAGCATCTATCCACGCAACGTGGACTACGACGCCTTCACCGAAGTCCACTGGGTCGCCCCGGCCGAAGCCGTCTGGGCATGCCGCACGCTGGCCGCCACCCACTACGCCAGCGGCGGATGGAGCGTGGGCGCCGTTGCCCTGGTCGCCGGCTGGGCGGCGCAGACCCGCCCCGAAGACACAACGATCGCCGCGATCTTCCCGGACGGCCCGCAACGCTACTTCGACACCATCTACAACGACGACTACTGCCGCAAGCACAATCTCCATGACATAGCGCCGCCCGCTGAGCCGGCGCTCATCGATGACCCCACACAGCATGTGGTGGACTCCTGGACACGGTGCCCCAGGGTGGTAGATCCGGTCAAGGCACCGCGATGACGGGCTTCCTCACCGAATTCCGCAGTTTCGGATGGCCGAGCCGGCTGCTGATGATCAATCAGTTCGGCATCAACCTTGGCTTCTACATGTTGATGCCGTATCTGGCCGGCTACCTCGCCGGGCCGCTCGGGCTGGCCGCATGGGCCATCGGTCTGGTGCTGGGCGTGCGCAACTTCTCCCAGCAGGGCATGTTCATCATCGGCGGCACATTGGCCGATCGCATCGGATACAAGCCGCTCATCGTTGCCGGCTGCCTGCTGCGCACCGCGGGATTCGGGCTTCTGGTGATTGCCGATTCGCTGCCGGCAATGGTGATCGCTTCAGCAGCAACGGGTTTCGCCGGAGCATTGTTCAACCCAGCGGTGCGCGCCTATCTTGCCGCCGAGGCCGGCCCACGCCGGGTCGAAGCCTTCGCGTTGTTCAACATCTTCTACCAAGGAGGGATCCTCGCCGGTCCGCTCGTGGGACTGGCGCTGATGGCGCTCGACTTCCGCATCGCCGCCGCGGCCGCTGCGGGGGTTTTCGCAGCTTTGACCGTCGCGCAACTTTTCGCTCTGCCACAACGCAAGGCCTCTCCGACCGAACATGGCACGTCGGTGCTCGACGACTGGCGCACTGTACTGGCCAACCGCTCATTCCTGCTGTTCGCCGTGGCGATGATCGGCTCCTACGTGCTGTCCTTTCAGGTCTATCTGGCGCTGCCGCTGCACGCCAAGAACCTGGTGCCCAATGCTGAAACCGCCGTAGTGGCAGGCGTATTCGTCATCTCCGGCCTGATCGCCGTCGCTGGTCAGCTCAGGATCACCCGATGGTTCGCTAAGTGGTGGGGACCAGGACACTCACTGGTGATCGGTATGCTGGTCCTCGCGGCGTCATTCATACCCATGGCCGTGCTGCCCGATGATCGGCGTGCCGGCCAAATCGCCGCCATCAGTGCGCTTCTCGTCGGCGCTGCGGTGCTTGCCATCGGATCGGCTGCGGTGTTCCCGTTCGAAATGGACACCGTCGTCTCACTGGCCGGTGGCCGGCTCGTCGGCACACATTACGGCTTCTACAACACCATCGTCGGAATCGGCATCCTCGTCGGCAACCTCGCCACCGGAACGCTCATGCAAAAAGCTTCCGACGCCGGGATGCCCGAGCTGACGTGGATCGGATTGGTCGTCATCGGCCTGATCGCGGCGCTCACCCTGTACCGCCTAGACCGCGCCGGCCGGCTACAGGCACCAAAGTCCCTCGATGCAATGACTCCTGCGTAATAGTCTGCGCGGCTATCACGTTGATACCGGCCTGAACGTCGGGGTCTACCCGGTGGTAGCCCCGAGTGCTCGACCGTCATCAGATGCCGACCAATTCGCGGCCGTCGGCTTGCCAAGCGCGCATGCCCCCGCGAAGTTCGACGACATCGGTGTAGCCGAGATCGCGAAGCGTCTCCGCCGCGGTCGCACTCATTGGCCCAGACCGACAATAGATCGCCAACCCGGTGTCACGATTGGCTGGCAGCCAACCAGCCTGTGCGGTGATCTGATCGAACGGTATCGACAGGTCCGTGCCCGGGATGTCGCCCTCAAATGGCACATGGACGTTCACCGTCACCCGATCAGGCTCAGCGATCACCGCGGCGAACTCGCCGGGATCTACCAACCGGGCCGCACCCGAGGCCGGGGCCTGCGACGTCGGCGCTGCAGGTGCGGGCGGGGATGGGCCGTCCGATGCACACGCGGTTAGGGCAAGCGCGCCGACTGCTGCCAGAACTGCTGCAAGCAGCCGGGACGCCGACCCGGTCCTCACCGCACGTCGAAGCGAGGTTTGTGACCCCTCGACACGCCTGGGGCACACCGATTCACTCATGACATAAATATACCCCCTGGGGGTACTTGTGGAGAAGCGCTCATGGGGATATGGTCAACCCGCCCGATACCCCCATGGGGTATACAACGAAAGGTTTGAACGATGAAAACAATCTCGACAACCACCGACTGGCATCTGCGTGGTGACTGGTTCGACGTGTGTAGCTGCAAGCTGCCCTGCCCATGCACCTTCGCTCAAGAGCCCACCCACGGTGACTGCCTGTTCACCCTCGTATGGCATATCCGGGCAGGCCACTTCGGTCCGGTAGATCTGGGGGGACTCAACGTCGTTTCCCTCGGGGAGTTCACCGGCAACATGTGGGTCGGCGATCCCAACGCCATGATGAAGCTGATGTTCTACATTGATGCCGACGCCGACGCCGCCCAGCGTGAGGCCCTAGAGCGCATCTTTACCGGACAGGAAGGCGGCTGGCCAGCCGAATTCGCAAGCCTGATCGCGGATTTGCGCGGCATCGAGTACGCGCCGATTACCTTCGATGCAGCAGATGACCTGGCCTACTGGCGCGCCGAAATCCCCGGCAAGGTCGATGTCCGCGTCGCAGCGCTAACCGGACCCACCTCTGATCTCAACCGTCGCGTGACCACCGCCAACCCGCCGGGCGCCGAGGTCGGTCCCGGCCAGGTCGCCACGTGGGGGGTCGTCGAGCGCGATCACGCTGTCGGGTTCGAGTGGTCGCGCGACTATCAAGGCGCCTCCAGCAAGCACTTCCCGTTCGACTGGCGGCCGGACGGCAACGGAGCGGGCCAACAGGAATTCAGCAGCAGTGCGGCGGCGCCATGCACGTGTCATGCCTGAACCGTTCGGGCCTCGCGTGGGTCTCGCCCATTCGCCGACTCGCTCTTCGCGCCTCTCGCGCCCCATCGAGGCGCCACCATCCGAAATCAACACTCATCTACTATCCCAGTACGTAGTATTAAGCGAGCTGTCCGCGCCTGATTTTGTGCTGCTCGCCAATTCTCTTGAAAGGAGAGGTTGCTTGCGACTCCTAACAGTGCTCACCGCGACGCTCGCCGCCGCATTCGTCGCTGGAGCAATAGCGTTCGCTGCCCCAGCGGCCGCCACGAAGCATTGCCCCCATAAATTCGGTTCAGCGCAACAGATCGTCGATGCCGGGGGTGCGGTAGTCCAGGAGTGGACTGTGGCCGACCTTCAGAAGTCGGCGACTATCCTGCCGGGATATACCCCGCGGGGTCAGCTCTGGGAAAGCTCGGCGACAGTGCGCGCAGTCACCGGCACCGTTACACCCATCATCCCCAACCTGTACGCCGTTCCAATCGACGGTCAGCGGCACCCCGTCCTGTGGCAGATCGCAACCCCGGAAGGGCTGCCCGCCACCACACTGGCACAAGGCCAAAGCTCTACCGGCAAGGTCTATTTCGACATCGTGGGGGCAGATCCGATGGCTGTACTCTATGCCGACGGAAACGGCCGCCACTTAATGTGGTGCTGCGACCAAGCCATGCAGATGCCGATGTCGATGGACAAATGCCCGATGTGCGCCGCTATGGAAATGCCGTGCCCGCACTGTCGCGATCGGATGTAGCTGCTTTTGCTGTGCGGCTGGATCACTCACTCGCTGTGGTGGTGATCCTCCGCGGTTTTATCTGATAGTTCCGTCGCCGGAGCGGGGTGTTCGACCGGGGCCGGAGAATCGCTTTTCGGAGCCGCCTCCACCACGGGTATAGCGGCAGGAGTTGGAACACCGCTATGGCTGCCCGCATGGTCACTAGCCGACGGATGGTCGCTCTGCTCCGCCTCACTCGACCCGTGGTGGTCGAGCAGCACCCCTGACGCTGCCCCCAGCGTCGCTGCGATGGTAACGACGGCACTGGCGCCGCCCAGGATGATCGCGTTTCCGAATCGCGATATCGGATCGGCGCGTTCGACGCGATACCACCCCCAGCCGGCCCCCATGACGACATAACACTCAAGTAGGAGAGCGCAAAGACCTGCAGTATCAACCGCTTCTGACTGTCCCGAGTGCGGGCCAAAGGGTACGCCCGCGGTCCGCGACATCACCCAGAGCGCCGCCGCAGCGACATTGGCCAGGATGCCTGCGGCGAACACTGCCGGCATCGGGCGTCGCGACACCAGGAATGCCCACAACACTTGAAACATCGCGATGGAGGCGAAAAACACTCCGGATTGCGTCCACGCTTGCCAATGTGTGGGCATGACCGCGAAGTGAATTATCGCCGCGCCGAAGGATGAGATCGCCGCCAGGCGGATAGCCGGCCTGCCGTCAGTCTTCGTCCCTGCTCTCGAGGTCACTCGAGAATGATGGCACTGTGGGCCCAGTCGTTGGGGAAGAGACATCACTTCTCAATAGCAATGAGATGCCACTGTCACTGTCCTCGGGGGAGATGCGGTCGGACAGGCGTGTCTTGGCAAAGAGGCTTGTGCATTCGACCTCCGCGGTCTGCCGAATGAGCGGCGTTGACCGTTCTCAGAATCGTCCTGGTATCAATGCATCCACGGCAACATCGGCGGTTGTGATGACGGCCGAAGTGGCGCGGCGGTGCTAGTGGTTGTCGAGGAGAACGAGGGTATGAGCCAAGCCGCTGTCGACGAAATATGCGCGGCATGTGAAGGGAGTTTTGATTGTGCCTCCGAAGTCGTTCTTCGCGTCGACAACGCCCGAAACATTCCAAACTCGTATGCGGGAATGATCAACCCCTTTGAGAGGCTCGTCCAGTAGCGAAAAGAGATCGCGGCTGCCCGCGTCGAGCTGACTAAGCTCCGTTTGCACTTTTGTTAGCTGTGCAGTCGATGGTGATATCAATCGATTGAGAGTTTCGGTTTCGCAGCGCTTCTGTGCCTTTTCTCTTTCCGACTCATCACGGTCATCAGAACCACCGAGACCGAAAACAGTTGTCGTGACAGCGATTACGCCGACAATCAACGCGCAGCCGACCGCCGCGATCCACCACCACCGCCGTGCATTCTTGCCGGGACGGCCATCGTGTCCTTGCCTATGGCGGCTCATCATAGCGTCACGCGAATCGCACGAGCTGAGATGTCATTGCGAAACCGCCCGTATCCACTCTTGACGTAAAACGTTCTGTGGCTGTCGATAAATGCCGGCACCGCCAGTGTGATCGGCCGCTTCGTTTTGGCGCATGGCCACCTGGTCCCACATAGTCTCCAATCCTCCGTGGATCCGCGATGCTACTCGGCACTATTGCGTCCGCGCGGTGTCGGCACCCGTGCGTCTCGGCCAGCGGCGGCGAAAAATTCCGAGTGTTGTCGGCGTGCAGGCGCGAACCGGGCAATGCTGGCGTACCCGACATAAGGCGACATTTATCGGCTCGATCCGGCGGTGCCGAAGTCACATTAGAGTGACTGGATCTTCGAACAACAGGAGCGTGGGCGCGTGACCGACGACGAGGTGGACCCTGCCGACGCTAGCGATCATCTGCCTGAGGCGGCCGACGTTTTCGACGGACCCGAGGATCCTGAGCGGGCTGCGGACCGAGACCGAATCGCGGACGAACTGTTGGATCCTGGCAGCGGGCGGGCCAAACGGATCAACGTCGTCCTCGTGAGTTACGTCGCTGTACGGAGTGATTAGTCGCGGTGGTCGCGCTTTCGGTGAACGGTGCGTGATGAGGCTGCGGCGGCGAGCAGGGTTCGTAGTTCGGGATTGGACCAGTACTCGTACTGAGCGTCAGCAACGAGCTGAGCAGGCTGAAGAAGAATGCTGCCATCCGCGTTGTGCCGCAAAAGGAACCGGCTATTCGGGTGGCCTGGCAGAGTGATGCGTCCGCGGTGGTCTGTCTCAACGAACTCGGAGTCGGGCACTTCTGGATTGTAGGGGCCCCGCCAGCGGACCGATGACTTTCGTAAGTTGACCCGACGGGATCGGGTGTTATCGGTAGGTGGCGTAGCTGAAGTAAGCAGAGCGGCCGCTCTGCTTACCGCTCCAGGCAGTTTTCCGACCGCCCAGACATTTCGTGAGCGTAGCATTACGGCGTGAGTCCCCCGCTCAATGTAATGTCGGCCGCACTGAGGCTGGTTTATCCTCCAATTTCCAATCAGGAGGCCGAATGGGTGAAATCAGACAAGGCGGCGGAGTCGGTGCTGCGCCAAAGCGATTTCTACCTCATGGCTACCCGTCATGAGGTCAGATTTCACGGTTGCCGCGTGGAAGATTCTGGGAACGTGCATATTTTCATTGATGGTGGAGAAGGCCTTTACGATGAAGTTATCCTCGAACCATTCGTCATTGCCAAGAGCTTCGAAGGCTTCGATCCGGAAGAATTAGTTGTTGACCTAGGGCCCAAGATTATCAAATTCTACGTTGAAGGTGACGTGGACATCGACGAAAACACCGAACCCCTTGAGTGGTTCTCCACCGAAAAGCTGATATTTGATCGCAGCCGAAACCTTCCTGGCATACACGCATTCGAGCGGTATCGAGAGTTCGCAACCTACAATTTACTTTACGTCGGTATCGCGAAGGCTTCGGACACGTTTGACCGGCTTTTCGAAGGCGCGCATCATGCGCGCCAAAAGATATTATCGAATGAGCATCCGCATAGAATCGGCGCTAGAGTCAGCGACGAGCTCATTCTTTTTCCGTTTGAGCTGGTACCAACCGTAATTCGCGAGGTCGGCACCGCCCCCGCTTTTGAGGGAGGCCAAGTCTCGAGGCATCACCATAAGGTGATAGTCGCAGACGCAGAGAAAGCGTTCATTCATTTGTTAAAACCAGAGTACAACGTAACTCAGTACGCAGACTACCCGCGCAGCTCTGATGGCCTATACGGCGCCAGCTATCAGAGTTACGGATTCTATGTGGAAGAAAACTTGATATTCGTAACGAAGAATCAAATCCTACATGGGCACTTAGATCATCGGCGGGCAGACGTGCTGGAGATCGCCGGCGACATCGTCCGATTGCGTAAGAGTACTGGCACGCACTCGCAGAACGATCTATGCCGTTGACGGTGTGCGTGACGGTCGCTCCCGCTGCAGCAGTAACCGGACACTTCATCGAACAGGTCCAATCGAGGGGGCTGGATGCGAGAATGAGACGGGGGGAACTTCCATTGAACCTTTACTTGGCCGTTGGTGTCTCACGACTGATACAGCTACCCGCAGATGTACGTATGCGAGCTTTGTCATGAAGGTTTCCTCTCTGCGCATCGGCAACTTTCGCGGTATTGAGTCCGGTGAGATTGCCTTCACGCCGCACACTCTGCTCGTCGGGGGGAATAACGTTGGCAAATCGACTGTGTGCGAAGCCCTGGACCTTGTACTGGGCCCCGAGCGCTTGTTCCGTCGGCCCGTCATCGATGAGCATGATTTCCACTGCGGCCAGTACGTCGATCCGGAAGGCACGCCCATCGAAATGCGGATCGATGTCGTGCTCACCGACTTGAGCGCAGAAGAGGCACGCAGGTTCGGCGATCAGCATCTGCGCCTCTGGGACTACAGAACTCGCCGGTTCATCGATGATGAACCCGGTGGAGCGGCCCGTGCAAACGACGAAGGGGTGGGGTGGGGTCTTCCTGTTTGCTTCATCGGCCGCTACGACAAGGAAGAAGACGACTTCATTGGTGACACGTTCTTCGCTCATCCCGAGGTGGTTGCGGATGACACCGACTCGGAGCGGCTTTCGGCATTGGGTGGAGGGCTATCCATAAGCGGCTGGCCGGGTACGTATACCTACGTGCGTTACGTACGGGTACGCGTGCGCTAAGTTTGCAGCGCGGTTCGCTCCTCGACACGATCCTGCACCTTGGCGGTGAAGGGTCGGCGGAAATGTGGCAGGAAACTCTTGATCACCTGTCGTCACTTGAGCCCGCCATCGGGGACATCCCGCAACTGCAAGCGGTCCGCGAAAGTCTGCGGGAACGTCTGGGGCGCTTCGTAAATCTTGCCGCTGGACAGGACTCAACGGCCTTCTTTGCGTCTGACCTGACTTAGGACACCGGTGGTCAGTTTTCGTCTGAGCAACTCGTTGACCTGCTGCTTCGCTGGGCTTAGTGCCCCGTTTGGGGCACTAAGCGGGTAGTTTCGGGCGGTGGCGTACGTGCGGAAGGTGCGCACGGCCTCGGGCGCGGTGGCTGTGCACGTTACGTACGGGTACGCGTGCGCTAAGTTTGCAGCGCGGTTCGCTCCTCGACACGATCCTGCACCTTGGCGGTGAAGGGTCGGCGGAAATGTGGCAGGAAACTCTTGATCACCTGTCGTCACTTGAGCCCGCCATCGGGGACATCCCGCAACTGCAAGCGGTCCGCGAAAGTCTGCGGGAACGTCTGGGGCGCTTCGTAAATCTTGCCGCTGGACAGGACTCAACGGCCTTCTTTGCGTCTGACCTGACGCGGCAACATTTGCGGGAGGTTGTACGGCTGTTTATTGCTACGCAGCCGAGCAATCATCCCGTGCCTTACCTGCGCCAGGGCACCGGGTCCATCAACCTGCTCGTCTTCGCGCTCTTAACGATCATCGCCGACCTGAAGGACACGCACTCGGTGATTTTTGCGATGGAGGAGCCTGAGATCGCGCTGCCGCCGCATACACAGCGTCGCGTCACCCGTTACGTCCTGCAACAGATGGGCCAATCGATCGTCACATCGCACTCGGGGCCCGTGATCGAACAGTTCGGTCCTGAAAGCATTGTGATGGTGCATCGCGACGGGGCGAAGCTCATTGGCGCGCCGATCAATCTCGAGAAGATCAAACCCAAGACATACTCGACCAACCGGCGCCAATTCGCGGAAAGCATTCTGGCCCGTGGCGTGCTTGTCGTCGAGGGGTCGACCGAAGCAGTCGTCTTCCCGGCCGTATCAACTGTGCTTGAGCGGGTACGCCCCGGCTATACCCATTTGGACTTCTCGGGTGTATCGATCTTTACCTGCAATGGCGACGGGGATGTCGATCGGTACGGCCCGATATTCAAAGCGCTCGGGAAGAATGTCTACGGCGCTTGCGACAAGCCGAGCGGGCCAACTCCCACCGACGCATTGGCCAATCGTGCGCAGTTTGATCACTTCTGGGAATCCTCCGAGAAGGGAATCGAGCTTGTGCTTACGAAAGGTATTCCATCAGACATCCTTCGAAATTTCCTCGCCGACGTATCGACGAGAGCGGACTATCCCTCATCTCATCCCTACAGTCCCGGTATCCCCGATGAGGACGTGCCCGCTCTGGCGGGCAAAGTCTTGAAGGCACGAAAAGGCGAGGCGTACGCCTACGCAGCTGTTCTGATAGGCCACTGCAAGACCGAAGCGGACCTGCCCAGTGATTTGGTCGATGTACTGGTCGCAATCGACATTCACATGGCGGCCCAGCCCGAGGTGGTGCCGGAGGAGCAGGGTGCGAATGAGCCCGATGAAGTATGACGTTTGATCTCAGTGACGTAGCCCGCGCCGCCATCGAGCACGACGGACGCGTCATGGTCTATGGGGGACCCGGGTCCGGAAAGACAACGCTGTCTTTGCTGAAGGCGAAGCGGATCATCCCGTTGTTGGCGACTGCGCAAGAGATCCTGTTTCTCAGCTTCTCCCGTGCCGCCGTACGTCAGGTCATGATGCGGTGTCGAGATGTACTGACTAGCGAAGAGCGGCAGTGGATTTCGGTGCAGACATATCACGCCTTTTGTCTCGATCTTCTCCGCGGGCACGGTCGACTTCTGACTGGCCGGCCAACGCGAATACTATTTCCCGACCGGGAGAAGGTTGCAAAGGCCGGCTTTGATGGAGATTGGAGTCGAGAGCGCGAGCGCCTCGCCAAGGACGAGGGGCTATTCGCTTTCGACTGTTTTGCCGATGGAGCCTCACGTCTTATAAATGACGTTGGCAAGGTCGCCGAGCTCGTGGCGGACAGATATCCCACCATCATTTTCGACGAGTTCCAAGACACAACCGACGCGCAGTGGACTCTCGTGCAGGGTCTCGCCGTTCGAAGTAACGTCGTCATCCTCGCTGATCCTGATCAGCGAATCTTTGAGTACGACGACAACATCGATCCTCATCGGTTGGACCAGGTCAAAGAAGCGCTTGCTCCCGCAGTCTTCGACCTCGGTGGGGACAATCATCGAAGTCCCGACGCCGGCATTCTAGATTTTGCTGACGCGGTGCTCCATAACCGGCGCCTCCCGGACACTGCCGATGTCCAAGTGCTGACCGTATGGCAGTCAGCGCTTGAATCGACGACGCATGCGGCAGTCGGTTGGCTCTTCTCGAAGCTCCGCAAGCAAGGAATTCCAAGCCCGAGCGTCGCGGTGCTGTGCCGCGCTAACGGCCTTGTTGCTGATGTATCGCAGTGGCTTTCAACTTCGAGGACGTACAACGGAAGCATGCTGAAACCCATTCGGCACGACGTCCTTTGGGATGTAGAACTGTCCGCAGCGGCAGCGCAGGTCGTTGCGTCTGTTTTGGAGTGGCCTCTGCGGCAACACGACGAAGGCGTCGTTAACACGCTGCGGTTGATTGCACGATACTTTGAAGTGAAGAGCGCGATTAGCAATAGTCCGATCGCGAGCGCCCTCGCATCTAGAG
Organism: Mycolicibacterium sp. 120270; assembly: GCA_033741175.1. Lineage (GTDB taxonomy): Bacteria > Actinomycetota > Actinomycetes > Mycobacteriales > Mycobacteriaceae > Mycobacterium. The sequence goes on along the minus strand of JAWQNE010000002.1, from coordinate 315,090 downwards.
ATAGCTACTTAGCTAATGCCGCAACCCTTCTCGACGGCGGAAAGTTACGTTTACGAGCGGCCAAACACTTATACGAGCGCAATGCGAGTGGCATCGTCTTTGTGGGCAATCCTGTCGTCGATTGGCGAACGGCCAGAGATGTGCTGGTAGGTCCGCCAGCACTCCGGGAGATAGTGCAGGCGGCTCGATTCATCCGAATGTTCGGAGCCACCGACGAAATCGGCGGACATCTTTCGGAACAATGGGATCAGACTGGTAGCTATGGCGATGCGGCAGGTCTTGTTCGTCGAGCCCTTGACCAAGGCCGACTTGCGACTGAATTCCGCGACCCGCAGGGCTGCATTCTCATGAACATACACAAATCGAAGGGCAAGGAGTTCGACGGTGTCGCAATCGTCGAGAAGCCCTATACGGGAGTATTTTTCAGTGACCGGGAGGATCCTCCGCACCTAGCAAGTCGAAGGTTGCTTCGCGTCGCCCTCACTCGCGCCCGTCATCAAGTAGTCTTCGTGCGGCCCAACTCCGCAGCCCCTTTAGTCAATCCATAATCGGGGCAGGAGCGGCGGACGGCAGCCCCGTGTCATCGCTTGAGAGTGGTGAATCCTCCGGTACGCCAGTGACGAAACGTCACGCCTGTCCCAACTGCGGCGTGGGCTCTGCGGAATGCGGCAGCAACCCCAAGCCCGGACAAAAGGTGATTGGCAAAGAAGCTCTGGCCGAATAGCGACGCGGCCGCAGAGTGCACAAGCTGAAAGGGAGCGATGTAATCGGTGCAAACGCTGCTGGCGCTGAAGGGACTCGCGAACGCCGCGCGTCCGGTGAGGCAAGTCAGCGATATGACCACCTTCGGTGGGCTTTTCGGCGCCGCGCCTGCAAGCATGGTCCCGAATCGATCGCCACCGACTGGCGCATCGAGATCCAAGAAGTTCAGACTGTCGGCGTTGCCGTGACCTATCAAGACTATGTGGCTGGTCCTCGGTGCAAGTTCTGCCCACACCGCGCAGATTTCAGTAGAGGTTCGTACCTCACGTAGGACTACTGCATCAGGTTCGAGGAGTAGCCGCAGGTAGTGCATCATTGATTTCGCCAATGGGTCTAGCGCGTTCAGCTCGGTCTTGAAGTCTCCGATTCGGATGACACCGATTCCGAGGTTCTTGCGATGCACCAACCTCGATGCGACCTCGATGTCGTTGCCATGCTCGTCCTGAAGGTTGATGCGTACAGAGCGAGCTTTTTGCTCCAGCACCTTTGCTCGGCGTAGCGCGAAGTTCTGTGCCGCGGGATTAGGTAGAAGGCGTGAGGGTACGAAGACCTGCTCGTTGACCTTGAACTTCGTAGTCATTCGCAGCCCGCACCTTTCGTACGGCGAAAGATCGGTTGACTGTTGACCGATCCTGCGTGCATGTCCACAAGACTGCCATCCGCATCCGGCAGTCAGCGCCTACTTGACCGGCATGTTCTCAAAGTAGCCAGTTGTGTAGGCAAATCGACCTACGGGCTAACTGAGCGTCTACGACCTGTGGTCCACATTGCGGGCTGAATGTCGAAGCGCCGCTCGGTAACATCACAGCAATGATGGATCAAGAGGTCGATGAGAACGGCTTCTCCTTCTTTGAGTACGAGCACTACCCGCCGATTGGCGGTCGGGGAGGCGAGCAGTATGAAGTCTTCGTGACCCGCTATTACGACCGTACGAAAGGTGATGGGTCGGACCGGTTACACGACAACATCATCGACGGGCCGTTTAAAGCCAGAGGGAAGACCCTGCAAGAGGCGTGGGAGAAGTCTGCAGATCTTGCGCGTCAGTGGGCAAAGGACCAGCCCGTGGAACGTAGCTAGGCTACTTTGTCCTCGAGGTAAGGCGGCGTGGAGTCAGCGCAGGGGTACAAGTTCGCGAGCAGCGAACTCGGCGCGCAAATTGGCAACCGGAAGTACAGGCACTAGGCGCACTTCGCGACTCCGCCGGAGGACGAGATTCACGAAGCAAGACTGGACACAGGGAGAGCCAGTCGGCAACTGGTGCGCCCGCCTCCGGAAGGGGTGAGAGCGTCACACACTCTGACCTGGCGTTTGCAACGAAGATTAACAAGCTCTTGCGACACGCCCGAGTTTTGTCAAAGTAGGCAGGCGAGTCCTGTCAATCTTCGTTGCATCTCTACAGCCCTGCCGCTGGAAGCGGTCAGCACGTCGCGGCGGTTGCCCTATTCGTGGGCGAGGCTGGCCGGAAGCCGCGCCGCGAGAACATCTGCGGTTTCCAATTCCGGCGTTTCCTCGAACAGATGGTCGTTGTCTTTGAGCGCTGCGGCCACCTTTCTTGGAAGATGGTTTTGCCGACCAACCTCATCGGGATAGGCCATAAACAAACCAAATTCAAGCACGCCGAAGCGAACAGCGAACCACACAGTCGCGTTGGGGTCCCCCTCGGCATCCCAAAGATCACTGGACAGCAGTTCCGCAACCTCTTGCTCTTTAGTGGGCTTAGCCTCCAGGCGCGCGACCAACGCCAGCATGGCATCCATGATGTGCTCCTGCGTCGTAAGTGAGGGTAGGGACCTAGCGGTTCTCAAGCCTAGGTCGGGTCGGCCTCAGTAAAACCGCACCGGCGGCAGCAACTCCCAGCGCCCAATTGGACCTGTCAGGCCAAACGCACTGTGAGTTGGCTCCGGCGTTGCGCAGCAGGTGGGCTGGTCAGACTTTCCGGTTTTCCGACTTGATGAGCCAGGCCTGCTTTTCCAGTCCCTCGATCAATTCGTGCAACAGGTTGCCGGTGCTGGGGTCCTGCGCGTCGACTTGGTCAAGCACGGAACGGATTGTGTCGACAGCGGCATATATGCGAGCCGTGATCAGGTCAACGACCTCGGTTGTGTTGTGCTCGTACCCCGGAAACTCCGGCAGCGTGGTGCTGCCGGCAACGGTGTCAGAACGGCCGTCGGGAGTCGAGTCGAGGGCGCGCATCCGCTCGGCGATGACGTCGCTGGACTCACGCGCGAAGTCGACGAGCTCGTCGAGTTGCAGGTGCAAGTCGCGGAAATTGGTGCCGACCAAATTCCAGTGCGCCTGCTTGCCCTGCAGATGCAGTTCAATGAGGTCGACGAGGACGCACTGTAGCTTTGCGCACAGGTCGGGCGATGCGTGAAATGCCTTCACGTCGGCTTCGGTGCGTCGTGTTGCGGAAACTGCCATCGTCATTCCCTTCGGCTCGACTCATTCTTGGGTGCCGGATAACCCGCGCCGGCGAGCGACTTTGAACATCTGTGCTGCCAATGCCCGTTCCTGGATGTGGCTCCGTCTGGTCTACAACGATGACGAGCCGCGGGGGCCGGCGCGTCGCCCTCGCAGGCCAAATTGTGGACGGCGGAATAGACCTTAGGGGCGAGCGCCCGCAGAAATCAGATCTAACCCTCGTTGGGTTCGTCACCGGCGGCCTCGCTCGTCACCGCAAATAATGCGCGGCGGCGCGTGTTGATATCGATGACATTGGACGGGAGGGCTTCCGCGCTCGTCACGGCCTCGACATCAAGTTGGGCGGGTTGCGCGGCCGGCGGGCGCCGAAGAGCGGTCAAGCCCAACCCGAGAAGGGCAGAAAACGTTTGACGGGCCAGTTGGTCCAGCCCTCGCAGCCGACTATGTGCAATTACGATGGCCCCCGGCTGTGTGGACGGGCCCCTATCGCGAGCCACGCGATAAGAAATCTGTCAGATCGAATCCGCCTTCGACCTGAGCTTCGGGTGCCTAAACCTCACGCCGGAATTCGACCCCAGGATTCGAATCCCCTGCAGGCGCAATATTGGCCCGCGGCTCACGATGGTGAACCAGACGACGTTTGAGGCCGATTTCCGTCGCAAGATTCACAAATCGCCCAGCCGTCGACGGCCTTGGCTGAAAGCGAACGTCTAGCCGGCACAGGCGAACGCTCGCTAGCGTTCCTCGTATGGTCACCACGCGCGAAGCCACTTACGCGGCCGACGGTTTGACGATGGTTGCCCACCTGGCGCTGCCCGACGGCGAGGGGCCCTGGCCGGCGGTCCTCATCGGACACGACGGGGTTGGTCTCGACGACTATCAACGCGGCCGCGCAGATCACCTCGCCATGCACGGCTACGTCGCTCTCGCCATGGATTACCACGGTGGCAAGACGTTTTTCGGAGAGCCGGATGCGATGCTGGCCCGGGTCATGCCGCTGATTGGCGACGCTGCCCGGATGCAGGCCATCGGCCGCGCCGCGTTGGACGTCCTACTCGCAATACCTGGCGCCGACCACGACCGGCTTGCCGCCGTTGGCTTCGGCGCAGGCGGCACGATCATGCTGGAACTCTCCCGCGCTGGGGCGCCGTTCAACGCCCTTGCCGCGATCCATCCCGGCCTGCCGGCCACGCGCTCCGAGGACTGGACCAACGTAGAGGGCCCCTTCCTTTTCTGCACGGGCTCCGAAGACCCGATCTGCACCCCCGACCAACTCCTCACCTTCACCAGCGCACTCCAGGACGCCGGGGTCGACTGGCGCGTACACGTCTACGGCGGGGCCAAGCACGCCTTCTGGGCAGCGCCGTCGCATACCGACGGCTCACTGTCCGGCGGGACGACCCACGCCATTCCCACCGTGCCCGGTGTGGGCTACCACCCGGCTCACGCGGCGCGGGCGTGGCGAGCGGTGCACGATCTGCTCGACGAGACCATCGGTCCTCCAGTCACTCCTCCTCGCTGAAAATGGTCTCGCGCTTACGTCGTACAGTCGGAAGGATCGAGATGACCAGCGCGACCACGGCGAGGGAAAGCAACACAGCCGAAATCGGCCGCGTCACAAGCACACTCGGGTCGCCCCGGGAGATGATCATCGCCCGGCGGAGGTTCTCCTCCAGCAACGGGGCGAGGACGAAGCCGAAGAGCAGCGGCACCGGCTCGCATCCCCAGCGAATGAGGAAGTAGCCGACCACGCCGATGATCGCAATCGCGTAGACGTCCCAGGGGTTCAGGCCGAGGGAGAAGCAGCCGATCGTCGCGAACGCGATGATCGCCGGGAACAGCACCTCGTAGGGCACCGAAATCAGCCGCACCCAGACTCCGATGAGTGGGAGGTTGAGCACCACCAGCAGCAGGTTGCCCACCCAGAAAGACGCGATCAGCCCCCAGAACAGCTCCGGCTCGTCGTGAATCACGTTGGGTCCGGGCGTGATCCCTTGGATGATGAACGCGCCGACGAGCAGCGCCATCACCGGGTGCGCAGGCAGACCCAACGTGAGCAACGGAATGAAGGAGGTCTGCGCTGCGGCGTTGTTTGCGGACTCGGGCGAGGCAACGCCTTCGATGGCGCCCCGTCCGAACTTCTCGGGATCCTTCGACACCCGCTTCTCCACCGAGTACGACGTGAACGCGGCGAGGACGTGCCCGCCGCCGGGCAGGACACCGAGCGCCGAGCCCACCGCGGTGCCGCGGAGCACCGGCATCCGGATCCTGCGGAAGTCGTCGCGGCTGAGCCACAGCCCCTTCACCTTCTTGGTCACCACGCCCAGGGTCTGGCGGCGCTCCAGATTGCGGATGATCTCGGCCAGACCGAACAGGCCAACCGCAATCGACACGAAGTCGAGGCCCTGATAAAGCTCGCGGACCCCGAAGGTGAATCGGGGGACACCGGTAGAGAAGAGGTCCTGTCCGACGGTCCCGAGCAGCAGTCCCAGCACGATCATCGCCAGCGCCTTCACCGTCGAACCGCTGGCAAGCGCGATGGAGACAACCAGGCCCAGAACGACGAGAGAGAAGTACTCAGCGGGGCCGAACTCGAGCGCCACGGAGGCCATCGGCGGAGCGAACAGCGCGACGATGGCGGTCGCGACGGTTCCGGCGAAGAAGGATCCCAGCGCCGCAGTGGCGAGAGCCGGTCCGGCTCTGCCTTGTCGCGCCATCTGGTGCCCGTCCAGTGCGGTGACCGCCGCCGACGACTCGCCAGGCAGGTTGATCAGGATCGCCGTGGTCGAGCCGCCGTACTGCGCGCCGTAGTAGATGCCGGCGAGCATGATCAGCGACGCGATCGGGTCGTAATTGAAGGTGATCGGGAGCAGCAGGGCGACCGTGGCGGTCGGCCCGATGCCCGGGAGCACGCCCACCATCGTGCCGAGCGTGACGCCGAGCAGACAGATCAGGATGTTGCTCGGCTGAAGCGCCGTTTCGAGACCGAGCAGCAGTCCGGAGAGATCCACGGACTCAGCCGCCCAGCCAGTCGCCGAACAGCGGCAGGCGCAGCTGCAGCAATCCGACGAAGATGCCAAGGCTGAGCGCCGTCAGGCAGCCGGCGATTATCAGGGCCCGCAGCGGACCGTTACGGTGGCCTGCCAGCGCGGCGATGAACGTTGTCACGAACAGAGTCGGCGCGAGCCCCAGCCCTCTTACGGCGGCGCCGAAGAAGACGATCGCGGCGACCAGCATGCCGCCGCGCACCCAGGGCACGGGTCCGCGCTCGTCCTCTGTCTCGCGGACGTGCGGGTCACCGCCGCGGAAGGCCTGCACGGCGATGACCACGCCCAGGACGGTGAGGATGCCGCCGAGCGCAACCGGCACGTAGCCGGGGCCCATCTTCAGCGCCGACCCCATCTCGTACCGACTGCCGCCGAGGGCGAACGCGACACCGAGTGCGATGAAGGTGCCACCGGCGAGCAGATCAGGGACAGCCAGCCGGCGGCCCGGCGTCTCCGACGACGCCGGCTGGTTGCTCATCCGGTCTTGACCCCGGCGGCCTCGATGATTGGCGTCCACAGCTCGATCTGCTCCTTGAGCTTGGCGGTGTGGGCCTGCGGGGTCGCCTGGTCCTTGGCCACCGGGCTGGTGCCGAGGTCGGCCATCTTGTCGATGACGGTCTGGTCCGCCAACGCCACTTGCAGCGCCTCGCTGAGCTTCCCGACGACCTCGTCGGGGGTTTCGGCCGGTACGTAGAGCCCGTGCCAGACGCCGACCTCGACGTCCGGAAGACCCGCTTCGGCGGTCGTCGGCAGGTCCGGCAGCGCCGCGACCCGCTCCGGCGTGGTCACCGCATAGCCCTTGATCTCGCCCGACTGGATCTGCCCCGCGGTGTTGGTCGTTTGGTCGCACATGAAGTCGACCTGGCCACCGACCAGATCGGTGAGCGCGGGCCCAGTGCCGTCGTACGGGACTTCGGTCAGGTCGACACCCATCGCCTGTTCGATCAGCAGCCCGCACAGCTGCGAGGCAGCTCCGACTCCGGCGTTGGCGAGCGTGACTTTGTCCTTGTTTTCTTTGACGTAGGCGACCAGCTCCGGCAGCGTCTGCGGTTCGAAGTCCTTGCGGGCGACGATGGTCATGGGTACGTCGGTGATCAGGCCGACTGTCTTGAAGTCAGTGAGCGGGTCATAGGGCAGGTCCGGGTAGAGCGCGGGCGCGGTCGACATGCCGATGTGGTGGATGAGCACCTCGTAGCCGTCGGGGTCGGCTTGGGCGACCTGCCCGGCGGCGACGGTGCCTCCGGCTCCCTCGACATTCTGGACCACGATCTGCTGGCCCAGCTTCTCACTCATGGGCTCCGCGATCAGCCGGGTGACGGTGTCGGTCGGCCCACCCGCAGAGAAGGGCACCACGAATGTGATCTCCTTCTCTGGGTAAGCCGCGGGTTCGGAGTCTTGCCCGCCGCAGGCGGCGAGGCTGGTGACGGCCAGGGCGGCAACCCCGGCGAGGGTCCAGCATCGCGTGCGAAGGCGTGACCGCCCGCTTCGATCTGGACTGGCGACTGACGTGAACATGGCGGCTCCTTCGTCGCGTACGAGGCCGGATCGGAAATGAGGCCTGTGTCACACCTTATGCACCTCAATGCGCGCGGCGGCCTTATGCAGAGAAGATTGACAGGCCCTCGTGACTGGCCGAGATATGGTCGAATTTGCCCGGCGGAGCGGTCCCCCTCGATCCATCCACCTCCACCACTGTTTGCAATGTCTTCCTGTACCCAGGCGAGGTTCGCCAGTTGGTCTAGGACGTTGCGGCAGTGACGATTCCGTCGCCTGCCCACCCGCGGGCTTGACGAATGACTCCGATCCGAGGGGCGTAGCCGTCTTCTCTTGTCGGACCTCTGGACCACACTCCAGACATGGTTAAGCGCAACCGCAAGCGGCGGACAGCAAAACAGAGGCAACGGCGTCGATCGACATCACAAAGTGAACGCGGCCGACCCGAAACGGGGCCAGATCGGGTGCAACTGCTCGAACGCCTCGTCATTGCACTGAGCTCGGCAGCGGTCTTCCCCACCGCATGGCGCGCGGCCGAGGTCTTGGAGCAGTCCCGCGGCTACGCGCGCGAACTCGACGTCGCCGCCGACCTCGCCGTGCAAGAGGCGATTCGAACGGCTTGGGAGCACGGGTGGTCGCCGACAGATCTACACGAGATCGCCCGCCGCCGAGTCGACGCCGCGGCCGTGCGCTACCTCGACGAGGCCATCGTGGCGGAGGCCGAGCGGTACTCGGTCGTGACCTTGCACCGACGGTGGCGCGCCGAGCTCGCCGAACTCTCGACGGGACCGGCGCCGACCGCGCCGCAGATGTGGCGTTGGGCTGCAGCGCATTCCATGGACCAGCGCGGTGTGGTGACCGTAGTCCTTCATGTCTTGCACCTGTTGGCCACGATCCCCCGGATCGAGGCGCTGTTGCCGCTGCCGGGCTCGCACCGCCAGCTGACCGCCGTGAAAGACGATGTCGACGAAAAGATCCTTGCCCGCGTGCGTGCGCTTTTGGCGAAGGCCGAGTCCAGCGAGTATCCGGAGGAGGCCGAGGCGCTATCGGCCAAGGCCCAGGCCCTCATGATGCGACACTCGTTGCAGGAAGCCGTGGCCAATCACGACCATGGGCGAGCACCCGTCGTGGGTTCACGCCGAATCTGGATCGACAAACCCTACGTGGCCGCCAAGGTCGCGCTGGTGCAGACCGTCGCCCAGGCCAATCGGTGTCGCGCCGTCTGGATAAAAGACTTGGGTTGCGTTGTCACCGTGGGTTCGGAGACCGACCTCAACCTCGTCGATCTGCTCGCAACGTCACTCCTGGTGCAGGCGAGCCGGGCGATGTTGGTCGCGGGACGTCAGCACGGTGTTCGGGGTCAGTCGCGCACAAAATCTTTCCGGCTGTCCTTTCTGGTTGCCTACGCCAGCCGCATCGGTGAGCGTCTGACCGCCACCAGTTCCACTGTCACCGACGAACTGCAACGCGGTGACCGGCGGCTGCTGCCCGTACTGGCGGCGCAAAACAGCGCGGCTGACGCAGAATTCGCTCGCCTGTTTCCGAGAACGGTGGCCAGCGCGCTGGTGGGTTACGACTCCGTCGGCCTGGGTGCCGGGCGCTCGGCGGCGGACATGGCGATGCTCGACGTGCGGTACGAGATCGCGGGCTGAGCACGCACAGCCCTACCCCGACATTCGACCAGGCTTGTCGGCCAACCAATTTCGAACAAGTTCGCCCTCGTCCGCCTCTACCGACCGGAGCTCGGTCAGCGTTGCGTGCCCGGCGTCCAGCAGCGCGCTGTCGGTGTCCTCTTCGTGCGCGTCGGGCATCTCGACCTCGGTCAACCGCACACCACCGTCGCGGACCTCCTCGACCCGCGTCTGCACCGCCCCGCCCCGGGCCAGCCGCGCGTGCCGCAGCGGACGCACTTCGGAAGCAGGCCGATCCGGCACGTTGAGGGACAACACGGTTCCGTTCGGCGCGTCGAACAAAAGCTCCAGCACGGGAGCGAGCAGGCCGGCGGCCGTTGCCCAGTGCCGCTCGCCGGTGGGCTGCAGCGCAACGTCCAGCGACATCGCCAGCGCGCGGGTGTCGCTGATCTTGGCGGTGAGCGCCGCGCCGACGGTGCCGGAGTGCAGGACGGCTCGACCGACGTTGGCGCCGTGGTTGATTCCGGACAGCACGAGGTCCGGACGCGGATCGAACCATCCGTTGAGCGCCGCGGCGACGATGTGTGCCGGCTGGGCCTTGACCGCCCATGCCGGGACGTCGAGGTCGGGCAGCTGCCGAGGCTCAACAATCGTGCGGCCGTCGCGACGCACCGCGGTGAGCGCGGCGCTCGCGCCGCTGGCCTGCTCGGCCGGGGCGGCCACAACTACGTCCAGCCCTGCCTCCAGCGCCGCGCCCGCCAGCGCGTGCAAGCCCGGGGAGTCGATTCCGTCGTCATTGGTCACAAGTGCGAGTGGCACGCATCAACCTCCTCGGTCATCCCTTCCATGCGCACAGCTCCACCCGCCGGGCGAGGATCTCGACGGCGCGCGCACCGCCGGTCCCCAGCCCGTGCCGCACGACGTTGAGCGCCCCACACGCCGCGCCGACCTGCAATGCCTCATGCACGGGCCGGCCGCTGGCCAGCGCAGCGACGATGCCTGCAGTCATGGAGTCTCCGGCGCCGGCCGGATCAGCGGGTTCCAGAGTCGGCATCCATATTTCGAGGACCTCGTCGCTGTCCTCGGGCAGCGCAAGGGCCGGCGCCGAACCGGCCCGCGACACCACGATCGTGCCCGCGCCCTCGTCGCGCATGGTGCACATCGCGGCGACCAGGTCCTCGGCGTCCTCCGACTTCGCCCGGCCATCGTCGAGCAGCTCTTCGTGGCTGACCTTGATCAGGGCAGGCTCGCCCTCGAGCACCGCTTCAAGCCGTTCGCCGGCGAGGTCGGCGGCCACAATGCAGCCGTTGGCACCGAGATCGGAGGAGAGCCGACGGTAGAGGTCGGCGGGCACCACATCGTCCTCCTGCGGGCCCGACAGCAGCACCCGACCGTGGATCAGCCCTTCGGTGAGGGTGAGCTCGTAAAGCGAGTCGAGTTCGTGTCTGTCCAGCGGGGTACCGGCGGCTTCGGCGACGACCGTGCGCTGACCCGAGCGACGGTCATGCACGTACGACCCGTTGCGTGCGCTCACCGGCACCGTCCGCACGGTCACATCCGCTTTGGGCAGCAGGTGCCCGAGAACATCTCCGGTCTCCCCGCCGAGTGCCGAGCACAGCACGACCGGAACGCCGAGCGAGGACACCATTCGCGACTGCCAGACGCCCTGGCCCCCGGCGTGGACATGGATGTCGTCGGCCCCTGAACGCTGCTCGACCGTCACGGTGAGAACAGGCAGCGGCGCGAAGATGACGACCGATTCGCGGTCATCCGAGTCGTCGCCGCGGGGTTTCTCGTCTGACATGGGCTGGGGGTACCCAGCCGGACGGAAACCATCCCGACGGATGGGACGAGTAGACATAGGCGGTGCCAGTTCATAGCCTGTCCGGGACATACGTAGCCGGACCGGGATCGGTCCCTGCAGCGAAGGATCGTGACAATCCGCATGAGTCGGGTGCGCCGTTTATCTCAACGAACGGCGGCCGGATTTGCGGCTGCGGTCCTGGTGCTGGGTATTTCGACAGTCGGCGTCGTCAACGCGGATCCCGCGGCTGACGCGCTCGCCAAACTCCAGGAGCTGTCCCGGCAGGCGCTGCAGACCCGACAGGCCGTCACGGCCGCCCAGCGCGACGCCGACGACAAGCTGGCCGCTCAGGCGGCAGCCGAAAACCGCCACCGCGCCGACCTGGCGGCGCTCGAGGCCGCGAACGTCCAGCTTGCGCCCTACCAAGCCGCCGCCGATCGGATCGCGGCGATGGACTACATGAGCGGACGCACCGGGTCCATGGCGGCGGTGCTGACCGCGGCTTCCCCACAACAGCTGATCGATCACCTGTCGCTTCAGCGGGCGGTGCTTGCCGAGACGTCGAATCAGATGAGGGAATTCAAGGCTGCAAGCGAGCGCGCCGCCGCCGCGGCCAGAGCCTCAGAGGTATCGGCAGGCGACGCCCGGTCTGCGGCCGACCAGGCTGCGGCGGTGCGCGCAGAACTGCAGACCAAATACCGCGAACTGCAACGTCAGATCGCCGCGGCCGAGGCTCAGTACGCGGCATTGACGCCGCAACAGCAGGCGGCGATCGAGGCCGCGGTCCCGCCACCGCCGCCTCCGCCGCTCGAGCCCCCTCCGGCAGACCCACCGGTCCTCGCGATGCCCGGCCAACCGGGTGAAGTCCCGGATCCGGCCCTCGCGGTTGCGCGCGTCGACATCCCGGAGGCGTTGCCGGTCGGCGTCGCCAACGAACGCGGGCTGCAGGCCAACACCGTCTATGTGGCCCGCGCCGTCAGCATGCGGTTCCCGCAAATCGCCACCATCGACGGGGTACGGCCGGACTCCAAGCCGTGGCATCCGAACGGCCTCGCCATCGACATCATGATTCCCAACCCCACAAGCCCCGAGGGCATCGCGTTGGGCGATGAGATCAAGGCGTTCGTGATGGCCAATGCGGGCCGGTTCGGGCTGCAGGACGTGATCTGGCGCGGCACGTATTACACGCCGGAGGGCCCGCAGTCATCGGGTTACGGCCACTACGACCATGTGCACGTCACCACCACACCACGCCGCTAGCCGGGCGTTGTGATCAGTCGGTGGCCGGACTCAAGCCGGCGCGCACGATGCTCTGGGCGTTGGCGACGAGGGTGGCGACCGATGTGCGGTGGGGATTCCACCACTGTGCGGCGCCGTTGAGCGCGCCGAGCACGAGTGCCAGCGCGACGCGGGTGTCGAGTTCGCGCCGAAGCTGTCCTTCGTCGGCGGCCTCGGTGAACAACCGCAGCCAGATCGCGTTGTAGGCGTTGGCTTCCTTCTGCTGGCGGGTGCGCAGGTGCTCCGGCATCTGACCGGAGTTGCGGATGGCGGCCGTGGCGTAGTCGGAGAGCTCGAGTTCGTGGCGCAGATGTGCGTTCACCGCGGCCATGATCTTCTCGATCGGCTCGGTCCCGTCGGGCAGCGCGTCGAGCGTCTCTCGGAGATGACGGCGCATGTCGCTGATGCCCGCGAACATGACCTCTTCGATCAGGTCCTCACGCGAGGGGAAGTAGTAGTAGATGCGGGCGCCTGCAGCCCGGCGTGATCCGCCACGTCGGTCAGCCGGGTCTCGGCGTAGCCCCTGCTGCTCAGGACGTGGGCGGCCGCATCGAGAATGCGTGCCCGAGTGCGCTCGGACTTTGACGCCGATTCGTCAATTTCATTGGTGCGGCGCATGTTCTGGGCCATAGCCGGATGCTGGTGAGACCGTCAGAATGTGCCGCGTGAAACCAGCTGGGCGGCAATCACATTGCGCTGGATCTCGTTGGTGCCTTCGCCGACGATCATCAGCGGTGCGTCGCGGAAATAGCGCTCGACGTCGTACTCGGTCGAGTAGCCGTAGCCGCCGTGGATACGCACGGCGTTCAGGGCGATCTCCATCGCGACCTCGGACGCGAAGAGCTTCGCCATCCCGGCCTCCATGTCGGCGCGTTCACCGCTGTCGTACTTCTCGCCGGCGTACCAGGTGAGCTGACGGGCGGCGGTCAGCTTGGTCACCATGTCAGCCAGGTAGTTGCCGATCGATTGGTGCTTCCAGATCGGCTGGCCGAAGCTCTCCCGCTGCTGGGCGTAGGCCAGCGCGTCCTCGAGTGCGGCGGTGGCCACCCCCAGCGCCCGAGACGCCACCTGGATCCGCCCGGTCTCCAGGCCCTTCATCATCTGCGCGAATCCCTTACCGGGAATGCCGCCGAGGATGGCCGTGGCCGGGGTCCGGTAGTTGTCGAAGGACAGCTCGCACGATTCGACGCCCTTGTAGCCGAGTTTGGGAAGATCCCGCGACACCGTCAGGCCGGGGCCGTGCTCCACCAGAACAACCGAGATGCCCTTGTGTTTGGGCGTGGCGTTCGGGTCGGTCTTGCATAACAGCGCGATCAACTGTGAGCGCCTGGCGTTGGAGATCAGGTCTTCGCGCCGGAGATCAGCAGGTCGTCACCGTCGGCCTTGGCGACGGTGGTCATCGCCTGCAGATCCGATCCGCCGCCGGGTTCGGTCAGCGCCATCGTCGCGCGCACCTCGCCGGTGGCCATCCGCGGCAGATAGCCCTGCTTCTGTTCCTCGGTGCCGAACAGGGCGAGCAGTTTGGCGACCACGGTATGCCCGCCCATCGCCCCGGCCAGGCTCATCCACCCGCGCGCCAACTCCTGGGTGACTTGGGCGTAGCACGGGGTCGACACCGGCGACCCGCCGTACTCCTCGGGCACGGCCAAGCCGTAGATCCCGATCTGCTTCATCTGCTCGATCCAACGCTCCGGATAAGTGTTGGCGTGCTCGACTTCCTGCACGGTGGGCTTGACCTCGCGATCGATGAACTCCCGTACCGTTTGAACCAGGAACACCTCTTCGGCAGTGAGTGTGGTCATCCGAGCAGCATAGACGCGAATTTATTGCCGATTAAAATCCAATACCCGGCGCTAACCCGGCCAGCCGTTTCCCAGTTGGGAGTGTCCCGCAGTCAGGCGGCGCTTCAGGATCTTGCCCGTGGCGGTTCGCGGCAGCTGCTCGACGAAGGTGACGTCGCGCGGAATCGAGAAGCGGCTCAACCGGTTCCGCACGTAGTCCTTGACCATCTTCTCGTCCAGCGATGCGCCTCTGGCCCGGACGACGAACGCCGAAAGGCGTTGACCGAACTCCGCATCCGGAACGCCGACCACGGCCACGTCGGCGACCTGTGGCAGCCGCGCGATCGCTTCCTCCACCGGTCGTGGGAACACGTTCTCACCGCCGGAGATGATCATCTCGTCGTCGCGGCCGGCAATAAAAAGTCGCCCGCTGGCATCGAGGTAGCCGAGGTCGCCGGTGTCCATCAGCTGGTCCTCGATGGGCGGTGACGACGCGTTGGTGTAGCCGTCGAAGAGCATGTCGTTGCCGACGAATATCCGACCGACGGCGCCGACGGGCAGCGGATGGCCGTCCGGCCCGAGTACCGCGACGCGCGTGCCCAACGGTGGCCGACCGGCGGTCGTCGGCGCGAGACGAAGGTCGGTCGGATCGGCGATGGTCGCCCACGACACCTCGGTCGAGCCGTAAAAGTTGTAGAGGATATCGCCGAACCTCTCCATGAACTTCACGACGGACGCGCCTGCGATCGGAGATCCGCTGCTGGCGACCACCTTGAGCGATGACGTGTCGTAACGGCTGACGACGTCGTCGGGCAGTTCGAGCAGGCGCTGCAGCATCACCGGAACCAGGATCAGCGCCGTGCAGCGGTGCAACGCAATGGTTTTCAGACACTCCTCGGCATCGAACCGCTCCATCAACACCACGGTCGCGACGATCGGCGTGCTCACCTGCAGCGCGGCGAGCCCCCACGCGTGAAACAGCGGCGCGCACAGCAGCATCACTTCGTCGCGGCGCAGCGGCATCCGTGACAACATCGCCGCGATCGCGCCGAAGCCCGGCGGGGTCGGCCTGCGCGCACCCTTGGGAGTCCCGGTGGTGCCGGAGGTGAGGACAACAAGCTTGCCCGGCTGCTTCGGCGGCGCCACCGCAGCTGCGCCCGAGCCCGCGGTGATGATGTCCTCGATCGAAATCCGGTGCGGCACCGTCGAATCGGTATGCGTCGAGATCCGCAGAATCTGCTCGGGCAGATAGCGCACGTGCGGCTCGAACTCGTCATCCAAGAAGATGGCGTCGACCGCGTTCTGATCGACGATCTCCTCGATCGCGCGAGCCGCGAGTCCGGTGTTGAGCAACAGCAGGTTGGCGCCCATCTTGCTCGACGCGACCATGCATTCGACCATGGCCGAATGATTGCGTGCCAGCACCGCGAACCTGCTGTCCTTGCTGTAGCCGCGCGCGGCGAGACCCGCCGCCAGGTGCGCGGTGCGCTCGGCCATGTCGCCGTAGGTCAGCGTGCCGTAGCGGTCCACGGATGCGACGTGGCGCGGTGCCCGCGCGGCGGCAGCGCCGAGACCGCCGGCGAGCGTGAAGCCCCACTTGGCAAGCGAATTGAGCTGTCGGACGCCGAGATCCGGACGCGACGCACGCACCACACCGCTGACGATCATCGTCTTCGCGATGCTGAGTTGCAGCGAACGCCCGTCGCCCATGTTCACCAGAAGCGATGACCGCTTACCGTCGAGATAGTCCGAGATCCGCGCCAGGCCGTCGCGGATCCAGTTACGGATGGCGTTGTCGCCGACCTTGGCGATGTCGGGGTGCAGCAGACCGACTCCGAAGATCCGCAGCGCGATCCGGGTGCCTGCGCCGTCCCGGGTGAGCCGAACCGAGGCGAGACACCGGTTCAGGTCGGTTGCCTCCAACCGCATCTCCATACCCGATTGGCGGATCCGCTGGCTCATTTCGTGAACGACGATGGCGCCGTGTGGGGTGCGCAGCCTGACCTCGTAATGGTGCGCTCTGTCGGAAACCTGCGCGCACGATCCGATTCCGTGAAAGAACCGCGGATACCAGTCGGGCGCCCGCAGAAAGCGCCACACGTCCGGGCAGGGATGATCCAGCGTCGTGTCGAATGCGATCACGTCGTGAGCCACGTTGGTCCCGCCAGGTTGTTCTAGGCCAACCGAGAGAACACATTGTGGTTCATCCGGACACGGACGCGGAACTGTTTCGCCGCACCGACATCTTCATCACGGCCAGCAATGTGACCGCGGCCAGGACGTAGAACCAGCCGAGCGGTGCCTGCGAATTCTCCGGCAGCCACGCCATCAACGCCATCGCCAACGCGATCGACCCGTAGCAGAACACGCTGATCAAACCGGTGATCAGGCCGAGATTGCGGGTGAAGACCCCCATTGCCAGGCCCTTGGTCAGGGGGTCGAGGACGCCGATGGAAAGCAGCGCCAGCGCAGCGCCTGCGGTGATCGCCACCGCGGATAGTCCGACGAATTGAGCGGAAGCCAGCAGCACCGCCCCCGCAAACGCGAGGACCGCGGATCCCGCGATCGCCAGCCTGTGCGTGGTGGTGCGCTGGGCGAGCGCCCCGCACGCGGCGGCACCGACGAAGTTGGCGACACCCACCCCGAGCGCGATGAAACCGTATGTGGCGGCCGACAACCCGAGCCCATCCTGATACAGGAACGGTCCGACGACACCGAACACCGCCTGGGCGGCGGCGACCACACCGAACATCACGGCGAATGCGACGAACGCGCGGTGGCGCAGCGCCTCACCCAGGACTCCTGCCGCGGCGCGCATGTTGACCGGCGCTCGGCGTTCGTGCCGCAGGGTTTCCGGCAGCAGAACGGACACCAGGATCGTGACCGCCCCGGTCAGCACCGCCAGCACCGCGAACACCAGCCGCCATGAGCCGAACTGCGTGATGAATCCGCCGACTGCGGGCGCGATGACGGGGGCCGATCCCCAGGCCGCGCCGAGCAGACCCAGCACCGACACCAGTTTCACGTCGCGGAAGCAGTCGGCCGCCACCGTGGCCGCCAACAGCAGGCACGTGCCCGCGCCGAGGCCCTGCAGAAAACGCAGCCCGATCATCATCGTCAGGTTGTCCGCCAGTGCGCTGCCGATGCTCGTCAACGTCATGAGGGTGAGCCCGGCCAAGAGCACACGCTTTCGTCCGATCGCGTCCGCGATGAGCCCGGCGGGCAGCACGACGAGTGCCATGCCCAGCACGTAGGCGGTTACGGTGTTCTGCACCAGCGTGTTGGTCGCCGCGAAGTGTTCGGCGATCTCGGGCAGCGCCGGGGTGTAGATGTCGAAGGCGACCTGCTCGAGTGGGGCGACGAGAAGAAGGACACCGATGATCCGCCTGGCGGCGGCGGTGGACAGTTGCCCGTCCGGCAGTGAGACCGACATCCGTTGCTCCGTTCTTCGTCAGCGCCTGTAGTGGCGTGACTTGAAAGTACGGAGTGCAAACGCCGGACGTCGTGTTTCTGCGCACTGCCCGCACAAGCAGCGATACGGGCAGTTTCGCGCATTCTGCTCAACCCGAGTTAGCCAGCTCCTCGCGAAGGTTGGTGATGTAGCCGTCGTACGCGGCGGCGACCATGTCCAGGTCGACCTGTTCGGGTAGGTCGTCGGCGCTCTGGCGGGCGATCAGGTAGGCCGCGGTCGCTTCGACGACACGCCGCTCGTCATCGCAGATCTGCGCCACCACCTCGGGATCGGCGTGCAGCAGGACGACGTGATCGTCGTCCTGCGCAAACCGCACGAGGTAGTCGTGATCGCCGAGCGTTTCAAGCGTGGTCATGTGGCGGACGTGTTGCGCCATGCCGGGTCGTACACCGCGGCCAGCCGTCCCAGTGTCAGCGCGCCGAGCAGCAGCCCGAAGTCACGCAACGCGACGTCGTAGAAGCCGGGGTAGCTCAGCAGGTTGATGATGATGCCGGCCAGCCAGGCGGCGACGACGTAGGCGGCGTAGCGCGGTTTGATGGCCACGGCGATACCGGCCACGATCTCGATCACTCCGACCACCAGCATCACCTGGTGTGCGCTGATCGGACTCACGTCGACGATCCACGGGGCCAGGTAGCCCTCCCAGTTGGTCAGCACGTTGGTGAACTTGTCGAGCCCGGCCAGTATCGGCAGCGCCGCAAACCCGACTCTCAGCAGCAAGAACGCGGCGTAGGCCGGATCCGAGCGTGCCCGCTGAAGCGCGGAGCTGTGGGCGGATGAGCTGGGTAGTGCCGAAGCAGTCATCTCAATCTCCTTTGTATAACCAATCAGAACTGTTTTTAGAATCTGCCTACGCACCCTCTTTTGTCAATACTTTTTGGTGTTAGAGTCGGTTATGACCACCAGCCGCCCCGCCGACCTGGCCGCGGTGAGTGGATTGAGTCATCTCGACGACCCGTTGCGGCGACGGTTGTACGAATTCGTCATCGAGAGCGACGGACCTGTCTCGCGTGAGCAGGCCGCGGCCGCGGCATCGGTCGGACGAACCCTGGCGGCCTACCACCTCGACAAGTTGGCGGAGGCGGGCCTGTTGGCGGTCAGCTATCAACGTCCCGCCGGGCGCGGCGGACCGGGGGCGGGGCGGCCTGCCAAGCTCTACACCCGCGCCGATCGGGAGATCACCGTCAGCGTGCCGCCCCGCGATTACGAACTGCTGGCCCGGCTACTCGTGACATCCGTCGAGCAGGACAGCAGCGGCGCCGTACAGGAAGCGGTCAACAGTGCGGCCCATGAGGCCGGCCGGCGGGCAGGCGCCGAAGCCGACGGAAGCGTGGTCGACGCTTTGCGCCACTGCGGCTATCTTCCCCGCGCCGACGGCGACGGGCGCATCGACCTACGGAACTGCCCGTTCCATCTCGTCGCTCAGAATCACCGAGACATTGTGTGCGGGTTGAACTTACGCCTCGTCGAGGGCGTCATAGCGGGCTGCGGTCACCCAAGTGCACACGCCGAACTCGATCCGGCACCTGACCGGTGCTGTGTGGTGGTTCGCGACGCGCAGCCCGCTTGACGACGAGTCCGCTCAGGCCTTCACCCCGATCTTGAAGAACAGTCGGGTGATGGGCCCGAAGGCGCCGTGGGCGCCGATGTAGAGCCGCTTGGTGTCGTAGCCCGCGACGTCCTTCATGGTCTCGGCGCCGAAGCGGGCCTTGGCTCCTCCGTCGACGACGAGCACGTCGGCGCCCAGCAGGGCGTGGCGGACCTCGATGCGCTCCTGTCCGGTTGCGGTGGCGACCAGTTCGCCAATGCTGCGCTCGCCGCCGGCGGCCGGGACGGCCACACAGGTGACGCCGTGCTCGTCGAGGTAGGCGTTGAGCTGATCCAACGTGACGTCGGCGCCGACGACCAGGCTGAGATTGCCGAGGTTGACGGAGATGTCGGTGTTCTCACCGGCGGTGAGGCGGGCGCCGCGATCGGGTGTGAAATTGCCCGCGAGAGCATCGCGCACGGTGGCGCCGAACTGTTCGGTGGACGGCTCGTCGGTTGACACGTCGGGCAGCATGACCCCCGGGTTGAGTAACCCCGCGGGATCGAACGCCTTCTTGATCGAGCGTTGCGCCGAGATCTCCACCGGCGTGAACCGCTGGGTCATGAAGATGATCTTCTCGGTGCCGACGCCATGCTCACCGGTGATCGTGCCGCCCAAATCCAAAGCGGCCTGGATGATCTCGTCGTTGGCCGCCGCCAGGGCCGACGCCGCAAGCGGGTTGTCCTTGTCGTAGAACGTGGTCGGGTGCAGATCGCCGTCGCCCGCGTGTCCGCACACCGCGATGAACAGCAGTCCGTCTGCGTGCCGCGCGGCCGTGGCCTGAATGGCCTCCTGCATTTCCGGGATGCGATCGCGGGGCACGGTGACGTCGCCGATGAAGAACCCCTTGCCGCTGGCCACCACCGAGTCGGGGGCATGCAACCTGCCGTACCACAGCGCCGCGCGGTCCTTGTCGCTCTCGGCGATCCGGACCTCGGTGGCATGCTCGCGCAGCACCCGCTCCACGATCGCCTGATCGCGAGCCACCTGCTGGGCGGTGCCGTCGACATCGATCAGCACGATCGAATCGGCATCCAGTGGATAGCCGGTGTCGTAGAACTGTTGCAGCCCAGCGATTCCCGCGCGGTCGAGCCACTCGACGGCGGCGGGCACCACGCCGGTGGCGATCACCGCAGCGATGGTGTCGGCGGCTTCGCGCGCGGTGGCGAACGCACCCATCAGGCTGTGGGTCACCGCGGCGATCGGCCGCAGTGCGACAGTGGCCTCGGTGACAATGCCCAGCGTGCCCTCGGATCCGATGATGACGCCGAGCAGATCGGGCCCGTCGTCCTCGGCGCTCAGGTTGACCACCGATCCGTCGGGCAGCACGACTTCGGCGGCGAGGACGTGGTTGTAGGTCACGCCGTACTTCAACGCGTGCGGGCCGCCGGCGTTCTCGATGATGTTGCCGCCGACCGTGGCCAGATGCGCAGAGACCGGATCGGGGGAGAAGCACAGACCGTGCGGGGCAAGCCGGTCCTGCAGATCGGAGTTGATCACCCCGGGCTCGACGCGGGCGCGGCGTCCCGCAACGTCCACCTCGAGGATCTGGTTGAGCCCCGACAGGTCGAGCAGCACGCGGCCATGGGCGGGCATCATCCCGCCTGAGCAGTTCGATGCGCCGCCGCGGGGCACGATCGCGACGCCGTATTCCGAGGCGATCCGCATGATCGCGGCGACCTCGTCGCGGTTGTGCGGCCGCAGCATCAAGTCGGCGGTGCCGCCGACGCCCCAGAAGTCATGGCCGCGGTCGGTCACGACGGCGTCATCGGTGATCACCTCGCCGTGATCGGCCACGGTCGCGGTGAAGCGGGCGATGGCCGTCTCGTCGAGGACCGTTGCGTGATGGGGAGTGTGAGTGGACATTTGGCAAACTCCTAGGCTGGTGTCAGCGGGTCCACAGGTACGTTGCCGTGTGGCGATCGCGCTGTCTGCCACGCTGACCCCCAACACGGGCCCACGCTGACCGGAGTCGGTTATGGGGGCCAGCCGGTAATGCCTAGTGGCTGCTTGCGCGCAAGCCGAGCGCGCGTCGACCTGCCGCGACGAGATGGTCGCGCAGGGTGGCTTCGTCGACGTCGCCATAGTCGGCGCCTGCGGCTGATGCGATTCCCGACATGACAAGCGCGGCCTTCACCTGGCCGCCGAGACCGGGTTCGACACCGGCGAGCAGGGCCGCCTGCCGTTCAACGACAGCGGCCCATTCCTTTCGCTCACGCAGCAGCGCGACCACGCCGGGGTCACCGGTGAACACCGGGATGAGGTCGCGTTTCGCCGCTGCCAGCCCGGCGTAGCCGACGAGCATGTGATCGGCGCGGGCACGCGGACTGCGCTGGGCCTCGGCCGCTTCGACCAGCGCTTCCACCTCGGCGATCAGGGGTTCCATCACGGCGCTGAGCAGGTCCTCGCGGGTGCGGAAGTGGTGGTAGATCGCGGACTTGGTCAGCCCCAGCTCGTCGGAGATCATCTGCAGCGACGTGCCTGCGACGCTGTGCCGCTGGAACAACTCGATCGCGACTTCGATGAGCCGCTGCCGGGTCGGCCCAGCCGCGTCCGAGGCCTTGGTCACACTCCGCACCCTACCTGACCATTCGTACAGGACCGTGCTGTACGTTTGGTCAGGTATCAACTTTACGATTGGTCAGGAGAACCATGGCGACTGACTTCGACCGCAAGGACCACAAGGCTTTCGACCTGTCCGGCAAGATCGTCGTCGTGGTGGGCGCGGGACAGAGCCCGGGCGACGGCATGGGCAACGGGCGGGCCATCTCGATCCTGGCCGCGCGCCACGGCGCCGAAGTGGTTGCAGTAGACCTGAACCCGGCGGCGGTGAAGGAAACCGTCGAGATGATCGTGGCCGAAGGCGGCAAGGCCTACGCGATCGAAGCGAACGTCGCGGACAAGTACGACTGCCAGCGCATCTTCGAAACGGCGATGGCGACCAGCGGACGCGTCGACGGCATGGTCTACAGCGTCGCGACGAACCCGCCCTTCGACTTCGAGTCGAACTCGATGACCATCGAGAACTTCAATTACGGCATCAACGTCAACATGCTGGGCTGCTATCACTGCAATCTCTTTGCCGCGCAGTGCATGGAGCGCAACGAGGGCGACACCACGGGCAGCATCGTCAACATCTCGTCGATCGCCAGCGTCAAGAACGAACTCGGCCTGAACATCGGCATCATGCCGTACGCGCTCGGCAAGTGCGGGCTGAACCAAATCACCGAACTCACCGCCGTGCAGTACGCCGAAGCCGGGATTCGCGTCAACACACTGATGCTGGGCCCGATCAACTCCGTTCTCGCCAACAGGGATACCCAATCGCTTTTCGGCGTGGATGCCGACGAGGCGACCGAGAAGCACAACGAGGTCGTCAGGCTGAAGATGGGCCGGGCCAGCGTCTGGGAGTCCGCCTATGCCGCGGTGTATCTGCTCGCCGACGAGTCGCGGTTCATGACCAGCCAGCAGATTCGCCTCGACGGGGGTGCCACCCTGGTGCGGTAAGCGCGTCAGCTGAAGCGGATGTTCACCGTCGCGAGGCCGAAGATCTTCTTGCCGTCTGACTTGGCCGCGACAAGCACGACGCCGCTGCGGGTTTCGGGATCGAGCGATTTGACCCGGCCGCTGAACTCGATGTCGCAGCCCGCGTCGGCCGAGACGATCGCGGGCGCGGACAGCCGCACGGCGTACCGGGTGATCGCACCGGGATCGCCCGACCACGCGGAGACGAACCCGACGCCGAGGCCCATAGTGAGCATCCCGTGGGCGATGACATCGGGCAGACCGGCCAGCTTGGCGATGTCCTCGTCCCAGTGGATCGGGTTGGCATCGCCCGCCACGCCGGAGTAGTTCACCAGGTCGCCGCGCGTCAGTCGGGTGTGGCGCACCGGCAGTTCGTCGCCGACCTTCACATCGTCGAACGACGGCGTCCCCGGTGTGCGGGTGTCGCCCGCGTCGGCGATGCGCACGTCGCCGTCGGGCCGCACGGTCTTGTGGTACTCCTCTTCGCCGATTCCGAAGATGTCGACGTCGTGCATCATCTTGTGCTGCACCGCGGTCTTGATCGCTGGATCGACGTCCTCTGCGGTGAGGCCCACGACGGTGGTATGCAGCGTGTGTACCCGCTCGCCCGCCGTGTCGGTGAAGGTGTTGGTGACGGTGATGAGGTCCCGGCCCGCGATCCTGCGCACCGATGTCAGTTCCACGTCGACGCGCAGTTCGTCGCCTGCCACGATCGGCCGGTGCTGCTCGAAGACCTCCTCGGTCTGCATGTAGGTGTCGTAGCCGACGACCACCTGCTCGAACATGCGGCGGTTGCACGTCATGCCCGGCGTCGACGTGAAGGTCAGCGGCGCCGCGAGGTCCGAATACCCCAGCTTCGCCGCGGCGGCGACGTCCCAGTGGGCGGGGTGATAGTCCTGCACCGCGCGGGCATACTCGCGCAGCTTCTCGCGGCCGACCACGTAGGTGTCGGCCATCTGGTACCAGTGGCCGACCCGCTCGTGGAGCGCCGACGCGTCTGATGCCTGGGTCATGGGTTGCTCAACTTTCCGGTCGGCAGTTCGCTGTGGCCGACGAAAAGCACAGTAACGCGGGCCGCTGTGGGTCAGCGACGCGGCCGGACCGCAGGCCACAGCAGGTCGAACAGCCGCGCGCTCCATCCCGTTGCCACATTGCCGGTGCGCGCGTATTCGGCTAGGTAGGCCCCGACGATCGCGTCGATCAACGGGGCGGCCTCGACGTCGTCACGCATCGAGCCGTCTTTCTTGCACGCGTCGATCACCGACGTCAGGTGGCCACGCCGATCGCTGAGGATGCGCCGGAACAGCGCACTGAATTCAGGGTCCTCGTCGGTCAGCATGGCAGCGACGCCGCCGAGTCCGACGCCGTGCTCGACGATCTCGATGGCGCGGTCGATGATCCATCGCAGCCTGGCCGGTGGATCGAGTGCCGGATCGAGCGGCTGCGGAGTCGCGAGGCCCGACAGGGTCGCGGTGAGTAGGTCCCGCCGGTCGCGATGCCTGCGGTAGATCGTCGTCTTGGCCACGCCCGAGGCCGACGCGACCGCTTCCATGGTGGCGGCTCGCGGACCCCCGTCGCGCAGCAACTGCAGGGCCGACTCGGCGATGCGGTCCTCGACGCTGCCTGGCTCTGCCACCACCTCTCCCGTCTGCTTGGAATGACGAACGCCGACAAAGCGTTACATTGAGTGTATCGCTACGCTACGCGTCTCGTATCGAATGAGAGGAGGCAGGCACATGAATCGCTTGAGAGCCACGACGATCACCTTCATCGCCTACGTGATGCTGATTGTGGCGATCTTCCTGCACGCTCTATTCGTCGCTGCGCTGGCGTTGGGCAGCGACTTGGCCGCGCTCGCGGGGTCCGCCACACTCCTTGTCCTCGGCGCTTCCGTCGCCGGGTTCATGATGGGCGCCAAGAAACTCGAGGAGGCGCGCGCAGCCGTCGGCGTGACGTACAAGCCCAGCATCTTCGCCGACCCGCTGAGCGCCGAGGAGGTCGAGCGGTACCTGGAGACACGGCGCGGGACCACCGAGGCGACCGTCACGCGACTGCACGACCGCGACGTCACGCCGCTGCGCGACCGCGACGTCACGTCGGTGCCGGCCGCGGCGTAACGACCGCGCCCGTGTGACCTCGTACCCTGGGTCGGACCGGCGCGGACAGGGAGGTGAGGCAGCTGTCGAGGCCCTTTCCTGACCGCGCCACCCTGGAATCCGTGCTCGACACCGCGGCGCGCGCACCGTCGTTGCGCAATCTGCAGCCGTGGCGATGGCGCGTCGACGACGCCGGAGTCCACCTCTACGCGGATTGGCAGCGGCGGGCGGGCGACGCTCTCGCCGACCGCCGCGACGTGCTCCTCGGCTGCGGCGCGGTTCTCGACCACTGCGCGATGGCGCTGGCGGCGACGGGCTGGAGTCCGCGTATCCGCCGATACCCCAGCGCCGACCACGACAGCCACCTGGCCATCCTGGAAGTGCTCGACCAGCCGCCGCAGCCGGCTCACGTGGAACTGGCCGCTGCCATCCCGCGCCGGCGGGCGGACCGCCGTCGGTTCACGACGCCGCGCACTGCGGGCATCGTCGAGCTGCTGCATGTCCGCGCGGCGCGGATGGGGGTGGAACTGGCCGTCGTTCCGCGGGTCCGGTGGAGCCGGCTCGACGACGGCGGGGTGACGCTGCGATACGGGCCCGGTGAACCCACCGACACAGCGGTCGACGACGGCGTGCTGCTGGCACTCGGCACGAAGAGCGACGACGACCCTTCGCGGCTACGCGCCGGGGAAGCGCTGAGCCGCATCGTCCTGTCATGTGCCGCAATGGATTTGGCGAGTTGCCCGCTGACCGAGCCGTTGAACGACTTTGGCAGCCGTCTTGCGCTGGCCTGCGAGGTGTTCGACGGCGAGTCGCATCCGCAGGCGTTGATCCGTCTCGGCGAGCCCGCGTCGGAGGCCGACCCGCCGCCGCTGCTCCCGCGCCGGTCGGTGAACGAGACGACTACGTGGGCCCAGTCAACGGACCAGATCGGGCAGCGGCCCGGTCAACCGTGACGGCCTGCAGAACACCGCGACCACCGCGCACAGCGCCGCAGCGACCGCGAACGCCACATGGACGCCGACCGCGTCCGCGGTTCCGCCGAGCAGCGCGGCTGCGATCGGCCGTGAGCCGAGGAACCCGACGAGCCACAGCGCCATGATCCGTCCGCGCAGTACCTCCGGCGCGCGTTCCTGCACGACCGTCGCAAGCCCGGTCATGGCCCAGCCGAAGCCCAGCCCGGTCACGGCGAAGCCGGCGATCGCGACCGCCGTCACCGAGTCCAGCCCCAGCACCGCGCTTCCGACGGTCATGCCGACCAACCCGATCGACGACACCCAGTGCGAGGCCAGCCGACCCCGCATCATCGCCAGCATCATCATCCCGACACCGGCGCCGATACCGAACGTCGCGGACAGCGTGCCGATCAGCCCGGTGCCGCCGCCCAGGTCGTCGGCCAGCGACGGGGTCAGCGTGATGGACGGGTCCGACGCGATGCCCACCGTGGTCACCGCCAGCAGCGCCAGGAACAGCGGGCGGTCACGCCACACGTATCGCAGCGCGGTGCGGACCCGGTAGTCGGTGTCGGCATGGCGCTCCGGCGGTGACGGGAAGCGCACCGCGAGGAGGAAGAGCGTGAAGACGAGGTGCAGGCCCGTGCTGACGGCGAACCCGGCGGCAGATCCGAGGTGGGCCGCCAGGTAGGCGCCCGATGCGGGGCCCACGACGCGGCCGATGGTCATCGGCATGCTGTTGAGTGCCATCGCGGTCGAAAGTTCGCCGTCGCGAATGATGTTGGGGACGATCGACTGCATCGCCGGACCGCCGACGACGAAGCCGAAGCCGACGAGCAGCGAGCCGATGAGCACCGGCCCCGCGGCTGACATGCCCGCCGCGTCCGGGTCGACGAACAGCCACACCGCGGCGAATCCCGAGCCCGCGACGCACAGCACCCGGCCGAACAGGATCTGCTTCGCCGGGTTGCCGACGTCGGCCCATTTGCCGCTTGTCGGGCTGAGAATCAGCTGCGGCCCGAACTGGACCACGCCGACCATTCCGACCATCAGCGCCGAACCCGTGGCTTCGTACATGACGATCGCCGCGACGATGCCGTGCGTCCAGACGGCGACGACCGCGAACATCTTGCCCCAGAACAGCGCACCGAACACCGGGTCGAACATCAGTCCCAACGCGCCGCGCGCACGCGGCGGGGCGGTGGCCTCCGCGGTCAGTGGGCGCCCACTTTTCGGGCGCGCGACGGACGAAGGCATACCTATATACATAGCACTTCGATGTAATCGGCTCACAACTCGCGTCGGTGCGCGGTGGGGTCGGGGGCCGGTTTCGGTATGGTGCGACGCGGAAACACTGACCGCATGAGCAGGGCTGTTCGTGCCGTCGCTGCCGCAGCCGCCTCGACGTTGGGTGCGGTTGCCGTGCGGGACCTCTTTCAACGCAGACACGCATTGCTGCGGAACTTCCCGCTGCTGGGCCATGCGCGATACCTCATCGAAGCCGTCGGCCCGGAGCTACGCCAGTACATCGTCGCCGCCAACAACGAGGAGCGTCCGTTCACGCGCGACCAGCGTCGCTGGGTTTACGCCTCATCGAAGAACGAGAACAACTACTTCGGCTTCGGCACCGACAACGACCTGGAGTACACGGCCGGCTATCCGGTGATCAAACACAAGACCTTCGCACGCGCGGCGCCATCATCGGCGCCGAGAGCGTCGCACGAAGTGATGTTGCCCTGCGCCAAGGTGATCGGCGCGGCACGCGACAGACGCGGCGCTTTCCGGCCCTCCTCGGTGGTGAACATCTCGGCAATGAGCTTTGGATCGCTGTCGGGCAACGCCGTTGAGGCTCTCAACCGCGGGGCTGCGCTCGCCGGCTGTCTGCACAACACCGGTGAAGGCGGACTCGCCCGTCACCACCGGCACGGCGGCGAACTCATCTTCCAGATCGGCACCGCGTACTTCGGGTGTCGTGACGCCGATGGTCGTTTCGACCTCGAGAGGCTCAAGGCGGTCGTGGCAGGCGCTCCGGTGCGCGCCTTGGAGATCAAGCTGAGCCAAGGCGCCAAGCCGGGCCTCGGTGGTCTGCTGCCCGCGCCGAAGGTGTCCGCAGAAATAGCCGAGGCGCGGGGCGTACCCGAGGGGCGCGACTGCGTCAGCCCGTCGCGGCATGCGGAGTTCTCCGACGCCGACAGCCTGCTCGACTGGGTGGAGTTGCTGGCCGCGGAAACCGGTCTGCCGGTGGGAATCAAGTCCGCGGTGGGCGACAACGACTTCTGGTACGAGCTGACGGATCTGATGCGATCGACGGGACGGGGAGTCGACTTCGTCACCATCGACGGCGGTGAGGGCGGCACCGGCGCGGCGCCGCTGATCTTCACCGACACCGTGTCGCTGCCCTTCCAGCTCGGCTTCGCCCGGGTGTACCGCATCTTCGCCGAGCAGGGTTTGCACGAGCGGGTCGCATTCATCGGCGGCGGTAAGCTCGGTCTTCCCGACAACGCGGTGGTCGCCTT
The DNA here is from genome assembly GCA_033741175.1 of Mycolicibacterium sp. 120270. Lineage (GTDB taxonomy): Bacteria > Actinomycetota > Actinomycetes > Mycobacteriales > Mycobacteriaceae > Mycobacterium. The sequence continues at coordinate 286,725 of JAWQNE010000002.1, read as the reverse complement.
CGCGCTCGGCTGCGACATGGTCAACGTCGCACGAGAGGCGATGCTCGCGGTCGGTTGCATTCAGGCGCAGAAGTGCCACACCGACACCTGCCCCACCGGCGTCGCTACCCAGAACGCGTGGCTCGCGCGCGGGCTGGTGCCCGAGGTGAAGGCGCTGCGGGTCGCGAACTACATCAAGACGCTGCGCCGCGATCTGGTCAAGGTCGCCGAGACATGCGGCGTCGAGCATCCCGGCCTGATCGACGCGGAGTCGGTTGACATCCTCACCGGGCGTACCGCAGCCACGCCGCTGCACGAGGTCTACGGCTACCGGCCCGGAATGGGTATGCCGTCAGCCGCTGACCGCGAGGAAATCATCCGGTTGATGACTGTGGTTGAAAGACAGAATGATTCGGCGCCACCATCGCCGTCTGCCGTCGGCTGAGTTCCCCCGTCACCGCCGGCGGCTCCTGTAGCGCTCCATCTTGTGCCTGGCGCCGCACACGTTCATCGCGCACCACGTGCCGCTGCGACTGCGGCTCGTGTCGTAGAACACCCACCCGCAGTCGGGGTTGACGCACGCTTTCAACCGGTGCAGCTGGTCTGGTTCAGCAGAGGTGATGGCCGCCAGCGTTTCGGCGGCGATGCGGTGCACACCGTCAGAGTCGTCGGGCGGCACCGCGATGGGACGACCGGACGGGTCGAGGTCGACGCTCAGGCGTACGGCGGCAGCTGCGGCACGGATGCGTTCGCGGACTTCGTGGTCCGGGGGCAGCCCGTTGGCGTGGGCCAGCAAGAGATCACGAACCGCTTCCCGGACCTCGCGCAGCAGCGACAGGGTGGCCTCATCACAGTCGCGCGGCGCGCGTTGGCCGTCGCTGGCTGCGATCGCGGCGAGGCACTCGGGCGCCGTCGCCTCGTCGGCGAGCAGGTCGTATCCGGCGAGCAGGTTCCTGGTGTTGAGCAGCAACTGAACGTGGTGCAACGGCGCGGGCGCGGGCTTGAGCGACAGCGCCTTGTCGACGAGGTCTTTGACGGCAGGCGCGTCGCTTTCGCTTCGGGACGCTCGCATCGCCTTCAGTATCGACCGCGATGGTGTTACCGTCAAATACATGATGACGGTAACAACGCAGCAGCGCGCGTCGGCGCTGCCGATCGCTGCAGCGGGTTGTGCGGCCGTCGGGGTCGGCTTCGGATTCGCCAGGTACGGCTTCGGGCTGTTCGTGTCCACATTCCGGGCCGAGTTCGGGCTGACCACCGCGATGATCGGCGCCGTCGGCAGCGCCGCCTCTGCGGTGTATCTGGTGTCACTGCTCAGCTGCGGCGCGCTGACCGCGCGCTACGGCCCTCGGCTGCCGGTGCTGCTCGCCAACCTCTCGGCGGTCACCGGCCTCACACTGATCGCGTGCGCGGACGGTGCGCCGATGTTGATGGCGGGGGTGGTCATCGCCGCGACCAGCTCCGGCATGGTGTGGGGCCCGTTCGCCGACGCGGTGACCAGAGGAGTTGTGCCGCGCTGGCGCGACCCCGCCCTGTCGGTCATCAGCAGCGGCACCACCTTCGGCCTGATCGTCGCCGGGGGACTGGCGCTGTGGGCCGCGGACCGTCCGGGACACGTGTGGCGACTCATCTGGCTGCTCCTCGCGGCGTTCGCCGCGGCGGTGACACTGATGGCATACCGCGCGATGTCGAACGACAACGACGCGAACGCGGCCGACCCCACCGAAGGCCGGTTCCGGCCGGCGGCCGACGCGCTGCCGATGTGCGCGGTGAGCGCGCTCTACGGCGCGGCGGGCGCCGTCTTCTTCACGTTCGCGGTCGACATGGTTCGCAGTGAGGGCCTTGGTGCCCGCTGGGGCGCGCTGCTGTGGCTGCTCGTCGGCATCGGCGGCATCAGCGGGGTGGCGACGGGCGCCGCGGTGGTCCGCTTCGGCCTGGGCGTCGCGATGCGCGCAGCCGTCGCGATTCTGGCCGCCGCCATCGCGGGGCTGGCCGCCGCGCCGTCGAATGCGGTTCCGGCGGCGCTGGCCGCGCTGGCGTTCGGGTTCGCCTACATGCCGTTCGCGGCCCTGCTGGCGATCTGGAACCAGCGGCTGCACCCGCGACATCCGACCAGCGGTCTGGTACTGAGCCTGTTCTGCCTTGGCATCGGGCGTCGCGGGGCCTGCGGTGATGGGCGTGATCGCCGACGCGTCGGGTCTGCGGATCGCCTTCGTCATCACCGCGGCGATCCTGCTCGTGGGCGGCCTTCCGCCGTGCAGGCAGCTCAGCGCCGCAGGGTCAGCAGCGTGATCTCACTGGGCGCGAAGACCCGGAACGGCGGACCCCAGAACCCGGTGCCGCGACTCGTGTACAGCTGAGTGCGGTCGCCGTGGCGGCTCAGTCCCGCCACCACCGGCTGTTCCAGCCGGACGAGCAGGTTGAACGGCCAGATCTGGCCACCGTGGGTGTGCCCGGAGATCTGCAGTCGCACCCCGGCGCGCGCCGCGTACCGCACCTGCTTCGGCTGGTGCGCGAGCAGCAGCACGGGCAGCGCGGGGTCGGCGCCCTCGAGCGCCGCCGCCAGATCGGCGCCGTGCCCCGGCACACCGGACGTCATCGCGGTGGCATCGTCGACGCCCGCGACGACGAGTTGATCGCCTCCGCGCTCGACGACGATGTGCCGGTTGTGCAGCGCCGTCCAGCCGATGCGCTCCATGTAGTCCAGCCAGTCCTGCGCCTCGCTGAAGTATTCGTGGTTGCCGGTGACGTAGACCCGCGCCGACGCCGCCTGGACCGAGGCGAGCGGGGCTGCCTGCGCCTCGCGGACGCCGACGGTTCCGTCGGCGATGTCGCCGACATGGCACACGATGTCGGCGCCGATTTCGTTGACCTTGTCCACCACGCGCGCCGACCACCGTGCCCGGTTGATGGGTCCGTAGTGCGTGTCGGTGATCACCGCGATCCGCGTGCCGTCGAGTCCCGGCCCGAGCCCGTCGATGGCGACGTCCACGGCTCTGACTCGCGGGACGCGCATCGCCTCGACGAATCCCCAGACAAGCAACACGATCGCGACGGCCACCACCGAGACGGCGACGGCCCGAGACCGCAGCGGGTCCTCGACCCCGGCGAGCGCGAGCACCGCCTTGGCGGCCTGGCCAAACACCGACCACGCGAACAGCACCCACCCGACCCCGAGAAGCGTGTCGCCGACGACGGCGGCCCAGTCGCGGTGTCGGCGGCCGTGGCCCAGCGTCATCGTCACCGGCAGCGCCAGGAACGCCGCGGCGAGCAGGGCTGCACCCGGCGCGACGACGTACAGCGGCCACCGCGCGGCAGGGGTCAGCAGCGTCCAGGCGGGCACACCGAACAGCAGCAGCAGGATCGCGAACACCACGGCGAGGCGGCGCCACCTCCGCGGAGACCGCCGCGGCGGTTCGGTCTCCACTACTTCTGCAGGGGTATCAGTCATCGTCCTTTCGAAACTACCGACGTCCGCCGCGGATTCCCCGGACACCGGTTACGAGCGGGGAGGCTCGCCGCGGATGGTTCTGAGTCGGTGTGTCTCTTCGTCGTGTGGACGCCGGTGGCGGACGGTGTCGGGTTCCGGTGCGCGCTTAGCGGCGAGTCTCACGGTGTCTTCGTCATGCGCAGGTGTGGGTCGCCGGTGGCGGACGGTGTCGGGTTCGGGTGTGCGTTGTGGGGGGAGTCGCACGGTGTCTTCGTCGTGGGCAGGTGTGGGTCGGCGATGGCGGATGGTGTCGGGTTCGGGTGGTGCGAAGATCGGCGCCAGCCGCACCGTTTCGGCGTCTTCCGCGGGGGTTGGCGCGGCGGTCGGCGCTTCGCTGAGACCGATGCGGGCGTGTAGCCACTTCAACGGCCGCGGCGCCCACCAGTTGAGCTCGCCTGCGACGCGCAGAAACGCGGGTACCACGACACCGCGGATCACGGTGGCATCGATGACGATGGCAAGCGCGGTGCCGATGCCGAACATCTTCATGAAGGACAGTCCGTTGGCGAACGACAACAGCGTGATCGTGAGCAGAAGCGCGGCGCTGCTGATTATCCTGCCGACCTTGCCGAGCCCGACGACGACGGCGTCGTTGTTCGACAGTCCCGAGTCGCGGGCTTCCTTTATCCGGCTCAGCAGGAAGATCTCATAGTCGACAGACAGGCTGAACGCGATGCAGCAGAGCAAGACGACCATGGACAGGTTCAACGGCGTTGGCGTGATTCCCAACAAATGAGCCAGGTGACCGTCCTGGAATATCCAGACCATTGCGCCGAGCACCGCGCTCAGCATCAGCAGGTTCAGCACGAGCGCCTTGATCGGCACCACGATGCTGCCGGTGAACAGGAACAGCAGCACGAAGGTGGCCAATGCGATCAGCAGTGTCGCGGCGGGCAGCCGGTCAGCGACGGCTGCACTCGTGTCAATCAGTGTGGCTGTCGGACCACCGACCTCGACTTGTCGATTGTGGATCGTCGCGCGGATATCGCGCACGACCTGCTGGGCGGCATCCGTCTGCGCGCCCACTGACAGGTATACCAATCCGTAAGCGGCACCGTCACTTTCAAAGCCCGGCAGCGGGCCTGCGATGGGAATCCCGCGCTCGTAGGTACCGCTTGGGGTGGCGACGCGGACGACGTCGTCCATCCGAGATACCGGGACGGCGAGTTCATCGAGGACCCGGATGTCGTTGCGAGCCAGCAGTGTCACTGCCTGCGAGGAATCCGTCGGATAGTTCTGGCGCAACGACTCGGCCACCAACCGGGCGTCGGAGTTCGACGGTAGGGCCCGCTCGTCGGGCATGGCGAGCTGAACGCGCAGGAAGGGAACGCCGAGTACCAGCAGTACCGCGATCACCGGAAGGGCGTACAGCAGTGGCCGTTTCGTCACGGCCTCGGCGCACCGCCGCCAGAACAACGAATCCGCTGAGAGGGGAACCTTTCGCCAGATGACGGCCAATGAATCGATCCGGTTTCCCAGCAGAGCAAGCAGGGCAGGCAACACCACGATGGCGCTGAGCGCCGACAGCATCACGACGGCGCTCGCGGTCAGCGCCGTCGACCGAAGGAAGTAGGTCGGGAAGACGAGCAGTCCCGACATCGCCAGAGTGACGGTTGCCGCGCTGAAGATGATGGTGCGGCCCGCGGTGGTGACAGTGGCGATGATCGCGGACTGATGATCTCGGCCCCGATCACGTTCCTCACGGAATCGCGACACCATCAGCAGGCCGAAGTCGATGGACAACCCGAGACCGAAAGCCGTTCCGACCGTGAGTGCGTGCACAGACACGTCGGTGATGCTGACCATGATCGTCAGCACCAGCAGCGTCATCACGATCGACGTGATGCCGAGAGCCAGCGGCACGAACGCTGCGACGAGGCCGCCGAAGACGATCACCAGCACGGCGAGCAGAATGGGCAGGGCGATGGTCTCGCTGATCACGAGATCGTGATTGACCCGGTCCTCGATCTGAACCGAGACTCCCAGGGGACCGCCGGCGCGCACCTCGACTGACGGGTCGTCGATCGGCAGACTGTCGATGATCCGGATCGCCGTCTTCGTGGCCTCGTCGAGGGTCCCGCCGACATGCACGAGGATCAGACCGGAGCGCCCGTCGCTACTGCGCAGATCCGGTGCCTGGCGCCATGATCCGACCACCTTCGCCGACGGCTCGGTGGCGACACGCTGCGCTACGCGGTCCGCCGCGGCCGCGGCGTCGGGATTCTCGATGGCGCCATCACGGGCCACGACCTCCAACACCAGATTCGGCGTCGTGGGGAAGTGCTGGTCGAGGAAGTCTGCGACCTGTGCCGACTCGGCGGCCGGATCGGTGAAACCGCCCACTCCGAGCTTCTGGGTCACCGTCGCGCCGAGGCCGATGCTGACACCGAGCAGAACGAGCACGGCGATCAGGACCACCTTCGGCCGTCGCACTGTGAGAACGGCCAGTCGGCTCAGCATCTTTCGCTCGCGGCCGGGAGTCGGGACAGCAGGGGCCGCAACGTGGCGAACAATTGCGGGCCGTCATTGAGATAGAAGTGGCCACCCCGCAAGACGTGCAGAGAGAACTCGCCTGACGTCCGCGAGCGCCATTCGGCCAAATCGGATTCGCTGACCAAGGGGTCGTCGCTGCCACCGAACACGTGGATGGGGCACGACAACGCCACCGTTTCGGTGTCGTCGTCGGTCATGCACAGCCGGAGGTCGATTCGCGCCGCTGCGACGGCACCATCACGCAGAGCGGGCCATTCGGCGACCTCTGGCGGGATGCCACCCAGGTCGGAAAGCAGGACAGTCAGCTGTTGATCGTCGAGGTGGTCCACCGCCGGTACCGGTGCCGGAAGATGCGGTGGGGCAAACGAAGACACCATCAACGCGCGCGGCAACACAGAAGTCGACGCCGCGCGCAGGCACGCCAAACGGTATGCGACCAGGGCGCCGAAACTGTGGCCGAAGAACACATGCGGACCGTCGAGATCCGATCTCAGCAGGTCGTTGATCTCGATGACGAGCTGACGCAGGGTGGCGAAACGCTCGCGGTTCGCAATCTCGACAGCGACTACTTCGACGCCAGGGCCGAGCACCCTGTTCCAGGTGTTGAACATCGTTCCGCCTCCGCCGGCGTGATGGAAGCAGAACAACCGCATGGCATCACGAGCCTTCGGACAGAAGCTCGAGTTCTTCGGCGAGCGCCTTCACCGTGTACCGGACCTGTTCCTCCGAGTGGCAGCTGGTGACGAAGAACCGCAGTCGCGCTTTGTCTTCCGGGACGGCCGGATAGATGATCGGGTTGGCGTTTATGCCGCGCCCGAGGAGGGCATTGGACAGCTTCAGTGCGGTGGCCGAGCTGCCGACGATGCACGGGATGATCGGTGTGCCTTCGCTGTCACCGGTGTCGAGGCCGGCGTCGCGGGCCAGTGCCAAAAACAGTGCGGACAGCGCGCGGAGTCGACGAATGTGCTCGGGCTCGCTGCGGAAGGTGCGGATCGCGGCAAGCGATGCCGCGGCGGTCGGAGGCGGCATGCCGACGCTGTAGACGAAGCCCGGCGTGGTGTATTTGAGGAATTCGACGAGTTCTCTGCTGCCGCCGACATATCCGCCGCAGCCGGCGAGGGCCTTGGACATCGTGCCCGCCCACAGCTCGACATCGGCGCGGTCGACGCCGAAGTGTTCGCCGATCCCGCCGCCGGTTTCACCGAGCACCCCGATGCTGTGCGCCTCGTCGATCATCAGCAAGGCCTGGTGCTTGCGCTTGACCTCGATGAAGGCAGGCAGGTCGGGGATGTCACCGTCCTGGCTGTAGATGCCCTCGATGATGATCAGCACGCGCCGGTACTGGTGCCGGATGGCGGTGAGCAACTCGTCGAGCGCGGCGTGGTCGTTGTGCGGGAACGGGCGGCGGGTGGCGCCGGAGAGGATGCAGCCCTGCATGATGCTGTCGTGCGCGAGGGCGTCGTGGATCACCAGGTCGCCTTCACCGAGCAGATGTCCTATCACTGTCACGTTGGTGGCGTGCCCGCTGACCAGAGCGATCGCGTCTTCGGTGCCGAGCAGCTTCGCGAGCTCGAGCTCCAGCTCGCGGTGGACGGGTTTCTCGCCTGAGATCGGGCGCGACGCCGAGCATGAACTGCCCCACCGGCGTACCGCATCCGAGACCGCCTCGGACACCGCGGGATGGCCCGACATTCCCAGGTAGTTGTAGCTGGAGAAGTTGATCACCTCCGCGCCGTCGATGATCGAGGTGTCGCGAGTGACGCCGTCGTTGACCCTGAAGTACGGGTTCTCGACTCCGAGCGCCGCGCCGAAGGCGAACCGGTCAGCCAGAGCGTTGACCTCCTCGAACTCGGCGATCCGGAACTGCGGGGTGCCTGTCTGCGTCTCGGAGGCTTTCGCTGTTTCGGGCTCCTGCACCTGCCCGCCCGCCATGGCGATCACGTCGGCGATCGTTGTCGTCGGGCCGAAGCCGGCCGGGTCGATCGTCACCCCGGGGATCTTGCGGGCCAGCCCGGTGAACACGTCGGCGACCATGATCGAATCGAATCCCAGATCGCCCGCGATCGTCTGGGTGGCTCGCAGATTCTTCTCGGGGAATCCGCTCACCCGGGCGATCTCTGCGCGCACTATCGCAGTCGTGTCGACGACCGGATTCGTCTGCGGTACAGGCTCGGCGGGGGTGACGGCAGCTGGCGAGCCCTGTCCGTATGCGGCGAGCACCGCGGCCTGCTCGCGGAACAGCGCAATGAGATTGTCCATCGTCGAATCCTTCGCCGTTGCGGTCGCCCTGGCCGTGGTCGGGGCGGCACCCTCCCTGATCCAGAACCGGTTGGTGGTGCTGAACGAATAGCCGCTGAGGCGGTGCGGCGTCTGAGCTTCGGTGGGGTAGAGCAGGTCCCAGTTCGGGGTCAATCCGCCGCGATAGAGCGCTGCGACCGCTGCGGTGAGGTCCGTCGCGACGGTCAGGGCAGGTAGCGCGCCCTCGTGGGACCGCGTGATCATGGGGGCGAGCGTGCGCTTAGCGCCGAACTCGACCAGATGCGACGGTTGGGACTGCATCGCTTCGGCCGCCGCGTCGGCGAACCGAACGGTGGCGCGCACGTGGGCCGTCCAGTAGTCCGCATCCATCGGTTCGTCGTCGCCGAGCAGCCGGCCGTGCAGTGTCGAGAAAATCGGGAATGCGGGTTGTCCGTACGAACACTCGGCGGCCACGGAGGCGAACTCCGCCACCATCGGCTCCATCAGCCGGGAGTGAAACGCGTGCGACACGTTGAGCTTTCGCGTGGTGATGCCCGCCAGTTCCAGGGTGTGCGCGGCATCGTCGATCGCCTCCGTCGGCCCCGACAGCACGACTTCGGCTGCGCCGTTGATCGCCGCGAGATCGAGGGTGAAGCCGGCTACATAGTCGGCAGTGGCACGAACTGCGAGCATGCCGCCACCCGCGGGAAGCCGCTGCATGAGGCGGCCGCGGGCGACAACCAGCCGGCAGGCGTCGTCGAGGCTGAGGACCTCGGCGATCGTGGCGGCGGCGTACTCGCCGATGCTGTGGCCGAGCAGCCATGCGGGTTCGGCACCGAGCCGAAGGAGTGCCCGCGCCTGTGCGTACTGCAGTGCGAAGATCGCGGGCTGCGCGAACTCGGTGCGGTCGATGGCGCTGTCGTTCATGACATCACGCATACGTGCGCCAAGGTGCGGGGCCATCGCGGCGTCGACCTCATCGAACGCGTCGCGGAACACCGCACTGCTCTCGTACAGGGCCGTCGCCATGCCCGGGGCTTGTGTGCCTTGACCGCTGAACAACCAGCCTGTCGACATCGAAGCAGCGGTGCCCGTCTCGAAGTCGCCGCGCAGTGCCGCAACGGCCTCGGCGCGGTCTTCGACGGCGATCGCGAGCCGTACCTTGCCGGAAGCTTTGATTCGGTTCGTCGACCAGCAGAGCTGCGCCAGGGGAGCATCACTGTTCTCGAGGTCGGAAGCGAGCTGTAAGGCATTGCGGCGTAGGGCGTCTGGCGAGTCCGCCGACAGGGTGACGATCCCCCGATCCGGAGGATGTACGACCGGTGCGGGTCCGGCCGTCGGGGCGCCGGCGAGCACCATGTGAGAGTTGGTTCCGCCGATACCGAAGCTGGACACACCGGCATGGACGGTCTCCGCCGACAGTTCCATCGCTTCGGTCAGCATCCGAAGTCCACCCGCGCCCAGTCGAAGCTGTTCGTTCTCCGAATCGGCGAAGCGGGAGGGCGGTACCACCCGATGGTGCAGGCTGAGCACGACTTTGATCAGACCCGCGATACCGGCCGCGCCCTCGGTGTGGCCGAGATTGCCCTTGATCGACCCGACGGCACAAGGGTTGTCACGCCGCGAACGGTGGCCGTGCGCAAGGGCTTTCGCTTCGATCATGTCACCGAGGAGGGTGCCGGTACCGTGCGCCTCGACGAAGTCGACCTGCTCGGGCACGATGTCGGCGGCCCGGCAGGCCGACGCGACCACCTGTTGCTGCGCCCATCGGTTCGGTGCGGTGATCCCGTTGCTGCGCCCGTCACTGTTGACCGCGCTGCCCTCGATGACGGCATAGATCGGCAACTCTGCGGCCAGGGCGTCCTCCAGTCGACGCAGCACGACAACGGCGACGCCCTCGCCTCTGCCGATTCCATCGGCCTTGCCGCTGAACGGTTTACAGCGTCCGTCCGGAGCGGCCAGACCGGCCTTGGTGTAGAAGGCATTCAACGCTGGTGTCAGCGTGACGTTGACTCCGCCGGCGATCGCCTGGTCGCATTCCGCGTTGTGCAGCGCCTGCACGGCGAGATGCGCAGCGACCAGCGACGACGAGCAGGCGGTGTCCACCGCCAGGCTCGGTCCTTTGAAGTCGAATTGGTAGGACAGCCGGTTCGCGGTCATGAAGTAGCCGTTGCCCGAACCGTCCTGCGCCGTGATCGCGCGGTAGTCGCTCATGTGCAGGTGTGCCCATTCGTTGGCCATCACGCCGACGAACACCCCGGTGTTCGAACCGGCCTGCCCTCTGGGGTCGAGCGTGGCGTCCTCGAGCGCACGCCATGTCGTCTGCAGAAGCAGGCGCTGCTGCGGATCCATCGCCTCGGCCTCACGCGGAGCGATGCCGAAGAAGTCGTTGTCGAAAGCGTCGGCGTCCGCTATCAGCCCACCCGCCCGATGGTTGACCGTGCCCTCGTCCTGCAGTTCGGCCGCATTCCACCGCTCTTTGGGGATCTCGTCGATGCCGTCCGCGCCGTCGAGCAGCAGTGTCCACAGCGCGGCAGGATCGTTCGCCTTGGGGAACCGGCAGTCGAGTCCGACGACGGCGATACCGTTCATCTGAGTAGCTCCTCGTGGAGGACGTCGTCCAGTTCGCCTTTCAGGAAGGCCGCCCGCATTGACGCACGCTGCACTTTTCCGCTGGTGGTCAGGTGGATGCCGCCATGGTTGACAAACACCACGCCGGGAGCCGCGACCTCGAAGTGGCGCGCGACGGCGGTCTTGACCGTCGCGGCGAGCTGGGGATAACTCACGTCGCCCAACAAGCGGTGTTTGACGGCGTGGATCAGTACGAGGCTTTCGACGTCGTTGGCGTCCACCGAGATCGCGACGCCGAGTGAGTCGGCCAAGGCCGGGTGCAGTTCTTTGACGAGCTCCTCGATGTCCTGCGGGTACAGGTTGCGGCCGTTGACGATGAGCAGATCCTTGCGGCGGCCGGTGACGTAGAGCTCGCCGTCGTGCATCATCCCGAGGTCGCCTGTGCGCAGGAAAGGGCCATCGCCGTCAGAGGTGTTGGCACGAAACTGTTCGGCGGTCTCGACAGGACGGTTGTGGTAACCGCTCGCGACGCTCGGGCTGCGCAGCCAGATGTCGCCGACGTGGTCGTCGGGGAGCGGTTGCAGATTTTCGGGACTGACGATGCGCACGTCCGTCCCCGGGCCCGGCTCGCCGGAGCTGACCAGGCCCACCGCACGATTGATCGCGGGTCTGTAGCGGTTCTGTTCGAGTGCGTCGGCGTCGGCGTCGAGGTAGCGCTGGACGCCGCGACTGACGGTGGCCATCAGTGTCACTTCGGCCATCCCGTAGGCGGGTCTCATTGCCGACGGCGCGAATCCTGCCGGAGCAAGCAGGTCGTTGATCCGCTCCATGGTGGTGCGGCGAACCGGCTCGGCGCCGTTGAGCGCGACTTCCAAGCTGGAGAGGTCGATGTCGGTCAATTGCTCTGGAGCCACTCGCCGCGCCATCAGGTTGTAGGCGAAGTTCGGTGAGGCAGTGTGGGTTCCGCGATAGTCACTGATGGCCTTGAGCAGCCGCACCGGCCGCTTCAGAAACGCCAGCGGCGACATTGCCACGACGTTCGCCCCGGTGAAGAACCCGAGAACCACGCTGATCAGGCCCATGTCGTGGAAGTGGGGGATCCAGCCGATGAGCGTCGAATCGGTGTTCACCGAAAGGGTTTCGGCGATCATGGCCAGGTTGTTCAGCACGTTGTCGTGGGTGACGGCGACGCCCTTGGGGTCGCCTGTCGAGCCGGATGTGTACTGAAGGAAGGCGACGGTGTCCGGGGCGAGGTGGGGCATGGTCCACGATTCCGCTTCGGCAAGTGGTGAATCGTCGATCGCCACACAGGAAATGGGGCGCGCGAGCCCGAGTTCCTCGATGCCGGCTGCCAGCAGGTCCCGAAGCTTCGCCGTCGTCAGTGCAAGGCTGCTGTCAGCATCGCGAAGTATCCCGGCGACCCGTCCCATGCTCCGCTGATCGTGGGGCAGCGGCGCGGGTATCGCGACAACGCCGGCATAGAGACAGCCGGCAAACGCACGCCAGAAGTCGGCGCCCGGCTCGAACAACAGCAGCACGGGTCGGTGGGCCTCAGGCCGCGAAGCCAGCCAGGCGGCGATCTCGCGCGCGTCTCGGTCGAGCTGACGGTAGGTCAGCACTTCCTCGACGAGGTCCCGTCCGGACTCGTGAAGAAACGTGTAGCTATGGGTATCGGCGTGGACCTTGAATTGCGACCGCAGTTGCGAAACAAGGGTGCTCTGACTGTTGCCCCCCATGACGAATTCCTGTCTGACGGCCCGCCGCAGCAAAGCAGCGTAGTGATGATGGTCCTCCGTAGCGCGAAGTTTCACAACGATCGATTCCTGGTCAGGCGGGAATGCTGCCCTTGTCAACTAAATGAGCCAGGCGCGAGGCAAAGCGACGGCGGCTTTATGCGACCGCCTGCTGCTCGGCGACGGCTTCGTCGATGAATTCGGCGATGGCGGCCAGGGTGGGGTAGTCGAAGATCAACGTGGGGTCGACGTCGATGTCGAAATGCATTTCGACGTCACCGACGAGGCTGACTGCGTGGACCGAGTCCACACCCATTTCAGCGAGGGGCACCATCGGGTTGATGGTGGGTTCGGGGACCTCCAGGTAGGAGGCGAGCGTGGCGGTGAGCCAGTGGAGGATCGGGCGTCGGTTCGCGTTCATGTGAGGCTCCTTGGTGCCCGACTTCATGTGGGTTTCCGCTGTCTGCGGCTTGGGATCAATGCTGCTGGTCAGGCGGCACCGGCGTAATCGCACGCAAGCCAGAGTCGCCACCCGAAACGGGAAGAGTTTCCTGTCTGAGCGGCAAGGCGGAGGGGCGAGCCGGTCGAATCGTGCGCCGCGGAATAGCGCCGTCGGTCGAAGCGTTGCCAGCGCACATGCAGATCGGGATCTCCACGTTCGTCAACGACGACACCATCGACACCGTCTCGCTTGCGCGAGCCATCGAGGAACGGGGATTCGACTCACTCGCCGTCGCCGAGCACACGCACATACCCGCCAGCCGCGAGTCGGCGTACCCGATGGGCGGCGAACTGCCGTCGATCTACTACCGCACCCTCGACCCGTTCGTCACGCTGGCGGCGGCCGCGGCGGTGACGTCGAAGATCGAGTTGGTCACCGGCATCGCGCTGCTTATCCAGCGCGATCCGATCATCACCGCGAAAGAGGCCGCCAGCATCGACCTCATCTCCAACGGCCGATTCGTTTTCGGTGTCGGCGCGGGCTGGAACATCGAAGAGCTACGCAATCACGGCACCGACCCCAAGACCCGGGGTGCTCTGCTCGACGAACGCATCGAAGCCATCAAAACGCTGTGGACCGAAGAGCCCGCCGAATACCACGGCAAATACGTCGACTTCGAACCCTCGTTCATGCGCCCGAAACCGGTTCAGAAGCCGCACCCGCCGATCTTCATCGGCGGAGACTCAGCCGCCACCGTGAAGCGGGCGATCCGGCACGACGCGGGCTGGATCTCCAACCCGCTGCCGGTCGAACGGCTCGCCAGGCGCATCGCCGAGATGCGCGATGGGGCAGGCCACGACGTGCCGCTGTCGCAGTTCGGCACGCCGATCGACCTCGACTACTGGAGTGCCGCCGAGGAACTGGGCTTCGACCAGATCTCGCTGCTGCTGCCGACCAAGCCGCTCGACGAATCGCTGCGCCTTCTCGACGACTACGCCGAGCAGGTCGCGAAGTACCGCGGCTAGTCGAAAATCCTTCCGGGCGATGTCGAGAACTTCGCGACGGCTCCGTCCCAGGGGTAGACGACCAACTAGGGTCGCGAACCTGGAGGGAGAAAATCATGGCGAAGTACCTGTTCCTCAAGCACTATCGGGGCGCGCCTGCGGCGGTCAACAACGTGCCGATGGACCAGTGGACGCCCGCCGAGGTCGAGGCGCACATTCGGTACATGGAGGACTTTGCGCAGCGGCTGCGCGACAGCGGCGAATACGTCGACAGCCAAGCCCTTGCCGCTGACGGCGCATGGGTCCGCTACGACGGCGAAGGCAAGCCGCCGGTGACCGACGGCCCGTTCGCCGAGACCAAGGACCTGATCGCCGGCTGGATGATCGTCGACGTGGACTCCTACGAGCGCGCGGTCGAACTCGCGGGCGAGCTGTCCGCCGCCCCCGGCGCAGGCGGTAAGCCGATCCACGAATGGCTCGAGGTGCGGCCGTTCATGGGTTCGCCGACGACCGTCACCGAGTAGGCCCGGTGGACGAGACACAGCTGCGCGAGCTCATCCCACGCGTGCTCGCGGTCCTCGTCCACCGCGGAGCCGACTTCGCGACCGCCGAAGACGTTGTGCAGGAGGCGCTGATCCGCGCCGTCGAAACCTGGTCGGAGCGGCCGCCGGACGATCCCAAGGGATGGCTCATCACCACCGCCTGGCGCCGCTATATCGACCTTGCCCGCTCCGACGCCGCGCGCCGCGACCGTGAGCACGCGATCGGCACGGAGCCCCCGCCGGGCCCGACCGAGTCCGCCGACGACACACTGCAGCTGTATTTCCTGTGCGCACACCCGAGCCTGAGCCCGGCGTCGGCGGTCGCCCTCACCCTGCGCGCCGTCGGCGGGCTCACCACCCGGCAGATCGCGCAGGCCTACATGGTGCCGGAAGCGACCATGGCACAACGGATTTCGCGAGCCAAGCGGACTGTCAGCGACGTGCGACTGGACCAGCTCGGAGATCTCCGCGCCGTGCTCAAGGTGCTCTACCTCGTCTTCAACGAGGGCTACAGCGGCGACGTCGACCTCGCCTCGGAGGCCATCCGGCTCGCCCGTCAGCTGTTCGCGAGCACCGACGACCCCGAGGTCGCCGGGCTCCTCGCGCTCTTCCTGCTCCATCACGCGCGCCGCGACGCGAGAACCCGCGCCGACGGCAGCCTGGTGCCGCTGGCCGAGCAGGACCGCGGGCTGTGGCGCACCGATCTGATCGCCGAAGGGGTGAATGTGCTGCAGGCCGCGCTGGCGCGCGACCGCCTCGGCGAGTATCAGGCGCAGGCCGCCATCGCGGCGCTGCACGCAGACGCGCAGACGGCCGAGGAAACCGACTGGGTGCAGATCGTCGAGTGGTACGACGAACTCGTCGCTCTCACCGACAGTCCGGTCGCACGGCTCAACCGCGCCGTGGCGATCGGCGAGGCGGACGGGCCGCAGGCGGGTCTGGCCGCACTCGCCGAACTCGATCCGAGCCTGCCGCGGCACACGGCCGCGGTCGCCTACTTCCACGAGCGCGCCGGCGACGTCGAAACGGCCGCCGACCTCTATGCGAAGGCAGCCGAACAGGCGCACAGCATGGCCGAACGCAACCACCTCACATTGCGGGCCGCCACGCTGCGCCGGGGATAGTTCGACCTGCTGCTTTGCCCGATTGCGTGGCAGGTTCGATACCGTGGCGATGTGACCGAGGAGGTACGTGCCATGACGGCGACCGCGCAGCGCGACGAGGTGATCAGCCTGGCGGAAGAGGCCGGCTGGCAGCACAGGGACGCCGACCGCAGCGACTACTACCTGCGCAGGCCCGACCGCGTGCACATCGTGTGGCAGGGCAGCCAGGCCATCAGCGGTGGTGCGCTGTACCGCGACAACATCCTGATGTCGACGACACGGGATCTGGACACCGTCAAGGGCTGGCTGAAGCGCTGATCGATCCGACATGACGCTGTCAGCCCAGCTGTGGTCGGACAACGCGGATGTGGCCGCCGAGGTGCTCGCCCATCCGTTCGTTCGCTTTCTCGCGGACGGCTCGCTGCCGAGGGAAGTGTTCGCGGGCTACCTCGCGCAGGACGCCTTCTTCCTTGAATCCTTCGCTCGCGCATACGCTTTGGCACTCGCGCGGAGTCCGGACACCGCGACGTTGCTCACCCTGGCCGACCTCCTGACCGGGGTGCGGCAGGAGCTGGGACTGCACGCCTCCTACGCAGCCGAGTGGGGCATCGACATGGCAGGTGTCGAGCCGCTGCCCGCGACGCTCGCCTACACCGAGTTCCTGCTCGCGACGGCGGCGACCCAGGATCTCGGCGTGGTCTTCGCGGCGATGACGCCGTGCATGCGGTTGTACGCGTGGCTCGGGGCGTCGATGGACGCAGACGCCGCGGGGCCGTACGCGCAGTGGGTGCAGACCTACGCCGACCCCGAGTTCGAGGCGATCGCGGTCGCGCTGGAAAAGCTGCTCGACGGGCAAGCCGATACCCCGGCGGTGCGCAGGGCCTACCGGCGCGCCATGCAGTTGGAACTCGCATTCTTCGAGGCGGCGTTCGTAGCGCGCGGCTGACCGGGGGCTTTCACCCCAGCACCAGCACGAGACCCACCGCGACGAGCACTGCTGCTGTCAGCCCGTGGATGCCCAGTGCGGTGGCCGGTTTCCCGCCGTTGCGCATCACGATCACGGCGTCGGCGATCGGAGTGAGCGACGCGGCCACCAGCGCCCACCCGAGTGCGACGGGACCCGCGGCGGCCCAGACCACGATCGGCACGATGCCCGACGTGATGTCGCGGGCGCCCTTGATGGCAGTCAGGGCCCGGATATTGTCCTCGGAGACGCCGAAGTCCAGCGTCGCCCGCCGAGGTGCAAGGAGAAAGCGGACGCCGATGCCGACGATCGCGACACAACCGAGGAATGCGAGGACTAGAGCGGTGACCTGCATGGTGTGGGTCCCTTCGAAGAGAGTGAAATTGGCCTAGCAGTGTTATCTAACAGTGCTAGACTACGATTTATGCCACGGCCGGCCCCAGATCTCGAATTGCGACGCGACCAGGTCCTTCGTGCCGCCCGCACGATCGCCGAAGCCGATGGCTGGCCCGCCGTCACGATGCGCCGCCTCGCCGGTGAGCTCGGTGTCACCCAGCCTGTCCTCTATTCGGCGTTCCCCAGCAGGCAGGCGATCGTTGACGCGGTGGCGCTCAAGGGATTCAGCGACATGGCGGCGGTGTTGGCGGCGATGGATTCCTCGCCGATGGCACGGATGCGGGCCTACCTCGACTTCGCGGCGGCCAATCCCCGGGTGTACGAGGCGATATTCTCGCTTCCGACCGGGTTGACCTTCGCATCGGATGACACCCCTGAGCCACTGCGGCGCGCCTTCGCGGTGATCCGTGACGCGTTCCCCGATTCCGACGGCACCCGGGCCGAGGTCGCCTGGTCGCTGCTGCACGGTCTGGCCACGCTCGGGGCGGGCGGGCGCTTTCGCGCCGACCAGTTCGAGGCCCGGCTGGCCGTCGCGCACCGCATGCTCACCGGCGCGGCCGAATCTGTGGATTACACAAGGAAACGCCGCGGTTAGCCGCGTTACGTTCTGCATCGGCGACGACGTCCCCATGCTGTGGGCAGCTACGGCGGTAAGGGAGGTCATCATGGCGGTCACAGTCACCCTGTTGGGCGTGGCAATTGCCGCGTTTTCCATCGCGATGTGGGCGAAGCGGGCTGCGACGTCGAAACCCGTCGACGTCTGGTCCGCGGGAACCGAATCCGAGTCCGACGACGATCCCGCGCAGTCGCGCGCCAAGAAGAGCGTTGCGTGGGCGACGATCGCGTCGATCAGCTGCGGAGGCTGCGGTGGCTGCGGCTGCGGTGGCTGACCGAACGGCCCGCAGGCGCCGCGGTACGGTGAACCGGGCAGCCGCCGTCATCGACGAATTCGATTTGCCGCCAGCGGTTTTCAAGACATGCCCCTGGCAACCCCGCGAATTGATCGAGACCGGCCTTCGGCAGTGGCTGCGCTGCTGCGCCGCTGCGCTGCACGACGATCAAGTGATCGGTATGCCGTCGCGTGCAGTCGACGAGGCCTGGCACGGGCTGATCCTGTGCACCATGCGATATCAGGAGTTCTGCTCGGCGGCCTACGGAAAGTTCATGCACCACACCCCCGTCGGCGGCGCACCGGACCACATCGCCGCGAAGTCGGACCCGATGGAGGCACAGCTGCGGCGCACCGTGATCGCATGGAGCCTGGTCGCTGCGCCCGGCGAGCAGTGCGTGCTGTGGGACCTCGACCGCATCGTCGGTGTCGAAGAGCCGTGGGGTCTCGACCTCGCCCGGGTGGCCGAAATCGAGACCGCCGCAGCGGCGCTATCGGGGTAGCACGTGAACGAGCTGCAGTGCACGGTGACGGGTGTGCGGCCGGGACACACCTACCCCCGATACGACTCCGGCTATCCGGGCGCGCAGATGGATCCGATGAGCCAGGTCGTCGGCATGACGGTGTACGTCGACGCCCTGTGCTGACTTCCGCGGGGGCATCCTATGGTCGAGCGGTGACCATCTCCTACGACGATGCGCTTCGCGACCGGATCCGCACCCACTTGGCGAACCACGACCGGCGAGCGGTGACGGATCCCACGAAGCGGCACGCCGCGGTCGCGGTCGTCCTCGTCGACTCCGAGGTGGGCGACGACAGGGTCGATCCCGTGGACGTCAACGGGTGGAACGACGGTCGCGAGGTTGCGCTGGCCGGGCTCGACGGCCACATGGTGAACGTCGCCGGCGGCGCCGCGTTCCTGTTGTGCCGCAGGGCGACTCGGCTGTCGTCGCACGCCGCACAGTGGGCGCTGCCCGGCGGCCGCCTCGACCCCGGCGAGACGGCCGTCGACGCCGCGCTGCGGGAACTCGACGAAGAGGTCGGTGTGCGACTGCCCGACTCCACCGTGGTCGGACTGCTCGACGACTACCCGACGCGGTCCGGGTACGTGATCACCCCCGTCGTCATCTGGGGCGGCGGACGGCTAGATCCGCGCCCCGCGCCCGACGAGGTGGTCGCGGTTTACCGGGTCGGGCTTCACCAGTTGCAGCGTGAGGACTCACCGCGCTTCATCACGATCCCGGAGAGCCCTCGGCCCGTGGTTCAGATCCCCCTGGGCCACGACCTGATCCACGCGCCGACGGGTGCCGTGCTGTTGCAGTTGCGGTGGCTGGGGCTGGAGGGACGACACGACCCGGTCGACCACCTGGAACAGCCCGTATTCGCATGGAAATAGGGTCGAAACAGGTTTGCGACCGGGTCCTCGTGGGCACTTCTCAGCCAGTTCACGGGTAGCGCTGACATCCACCCTCAGCTTGGGCCGCCACCATCGGCGTCAACGCAACCCGCTGCACACCCAAGGTGGTGACGACGATGGCCACAACGGCTAAAGCCACAAATGTCATAACGCTCGCGACGCACCCCGTGTGGCGATCGACCAGGCGGCGGTCTCCGGAGCTTCTGGCCGCGATGCGCAGGCACCCGTCCTATCAGGGTCAGCCCTTGCGGCCGTACGAAACCGGTGAGGACGCCAAGGTCATTCGCCTACGCCGCCGCTGAGCCCGCGCAGCGCCCGCGGCAGCGGACCGCAGTGCAGGACGCCGAGGCGCTGCGTCGCGCGGGTGAGCGCGACGTACAACTCCGCTGCGCCGCGCGGACCGTCGGCGAGTATGCGTTCCGGCTCCACCACCAGCACCGCGTCAAACTCGAGTCCCTTTGTCTCCGACGGTGCGACGGCGCCGGGTCTCCCCGGCGGGCCGATCACCACGCTGGTGCCTTCCCGGCCGGCTTCCTCATCGACGAAATCCTTCATCGCCGAAGCTAATTCGTCCTCGGTGACGCGTCGGGCCCACGGTCGGACGCCGGTCGCGCGGACCGACTCAGGCGGTGCGACGTCCGGCGCGAACTCGGCGAGCAGCGCGGCGGCGACCGCCATGATCTCGGCGGGCGTGCGGTAGTTCACGGTCAGCGACCGGTACACCCAGCGTCCCGGCACATACGGCTCGAGCATCGCGGCCCAGGACGTCGCTCCGGCAACCGAGCGCCGCTGCGCGAGATCGCCGACGACGGTGAACGACCGGCTGGGGCAGCGCCGCATCAGCACGCGCCACTCCATCTCCGACAGCTCCTGCGCCTCGTCCACCACGACGTGCCGGTAGGTCCAGTCGCGGTCGGCGGCAGCGCGTTCGGCGAGTTCCCTGGTGTCGCGTTCGACGAAGCGCTCAGCGAGGTCCTCGGCGTAGAGCAGGTCGGTGGCCAGCAGGTGGTCCTCGTCGGACATCAGGTCCTCGCGGCTGACCATCATGTCGAGCACACCCGCGGCGTACTGCGCCTCGGCCCGCCGCAACCGCTCCGCGGAGTCGTCGGCCGGCTTGTCGGGCCCCAGTAGGTCGATCAGGTCGTCCAGTAGCGGTACGTCGGCCACCGTCCACGCGTCGCCCTGCGCGCGCAGCAGCGCGGGGTCGGCGCCCGCGGCCTGCAGCCGCTCCGGCGATGTGTACAGCGACGACAGCAGCGACTCCGGTGTGAGGATCGGCCACAGCTCGTCGACCGCGGCCGTGAACGCCTCGTTCTCCGCAAGCTCCTCGGTGAGGTCGCCGCGCAGGTCCTCCCACGCCTGTTTGTCCTCGCGGGTGAGCCACCCGCGCCCGATCCTGGCGATGGCCCGCTCGGTCAGCACGTAGGTCAGGATCTCGACGAACTTCGCGCGTGCCGGGTTGTGCGGCAGCCCGGTTTCGCGGGCCTCCTGCCTGGCCCACTCCGCCGTCTCGGTGTCGATGCGCACCGTGACGTCGGCCAGTTCGACCGGTATCGGATCGGCGGGCACGCGCTGGCGGTCCGCGATCGCCGCCGCGAGCACATCGAGCATCCGCAGCGAGCCCTTCGCGACGGCGCACTCCGGAGTGTCCTCGGCGGTCACCTGCAGACCCGGCACCAGGTCGCCGGTGGTCATGAACACCACGTCGGTCTCGCCGAGCGACGGCAGCACCCGGCCGATGTGGCGCAGGAACGCCGAGTTCGGCCCGAGCACGAGCACGCCGTGGTGCTCGATTCGCTTGCGCTGCGTGTACAGCAGGTAGGCGACGCGGTGCAGTGCCACCACCGTCTTTCCCGTGCCCGGTCCCCCCTCGATGACCACCACCCCGGGATGGTCCAGCCGGATGATCTCGTCCTGCTCGGCCTGGATGGTGGCGACGATGTCGCGCATCCCGTCCCCGCGCGGCGCGTTGACCGCCGCGAGCAGGGCGGCGTCGCCACTGCCGCCTCGCTCGTGCCCGTCGGGCCGACCGAGGATCTCGTCGACGAACTCGACCACCTGCCGACCGCGGGTGTGGAACTGGCGGCGACGGCGCATGTTCTCCGG
The DNA here is from genome assembly GCA_033741175.1 of Mycolicibacterium sp. 120270. Classification (GTDB taxonomy): domain Bacteria; phylum Actinomycetota; class Actinomycetes; order Mycobacteriales; family Mycobacteriaceae; genus Mycobacterium. The sequence continues at coordinate 265,358 of JAWQNE010000002.1, read as the reverse complement.
GTTGGCGCCCGTTGCGGTGTAGAACGGACGGGCCGCAGGCGCGCGCCAGTCGATCAGGAGCGGCTCGTAGTCGTCGTCGGCGTCGAAGATCCCGATCCTGCCGATGTAGGAGGACTCGCCGGAGCTGGCGTCCAGCCGCCCGAAGCACAGTCCGTTGTCGGCGATGTCCAGCCTGTGTATCTCTCTGGCCAGCGCCCGCACCTCGGAGTCGCGCTGTACCAGCGTGCCGCCGTCCTTGGTGTCGATCGGGCTCCGCAACGCGGCGGCGTAGCGCTGGCGAACCCGCGTGCGTTCGGCGTCGAGGCGCGTGTAGAGCGCGCTCACATGCTGTTGTTCGGACTGCAGTTCTGCTTCGTGTTCTCGTGTGCTCACTTGCCCCCAAGATGTCGTGAGTTGCGCAGGTCAGGCCACGATTGTGAGGCATTGCCGGGGCCTTGCCGCAAGCCCCGGGTCGGGCTGTAGATTGGTAGTGGAAGGGATATCGGTCCCTTCCTTTTTTGTTTGCTTCGTTTGCCGCCGACATGCGCAGCGCAACTAAAGAACGGGGTTGACCGTGAAGCTGGCGTTGAGCGACGAGGATGTCGCCTTCCGCGACGAGTTGCGACGGATCTACACCACCGAGATCCCGGCCGACCTCCGCGAACGTGCCAAGGAAGGCAGCCTGCGCTATCCCGATGACTTGGTGACCAGCCAGCGGATACTTCACAAGCACGGGTTGGCCGTGCCGAACTGGCCGGTCGAGTGGGGCGGCAAGGACTGGACGCCGCTGCAGCGCCAGATGTGGCTCGACGAGATGCAGCTTGCGGGCGTCCCCGAACCCCTGCCCTTCAACACCAAGATGGTGGGCCCGGTCATCGCACAGTTCGGCTCGCAGGAACTCAAGGAGCGGTTCCTGCCGCCGACCGCGAACCTCGACATCTGGTGGTGTCAGGGCTTCTCCGAACCCGAAGCCGGGTCCGATCTGGCGTCGCTGCGCACCACTGCGGTCCGCGACGGCGACAGCTACGTGGTCAACGGCCAGAAGACGTGGACCACGCTCGGCCAGTACGCGGACTGGATCTTCCTGCTCGCGCGCACCGATCCGAACGCGCCCAAGCGTCAGGCCGGCATCTCGTTCCTGCTGGCGCGGATGGACACGCCGGGCATCACCCTTCGCCCCATCAAGCTCATCGACGGCAGTTACGAGGTCAACGAGGTCTTCTTCGAAGACGTCCGGGTGCCCGCCGACCAACTCGTGGGCGAAGAGAACCAGGGCTGGACCTACGCGAAGTTCCTCCTCGGCAACGAGCGCACCGGCATCGCACGCATCGGCAACACCAAACTGTGGATGTCCCAGGTCAAGGAGCGGGCAGCCGAGATACGGGTCGGCGGGGGATCACTGCTTGACGATCCCCTGTTCGCCGCGCGGGTCGCCGAGGTCGAAAACGGCTTGCTTGCACTGGAACTGACGCAGATGCGGGTGAGCGGATCCGAGGCCGACGGCAAGCCGAACCCCGCATCGTCGATCCTCAAGCTGCGCGGCAGCCAGCTCCAGCAGGCCGCAACCGAACTGCTCGTCGAGGTCGCGGGTCCAGCCGCGTTGCCGTTCGAGGCAGGCGACGACATCGACGTGCCTCGCTGGGCGCAAGAGGCCGCACCCCGGTATCTGAACTACCGCAAGACGTCGATCTACGGCGGTACCAACGAGATTCAGCGCACCATCATCGCGTCGACGATTCTGGGATTGTGAGCCGATCATGAACTTCGAACTGACCGAGGAGCAGCAACTGCTGCGCGATGTCACCCGCGACGTGTTGTCGCGCAACTATGACATCGCTCGCTACAACGAGGTCATCGGCGGCGAGACCGGCTGGAGCGCCGAAGTGTGGAGCCAACTCGCCGAGGTGGGTCTGCTCGGCCTTGGCTTCGATCCGGCCGAGGCCGGTCAGATCGAGGTCATGGTTGTCATGACCGAGGTCGGCAGGCGGCTGGCACCCGAGCCGGTGGCGCAGGCCGCGCTGATCCCCGGTGCGCTGATCGCCGACGCCGGCACCGACGAGCAGAAGGCGATCCTCGACGACGTGTCCACCGGCGAGGTCCTGCTGGCGTTCGCACATGACGAGCCCGGTGCGCGGGTGCCCACGGACGAGGTGAGCACCAAAGCTGAACGAAGCGGTGATGCCTGGACGCTGAGCGGTCGCAAAAACCCTGTGCTCGCAGGCGATTCGGCCAGCAAGGTGATCGTCAGCGCTGCGCTTCCCGACGGTGGTACGGGATTGTTCCTCGTCGACGGCGCCGCCGTCACACGGCATCCCTATCGGACGTTCGACGGCCGGCGGGGAGCCCAGCTGGATTTCGACTCCGTATCCGCCGAGCCGCTCCGCGCGGGCGGCGACGCGACCGACCACATCGCGCGCACGGTGATCCGCTACCAGTCGGCGTTCTGCGCCGAAGCGGTCGGCGCGATGGAGGAAGCCCTGAGGTTGACCACCGGATATCTCGGTGAGAGAAAGCAATTCGGCGTTCCGCTGAAGAACTTCCAGACCCTGACCCAGCGCGCCGCCGACATGTACGTGTCGCTCGAGCTCGCACGGAGCATGAACTTCTACGCCGCCATGTCGATCGCCGACGGCGTGTTCGATCCCGTCATCGCGGCCAGGGCCAAGCTGCAGATCGCCCGGTCCGGCCGGCACATCGCCCAGGAGGCGATCCAGCTGCACGGCGGTATCGGCATGACCGCCGAGTACCCGGTCGGTCACTACGCGGCGCGGCTCACCGCGATCGACAACACGTTCGGGACCGCCGACGACCAGCTCCGCGTGCTCATCGCGGGAATCGGTGACTACGGCACCGTCTCGCTGTGAATCGCCTTCAGGCGGAAGATCCTCACCCGGCCCGTCACGGTCGCATGGCATTGCGACAGTAGCGGTTCCGACATCTCCTCGGTCAGGTCGACCGTGACGGGTCCGGCCTCGCCGCGGAGCACGACGCGGATGCCGTCCTCGGTCTTGTCGACCGTCAGAGGCGAAAAGCTCGCGATGCGGTCGTCGCGGTACTCCTCACGCGCGAAGTACTGGGCGGCCTGCACCGGATGCGGAAACGAGGTCCGGCCGCGCAGGAAGGCGTTGTCGACCCGGCCGTCGAGGTAGCGGCGGATGATGCCGACCGAGTCTGCCGTGTCGACGCGCCCGTAGCAGAGCCCTTCCGGCAGCACGAGCATGGTGGCCGCGAACCGATCGCCACCCAAATGTGAACATTCCCAAGTGAATTCGGGATATTGTGCGGCGATCGCCTGGCACGCGCTGCGACCGCGAACCGCGCAGCACTGGTCGTGCTTGCCGTGCGCGCAGATCGCGACGACGGGGTCGGTGATGGCCGTGCCGTCGCTGCCGTCGAGCGCGATGTCGAGATAGTCGCGCGGGTCGGTGACGGCGCCGGCATACAACGCCTCGCTGCCCTCGCGGGAGTCCGCCACGAACCATCGCCACCGGCGTTCGGTCGCCCGCTTACCGGGACGCCGGATGGCGGCGATACGCATCTTGGCCGACTCGAAGCGCCGGACGACCGCACGGCCGAGATCGGGATCGATGACGCTCGGCGACTGCAGAAACGCCGAATGTCCCCAGGCGCCGGGCAATTCGAGCAGAACCCAGCGGAAGCCGACCGACGCCGTTCCGTACATCGGGTCGCCGCGGGCCAGCGACTGGTCGCTGCACGGCACCCGCTTCCCGGTCGTCATTCGGTGACCGGTACCAGGACCGCCTCCCGCAGCAGCCTGCGAATCAGGACCGTTCCGTCGGCGTGGTCGAGACCGGGCAGTGAGCCCGCGTCGGCGACCTCACCGCCGCGCAGTGCCTCGACAGCTTCGGCGCACGACAGCGGAAACGTCATCACCTTGTCCGGCAGCCGAAGCACGACACGACCATCGGCCTGCTCGATCGTGGAGGTGAGCCCGTGTCGCCACTGCACCCGTGTGGCTCCTGCGTTCTCACCGGCCTGCAGCGACGCCAACGGCCGAACCGCCGCGGGGCGGGTCCGGTCGGCGTGCCGTCGGACCAGCCGGTCAGCGGCGCCGCCGCTGAGCGTCGACGCCTCGTCGCGCAGCACCTCCACCACTTCGGCCATCACCTTCGTCACCGTCGCGATGATGTCATCCCGATCGGCCGGGTCGCCGCCCATCGGCAGGGATCGGCGAAACGCGCCGAGGGTCGCCAGTTCGTCGACCACGGTGCGCGCGACGTCGATACCGGTTAGGGGAGACACCCCGATGGTGAGATGGACCGACGTGTCCGCCATGGCCTGCGCCGAATGAATCCACCCGCGGGGGAGATAGAGCGCGTCGCCGACGCCGAGTACCGTGTCGATGACCGGTTCGTCGGCGACCTGCGCGGCGATCGCATCGCGGTGATGAGTCCACGGCTGCGACGGCAGCGGATGGTCGTGCACGGGTTCATGGACGATCCACCGCTTCGCCCCTGCGGTCTGCAGCACGAAGACGTCGTGAACGTCGTAGTGCGGGTCGAATCCGCGGTTGGTCGGCGGCGTGATGTACGCGTTCGCCTGGGCCGGATGGCCGAGTTCGTCGACGGCTTGGCGGACGAAGTCGATCAGCGGTGGCCACAGCCGGTGCAGCCCCTGCAGAACGATCGTCGCTCCCGCGGCGAACTGCTCGAGCACCTTGCCCGAGTCGACCTGATCCGGCATCTCCGCACCGAATCCGGCAGGCCCGAGATAGCAGTCTTTGGCGAGCACGTCGCCCTCTTTCGCCAGCCGGATGAACGGCGCGCGCACCCCGCGTTCGGCGATCAACTCGTCGACCATCGTGGGCGACAGCAGATCACCGAAGTCGCGGGGTAACGCGCTCGCCGAACTGAGCAGCGGCTTGTGCCCCCAGTACTCCATCGCGAAGCGGTGGGGGTCGACCGCGATGCAACGGCTCAGCATCGGGGCGCGGTCAGGCGGTTCCGTCCGCACCGCCGTCGTGGCCTTCGGGGTTCGATCCGCCGTCGGCCGGGCCTTCGCCGCCCGCGGTTCCGTCGGCGCCGCCGTCGTGGCCTTCGGGGTTGGAGCCGCCGTCGGCCGGGCCTTCGCCGCCGCCGCCTGAAGTGGTCATGTCGTCATCGTCGAGCGCCATGCTGCGAACCTTTCTCCTTCGAGCCGCCCGTGGGCTGATGCGGCTACCTGGCCCGGAGTTGCCGCAGAACGGGCAAATGAAACGGGTTTCCGAGACTGCGCCCTTCGCTCACGCTGAGGAAACGGCCTGCTGCGCGTTAGTCTCCTCAGGTGGTCGATGGTGCGGTGCGCGGTGTTGCCGGAACCGTCGCGGTCGCGGTGCTGACGTTCGCCGTGGCCGGGTGCGCCGGCGGTCCTGCCGACAAGGCGGTGACCAGCACCCCGACGACCGTCGCAGCCGCATCCGAGCCGATCACCCGACCCTCCTGCGAGACGCCGGTGCCCGCGGCCTGGCAGAGCGCGATCGACAAGAGCGTCGTCGACACCGGCGGGGTGTCGAACGTCCCGATGGCAGTGGGTCGGCGCGGGGAAGTGGCCGTCGCGCGCGACAACGGCGACGCCCGCGATCTTGTGCTGATCGGTGTCGACAAGTCGGTGACCGATATCTACCCGGTGCCTGAACCCGAACTCCATCAGATCGGTGCCGTCTCGATGGACGACCGCTGGGTGGTCGCGGGCGTTGCGCACGCACCTCGCGGCGCCAACGGGGTCATCCCGACGCTGATGCGCATCGACGTCGTCGACCGCCAGGGCGGGCCGGTTCGGACCGTCACCGAAAGCCCGCCCGAAGACTTCGAGTCCGGCGGCCCGACGATCGACTCGGTCGCCTTGTTCGGCGGCAAGGTGTACTGGATCACCCGCGACACCTACGCGGGCAACGCAGGCAAGATCCAATCCTATGACCTCAACACCGGCACGGTGACCGACGTCGCGTCGGGTGAGATGCGCAACGTGCGGACCACCGCCGCGGGCCTGGCGTGGGACGTCGGGTGGGACGAAAACACCGGCCCCAGAGCCGAATTGAAGATTCCCGACGCGTTGCCACCTATGGTTGCCGGGGCGGTCGGCACCGGACGGGACCAGTTCACGCTCGTCACCGACGGTAACTCCTACGCATGGGCGACCACAGCACAGCAGGGTGGGCCCGCCATTTCCTACTGGTCGCCGAACGGCGGGCTGGTTCGCATCACCGGCAAGGTTCCAGCGGCCGCGGACACCGAGTTGTTGCCGCTGTTCGTCGTCGGACCATACGTGGTGGTGGCGAAGGGACGCGATGACCGCGACACCTCGGCCGCCGTCATCGACGCCCGCTCGGGTGCGCTTGTCTATTTGAGGCCGTCGGTCGGTGGCGCGGACGGCGGCACGATCGGGATCGGCATCGGTGAAGCCCAGAAGTCACCGCCGACGAGTGTGGGCGTCCTGCGTGTCGACACGCTGCCACCGCTGACCTGCTGACGAACCGTCAGTTCGGCAGCCAACCGGCGGTGCTGCAGAGGAGGAGATGAGCGTGTTCATCGTCGTCCTCGGCATGATCCTCACGCTGATGCACCTGTACGTGTGGAAGCGGGCGATCAAGGACACCGCGACGGGCCGTGTTGGCTTGGCGCTCACCGCAGTTCTCGTCGCGCTGCTGGCCCTGCTGATGGCGACCCTGCTGCTGCCCAAGCTCCTCGGCTGGCGCGAGCCACTGTGGTTGGCATGGGCCGGATATGTCTGGTTCGGGCTTCTCGTGTACCTGTTTCTCACCCTGCTGGTGCTCGAACCGGTCCGACTCGCGCTGCGGTGGTGGGTGCGCCGTGGGCCGGTGTCACCGCCTGGCGATGACGGATCAGCGGTCAGCCGCAGGGTGTTCCTGGCCAGGGCGGGCGCCGTCGCCGCGGGCGCCGCATCGGTGGGCCTGGTCGGCACCGGCATGGTGAGCGCGCTCGGCCCGCCGGACATCCTCCGGGTTCCGGTGCGGCTGCGGCGCCTCGACCCGGCGTTCGACGGCTTCCGCATCGCTGTCATATCCGATGTTCACCTGGGCCCGCTGGCCGGGCGCGCACACACCGAGCGCATCGTCTCGATGATCAACGACACCGAGCCCGACCTGGTCGCGATCGTCGGCGACTTGGTCGACGGCACGGTCGCAGAGCTCGGTTCCGCCGCGGAACCCTTGCGCGACTTGGCATCCCGCGAAGGTGCGTTCTTCGTGACCGGCAACCACGAGTACTTCGTCGACGACACCGGCGAGTGGCTGGTCGAACTCGAACGCCTCGGCGTGCAGCCGCTGCGCAACGAGAACACGGCGATCCGCCGCGGCGGAGCGGCGTTCACCCTCGCGGGCGTCAACGACATCGCGGGCGACGAACGGTCGGATTCCCCGGACTTCGACCGTGCACTGTCCGGGGTTGACCCGGCGCGGCCGACGATTCTGCTTGCCCACCAACCGATTCAGGTGACCGAGGCCGCCGCCCGCGGCGTCGATCTGCAGCTGTCCGGCCACACCCACGGCGGCCAGATGTGGCCGTTCCACTACATCGTCGAGGCGGCGCAGCCGACGCTGGCGGGCCTGTCGACCGTTGACGGCACCCATCTGTACGTCACCCGCGGCGCGGGTTTCTGGGGTCCGCCGGTTCGGGTCGCCGCGCCGCCGGACATCAGCGTCATCTCGTTGCAGCGCGACACGTAGCGGCGCTGGTTTCACCCCAACACAGCCGGGGTAACAAGCTCGGCAAGCGCCGCAGACGGTCGGCGACCGACTTCTACCGGGAGGGCGACGATGATCGACTTCATATGTCCGACCTGCGGCCACTTCAGCCTCGAAAGCGAGACCTGCACGTCTTGCGAGAGTGTCGGATCGCCCGAGTCGCACGACCTCGTGGCCTGACTCCCGTCGCTCACTCCACGAGCTTGCCGTGGCTGGACACCTCGCGCATCCGGCCCGCGATCTCGTCGGGTATGCCCTTGATCGGCTCGCGTTCGATGCGCCCAGGCCCTGACCACACGAGGTTGACGTTGAGCGATTCGTCGAGGTCCGGGTAGTCCGACCGGTTGTGGCAGCCGCGGGTCTCGCGGCGCTCCAACGCCGACTCGATGGTGGCCCGCGCGGCGATCGCGCTGGATTTCAGGTCGAAGGCGTGCGCCAGGTCGTAGAAGCCCGCGATGTCGGGGTGAACACCGAGATTCGGTATCCGCGCCTCGATGTCCGCAATCTTGTCGAGGCCGGCCAGCAGGCCCGCTGCGTCGCGGACGACGCCCGCGTGTTCGGTCATCGCGTTGCGCAGCGCGCGCTGCAGCGCCCGCACGTTCTCGCCGCCGTTGGCCGACAGCACCGCGTCGACCTCATCCCGCGCAGCGGAAACAGCTGCCCGGCAACGCTGTTGGGCGTCAAGGCGGCGCGAATAGGCCGCCGCCGCGCGGCCGACAATCTTTCCGTACACCAGTAACTCGATCAGCGAGTTGCCGCCGAGGCGGTTGGCCCCGTGCAGGCCACTCGACGCCTCACCGATCGCATAGAGCCCCGCCACATCGGTGCTGTGGTCCTCCGGTCGCACCCACACCCCGCCCATCGAGTAGTGCGCGGTCGGCGCGATCTCGATCGGTGTGGTGGTGATGTCGAGCAGTTGCAGGTCCATCAGGGTCTGGTAGACGCGCGGCAGCCGCTCCATGATCTGCGTGCGCGGCAGGTGGGAGACGTCCAACCAGACGCCGCCGCGCGGCGTTCCGCGACCCTCTTTGATCTCGGTGTAGGCGGCCAGCGCCACCCGGTCGCGGGTCGACAGCTCCATCCGCTCGGGGTCGTAGCGCTTCATGAACCGCTCACCGAGGTCGTTACGCAGGATGCCGCCCTCGCCGCGGGCTGCCTCCGAGACCAGCGTGCCCGCCGAATCCTCCGGCTCGATGAGACCCGAGGGGTGGAATTGCACGAGTTCGGCGTCGCGGATGCGCCCGCCCGCCTCGAGCGCCAGCCGGAACGAGTCACCGGTGTTCTCGTCCCTGCGCGACGACGTGCGCCGCCAGATCCTGGTGTGCCCGCCCGCCGCGAGGATGACCGCGTCCGCATGGATCGTGAACCGGGTCCCGTCGACCAGGTCGAACCCGTACGCACCGAAGATGACGTTGTCACGGACGAGCAGCCTGCTGATGTAGGTCGATTCGAGCACCGGTATGCCGAGTTGCCGGGTCCTGCGCACCAGCGTGCGCTGGAGTTCCAGCCCGGTGTAGTCGCCCGCGAAGGCGGTGCGCCGGTAGGTGTGGGCGCCGAAGAAGCGCTGCGAGATCCGGCCGTCCCGTTCACGCGCGAAGGCCATGCCGTAGCGCTCGAGGTCGCTGATCGACTCGGCTGCGCCCTCGGTGACCGTCTGCACCGTGGCGGGGTCGGCCAGCAGATAGCTCTCGGTGATCGTGTCGGCCGCGTGCTGCTCCCAGCTGTCTTGAGGATCCATCGTCGCCAGCGCGGCGTTGATGCCGCCCGCGGCCAGCGTGGTGTGCGCATCCGACATCGGCCGCTTGCCGACGAGCAGGACGTCGACGCCGCGCTCGGCGAGTTCGATCGCCGCGCGCAGACCCGATCCGCCCGTACCGATGACGAGCACGGAGGTGGCCATCTGTTGTTCGGACATCGTGTTCCCTTCGTTGGGCCCTCTATCGGCTGAAACGCCCCGACTGTCGAGTACTCATCCGGTGGCCACTAGTGCTCGGCAACTACGGGTTTTCAAGGGTTCGCCCGTCGTCGGCGGGGCCGATGCTGAATACATGGACGTTTACGAGGCAATGACAAGCAGGCGAGCCGTGCGGTCCTTCACCGACACCCTGGTCCCCGTCGAGACGCTGAACCGGGTGCTCGAGGCGGCGGCATGGGCCCCGTCGGGATCGAACCTGCAGCCCTGGCACATCTACGTCGTCACCGGCGAACCGCTGGAGCGGCTGAAGAAGATCGCCACCGAGCGCGTCGCCAACGGCGACCCGTGGGACGAGCGGGAGTACGTGATGTACCCGCCGGACCTGAAGTCTCCGTACGTCGAGCGCCGCAACGCATTCGGCAAGGACCGCTACAGCGCGCTCGGCATCGTGCGGGACGACTGGGACGCACGGCAGCGGGCCGCGATCGCGAACTGGGACTGCTTCGGCGCCCCCGCCGCGCTGTTCTGCTACGTCGACCGCAACCTGGGCCGGCCGCAATGGGCGGACCTGGGCATGTACCTGCAGTCGGTGATGCTGCTGCTGCGCGCGGAGGGACTGGACAGCTGCCCGCAGATGGCGTGGTCGCAGGTGCGCGAGTCGGTTGCCGACATCGTCGAACCGCCCGACGAGCTCATGCTATTCTGCGGGATGTCCATCGGCTACCGCGACCCCGACGAGGTCTACATCCGCACCGGCCGCGCGCCCATCACCGAGACCGTCACGTTCATCGACAGCTGACACCGACCTGCCGGGTCCGCTACGCCTTCTGACGACGCGCGCGGGCGCGGCGCTTACCTTCGTGCATGGCCGCCACCCGGGCCACCGGGATCGCCCGGCCCTGCTCGATCAGATCGTCGGGCAACCGCTGGGGTTTCACCATCATCTCCGCCCACGGGTCGCGCCCGGCGAGCGCGTCGATCGCCGTGTGCACGGTGAAGTCGGCGGGATCGACGCTGTCGAGATCCGACCAGTCGAGCGGGAACGACACCGGTGTGCCGGGCCGCAGCCGCGGGCTGTAGGCGGCCGCCACGGTAGCTCCGCCGGCGCGGGTCGAGTCCACGAAAACCTTTCCGCGGCGGTCATCGACGATGAACGCCGTGGTCGCCAGGCTCGGATCGAGCGCCTCCGCCCGCGCCGCGACCGCGCGCGTCGCCGCCGCGACATCATCGACCGGGGCGGAGTCGTCGATGGGCACGAACACGTGAATTCCCTTGGCGCCGCTGGTTTTCACCGCACCCGTCAGCCCGCTGTCGGACAACGCTTGGCGGACCAGATGCGCGACGGCGACGACGGCGGCGAAGTCCTTGTCGGTCGGCGGATCGAGGTCGAGCACCATGTGCGTCGGCCGGTAGATGTTGTCGGCCAGGCCGAGGGTGGGGTGGTATTCGACCGCTCGCTGGTTGGCGAACCACAGCAGCGTCCTGCGGTCGTTGCACAGCGCATAGTGCACGTCCCGCTTCGACGCCTCGGCCCATATCGACACGGTCTTGACCCAGTCGGGCGTGTACTTGGGAACGTTCTTCTGCATGAACGGTTTCTGTCCGCGCAGCACCCGAAGCACCGTCAGCGGCCGGTCCTTCAACCCCGGCAGGATGTGGTCGGCGACGCCGTCGAGGTAGTCCACCAGATCACGCTTGGTGGCACCGGCTTCCGGGCTCAGCGGCTCGTCGAGGTTGCTGAGTTTGACCCCCGCCCGCTCCTCGGTGCTCAATTGCTCGACTCCTTGCTCGCTCCGGTCCTCGCTCGTTCCTCGCTGCGATCCTCACTCACGGTCGTCTTCGCGGGTGCTCGTGCCCATCCCGCCACAGTAGGCCGACGAAGTAATCTTGCGTCCCATCGCTTCTCGATCGCTGCTCCCCGGATGGTCGATCCCGTTCGTCTTCGTGGTCGGCGCGATCTCGCAGTACGTCGGCGCCGCGATCGGCGTGTTCCTGTTCGAGACGACCGAACCGTCGACGGTGGCGTGGCTTCGCGTCGCGGCGGCGGCCGTCGCGCTCATGGCGTGGCGCAGGCCGTGGCGTCGCCGTTGGGACCGGCGGCAGATGATCGTCGCGTCGATGTTCGGCCTCGTGACGATCGCGATGAACATCGCCATCTACGAGGCGATCGCCCGGATCCCGCTGGGCACCGCGGTGGCCATCGAGTTCCTCGGGCCCACGGTGGTGGCAGCGGTCGGGCCGCGTCGCCGCAGGGACTTCGTCGCCGTCGGCCTGGCCTCGGCCGGTGTGGTGCTGCTCGCCGGTGTCGAGTTCGAGGCCAACCTGACCGGTGTTCTGTTCGCGTTGGTGTCCGCGGCGATGTGGGCCGGCTACATCCTGCTCGGCAAGCGGGTCGCCGACACCGGTTCCGGGCTGGACTCGCTCGCGGTCGGGATGGCGGCGGCCGCCGTGGTGCTGGCCCCCGCGATCCTGATCCCGCAGGCCGTCGTCGACGCATCGGTGTTCGCCGAACCGAGGACATGGCTGCTGGGCCTCTGCATCGGCCTGCTGTCCACCGCGATTCCGTATGTGCTCGATCAACTGGTCTTCGTCGGGATCGGAAGCGCGAAGTTCGCGCTGCTGCTCGCACTTCTGCCGGTCACCGCGACGTTGATCGGCGTCGTTGTGCTGCGCCAGGTACCGACGCTGCCCGAGATCGCGGGCATCGCGCTGGTCGTCACCGCGCTGCTGCTCGGCGCCCGCGAATCGCCGCAGACGCGGGTCGAGACGCCGCCGTAGCCTGGCGTTGTGGGTCTGCTCATCCGGATCGTCGAGCTGCTGATCGTGCTGGTGCCGCTGATCGGCCTGATCTACGGCGGCTTCAAGGCGGTGGAGAAAGTTCGCGAACGCACCGAACTCGAGGGCGGCGGCGCCCCGCAGCCCGGCGCATCGGAACGGACCAGCAAGGCGGCCCAGTGGCAGGCGATCACACGGATGGTGCGTGAGCACGACCGCACCGACACCCGCTGGCTGGACTACGAGCTCGACGTGAGCAAGCTGCTCGACTACCCGCTGATGACCGATATGCGCGATCCGCTCACACAACGGTTCCACCGCGCCAAGCTTCGCGCCGACATGCTGCGGCCCGCCGACCCGGGCGACCTCCTCGACGACAGCGAGGCCGCGCGCCAGTATCTCGACGCGGTGGAGGAGTACGTGACCGCGTTCGACGTCGCAGAGGCCGAAGCGATCCGCAAGCGACGAAGCGGCTTCTCCCGCGACGAGCAGCAGCGGCTGTCGCGCGCACACGGCGCCATGCGGATCGCGACAGACAGTGCCGCGACCCCGCAGGAGCGCGAACGCGCCTTCGACGTCGCACGCCGCGAACTCGACGGGCTGATCGTGCTGCCGGAGCGCACCCGCAGCGCGATCGAACGCGGTATCGCGGGTGAACTCGGCGGCTGAGACTCGATTACGGCATGCCCTGCGCGAGCAGCGCATCGAGGGCGGCGACCGCGTGCGGCTCCCCGGACACCGACACCGAGCCGCCCCTGGTCCACGCCCACAACGCGAGGTCTTCCACGGGTGCGGTGACGACGGCGGTCGGCTGGCCTGCGCCGCCGCGTGTCGCTATCGGTCCGGACTCACCCGTCGGTGCCGTCCACCAACCGACGTCGACGCGCCACCTCGCGCCTGAATCGGAGGCGACGAACTCGACCATGGCGTCGGATCGAGCGGACGCCTCGTCGGGCATCCAGCCCCACATCACGTCGAGGGCGTGGTCGACGGCGCCGGATGCGACGTCGGATGCGATGGCGCCCACCGGCAGGCCCGCAGCCAACTCGGCGTCCACCCGGTGCATGGTCGCTTCGTAGGTCTGCATGCGCCGGGTGAACCCGACGGTCTGGTCGGGCGGCCACCACGACCAGCAGGGTTCGTCGTCGGCGCGGACCGCGAGCTCGCTCAGCAGCTGGGCTGTCGCCTCTGCGCGGAGCCCGAGGATCTCGGAAACATCCTGCGGCCGTGAAGGTTTCGCTGCCTCGACCGCCGAAAGCCCGTCCTCGGTCAGCACTCGTCGCGACAGGATCCCGGCCCAGAAGTAGTGCACTTCGGTCAGATGCCACAGCAGGTCGACGGTCGACCAGTCCGGGCACGTCGGGCAGCGGGTAGCCGGGTCGGCCGACGCCAGCACCTCGGCGAAGCGTCGTGACTCGGATTCGATGACAGCGTGGCGGTCCACCACCTCAGCATGACGCAGTCCACACGGTCAGCGTGGCGGAGCCGAGCCGCCGAACGGGTCGTTGATCGCCCGTCGCGCCGGCGGCTCATCGGGCGGCGGTTTGCTCGCTCGACGCTTCGGCAGCTCGGCGGTCTGGTCCGGCGGGAGATTCGCGGTGCCCGCCGGTGAACGCGGGTCGGGTGGGATCGCCGCGTTCGGGATGTCTGCGGCAGGTCCGCGTATATCCGGCTCGACCGGTGCGGGGACGTCGAGCACGGGCGGCGGGTCACCCGCGGGTGTCGCCGGGGCTTCAGAGGTGATCGTCGGAGTCGACGGCTGCGCCGAGGGCGGTTGCGGGATCGGGGCGGGCGGGGCCGGGGCAGCCGACGGCGCAACGGAGACCGGCATGCTCGGCGGCGCGCTCGGCGGCGCGGTCAGCGTCGCGGTCGACGGAAAATCCTTCACATCGGCCGGGACGATGGTGACGGTCTTCTGCTGCTGCATCCACAGGAGGCTCAGCCCGAGCGATGCGATGACCGTCGCGGCGAGCAGACCGAGGGCGATCGGCCCGGGCCTGCGGCGGCCACCTCTCACGTCGGCGACGAGCGGGGTGCTCGACGATGTCAGTTGGACCGCGTTGAGGGTGCGCTCGCGCAACCACTCCGGGGCCGGGATGAACACCGGTGCGGCGCCGAGCAGCGCCACCGGGCTGACCAGCCGCTGCCGGTCGTCGTTGCATGTCGGACAGGATTCGATGTGGCGGGCGATGCGCTTGCGCATCAACACGGTGAACCTGCCGTCCCAGCCGTCGAGGAGCGCGGCGAGTTTTGCGCAGCCGTCGCCGGTGCTGCGGATCCGGCGCGCCAGCAGAAGCGCGCCGAGGGAGCGCTCGACGGTGTCGCGCAGCCTCTGCACCATCTTGGTGGCGTTCACCGGGGTGACGTCGAGCGCCTCGGCGAGATCGGGCCCGTCGAGGCCGTGGTGGTAGGTCAGTTCCAGGACGGCACGGTCGCGGTCGGACAGCCCACCCGCAGCCTCTGCGACCAGGTCGGCGAGTTCGGTGCGTGCGGCCAGGGTGTCGGGGCCGGGTTCTTCAGACACGGTTTCGGGGAAGTCATCGGAAACGGTTTCACGGCGGCGATCTCGAAGTCGGCGGTGCGCTTCGTTGCGCGCGATCGCATACAGCCACGGACGGAGCTTCTCGACGTCGCGAAGCTGGCCGAGACGAGTCGCGGCCGTGCAGAACGTGTCCTGCACGCAGTCGGCGGCGTCGTCGCGGTCGCGGAGCATGCCAACGCAGAAGTCGTGAAGCCTGTCGGCGTACCGGTCGTAGATGCCGGCGAATGCCGAACGGTCACCGCCTGTCGCCGCGCGGGCGAGGTCCGCGTCGCTGTCGGCCGGGCCCAGGAGGTCCCAATGCGGTGCTGCCGTCATGACTGCGCTTCCCATGAAATGGGTAGTGCGGTAATTCGATCAGGTCAGCGCGTCGTATACAAGAGTTCTGCACATCCGGTGACTCCCTTCCTGTGGCGGCCTCGGTAGGCCGCCGTCACAGGTAGGAGTCGCGGCGTCCGTCCAAGCGGACACTTTTCTTCTCAAGAGTTTCTCGCCTGCCTCAGCCTGCGTTCTCTCCGGCGAAGTGCTCCTCGTGACCGTTGACGTGGTGCTCGTCGTGATCGTTGTGCTCGGGTTCGTGATTCTCGGGCTCGTGATTGCGGTAGAGCCCATGCTCGGTGCCGGGCACGCCGCCGAGGGCGTCGATCGTCTCCCTGATCTTTGCTGCCTCGGCGTCATTCGGTGTGCCGCCCGCCTCGAGCTCGTCGGGCAGGTGCACGGGCAGGCCTGCGCCGTTGGCCACTTCCTCGGCCGACAGCTTGGCATGCACGCGGGTGACGTAGAGCTGCTGGCCGAGGCTGGACCCCGGCGCCGCGGCGGCGTGCTCCATCAACGAGTCATAGCGGCGCCGGACATTGCTGAGCTCGACGATCACCGCGGGTGAGGGTCTGGCCGCGCTTGCTGCGTCGGCGAGTGCCGAGCGCAGCTTGCGCATACCCTCGAGCACAACATCGGCCCGTTTGTGGAATTTCTTGTCCTCGGCGAACGGCAATGCGTCGATGGCGGCGTTGTACATGTGCATCGCCGCCTCGGAAAGACTGACGATGATCGACGAATCGTCTTGTGGCGCGGACTGTCCCATGGGTCCTCGAATCTCTACAGGTCAATTCCAGTTGCGGTGAGCAGTCGGCGACGTGTGCATCCCCGTCGCCCCGCTCGACTTGAGCACGGACTGACCCTAGCGGGCGCTGCGGCGCGCGTCACCGCGAGTCCTGCGCCCGGCCCGTGACCTGCGGATTGATCTTGACGCCAAACCTCGGGGGAGCCGATGGGAACAGACGGTGTGAAGATAGGGCGCGGTGCGGCCCTAGTCTGTACACCGCGGGGCGGGGAGGCTCGGGGCGGAAACGGGAGATCTGTGATGACCGAAGTAGTCGAATCCTCCGCGGCCGACGACCAGTCAGACCGCGGTGAGGTGCCCAGCGGCGCAGAACCCACACCCGAGCCGGTTTCTGAGCGTGGCGGCAGCGGCGGCATCTTCGCTGCGATCGACGGTTGGCGTGGAGTCGGCTGGCTGTCGTGCGGGGCGGCCGGCGGTCTGGCGATCGCGTGGTTCATCCTGCTCGGCCCCGGTGAGACGGGCGCCAAAGCGGATTGGTTCTTCGGTGCGGCGGTGCTCGTCACGGCGATGGTCGTGCTGTGGCAAACCGTCAACGTGCAGCGTCAGGCGAACCGGCGGGCCGCAGAGGCGCACGCGCGGCTGAAGTTCCAGATGGCCGACGCCGAGCAGCGCATGCTGCGCGAGCGCGCCGAGGCCGCCGACCGGTCCGCGCGTGAACTCGCCGCGGCCGAGGAACGGTTCTCGCGGGAGTTGGCGCAGACCCGCGAACTGCACCGCGCCGGGTTGGAAAGCCAGCAGAAGGCACACCGCGCGGAGCTGGACGCCCAGCGACAGCACGCCTCGCTCGAGCGCAGCCACCTGCTGCACCAACTCCAGAAGCAGGCGGTGATCGAGGTGTCGCGTGCGGTCAGCCTGCACACCCAGATGCTGGCGACGCTGTGGAACCGGGGCGCGAGCATCCTCGACAGCAAGGACCGTGCCGAGCGGGAGCAGGCGATGCTGCCGATCTTCGAGCAGATCGGTCAGGTCGTGAACGACTTCTCCGTCGAGCTCGCCAACGCCCACCAGATCGTCGACGACAACAGGCTCAACCAGGCACTCGAGGGCGTCAACGAAGCCGTTTTGATGGGAATTCAGGTGGCGCAGGACGTTTGCGACGACATCGTCGAGGGACGCTCGACGCAGCCCAACCCCATCCCGTCAGTGCAGCGCCTCATGTACGAGAAGGCCGCCGACGCTCGCCGCCTGGCGTGGGATCTGCTCCGGACCGGTCTGGACGACGTTCGCTCGTAGTGCGCTAGCCGAGACGCGCCGCAGCCTTGACGAACGATTCGAGGACCCGCTCGCGGTCGTCGCCCATTCCGACCAGCAGGTCGACGGTCAGCGGCGTGAGGATCTCGGTGAGCCCGCGGTCTTCGCGGCCGAAGAAGCCCGCCATTTCGAGCAACACCGCGCCGTGGGTGATGCTCCACAGCCGCCCGGCCGTCACGGAGTCGCCGTCGTCGCGTATCCGGCCGGCATCGACCATCCGCCGCACCACCGCCACCAGTGCGTCGAACGACACTTCGAAATCCGCACGGGCCGAGGGGTTTCCGGTGGCAGTCAGGTCGGCGTGGAAACGGTTCAGCGACTCGGCCGAGGTGCCGAACATCATCTGGTAGCGCTGCGGGTTGTCGAGCGCGAACTGCCGATAGTGAAACCCCATGACGGCGAAGTCGGCGACCGGATCGTCGGTCTGCTCGACCTCGGTGAGCGCGCGGGTGAAGCGGAGGAAGGCCTCGGTGGCAATGGCGTCGATGAGATCGGTCATTCCGCCGAAGTGGGTGTAGACGGCCATCGTCGACGTCCCGGTTTCCGCGGCCAACTTGCGTGCGCTGAGGGCGTTGACGCCGTCTCGTTCGAGGATGCGGATGCCGCCCTCGATCATCTGCTCGCGAACGTCACTCACCCTTGCCATGGTGCCATAACAGTGTTATACAAAGAGCACATAACACTGTTATAGGGGGTGTGCCATGACGAACCGCTACCTGGAAGGCGAGTTCGCCCCGATCGACCGCGAATACACGCTGGCCGACCTAAAGGTCGAGGGAAAGATTCCGGATCACCTCGACGGCCGGTATCTGCGCAACGGCCCGAATCCGGTCGGCGAGATCGATCCGAAGCTCTACCACTGGTTCGTCGGGGACGGCATGGTGCACGGCATCCGTATCCGGGACGGCAGGGCCGAGTGGTACCGCAATCGGTGGGTGCGCGGACCGCAGACGGCCCGAGCGCTCGGCGAGAAGCCGCCTGCCGGCGCATTCCGCCTGTCCGGGATCGGCGCGAACACCAACGTGATCGGGCATGCGGGCAAGACCATTGCGCTGATCGAATCGGGTGTCACGAACATGGAACTCACCGATGAGCTCGAGACGGTCGGCGCATGTGACTTCGACGGCACACTGACCGGCGGCTACACCGCCCATCCCAAGCGCGACCCGGAAACCGGTGAGTTGCATGCGGTTTCGTACAGCATGTACCGGGGAAACGCCGTGCAGTACTCGGTCATCGGCGCCGACGGAAGGGCGCGGCGCACGGTCGACATCGAGGTGACGGGCAGTCCCATGATGCACGACATGTCACTGACCGAGAAGCATGTCATCTTCTACGACCTGCCCGTCACTTTCGATGCGCAACAAGCCGCCGCGATCACGGTGCCCCGCAATATGCGCCTCCCCGCGCGACTTGTGTTGTCGGCGTTGATCGGTCGGGTCCGGATACCCGACCCCATCGCCGCACGGCAGCCACGCGGTGCCAGTGCCGACCGGCGCTTCCCGTACTCGTGGAACCCGAAGTACCCGGCCAGGATCGGTGTGATGCCGCGCGACGGCGACAACTCCGATGTGAGATGGTTCGACGTCGAACCCTGCTACGTCTTCCATCCGATGAACGCCTACGACGACGGGGACACCATCGTGGCAGACGTCGTTCGGCACCCGAAGATGTTCGACACCGAACATCTGGGGCCCAACGAAGGGCCGCCGACTCTGGATCGCTGGACCGTCGACCTCGCCGATGGGAAGGTGCGTGAGTCGCGGATCGACGACCGTGGGCAGGAGTTCCCCCGCGTCGACGAGCGACTGATCGGCAGGAGGCATCGGTATGGGTACGCGCCGACCGTGGGCGACGGAATCAGCGGTAACGACGTGCTGCTCAAGCACGACTTCGTCGGCGGTGGTGCGGTGTCGCGCACCTTCGGACCCGATAAGGCGTTGGGGGAGTTCGTCTTCGAGCCGTCATCGCCGGACGCCGGCGAGGATGACGGCGTCTTGATGGGCTACGTCTACGACCGGGCGACCGACCGCAGCGAGTTGGCGATCATCGACGCGCAGACACTGCAGGACATCGCGAGCATCAAGCTGCCGCACCGCGTCCCGGCCGGATTCCACGGTAACTGGGTGCCGACGGCCGCGGTATAACGCGCGCAAGCTGGGGGTGAGTCTCTAGAGTCGTCGGCATGCCCACGATCACAACCAAAGACGGCGTCGAGATCTTCTACAAGGATTGGGGATCGGGTCAGCCAATCGTCTTCAGCCACGGCTGGCCACTGTCGGCAGACGACTGGGACACCCAGATGCTCTTCTTCCTGTCCAAGGGCTACCGGGTGATCGCCCACGACAGACGTGGCCACGGGCGGTCCTCCCAGGTCGCCGACAACCACGACATGGACCACTACGCCGACGATCTCGCGGCGGTCGTCGAGCATCTTGACCTGCACGACGCGATCCACGTCGGCCACTCGACCGGCGGCGGCGAGGTGGCGCACTACCTCGCGCGCCACGGCGAAAGCCGCGCGGTCAAGGCAGCGTTGATCAGCGCGGTGCCGCCGCTGATGGTGAAGACCGACGCCAATCTTGGGGGGCTTCCGAAGGAGGTTTTCGACGACCTGCAGGCGCAACTGGCCGCCAACCGGTCGGTGTTCTACCGCGATCTGCCATCGGGGCCGTTCTACGGGTTCAATCGGCCGGGCGTCGAGCCGTCCGAGGCCATCATCGAGAACTGGTGGCGGCAGGGGATGATGGGCGGCGCCAAGGCGCACTACGACGGCATCGTGACGTTCTCGCAGACCGACTTCACCGAGGACCTGAAGAAGATCACCATCCCGGTGCTCGTCATGCACAGCGAGGATGACCAGATCGTGCCGTATGTGGCATCCGGCCCGAAATCAGCCGAGCTCCTGCAGAACGGAATCCTCAAGACCTACAAGGACTTTCCGCACGGCATGCCGACCACGCACGCCGACGTCATCAACGCCGACCTGCTGGAGTTCCTGCAGAGCTAGGCACGCTGCCAAACCATTCGTCACAGCACGCGACGTTTCGCAGGAATAGTTCGAGAGAACCTCTACCAAACGTTGCTTGGTGTGGCTGACCGGTCAGCTGGGGGAATCCGGCGGGTAGATCGGGGGGTTGACACCGTTCGGCGAAGGATTCGGCACCGGCACGCAGAGCCCGGTTGCCACGTCCAGCGCCTTGTCGGGCAGGCAGAACGGCGCACAGGCGGTGGCGCCCGCCGTCTCACCGGGCAGACAGGCCGAGCTGACCGCGGGCGAGAAGACGACGACACCCGCCATCGGCACGGTCGCCAGCGCGGCCGCGGACGTCAACCGCCGGACGTTGTCCCTCATGAGGACACAGCCTAGCCCCGCGATATGGCAGCCTCAATGGTGTGACCAGCCGCAAACGCGTCGTCATCGCAGGCCTCGGCGACAGCGGTGTCCTCTCGGCCATCCGGTTGGCCAAACATTTTGACGTCGTTGGGGTATCGGCCAAGCCAGCACTGGTCAGCGGACAGGAACTCGGGTGGCGGCTGTCCCGCCCCGAGGAGTGGGCCAGGGCCAACTGGATTCCGTTCGACAGGTTCCGGGCGCTGGACCGGGTGCGCACGGTGCACGGCACGCTGACCGGGGTCGACCTCGACACCCGCACGGTGGCCGTGTGTGGCCACGACGGGTCGAACATCGACGAACCCTACGACGCCTTGGTGATCTCCACCGGCGTCACCAACGGCTTCTGGCGCACACCGAATCTGCAGTCGCACAAGCAGATCGGCGAAAGCCTGCGCAGCGTGCACACCAGGCTGGCCGACGCGGGCTCGGTGATCGTCGTCGGCGGCGGAGCCGCGGCCATCAGCAGCGCCGCGCAGATCGCCACCACCTGGCCCGACAAGAGGGTCGATCTCCACTTTCCCGGTGAGCGCGCGCTGCCGTCGCACCACCCCGGAATCTGGGACAAGGTCGCACAGCGGCTGACCGACGCCGGGGTGCGTTTGCATCCCGGTCACCGCGCGGTCATACCCGAGGGATTCTCGTGCGACGAGATCACCGCCGACCCGGTGCGATGGAGCACCGGACAACCGCAGGCATCCGCCGACGCGGTGGTGTGGGCGATCGGCCGGGTCCGGCCCAACACCGACTGGCTGCCCGCCGAACTGCTGGACGACAACGGCTTCGTCAAGGTGACGCCGCAATTGCAGGTGCCCGGTCATCCGAACCTGTTCGCCGTCGGCGACGTCGCCGCGACCGATCCCTTGCGCAGTTCGGCGCGCAACCGCGGCGACGGCATCCTCGCCGACAATGTGCGGGCCGCATTCGAAGGCAAACCGCTGCGTGCCTATCGTGCGCCGAAGCGGCGCTGGGGATCGGTGCTCGGCGTGCAACCGAACGGGTTGGAGGTGTTCACCCCCAAGGGACAGGTGTTCCGATTCCCTGCGTGGTCCTTCGACCGCGTGCTGATGCCGCTGGTCGTGCGGTGGGGTATGTACCGCGGCGTGCGCGACAACCACCCGATTAACCTTGCCCCGTGACAGTGCACTGGACGCCGGCCCGGTTGGGCGACCTGACGGGTAAACGCATCATCGTCACCGGCGCGACCAACGGCGTCGGCCTCGGCACCGCACGCGCGCTGGCCCGCGCGGGCGCGCACGTGATCATGGCAGTGCGCAACCCCGAACTCGGCGCGCAGCGCGCCAACGAGATCGGTGGCTCGACATCGATCGCCGAGATCGACCTGGCCGACCTGTCGTCTGTGCGGGCCTTCGCCGACGCGCTCGACGGCGACGTCGACATCCTGATCAACAACGCGGGCCTGCTCACCGAGCAGCGCGAGGAGACCGTGGACGGGTTCGAGAAGACGCTCGGCACGAACTTTTTGGGCCCGTTCGCGCTGACGAACCTCATCTTCCACCGCGTCCGCAGCCAGATCATCAATGTCGGATCGCATGCGCACCGCAACGCCAAACTGCGGCTCGACGACATGCATCTTCGGCACAGCAAGTGGACCATGATGGGCTCCTACGCCCGCTCGAAGCTCGCGGTCATGCTGTGGGGCCTCGAACTGGATCGCCGACTGCGCGCGGCTAATTCGCCCGTCGTCACCCAGCTCACCCATCCGGGCTGGGTGGCGTCCAACCTGTCGAACGTCTCCGACAAACCCATTCTCGCCGCCGCCGACAAGGTGGTGCGCCGCATCGCCACCACGGTCGCCAACGACATCGATGCGGGTGCGGCGGCGACGCTGTACTGCATCAGCGAACCCGTTCCGCCGGGCAGCTACATCGGCTACGACGGACCGTTCGGGCTGTCAGGCCCGCTGGTGATGCTCGGCCGCACCGCGCTCGCAGGCGACTACGACGCCGCCGGCCGCGTATTCGAGTTCGCCGAAAAGGAAACCGGCACAACGCTTTCCGTCTAGCCGCTCAGGCCAGCGTGCCGTCGGCCACCCGAGGGACGCGGTCGACCTCCGCGGTGTCGAGCACCAGCTCGGCGACCCGCCACCGGTGCTGTTCGGCGCTTCCGAGCAGCGCGGCGTCGACGGTGGCCCGTTTGAAGTACAGATGCGCCTGGTGCTCCCAGGTGAACCCGATGCCGCCGTGCACCTGGATGGTGTCCGCCGCGATCTTCGTCAGCGCCGCCGACGCCGTCGCCTGGGCGATGCTCACCGCGAGCGCGGGGTCGTCGGAGCCGTCGGCCAGCGCCCACACGGCGTGATACGCCGTCGAGCGGGCGTGCTCGAGTTCGACCAGCAGGTCGGCGAGCTTGTGCTTGACGGCCTGGAACGAGCCGATCGGCCTGCCGAACTGCAGCCGCGACTTCGCATACCCGACGGACAGGTCCAGCAGATGCTGTCCGGCGCCCACCTGCTCGACGGCCAGCAGCGCAGAACCGACCTGCAGGGCATGCTCGATGACGCGGTCGGCCTTTGCGGCACCGGCGACGAGCCTGCCGGGTGCGCCGGACAACTCGACGGTCGCCTGCGGCCGGGTCAGGTCCAGCGTGGCCAGCGGAGTGCGTTGCACACCCGATGCCGACGCGTCGACGGCATACAGCGCCACCCCGTCTGAAACCTCCGCTGCGACAAGCAGATCATCGGCCGCGCCAGCGTCGGTGACCTGCCTGACCGTGCCCGTGAGGGCGTCGCCGTCGGCGGTGACCGTCACCTCGTCCAGCACCCCCGCGCGATCGGGCACGACGAACGCCGCGGTGCGCCTGCCTTCCACCAGATCGGCGAGCAGGGCGTCGCGCGCCTCACCCGCGGACGCCGCGACCAACGCCGGTATCGCCAGGAACACGGTTCCGTACATCGGTCCGCACGCCAGGGCCGCACCCAACTCCTCGACCGCGACCGCCTGGTCGACGAGCGTACCGCCGACACCGCCGTCGGCCTCAGGAACGGAAAGGCCCAACACGCCGAGTTCGGAGCCGAGCCGCTCCCATGCCTTCGGATCGAACGGCGGGTCGGACTCCATCAGCGTGCGCACCGACTGTTCGTCGAAGTTCTCCGCGCAGAACTTGCGAACCGCCGCGCGCAGCTGCGCCTGCTCCTCGGTGAACACCCACTCAGCCACGGGGGATCTCCTTCCACGGCATACCGGAATCCGCGCGCAGATCGCCGGGCAGCCCCAGGATCCGCTCGCCGAGGATGTTTCGCATCACTTCGGAGGTGCCGCCTTCGATGGTGTTGGCGCGGCTGCGCAGGTAGCGCTGCTGAATCGGACCCTGCCAGTCCTTCTCGCCGATCTGACTGCCGCTGTCGTAGCCGTGGTACAGAATCCCTTCCGGCCCAAGGAAATCCATGCAGAACTGATAGATGTGCTGGTTGAGCTCGGCGCCGACCATCTTGCCGATCGAGCCTTCCGGGCCCGGCCCGCCGACACCCGCCGACGCTCGCGAGCGTTCCGCGGTGAGCCGCTGCGCCTCCGAGCGCAGCCACAGCTGGGTGAGCCGGTCGCGCAGCACCGGAGTTCGCCGGTGTGGACGCGACGCCCACAGCGCCACGGCTTCGGAGATGGTGCCGGCACCGCGTCGACTTCCGCTGCCGCCCAACGCGGTCCGCTCATTCATCAACGTGGTCATCGCGACGTTCCAGCCGTTGCCGACCTCGCCGAGCCGGTGCTTGTCGGGGATCCGCGCGTCGGTGAAGTAGACCTCGTTGAACTCGGCCTGGCCGGTCATCTGCCGCAGCGGCCGCGTCTCGACCCCCGGGCCGTGCATGTCGACCACGAAGTAGGTCAGCCCCTTGTGCTTCGGCACGTCGGGGTTGGTGCGGGCGAGCAGCAGCCCCCAGCGGGCCCGGTGCGCCAGGCTGGTCCACACCTTCTGCCCGTTGATGATCCACTCGTCGCCGTCAGGTACCGCCGAGGTGGCCAAGCCGGCGAGATCGGAACCCGCGCCAGGCTCGGAGAACAGCTGGCACCAGATGTCCTCGGTGGTGGCCAGCGGGCGCAGCCATTGCTTCTTGATGTCGTCGGACTGCGCGTGCTCGCGGATGGTCGGCGCAGCCATGCCGTAGCCCATGGGGTTCAGGCCCAGAGGCACAGGGCCGCCGGCCCCCTGCAGGATCTTGTCGGCGACGGGCTGAAGGCCGCGGGAGACGCCGAGGCCGCCCTGACCCTCCGGAAAGTGCACCCAGGACAACCCGGCGTCATAGCAGGCGCCGAGGAACTCCTGGATAGGGACGGATTTCGGGTCGTGGTCGGCCACAACCTTGCGGGCGAGATCGGCGACGCGATCTTCCTCGGCTGCACTCATGCAGTCACGATAGGTAACGGGCTTGCGCAGATGGGTGTCGGGGGACCGCTGTGCGGCGGTGCACACCTCGGCTAGGTATCCTCTGAGACGTTGTCACTGAAGCAGAAGGTCGCGCGACCGGGGTGACGTTACGTATTAAGGACGTGATTTCCCATGCGCGCGCCAGTTGAGCCGCAGACCAGCCAAGCCCGTGACCCCGCTTCAGTCCGCACCGCGGGCGGACAGCGGCTGTCGGTGCTGCTGGTCGAGGACGATCGCGGCGACGCCATCCTGGTCGAGGAACTGATCGCCGACACCGCGGCCGACATCACCTGCGTATGGGCCCAAACGGCGGCCGACGCCGAGCGCGAACTGGCGCTCGCCCCGCCCGACTGCGTGCTGCTGGACCTCAACCTGCCCGATGCCGCAGGAACGGCCGCCGTCGAACGCATCAAGAGAGCCGACCCCAACATCCCGATCGTGGTGCTCACGGGCATGTCCGACGAGCACTTCGGGACCACGGCGGTCGCCTCCGGCGCACAGGACTACCTGATCAAGGGCCGGGTCGATCCCGAGATGCTTCGCCGGGCCCTGCTGTACGCCATCGAACGCAAGCGCGCCGAGGTCACGGCGGTCGAACTGCACGCAAGCAAGCTCCGGGCGATGGAGAACGCCCGACTCGAGCGCGGGCTGTCGCCGTCGCCGCTGCTGCTCGACGACCCGGGCGTGCACATCATTTCGCGGTACGTGCCCAGCCGGGAGAGCACCTTGCTCGGCGGAGATTTCTACGACTTCGTGCAGACCCCGGACCGGACCGTGCACGTGATGATCGGCGACGTCGCCGGACACGGCCCCGACGAGGCGGCGCTGGGCGTCGCCCTGCGCATCGCGTGGCGTGCGTTGACGTTCGCGGGCCTGCGCGGACCCGACCGGATGCGCGAGCTGGACCGGATTCTGCGCACGGAGCGCGCCAGTAAGGGCATCTTCGCGACAGTGCTCAGCCTGGCCATCCCGCCGGAAGGTTCGCAGTTCCGCGCCGTCCGGGCCGGGCATCCGGGCATGCTGGTGCACGGCGAAGGGACGGTGGACTGGCTGGAGCCGCCCGGCGGTCCGGCGCTCGGGCTGCAGACCGACGGATGGGACCATCACCAGGTGGAGTGGCCCCAGGGCACGGGTCTGGTGTTGCTGACCGACGGGCTGTTCGAGGGCCACGCCGGCACGGGCAACATGCGTCTCGGGGAGGAGGGTCTGCTGGAGTTGGCGCGCAAGCATGCAGCACTGCCAGGGCCCGAGTTCGTGGACGCACTGATCGCCGAAGCCGCGCAGCGCGCGCGGGCGCACGGCGGGCTGACCGATGACATCGCGGTGGTCCGCGTGGAACGCACCCCTCGATGACCGAACGCAAGCGTGGACGGCAGCTCACCGTTCAGGGTTGGCAGAACCTGGTGTTGTCGGCGATGGGTGTCGTCGTGCTCGCCGGGTTGGTGGCGGGCGGGGTGCTCATGCACCGCACCGATCAGTTGTCCCGCGAGTTGATCGACAACATCCAGCCCGCCCGGGTCGAGGCGTACGCGCTTCAGGCGGCCCTTCGCGATCAGGAGACCGCGGTCCGCGGCTACGCCATCACGGCGGACCAGCAGTTCCTCGAGCCGTACTACACCGGCCAGCAGGCCGAGAAGCAGGCGGCGGAGGCCGTTCGGGAACGGATCGGTCAGCATCTCCGCCTGGTGGCCGACGTCGATGCGATCGAAGAGGGCGCACAGCGATGGCGGACGTCGTACGCCGAGCCGATCATCGACGCCATCGAGCGCGGTGTCCCCGCCGCCGAGACCCGGGATCTGACCGATCGCGGTAAAGTCGAATTCGACAGTCTCCGAGCTCTTTTCGAGCGTCAGAACGAGAATCTCCGGAACGCGAGGACCGCGGGAATCGAGCAGCTCGACCGGATGCGGAACTGGCGCGACGGGCTGGCCGTCTCGATGGTGGTCGCGTTCCTCGGGCTGGCGGTAGCGCTGGCGCTGCTGGTGCGAAGCGCGGTGACCCGACCGTTGAACAAGTTGGCCGCGGCGTGTCGGCGCATCACGGAAGGCAACTTCGGCGAACGCATCGTCCCCAGCGGGCCGCGCGATCTGCGGTCCATCGCGGCCGACGTCGAGGACATGCGGCAGCGGATCGTCGACGAACTCGAGTCGTCGAAATCCGCCCAGGCCGCGCTCGACGATCAGGCCGAGGAGTTGCGGCGATCCAACGCCGAACTCGAGCAGTTCGCCTATGTCGCCAGCCACGACCTGCAGGAGCCCCTGCGCAAGGTCGCGTCCTTCTGCCAGTTGCTCGAGAAGCGCTACGGGGACCAACTCGACGAGCGCGGCGCCGAGTACATCGGGTTCGCCGTCGACGGCGCCAAGCGCATGCAACGGCTCATCAACGACCTGCTCACGTTCTCCCGGGTCGGGCGCCTGAATGCGATGCACACCGAGGTGGCCCTCGACGACGCGCTGGACGCCGCCCTGGGCAACTTGTCGACGACGATCGAGGAGGCCGACGCGGAAATCGTCCGGCCCGAAGAACCCCTGCCCGTCATCGACGGAGACCCCACGCTGCTGGCGATGCTGTGGCAGAACCTCATCGGCAATGCGGTGAAGTTCCGCAAAGAGAACGTCCCGCCGCGAATCGTCATCGAGTGCCGACCGGGCGCAGGCGGCGACGACGCGGTGTGGCAGTTCAGCGTCACCGACAACGGCATCGGCATCGGAGAGGATTTCGCGGACAAAGTCTTCGTCATCTTCCAGCGCCTGCACGGACGTGACGAGTACACCGGAACGGGTATAGGCCTGGCCGTGTGCAAGAAGATCGTCGAGCACCACGGCGGCACGATCCGCGTCGACACCTCATACACGGGCGGCACCCGATTCGTCTTCACGCTTCCCGTAACACCGACAACCGAGCCCAACGAGATACCGACCGCTCTTCTGGAAGGAACACCCGAGTGACCACAGATGTCCGTGCCATCGACGTTCTGCTTGTCGAGGACGATCCCGGTGATGAACTCATCACCCGGGAAGCGTTCGAGCACAACAAGATCAAGAACAACCTCCACGTCGCACACGACGGGGAGGAAGGGCTTGACTTCCTCTACAAACGCGGCGCCTACGAGTCGGCGCCGCGCCCCGACCTCATCCTGCTCGATCTGAACCTGCCGAAGTACGACGGCAGGCAGTTGCTCGAGCAGATCAAGAACGACGATGACCTCTGCCACATCCCTGTCGTGGTGCTGACCACATCGGCGGCCGAAGAGGACATCCTCAAGAGCTACAAGCTGCACGCGAACGCCTACGTCACCAAACCGGTTGATCTGGACCAGTTCATGAGCGCGGTCCGCCAGATCGACGAATTCTTCGTGCAGGTGGTGAAGCTGCCCAAGCAGTGAGGGCAGCCGTCAGGTCACCGCACCCTGGGCGGCGTCGATGTGGTTCCACACCAGGCGCACGCTGGTGCCCTCAGGGGTCGAGTCGATGACGGCGCAGTCGGCCAGCGCCTGCATCAGCGGAATCCCGCGTCCGCGCGAGATCTTCTTGTTCTCGCCGTTGGCGATGCGCCACGTGCCCTCGTCGGTGATGGTGACGGTGAGGATCGCCGAATCCATGTCGTAATCGGCGAGCAAATGCATCGCGCCCGGGCGATCCACCGTCGAATAGGCGAACTCGGCCGCATTGGCGAGCGCCTCGTTGACGGCCAGCACGACGTCGCTGGTCTTCATCGGGTCGAGCGCGAAATGCCGCTTGAGCCAATCAGAGAACTCCTGGCGCATCTGCGCGGCACACGCAGCGTCGGCGAGGTCACTTGTGTGCGCGAACCGTGTTCTCGAGTCGCGGGTTCCGAAAGCTTCCATCTCAGCCTGGTGGCTACCCGATAGTCGCTCTTTTAACTCGTCAAGGCAGCGAGCGCTTCGTCGAGTGTGGCGTAGAGATCAACGACGTCGGTGACGCCGACGAGCTTGAGCGGCCTGCTGGTGGCCGGGCCGTCGGCCACCACCGCGAGCTTGATCTCCGGAGAGAGCTCGTCCTGAGCGGCGATGAGGACTCCCATTCCGGCGGATGCGAGGAAGTCCACGGCCGTCATGTCGACGACGACGGCTTTCGGCGAGGACTTGGCCGCGTCCGAGATCGCTTTCTCCAGCTCAGGAGCGGTGAGCATGTCCACAACGCCGGCTACCGACACCACGCTGTTGGCATCGATGCGGCGTTCCTCGATCGCGCAGCTGCTTGAAGCCGCACCTTCCATGCTCACCTCCACATTGCTTTTCCGCCGCCATCGGCGACAGCACCGCGAGTTTACCGGGAGAAGCGGAATAGTCCGTAGCTGGTGGTGGGTTGCCCCCGGCATGACTACCTCAGGATTCGACCCGCACGCGCTGCTCGCCGAAGCCCGACTGGGTGTACTGGCAACGATCAAGGCCAGCGGAATGCCGCAACTGTCGCCGGTCACGCCGTTCTACGACCGGGCCGCGGGCGTCATCTATGTGTCGATGACCGAGGGGCGGGCCAAGACGGCCAACCTGCGCAGGGATCCCCGTGCCGCGCTGGAGGTGACCAGCTCCGATGGGTGGTCCTGGGCCACCGCCGAGGGCCCGGTGACCTTGACCGGCCCAGGCGCCGATCCGCACGGCCCCGAGGTGCAGGCGCTCGTGGACTACTACCGCAGCGCCGCGGGCGAGCATCCGGACTGGGACGAGTACCGAACGGTGATGGTGTCCGACCGCAGGGTGCTGATGGCGTTGACCGTGCAGAAGGTCTACGGCGAGAAGATCCGCTGACTTCGCGGCACCGGCGGAATCTCGGCGGTGATCCGGTCCAGTAGCGCCGGGTAGCGCTTGGCTTCGCGGTGACCGCCCGGCTTACCGCTACTGATCAGCCCGGCGGCGAGGTTGCGCTCGGGGTCGGCCCAGATCGCGATGTTCGTCAGCCCGGTGTTGCCGAAGGCCGCGGGCGCGTTGCGGCCGAACGGCCCGAACCGCTTGTTTCCGAGCATGTAGCCGGTGCCCCAGCGGCGCGGGGCGAGGCCATCGGCGATATCGGGCCGCAACCGCCTGCACTCCTTCGTCGCGGCCCGCAGGGTCTGCTCGCTCATCACCCGAACCCCGTCGAGCTCACCGCCGCGCACCAGGATCTCGGCGAACCGGGACATCTCGTCGGCCGTCGACACGAGGTTCGACGACGGCACGACGCCGGTGAGGAACAGCGGGGTGTTCCCGAACGGGATGATCTCGCGCATGGTCCCGCCGACGGCGATCTTGAACGCCTTGGCGACCGGCGCAGGCAGCGGCTTACCGGTGACGTGGCTCGGCGCCACCAGCGGCACATCGGCCTCGGCGACCCCGAAGTTGGTCCACCGGAAACCGAGAGGCTCGAGAATCTCGCCGGCCAGGATCTCGCGGATGTTGCGGCCGGTGGCCGCCGAGACGATCTCGCGCACCAGCGGCCCCCAGGTCACCCCGTGGTAGATGTGCATCAACCCGGGCCGGTGGATCGGCTTCAGCTCGCCGAGCTTGCGGCGGGCGTACTCGGTGTCATCCATCCGGTTGAGGTTCGGCCGCGGACCGGTCGCGAACGGCACCCCGGCGCTGTGGGTGATGACGTGCCGGATCGTGGTGCGGTCCTTGCCGTGGCTGGTGTAGGTCGGCAGGTACTCGCAGACCCGGTCGTCGAGCGAGAAGTGGCCGCGTTCGACGAGCATGTGCACCACTGTCGTCGCGACCGCCTTGGCCGCCGACCAGGCGCAGAACGGGGTGTCGGTGGTGACGGGCACCTTCTCGGCATCGGGCGGATCGTCGGGCCCGTTTCCCCAGCCGTGCCCGATCGCCCGGTTCAACACCACCTTGCCGTTGTGTCGCAGGCACAGCTGAATCGCCGGATGCATACCCGCGGCGTACCAGTGCCGCGCCGCCTGCCAGATCCGTTCGACGGCGGCCGGATCGATCTCGGAGTGGTCCTCTGCGCCGACGTCGGTCACCGAGTCGAGATCGGCCGGTACGTGGATTCTGCCGTCGGCGCTCGTCATCCCTGCTTCCGTCGCAATGTCGCCTTCAGGTGCGGCTGCAGCGGCTGGCCGACCGCACCCATGTGCACGTTGTAGGTCAGCTCGTCGCCGTCGACGCGGATGGATCGGCTCAGCGCGGTCACCTCTTTGGCGGTTGCGCTGCGTGCGATCGCAGTTGCGGCCACCTCCACCTCGATGGTGCCGCCGCGCACCGACAGCGTTCCCTCGTCGATCTCGGTCACGCCGGTGGGGTGGGCGAGCACGAACTCCACCCGGCCCGGGGACGGGACCCGCAGATAGCCGGTTTCCGCGTGCAGCGGACGGCCGTCGTCCACGGCTTTCGTCTTCTGGACATAGCTGAGAAACGGCTTGCCGACGTGGCCGAACGTGACTTCCTCGGTGTAATCGAACGGCGCGATGGTCGGATACTCACCGACGCCCCGACCTGCCCAGACGCCCAGCAGCGGCGCCAGCGCGGCAACGTCGGGATGCAGTTCGGCCACGAAGTCAGTCTATGGATGGGCCGACTTGGGTATTAATCGGCATATGGCCACCACCCTGGGTTTGCCCGACGGGATACGAGCATGTCTGTTCGACCTCGACGGCGTGCTGACCGACACCGCGAGCGTGCACCGCAAGGCGTGGAAGCAGATGTTCGACTCATACCTGAAGGCGCGAGCCGAAAGTGTCGGCGAGCCGTACATAGCGTTCGACGTCGAGGCGGACTATCAGAGATATGTGGACGGCAAGAAGCGCGAAGACGGAGTGCGGTCCTTCCTGCAGAGCCGGGGGATCACCCTGCCCGACGACGAGGTGGAGGAACTGGGGAATCGGAAGAACCAGTTGTTCCAGCAGACGCTGCGCACCCACGGCGTGGAGGTCTTCGAAGGTTCGCGCCGCTACCTCGAGGCGGTTGTCGCGGAAGGACTTTCGGTGGCGGTGGTGTCATCGAGTGCCAACACCCGCGAAGTGCTGGACGCCACCGGTCTGGCCGAGTTCGTCGAGGTCCGCGTCGACGGGGTCACGATGCGCGAGCAGAACATCGCCGGTAAGCCGGCCCCGGACTCCTTCCTGCGCGCCGCTCAACTGCTCGACACACCCGTCAAGCAGGCCGCGGTTTTCGAGGACGCGATCGCAGGGGTCGCCGCCGGGCGCGCAGGTGAGTTCGGACTGGTCGTCGGGGTGGACCGGGTCGATCAGGCAGATGAGTTGCGGCGCAACGGAGCCGACATCGTGGTCCGCGATCTGTCGGAACTTCTGGAGGCCCGATGATGTCCGATGACGCATTCCCCGTCGAGCCGTGGCGGGTCCGGGAGACGACGCTCAACCTGGACAGGATCGCGCAGACCGAATCGCTGTTCGCATTGTCGAACGGCCACATCGGGTTACGGGGCAACCTGGAGGAGGGTGAACCTCACGGGCTGCCGGGCACATACCTCAACGGCTTTTACGAAACGCGGCCGCTGCCTTACGCCGAATCCGGCTTCTCCTATCCCGAGGACGGGCAATCCGTCGTCGACGTCACCAACGGAAAACTGTTGCGGCTGCTGGTCGATGACGAGCCGTTCGATGTCCGCTACGGCGACCTGGAAGAACACGAACGCACCTTGGACATGCGCGCGGGCACGCTGACCCGGGTCGCCAGGTGGACGTCGCCCGCGGGCAAACAGGTCGCGATCACCTCGACGCGGTTGGTATCCCTGGCCCAGCGCAGTGTGGCCGCCATCGAGTACGTCGTCGAGGCGGTGGGCGACTTCGTCCGCGTCATTGTGCAGTCGGAGCTCGTCGCCAACGAAGACCAGCCGAAGAGATCGAAGGATCCCAGGACGGCGGCCATCCTCTCCGACCCGCTGGAGCCCGTACGCCACGAAACCACCGACCAGGGCGCGGTTTTGATTCACCGGACCCGCAGAAGCGGGCTGATGATGGCCGCTGCGATGGAGCACGACGTCGAGGTTCCCGGCCGCGTCGAGGTCAGCACCGAGGCCCAGAAGGACATCGCCCGCACGACGATCATCTGCGGTCTGCGACCTGGTCAGAAGCTTCGCGTCGTGAAGTACCTCGCGTACGGGTGGTCGAGCCTGCGGTCGCGGCCCGCCCTGCACGACCAGGTCGCGGGGGCGATCGCGGGTGCCCGATATTCCGGCTGGGACGGCCTGCTCGAAGCACAGCGCAACTTCCTCGACGACTTCTGGGACGGCGCCGACGTCGAGATCGACGGTGACCCCATCTGTCAGCAGGCGGTACGGTTCGCGCTCTTTCACGTGCTGCAGGCCAGTGCGCGCGCCGAACGGCGGGCGATTCCCGGCAAGGGTTTGACCGGCACCGGTTACGACGGGCACGCCTTCTGGGACACCGAGGGATACGTCCTGCCCGTGCTCACCTACACCGCGCCACGCGCGGCCGCCGACGCTTTGCGTTGGCGCACTTCGACACTCGATCTCGCCAGGGAGCGGGCAGCGGTGCTGGATCTGCAGGGCGCCAGCTTCCCGTGGCGCACCATCCACGGCGAGGAGTGTTCGGCGTATTGGCCCGCGGGCACCGCGGCATGGCATGTCAACGCCGTCGTCGCGATGGCATTCGAACGCTATCGTGTTGTGACGGGCGATGATTCGCTTGAGCAGGAGTGTGGTCTGACTGTGCTCGTCGAGACCGCCCGGCTGTGGCATTCGCTGGGTCACTTTGATCGACACGGTGTTTGGCATCTCGACGGAGTCACCGGACCCGACGAGTACACCGCACTCGTGCGGGACAACGTCTTCACCAACCTGATGGCAGTGCACAACCTGCGAATCGCCGCCGACGCGTGCGAACGCAATCCGAGGATGGCCAGCGCGATGGGGGTGACCACCGAGGAGGCCGCGGCCTGGCGGGATGCGGCTGACGACGCGCACATCCCTTACGACGAGGACCTCGGCGTGCACGAGCAGTGCGCCGGCTTCACCACGCTGCGCGAGTGGAACTTCACCGAGAACACGTCCTATCCGCTGCTCATCCACGAGCCCTATGTGCGGCTCTACCCGTCGCAGGTGATCAAGCAGGCCGACCTGGTGCTCGCCATGCACTGGCAGAGCCACGCGTTCACCGCAGAACAGATGGCCCGCAACCTGGACTACTACGAGCGGCGCACCACGCGGGACTCGTCGCTGTCGGCGTGCACCCAGGCCGTGATGTGCGCGGCCGTCGGTCACCTGGAACTCGCCTACGACTACACCTACGAAGCCGCCCTGATCGACCTGCGCGACCTGCACAACAACACCGAGGACGGCCTGCACATGGCGTCGCTGGCGGGGGCCTGGACCGCAATAGTCGCCGGCTTCGGCGGCCTGCGCGACGACAAAGGGTTCCTCGAACTCGACCCGTGCCTGCCCGAGGGCATCGACCGGTTGCGTTTCCGGCTGCGCTGGCGCGACTTCCGGATCACGGTCGACGCGAACCACCACGAGGTCACCTACACCCTTCGCGACGGTCCGCACACCAGGCTGACCATCCACCACGCCGGCGACGAACTCGAACTGAGCACGGAGTCGCCCACGACTGTGCCGATCAGCCGACGGGTGCCGCTGCTGGAGACCCCGCAGCAACCGCCGGGGCGCGCGCCGCTGCACCGGACCAGCTACCGCTGATCGGCACCTATCGCCCCCAAACAGGCGGCCGCGGCGATACGGTGACAGCCGGGCATCATCACGTGTGGCCGGGCCGTGGCCGGGCATCACCGAGGGAAGGATTTCTCATGACGGCTCGATTCGTCCGTGCCCTTCTGAGCGCCGCGGTCGGCGCGGGTGCGCTGTTGCCGACGTCGGTTCTGTTCGCGGGCAACGCATCTGCGGTTCCCTGTTACTCGGCCGAATGCGTGCCGAACGTGGCGAGAAACGTCGTGGAGGGCTCGCCGTGCGTACCGCAGCCGCGCAGGCTGTTCGCATACGGGCTTGAGCCCGACGGCAGCACGGTCGTGTGCAACGCCGCAGGCGTCTGGGTGGCCGCGGGCCCGCTTGTCGGCGTCTACAACGTGGCGATGCCGTGCCCGGCGCTGAACCTGTCGGCACAAGGCTCCGACGGGGTGGCGCTGCAGTGCCTCGACATGGGCGTCAGCCGTTACAAGTGGGCACACCGCGCGAGCCTGATGGCCTGAGACAAACGAGAAACCCGCCGCTTGGGAAAGCGGCGGGTTCCCGTGTTCGACCCGGCTCGGATCAGCCGGCCATGAACGTGTCGTAGGCCGACTGCAGATCCGTGGGCAGCACGGCGACGTTGCACTGGCGCTGCTTCTCGCCGATCGGGGCGAGGATGCCCTTCAGGTCGTAGTACTCACCGGGGTTGGCGGTGAAGTAGTTACGCAGATCAGCCTCGGCCTGGCCGCGCGGAGCGTTGAACGCCGCCGTCACGACCTGGTTGGCGCTCGGGTGGTCGTTCAGATAACCGCGTGCGGCGGCCAGCGTCGAGCTTGCAGTGCCTGCCACATCGGCAGCGCTGCATCCCTGCGGGGCGGCCACGGCGGTCGGCGCGGCGATCGTCGCCGCAGCGAGTCCACCGAGCAGCGAACCGGCCAGCGCGCCGGCAACTTTCCGGCGCGCAGAGATACCACTGAAATTCATGATCAATTGTTCCTTCGTATTTCGAATCGTGCTCGTGTCCCCCAACCCGCAAGCCAAAGTAGCCGAAGTCGATAGTGATCAAACGTGATCAGGATATCCGCTGGTAGCGAACCCAACAGCGTTACAGGCTGACGGCGTGAGCTATGCCTCAATTCGGCCGAATGCATTAAATCGGCAACCAGAATTGCGGCTCGTCTTTAAGTGTTTCTCAATAATCGGCAGCAACGCTTAATTGATCGTGATCTCGATAGTGATCGAATCGTTATCCGGATGGCAGCTCGTAGCGGTTGAGCAGGCGCTCGATGAACTCGGTCGCCTCGGCGTGGCCCCGGGTGATGCCGAGGCTGCGTTCCAGCACCAGGATCCGGGCCAGGCTCGTCACGATCATCGACATCACCACAGGCGGGAACTCGGCCATGTCGACGCCGTGCGCGCGCATCGCCAGCGTCACCGCGCTCTCCTCCAGGTCACCGAAGCGTGCGGCGTAGGCGACGATCTCGCTGCGGATCTCCTTGCGGTGGTTGGCCAGCGCCATGAACTCCATCAGCAGTCGCGCGCCGTGAGCGTTGTTGAGCTGCCAGAGCGCCTGCAGAGGCTGGGCGTCGGCGAGGGCCTCACGCTGCCGGAGCAGGTTCATCTCGGCGCCCTCCCGCAGCACGGCGAGGAACAGGTCGTCCATGCTCGGGAAGTAGTAATGCACGAGCGCCGGCTTCACCCCGGCCTTCGCGGCGACCCGCCGTGACGATGCGGCGGCGTAACCCTCCTCCAACATGACTTGGGCGGTCGCTTGGATCAATGCGCGTCGCGTCGCGGAGTCGCGTCCTGACGATTTCGGCGCTGTCATGTGGTCCTTGACCGGGCGCCGCGCCGACTGCTAGACATGGCGTCAGCATAAATGTTGGGCAGTCGCCCAACAAGTGCCGACCGATTCGAGGTGCAATGGCCGGACGCGTAGACGGCAAGGTCGCATTCATCACCGGCGCAGCCCGTGGCCAGGGCCGCAGCCACGCCGTGCGACTGGCCGAAGAGGGTGCCGACATCATCGCCGTCGACATCTGTAAGGGATTCGACGACTCGACGGCGCCCGCCGCCACCCCGGAGGACCTCGCAGAAACCGCCGACATGGTCAAGAACCTCGGCAGGCGCATCGTCACCGAGATCGTCGACGTGCGTGACTTCGGTGCCTTGAAGGCGGCGCTCGACAGCGGCGTCGAACAACTCGGCGGACTCGACATCGTGGTCGCCAACGCCGGTATCGGCACCACCGGCGTGAAGTTGCACAAGATGCGCGATGACATCTTCGACGAGACCATCGACGTCAACCTCGGCGGCGTGTGGAAGACGGTCAAGGCCGCCGTCCCGCATCTGCAGGCGGGAGGCCGCGGCGGGTCGATCATCATCACCAGTTCGGTCGGCGGCACCAAGGCCTACCCGCATGTGGGCCACTACATCGCGGCCAAGCACGGTGTGGTTGGGCTGATGCGCACCTTCGCCGTCGAACTCGGCCACCAGTCCATCCGGGTCAACACCGTTCACCCCACGCATGTCTGCACACCGCTGCTGATGAACGACGCCACCTACCGGATGTTCCGTCCCGACCTGGAAAATCCCGGCCCCGACGATCTGGCGCCGATCTGCCAGTCGTTCCACTTCCTGCCCATCCCGTGGGTGGAGCCGGTCGACATCAGCAACGCGGTGCTGTTCCTGGCCTCCGATGAAGCGCGCTACATCACCGGCGTCACCCTGCCCGTGGACGCCGGCAGCCTGTTGAAGTAGGGGACGCATGACGATCACCAACGACGCCGACGTGTATTACGACCCATACGATCTCGACATCGCCGCCGACCCGTGGCCGACGTACGCGCGGCTGCGGGAGGAGGCGCCGCTCTACCACAACGAGCGCTACCGGTTCTGGGCGATCTCGCGGCACAGCGATGTCGAGAAGGCGATTGCGGACTGGGAGACGTTCTCCAACTCGCGCAGCGACATCCTCGAACTCGTCAACTCCGAGTTCGACATGCCCAAGGGCGTGATGATGTTCGAGGATCCGCCCGTGCACACCATGCTGCGGGGCTTGATGAGCCGGGTGTTCACCCCGCGCCGGATGGCCGAGATCGGGGACCAGATCCGCCAGTTCTGCGTCAATTGCCTTGACCCGCATGTGGGTTCGGACGGCTTCGATATCGTGTCCGAACTCGCTGCGATGATGCCGATGCGGGTGATCGGCATGCTGCTCGGGATTCCCGAGTCCGATCAGGTGGCGGTGCGCGACGCCAACGACGCCAGCCTGCGCACGAAACCCGGTGCGCCGATGAAGGTTGCCAACGCCGACAAGATCGCCGACGGCAGCATCTACGCCGACTACGTGGAGTGGCGGTCGCACAACCCGTCCGACGACCTGATGACGGCGCTGCTCAACATGGAGTTCACCGACGAGAACGGGGTGACGCGCAAGCTGCACCGCAAGGAGATCCTGCACTATGTCCAGGTCGTGGCGGGGGCTGGCAACGAAACGACGGGCAGGCTGATCGGCTGGCTTGCCAAGGTGCTCGCCGAGCATCCCGACCAGCGGCGTGAGGTGTACGTAGACCGGTCGCTGCTGACCCGTGCGGTCGACGAGACGCTGCGCTACGAGCCCACCGGACCGCACGTCGCCCGGTACACGCTGCGCGACTTCGAGATGTACGGCACGACGGTGCCTGCGGGCAGCGCGATCCTGCTGCTGTTCGGCGCGGCGAACCGGGATCCGCGCCGCTACACCGATCCGGACAGCTACAACATCCACCGCGACAACATCAGCCATCTCACCTTCGGCAAGGGTGTGCACTACTGCCTCGGTGCCAACCTCGCCCGACTGGAGGGCCGGGTGGCGCTCGACGAGCTGTTGAACAGGTGGCCGGAGTGGGACATCGACTACGACAGCGCGGTTCGCGCACCGACGTCGACCGTGCGGGGATGGGAGCATCTGCGCATCGTGCTGCCGTGACCGCCGGCCAACCGTAGGGAAACACCCGATATCTGCTCGAACTCATCCACGCTAGCGTCGGAGCGCATGAGATCGACCGTCGCGGTGCTGGGCGTGATCGCCACAACGTGTATCGGCTGCGGGTCGCACACGGTGTCGAGCCCGGGCCCCAGTCCGAGCGCCGCTAGGGCGGCAGGCAGTCCGAGCGCCGTCGTATCGGCTGACGGCATGTTCACCGCCGAGGAACCCTGGACCGTCGACGTATCCGGTGCCGAGAAGTCCGAACGAAGCGATGCGATCATCGCGACGCTGCGCGATCTCGGGGGCTGGGGCAATGGCAACGTGCTGCAGGCCGACTTCTCCATCCCGATCTTCTTCGCAGACGCCAATACGCCCCGCATGGAAGTTGTTGGTGGCGAGGACTATTGCTTCGGCGGCCCGGACTGCGACAGCGTGCCCGCGCAGATGCCCGTACCGGACGGCGCGTACATCGAGGGCTCGACCGACCTGTCCTGCGATCCGTCCGGCGAAACGGAGGGGCAGGGCGACTGCCATCTGCTCGTGGTGGACCGCGATGAGCAGCAGCTCTACGAGACGTACCAGGCCAACGGAA
Source organism: Mycolicibacterium sp. 120270 (assembly GCA_033741175.1). GTDB lineage: Bacteria > Actinomycetota > Actinomycetes > Mycobacteriales > Mycobacteriaceae > Mycobacterium. Next base: position 226,133 of record JAWQNE010000002.1, on the reverse strand, counting down.
CCGGTGACAGCATCACCGCGCAGGGCTTCTTCGTATGGGATCTCGCGAAGGACTACCCGGACGACCTGCGCGGCGAACAGTGCACCAGTGCCGACGCCGCAGGGTTCCCGATCGCCGCGATGACGCCGACGGCCGACGAAGTCGCTTCCGGCGCGGTGAATCACGCGTTGCGGTTCATCCTGCCCAACGACCGGATGAAGGCCGACGTGTACGTGCATCCCGCCACGCATGCCGGCGGCCCGGAGAGTTCCGAGCCCGACGCTCCGCCCTACGGCGTCCGGTTGCGGTTGAAGTCTGACTTCGACGATTCGGGCTACACCGAGTCGCAGAGGGTGATCCTGACCGCGCTCAAGAAGCACGGCATGCTGCTGTCCGACGGCGGCGAGATCGCGCTCACCTTCGCCGACGACCGCACCAGCAGCGCCAAGTGGGTGGACCTCGGCATCGATGCGCAGACGTTCGGCGACATCGGCGTCGACCAGTTCGAGGTCGTCGACCTCGGCGAGGAGATCCCGCTCACCTACGACTGCGTGCGCAACCCGTGACCCGCCGTCACTGGTCAGGCCGGCCCATGTGCCTGCCGAGTTCGGCGCGGGAATGGATACCCAGCTTGCGGTAGATGCGGGCCAGGTTCGACTCGACGGTCTTCGGGCTGATGAACAGTTCGGCGGCCACGTCGCGGTTGGTCATCCCCGAGGCGGCAAGCTCGGCGACCCGCTGTTCGGAAGGGCTGAGAACGGATATCCGGCGGGTCCCGACGTCGGCGCGGGCGAGCTCGGCGCGGGCCCGGTCGGCCCACAGCCGGGTGTTGAGTTCTTCGAACGTCTGCAGCGCGGCCCGCAGAGTCGTTGCGGCCTGGTCCTTTTGGCGTTGCCGACGCAGCAGCTGACCGGACAGCAACTGGGTCCGGGCTCGTTCGAACGGCATGGGCAGCCGGTCGTGTTCGCCGAGAGCCCGCTCGACCGCGCGGTTGGCGCCGTCGACGTCTCCCTGCGTGGCGAGCAGCATCGCCCGACCGCGCGCGCCGACGGCCTTCATCCACGGCCGGTCCAGCCGCTCCCCGTTGCGCTCGAACAGCGCCAGCATCGGTTCCGCCTCGGCCGGCCTGCCCAGATGGATGAGGGCCTCGATGGCGTCGGGCACGTATGAGGCGTTGATGATCTCGGTCGAGCCCGGGAACGCGTCGAGCGCAGGCATCAACGGCGCGACGGTGGCCAGGGCGGCCTCGTAGTTGCCGAGCGAAAGCTCCAAGAATCCGAGCATGGTCACCGGCCACTCGCCGAGCCGCCGCGACCCGCACCGCTCACTGGCGGCCAGCGCCTCGGCCACGTCGCGCCGAACCGTGTCCTCGTCGCCGGCGTACGCGGCGACGGCCGCGCGTACGGTCAGCGCCACCGACAGCGGCAGGTCGCCGTTGAGCTGGTGGGCCCGCTCGACGGTGTCTTCGGCGATCAGGGTGGCCTCTGCCATCCCGCCACGCCACAGGTCGATCAGCACCGAATGAAAGTCGACGAACGAGAGTTCGCTCTCCTCACCGAGATCGATGCATCGGCGGCGAAGCGCAAGCATCTCCTGATTGGCCCGGTCCAGATCACCGGTCCACGCCAGCAGCAGGGCGCGCTGGACGCGCGGGCTGAAGGCCGCCGACACATCGGCTTCTGCGTCCTCCAGTTCGACGGCCCGCTCGAGACTGGCCGAGTCCAGGCCGTCGCCGCGCATGAAGTGCAGCATCACCCGCATGCCGAGGGCCTGGCCGAGCGCGTGCGGATGACCGAGTTCGGTGGCTCTGGCGACGGCCTCGTCGATCCGCTGCACCGCGAGTTCCATCCGCCCGGCGTTGACCAGTGCGAACGCCGAGGACACCAGAATCGCCACCCGCTGGGCCAGTTCGTCGCCGACGTCGTCGAGCGCCTGCTCGAGTAGGTCGGCGGCCTCGTCGAAACTGTCGTTCAGCGATGCCACGAGCGCAAGAAGCGTGTACGCCTCGGCCCGTCTGGGTCCCGGCTCGAGCCCTGCGATGGTCTCCTGCAACAGCAGCCTGGCGCGGGCCGGCTCACCGGCGTCGAAATGATGTGCGGCCGAAAGGATTCGGCGCTCCGGGGTGCCGCCGCCGAGACGGATCGCGAGGTCCAGGAACTCCGCCGCCGCGGCGGGCGCGCCACGGCTGCGCGCCATGTCGGCGGCCTCGTCGAGGGCGGTCAACGTGAGATCGTCGCCGTGGGTGGCCGCCAACGCGAGATGTCTAGCCCGCAGTTCCGGCTCTTCGACGATCTCGGCCAGCCTGCGGTGCATCGCCCTGCGCCGCGCGGGTGCGACGTCGGTGTAGAAACCCGTGGCCAGCAGTGGATGTGCGAAACGCAGCCGGTGACCGTCGATTCCGACGATGCCCTTCGCCTCCACCTCTTCGAGTTGTGCGACGACGTCTTCGGTGGCGATGCCGGCCGCACGGGCAACCAACTCGACGGTCGGCGCGGAATGGCACGCCATCGCAAGCAACACATCGTGTACCGACGCGTCGACGTCGCCGATCCTGGTCCGCACGAGCTCGGTCAGCGTCATCGGCAGCGGCAGTTCGGCTCTCGTGATGTCGCCGTCCATCGCACGGGCCAACTCGAGTGCGTAGAACGGGTTGCCACCCGAAACCTGTTGTATCCGAACGATCGCGGGCCGCGACAAAGACCGCCCGAGCCGTTGACTGATCACGGCGTTCAACCCGCCGATGCTCAGCGGGCGGATCTCGAAGCGTTGGACGGCGTCGGGTTCCGGGAGCTGCAGCCAGGATGCTGCGCCGTTGCCTTCGTCGGGATCTGTCCGCACCGTCCCGAACATCCCGACGCTGGCCGAGAGCCGTCGCGCCGCGAACGCGATCACGTTTCGGCTGGACGGGTCCAGCCATTGCAGGTCGTCGATCGCCACCAGCACGGGCGACCTCTCGGCGAGCAGTTCGACCACCGAGAGAAAGCCCGCGCCGACCGCACGCTGATCGGTGGTCAGATCCTCGGCTTCCGAGCGCAGCAGGACGCGATCAATCGCGAGCCGCTGCGGTGTCGGCAGATCGGCGAGCACCGAGGACTCGACACCCGAAAGCAGGTCCGCCAGTGAGGCATACGAGAGCACGGACTCGGCTTCGGCGGGCCGGGCGGAAAGCACCTGGAAGCCACGCTCTTCGGCGAGTTCCACGGTGGACAGACACAGCGTGGTCTTGCCGATGCCCGGTTCGCCCTCGGCGACCAACCCGGCGGGCCCCGAGGCCGCGGAGTGAAGGAATGCTGCGACCGCCTTGGCCTCTTCGGGTCGGCTGACGACGCGGCGTGGCACGTGGTTAGTATCGCAAGACATTTTGCTGGCCGCCTCAGATGAGGGAAATCGGCCAAGCTATCCAATAAGCGAACCCGCACAGGAAGTTGCCAGGCAGCGCTCGCGCGGAGTCGGCCGGTTCTAGGACGGGCTGCGCGAGGGGAACGGGTCGTTTCCGAAGTCGATCTGGGCCGACGGGTTGGCGACAGCGGTCACCACCGCGGACCCGAACGCGCCGACGTGGTCGAACATCGTGGCCGTGCCGACCGAGATGCCGTCGTGCGCCTGGTGGCTGTCCGCCTGCACACCGAGCCATTCGTCCACCGGCAGCCGGGCCAGCGCGACGGTCAGGTCGCCGTTGATGTATCCCACACCCGCCGAGCCCATGTTGGTGACCAGGCTGGCGCCTTCGGCCACCATCGCGCCGCGGACGAAGGGCGTGTTGTCGTGGCCCTCGACGACGTCGATCATCCGGTTGATGAAGCGCTTGCGGGCGGTGTGCTGGTGCTCGGCGATGCCCTTCGTCCACCCCACGCCGTCGCTGCCCATGTAGGACAGTCCGACCCCGCCGAGCTCATCAGGCCAGCTGAACTCCGGCTCCGGCGCCCATTCCTGCCCTGGCGGCGGTCCCGAGCGGCGGTACTGCACCAGCGTCGCACGCACGACGGTGACGCCGTCCTGGGTGATCTCGCATTCCGAGTTGCGCACCCGGCGGCCATCCCTGATCAACGTGACCCTGGTCGTCGTCGGCACGCCGCGGGCCGCCTTGAACAGGTCCACCGTCAGCCGGGCCGGCATGAAGTCTCCCAGCCCGAGCTTCTCCTCCAGCGTGCGCGCGGCCAGCCCGACGAGCGCGGGGCCGTTGAGGTGATCGGGTCCCCAGTGGCTCTGCGCGTACTTGGTCGGCAGGTAGCTGTCTTCGCCGACCGGGGTGAAATGTGCTGGCCGCGCCGTCATCGGGGCATCGTTTCACAGGCCAGGCGAGGTGGCGGGGTGGGCATAGCGCTGCGCGATCTGACAGACTGTCCGCGAGGGGAGTATTCCTTCGCCGTGGTGTCGTCATCACGTCGTCCGTCATCGGACGACCGGCCCGCGGGCCGAGCGGTTGGCGGAAGAGACCTCGGGCGCATTGACGACCGGAGGCACCATTAATGCAAGTAAGCCAACTCGAGTGGATCATCACGCTGGCTGTGACGATCGCCGTCCTGATCTTCGACGTCGTGATCATCGGCCGCAGGCCGCACGAACCGTCGAGGCGCGAGCTGGTGACGTACCTGTCGATCTACATCGGGCTCGCCGTGGCCTTCGGGATCTGGGTGTACTCGTTCCACGGCAGCCAGTACGGGATCGAGTTCTTCGCGGGCTGGCTCACCGAATACAGCCTGTCGGTGGACAACCTGTTCATCTTCTTGATCATCATGGCCAGCTTCAACGTGCCCAAGAAGTTCCAGCAGCAGGCCCTGCTCGTCGGCATCATCATCGCGCTGGTCTTCCGCGGCATCTTCATCGCGCTCGGCGCCGTTGCGATCAACCAGTTCTCGTGGGTCTTCTACATCTTCGGCGCGTTCCTGCTCTACACCGCGGCCAACCTGGCGCGCGACACCGACCACGACGATGACGCCGACAACTTCGTGGTGCGGTTCGCCCGCACCCACCTGTCCCTCACCGACAGGTGGGAGGGCCTCAAGCTGTGGATCAAGGAGGACGGCAAGCGGCTGATGACGCCGATGTTCCTCGTGATCATCGCGCTAGGCACCACCGACCTGATCTTCGCGCTGGACTCGATCCCGGCGATCTACGGGCTGACCCAGGAGCCCTACCTGGTGTTCACCGCGAACGTGTTCGCCCTGATGGGCCTGCGGCAGCTGTACTTCCTGCTCGGCGATCTGCTCAAGCGGCTGGTCTACCTGTCCCAGGGCCTTGCGATCATCCTCGCCTTCATCGGTGTGAAGCTGATCCTGCACGCGCTGCACGAGAACGAGGTGCCGTTCATCAACGGCGGTGAGCACGTCCCGGTCCCGGAGATTCCGACGCTGCTGTCGCTCGGGGTCATCGTCGTGGTCCTCGTCGTCACCACCGCCGCAAGCCTTTACAAGACCCGCGTACGGGACAAGAAAGAATGCGCCGAGGAGGACGTGCACCAGCAGTGAAGCCCCGGCTCACCTGAACTCGCTTCATTAAGTCAGTCGATTGATTTAACGTGGTGCGGGTGAGCGGCGCCTCCCCCCTTCGCCAAGTCATCAGCGGTGCGTCGATCGGCAACGCCGTCGAGTGGTACGACTTCGCGATCTACGGCTTCCTCGCCACGTTCATCGCGGCGAACTTCTTCCCGGCGGGCAACGAGACGGCGGCCCTGCTGAACACGTTCGCGATCTTCGCCGCCGCGTTCGTGATGCGGCCACTCGGCGGGCTGGTGTTCGGGCCTCTTGGCGACCGCATCGGCCGCCAACGGGTGCTCGCTATCGTCATCCTCCTGATGGCGGTGTCGACGACGCTCATGGGCCTGTTGCCGACGTACGACGCGATCGGTGTCGCCGCGCCCCTGCTCCTGCTGTTTCTGCGTTGCCTGCAGGGCTTCTCGGCGGGCGGTGAGTACGGCGGAGGGGCGTGCTACCTCGCTGAGTTCGCATCCGACGCACGGCGCGGCGTCACCGTCACGTTCATCGCGTGGTCCGGTGTCGTCGGCTTCCTTCTCGGCTCGGTGACCGTCACGCTGCTGCAGACCCTGCTCGGCGACGCGGCCATGGATTCCTACGGTTGGCGCATCCCGTTCCTGATCGCGGGCCCGCTCGGGCTCGTCGGCCTCTACATCCGGCTGCGGCTGACCGACACCCCGGCGTTCGAGGCGCTCGCGGCCTCCGACGAGGTCGCCGAATCGCCGCTGCGCGAGGCGCTGCGCACGGCGTGGCGCCCGATCCTGCAGGTGATCGGCATCATGATCATGTTCAACGTCGGCTACTACGTCGTGTTCACCTATCTGCCAACGTATTTCATCAAGACGCTGCAGTTCTCCAAGACCACCGCGTTCGTCTCGATCACGATCGCCTGCGTGGTGGCGATTGTGCTGATCCTCCCGTTGGCCGCGCTGTCTGACCGGATCGGCCGCAGACCGCTTCTCATCGGGGGAACGGTGGCGTTCGCTGTGCTGGCCTATCCGCTGTTTCTTCTGCTGAACACCGGATCGGTGGCAGCCGCGGTCGCGGCGCACGCGATCATGGCCGCGATCGAATCGGTGTACATCTCCGTGGCCGTGGCCACCGGCGTCGAACTCTTCACCACCCGCGTGCGCTACAGCGGCTTCTCCATCGGCTACAACCTCTGCGTGGCCGCGTTCGGCGGAACCACCCCGTACATGGTCGCCTGGCTTACCGGCAGCACGGGCAACAACCTGGCGCCGGCGTTCTATGTCATTGTCGCGGCGGTGGTTTCGCTCGGCACCGTGCTGACGCTGAAAGAGTCCGCGGGCCGTCCGCTGCCAGGGACGACACCAGCTGAGGTCGCGGCCCGCTGACGGATCGAGAGTTCAGCGCCTACGGCCCGTCGCACTGGGCCGTCATCGCGGTGTTCGTCATCGGTGCGGCTGTCCTCGTCGTGGTCGGGCGCAGGCAGACCGAGGCGCAGGCGCGCAGGCTGGGCCGGATCCTCGGCGGGGCCACCGCGCTGATCTACGTCGCGGTGCTGGTCTATTCGTTGATCCCGCCGTCGATCATGTGGTCGGTGCCGCTGCAACTGACCGACCTGGCGACCACAGTGGGCGCATATGCGCTGTGGTCGCAAAGGCATTGGGCCGCCGCGCTGACCTACTACTGGGGGCTGGTACTCAGCGTGCAGGCGCTGATCTCGCCTGTGCTGCGCGGGCCGGACTTCCCCGACTACCGGTTCCTCGCGTTCTGGGCGGTCCATCTGCTCGTCGTCTGGGCCGCGATCTATCTGACCTGGGGCCGCGGCTTCCGGCCGACATGGCGGGACTATCGGCTTGTCGTCGTCGTCACGTTGGCATGGGCGGCGATCACCATGGCGTTCAACGCGTTCGCGGGGTCCAACTACGGGTTCCTCAACCGCAAGCCGGCCACCCCGTCACTGCTCGACCTGTTCGGGCCGTGGCCCGTGTACGTCCTCGTCGGGGCCACGCTGGTGGCGATCGTGTGGGCGCTGATGACATGGCCGTGGGAGCGGGGCCGGGCGACTACCCTCGTGACGTGACCATCGCGCTCAGCTTCGCCGACACCATCGCGCTGTTGCATCTCGGCGACGACGAGAACCGTTTCTCGCCGGAGTTTCTCGACCAGTTCGACGCGCATCTCGACGAGGCGATCTCCCTGGGGGCACACGGGCTGGTCACCGTGGCCGGCGGCAAGTTCTACTCCAACGGGCTCGACCTCGACTGGCTGGCCGCCCACGGCGACCAGACGCAGTGGTATGTCGGGCGGGTGCAGGCGCTGCTGGCCCGGATGCTGACGCTGCCGATGCCCACCGCCGCGGCGATCGGCGGTCACAGTTTCGGTGCGGCGGCAATGCTGGCGCTCGCACACGACTTTCGGGTGATGCGCGTCGACCGCGGCTACTTCTGCTTCCCTGAGGTGGACATCCGCATCCCGTTCACCCCGGGTATGGCGTCGTTGATCCAGGCCAAGCTGAGCCCGCAGGCGGCGGTGGCGGCCATGACCACCGGACGGCGGTTCGGCGGTGCCGAAGCCGAGGAATTCGGCATCGTCGACGCCACCGCGAAGGAGGACGCCGTCGTCGGCACGGCCCTCAACATGCTTGCGCCGCTCGGCGCGAAGGATCCGGGCACGGTGGGCGCGATCAAGAACACCATGTTCGCGCCGGTGGTCGAGACGCTGAAAGCCGTTGGCTAGGAACTGGCTTTGACCTTCGCGGCGGCGGACTCCGGCATGGGTTCGTAGCGCACGAAGCTGCGGGTGAACGAACCAGCACCGTGCGACAGCGACCGCAGGTCGATGGCGTAGCGCGTCAACTCCACTTGCGGCACTTCGGCTTTCACCGCGGTGCGACCCTCGCCTGCCTTGTCGGTGCCGAGGACGCGGGCGCGGCGGCTGGACAGGTCGCCCATCACGGCGCCGACGAGGTCGTCGGGTATCACCACCGTCACATCGTCGACGGGTTCGAGCAGGGTGATCCTGGTCGCGTTCGCCGCTTCGCGCAGCGCGAGTGAGCCGGCCATCTGGAACGCGAAGTCCGACGAGTCGACGCTGTGCGCCTTGCCGTCGAAGAGGGTCACGCGGATGTCGACCACGGGATAGCCTGCGCCGACGCCCTTTTCCATCTGCGCGCGGACGCCCTTCTCGACGCTGGGGATGAACTGTCGCGGCACCGCCCCGCCGACCACCTTGTCGACGAACTCGAAACCGGAGCCCTCGGGCAGCGGTGCGACTTCGATGTCGCACACCGCGAACTGACCGTGGCCGCCGGATTGTTTGACGTGTCTGCCGTGCCCCTTCGCCTTCCCGGCGAAGGTCTCGCGCAGCGGCACCCGCAGGTCGACCTTGTCGACGCTGACCCCGAAGCGGCTGGACAATCCGTCGAGTACCACCCCGGCGTGCGCCTCGCCCATGCACCAGAGCACGATCTGGTGCGTCTCCGGGTTCTGTTCGATCCGAAGCGTCGGATCCTCGGCCGCCAACCGCTGCAGCCCGACCGAGAGCTTGTCGTCGTCGGTCTTCGCGTGCGGCGCCACCGCCACCGGCAGCAGCGGTTCCGGCATGGTCCACGGCCGCAGTACAAGCGGATCGGCCTTGTCGGACAACGTGTCTCCGGTTTCAGCGCGGGACAGCCTGCCGATCGCGCAGATATCACCCGCCACCACGGTGCCCGCGGGCCGCTGCTGCTTGCCGAGCGGGAACGAAAGGCTGCCGATCCGCTCGTCCTCGTCGTGGTCCTCGTGTGCTGCGGCGGAGCCGTTGCCCGATCCGAAGAAGGACGAAAAATGACCCGACACGTGGACGGTCGCGTCGGGCCTGATGGTGCCGGAGAAGACCCGGACCAGGCTGACCCTGCCGACGTAGGGATCCGACGTCGTCTTGACCACCTCGGCCAACAGTGGGCCGTTGGGATCACAGGTCAGCTTGTCGCGGGCCTTGCCCTGCGGGGTGAACACCTCGGGCAGCGGGTGTTCCAGCGGCGAGGGGAAGCCGCTCGTGATCACCTCGAGCAGTTCGTGCGTTCCCACGGTGGTGGTGCTGCAGACGGGCAGGACGGGAAAGAACGAACCGCGCGCGACGGCCTTCTCCAGGTCCTCGATCAACACCTTCTCGTCGATCTCTTCGCCGCCGAGGTAGCGCTCCATCAGCGTCTCGTCCTCGGACTCCTCGATGATGCCCTCGATCAGGGTGCCCCGCTGCTCGGCAAGCCGGTCGGCGTAGGACGGGTCAGGCTCCTTCGTGGTGCGCTTGCCGTCGGTGTACTCGTAGTGCGTCTGCGACAGCAGCCCGATCAGGCCGGAGCACGGGGTGTTGGCGGGCAGATACAGGGGCAGCACCTTGTCGCCGAACGCGGTCTGGGCGGCGAGCAGCGCGTTGTCGTAGTTGGCCCTGGCGTGGTCGAGCTTGGTGATCACCACCGCGCGCGGCATACCGACCTGCTGGCATTCCATCCACAGCGATTTGGTCAGTTCGTCGACGCCCTCGTTGGCCGCGATCACGAAGAGGGCGCAGTCGGCGGCCCGAAGGCCGGCGCGAAGCTCACCGACGAAGTCGGCGTAACCGGGCGTGTCGAGCAGGTTCACCTTGACGCCGTTGTATGACAGCGGCGCCAGCGCGATCCCGACGGAGCGCTGCTGGGCGATCTCGGCGTCGTCGGAATCGCACACCGTCGTGCCGTCCACCACGGATCCGGGTCTGGACAACACTCCGGTCGCCACCAGCAGGGCCTCGATGAGGGTGGTCTTGCCGCCACCCGATGGCCCTATGAGCACCACGTTTCGGATGGCGGCCGGACTGTCTGCGGTTGGGGCGGCTCCGGCGCCCTGGGAAGCATTCGTCTTGTCTGCCATGGCGGTCCCCTCCACCTCGGGTCACTTCATCGGGCCCGTGATCTAGACCACAATTCCCCCATTCGCCACACAGTGCAAGACCCCTTCCGACGTGCTCGGACGCCACGGAAGGGGCTTTCCTCAGATTCGGTAACTAGAATGCACTTTGCTGGTCGGGAGTCGCGAGGGAGGAAAGCGTTGCGTAGAGCCGTTCGATATGTACTCGTGGTGGGGGCTGTCGCCGCCGCCATGATGGGTTCGGCGCCTGCCGGCCTTGCCGCCGTGCCCGGACCACAGTCGGATCTCTCCGTCACGGCCATTTCGCCCGCAACGGGGGATGTGGTCGGCGTCGCCGCACCGATCGAGGTGACATTCGCCGAGCCGGTCACGAACCGGGCCCGTGCCGAGCAGTCGATCGAGATCACGTCGCCCAAGACGCCGACGGGGAAGTTCACCTGGTTGAGCAATCAGATCGTGCAGTGGACCCCGGACCAGTTCTGGCCCGCCCACTCACCGATCTCGGTGACCGCAGGCGGCTTCTCCACCAGCTTCGAGACCGGTTCGGCCGTGATCGGTGTCGCCGACATCGATGCCCACACCTTCACCGTCAAGATCGACGATGTGGTGGTCCGCGAGATGCCCGCATCGATGGGTAAGGCCAAGTTCCCCACTCCCAAGGGCACATTCACCGCGATGGCCAAGGAGAAGGTGGTGGTGATGGACTCGCGCACCATCGGCATCCCGCTCAGTGACCCGGAGGGCTACAAGCTCACCGTCAACGACGCGGTGCGCATCACCTCGGGCGGCGTGTACGTGCACAGTGCTCCGTGGTCGGTCGGGTCGCAGGGCTATGCGAACGTCAGCCACGGTTGCATCAACCTCAGCCCGGCCAACGCCGCGTGGTACTTCGACACGGTGCGGGTCGGCGACCCGGTCGTGGTTCAGGCCTAGCTCGTCGAAAGTTCCTGCAGCCGTTGGCGGGTCGCGTCGTCGGCGGGGAAGAACGACTCGATCGTCAGCTCGGACAGCGTGACGTCGTGCGGGCTGCCGAAGCTGGTGACGGTGCTGTGCAGGCGCAGATCGCCTGCGGGATGGGCGAGTTGAAGGGTCAGCAAAAGTTCTGAGGCGGCCGGCTCGTGGACGTCGTCGAGCGTCTCGGCGACACCGGGATAGCTCCGAATCTCGGCGAGCAGTTCGGCCAGCCGCGCATCGCCGGTGAGCCTGGCCAACCGGGTCAGCCGGTGGCCGAGGTGGGCGGTCCACTCGGCGGGGTTGCGGATTCGCGAGATCATCCCCTTCGGATGCAGGCTGAGCCGGTAGGTGTTGACCGGCGGCTGCAGCAGTTCGGGGTCGACCCCCTCGAGCAGCGGACCGACGGCGCGGTTGGTCAGCACGACGTTGCCCAACCGGTCCAGCACGACGGCGGGGTAGGGCTCGTGGCCGGTGAGCAGTCGTTCGATCGCCTCGCGCGCCTGGGCGGTCTCCTCGCTGTCGAGATCGGACTCCGCGTATGTCGGCGCGTAGCCGGCGGCCAGCATCAGCGCGTTGCGTTCACGCAGAGGCACATCCAACTGTTCGGCGAGCGCGAGAAGCAGGCCGCGGCTGGGCCGCGAGCGGCCGGTCTCGACGAAACTCAGGTGGCGGGCGGAGATACCGGTGTCCAGCGCGAGATCGAGTTGGCTGCGGCGCCGCCGTTGACGCCACTGACGCAGCAGCGCACCGCCGTTGCCGGTCATGAGAGTGCCTTTCGTAGGGCGTCGGGGACCGGCCGCTTGGCCCAGTCGTCGGTGGACACCACGACGTAGACGTTGCGGCCACGCACGGCGAGGACCTCGTCGGATCCGTCGCGCGCACGCAGGACCGAGAAACCGATCGTGAAACTCGTGGTCCCGACCGCCTCGCAGACAACCGCCACCCGTACCGTGTCGCGCCATCGCACCGGCGCCGCGTAGTCGATCTCGGTGTGCACCAACTGCATATCGAGACCCGCCGACATCAGATCCGGGTAGCTGGTGCCGAGGTGGTCGAAGTATCCGGTCAGCGCCTCGTCGAACCAGGTGAGGTAGTGGGCGTTGAAGACGACGTTCTGCAGGTCGACTTCGGCGAATCTGGGCACGATCGGCAGCGAGTACTCGGGCACGGTCACCATGATCACCCAACGAAGAAGAGGCACCCCGAAGGGTGCCCCTTTCCACGTCGCGGACGGCTACCTGACGTCGACGTAGACCGTCTTGTTCGTGACGGTGGTCGCGAGGCTGTCACCGGGGTTGCCGGAGTCCGTCCGCGAGTACGTCTGGCCGGGACGGACGGCGACGACCGTCGCTTCTTCCAGCGGCGTGCCGCCGATACGGTTCACGATGACGTTGTAACCGTCGGCCTTGAGGTCGTTGATGGTCTCCTGCGCGTTGCCCGGTCCGCTCGGTGCGGCGACGACGGGCGCGGCCAGTCCGAGGGCCGCCGCGGTCAGACCGGCCGCGACGATGGTGGCTAATCCGTACTTCTTCATCTTTGGTGCCTTCTTCTTTTTCTGTTGTGCGCAACCCGGACGGGATCCGGATGCGTTGGGTTGCCGAACGCCATGCTTTTGGTCCGGCTGATCGAATAAACCCAGTGCTCAACTGATCAATTTCCGCTGGCAGGAATTGAACGCCGGTTGGCAGGAATCGTGACATCGATCCTCACCGAGGAGGGCCCAAATGTGCGGGGCGCCTTAGGATCTCTCGCCCGCGAACACCAAACAGCAAAGCTCTATTCCCGCGAATTACGGTTGTTGTTCGGCCCCGTCGGGCGGCGGTTCTGCAGGCGGTTCCGACGCCGGAGGCGCGGCAGGTGGTGGCGGTGGTGCGTCGGCGATCGGCGGCGGTGCGGCAGGCGCCGGTGCGGGTGCGGGGGCCCGCAGAATGACCGGCGGCGGTGTCGACACCACCACACGGGTCGGCGCCGGCGCGGCCTGGATGTAGGACGGTGCGCTCGGCGCCTCACTGGCGGGCGGCGCAGCAGCCGCCGCGGGCGCCGCCGGCGCGGGCTGGATGACGGTCCTCGTCGGCGGTGTCGTCTGGGGCATCGCGGAGACGTCGTTGCGGATGGCCATGACCGCACCCGAGCCGAGGAGCACCATCGCGGCGAACACCCCGACGGTGACGAGGATCGAGCGATACCCTGCGGTCGGCCTGCGCGCCCCGTCTTCTTCTTCGGGAACGAAATCGATGACGGGCCGCGCCGCACTGGTTCCAGGCAGGACCTCGGAATCGTCTGCGAACAAGGCGATTTCGGGAACATCGTCGACTTCCGACCGCGCGATCGCGCGCATCTTCGCCGACTGCACCGGCGCGGCGACCTCCGTCATGCTGTCATCGTCGGGGCGACGCACCGCATGCAGCGCGGCGCCGGTGGCCGCGATCAGCTCGGGCCGCGGAGTGGTGATCACCGGAACCCGCAGCTGGTCGGAGAGCGCCGTGGTCACCGCGGGGATGTTGGCACCACCGCCGACGGAAGCCACCGCCGCGAGATCGCACAGATGAATTCTGTTGCGGACCAGGTGTTCCTGCAGCACATCGACGAACGAGGCCAGCGGTTGCCGGATCTCGTCGTCGAGCTCCGCCCTCGTCAGCCGAACCTCGCCCCGGTATCCGGACACGTCGACGTCCAACGTGGTCACCGCGCCGCGCGACAGGCGTTCCTTCGCCCGCCGGCATTCGCTTCTGAGCCGATGCAGCGCGCCGAACGCGGCCGTGCCGGTCACATCCGCGGTCCCGGCGATCGAGAGGTCGGCAAGCACGTGCGTGAGCAGGGCCCGGTCGATCAGCTCTCCGGAGAAGTCGGGGTGACGCACCGTGGCGCCGATCTGTCGGTAGCCGTCCGCGGCGTCGGCCAGCGTGATGCTGGTACCCGTGCCGCCGAAGTCGCACAGCGCGATCACCCCACGCGTCGGTAGGCCAGGGTCGGCCTGCAGCGCGGTGAGCGCGGCTGTGACGTCGGAGATGAGCGGCACCGATCCCGCCGACCACTCGGGCAACCGCGCCAACTCGCGGCGCAGAGCCGCGACGGCCCCCGGCCGCCAGTGCGCAGGATGGGTGACACCCGGCGCGGCGACCGGCGTGCGGCCGCCGGTGGCTGCGTAGGTCACCGCGCGCAGCGCCGAGGCGATCAACGCCTCTCCACGGTGGAAGGTGCCGTCAACCGCCATGATCCCGACGGGATCGGCGGCGCGGTCGACGAAGTCGGTCATGACGAGCCCGCGCTCATCCAGCCGCGGATTTTCGGCGGGTACGCCGACCTCCGGTGGGCGGTGTGGGTACAGCGTCAGGACGGGCCGCCGCGTCACCGCGGCGCAGCCCGGAACAACGGCGGCGAAACTCGTGGCCCCCACCGACAGCCCTACACCCTGTGTCATGTCACGACGTTTATCGCTGCCGCGGACGCAGGCATTACCGGCGTTGGCTCACGCCTGCCAGCCGGACCAGCGGGCCACCGTGACGGCGATGACGGGCCCGTCCAGCGCGACGCGCTGGTACTGCACATATTTGCGCCGCAGTTCGAAATAGCCGGCCGCCATTTCCTCACCGCTGTAATGGATTTCGGCGGTGCCGTCGGCGCGCACCCACCACAGCTGCGACCAGTCGTCGTCGTAGTGGTCGACGATGAGGCTGACGTTGGGATTGACCTCGATGTTGGCCATCCTGCGTAGCCGATGGCTGGATTTCCGCTTGGCGTCGACGGCGGTGTAGATGACGTCGTTCTTGACCGCGAAGACGACCGGGACCAGGTGCGGCACCCCGTCGGCGCCCGCGGTCGCCAGTTGCGCGACGCGTGAGGTCGCGAACCGTTCCCTGACGTCGAATTCGGACATGTCGTCCCTCTGGAGTTGCGATACCGCCGGAATAGTCAATAGTAATGATTGTGAACGCGTCGTTCATTATTGCTGCGGAGCCGGCCGATGGCCGGTAGCCACGTCGCCGAGGCCCGGCCGCGCGCCAGGCCGGGCAGGCCGCGCAGCGAGGAGTCGCGCGCCGCGGTGTTGCGCGCCACCTCGGAGTTGCTCCGCGAGGTCGGTCTGCGCGCGATGACCACCGAGGAGATCGCCAACCGCAGCGGCGCCAGCAAGGCGACGATCTACAAGTGGTGGCCGAACAAGTACGCCGTCGCGTTCGACGCGTTTCTGTCGGAGATGATGGCCGAGTCGCGTGACCCCGACACCGGTTCTGCCCGTGAGGATCTCACGGTGATGGTGCGCGGCCTCATGCATTTCTACGCCGGGCCGAGCGGCCGCGTGTTCGCACAGCTCGTCGGCGAGGCCCAGACCGACCCGCTGATCCAGAAGGCGCTCCGCGCGAACCTTGTCGATCCCCGTCGCGATGTGTTCCGGGCCATCTGGGAGCGCGGCGTCGCCAGGGGTGAGCTGCGCGACGACATCGATCCCGAGGTGGCACTGGACCTGATGATCGGTCCGACGCTCTATCGCCTGCTGATGGGCCACGCCCCGTTGACCGACGCGGCTGCCGACGCCTTGGTCGACGCATTTCTGCGCGGACTCGCACGGGCGTGACTGACCTCACTTTTGCCGGGGGATTAACGGCGCGCTCGAAATGTTGAACGAAACGTTCAGTTTCGAAAAGCGATAAGAGGGGTCCCCCATGAAGCTTCGTCTCATCTCCGCACTGGCCGCCGCGGGCGCCGCATCGGCCATCGCGGTCGCACCCGTGGCGTCCGCCGCGCCGACCGGCCAGACCTGCACATATGTCGGCGCAGACACGACGCAGTGTCAATCACCGGGCAACGTGCAGATCAACAGCGACCAGCCCGTCACGTATCCGTTCGCGTACCCCTTCTACGGCAACGTGCTGCTGTTCCACCACGGCGGACCCCACCGCTGAGGCGCGACGGTCAGTTCCTCGGACCGCGCGGTTGCGGTGCGACGCTGATCGGTGACCGGGTCGCCGGTGTCCTGGTCACGCCGATCTCCGGCTCCTTCGTCGGCCTCGGCCGCACGGTCTGCCTGGGCGCCACCGGCGCCTGGTTCACCGTTGTCGGTTCCGGCGGCGGAGGCGGCGGTGGCGGCGGTGGCGGAGCGGGTCGCTGGCTCGTCGCCGTCGTCGTCGCCACCGGCGTGGTGACCGCCGTCGTCCGTTGCACCGGCGTCTTCACGCTGCCGTCCGACGGACCGCGAAAAACCAACAGCGACACCGAGATCACCATCGCCGCCAGCGCGGCGGCACTTGCGATCAGCAGTGTGCGTGACTGCGGTGACCGGTACCAGGGCGGTGCCACCACCGGGCGGAAATCTTCGCCCCAGGTGTTCTCGTCGAACGCGTCGAACCCGTCGTGAGTCGGTGGCTGCGCCTCGGCCAACAAGTAGTCGAGGTCGGGCTCCGACGCGTATGTATGGCCCTCGTCGACGAGGTCGACGCCGTCGCTCTCGTCGCCTTCCTCAAACAAGTAGTCGAAGTCCCCTGGGGCCCCCTTCTCCGACACCATCTGATGCTAACGCCACGACCTGGGAAAACTCTCGCCCACCGGCGATAAAAATCGAGTCGCGGGAACCGCCTGCCTTCGATGCGCGGCCACGATAGGGTTCCAACGCGCTGTGGTGATCCGTTCACCGCGCCGACGCATGTGCGTCATCACCGCGCCACCACTGGTCTGCCTGCCCATCGGAAGGTTCGCCCATGAACAAATCGCGCCTGCTTCCTGTCGCCGCCCTGACCGCATCCGCGCTGCTGCTCGCCGGCCTGACGGCGTGTGCGCCGCCGGAGAAGAACAGCGAGGGCGAGCAGACGCAGTCGGGCGTGAAGGCCTCGGAGGCGACCTCGGCCGAGGACTTCGGCGGGATGGACGGCCTCGTGGAGGCGGCCAAGAAGGAGGGCGAGCTCAACGTCATCGCCCTGCCGCCGGACTGGGCCAACTACGGGGCCATCATCAAGGCGTTCTCCGACAAGTACGGAATCAAGGTGAACTCCGCGCAGCCCGACGCGGCGAGCCAGGACGAGATCAACGCGGCCAACCAGCAGAAGGGCAAGAGCACCGCCCCCGACGTCTTCGATCTGGGACAGGCTGTCGCGCTGGCAAATACGTCGATGTTCGCGCCGTACAAGGTGGCGACGTTCAACGACATCCCCGCCGCGTACACCGACCCCGACGGCAAGTGGGTCAACGACTACGGCGGCTACATGTCGATCGGCTTCGACTCCGCCAAGGTGCCGCCGGTCGCCGACGTCAACGATCTGCTCAAGCCCGAGTACAGCGGCAAGGTCGCGCTCAACGGCGATCCGACCCAGGCGGGCGCGGCGTTCTCCGGCGTGCTGATGGTCGCGCTGTCGCAGGGCGGTTCGGTCGACGACATCGCCCCGGGCGTCGAGTTCTTCCGCAAGCTCAAGGCTGCGGGCAACTTCCTGCCCGTGGACCCGACTCCGGCCACCATCGAGAGCGGCCAGACGCCCGTGGTCATCGACTGGAACTACCTGAACTCCGCACGTTCGGCGAAGCTGCCGAGCTGGCAGGTCTTCGTCCCGTCGAACGCGGTCGTCGCCGGCTACTACTACCAGGCGATCAACTCCGACGCGCCGCACCCCGCCGCCGCGCGGCTGTGGCAGGAGTTCCTCTACAGCGACGAGGGGCAGAACCTCTACGCCGCGGGCGGGGTCCGGCCGGTGCGAGCCGACGGCATGCTGCGGGCGGGCGCCATCGACAAGTCGGTGGTCGACAAGATTCCGGTCATCGACGGGCCGGTCACCGTGCCGACGCCGGACCAGACCGACAAGGTCACCAAGTACCTGGCGGACAACTGGGCGAAGGCCATCGGCTGACCGCGCACGCGAGGAGCTCGTTGAAGATGCTGAGGCGGATCCGGGAAGCGCTTCCGCTGCTGCCGTTCTTCGCTCTGGTCACGATCTTTCTCATCGTGCCGACCGTGACGGTGATCGTCAGCGCGTTCTTCGTCGACGGCGCCTTCTCGTTCGACCGGATCGCCGCGCTGTTCTCCGAGACCGCGCTGTCGGCGCTGGCCAAGAGCGTGCTGCTCTCGGCGAGCACCGCGATCATCGGCGCGCTGCTCGGCGCGGTGCTGGCATGGTTGATCGTCAGCAGCCCGCCGTCGTCGGTCCTCCGCCGGGCGGTGATTTCGCTGTGCAGCGTGCTGGCTCAGTTCGGCGGCGTCGCACTGGCTTTCGCATTCCTGGCGACGATCGGACTCAACGGCGTGCTGACGGTGTGGGTGCAGCAGCACTTCGGCTGGAACCTGGCCGGATCCGGGTGGCTGTACAGCCTCTCCGGCCTCATCCTCGTCTACACCTACTTCCAGATCCCGCTCATGGTGATCGTGTTCGTGCCCGCGCTGGAAGGCCTGCGCGAACAGTGGCGGGAGGCGGCGGTCAGCCTCGGCGCGTCCACGTTCCAGTACTGGCGACAGGTCGCCGTGCCGCTGCTGACGCCCGCGTTCCTCGGTTCGGTTCTGTTGTTGTTCGCCAACGCATTCGCGGCCTATGCGACCGCGGCGGCGCTGGTGAGCCAGGGCAGCCCGATCGTGCCGCTGCTGATCCGTGCGGCGCTGACCAGTGAGGTGGTGCTCGGCCAGTCCGGGTTCGCATACGCGCTCGCGTTGGAGATGATCGTCATCGTGGCCATCGTGATGGTGGCGTACAACGCACTCGTGCGGCGCACGGCGAGGTGGCTGCAGTGAGGAAGAAGACGCTGGGCGGCAAGGTCTTTCGGGTGGTGCTGTACATCGCCTTCGGCCTGTTCTTCCTGTTCCCGCTGTACGCGATGGCCGACTTCTCCACCAGGAACCTGCTGGGGCAGGGCCGCACGCTGCAGGCGTGGAAGAACCTGGTCGCCGACGATGCGCTGTATCAGGCGATCGTGATCTCACTGCTGCTGGCGGTGTTCACCGTGGTTCTGATGCTGCTGATCCTGGTGCCGACGATGATCTGGGTGCGGCTGCGCGCGCCGTGGGCGAAGGGGATCGTCGAGTTCCTCTGCCTGCTTCCGCTGACGATCCCCGCGCTGGTGATCGTCGTCGGGTTGCGCAACGTGTACCTCTGGGTGACGTACTTCCTCGGCGAGTCCGCGTTGACGCTGACGTTCGTCTACGTGGTGCTTGTCTTGCCGTTCGCGTACCGGGCCATCGACGCGGCACTGTCGGCGATCGACCTGAAAACCCTTTCGGAGGCGGCGCGTTCGCTCGGCGCGGGCTGGCCGACCACCATCGGCCGCGTGGTGGTGCCCAACATCTGGTCGGGCATCCTGTCCGCGGCGTTCATCTCGATCGCGGTGGTGCTCGGCGAGTACACGATCGCCTCGCTGTCGGGTTACGAGACGCTGCAGGTGCAGATCGTGCTGATCGGAAAGAGCGACGGCCCCACCTCGGTCGCGGCCTCGCTGGCCACCCTCGTCTTCGGATTCGTGCTGCTGCTCATCCTCGCGCTGGTGACCCGCGGCAGGCGCCGCAGCAGCGCGGGAGCCGACCCGGCCGTCGCCGCCCCAACAACAGTGACCCAACCTGGAGTTCCCACATGACCAACGGGGTTTCCGTCGAACTGACCAACCTCACCCGGGAATACGGTGCGGTGAAGGCCCTCGACGGGTTGACGCTGCACATCGAACCGGGCGAACTGGTCGCGCTGCTCGGTCCGTCCGGCTGCGGTAAGACGACCGCGCTGCGCATCCTCGCCGGTCTGGACGAGGCAACGTCGGGCACGGTGTCGGTGGCCGGTAAGGATCTCACCAAAGTGCCTGCGAACAAACGGGATATGGGCATGGTGTTTCAGGCGTACAGCCTCTTTCCGCACCTGAC
This sequence comes from Mycolicibacterium sp. 120270, assembly GCA_033741175.1. Lineage (GTDB taxonomy): Bacteria > Actinomycetota > Actinomycetes > Mycobacteriales > Mycobacteriaceae > Mycobacterium. Next base: position 206,058 of record JAWQNE010000002.1, on the reverse strand, counting down.
CGTCGTCGACAACGTCGCGTTCGGGCTCAAGATGCGCGGAAAAAGCAAGGCGCAGCGGATCTCTCGGGCCGACGAGATGCTCGAGTTGGTCGGGCTGACCGCGCATCGCAACAAGTACGCCAGCGAGTTGTCCGGCGGGCAGCAGCAGCGGGTGGCGCTGGCGCGGGCGCTCGCGATCCAGCCGAGGGTGCTGCTCCTCGACGAACCGCTTTCGGCGCTCGACGCCAAGGTGCGGGTGCAGCTGCGCGACGAGATCCGCCGGGTCCAGCTCGAGGTCGGTACGACAACCCTTTTCGTCACCCACGATCAGGAGGAGGCGCTCGCCGTCGCCGACCGGGTCGGGGTGATGAGCCAGGGCAAGCTGGAACAGCTCGCTGCGCCTGCCGAGCTCTACGCCAACCCCGCCACGCCGTTCGTGGCGGAGTTCGTCGGCCTCAACAACAAGGTGCCCGCCGAAGTCGTCGACGGTGAGGCCAAGCTGCTCGGCACGTCGGTGCCCGCACTGGCCGGGTCGGTGGCCTCGGGCGCGGGCCTCGCCATGGTCCGGCCGGAGTCGGTGACGGTGACGGCCGACCCAGCGGGCACCGCGTCGGTGACGTCGGTGGCGTTCCTCGGACCGATCTCCCGCGTGCACGTGACGCTGGCCGACGGGACGGCGGTCGGCGCGCAGATGGCCAGCTCGGCGGCGCGGGCCTTTGCCCCGGGCGACCGGGTGACGGTCGGCGTCGAACCCACGGGCGTACTCGTCGTCCCGAACCAGGCCGCCGAGATCACACCGCCTTGATGGGCTCGATCCCGAGGTCCTTGTAGGTGATGAGCGCGTAGAACGGGACGTTGCGCTCGGCGAACAGTTTCGCGGCGACGTCGCCGCGGTCGACCATCGGGATCACGCCGGTGACGACGACGCCGAGCGGTGCGATCCGGTCCAGCGCCAGTGCGGTTGAGCCGCCGGTGCTGATGACGTCGTCGACGAGCAGCACGCGGGTGCCCTTCTCGAGGCGGGTGCCCTCGACCCACTGTTCGCGCCCGCGTGTCTTCTGCTCCTTGCGCACGGAGAACCAGGCCTTGCCGGTGACCATCGCGACGCCGTGCGCCAACGGATCCGCTCCCATGGTCAGCCCGCCGACAGCGTCGAACTCGATGCCCTTGTCGGCGGCGAGTTCGGCGACCGCGCGGCTGACCATCTCCAGCCGCTCACCGGTGTCGACGGCGTACTTGCCATCGATGTAGTCGTGGCTGAGCTGACCGCTGGCCAGCTTGAACGGCTCCTCCCGCCGCTCATGGCCTCGGGTGCGGATCAGATCGAAGGCGGCCTGCCAGAGCTCGGAGCGTTCGGTCACCCGCCGATCCTAGCGCGCTGAGCCAATTCGACTGTGGCCGAGCGCAAATCGCGGTGCGAGTCGATCGGGGCGGCGTAGCCGACCCTCGTGTAGGCGATACCGCGCGGCGTGGTGACCCGCAGGTCGAGGCCGTAGCGGTCGGCGCCGGTGCACGTCGCCGCCGATGCGTCGGGGAAGCCGGCGAGCGTCCTGGCCATCGCGCACAGATCGTCGGCGTGGTCGGCGTTGAGGTGCGCGATCGCGGTTGCCGAATGCGGCGCCACCGGGTCGGGTCGGACGGCGGCGTACTCCTCACCCGTCGCCACGTCCATCCGGCCGTATCCGCCGTACCAGCGCACCCTGGCCACCCGCAGCACCCACACGGTGAAGTCGCCGAAGTCGATGTAGTTCGCGGCGCCGGGCACTGCGGCCAGGTGAGCCTCCCGCGCGGCGACGAGGTCGTCGCCGACGGGCCGTTCGGCGACACCGGCCAGCGTCACCCGTGCCCACGACTGCGGGTCGGGGTCGTCACCGGGGGACACGATCGAGATGCTGGCCCGCTGATCGGTCTGCAGGTTGCGGCCGTGTTCGGCGAGGCTCGACAGGCAGAGCACCGGCGCTTCGTCGAGCATCCCGTAGGTGACGAACGAGGCCCACGGGTCGCCGGTCGCGGTGAGCGTCGCCAGCGTGCCGGAGTTCGTGGACGCTGCGATGGTGCGCGCCCCCTCGGCGGCCGACGGCCGGTCGCGAGTTGCCACGTCGGCACGATACCCGGCGTCGTCACGCCCCGTTGTCAGCGTTTTGCCAGCAAGCAAAGTTTCCACCGACCGATGGCGTCGAGTGTGGGAGAATTCCCTGGCGATGAACGCCTAGTCAGCAACTTTCTCGGCGGGAACGAGGCTCACATGGGGGTGTCGGCGATACGCAATGCGGCGTGTGCCGGCGTGCTCGTGGGCGGCCTCGTCCTCGGCGGTGTCACGGCCCCGCAGGCCGTCGCCGACCCGGACGACGGTGGCCGAGGCGCGGCCGACACGCAATCTAGCAAAGGCGTCAATAACGAGCGGCCAAGCCTCGGACGCGTCATCCAGCGGATGATCAGCGAACACCGAAAGCGGATGGCGAGCAAGCCGCGGAGGGCTCCGAGGGCGAGGATCGGCTCGCAACCGGACGGTGTCGTCATAACCAGCGAACCGGAGGCGGCGACGTTCGCCGAGCCGGTCGAGGAGCCCGCACCCGATCCGGCTCCCGGCAATGACCGCGACACCGGTCCACGCGCAGCGGGTGGTTCCGACGGCGCGGTACCACCGCCGACGCCGACGCCGACGCCGACGCCGATGGCAGGCGGCGGAAGCGACCATCCTGACGCTGACCCGGTCAGCGCAGCGCCCAAGGACGACAAGAAGCCGCCCGAGTCCGTCGAGTATCCGTTCCCGTACTACCTGTTGGAGATCCGCCGCCGCGGTGGCGACTGGTGGAACGCGGACCGCATCGTCTCGTTCGTCGGTCAAGCCATCGACCCGTTCCTGGCGCCGATGCGCGCCGAACCGGAACCGGCTCCTACGCCCGTGCCGGGGCCCGCGTTCCGCGGCCCGATTGCCGAAGCCCCCGCACCCGAACCGGTCCTCGATGCGTCCGGCGGCGTAGGCGTCACAGGCGGTGGCGACTATCGGGCCACCGGCTTCGGTGCTGCACCGGTGCTGTCGGCGCCGGTTGTCGCGATGCCGGTGCCGCCGCCCGCCGCGGCACGCTTCCCGGCGTTCGGGCCCGCGCCCGTGCAGGCACCCGCGCCCGGCCTTGGCTCGGCCGTTGCCCGCGGCGGCAACGCGGAACCGGCAGTGGCTGCGCGGGCTGCGCGACAGGAAAGCGCCGCCGAGGCCGCGCAGCCGGGACAGGCGGCGGCCAACCCACTGCCGCGCCGGGGATACACCGACTACCTGCGCAGTCCCGGTCTGCCACAGCTGGCAGGCGCGGCGCTGCCCGGCGTCGTGGGCATCGCGCTGATGACGCTCGTCGGCGGGGTGCTGGGTTACCGGCAGGCCAGTGCGGGACGGGTCATCCGATCGAGCGCGGCCGCGCGCTATCTGCCGTAGCGGCGATCAGTGCGCCCGGTGCGCCAGCCGCTCGGAGTTCGAGATCACCACGCTCTTGCCGTCGACGCGGATCCAGCCGCGATTGCGGAAATCCGACAGCGCCTTGTTCACGGTCTCCCGCGTTGCGCCGACGAGTTGGGCGAGTTCCTCCTGCGTCAGGTCGTGCGTCACCCGCATCGAGCCGTTCTCGGGGATCCCGAACCGCTGCGCCAGCCACAGCAGCTGTTTGGCCACCCGGGCGGGCGCGTCGATGAAAGACAGATCGGCAAGGGTGTCGCTCGTGTGGCGCAGCCGCTGAGCGAGCATCGTCAGCATCCGGCCCGCCATCGCGGGATACTCGTCGAGCCAGGACGCCAGACGCTTGCCGTCGACGGTGACGGCGCGAACCTCGGTGATGGCGGTGGCGTTCCACGGCTGCGGGCCCGGGTCGAGTATCGAGAGCTCGCCGAAGATGTCGGGTGGCGCCAGCACGGACAGGATGTTCTCGCGGCCGTCGTCGGCGCAGCGGCCCAGCTTCACCTTGCCGTCGATGAGAATGTAGAGCTCTGCGCCGAGGTCGCCGCGCGCGTAGATCACCTGACCCGCAGCGAAGTCGGCGATCGGCAGCCGAGCCGTCAGTGCCGCGACGAGGTCAGGCGCCAACCCACGGAACAACGTCGCGTCCGCAACGGTGCGGTTCATGGGATCTGCCAATACCCACGAACAACCGGCGCAAACGCCGCGCGCCCGAGGAAATGTTTGCCTGAAGCGTCAGCCGCCGAGAGCGGCGATCAGATCCTTGATGCGCGACGCCTCATCCTCGAGCACCGGCTCTTCGGCTTCGACGGCCTCGATGAGGTCCTTGCGCAGCCCGACGCCGTTGGCGGCTTCCTTGGTGGAAAGCTTCGCCCGGCCGCGGGCGATGTAGAGCCGCTGCCCCAGGGTGGCGCCGGGACCGTTGGCGGCGGTCGCCATCAGATCGTCGTACCGGCTGCGCACACCGCTCAGCGCGACGATGACCGACGGGGTCACCCGGCTGCGGCTCGCGGCGTCGGCGAGCGAGTCCTGGAGCTTGCGCAGACCGGCGAGGATCACGCCCGCGCGTTCCGGGAACTCGGGATCGCTCGGATCCGGAAGCGTGTCGATTGCGGCGGCGTACATGTGCATTGCCGCATCGGACAGACCAACGATTACTGGGGCTTCGCCATCATTCGGCTCTGACACGGCCACTCGATTCCGTCGAAGAAATAATGAAGACCACTGCCACCCGACAATGGGAACAATGGCCGCGCAAACGTTAACCCGGTTCGGCGGCGGTTTCAACCGTTCCTTTACACCACGCAACGCGGCTCTTTGCTCAATGCCGGCGCGACACGCTGAGCCGATTCAATATCCGCACGGATGGGTAGGTTTGAGGTTCGTATGGATGCTGCGGCGGATGCGCGTAACCGCGCCGACGAACCGGTCGACCACGACCCGACAGAGGGCAGTCACGTCGAGGACGGCGTGGTCGAGCACCCGACTGCGGACGATTTCGGTCATGCCGCTGCGCTGCCCGCCGATCGCACCTGGTTCAAGCGCGCCGTCTTCTATGAGGTGCTGGTGCGCGCCTTCTACGACTCCAACGCCGACGGCGTTGGCGATCTGCGCGGCCTCACCGAGAAGCTCGACTACCTGAAGTGGCTTGGCGTCGACTGTCTTTGGCTGCCGCCCTTCTACGATTCACCCCTTCGCGACGGGGGCTACGACATCCGCGACTTCTACAAGGTGTTGCCCGAGTTCGGCACGGTCGACGATTTCGTGGAGTTGCTCGACGCCGCGCACCGACGTGGCATCCGCGTCATCACCGACCTCGTCATGAACCACACGTCGGACAGCCACGCCTGGTTCCAGGAATCGCGGCGCGATCCCGACGGGCCCTACGGCGACTTCTACGTGTGGAGCGACACCAGCGAGAAATACCGCGACGCGCGGATCATCTTCGTCGACACCGAGGAATCGAACTGGACCTTCGATCCGGTCCGCAGGCAGTTCTACTGGCACCGCTTCTTCAGCCATCAGCCCGACCTCAATTACGACAATCCGGCCGTGCAGGAAGCGATGATCGACGTCCTGCGATTCTGGCTCGATCTCGGCATCGACGGATTCCGGTTGGACGCGGTGCCGTATTTGTTCGAACGCGAAGGCACCAATTGCGAGAACCTGCCGGAGACGCACGCGTTCCTCAAACACTGCCGCAAGGTCATCGACGACGAGTATCCGGGCCGGGTGCTGCTGGCCGAGGCCAACCAGTGGCCTGCCGACGTCGTCGAGTACTTCGGCGACCCGGACACCGGCGGCGACGAGTGCCATATGGCGTTCCACTTCCCACTGATGCCGCGCATCTTCATGGCGGTGCGGCGCGAGTCGCGGTTCCCGATCTCAGAGATCCTGGCCCAGACACCGGCGATCCCCGATCTCGCGCAGTGGGGCATCTTCCTGCGCAACCACGACGAGTTGACGCTGGAGATGGTCACCGACGAAGAGCGCGACTACATGTACTCCGAGTACGCCAAAGATCCGCGGATGAAGGCCAACGTCGGCATCCGGCGCAGGCTTGCGCCGCTGCTGGAGAACGACCGCAACCAGATCGAGTTGTTCACCGCGCTGCTGTTGTCGCTGCCGGGTTCTCCGGTGCTGTACTACGGCGACGAGATCGGCATGGGCGACATCATCTGGCTCGGCGACCGCGACGGCGTGCGCACACCGATGCAGTGGACCCCCGACCGCAACGCCGGGTTCTCGAAGGCCACCCCCGGCCGGCTGTATCTGCCGCCGAACCAGGACGCGATCTACGGCTACCAGTCGGTGAACGTCGAGGCCCAGCGCGACAGCTCGACGTCGTTGCTGAACTGGACGAGGACGATGCTCGCCGTCCGGGGCAGACACGAGGCGTTCGCCATCGGCGCCTTCCGCGAGCTGGGCGGCTCCAACCCATCGGTGCTCACCTACGTCAGGGAACTGGACGGCGACACGGTGCTGTGCGTCAACAACCTTTCCCGGTTCCCGCAGCCGATTGAGCTGAACCTGCAGCACTGGAACGGGTATACGCCCGTTGAGATGACTGGATACGTGGAGTTCCCCCGCATCGGTGCGCTGCCGTACCTGCTCACTCTTCCCGGCCACGGGTTCTACTGGTTCCAGTTGCGCCCGCCGGAACCCGGAGATCAACCATGAACCTGCCGTTCGACGAATGGATCGTCCAGCAACGCTGGTACGCGGGCCGCAATCGCCAGCTGGTGTCCGCAGAGCCTGCCGTCGTGGTCGGGCTGCGTGACGATCTGGACCTCGTGCTGCTCGACGTCTCCTACTCCGACGGGCCCGCTGAGCGCTACCAGGTGATCGTGCGCTGGGATTCGGGTCCTATCGAGGAATACGCGGACGTCGCCACGATAGGCGCTGACGCCGACCGCACCGCCTACGACGCATTGTACAACCCCGCTGATGCGAAATACCTTCTGGCGCAATTCGATTCGTCGGCATCCTTCGGCGACGTGCGGTTCGCCGAGGAGCCTGGCGCCGAGCTGCCGCTGGACGCCGCGCCACGGGTTTCCGGCGCAGAGCAGAGCAACACCAGCGTGATCTTCGAGGAACGTGCCGTCCTGAAGGTGTTCCGTCGCCTCACGCCGGGCACCAACCCCGACATCGAGCTGAACCGGGTCCTGGCGCGCGCAGAGAACCCGCATGTGGCGCGACTGCTGGGGTCCTACGAGACGACGCTCGACGGCGAGCCGTACGCGCTCGGGATGGTCACCGAGTTCGCCGCCAACTCCGCCGAGGGCTGGGACATGGCCACGGCCAGTACCAGGGACCTGTTCGCGGAGGGCGACCTGTATGCCGACGAGGTCGGCGGCGATTTCGCGGGCGAGTCGTACCGGCTCGGCGAGGCCGTCGCATCGGTACACGCCACCCTGGCCGCCGAACTGGGCACGTCGACGACCTCGTTCCCGATCGACACGGTCCTCGAACGGCTCACGGCGGCGGCCGCGTCGGTGCCCGAACTCGGCGAGTACGTGCCGCTGATCGAGGAGCGCTACCGGAAGCTGGTCGACGAGACGATCACGGTTCAGCGCATACATGGCGACCTGCACCTGGGACAGGTGCTCCGCACGCCGGAGCGGTGGTTGGTGATCGACTTCGAAGGGGAGCCCGGCCAGCCGCTCGAGGAGCGCAGGCGTCCGGACGCGACGGCCCGCGACGTCGCCGGTGTGCTGCGGTCTTTCGAGTACGCCGCCTACCAACGGCTGATGGAACAGGACCAGGACGACGACCGCTCCCGGCAGCTGGCTGCGCGCGCCCGCGAGTGGGTGGACCGCAACAGCACCGCGTTCTGCGAGGGGTACGCCGCGCAGTCGGGGACCGATCCGCGCGACTCGGGCGTCCTTCTCGTGGCGTACGAACTCGACAAGGCGGTCTACGAGGCGGCGTATGAGGCCAGGCACCGACCGACGTGGCTGCCGATTCCCCTGCGCTCCATCGAGCGCATCCTCAGCTGAAGGGCTGACGAATGCGTAAATTTGCCAAACGGCTCCGCTGGGCCGATCGGGGGTGCACCATCCCCACATGGTTGACGTGGACTTTTGCATCGTCGGGGCCGGTTTCGCCGGCTTGACGGCTGCGTTGCGGCTCAAGCAGGCAGGCAGTTCGGTCGCGGTGCTGGAGGCCCGCGACCGGGTCGGCGGCCGCACGTTCACCGAAGTGCGTGACGACGGGACGTGGGTCGACAGGGGCGGGGCGTGGGTCGGACCGGGACAGGACCGCATCTACGCGCTGATGCACGAGTTCGACGCGCAGAGCTACAAGCAGTACGCAGGCGGCGACGCGATGATGATCGTCGACGGTAAGCAGTACAGGTACAAGGGCGCGGCGCCGCGCAACCTCAACCCGTTCGCGACGGTGAACCTCGGCACCGCGATGCTCGAACTGGCCAAGATGTGCAGGGCGGTTCCACTCGAGGCGCCGTGGGACGCCAAGAAAGCCGACAAGTGGGACAGCATCACCGTCGCCCAGTGGCTGGACCACCACGTGCCGTCACTGGCCGCCCGGGAGCTGCTCGAGACGGCGATCGGCGGCACCTACACCAGCGACACGTCGGAGATCTCGCTGTTGTTCGCGCTGCATCAGATGGCCTCCGGCGGCGGCCCGGAGTTCGTGTTCGGCATCGAGGGCGGCTCGCAGGACTCCCGCATCCACGGTGGCATGGGCGCGGTGTACGGGCCGATGGCCGCGCAGATCGGCGATTCGCTGTACGCCTCGCAGCCGGTGCGACGAATCGACCAGGACGACACCGGGGTCACGGTGCGCGCCGACGGCATGACGGTGCGGGCGCGTCGAGCGGTGGTCGCGGTGCCGATTGCGATCGCGAGCCAGATCGCCTATGAGCCAATGCTTTCCGTCGACAGATCATTGTTGCATCAGCGCATGCCCAGCGGAGCCGTGTGGAAGATCAACATCGTCTACGACGAACCGTTCTGGCGGGCCGAGGGGCTGTCGGGGCAGTCGGCGGCGCCGGGTACGCCCGCCCCGGTCACGATCGACGCGTGCACGGACACCGGCACGCCGGGGGTGTTGTGCGTGATCGTCGAAGGCCCGACCGCACGTGCATTGTGCGATCTGGACGCCGCGCAGCGGCGCGCAGACATCCTCGACTCGCTCGCGGCGCGGTTCGGCGCGAAGGCGACTTCACCGGTCGACTTCATCGAGCAGAACTGGACGGTCGAGCGCTATTCGGGCGGCGGCATGATCAGCCACGCTCCGCCCGGGGTGCTCACCGAGTTCGGCCCCGCACTGCGCGAACCGTGCGGCCGCATCCACTGGGCCGGCAGCGAGAGTTCGGCGGTCATGTGCGGTTGGGTCGACGGGGCCGTGCGCTCCGGAGAGCGGGCCGCCGCCGAGGTCATGGCCAGCGAGCGCGTCGCGGTCGCATAGCGGGGTATCCGTCGGCATGGCCGAGTACATCCTGAACAAGGCTGCGGTGGAAAAGGCGCGCTCGCTCATCGATGCGCGCCAGTACGTCCTCGACAGCGACTGGGGTGAGGTGCAACCGCGGGCCGAGGCACGGAACGCCTTCCTGAAGAGCCATTCCTGGGACGAGTACGCACTGTGGCATCTCGGCCTGACCAAGGGCGCCAAGGACCACACCAAGGCGCGCTACGCGTTCATCTACGGCGATTTCCGCCGACTCCACCGCACCGGTCTGATCGCCTGCGTCTACCGCGCGGCGGAATGGCGGCACAAGGACATCGAGTTGGCCGCGCACGACCTGCTGCAGTACCTCGATGCCAAGACGGGGCTGAAACCGTCGACCTAGGGCCGCAGGAAGAAGTCGAGAAACAGCTCTTCACCTTCGGGCGGCCGTTCGATGTCGAATCCGTGCACAAACCCCGTACCCGCGGCGAAGAAGGCGACCGCGCGCACGAGCGCGTCCTGCTCTTCGAAGCCGGCGTCGATGAATATCTGATGGATGGCGCCCAGCAGTTGCATGTCGCCTCGTCGCACCCCTTCGGCGACGCTCTCGTCGGTCAATGCCCACACCCGCATGGCGCGTTCCAGGGCGTAGAGCTGAGGACCGAGCAGGGCCTGCATCATTGCCTGCAGCCGTTCCCGCGGCGTCGCTTCGGTCATCTCCATGAAACGATGGCGATCCTGGTCCTGCAGGCTCGCCCACGCCTCGAGCAAGGCCGTGCGATAGGCGGACAAATCCACGAAATGCCAATAGAAACTGCCCTTGGTGACGCCGAGCTGCTCGCAGAGCCGGTCGAGACGAAGCGCGTTCGGCCCCCCGTCGGCGAGGATGGCGAAGCCGGCCTGGATCCAGTCGTCGGCAGAAAGCCGACGTCCAGCGTCGCGCAGCGGGCTCATGGACGGCAGCATACGGCCACCAGCAACGTGACATGCCAAAGACTTAGCGACGGTAGTGGGTTCCGTCTCGAAGGGTGCTGTTGCAGCCGTGGCCGCCGGTAGTCACCGCCGCTCTTCGGCTTCTACTTCCAGCCCGCCCGGCCGGCGGCACCCCTCGGTGCCGATAGTGCGGCCACGGCTGCGTCAGCAGGTGAACCGTACCATACTGCCTGGTATGGCACCGGTTTTCCGATGAGATCCACGCCTGCGCGCAGCCCCCCGTTTAGTCCTCCGATTTCGGGCAAGATGGGGGCATGGCACGAGACGTCTCAGATGAGTTCCCGCCAGATGAGTTCCCGCTTACGCCCGAAGAGGCGCTCGACTCCGACGAGGTGCGCAACGACGACGGGGACGAGACCGTCGACCCGCCGGAGCGGTGGATCCCCCCCGACGAGGAAGACAGCCTCGACGAACGCCTCGCCGAGGAGGTGCCCGACGTCAGCCCCGACGACGTGGACCCGCGAGACGCCGACGACGAACCGCCCGAGATCGAGTTGCTGCCCGACGACGCGATCGACGACCTCAATCCGTGCGAGCACGGCCGCACACACGGCCAGATCGACGGCACGCCTGAGGACGGCGACTCGTTCTACGACGTGGTCGAGTAGCGCCTCTGCCTACGCGTTGTGGGCCTGTAGCACCATCACCGAGCGCGCCTCGATGGTGACCTTCGCCCCCGCGTCGTACGGTTTCGACTCTTCGTTGACGTCGTCTGCGGTGTAGATCACCGGAAGCCACGACGGACCGTATTCCTTTGCGGGCAAGGTGAACTCGATGGGCTCGTGGTGGGCGTTGAAGAACAGCATGAAGGAGTCGTCGACGATCTGCTGCCCGCGCACATCGCGGTCGGGTATGCCCAGGCCGTTCAGGTACACCCCGAGCGATTTGGCGAACCCGGACTCCCAGTCCTCGTCGGTCATCTCAGAACCGTCGGGCGCGAGCCAGCCGATGTCGGGCAGACCTTGCCCGCTGCCGCGGCGCCGCACCGTACGTCCGGAGAAGAACCGCCGCCTGCGGAACACCGGGTGTGCTGCACGCAACTCCGAGACCTTGCGGGTGAACTCGATCAGCTCGGTGTCGGCCTCGTCCCAGTGGATCCAGGACAGCTCGTTGTCCTGGCAGTAGACGTTGTTGTTGCCCTGCTGCGTCCGGCCCAACTCGTCGCCGTGCGAGATCATCGGCACGCCCTGCGAGAGCAGCAGCGTGGTCAGGAAGTTGCGCTGCTGCCTGGCGCGCAGCGCGTTGACCTCCTTGTCGTCGGTCGGCCCTTCGACACCGCAGTTCCACGACCGGTTGTGGCTCTCGCCGTCGTTGTTGTCCTCGAGGTTGGCCTCGTTGTGTTTCTCGTTGTAGGACACCAGATCCCGCAGCGTGAAGCCGTCGTGGGCGACGACGAAGTTGATCGACGCCACCGGCCTGCGACCGGTTTGTTCGTACAGGTCTGCCGAGCCGGTCAGCCGGGAGGCGAACTCGTCGAGGGTGGCGGGTTCCCCGCGCCAGTAGTCGCGGACCGTGTCGCGGTACTTGCCGTTCCACTCCGTCCACTGCGGCGGGAAGTTGCCGACCTGGTAGCCGCCGGGTCCGACGTCCCAGGGCTCGGCGATCAGCTTGACCTGGCTGACGGTCGGATCCTGTTGTACGAGTTCGAAGAAGGTGGCCAGCCGGTCGACATCGTAGAACTCGCGGGCCAGCGTTGACGCCAGGTCGAAGCGGAAACCGTCGACGTGCATCTCGGTCACCCAGTACCGCAACGAGTCCATGATCAGCTGCAGCGTGTGCGGATGCCGCACGTTGAGGCTGTTGCCGGTGCCGGTGTAGTCCATGTAGTAGCGCTTGTCGTCGTCGACGAGGTGGTAGTACGCACCGTTGTCAATGCCGCGCATGGACAGCGTCGGACCCATGTGGTTGCCCTCGGCGGTGTGGTTGTAGACCACGTCGAGGATCACCTCGATGTTCGCCTCGTGCAGCGCGCGCACCATGGCCTTGAACTCCTGCACCTGGCTGCCGGGGATGGCGTTGGAGCTGTACTTGGAGTCCGGCGCGAAGAACCCGATGGTGTTGTAGCCCCAGTAGTTCGTCAGACCCTTCTCGATCAACGTGGAGTCGTTCGCGAAGTGGTGTACCGGCATCAACTCGATGGCGTTGACGCTCAACGACTTCAGATGCTCGATGATCGCCGGGTGGGCAACCGCGGCGTAGGTGCCGCGGATGTTGTCCGGAATGTCGGGATGCGTCTGGGTCAGACCCTTGACGTGGGCCTCGTAGATCACGGTGTCGGCGTACTCGTGGCCGGGTGGGCGATCCACGCCCCAGTCGAAGAACGGGTTGATGACCACCGACTTGGGCATGCTGGCGGCCGAGTCGTCGTCGTTGCGGCTGTCGGGGTCGCCGAAGTTGTAGCCGAACAGCGACTGGTTCCACTCGAAGTTGCCGTCGATGGCCTTGGAGTACGGATCGAGCACCAGCTTGTTCGGATTGCACCGGTTGCCGTTGGCGGGGTCGTACGGGCCGTGCACGCGGTAGCCGTAGCGTTGCCCGGGCTGGATGTTGGGCAGAAAGCAGTGCCACACGAACCCGTCGACCTCGGGCAGCGTCACCCGCGTCTCAGTGCCCTCGGCGTCGAACAGGCACAGTTCGACGCGCTCAGCAGCCTCGCTGAACAGGGCGAAGTTGGTTCCCGATCCGTCGAAGGTGGCACCAAGCGGATAGGCCTTACCTGGCCATATCTCCTGCGGGGCGGACTGCGTAGGGCCAGCTTGGGTCAAAGAACACGCTCCAGACACGTATCAGTAGGGGTACGAGAGACCATACGGGGATGCCCAATAGGCGAGCATTGCAACCAAATCGGCCGACCCGTTTCGAGAAGAGGTGGCGCGCGTGCCCAGCCGTCCCGACCTGCCCTCTTACCGCACGCTGAACATCGACGTCGACACCGGTGTGGCCACCATCACCTTGAACCGTCCGCGGCAGCGCAACGCCGTCGGCGACGGGATGCGCGACGAACTCGCCGACGCCTACCGCTGGTGCGACTGGGCGGACGCCGTGCGGGCCGTGGTGCTGACCGGTGCGCCGCCGGCCTTCTGCGCGGGCGCCGACCTGTCAGCAGGGGAGCGCACATTCACCGACCCGGGACCAGATTTCTCCGCGGCGGGCATCGACGTGCCCGCGTGGTCGCTGCGTAAACCCGTGATCGCCGCGATCAACGGGCACGCGATCGGGCTCGGCCTGACGCTTGCCCTGCAGTGCGACATCAGGATCTTCGCCGCCGACGCGTCCTACGGCGTCGTGCAGGTGCGGCGCGGCATGGTCGGCGACGCGTACGCGCACTGGGTTCTTCCGCGCCTCGTCGGCATGTCGAACGCGGCCGAGATCCTGCTGACCGGTGCGACGTTCGACGGGCACCGCGCCGTAGCGCTCGGGTTGGGCAGCCGGGTGCTCGACGCGGCCGAGGTTCTGCCCGCGGCTCTGGAGTCGGCCCACGACATCGCCGTCAACGCCGCGCCGGCATCGGTGGCGGCAAGCAAACGTCTGCTGTGGGAGTCGTTCGACCTCGACCGAGCGGAGGTCGGTGCCCGCGAGACCGCGATCCACCTGGAGTTGATGCGCCTCGACGACGCGAAGGAGGGCGTGCGCGCGTACCTCGAACGTAGGCCGCCGCGGTGGTCGGGCTCCTGATGCCTAGGCCGCGGCGCGGGTCACCTCGATGCCCGCCGCCTGCATGCTCTCGACCGCCTTCTCGCTCGTCTCCTCGGCCACCCCCGCCGTCAGGTCGAGCAACACCCGGGTCTTGAAACCGGCGGCGGCGGAGTCAGTCGCGGTGGCGAGCACGCAGTAGTCGGTGGCGATGCCCGCGATGTCGACCTCGTCCACGCCGCGCTGGCGTAGCCAGTCCGCCAGCGAGGTGCCTTCCTCGTCGGTGCCCTCGAAGCCGCTGTAGGCCGCCTCGTATCGGCCCTTGGTGAAGACGGCTTCGATCAACGACGTGTCGAACTCCGGATGAAACTCGGCACCGGGTGTCCCGGCCACACAGTGCGGGGGCCACGATCCGAGGAAGTCGGGGTTGTCGGAGAAATGCCCGCCCGGATCGACATGGAAGTCCTTGGTCGCCACGATGTGGTCGTAGTCGGCGGTGCCGACAGTCTGGCCGGGGCCGCGGGGCGTGGCCAGGAACTCGGTTATCGCGCGGGCGACCGACTGGCCTCCGACCACCTGCAGAGAGCCGCCCTCACAGAAGTCGTTCTGCACGTCCACGATCAGCAGCGCACGCATGCGCCCAGCTTACGACGCCGTCCTCACCGCGGTTTCGGTCGCGCCGACGCGCAGATGTGCTGTCAGCAAAAGGTTGTCGAATGTCGACCTCGGCGGAAGGGTTTCCTCGTAGACCAGTTGCCCGAAGTCGTCGAGTACCTGATCGGCGAGCACCCGCAGCTTGACGTTGGTCTCCTGCGATCGCCACTTCAGCAACTCGAACGCCGAGTCCCCGTTGATCCGGTAGATCAGCATCAGCATGCCCTTGGCCTGTTCGATCGTCGCGCGGTGCTCGGCGATCTCTGCGACGGCCGCGCTGAGCAACTCGTCGCGCACCGGCCTGCTGTCGGTCACGTCGACGTAGAAGCCGTGTGTGCCGATCACCTCGCCGTGGTCGTCGTAGAGACGGTCGCCGATGACGATGACGTCGTGCACCACCTGCTTGGTGTCGATGATGCGGTAGCGGGTGCTGAATGTTCGGTGTGTACGCCGGATTTCGTCAAGTGTGGCCGCGACTTCGTGATAGTCGTCGGGATGCTTGTGCGAGAGCACCAGCTGTGTGGTGGGTTGGATCGTGCCGGGTTCGTAGCCGTGTAGTCGGTGCACGTGGTCGGACCACTCCCACCGCTCATCGGCGAAATAGAAGCGGAACCATCCGACCCCTTGCGGCGAACCCCCGGTCAATGCTCGTTCAATGGTGTCGTCGCGCGGCACCACGACAATCTAAGGCACGGCCCCAGAAGTTATGGGGCTATTAAGAATTTCGTCATCCGCCGAAAAGAAGATAGAGGCCGGTGAAGGTGTAGCCGACCATCACGAACATCATCGCCAGCTGACCGGTCAGCTGATAGCCGGCAGGCAGCACGCGCAGTGCGCGATCGTGGGCGGCGACGACGCCGGCCACATGTCCGCCGACGACGCAGCACACCTTGATCGTGGCCAGCACCGAAGGATGAAGTGACAGAACGTAGTTCACCTCGGCGTTGCCGAGACCTAACAGATTCCACCCGTGACCGAGCGGGTCGGCGAGGTCGATGATCGCCTGCTGGCCACGTTCGATGAGGTAGGACAGGTAGTGGGCGAACATGTAGCCGAGCACGATCGGGATCAGCGAGTGCGCCATCACTCCGGGTAGCCGTTGCCGCGTCTCTGCGTCGACGCCGCCGGTGGCGCGCGCGGCGAGCCAGAACGTTACGACGACGACGCCGACGAAAACGAGCAGGCCCGCCGTGCGCAACAGCGTTGCTGTTGCGGCGGAATCGGTTTGCCGGTCGATGAAGTTGCGCCACACCGGCATAGCCGAAAAGCTGTCGAACGCGGTCGAGCCGAGCAGCACCGCGAGGAGCGTCACAGTGCCCGGGCGGATCGGGAGCGTCGGTAGATGGTTGAACGGGTTGCCGATCTCGATGCGACCGCTTCCGGGATTGCGGCGCAGCGGTGAGAAGCGGGATGCGACGACGCTGTACACCTCGAACGGATCGGCGCGGCCGAACCACTTCTCGCCGCAGACGATTGCACCGGCCACGGTGATCACGAGATACACCACAAGCCACAGCCTGATCGCGCCGAGCGATCCGGGGTCGGGGCTGGCCAACTCCAGCCAGACGAACGCGAACAGACCCGCCACCGCGGGCCAGTACCCGAGTCGGCGCGGATAGCCCACGCCCTCCGGAAGCCTCACCAGTCGAAGCAACCGATACACCGCCCTGGCCGGTGAGATCGCCCGCCAGACCGGACCGATGGCCACCGAGGCCGCAACGAGGCCGATCCACATCAGGACGTAGAACACGCCGGGCACCGGGTTGCCCTCGGCGCGGCCGAAGAAGGCGGCCATCGCCACCCATCCGGCGAACAGCAGGCCCGCCATCGCGAGCGCCCAGCGGGTGAGCGCTGCGTCGACGACGCTCGTCACCCACTGCGGCAGCGCGCGCCCCGGCTTGTCCGGGTCGAACCGCGGCCGCCGCCACGCGAAGGCGACCACGGCGAACGTGAACGTCAGCGCCCACGCGGCGCCGATGAGCGCGTACGTGTAGGGGATCGGGAGATCAGACGACCCGCCGAGGCCATGGGCCAGCACCACGACGGGTTCGCCTGTCATGGTTGCACTTGCACCGTTGCGATCGTCTTGCCCAGCTGGTGCAGTTCGATGTCCACTGTGCCGGGCACGTCCGCGGTGAACTGGAACTGCTGGGCAGGTTTCGGCTCGATCTTGAAGGTGTGCTCGGGCGTCGAGTGCACATGCAACTCGTCGGCGGCGTCGCTGTTCACCTTCAGGACGATCTGCTCGTTGACCTTCGCCTCGAGCTGGGCGTTGGTCGGGGTGACCTCACCGCCCTTGATCGTGACGTCGATCAGCAGCCGCTCGGGCGGCGCCTGCTGGTTCTGCATGTCCGACGGGCTGATGGTCGTCGCAGACGGTGACGACGACGAACTCTGCGCGGTCTCGTCACCGCCACCGCCACACCCGGCGAGCAGCACCGCGCCGGCGGCGAGCAGAACGAACAGACGGTTATCGAAATGAGTTGAAGTCACGGTGTTTCATCTTGGCGGGTGGACCCCGCGTCTTCACTGTGAGAACCGTCTCTGTTCCGCCGGTCGCGCATCGCGATGTAGATGACCACGCCTGCGACGATGAAGGCAGGCACGAACGCCGGGATCGCCACCAGCACCGAATGATCGGCGAGGATCAAAACGTCCGGATTGTCCACTATGCCTGTGCTGATGGCTGCAACTCCGTCCTCGAGTCGGTGGGTTGGGGCCGGTTGACACGACCGGCGCCCCAGGTGAGCCCGCCGATCATGATCAACGAGCAGATGAGCACCACGATGCAGCCGATGAACCACAGCGACATCGGGGTCTCGGGGTCGCGCTCGCGCTGCAGGATGGTGATCTCCGAAACGAACGGCCGGGTCATCGACGCTTGCGCAGGCACCTCGGGAGCGCCGATGCCGGGATCGGCGGCCAGGTAGATCGGCACGGCGGTCAGGATGCGTCCGTCATGCACGCGCAACAGCGTCTTCCACGAGCCGTTCACCGGCATGGGTTGCGTCGAGCGATAGTGGCCGGGCCCGACCTTGTCCAGGTTGTCGATGAAGATACCGCGATGGTCGGCCAGTCCACCCTGCCAGCCGAGCACCGAAACCCAATTGGGATCGTCGCTGATCATGTCGGGCGGGTTGATCCGGATGTCGGCATTCACCATGCGCTTGTCCGGGGTACCGGCTTCAGTCAATGTGATTGCCGCCGTGCTGTTCTGCGGCACCTCGTAGCGCAACCCGTTGGCGGTCGCGCCGCCGATGACCAGGATGGCCAGCACCACGAGCCCGATGCCGATCGGGCGGGCGGGCAACCGCTGATCGGTCAGCACCATGCCGAACATCGCGCCGCACACACCGGTGAGCACGGCGACCGGCACGGCCATCGCAAGCGCCTCAGGCCAGATGCTGGTCGGCCACGGGTAGTGGTAGACGGCATCGATCCAGAACGACTCGAGCCACAGCCCGACGGTGCCGACCAGCAGCCCGCTGACCGCCCCGAAGACGATGGGGCGCTTGAAAAGTGGTGTGAGCGCGACCAATTCGACGACCACGGCCGCTCCGAGATAGAGCGCAAACCAGTTGATCGGCGCACCGAGCACCGGGCCGACCGCCAGCGAGACAAGGCCGCGCAGCGCGATCGCCATCAACGCGGCGATTATCGCGGCGCCTTTGCCGAGCATTATTCGCGCGGCCACCAGACCGAACGCTCCTGCCGCGGCGATCAGCATCGGCTGGAACACCTGCCGGAACTGGGGCACCCCGAAGTCGAACTCGATCTGGAACACCGAAAGGCCGATGATGATGCCGCCGAAGCCGAGGTACTTGACGCCCTTGAGGAAGATGCCTTCCTTCGGCTTCTCCGCGCCCATCGCCCGGTCACCCTCATAGTCGAGGATCAGCGCGGAGATGGTCGAGAACCCGGCGCCGCCGATCATCATCAGATGCGTCGGCCCCCACAGCGTGACGTCCTGGCCGAAGATGCGGTGCCAGACGTCGTCCAGGGGGAAGCCGGTCAGCGCATAGAGCCCGCAACCGGCCATCAGGAATCCGCCCACCGGCGCGTACCAGTCCTTGGTGATGCGAACCGCGAACGGGCCCGGCTTCTCGTACGGCAGCACAATCGCCGCGCAGCCCGCCACGAACAACAGGAACAGGCCCACCAGAATGAAGTAGTGCGCGGGGTTGGCCAGCGGTCCGGGGTCGCGGCCCTTGCCGATGTGCAGGCTGACATCCCAGATGAAGCCGAACAGCGCGCAGATCAGCGTCGCGATGAACAACGTCATCGGCACCGCCACCCACGGCGGACGCTTGAATTTTCGGCCTGCGTACTCGGCGACGCTGTTGACCCACGTGATCTTGCGCGCTCGATGCAGGTAGCCGAGCCAGCACAGCAGCGCGCCGATGATCACCGCGACCACCGTCATGCCGATGACCTGACCGATCTCGGCACCGCCCCCTTCGGTGCCCGCGGCAGCAAGGAATGAGATCTCCGTCGAACCCGTCATGTGCTCCACCTGGTGCGTATCGGAGGAAACTTCTTACCGGTCGGTAATGTTGCCAGATTTTTCGAATCCGAAACCAGGGGTACCGGCATCTTCATGCGACCACCCGGAACCGTTCGAGCGACGGATCGGCGGGGTCGGGACACTCCATTCCCGCAGCCAGACCGGTGCGCAGATAGTCGACGACGGCCTCATTGAGCCGTTCGCCGGGCACGACCGCGGGAATGCCCGGCGGATACGGCGTGATCTGTTCGGCGGCGATCCGCCCGGGCGCCTTCGCGGCGGGCACCATCTCGACCGGACCGAAGAAGGCGTCGCGCGGAAGCTGGACCGTTTCCAGCTCGATCTCCTCGGGCGACGGCAGCCGGATCTCTGGCGGAGAGTCGAACGTCTCGGCGGCCTTGCGCCATGCCGACATCGCGTCGACGAGCCGGTCGGTGGTCGACGCGTCGTCGGCGAACGACAGGGTGGCCAGGATCCGGCGGTGATCGGACATCCCCATGTCGACGTGCTTGTGCTCGCGCAGCCAGTCGGCCGCCTGATATCCCGACGTCCCGGTCGCCGAAAGGTCCATCAGCACCTGCAGACGGTCGAGGTCGTGGCTGGCCTGCACCCCGGTCAGCTCGTCGTCGAGCACCTCGACCTCGGGAATCGCCTCGAGCCGATCGCGCACGCGTCCCGCGCGATCCAGTGCGGCGCCCAGCAATTCGTGGCCGTGCTGCACCATCTGGCGACGCCAGCCGTCGATCGCCGCGTACACCATCACGTTGGGGCTCGTCGTCATCAGCAGGTCGGCACAGGCCGACAGCCTGTCCTTGTCGACCAGATCGCCCTGAAGATGGAAGACCGACCCCTGCTCGAAGCCCGCGCCCATCTTGTGGACGCTGACGACGCAGACGTCGGCGCCCGCGTCCATCGCCCACGTCGGCAGGTCCTCATGGAACGGCAGGTGCGCACCCCAGGCCTCGTCGACGATCAGCGGCTTGCCGCGGTCGTGGCAGATCGTGGCGATCTTCTCGATGTCGGCGCACGTGCCGTACGGGCTCGGGCTGACGATCAACGCGCCCGCGGCGTCGGGGTAGCGGTCCCATGCGGCGTCGACGTCGTCAGGGGAGGGCGGATGGGAGATGTGCCGGTCGGCGTCCCACCGCGGGGTCACCCACCGCGGCTGCACACCCGAGAAGATGAGGCCGGCCACGATCGACTTGTGGCTGTCCCGGGTGACGAGCAGGCCGCCTTCCGCGCCGCCCGCGACGGCCATCATCGCAGCCTTGACCGACAGCGAACTGCCGCACGTGGAGAACCATGCGATTTCGGCACCGACGGCCTCGGCCATCAGGTCCTCGGCCTGCTGCAGATATCTGCCCCGTGACCGACGGTCGTCGAGGCCGTTGGTGGCCAGCAGGTCGTCACGGAACGGTTCGTGTCCCAGCACCGACAGGACGCGGTCGTCGGCGCCGCGCCCCTGGCGGTGTCCCGGCGGGGTGAAGCCGTACCGGTCGGCCTTCCGGTATGCGACGAGGGCGTCGAGGATCGGTGCCGCGTGTTGATCCATGATCAGCGGATACCCAAGTGCCGCAGCCTCAATCGATCTACGGGGTCAGCACCACCTTCACCATGCCGTCCTGCTTCTTCTGGAACTTCTCGTAGGCCTCGGGTGCGGCGTTCAGCGGCAACCGGTGCGTCGCGAACGTCTCGGTGCCGAGCGGATCGTCGTCGGTCAGCAGCGGCAGGATGTCGGGCACCCACCGCTTGACGTTGGCCTGCCCCATCCGAAGCGTTATCTGTTTGTCGAACAGCGTCATCATGTTGATCGGGTCCGTCGCCCCGCCGTAGACACCGGACAACGAGATCGTCCCGCCGCGGCGCACGATCTCGATCGCCATGTTGAGCGCGGCCAACCGGTCGACGCCTGCGTTCTTCATCACCGCGCGGCCGACCGGGGGCGGCAGGAACCCCGCCGCGGTCTGCGCGACCGTGGCGATCGGTGAACCGTGCGCCTCCATGCCGACGGCGTCGATGACCGAGTCGGCGCCGCGACCGCCGGTGGCCATCCGCACCACCTCGACGGGGTCGTCGAGGTTCATGTCGATGACGTCGCTGCACAACTCGCGGGCGCGGTGCAGGCGGTCGGGAACGATGTCGACGCCGATCACCTTGCAGTCCTTGCGCTTGTTGGCGACTCGGCAGGCCATCGAGCCGATCGGGCCCAGGCCGAGGATCACCAGCGTGCCGCCGCGCGGGACGTCCGCGTACTCGACCGCCTGCCACGCGGTGGGCAGCACATCGGACAGGTAGACATAGCGTTCGTCGGGCCCGTCGTCGGGCACCTTGATGTGGGTGTAGTGGGCCTGCGGAACGCGCAGGTACTCCGCCTGACCGCCGGGCACCTCACCATAGAGCTTGGAGTAGCCGAACAGCGCGGCACCGGTGCCCTGGTCGCGGTTCTGCGTTGTCTCGCACTGGCTTTGCAGGCCGTTGTCACACATGAAGCACTGCCCACACGAGATGTTGAACGGGATCACCACGCGATCGCCGACCTTCAGATCGCCCACCTCGCGGCCGACCTCTTCCACGACCCCCATCGCCTCGTGGCCCAGCACGTCACCCGGCGTCATGAACGCGCCGAGTACCTCGTAGAGGTGAAGGTCCGAGCCGCAGATGTTGGTGCTGGTTACCTTGATGATCGCGTCGGTCGGTTCTTTGATGATGGGGTCGGGCACGGTTTCGACGGTGACGTTCCGCCTGCCCTGCCAGGTGACAGCGAGCATTACACCTCCTCGTATTCGGCGCTTTGTCGACATGCCCGCTGAGGAGGCGGAAAAACCTGCGCGCGCGTCAGGAAATGGCGTTTGGTCGGCGCGCTACTTCTTGGGCGGTTTGAGCACCTTCATCGCCAGCTGCATCACCGGCTTGGGGATGCTGTCCTTCGCTCCGAGGGCGGCGTTGGCCGCCCGGGTCCGTATCGGGGTGCCGCGGCCGAACATCCGGTTCAGCGGACCGCCGGAGGGCTCGAGGTCGAAGTGCAGCGGCGGTTTTCCGTCGGCGGCGCCGAGCGCGTTGGAGATCACCACGCGCTGGATCTCGCTGGTGCCCTCGAAGATGGTGTACAGCTTGGCATCCCGGTACCACTTCTCCACGGGATGGTCCTTGATGTAGCCCCAGCCGCCCATGGTCTGGATGGCGCGTTCGGTGGTCCGCACCGCGACCTCGCTGGCGGCCAGCTTGGACATCGAGCCCTCGCCACGCTCCATCGGTATCCCGTTGGCGGCCATCCACGACGCCCGCCACGTCAAAAGCCGGGCCGCGTCGATGGCGGTGGCGAGGTCGGCGAGCGGGAACGAGACGCCCTGGTTGTCGATGATCGGGGCGCCGAAGGCCTCCCGGCGATTGGCGTACTCGGTCGCGTATTCGATTGCGGCCCTTGCGATGCCGAGTGCCTGGGCGGCGACCATGGGGCGGGTCTGCTCGAAGGTGCCAAGCGTCGCGGAACCGGAGTGCTTGGCACCCTCGACGGCCTCCCGCGCGCGGGCCAGTTTGTATTCGAGCTTCTCCTGCCCACCGAGCAGGTTGGCGCCTGGCACCCGCACCGCGTTGAACTTCAGCTCGGCGGTGTGCGATGCGCGGCAGCCGAGTTTGTCGAGCTTGCGCACCATCTCCAGGCCGGGCGTGCCGCCGGGCACGATGAACATCGCCTGCCCGCGATGGCCGAGACTCTCGTCGACGACGGCGTTGACGACGTGGACGTTGGCTATCCCGCCGTTGCCGATCCACATCTTGTGGCCGTCGATGATCCAGTCGTCGCCGTCCCGCTTGGCGCGCGTGCGCAGGTTGCGGACATCGCTGCCGCCTTCGGGTTCGGAGATCGCCAGCGCGGCCAACTTCAGGTCCCCGGGGGAACCGAAGCACTCGGGCGCCCATTCCAGCATCTGCTCGGGGGAGGCCGCCTGGCCGATCGCCGAGAGGGCGAGCGCAGGCATCACGATGGCCAGACCGATGCCCGCACAGCCCCAGAACAACTCCTCCATGAACATCGGCAGGGACAGCCCGGTGGGATCGCCGATCAGGTCGCGGTAGAAGAGCGGGCTGTAAAAGCCCCGGACAGCCGCCTCCTCGAGGACCGGCCACGGAAACTCCTGGCGCGCGTCGTAGTCGGCGGCGACGGGGCGGATCACCTCTTCGGCGAACTCGTGCACCCGGCGGGCCAGATCGTGTTGCGCCCCGGTCGGTGTCAGGTCGAAACTCATGGCCGCATCACCCGTGTCGACATTTCCCCACCCTCGCCTTCTGAATCCGATTTACGGTGACGAGTACCCCGCAACGGCCGGAAATTCACGGCAGAGGGAGGACCGTCGGATGTTGTCCTACGACGCCGGAGTCACCAGCCCGCCGCTGCTCGACGAGACGATCGGCGACAACCTGGCGGCGACGACCGCGGCCTTCGGTGACCGTGACGCGCTCATCGAGTGCGCGACCGGACGGCGGTGGACGTACGCGTCGTTCCACGAGGCGATCCGCCGGGTAGCAACGGCGCTGCTTGCCCGCGGCATCAGGCCCGGTGACCGCGTCGGGATCTGGGCGCCCAACATCGCGGAGTGGACGATGATCCAGTACGCCACCGCCCAGGTCGGCGCGATCCTGGTGAACATCAACCCCGCCTACCGGACCGATGAACTCTCCTACGCGCTGAACAAGGCGTCGATGTGCACGGTCTTCGCCGCGGAGGAGTTCAAGAGCTCCGACTACGTGGCGATGCTGGAGAACGTGCGCGGGCGGTGTCCCGCGTTGGGCGACGTCATCATCATCGGTTGGGAGCCGTGGCAGGAGATCGCCGACACCGCCGTCGACGAGGACGCGCTGGCGCGGGTGGGTGCGGAACTGCGCCCCGGCGACCCGATCAACATCCAGTACACGTCGGGCACCACCGGATTTCCCAAGGGCGCCACCCTGACACACGCGAACATCCTCAACAACGGCTACCTCGTCGGCGAGCTTCTTGAGTACACCGAAGAGGACAGGGTGTGCATCCCGGTGCCGTTCTACCACTGCTTCGGCATGGTGATGGGGAACCTGGCGTCCACGACGCACGGCGCGGCGATGGTGATACCGGCACCGGGATTCGATCCGAAAGCGAGCCTGAAAGCCGTTGCCGGAGAGGGTTGTACGTCGCTGTACGGAGTGCCGACGATGTTCATCGCCGAGCTCGGGCTGCCGAACTTCGACAGCTTCGACCTGCACACGCTGCGGACGGGCATCATGGCCGGGTCGCCGTGCCCGGAGCAGGTGATGCGCGAGGTGATCGACCGGATGCACATGGACGGGGTGGCGATCTGCTACGGCATGACCGAGACGTCGCCGGTGTCGACGCAGACGCTG
This sequence comes from Mycolicibacterium sp. 120270, assembly GCA_033741175.1. Classification (GTDB taxonomy): domain Bacteria; phylum Actinomycetota; class Actinomycetes; order Mycobacteriales; family Mycobacteriaceae; genus Mycobacterium. The sequence goes on along the minus strand of JAWQNE010000002.1, from coordinate 181,567 downwards.
CCGACCGACAGCCTGACCCGGCGGGTGACAACGGTCGGCCGCGTCGGCCCGCATCTGGAGGTGCAGGTGATCGACGACAGCGGCGCCCAGGTGCAACGCGGGACGCCGGGCGAACTGTGCACGCGCGGGTACAGCGTGATGCGCGGTTACTGGGACGACCCGGAGAAGACGGCCGAGGCGATCGACGCCGACGGCTGGATGCACACGGGCGACATCGGTGTGATGGACGACGACGGCTACCTCGCGATAACCGGCCGGATCAAGGACATGGTGATCCGGGGCGGGGAGAACATCTATCCGCGCGAGATCGAGGAGTTCCTCTACGGCCATCCCGACATCGTCGACGCGCAAGTGGTCGGCGTGTCCGACGAGAAGTACGGCGAAGAGCTGATGGCGTGGCTGCGGATCCGGGAGGGCGCGGAGGCGCCGACGGCGGAGAGCCTGCGCGCCTACTGCGCCGGCCGCATCGCCCACCACAAGATCCCGCGGTACGTGCAGGTCATCGACGACTACCCGATGACCGTGACCGGCAAGGTCAGAAAGGTGGAGTTGCGCGAACGCGGTGAGGCGCTGCTCGAAAAGTCATGAAGCTCGAAGGTCGGCGTCTTCGCCAACGCGACTCAACCACATGCGGTCCCAGCGTCGCGGTGGTGGCGGGCGCGCTGCTGGATCCGGCCTACCGGGCGCGGCTCACCGACTCCCCGAGGAGTTGGTTCGACGACGAACAGCGGCGGATCCACGCCGAGGTGAACCGCGTGTGGCCGCGCCTCCTCGGCACCACCCCGATGGGGATCGCCCGTGCGCTCACCATCCGTACCGAGGTGCGCGGCGTGACGTACCGGTGGCGGTTGTTCCGCGGTCGGCGGGACCGGCTGGCCGACGTGCTGCACTTCGTCGAGGAGGGCTGGCCCGTCGCGATGCTGGTCGGCCGGTTCATTCCGCGGCATTGGGTGTTGATCCTCGGCGTCAACGGCGAGACGCTGCGGTGCTACGAGCCGTCGTCGGGAGATGTGCGGCCCGCCAACCTCGAGGCGCTGAGACATTCGCGGTTGACAGGGCTGGGCTACCGGCGGCCGTTCGCCTTCGTGTTGCCGTCGTCGAAGGCGGCCACCCGGTCGGCCACGAGCTGATCCCGCGCGGCGTCGGATGCCCGCAGGCCGGCGATCACTCCCGCGCGGTTTCGTTCGGGTTGGTTCTGCGACATCTTGGCCTTGCCTTCGACCCTGTCGATGACGAGTTCGACGCCGACGATGCCGCGCAGCTGTGACTGCGTGAACTCGGCGGGCGCATCGGTGACCTGCCAGGGCTGCGGCCTGCCCGCCTCATGGCGTTCGGTCAGCTTGGTGACGAGGTCGAGCAGCCAGTCGGGATCGTCGTGGATGGCGAGGCGGCCGTAGACGTTGAGGATCTCGTAGTTCCACGTCGGCACGACCTTGCCGGTCTCGGTCTTCGTCTCGTAGAAGCTGGGCGAGATGTAGGTGTGCGGGCCCGCGAAGGTCGCGACCGACTCGGCGCCGTCGGCGTGCCAGTGCGGGTTGGCCCGCGAGACGTGGCCGACCAACGAGTGCCCGTTGTACATCATCGGCAGCGGCGTCACCAGCAGGCCGCTCGGATGGTGACTGACCAGTTGCGCGAACTCCGCCGCGGCCAGCGCCGCGGCGGTTTGCTCATCGGTCAGTGCGAACTTGCGAGGTATGTACATCTGGATTTCAGCCTAGCTCGTTCGAACGTATGATCGAACAGTGGGCGAGCTGCAGTCCATCGGTTACAACGGTCAACCCGTGCAACAAGCCTTCCGGCCCGTCGAGCCGCCGATGGCGGTCCTGGTCGACCTTGCGGCGCTGTTTCCGCGCGAACCGCACAGCCGTGGGGGCTACAACCCGGCCGGCCTACAGATGCACTCGGTCGTCGAGGGCCGGCTGACCTGTTGGGGCATCTGCGAACAGGGCCACTGGTGGGGCCTCGTCACCTATCCCATTGCCTACGGCCCCAAGCGGCGATCGGTGACGCACTGGATTCCGGCGTGGATGTTGAAGCGCAAGCCCGAGCGCGGCTGATCAAGCGCAGCTGATCAACAGTGCGCCGAACTCCGCGCTATGCCGACGGCCGGTCCGCGTCGGTCGAGTAGACGGCCGCGGCGACCCGTCGCTCGGCTTCAGCCCGGGAGATCCGCAGCCGTCGCGCGAGCACGTCGGGCCACGATGCCCCGCCGAACTGGGCGGGCGCTGCCTCGGTGATCAACCTGCCGATCAGCCTGCGGTCGAAGGCGACGAGCCTGCGGCCCAGCTCGTCGATCTTCTTCAGCAACTCGATCCGCTCCGAGCGGGTCAGTGTGTGCAGTGGCAGCGCAAGCAGCCTGCGGTGGGCGACGTCGACGGCATCCAGAGCTGCGACGATGTCTTCTTTCGTACTCATGCCTCGAACACTAGTTCGAGGGACTGACAAGTCACGGATCGCCGATCCGCCAGACCTGCTCGCTGCTGCCTGCCGGCCGCGTCACCACGACGAAGTCACCGAACACGGTCGCCTCGAGGAAGCGCCCGCTGTCGACGTGTTGGATGGTGGTGAAGCCGCCACCGAAGTCACCGATGCGCCAGCGCTGGGCGTCGCTGCTCAAGCAGACCGTCGTGACGGCGAAGTCGGCGTCGATCGCTGCGGCGAGGAATCGGCCGCTGCTGACCTGTTGGATCGTGCACCCGTCGCGGTCGTGGCCGATCACCTTCCAGTGTTGGGTGGCGTCCGACGCCTGAAACGGCCGCGTGACGACCTGGAACCCGTGGGTGTCGAGGAAGCGGAGGCCGCCGCCCTGAAACCGGACGATCTGTGTGCTGGCCTGCGTGTGGAGATGCGCGGTGGCGGTCATGACGGCAACGCTAGGAACGCCGGCGCGTCATGCCACGAGTGGCGGACTACCTGTCTTACGCGTGCGCGGTACTTGCCTGGCGGACAGGTAACTCTTCCCCCGAGACCTAGGAAATCTGGCTAGCGGGCGATTACTTCCGTTCGCGCTGATCACGACTATGAATGCCGTCCCCTCTGCAAACAAATGACACAGGAACTCTCATGCTGACCTCAGATCAGACAGTGCGGATGCGCACCATCGACGCGCCGGTGAAGCCGCAGCCGAACGCCGTGATCGACGCCGAGACGGTGCGGGTGCGTCCTGTCGCTGCGCCTGTCGAGCAGGCCACCCCGGTCGAACCGGCCGCGCCCGCCAAGCAGGCCAAGCCCGCGAAGCCGGTCCCGCAGGCCGTCAGCGCCTACGACAACTCCAAGACCGTGCGTCACCGCGTCATCGACATCGCGGCGAAGCCCCTGCCGAGCGCGATCGCCGACCGCATCCCGCGCAATGTGTCCAGCAAGCCGAGCATGTGGGCCATCGCCCGCGTCCTGCTGGTTCTGCTGATCGCCGCGATGCCGATCATGGCCATCCCGGTCGAGGTGTTCGGACTGGTCTCCCAGGGCACGACGTCGATCCTGCTGATCGTGCTGATCGCCGTGTTGGCCACGCTGATGGTGTTCGCCCCGCACCGCATCGACGCGATCGTCGGACGTGGCCTGATCGCCGGCATGGTGGCGTGCATCGTCTACGACGCTGCCCGACTGTTCGCCGTGCACGTGCTGGGCCTGATGGGGGACTTCATCACCGAAATGGGGTCGTTCGTCACCGGCGAACCCGACACCGCGGGCAGTGCGGCCGTCGGCTACGTCTGGCGCTACATCGGTGACGCGGGCGGTCTGGGCGTCGCGTTCTTCGTCTTCGCGTTCGCCCTGGGCATCGACCGCTGGTCGAACATCTCCGCCGTCCTGGCCTCCATAGGCTTCGCCGTCTTCCCGACGTGGGCCGGTCTGATCGCGACGGTCGCGATCGCCCCGCGCGGCGAGGAGATGATGTTCCCGCTGAACTGGGCCACGTTCACGATCACGTTGGTCGGGCACCTGATCTTCGGCCTGTTCCTGGGACTGGCTTTCCTGAAGATGCCCCGCGGCGGCGCGCACCGCGAATGGCCGTGGCCGCCGCTGCTGCGGGTGCTGCGCGAGCGCAAGCAGCGGTAACCACGGATTTGCAGTGGGACGGTCGCGTTCCCGGTCCACGGACCGACTCTGGTGCCAGAATTGATCGGTAGGAGGTTCACATGTCTTCCCATCTGGAAGTCAACAGGCCGTCGGGCCGAGAGCTGATTCCGCTCGAAGGTCCGCGGATGACTCTCGGCAAGGCCTCGACCAACGCGGTGATGCTCGACCACGACCCGACCGTTTCGCGGCTGCACGCGATTTTGGAGAACCACGGGGCGGCATGGTCGATTCGAGATGTGGGCAGCCGCAACGGCACCTACGTCAACGGTGAGAAGATCACCTCCGAGCGGGTACTGCGCTCCGGCGACGAGGTGCGCGTCGGCAAATCGCGGCTGGTCTACCTCGAGTCACGACAGGCGGGCGAGCCGATCGACGAGGCGACGATCGTTCCCGACGCCAGCCAGCTCCCGCCGCGGCTGACACGGCGCGAAGTCGACGTGCTGATGGTGCTGTGCCGCCCACTGGTCTCCGATGACCCGTTCCCCGAACCGGTTTCGGTTCGGCAGATGGCCGGCGAGCTGTTCGTCACCGAGGCCGCCGTCAAACAGCATCTGCAGAACCTGTACGACAAGTTCTCGATCCCGACCGAGGGCGACCGCCGGGTCCGGCTCGCCAACGAGGCACTCCGGCGCGGGGCGGTGACGATCGCCCAACTCCGCGACGGCATGCCTAAGTGAAGTCGAGCGCCTCCACCGTCGCCACCGCGCCTTCGTGTGTCGGCCTGTCGGCGCCGCCGATGCAGTACACCGTCTGGCCGACAGCGGCGACCACCTGACCGTGCACCGGCGTGTTGATCGGCGCGATCGTGGCCCATTTCCCGGTGGCGATGTCGTACATCTCGACCGTCGCCAGCACGCGAGTCGGTTCCTCACCGCCAACGGCCACGATCCGACCGTCGATGTAGGCCGCGCCGTAGCTTCCGCGCGGCGTCGGCATGTCCGCCAGCTTGTCCCACGTGCCCGACGCCGGGTTGAAGCGCTCGAAGGCCGCCGAGTTCTCATCGGCGGACAGATTGCGCCCGCCGACTGTGTAGACGTAGATGCCGTCGGACACCGCAGCCAAATGCTCACGGGAAGTGGGCATATCGGCGGCTTCGGACCACGAGTTCCCGTCGAACACCTCGGTCGGCTTGACGAGTTGCTTGTCGTTCTGCCCGCCGACGACGACGAGTTTGTCGCCCACCGCCGCCGCGGCCGCCGCGGCCCTGGCATGGTTGAGCGGCGGAAGCTCTTCCCATGCGCCGTTGCGGAACGCGAACACCTTGTTCGACGCGTCGGCAAGGTTGTCGGTGGCACCGCCGATGACCACCATGTCGCCGCGGTAGGCGGTCGCGGTCGCGTGATGCAGCGGTTCCGGCAGCGGCGGACGTTCCTGCCACGCATTGGTCTTGGTGTTGTAGCTCTGCACGGTCGTCAGGGTCTCGCCCTCGCGAAGCCCGCCTGCGATCCAGATCTCGTCGCCGACCACCGCCCACGCCATCATCAGCCGCTCGACGGGGGCGTCGGGAAGCACCCGCCATTCGGCCGCGGGCTGCGGCTTGCGGGGTGCCAGCTTCATCGCCTCTGATGACGCCGTGATGTCCGAGTCGCCGACACCCTTCGCCCCTCCGATCGCGTAGACCGTCTTGCCGACACCCGCGACCGCCATGCCGTGCCGCGGAGTTGCCAAGTCAGGCAGGCCATTCCACGATTGCGTCGCGAGGTCGAGGGCAACCACACTCTTGAGTACCTGTCCCTGCGACACGCCGCCGACCAGCACCACGCGGCCGTCCACCGTCGCCACCCCGAAGTCGCTTCGTCGTCCCGGCAGCTCGGGCTGGCTCGCCCAGGTGTCCGACGCCGGATCGTAGGTCTCCACCGTCGCGAGGTCCGCGGTCCCGTTGCTGCCGCCGAGGGCGTAGACGACCTTGCCGTCCGTCGTCGCACCGAGCATCTGACGCGGAGTGGGTATCGGCGCGGCGGGCTTCCACGATGTGCCGTCGAAGATTTCGGTGGTGTTCAGCATTTGGCCGCCCGCGTCGACGCCGCCGGTGACGATGATCCGGTCGTCCACCACGGCGGCCGCCGCCGCGGCCCTGGGTTCCAGCAGGGGCGGCAGTTCCACCCAGCGGCTGTTGACGACCCGCCACACCTTGTCGGTGGCGACCTTGGCGTTGGCGCCATCGGTGCGCCATCCGCCGAGCACTACCGGGGTCTCCTGCCACGTCACCGCCATCGCGTGCTGAACCGGCACGGGCAGATCCTCGCCGCCCTTCCAGCTGTCGATCGGCGGGTCGTAGCCCTCGTGCTGGGCGCTGACCTTGCCGTCCGCCGCCATCCCGCCGAAGACCCAGATGGTGCCGTCGGCCTGGGTGGCGGCCACCCCATCGCGGGCCACGCGCGCGTCGGCGATCGGTTCCCACGTGGGCGGCGGCTCGACGGTCGGCTGGCCGGCCGTCGGCTGAGGCTGGCCCCGGTCGCGGGACGTGACGATGAAGATGCCGCCGATCACCAGCGCTATCACCGCCGCGACGGCTGCCGCGGCGATCAGCAGCTTCTTGTGATCCTTATGCTCACCCGGCTTGTGGGTGGTGGTCCTCGGATCGCCGATCGGGGGTGGGCCGACGGGCGGCCCGACCGGGTGGCCGACGGGCCACTTCATGCTCGACTGGCTGATCGATGCGGTGTGGGCGAACATGTTCGGCTCGGGCGGAGGGAGGCCACCCGTCGGCGCGGCCGCGGACACCGCGGACACCGAATCGCCCTCCAGGCCGGCGGTCTGGCCGCTGGGCCCCGTCAGCGGCAGCGCCTGTGTACCGGTCGACTCCGGATGGGTCCCCGGTTCGCTGAGCGCCATGTGGTCCGGTGTCAGGCCGTTGTGCCGCTGAGCGAGCTGCAATTCGCTGCCGAAGTCTGCGGCCGACGGGTACCGGTCACCGGGTTCGCGCGACAGCGCCTTCTCGATCGCGGCGCAGACATCGGCGGGGATGCCCTGCGGGCGTAGGTCGGGAACGGGCGTCGAGGTGATCCGCATGTAGTGCGCGATGAGGTCTTCGTCGGCCTTGCGTTCGTGCGGAGGGCCGCCGGCGATGAGCGCGTAAAGCGTTGCGCCGAGCGAATATACGTCGGCGGCAGCCGTCGGAGCACTGCCTGCGAGCACCTCGGGGGCGGTGTAGGACAGCGTCCCGGTGAAGAAGCCGGTCTCGGTCTTGTAGCCGCCGGCGATCCGCGCGGTGCCGAAGTCGCTGAGCTGCGGTTCGCCGTAGTCGTTGACGAGGACGTTCGCGGGTTTGATGTCGCGGTGCAGCGTGCCGGTCCGGTGCGCGGTCTCCAGCGCCCCGCAGAGTTTCACCCCGGTCTTCAACACGTCGGGCCACGGGATCCGCCCTTCGCGCCGCACCCGGTCGGCGAGGGAACCCATTGTGCTCAAAGGCATCACGATGAACGGCCGGTTGTTGTTGGTGACGCCGACCTGAAGGATGTTGGCGATGTTCGGGTGGCCCGACAGCGCCCCCATCGCGTAGCCCTCGCGCAGGAAGCGCTCCCGGTCATCCTCGTCGAGATCGGAGCCGAGCACCTTGATGGCAACGCGACGGCCGAGTGAGGGCTGGAAGCACCGGAAGACCACGCCACCGCCGCCCCGGCCCACTTCGACGGCCTCGGTGAAGCCGGCGGCAGCCAGCTCTTCGGCGATCCCGGTCATGTGGATAACGGTACCGAGCAAATAGGCCCTGAACACGGTTTCCGCCCGATGCCGGCACCCTGTTTTGACCACTAGGCTGGCCGGGTGGCCAGAAAATTCGCCACCGCCGATGTCGTCGGCCCAACCGAACTTGTCGAGTTCATCCGACCGCGACATCGCATGGTGCTTACCACGTTTCGTTCCGACGGTTCCCTGCAATCCTCGCCGGTTTCCGGGGGCGTGGACGGCGAGGGCCGCATCGTCGTCGCCAGCTATCCGCAGCGCGCCAAGTCAGCCAACATCCGGCGCACCCCGAAGGCGAGCGTGACGGTGCTGTCCGACGACTTCAACGGCCCCTACGTCCAGGTCGACGGCGACGCCGAGGTGATCGACCTGCCCGAGGCCCTCGAGCCGCTCGTCGACTACTTCCGGTCGATATCCGGTGAGCATCCCGACTGGGACGAGTACCGGCAGGCGATGGTCGATCAGGGCAAGTGCCTGATCCGGGTGACGCCGCAGCGATGGGGTCCGGTCGCCACCGGAGGCTTCCCGCCACCCTGACCGGCGAGGCTGGCCGCGACGCGCGCGCCCGACTGTGATAGTCAGACAGGGTGGCCGCGTTGCGTCGGATAGACGGTCAAACTATAGTCTGGACAAGTGCCCAGTGACTTGTCGTCGGCTTCGACCGCAGGTCGTGAGGGTTAAGCGGGCTCCCCGCAGGTCCGGAGTGAACTGAGTATGCGCGTAGCCTTGCTGTCCTACCGAAGCAAGACACACTGCGGTGGACAGGGCGTGTACGTCCGACACCTGAGCCGCGGGCTTGTCGAACTGGGCCACGAGGTCGAGGTGTTCTCCGGCCAGCCGTATCCGGAGGGGCTCGACCCGCGAGTGCGGCTCACCAAGGTGCCCAGCCTCGACCTCTACCGCGAACCCGACCCGTTCCGGATCCCGTGGCCGAACGAGATCAAGACCCGCATCGATCTGGTCGAGCTTCTGACGACCTGGACCGCGGGCTTCCCGGAGCCCAAGACGTTCAGCCTGCGGGCCGCGCGCGTGCTGGCCGACCGCCTGGCGGACTTCGACGTCGTGCACGACAACCAGTGCCTCGGCACCGGCCTGCTCAAGATCGCCGACCTGGGGCTGCCGGTGGTGGCGACGGTGCATCACCCGATCACCCGCGACCGGGTACTCGACGTGGCCGCCGCCCCGTGGTGGCGCAAGCCTCTGGTGCGCCGCTGGTACGGCTTCGCCGAGATGCAGAAGGACGTCGCGCGCCGGATTCCCGAACTGCTGACCGTGTCGTCGACGTCGGCCGCGGACATCGCCGAGGACTTCGCGGTGTCATCCGACCAGCTGCACGTCGTACCGCTCGGCGTCGACACCGAGCTGTTCAAGCCCGCGGAGAAGCGGGTGCGCAACCGCGTCATCGCGATCGCGAGCGCCGACGTCCCGCTCAAGGGCGTCAGCCATCTGCTGCACGCGATCGCGCGGCTGCGCGTGGAGCGTGACCTGGAACTGCAGCTCGTCGCCAAGCTGGAGCCGAACGGGCCGACCGAGAAGCTGATCGCCGAGCTGGGCATCTCCGATATCGTGCACAGCTCGAGCGGGCTGTCCGACTCCGAGCTCGCCGACCTGCTGGCATCGGCCGAAGTCGCTTGTATCCCATCGCTTTATGAGGGCTTCTCGCTGCCCGCCGTCGAGGCGATGGCAAGCGGTACGCCGATCGTGGCCAGCAGGGCGGGGGCACTGCCCGAGGTCGTCGGATCCGACGGCGAATGCGCCCGGCTGGTCACCCCGGCAGACGTCGACGAGCTCACCACGGTGCTCGGTGAGCTGCTCGACTCGCCGATGGAGCTACGCCGTCTCGGCGCCAACGGCAGACGGCGCGCACTGGACGTGTTCAGCTGGGAATCCGTTGCCGCGCAAACGGTCGCGGTGTACGAGATGGCCCGCGGGAGGGTCGGCCAATGCTGACCGTCGACTACGACCGGCTCGGGGTGAAAGCCGGTACGAAGGTGATCGACGTCGGCTGCGGCGCGGGCAGGCATTCGTTCGAGGCGTTCCGCCGCGGCGCGGACGTCGTCGCCTTCGACCAGAACGCGTCCGACCTCAACGACGTCGACGAGATCCTGCAGGCGATGAAGGAGCAGGGCGAGGTCCCCGCATCGGCGAAGGCGGAGGCCGTCAAGGGCGACGCGCTCGACTTGCCTTACGCCGACGGCACATTCGACTGCGTCATCGCCTCGGAGATCCTCGAACATGTCCCGCAGGACGATCGCGCGATCTCCGAACTGGTGCGGGTGCTGCGGCCGGGCGGCGCGCTCGCGATCACGGTGCCCCGGTGGCTGCCCGAGCGGATCTGCTGGGCGCTGTCCGACGAGTACCACGCCAACGAGGGCGGGCACATCAGGATCTACCGCGCCGACGAACTACGCGACAAGATGCTTTCCCACGGGCTGCGGCTGACCCACACCCACCATGCGCACGCATTGCATTCGCCGTACTGGTGGCTGAAATGTGCTGTCGGGACTGAGAAGTCGAATCATCCCGCGGTTGCGGCCTATCACAAGCTGCTGGTGTGGGACATGATCAGCAGGCCATGGCTGACGCGCACGGCCGAGTCGCTGCTGAACCCCCTGATCGGCAAGAGCGTGGCACTGTACTTCCGCAAGCCAGAGGAGCCCGGTGCAGGTTCATGACGTTCCCGGGGTAGCCGGAGTGCTGACGCCTGCGCAGTGCAGGCAGACGGCGCAGTCGATCGCCGACACCCAGGAGTCCTCCGGCGCCATCCCGTGGTCCGAGGGCGGGCACACCGATCCGTGGGACCACGTCGAGAACGCCATGGCGTTGACCGCCGCAGGGCTTTTGGAACCCGCACGCGCAGCGTTCGACTGGTGCAGGAACAACCAGCGGGCCGACGGCTCATGGCCGATCCAGCTGCGAAACGGTGTCATCGAGGACGCCAACAGCGACAGCAACTTCTGCGCCTACATCGCCACCGGGGTCTGGCACCACGTGCTGTGCACAGGGGACCGCCGGTTCGCCGAGGACATGTGGCCCGTCGTGAGCAAGGCCGTCGACTTCGTCATCGACATGCAGCGGCCCACCGGTGAAATCGTCTGGGCCCGTAGCGCATCCGGGCTCGAACCGGACGCGCTGCTTACGGGCTGCGCGAGCATCCACCACAGCCTGCGGTGCGCGCTCGCGCTCGCCGACTACCTCGACGATGCACAGCCGGAATGGGAGGTCGCCGTCGGCCAACTCGGCCACGCGATCGCCCACCATCCCGACCTGTTCGTCTGCAAGGACCGGTGGTCGATGGAGTGGTACTACCCGGTGCTCGGCGGCGCGGTGCGCGGTTCCGCGGCCCATGCCCGCATCGACGAGCGGTGGAACGACTTCGTGGTGCCGGGTCTCGGCATCCGATGCGTGGACGACCGTCCATGGGTGACCGGCGCCGAAACATGCGAACTGGTAATGGCTTTGGATGCGATCGGCCAGACCGCGCGCGCCAGGGAGCAGTTCGCATCGATGCACCACCTGCGCGAAGAGGACGGCTCGTACTGGACGGGTCTGGTGTTCGCCGACGGCAAGCGCTGGCCGGAGGAGCGCACCACGTGGACGGGTGGCGCAATGATCCTCGCCGCGGATGCGTTGTCGCGTACCACGCCCGCCAACGGCATCTTCCGCGCCACCGACCTGCCGCGCGGCCTCGAAGGCGAATTCGACTGCGAGTGCGCCACCAGCGGCCGCTGAGTCGCTACAGCGGTTCGCCGACCTTTCCCGAGACGCGCTCCAACACCCGCATCGATCCGGTGGCCGAAACCTCGCGGAAGGCACCGGTTTCCAGCGCTCGCTGGTAGATGTGGAACGGCGCCTGGCCGCCGTCGTCGGGATTCGGGAACACGTCGTGAATGACGAGCGCACCGCCCACGTCGACCCAGCGCGCCCAGCCGTCGAAGTCGCGCTGCGCGGCCTCCTCGGTATGGCCGCCGTCGATGAACAAGAACCGCAACGGTGTTCGCCACCCACGGGCCACCACCACCGACTTGCCGACCACCGCGACGACGTGGTCGTCGAGTTCGGCGGCGTCGAGCGCTCGGCGCAGTGACGGCAGCGTGTCAAACCGGCCGCTGACCGCGTCGACCAACGAGGTGTCGTGGTACTCCCAACCCGGTTGGTGCTCTTCTGAGCCGTGATGATGGTCGACGGTGTAGAGCACGCCACCGCTCTGCTGCGCCGCCGCGCCGAGCATCAGCGTCGACTTGCCGCAGTATGTGCCGATCTCGACCCCGACACCGTCGCCGAGATATCGGATCGCGGTGTCGTACAGGGTGCGGCCCTCATCGGCGGGCATGAAGCCGGTGACCCGTTCGGCGAGGGCGAACAGTCTGGCGGCCGGTGCGGGTAGCGCAATATCGGTGTTGCTCATCGCGTCCAACTTACCGTTGCTGGTAATTGGGGGTTGTAGTAGCGTCCGGACACGTGTCCGATCCGGTCCTGGAGTCGACCAGACGCCGTCTGACCGCCAAACAAGCCGACACCGTCGACCGCCTCGGTCGGGCCGCCGTCGAGATCCTCACCAGGGAAGGCTTCGCCGGGCTGACCGTGCGGCGCGTCGCCGCAGAAGCCGGGGTCGGGGCGGCGACGGCGTACACCTATTTCTCCTCCAAGGAGCATCTCGTCGCTGAGGTGTTCTGGCGCAAGCTGGCCGGTGCCCCGCTTCCGGCGCACGACTCCGACGATCCGGCGGGCCGGGTGATCGACGTGCTCCGTCATATCGCCCTCCTCGTCGCCGACGAACCCGAGTTCGCAGGCGCGGTCACCACCGCGCTGCTCGGCAGGGACCCCGATGTCGAGGTGCTGCGGCTGCGAATCGGCCGCGACATCCACGAGCGACTGCTGGCCGCGCTGGGCCCCGACCGCGACACCGATGTGATCGAGTCGCTGGAGCTGCTCTACGCCGGCGCGCTGGTGCGGGCGGGCATGGGGTACGGGTCCTACGCCGATATCGCCGACCGGTTGGAGAAGGCCGCGCGGCTAATGCTCAGTTGAGCGGCCCGTACCCAGTATCGCGGTCGACGCCGTCACCGCCGTCTCGGTGATCCCGCGAACGTCCCGGCCGTCTTCGACGTAAAGCGCTGTCAGTTCCCGCAATCCGCCGACGATGATCAACGCCAGCGGCGGGGTGATCGGCGGAATGTTCGCGCGCCGGAATCCGGGGTTGTCGCTGAGGTCGACGAGCATGTCGGTGAAGGCGGTCATCGCCATCCGGTGCAGTGGCTGGGCGACGGCGCCGAGCGCAGGCGCCTCCCGGATCCAGGTCAGGGTGATCGCGGGCCGTGACGCGATGTGGTCGACGTACGCGTCCACGGCCTGCTGGATCTGTTTCTGCCAGTCGGCTTCGGGATCCACCGAGTTCTGGATCCGCTTGATCATCGCCTCGTTGTTCGATCGAAGCAGGTCGATGAAGCAGTCCTCCTTGCTGGAGAACTCGCCGTAGAAGGTGCGCTTGGAGGTGCGGGCGTGCCGGACGATGTCGGCGACGGTGGTGTCGCGGTAGCCGCGTTCGGTGATCGAGGCTTCCATACCGTCGAGCAACCGACGACGGAACGGGCTGACCTCATCGCCTGTGGCGACGGGCTGCCGGTCATCGGTGACGGTCACAACCAGCGATCCTTCCGAACATCTGTCGATAAAGCTTGTCACAACACGGTACCGCAGAGTACCGTTTGGGGAAATCCAAGCGGTACGAAGCGGTACCACAGACGGGTGAAAGCGATATTCATATGACTGAAACCGCCAGCATCGGCGCGGAAGCCTCCTCGACACCCAGCCCGGGACGGCGGCCGACGGCGCTGCCGCTGCCCAAGATCGTGCAGGGCATCGCGTTCGCGACGGTGCGACGGCGGTTCATCCGACAGGCGCGCAAGCGATACGGCCACGTGTTCGAGTTGAACGTCCCGTTCTTCGGTCGCACGGTGTTCGTCGCCGATCCCGCCCTCGTGCGACCGGTGTTCTTGGCGAGCACGGACGACTTGATCAACGTGCAGCCCAACCTCAGCCGGATCTTCGGACCCGGTTCGGTCTTCGCGCTGGACCGTGCCGAGCACCGCAACCGCCGCAAGCTGTTGGCACCCCCGTTCCACGGGCAGAGCATCAAGAACTACGAGAAGGTCATCGAGGAGGAGACGCTACGAGAGAGCGCGACCTGGCCCGAGGGCAGGGAGTTCGAGACGCTCGAGCCGATGAACCGGATCACGCTGAACGTGATCCTGCGGACCGTGTTCGGAGCCGACGGCGGCGAACTCGACTACCTGCGCGAGATCATCCCGCCGTGGGTCAAGCTGGGGTCGCGGATGGCGGCCCTGCCCGCGCCCAAGTTCCGCACCGGTCGGTACAGCCCGTGGGGCAGGCTCGAGCAGTTCCGCCGCGACTTCGACCGCGTCGTCTTCACGCTGATCGACAAGGCCGAGGCGGACCCGAAACTCGATGAGCGAGAAGACATTCTGGCGCTGCTGCTGCGTAGTCGGTACGAAGACGGCAGCACGATGTCGCGCCAGGATGTCTCCGACGAACTGCTGACGCTGCTCGGCGCCGGCCACGAAACCACCGCGTCGGCACTCGGCTGGGCGTTCGAGCGGCTGCGTCGTCACCCCGACATCCTGGCCAAGCTGGGCGCCGAGGTCGACGAGGGCGGCGAGGACTTCCGGCAGGCGTTCATCCTGGAGCTGCAGCGGTCGCGAACGGTCATCGACTTCGCGGGCCGACACGTCGCAGCGCCGCACTTCGACCTCGGCGAATGGCGCATCGCGCACGGCTCCAACATCCTGGTCAGCATCGCCGACCTGCACGACAACGCCGACATCTTCGAGAACCCGGAGCGGTTCGACCCGCAGCGGTTCGTCGACAAGAAGCCCCCGACGTTCGCCTGGTTGCCGTTCGGCGGCGGGACGCGGCGCTGCATCGGTGCGGCCTTCGCCAACACCGAGATGCACGTCGTGCTGCGAACAGTGTTGACGCACTTCGAGATCGAGACCGATCACGCGCCCGACGAGAAGGTGCATCACCGAGGCATCGCCTACACCCCCAAGGACGGCGGTCGAGTGGTGGTGAGGCGACGCAAGTAGTGTCTGCGGGGTGAACAACCTCGTCGACATGATGAACGGCGCGATGGAGCAGACCATCCCGCCCGCATACAAGATGGGTATCAAGGTCGTCGAGGCGAGCCGCGGTCACGCCGTCGCGTCCGTGCCCATGGACGGTAACGGCAACCACTTCGGCGTCGTCTACGCGGGCGTGCAGTTCACCGTCGCCGAAATGCTCGGCGGCGTCATCGCGCTCGCCACGTTCGACGCCGCCAAGTACTACCCGCTGGTCAAGGCCGTCGACATCAAGTTCACCGGTATGGCGCGCACCGATCTGCGCGCGGAAACCACCCTCGCCGAGGAGGAGATCGCGCGCATCGAGGCAGAGGCCGCCGAGAAGGGTAAGGCCGACTTCGTCCTCGACGCGGTGGTCAAAGACGAAGCCGACCAGACTGTTTCAGTCACGCATGGGCTGTATCAGCTACGTGCGCACGGGCGCTAGGCGTTCTGCTCGGCCCGCTTCGGAAGCTTCCAGTTCGGCCGCGGGAAGTGGCAGGTGTAGCCCGACGGGTAGTGCTCGAGATAGTCCTGGTGCTCGGGCTCTGCCTCCCAGAAGTCGCCTGCCGGAACGACTTCGGTGACGACCTTGCCCGGCCACAGCCCCGAGGCGTCCACATCGGCGATGGTGTCCAGCGCCACCCGCTTCTGGTCGTCGTCGAGGTAGAAGATCGCCGAGCGATAGCTGGTGCCGACGTCGTTGCCCTGCCGGTTCTTCGTGGTCGGATCGTGGATCTGGAAGAAGAACTCCAGCAGCGCCCGGTAATCGGTCTGCGCCGGGTCGTAGATGATCTCGATCGCCTCCGCATGCCCGGGATGGTTGCGGTAGGTGGGGTGGTCGTTCTCGCCACCGGTGTAGCCGACGCGGGTCGACACCACACCCGGCTGCTTGCGGATAAGGTCCTGCATGCCCCAGAAGCAGCCGCCTGCCAGGATCGCCTTCTTGTACTCGCTCACGCCTGTGCCTCCTGATCGGTGAATAGCTGCCGGTACTGCCCGTAACCCTCGGCTTCGAGGTCGTCGAGATGAATGAACCGCAGGGCCGCGGAGTTGATGCAGTACCGCAACCCGCCCTCGGCCTTGGGGCCGTCGGTGAAGACGTGCCCGAGGTGACTGTCGCCGTGGGCCGAACGCACCTCGGTTCGGATCATGAAATGCGAGAAGTCACGCTTCTCGATGACGTTCTCGCCCTCGATCGGCTTGGTGAAGCTCGGCCAGCCCGAGCCGCTGTCGAACTTGTCGACCGAGGCGAACAGCGGCTCGCCCGAGACGACGTCGACGTAGATGCCGGGCTCGTGGTTGTCCCAGTACTCCCCGGTGAACGGCCGCTCGGTGCCGTTGCGCTGCGTCACGTGGTACTGCTCCGGTGACAGCGCACCGACCGCTTCGGGATTCTTGTGATAGTTGCTTTTCATGGCGTTCCTACAACGGTATACGCCGGTGGATTAATCCTGGTCAGCGCAGTTACCGTGGACGCATGCGAACCCTTGTCACGTCCTTGTGCGCGGGCGCGGTCCTGATGGCTGCAACAGCCCCCGCGGCGTCGGCCGACACCTACGCGCCGCCCGAGGTGCCGCCAGGCGGTGTCGAGTTCGTCGACGACCCGGCGCTCGTCAACGCCCACCCGACCCGGGTCGAGGGCTGGAGCCGAACCGATCGCGACGATGCGGTGGCGGTGCACTTCACCTCGGGGACGCCGGAGTGCTACGGCGCGCACGCCGAGGTGACGGAGGCGCCCGACTCGGTCACCGTCGCCCTGAGCACCGGTACCCGCGCCGACGCCGTCAACCGGGCCTGCATCATGATCGCGCTGTCCGGCACGCTCGAGGTGCCTCTGCAGACGCCGCTCGGTGACCGCCAGGTACTCAGCGCGTCCTAGGGATGCTCGACAAACCCAGGTAGAACGTGTTCTAGTTTGTCCGTGACGAGCAAGGTGTTCACGCGCGAAGAGCTGGCAGAGGCATTCGCCGAATTCGAGGGGACCGTCGACCGCGCCGCGCAGACCCGCGACTGGGACCCGTGGGTCGCGCAGTACAGCCCGGACGTGCTCTACATCGAGCACGCCGCGGGCACGATGCGCGGCCGCGAAGAGGTCAGGAAATGGATCTGGCAGACCATGGAGACCTTCCCCGGCAGCCACATGACGCACTTCCCGTCGCTCTGGTCGGTCATCGACGAGCCGACCGGCCGGATCATCTGCGAGCTGGACAACCCGATGCGCGATCCCGGTGACGGCACGATCATCAGCGCCACGAACATCTCGATCCTCACCTACGCCGGCGACGGGCTGTGGCATCGGCAGGAGGACATCTACAACCCGCTGCGGTTCGTCTCGGCGACGGTGAAGTGGTGCCGCAAGGCCGAGGAGCTCGGGACGCTGCCCGACGAGGCGGCGGCATGGCTGAAAAAGGTGAACCGATGACCGTGCTCGTCATCGGCGCCAACGGCTATCTCGGCAGCCATGTCACGCGCCAACTCGTCAACGCCGGCCGGGACGTCCGGGTGATGGTGCGCGACGGGGCGAACACGATCGGCATCGACGACCTGAAGACGACGCGCTTCGTCGGCGACATCTGGAACAACGACGTGCTGCGCGAGGCGATGGCCGGCTGCGACGTCGTCTACTACTGCGTCGTCGACACCCGGGGCTGGCTGAAGGACCCGGCGCCGTTGTTCCACACCAATGTCGAGGGCACCAGAAATGTGTTGGAGGTGGCCAAAGATGCGGGGCTGCGGCGCTTCATCTTCACCAGCAGCTACGTGACGGTCGGCCGTAAGCGGGGTCGTGTCGCCACCGAGGACGACGTCATCGTGGACCGAGGCGAAATGTCGCCGACCAAGCGGCTCCGGGGGCAGACGCCGTATGTGCGGTCGCGGGTGCAGGCCGAGGACCTGGTGTTGACCTACGCCCGCGAGCATGGTCTGCCCGCGATCGCGATGTGCGTGTCCACCACATACGGTGGCGGCAACTGGGGCCGGACCCCGCACGGCGCGATCATCGCGGGCGCGGCGTTCGGCAAGCTGCCGTTCGTGATGAACGGGATCGAGTTGGAGGCTGTCGGTGTCGACGACGCCGCGCGCGCGCTGATCCTGGCGGCCGAACACGGCCGTGTCGGTGAGAGGTATCTGATCTCGGAGAAGATGATCACCAACGCCGAGGTGGCCCGTATCGCGGCGAAGGCCGCAGGTGTTCCGCCGCCCGCCAAGGCGATTCCGCTTGCGGTGTCGTACGCCTTGGCGGCGTTGGGATCGGCGAAGGCCCGGCTGCGGGGCACCGACGAACAGCTCTCGCTGGCATCGCTGCGGTTGATGCGTGCCGAGGCGCCGGTCGACTGTTCGAAGGCGCGCCGCGAATTGGGTTGGGAGCCAAGGCCGGTGGAAGAGTCGATCCGCGAGACCGCCCGCTTCTGGGTCGGGCTGCGCGAGGCCAAGCGCAAGAGCAAGCAGGCCGGCTGAACGACGCGCGATGCGCCGTTCAGGCTTTCGGCGCGCGGCGTCGGTGCGACTAGCGTCAAGACCGTGACGGAGAAACTGCACGTCGACCTGTCCGGTGCACCTCAGACGATGTTGGCGACGTTCTACGCCAAGGCGCTCGACGCCGATTTCGACGAACCGATCCTCGGCGACAAATGGGCCCGCGACATCGTCGACCGCATCGACTACGACTGGTCGAAGACCGCTGTCACCGCACGCACATCGCCGGCCGTCACCACGAGGTCCGCGCATTTCGACATGTGGGCACGGCAGTTCCTCGCCGTGCACCCGGAAGCGATCGTCCCGCATCTCGGGTGCGGGCTCGACAGCCGGTATTACCGGATCGACCCCGGCCCCGGCGTCGAGTGGTACGACGTCGACTACCCCGATGTGGCCGATCTGCGCAGGCAGTTGTTTCCGCCGCGCGAGCACTGCCACATCATCGCCGCGTCGGTCACCGACCCGGCATGGCTTGCCGACGTGCCCGCCGACCGCCCGACGCTGATGATCGCCGAGGGGCTGACCATGTACCTCACCGAAGCCGAAGGGGTTGCGCTGCTGCGCCGGATCGTCGACCACGCTCCCTCGGGTGAGTTGCAATTCGACGCGTTCAGCAGGCTCGGGATCAAGGCGCAGTGGACCAACAGGGTCGTCACCCGTGCAGGAGCGAAGCTGCACTGGGGCATCGACGGCCCCGACGAGATCCTCGAAGCGGTGCCCGGTCTGCGGTTGCTGGCCTACGTGTCGCCGTTCGACTCGCCCGCCTTCGCGAGGGTGGCGCCGCGGTACCGGGTGATGGCCCGGGTGATGTCAGCATTCAAGAAGCTGCGCTACATGGCGGCCTACCACCGCTACGCGTTCTGACGACTGCGCGCGCCGAGAACCGGCTGCCTGCCCCTCCCGTCGCTGAACGAGGCGGCCCACGGCCATCGTCCGCGGCCGTCGGCCCACACCAGCTGCATCGCCTTCACGTCCGGCCCGCCGAACGCCACCGCCCATTTGAGATGGGCATCCGGGTTGTCGACCTCGACGATCTCGACCAGCGGGCCCGAGTGCACCGCGAACTTCTGACCCGGCGTCAGCGTCCTGCCGCCCATCATGTCCGCGGCGACCGTGTTGAGCAGGCGGGCCGCCCGCTGCGCGGAGACGCCGGTGATCAACAGCTCGGGCAATCCGCAGTCGTGCAGGCCGACGGTATAGGCGAAGGGAGCGCGCGTTCGTTCGACGTATTCCACCGCCCAGCCGTGCTCCGACATGGTCCTACGCAGTTCGTCGAGATAGTCGTCGACGGTGGCATCCGGGTGGTCGCACTTCCAACACATGGCTGACAGCTTGCTCTCGGGCACTGACATTTCGAGGCTTCGCCCGGGCCGCTACGCCGCTCGTGGAGCCCGCACGCCGAGCACCGGCTGCGTACCGCGGCCGCCGTCGAAGTCGGGACACCACGGGGTGTGCCCGTGCTCGTCGCGCCACACGAGCTGCAGTGCCCGCACAGCCCGCCCGTAGAGATTTACTGCATGACACAAATGCGCGTCCGGTTGAGCGACTTCGACGAACTCCAGATCCACTTCGCCTGCGATGTTCATCGTGTCGCCGGGCTCCGGCTGGACCTCACGGATGGTGTAGTTGGCAACCGAGTTCAGAAGCTGCCACGCGCGCTCGGGCGAGACGCCGGTCACCAGATATTCGGCGAAGCCGCGCCTGTGCAAGCCGATGGTGTAGGCGAACGGTCTTCGCTCGTCCTCGACGTACTGCACGGCCCATTTGTGTTTGGTGATGGTCTTGCGCAACTCCCTGAGGTAATCGGCGAAACTGGCTTCGGGGTGGTCACATTGCCAGCACATGGCATTGTCCTTTCGTCGTACTTGTCCACACCATGCGCCCGGCCACTGACAAGTTGACGGGCCTGCCAGAATCACTCGGTGCCCACCGCCCCGATCAACGGCCGAATTTCTCACTGGTACGAAGAACTGCCGCTCTACCGTCCAGCGCTCCCGGGTGACCACGACGCCGACGTCTGCATCGTCGGCGCCGGCTACACGGGGTTGTGGACGGCCTACTACCTCAAGCGCGCCGACCCGTCGCTTCGTATCGCCGTGCTCGAGGCGCGCTTCGCCGGCTTCGGGGCGTCGGGCCGCAACGGCGGCTGGCTGTCCGGGCTGGTGCCCGGTGACCGCAACAGGATGGCCCAGCAGTACGGCCGCGACGAGGTGGTGGCCTGGCAGCGCGCGCTGAACGAGTCCGTCGACGAGGTGATCGAGGTCGCGGCCCGCGAAGGCATCGACGCGGGCATCGTCAAGGGCGGCACGCTGCAGATCGCCCGCAACCGCGCGCAGGCATCACGGCTGGCGGCCGAAGCCGAAGAGGAACGCAGCTGGAAGGTCGACGGCATCGCCGTGCTGACGAAAGCCGAAGCGGAGCAACGAATTCGGTTCGACGGCTTAGTCGCGGCGTATCACAACCCGCACTGCGCGCGGATCCAGCCGGCCCAGCTGGCGCGCGGGCTGGCCGATGTCGTCGAGCGCATGGGCGTCGACATCTACGAGCAGACCCCGGTCACCGCGATCGACCGGGGCAAGGCGACGACGCCGCACGGCACCGTCACCGCGCCGATCGTGCTGCGGGCCACCGAGGGCTTCACCGCGAGGATGGCAGGCCTGCGCAGGCGGTGGCTGCCGATGAACAGTTCGATGATCGCGACCGAACCGATCCCCGACGATGTGTGGGACACGATCGGCTGGGACGGCCGCGAAACCGTCGGCGACACCGCGCACGGCTTCTTCTACGCGCAGCGCACCGTCGACAACCGCATCGCGATCGGGGGCCGCAGCGTGCCGTACCGCTACGCGTCGCGCACCGACGTCGACGGGCAGGTGCCCGAGCGGACGATCACGCATCTGAGCGAGACGCTGCGCACCGTGCTTCCGCAGATTCGCGACGTGCCGATCGCGCACGGCTGGTGCGGTGTGCTGGCGGTGCCGCGGGACTGGTCGGCGGGCGTCGCACTCGACAAGGCCACCGGGCTCGGGTGGGCGGGTGGCTACGTCGGGCACGGCGTGACCGCGACGAACCTCGCGGGCCGCACCCTCGCCGATCTGGTCGTCGACCGTCGCAGCCCGCTCACCGAGCTGCCATGGGTCGGCCACGAATCGCCGAACTGGGAGCCCGAGCCGCTGCGCTGGCTCGGGGTGCGCAGCATGTATCTGGCCTACAAGGTGGCCGACTGGCACGAGGCCCGCGGCCGGGCGACGACCTCGCCGATCGCCGTCATCGCCGACAAGATCGCCGGCCGGCCCTAACCCTCTTCGGCCTTCGCCTTCAGCCGCTGCAGCGTCACCTTGATGTGTTCGGCATTCGCCGAGTCACGGTCCATGACGCCGGTGGCCAGCCCGCCGGGTTTGACGAACCACTTGGGCCTGCGGTCCCAGGTGCCCTCGGTGACGCGGCAGCCGCCATCGGTCGGGACGATGTCGTAGCGCCAGTGCGCTACCGGAAGGCCGAAATAGGTGACGTCGAATGCGAACGTGCGGGCCGGTTCGGCGTCGGTGACGGTGCAGGTGGTCGACCAGCGGCGAACGCCGTTGCGGTTGGTGCCCTTGAACACCGCGCCGGGCGTGGCCTGCCCGCCCTTGCGCCACTTCATCGCCTCGTTCTCCTCGGCGAGCGACGCCAGCGTGGGCAGATCGGTGATGAGTGAGTACACCGTGCCGCAGTCGGCGTTGATGTTGACGTCCGCCTTGGCGGTGGCCGGTCCGAGAACAGTCATTGACGAATCGTATCGGCGCGAACGGAACAGGTGTCGTGATCCCCGCGTTGGCTCAACTATGAGCGACAAACCCGTCCGCGAGCCCAGCGCCGAACACCCGATCACCGTGGAACCAACCGGCAAGCACGTCACCGTGCGGGTCAACGGCGAGGTGATCGCCGAGACCGACAATGCACTGACGCTGCAGGAGTCGACGTATCCGGCGCTCCAGTACATCCCGCTCGGCGACGTCGTGCAGAGCGCGCTGAGTTCCAGCGACACCGCCACGTACTGCCCGTACAAGGGCGACGCCGGCTACTTCCATGTGACGACGACGGCAGGTGACACCGTCGAGGACGCCATCTGGACCTACGCAGAGCCGTACCCTGCGGTCGCTGCCATCGCCGGCCACGTCGCGTTCTATCCGGACAAGGCCGATATCGCCGTCACCGCCTAGGTAGGACCGAGACCCGCCGCGCGGGTGTCATGCGGCTTGGTTGTCGGGTGGGTCGGGTCCGCCTTGGGTCTCGTCGGTGGTCTCGTCGTCGTCGTCGTTGTCGGGTCGGAGGAGTGCTTCGGGGCGGTGGTAGTAGTTGATTCGGGATTGTCCGTGGTCCAGATCCGGCGGTGGGTGCCATTCGCATTCGCCGCGGCTGTTGATGGTGGTGGTCCAGCCGCCGGTGTCGGCGTCGCGGTTGTCGGTGCCGCAGGCCAGGGTCAGGTCGTCGACGTTGGTGTGGCCGCCGTCGCGCCAGGGGGTGCGGGCGTGATGGACTTGGCAGCCGTAGGCCCCGATGGTGCAGCAGGGTTTGGTGCAGCCGCCGTCGCGGGCGATGAGCATGAGCCGCTGGGCCGGGGAGGCGATGCGTTTGGCGCGGTAGAGGGCCAGCGCTTGGCCGGTGGCCCGGTCGAAGATGGCGAGGTGGTGGTTGGCGTGGGCGGCCATCTTGATGACGTCGGCGATGGGGATTTTGCTGCCGCCGCCGGTGACGCCGATGCCGGCGCGGCTTTCCAGGTCTTGCAGGGTGGTGCGGATGATCACGCCGACGGGTAGGCCGTTGAGGTGGCCGAGGTCGCCGCTCATCAAGGCGATGCGCCCGATCACCAGCAGGGCGTCGTGTTGGCGCTGTTCCAGGGTGCGGGTGTCGTTGTCGATCTGGGCCTGGGTGGGGGTGCCCGAGGTGCAGGGTTCGTCATCGGCGGGGTTGCACATGCCCGGCGCGGCGTATTTGGCGAAGATGACTTCCCACACCGCCCAGGCTTCGGGGGTGAGGTCGGCGACCAGTGGGGTCATCGCGTCGCGGCCTTGGCGGCCGACCGCGACGCGGCGTTTGCGGGCGCGTTCGGCGTCATCGGGGGCCGGGCCGTCCTGATCCAATAGGAACAGCCGCAGCTCGGCGGTCTCGCGTAGCTCCTTGGGGCCCACCCCGACCGCGACGCGCACCAGATCGACCTCCAGCTGCGCGGCGGTGGTGGCATCGACCCAGGCGGGCAGGCGTCGCATCGCCTCGCGCAGGGTTTTGACGTGTTCGCCGGTGATCAGCCCGGCGGCCTGGGCGGCCGCCACCGCGGGCAGCACCGGCGCCAACGCCTCCCCGAGCAGGCTCGTGCGGGGGCCGAGGTCGGCGGCCTCGTGCAGCCGCCGCGACGCCTCGGCCGACGAGAGCCGCCAGCGGATGCGCAGCACCTCGTTCCAGGATTTGGCGCCCATCTGCTTGGGGGTGGTTTCGGCCTGCAGCCGCATCAGCAGCCGATGGGACTGGGTCGGCATCCGGCACGTCAGCGTCTCGAGGTCGTCCATCACCGAGACCAGCTCGGTGCGGGTCAACGCGGTCAGGTCGGTGGCGGCGAAGGCGTCGTAGGCCGCGCGCAGATGGGTCATCGCCTCACGCACCGCCTCTACCGACATACTTCGAACATACATTCGAACACCGACAAAAGCCGGAGCTCCGTCAACCGCTGGTGCGCACCCGGTAGCGCCGCTCGGCGTAGGCCAGGTCGTCGCGCCACAGCTTGGTCGCCGCGTACCGCATGAACGGCGCGATCAGCGGCCGACCGTGCAGCGCGTGCACGAACCCCGGCCGGTCGGAGTGCGCGATGACCGCCTCGATCACCGCGCTGCGCGGCAAGCCGTCGGGGCCGGGGCCGACGGGGGTGGCATGCGTTTCGACGACGCTGCCCGCCCCTTCACCGTCGACGATGCGCATGACGATGGTGCGCTTCTCCGGCGCGGTGAACTCGGCGACCACCGGCACGCCGAAGCGGCCGATGTGGAACGTCACCGGCACCAGGAAGCGGTCCTGCTCCTCGGGTAGCTCGGCATCCGGCGGCGGCGCGGACAGCACGTCGAGATGGGCGAACGAATACGGGTGGTACCAGGCGCCGTGCCACGGATCGAGCCGGTTGGCGATGATGTCGCTCGGCTCGCACGTGCCGACCAACCGGGTGACGGCGGACATCGTGACACCCTCGGGCCGCGCGCGGACCACGGGCATTTCCGTCGGCTCCTCGCCGCCGATGCGGTCGAGCCGGACCCACGCCAGCACGCCGTCGTCGTAAGCCGGATACGGCTTCCAGCCGAATTCGCGGCCGCCTTCCAGCCGCAGTCCGTGCCACGGGCAGATCAACGCACCGCAGTCCACCGTGCCGGTGGACAGATCCGCGCCGAGGTGCGGGCACGTCGCGGGCCCGGCGTGCAGCGTGCCGTCGACGTCGCGCCACGCCACGATCTCGACACCGCCGACGGATGTGCCGAACGGCCGCTTCCGAATCGAGTCGCTCGCCGCGAACGCGTACCAGTTGCCGCTCGGCCTGCGCTGCGACCGCGCCAGCGCGGCGTCGATGATCGCGGGCTCGGCGTCCTTGTAGGTGGGCCGCTGACTCGCCCACTGTTCGCGCGGAAGCACCGTGAACGGCGAGACTTTCGCCCATTTCGACGCCAACCCACTGAGCACGCTCATCGCACCAGCTGCCTTTCCCGCTGCGCGAGCCGACGCAGCGCGCCCGACCGACCCTGAACCGGAACGGTGTGCAGCTGATGACCCGCTATGCCGTAATGGCTGAGCAGCCCGTTGGCCGCCGACCAGCCCGTCGTCGCCGCCCGCTCCATCAGCGCCACCGGCAGGTCGATGCGGATGCCGTCGCCTGCCAACATGACCGCCGGATGCGGTGTTGCGACGGTCGGCCGCCCGGCGTGATCGCCCGGCGCAAAGCGCGGACAGTCGCTGCGGCACAGCACACGCTCGTGTACGACGTTGGCGCCCCGCACTTCCGGATACAGCTCGTACAGCCGGGCGAGCATGCGCTCGCCGAGATCGTCGCGCTGCTCGGTGACCGCGTAGGAGTGCAGTTCGACAACGGAGCCGCCGGTGCGGGCCGACCACTCCGCCGCTTCGCGCTCATACCGCTCGAGCACGCTGACGTTGTCCAGCGGCGGTCGCCCGCCCGTGCCGAGAAAGGGTGCGCGATCGGACAAAACGGGCCGGTCCAGCCACAGCCGCTGCACGACGAACGGCGGCGCAATGCCCATCGCGGCCACGCGCGCCCGCCAGCCGTCGTCGTCGAGCCCCGGCGAGCCGTCGACGATACGCTGCAGACCGGCCACATCGGTGGCCAGCACAACGCCGTCGCAGTCCAGATCGGCGCCGGAGTCGCAGTGCACCCGAAGCCGCGGACCGGTCGCCACACCGGTCACCGACACCCCGGTGTGGAAGCTTACGCCACGTGACTCCAGGTACCGCTGCAGCGGATTCCACAGCGCGACATCGAAGTTGGCGTTCGCGACGTCGAAGATCAGACCTTCACTGGAGCCGAGGAAGTAGATGTGGAACATGGTGGCCAGCTCGGCCGCCGACAGGCCGCCGGGTTCGGCGAAGAAACTGCGCGAGAACACTTCAAATGCGAGATGGCGTGCCGCAGAAGGGAAGTTGATGTTGCGTAGGAAGCTGTCGGCGTCGAGGTGGTCGAGCCGCTCGTAGATGCCGGGCACCGATACCGCCGCCAGCGGCGCCGCCGCGCGTGCGTTTAGCCGCGCCAGGTCGCGCAGCCGAAACGTCGGGCTGCGAAGGGCGAACACCAGCGCGTTGAGCGGCGGTGTCTGCGGCAGGCCGCGGAACGTATCGCGTCTGCCCTGCCCGTCGACCAGCGGATAGTCCTCGACGGCGGTGAGCATGTCCAACCCGGAATCGATGCGGCGCAACATGTCCCGCAGGTTGTAGTACTGCCGGAAGAACGCGTGGAAACCGCGGTTCATCGCAAGCTCGGCGCCGTCGTCGGCGCTTTCGGTCCAGCCGCCGACGCGACCGCCGAGATAGCTCGCGCGCTCGATGACGTCCACAGCCACCCCGCGTTCCGCCAGACCGGTCGCCGCCGCCAGGCCGGCGATGCCGCCGCCGACCACGACGACGCGCGGAACCGTGGCCAGTGCGGACGCGTTGGGCAGGCCGGGGGGCGCGGGATGGCTGGCGCGGCGAGGGTCCGTCACTGCGGCGCTTCCCCGAGGAAGGTGTGCACGATGTTGCGCTGCCAGCCGGGCACCGTCTCACTGCGGGCATTGACGAAACCGTTGGCGCGCAACCGGTTCCGCAATGCGTCTGCGCCGTCGAACTCGTTGACGCTGCGTCGCAGGTACCGGTACAGGCCGGCGTCGCCGCTGCGCAGCTTGCCCATCGGGATGATGATCGTCGCGCACACCGCGTTCCACATCGCCGTCGAAAGTCGGGAGTCGCGCACCGAGTACTCGTGCACCGCGAGCGTCGCCCCCGGCCGCAGAAGCGTGCGGAACTCCTGCAACTGCGCATCGGGGTCGGGCAGGTTGCGCAGCAGGTACGCGGCGAAGATGCCGTCGAACGGCCCTTCGACACCCGCGTCCGCGATGTCCTCGATGCGGCTGTGCACGAACCGAACGGAGTCCGGCCAGCGTTTGGCCGCCGCCTCGGCCAGCATCCCCGACGACGCGTCGACGGCCACGATTTCGGCCTGCGGGGCGACCGAAAGGAGTGCAGCGGTCGACGCGCCGGTACCGCAGCCCGCATCGAGCAGCCGAAGGCCCTTGCCGCCGTTGACAAGTCGCATCCGCTGGGCCGACATCCGCAGGTGCCGGTGATAGCCGGGGTTGGCGTCGACCAGCCCATCGTAGGCCGACGCGCCCTCGTCGAACGCTGCCGGAACCGCGTACTTGTCACTCATGCCGCATCCTCCGTCTTGACACCACGCAACCGCTGGCGCTCCCACAGCAGCAGCACGGCGGTCACCAGCGCGAAGCCGAACAGGAAGTCCTCGACGGGGATGTCGAAGGGGAACCTGACACCACTGGTATGAGTCTCGTCGTAGATGACGACCGGCGCGGACAGTTTCGTCAACCAGCCGTCGACCGGGATCATGAACGCGAACACGATGACCATCGACACCCAGTACGACGCCCTGCGGAACAGGCCGGTGCGCAACACGCCGAACTCCCACGCGCACACCGCGATCACGGCCAGCACGGCGGGCAGGGTGTAGCCGAGCCCCGTCATGTCGTGCGCTCCGACCGGGCACGGGACCGCTTTTTCACATACGTCAGGATCGTGTCGACGGCGTTGTAGGTGAACAGCCCGCACAGCGGTATGACGATGAAGAAGAGCAGTTCCTCGATCGGCATGTTCCCGGGTAGGTCGATGCCGGTCACGTATCGCGGGTTGTACGTCCACACGTCTGCGGCGATCGCCACCAGATCCCACACCACGAACACCGCGGCCACCGGGAGTATCGCCAGCGCCGCCCGCCGCAGCTGGCGGTAGACCCCGTCGCCGAACACCTCCAGCGGCGCCGTGACCAGAAGGCAGGCGCCGAGGACGATCAGGTACTGCCAACGGTCCATAGCTCGTTTACCTACCGCTTGTCACCCGCGCACGCCAGGCCCGGAGCAACCCGAGGCCCGCGACCTGCAGACGTCGGCGGGTGCCGACCGTAGCGCGCTGGTTGAAGATCGCGAAGTCGATGCTCTCGATGCGGTCAAGGATCTCCGAGTACAACGTGTACGCCGCGGCGACACACGGACGCGACCGCGCATCGAGCATTTCGATTCCCTTGCGCGCGGTCTCGTACACCCGCCGGGTCGCGGCATGCTGTTCGGTCAGCGCGCGGCGCACCCGCGCATCGGTGCGGTGGTTGGCGTGACACCACTCGAGCGTGTCGCGGTCGACGCGGTAGGCGGCCAGTTCGTCGGCGGGCAGATACACCCGCCCGCGCTCCAGGTCCTCGTCGACGTCGCGCAGGAAGTTGGTCAGCTGGAACGCCTTTCCCAGCGCGGCCGCGTACGGCGCGGCCTCCTCGCGCGGGCCGACGGTGCCGAGCACCGGAAGCATCTGCAGGCCGATCACCTCGGCCGAGCCGTGCATGTAGCGTTCGAGGGCATTGCGGTCCGGATAGTCCGTCACGGTCAGGTCCATTCGCATCGACGCCAGGAAGTCGTCGAACAACTCCCACGGGATGCCGTAGCGACGGGCCGTGTGCACGACCGCCCGCAGCGTCGGGTCGTCGCCGCAATCCTGGTTCTGCACAAGGCGGTTGAACAACTGGGTGGACAATTGCTGAAGCCGGTCGGCACGTTCGGTGATCGTCGCCGTCGAATCGAGGTCGTCGAGGATGTCGTCGGCGCGTCGGGCGAACCCGTACAACGCGTGCACCGCGGGGCGCTGCTCCGGCGCCAACAGGCGTGTCGCGAGGAAGAACGTCTTACCGTGTTCGGCGTTGAGCATCCTGCAGTGTTCGTAGGCCTCCCGCAGCTGCGGATCGTGGACGCCCGCGGCGTCGAGTTCGTAGCGAATCATGTGTGCCCACCCCCGATGTGTGTGGCGATTCGGCGCGTGCCGACGCCGGTGACGCGGTCGGCCGCCAGCCGTCCCGACAGCAGTGCCGTCGGCACCCCGACCCCCGGCACCGTCGACGATCCCGCCAGCACCACGTTTTCGATGCCGCGGATGGTGTTGGCAGGCCGGAACGGACCCGTCTGCCCGAACGTGTGCGCCAGCGCGAACGGCGTTCCCGCGGCCATGCCCTGCCTGGCCCAGTCCGCCGGATTGACGACGTGCAGCAGTTCGGCGTCGGCACCGAGCGCGGGCAACCGGTCCGCCACGGCGGCCATCATCCCGTCGGCATACGACGGGCCGACCGCATCCCAGTCGACGGTGCCGCGCGCCAGGTTCGGCGCCGGGGCGAGCACGTAGAGCAGATCGCGGCCTGCCGGCGCCAGGCTCGGATCACCTGCGGTGGGCCGCGTCACCAGCAGCGACGGATCGCTCATCACGACACCGTCGTCGATGATCTCGCGGAAGGTCTGCTCCCAGGTGTCGCCGAAGAGGATGTGGTGGTGCGGCATGTCCTCGTCGGGCGACCGGCAGCCGATGTGCGCGACGACCGCCGACGGCGAGGGCCGCAGAGGCACCAGCCTGCGCGGGGTGCGGCCGAGCAATCGGTAGGTGTCGGGCAGCTCGGTGGTCAGCACGACGGCGTCGGCGTCGATGCGCTCACCGGTGTCGGTGCGCACGGCGGTGACCCGATCACCGCTCCGGTCGAGCGCGGTCACCGTTGCGCCGTAACGGAATTCGACCCCGGCGTCCGCGGCGGCGGCCGCCAGCCCGTCGGGCAGCGCCCGCATACCGCCGCGCGGGAAGTACACGCCCGCGACGGTGTCCATGTAGGCGATGACCGCGTAGACGGCGAGCGCACGTTGCGGTGGCACACCCGCGTACAGGGCCTGGAACGTGAAGATGCGGTGCAGTCGCGGATCGGTGATGAACCGCCTGACCACCCGGTCCCACCGCCGGAAGCCGCCCAGCGCGGTGAGCCGCGCCAGCTGCGGTGTCAACAGCGACAGCGGCGAGTCGAAGTTGGACGCGATGAAGCCGTCGAACTCGACCTCGTACAACCGGGCCAGCCAGTCCCGCAGCCTCAGATAACCCTGTGCCTCGTCGGGTCCGGCCAGCCGTTCGACCTCGGCGGCCATCGCGTCGCGGTCACTGTGCACATCGAGTGAGCTGCCGTCGGAGAACATCGCGCGATAGGCGGGGTCGACGGCGTCGAGCTCGAGCCGGTCGACGGTGGATTCGCCTACGGCAGCGAAGGTTTCGTCGATCAGATCCGGCATGGTCAACACGGTCGGTCCCGTGTCGAGGCGGTAGCCCGCGGTGTCGAGCCTGCCGACGCGTCCGCCCGCGACATCTTCGCGTTCGACCACTGTGACGGCGCGGCCGCGGCCGGCGAGGTGCAGCGCGGCGGCCAGGCCGGACAGGCCCGCGCCGACGACCACGACGTGGTCGGTCCTGCCGGTGAGGGTGCGCATCACGCCGCCCGCCTGGTGCATGCCGACGCCATCTTCAGCAGCGCCGACCGCACCGTCGCATCGAGTCGGCTCATCTCGATCCACTCCGAAGCCCGCCGCACGCGGTCGTCGATCATGTCCTCGATGCGCTGGACGGCTCCGGTCCGGACGATCAGGGAGCGCCATCGGTCGATGTCCGCGGCGTCGAGGTCGTCGGTGCTCATCAATTCGGTCAGCTCGTTTCGCAGCGACGGGCTCGCCATGTGATGCGCGGCGACGACGACGCTGGTGGCCTTGTGCTCGGCGAGGTCTGCGCCGACGGGCTTGCCGGTGACTTCGGGCGCGCCGAAGATGCCGAGGAGGTCGTCGCGCAGCTGGAAGGCTTCGCCGACCGCGTCGCCGTAGGCACCGAGTTGGGTGAGCAGAAGATCGCCGCAGTCGGCCATCGCCGCGCCGATCTCGAGCGGGCGGCGCACCGTGTAATTCCCCGACTTGCGTCGTGCCACTTCCAGCACCTCGTCCAGCGTAGGCAGGACGCCGACGTCATTCACCAGGTCGGCAAATTGGCCGACCGCCAATTCGGCGCGCATGGCGTCGTAGCGCGGCCATGCCCTGTTCAGCGCGGAATCGTCGAGGCCGCTGTCGCGCAGCATCTGCTCGGCCCAGACAAGGCACAGATCGCCGAGCAGGACGGCAGCGGACTCACCGAACCGGCTGGCCGACCCGGACAGCCCGCGGTCACGGTGCCAGTCGGCGAACTGCACATGGGCCGACGCCCGCCCCCGACGCAACGGCGAACCGTCCATGACATCGTCCTGCAGCAACGCGAAGGCGTGCAGCAGTTCGAGGCTCGCCGCGGCGCGCAGCGCGGCGTGCGTTGGCTCGGCCCCGCACCGCCAGCCGAGGAACATGAACGTCGATCGCAGGCACTTGCCGCCGCCGACGAACGCGACGAGGACGTCGGCGGCGATGTCGACGCCCGCGCCGCGCAGGTCGACCGCGCATCGATCCGTGATGAACTCATCGACGGCGTCGAGCACGGCCTTGCGGACGTTGCTGCGCCAGAAATCGAACTGATTCTCGTCGGAACAGGGGACTGTCGGCGCGGGGTGCAGTGCAGGTGCGAACAGTCGTCCGTTGACGCCCAACCTCAACCCCTCTTTCGACCCCACCGGCGAAGAGCCGCCAGCCTATTTGCGTATTCCCAATACCCCCAGCCAAGAAGACCCAACCCGAAGGGATGTCACTATTACGTCATCAATGTCTGAGACAGCCCTTGAGTGCAGCGTGGAGTTTGCGGGACCGGTGAGTCCCGCGTTCACGCTGTCGCCGCTGCGACGCGGCGGCGGCGACCCCTGCTACGTGACCGACACCGACGGCGCCATCTGGCGGACCAGCCTGATGCGCACCGGTCCGGTGACCGCGCGCATCAGCCGGTCGGGTCCCCGCTCGATCGGATGCGAGATGTGGGGAAGCGGCGCACGGGAATTCGCCGACGGCCTTCCGGCCATGATGGGCGCCGCCGACGACGCGAGCGGGTTCGCGCCGGTCGAGCCGACCATCGCCGCGGCGCATCGCCGGGTCCCGCATCTGCGTCTGGGCCGTACCGGCCAGGTCTTGGAAGCGTTGATTCCCGCCGTGATCGAGCAACGGGTCGCCGGCAAGGACGCCTTCCGCGCCTGGCGTCGGCTGGTCACGAAATTCGGATCGCCCGCACCGGGGCCCGCACCGTCGCGGATGCGTGTCCCGCCGAGTGCCGAGGTGTGGCGCCGCATCCCGTCGTGGGAGTTCCATCTCGCCAACGTCGATCCGGGCCGGGCGCGCACGGTTGTCGGGTGCGCACAGCGCGCCGACTCGCTGGAACGACTCGTCAACCGACCCGCCGAGCTGGCCAGGCAGGCGCTGACCTCGCTTCCCGGCGTCGGCATCTGGACGGCCGCGGAGACGGCGCAACGCGCGTTCGGTGATGCCGATGCCCTCTCGGTCGGCGACTACCACCTGGCCAAGGTCGTCGGGTGGAGCCTGCTCGGCCATCCGATCGATGACGACGCGATGGTCGACCTGCTCGAACCGCTCCGGCCACACAGGCACCGGGCGGTCCGGCTGCTGGAGGTCAGTGGGCTGGCGCGCAACCCCCGGTTCGGGGCGCGCCAGGCCATTCCGAATCTGGCCGATATGTGACGTGTGGCGTCGCGTTGATTATTGCGGCGCCGGCCCGGGTAAACGTGTCGCCGACCCACCATGTGCGAAGGAGCTATCGATGACTCAATTCACCGTTCCCGGGTTGTCCGAGAAGGACAGCGGCGAGGTCGCTGAGCTGCTGCAGAAGGCGCTCAGCCGCTACAACGACCTCCACCTCACGCTCAAGCACGTCCACTGGAACGTGGTCGGCCCGAACTTCATCGGCGTGCACGAGATGATCGATCCGCAGGTCGAACTCGTCCGCGGCTACGCCGACGAGGTCGCCGAGCGCATCGCGACGCTCGGCAAGTCGCCGCTCGGCACGCCGGGCGCGATCATCAAGGACCGCACCTGGGACGACTATTCGGTGGAGCGGGACACCGTGCAGGCACACCTGGCGGCCCTCGACCTCGTCTACACGGGCGTCATCGAGGACACCCGCAAGGCCATTCACCAGACCGAGGAACTCGACCCGGTCACCCAGGACATGCTGATCTCGCATGCCGCCGAGTTGGAGAAGTTCCAATGGTTCGTACGCGCGCACCTCGAGAACGCGGGCGGCCAGTTGGCCAACCAGGGCGCCAAGACCGAGAAGGCCGCCGCTAGCCGGGCGAAGAAGAAGGCGCCGGTCAAGTAGCGGGCGTGTCCTTCAGGGCGTCGTCTCGCACCGGCTGGTCGGCGAGTTCCTCCGCCCCGCCGAACAGATACGGGTAGGCGAGGCCGGCTATCGCCGCGCCGATCAGCGGTGCGAGCCAGAAGAGCCACAGCTGCGCGGGTGCACCGTCACCGTTGAAGAAGGCGACGCCGGTCGAGCGGGCGGGGTTGACCGACGTGTTCGAGATCGGGATCGAGATCAGGTGAATCAAGGTCAGCGTCAACCCGATCGACAGGCCCGCGAAGCCCTTTGATGCCTTCCACCTGTCATCGGTCGAGCCGAGGATGACGAGCAGGAACACCGCGGTGAGGATGATTTCGGTGAACGCGACCGCCAGTAGAGAGTAGCCGCCCGGCGAATGCTCGCCATATCCGTTGGCGGCCATGTTTCCGGTCGCCTCGAAGCCGTCCTTTCCGCTGGCCACCACCAGGATCACCAGGCCGGCGACCAGGCCGCCGATGACCTGGACGATCCAGTAACCCGGCAGCGCTTTCCACTCGACGCGGCGTGCGAGCGCTGCGCCCAGCGTCACGGCCGGGTTGAAGTGGCCGCCGGATATGGTGCCGAAGGCGTAGACGCCGGTCAGCACGGTCAGGCCGAATGCCAGTGCGACACCGAGGAATCCGATACCGAGAGACACACCGTCAGCCGACGAGAACTTCGCGGCGAACACGGCGCTGCCGCAGCCTCCGAGGACCAACCAGAAGGTCCCGATGAATTCTGCAGTCAGCCGATGCAGCATGGTAGGCGGTGTCATGCATGTGAGGCTGACACGCACTGTCAGCGGGCGGGCCCGGTGTTGCCGGATCGTGGCTTGACCGAAATTTACAGTCGCGAAACATGATCCATCACTGCCCGCGCTGCTCGATGGATTTCTCGTCGGGCATCCGCTCTCGGAGGCTGTCGTAGATGGGTTTCGAGCCGATCAGATTCGCGGCGAGCACCGCCGCGACGGTGGCGGCCATCATCGGCACGAGCGTCGCGGTGGTGGCGGTCATCTCGGTGACGACGACCATTCCCGTCACCGGTGCGCGCACGGTGGCGCCGAAGAACGCGGCCATCCCGACGAGCGCCATCGGAATCGCCAACTGCCTGACATCTTCCGGCCACACCGCGTCGAAGACGTTGACGAAGAACAGGCCCCACAGCGCACCGACGGCCAACAGCGGTGCGAACAGGCCGCCGGGCACCGCGGCCGAGTACGACAGCGGGCCCGCGACGAACCGGACAGCGAGGATGCCCACGACTGCCGTCGCGGCGAGGTGGCCGCCACCGAGGATCTGTTGTGTCAGGTCGTCGCCGCCGCCGACGCCGAGCGGATACACGAACATGACCAGCCCGATGAGGCCGCCGATGATGGCGGCCTTGGCCAGGCTCGGTATCCGGCGAAACGCGGCGACGTGGTCGAGGAACCACAGCGTCAACCCGTTGTAGGCGGCGCCGAGGACTCCCGTCAGCAGCCCGAACACAACGAACAGCGGGATCCAGGCGAGCGCGGGATCCGGCAGGGGTTCGACGTCGAAGTCGGCGTTGTTGCCCAGCACCAGCCGCAGACACGTCACCGCCGAAGCGGCGGCGAACAGCGAGGCCATGACGGTCTTGACGCGGAACGACTTGGTGACCTCTTCGAGCGTGAACAGCGCGCCGCCGATCGGTGCGTTGAACGCGACCGCAAGGCCCGCACCGCCCAGTGCGGTCTGCATCATCGCGATCTCGGAGGCGGGCAGCCTGGTCCGCCGCGCCGTCTCGGACCCGATCGCCGCGCCCATGTGCACCATCGGTCCCTCGCGGCCGAGCACCATCCCCGATCCGATGCTCAGCAGGCCGCCGATGAACTTCGCGGGAAGCAGACGAATCGACGGTGGCTTCGCGTCGCCGCCGTACACCGCTTCCACGTGCTGGATGCCGCTGCCCGCGGCGAGCGGCTCCCACCGTACGATCAGGGCGGCAAGGGTGGCGCCCAGCGCGGTGGCGGCAATCGGGACGAGCCAGCCCGGCCCGGGCAGCCGGTGGGCCCAGTCGACGAGGTCGATGCGCAGCCGGTCGGCCGCCTGCAGGCACCAGCGGAACGCGGCGCCGATGAAGCCGATGAAGACCCCCGCGACGATGGCCGTCACGCAGATGTGGACGGAGCCCCGCATCGAGTCGTCGGGCTGATCGGGACCTGCCACCGCCTCAGTTTGGCAGATCCTCGTCGGCATTGCCGGTAGATGAGGACTCCTCAAATATACCCCTAGGGGGTATAGTCGCCGCCATGGCGATGGCACATACGGCCCACAGCGACCACACCGACCATGCCGGTCACGACGGCCATGGCGGGCACGACGGCCACGTCGCGCAGTTCCGCAGGCTGTTCTGGATCATGCTCGCGCTGGCGGTTCCGACGGTCGCGTGCTCGGCGATGTTCGCGATGATCCTGGGCTACACCGTTCCGGACTTCCCCGGCGTGCGATGGGTGTCACCGGTGCTCGGCACCGTCATGTACCTCTGGGGCGGCCGTCCGTTCCTCACCGGTGCGATCAGCGAGATCCGTTCTCGCGCACCGGGAATGATGCTGCTGATCGGGCTGGCCATCACGGTGGCGTTCCTCTCGTCCTGGGGTGCCAGCCTCGGCGTGCTCGACCACCAACTCGACTTCTGGTGGGAGTTGGCGCTGCTGATCGTGATCATGCTGCTCGGCCACTGGATCGAGATGCGCTCGCTGGCGCAGACCAGGTCTGCGCTGGACTCGCTGAGCGCGCTGCTGCCCGACGAGGCCGAGCGGGTCGAGGGCGACACCGTGGTCAAGGTCGCGCCATCCGAGCTGCGGGTGGGTGACGTGGTGGTCGTGCGGCCCGGCGGCAGCATCCCCGCCGACGGCGAGATCGTCGACGGCACAGCGGATATCAACGAGTCGATGGTCACCGGCGAGTCGGTTCCGGTGCGCCGTACGGTCGGCGACCACGTCGTGGCGGGCACCGTTGCGACCGACTCCGGGCTGCGCGTGCGGGTCACCGCGGTCGGCGAAGACACCGCACTGGCAGGCATCCAGCGGTTGGTGACCGAGGCGCAGAACTCGTCGTCGCGGGCGCAGCGGCTGGCCGATACCGCCGCGGGCTGGCTGTTCTGGTTCGCGCTCGGGGCAGCCGTCATCACCGCCGTGGTGTGGGGTGTGCTCGGCAGACCGGAGGAGGCGGTCATCCGGACGATCACCGTGCTGGTGATCGCGTGCCCGCATGCGCTGGGCCTGGCGATCCCGCTCGTGGTCTCGATCGCCACCGAGCGGGCGGCGCGGGGCGGCGTGCTGATCAAGGACCGGCTGGCACTGGAGAGCATGCGCACGGTGGGCGCCGTGCTGTTCGACAAGACCGGCACGCTGACCAAGGGCGAGCCGGCGGTGACCGCGGTCGCCGCGGCAGGCGGTCGCGGCGGCGACGAGGTGCTGGCGCTGGCGGCGGCCGCCGAGGCGGACTCCGAGCATCCGCTGGCCCGCGCCATCGTCGCGGCGGCCAAGAACCGCGGCGTGAAAATCCCTGCGGCAGCCGACTTCACGTCGTCGCCCGCGGTTGGAGTGACCGCGACGGTCGATGGCCATCAGGTTCGCGTCGGTGGACCGCGGATGCTGGAGGAAGCGGGCGCGGTCGAGCTGCCCGAGGCGGCGGCCTGGCATGGCGAGGGCGCGATCGTGCTGCACGTCCTCGTCGACGGGGCGGTCGCGGGCGCGCTGAAGCTGGCCGACGAGATACGGCCCGAGTCGCGGCAGGCGGTCGACGCGCTGCACCGGCAGGGCATCGAGGTGGTCATGATCACCGGCGACGCCGAGCCGGTGGCGCGCAGGGTAGCCGAGGAGCTCGGCATCGACCGTGTGTTCGCCGGGGTGCGACCCGAGGACAAGTCCGCCAAGGTCGCCGAGTTGCAGCGGGAAGGCCTGAAAGTCGCGATGGTCGGCGACGGGGTCAACGACGCGCCGGCGCTCGCGCAGGCCGACGTCGGCATCGCCATCGGGGCAGGCACCGACGTGGCGATCGCGTCGGCCGGGGTCATCCTCGCCAGCTCGGATCCGCGGTCGGTGCTCTCGGTCATCACGCTGTCGAAGGCGACGTACCGCAAGATGGTCCAAAACCTTTGGTGGGCAGCGGGTTACAACCTGATATCGATACCACTGGCCGCGGGTGTGCTCGCGCCCGTCGGGTTCGTCATGCCGATGTCCGTCGGTGCGCTGCTGATGTCGGCGTCGACGGTCGTCGTCGCGGTCAACGCGCAGCTGCTGCGTCGGCTCGACCTACGTCCCGAGGTTTCGGCCGCTCAATAGCCGAGCGTGCGCAGCTGTGCGCCGAGCTGCTCGGCGACCGCCTGATGCGTGCGGATCAGCGCGAGCTCCTGGGCGACCTGTGCGCGCACCGCCTGCAGCACGGCCAGCTCGGCGGACGGCGAATCGGTGAAGTGCTCGAGCGCATCCGACGCCGCGGCGACCACGTCGAGCGCCGAATGGGAGGCCGCGCTCGCCGCGTTGACCGCCTCGGCGGCCTCCTGCAGACGGTGGCCGAGGTCGGATTCGACGCCGGACAGATGGTCGAGAGCGTCGCGGGTGCCCGTGGCGAAATCGCCGTAGTTGGTGACCACGTCACCCGTCATCTCCGCGGCCAGTTCCTGTCCGGACCGGATGGCGTCGGTGGCGTCGGTCAGCTGTTCGGCGGCCGCGGCGGCGGCGTCGGGGTCCGCCGAGCCGAACAGGGTGTCGGCCCGCGACATCACGTCGCCAACGTTGCGGAGCACGTCAGACAGGGGCACGGATCAAGTATCAGGCATCGAGGGAGGCGATGAGTGCGTTGAGTGCGGCCGAGTCGGCATCGCCTGCGGTCTCGCCCGCCTCGACGGCATCCACCAACTCGACGGGCAGGCCCGCCGCGTTGGCGGTCTCCGCGGCGGTCAGGTTCGCGCGTCTGCGCGCGGCGTACAGCCGGTGGCCCAGCGCGGCACCGGGGGCCGAGGCGGCGCGGAACATCAGCGTGTCGTAGCAGCCGCGCACTGTCCGCAGGGCCAGCACCACCTCGGCGTTTCCGCGGCTGCGCTGCGCGGCGCGGGCGACGACGGTCTCGAGCTTGCGCAGGTCGGCCAGGATGACCGTGGCACGGCCGGGGAATTCGGGGTCCTCGTCGGCCGGAAGCGACTCGATGGCGGCCTCGAACGTCTTCATCGCCACCTCGACCGCGCCGATGATCAACGAAGCGGCGCCCTCGTCGGCGGGCGGCTCGGGCGCCGCCCCCGGCACCCCACCGCCATACCGTATCGACGCTATGGTTCCGGCGGGCCACTGCAGGACCTCTTCCAGCTTGGCCCTCGTGCGCTCCCTCGGCCAGCTGCGCCCCTTCTCGAACGCGATCAGCGCACCGGCGTTGATGATCTTGTACTTCGCGAGATTGCGCTGCTTGATGTCCAATTCGCGGCGTCTGGCGGCCACCGCGGCGCCGGCGCGGGCGATGCCCGGATCGCTGGCGTCCTCTTCCACCCGCCCAGTGTAGCCAGCGGAACGGACGCGATACGGACAACCTGGCCGAAGCGTCCCAACCGTAGCAAGTGTTGCGATGCTACGGAAAAAACGCTACGGTTTGGACCAACGCCACCGAGCGAGAGGAAGTCGTCATGACCGTCATGATCGAGATGCCCGTTCTGACCGACAGCCAGATCGGCGCATGCACCCAGGATCCCGACCGGTGGATGACCGCGACGGACGAGCAGACCAAGGCCGTCTGCCGGTCCTGCCCCCGTCGGTGGCTGTGCGCGAAGGAAGCCTGCGAGATGCCCGGCGCCCAGGGCCTGTGGGCCGGAATCCACATCCCCGAAGGGGGCAGGGGCCGCACCTTCGCCCTCAAGCAGCTTCGGTCGCTGGCCGAGCGCGGCGGGTACCCGGTAGTCCGCTGACCAGCCCGTAGCCTGCCCGCTCATCGAGGGGGGAGCGGGCCGGCCGCGGGGCCGGACTCTAAGAATCTGGCTAGGCTTTGTAGCAAACTCCCGATGAGAAAGTCTCTGCAGTTGAATTGCGCAAAACTACGGCTAATAGCAATTCAGACCAGTGATATTCGTCGCACCGGACAATAAGCGCCGTAACCGGGGGTGATCACCGGGACCGGCGAAAACCGAAGGCGTGCAACGCATCCGCTCGTATCATTGACACCGGACGCGGCAGTGCCGCCGCGGGGGTCGGGCAGGTCAGTTAGGTATGACTAAGTTGGCATGTCAGGCGGGGTTTGTCATATCGTTTTTTCCACTTGCGCGTCAGTGGGGTAGGGGTCGTCGTTCAGTGCTGCACGGAGACATCGCCACCCGCATGACCGGCTGATGCCGTCGCGGTCGACGGCTGCCAGGGTTTTCATTGATTATCGAAGGGCAAGGTGGGAATGGCGCCCGCAATCCAAGAGCTTGACTGCTCCTCACGTGCGCAGGGGCTGTACAACCCCGCGTTCGAGCATGACGCCTGTGGTGTTGCCATGGTCGCCGACATGCACGGTCGCCGCACCCGCGACATCGTCGACAAGGCCATCACGGCCCTGGTCAACCTCGAGCACCGCGGCGCCCAGGGCGCCGAACCGCACACCGGTGACGGGGCGGGCATCCTGCTTCAGGTGCCCGACGAGTTCCTGCGGGCCGTCGTCGACTTCGACCTGCCCGAGGCGGGTAGTTACGCCACCGGCATCGCCTTCCTGCCGCAGTCGTCCAAGGACGCCGCGTCGGCCTGCGAGTCCGTCGAGAAGATCGCCGAGGCCGAGGGCCTCGAGGTGCTCGGCTGGCGCGAGGTGCCCACCGACGAATCGTCACTCGGCGCACTGGCCCGCGACGCGATGCCGACCTTCCGGCAGGTGTTCATCGCAGGCGCCTCCGGCATGGACCTGGAGCGGCGCGCCTACGTGGTCCGCAAGCGGGCCGAGCACGAACTCGGCACCAAGGGTCCGGGGCAGGACGGGCCCGGCCGCGAAACCGTTTATTTCCCAAGCCTTTCCGGTCAGACCTTCGTCTACAAGGGCATGCTGACCACGCCGCAGCTCAAGGCCTTCTACCTCGACCTGCAGGACGAGCGGCTGACCAGCGCGCTTGGCATCGTGCACTCGCGGTTCTCCACCAACACGTTCCCGTCGTGGCCGCTGGCGCATCCGTTCCGGCGGATCGCGCACAACGGCGAGATCAACAC
This sequence comes from Mycolicibacterium sp. 120270, assembly GCA_033741175.1. Classification (GTDB taxonomy): domain Bacteria; phylum Actinomycetota; class Actinomycetes; order Mycobacteriales; family Mycobacteriaceae; genus Mycobacterium. The sequence goes on along the minus strand of JAWQNE010000002.1, from coordinate 141,163 downwards.
CGTCACCGGCAACGAGAATTGGATGCGCGCCCGCGAGGCGCTGATCAAGACCGACGTGTTCGGCTCGCGTCAGGCCTTCGACAAGATCGTCCCGGTCTGTACGCCCGGCGCCTCCGACACCGCGCGGTTCGACGAGGTGCTCGAACTGCTGCATCTCGGCGGCCGCAGCCTGCCGCACGCGGTGCTGATGATGATCCCCGAGGCGTGGGAACGCAACGAGTCGATGGACCCGGCCCGCCGGGCGTTCTACTCCTACCACGCGTCGCTGATGGAGCCCTGGGACGGCCCTGCGTCGATGACGTTCACCGACGGCACCGTGATCGGCGCGGTGCTCGACCGCAACGGTCTTCGGCCGTCGCGCATCTGGGTCACCGCCGACGGGTTGGTCGTGATGGCCTCCGAGGCGGGCGTGCTCGACCTCGACCCGTCCACCGTCGTCAAGAAGATGCGTCTGCAACCCGGGCGCATGTTCCTCGTCGACACGTCCAAGGGACGCATCGTCGACGACGAGGAGATCAAGGCCGAGCTTGCCGCCGAGCACCCGTATCAGGAGTGGCTCGAGGCCGGCCTGTTCAAACTCGACGACCTGCCGCCCGGCGACTACGTCCGGATGCCGCACCGCCGAGTCGTGTTGCGCCAGCAGATCTTCGGCTACACCTATGAAGAGCTGAACCTGTTGGTCGCGCCGATGGCGCGCACCGGTGCCGAGCCGATCGGGTCGATGGGCACCGACACCCCGGTCGCCGTGCTGTCGCAGCGGCCGCGGATGCTCTACGACTACTTCCACCAGTTGTTCGCCCAGGTGACGAACCCGCCGCTGGACGCCATCCGCGAAGAGGTGGTGACCAGCCTGCAGGGCACCGTCGGCCCCGAGGGTGACCTGCTCAACCCCAACGCCGACTCGTGCCGCCAGATCGTGCTGCCGCAGCCGATCCTGCGCAACGCCGAACTGTCCAAGCTGATCTGCGTCGACCCCGACCACGAGATCCGCGGACACAAGCACGGCATGCGCGCGGCGGTGATCCGCTGCCTGTACCCGGTCAACCGCGGCGGGCAGGGCCTGAAGGAAGCCCTCGACAACGTCAGGGCCAAGGTGTCGGCCGCCATCCGCGACGGTGCGCGCATCATCGTGCTGTCCGATCGCGAGTCCGACGAGTCGATGGCGCCGATCCCGTCGCTGCTCTCGGTGTCGGCCGTGCACCACCACCTGGTCCGCGACCGGACCCGCACCCAGGTCGGCCTCGTGGTCGAGGCCGGCGACGCGCGCGAGGTGCACCACATGGCCTGCCTCGTCGGCTTCGGCGCGGCCGCGATCAACCCGTACATGGCGTTCGAGTCCATCGAGGACATGGTCGACCGCGGGGTGATCACCGGCATCAGCAGCGACAAGGCCAAGGCGAACTACGTGAAGGCCGCGGGCAAGGGCGTGCTCAAGGTGATGTCCAAGATGGGCATCTCGACGCTGGCTTCCTACACCGGCGCGCAACTGTTCCAGGCCATCGGCATCAGCCAGCGGGTGCTCGACGAGTATTTCACCGGGTTGACGTGTCCGGTCGGCGGCATCGACCTCGACGACATCGCCGAGGACGTTGCGCGCAGGCATGCGCTGGCGTTCCTGGACCGTCCCGACGAGTGGGCGCACCGCGAACTGGAGGTCGGCGGCGAATACCAGTGGCGTCGCGAGGGCGAATACCACTTGTTCAACCCCGACACGGTGTTCAAGCTGCAGCACTCCACGCGCACCGGTCAGTACGAGGTGTTCAAGGAGTACACCGGACTGGTCGACGACCAGAGTGAGCGGATGGCGTCGCTGCGCGGCCTGCTGAAGTTCCGCGACGGCCTGCGGCCGCCGGTTCCCCTCGACGAGGTGGAGCCTGCCTCTGAGATCGTCAAGCGGTTCTCCACCGGCGCGATGAGCTACGGCTCGATCTCCGCCGAGGCGCACGAGACGCTGGCGATCGCCATGAACCGCCTTGGTGCCCGGTCGAATTCGGGTGAGGGCGGCGAAGCCGTCGCGCGGTTCGAGCGCGACGAGAACGGAGACTGGCGCCGCAGCGCCATCAAGCAGGTGGCGTCCGGACGGTTCGGCGTGACCAGCCACTACCTGACCAACTGCACCGACATCCAGATCAAGATGGCCCAGGGTGCGAAACCCGGTGAGGGCGGGCAGCTTCCGGGCAACAAGGTGTATCCGTGGGTGGCGGAGGTGCGTCACTCCACGCCCGGTGTCGGGCTGATCTCACCGCCGCCGCACCACGACATCTACTCGATCGAGGATCTGGCGCAGCTGATCCACGACCTGAAGAACGCCAACCCGCAGGCTCGGGTGCACGTGAAGCTGGTGAGCGAGAACGGTGTCGGCACGGTCGCGGCGGGGGTGTCGAAGGCGCACGCCGACGTGGTGCTGATCTCCGGCCACGACGGCGGCACCGGCGCGACACCGCTGACGTCGATGAAGCACGCGGGCGCACCGTGGGAGCTCGGCCTTGCCGAGACGCAGCAGACGTTGCTGCTCAACGGTCTTCGCGACCGGATCGTGGTGCAGGTCGACGGTCAACTCAAGACGGGCCGCGACGTTGTGGTCGCCGCGCTGCTCGGCGCCGAGGAGTTCGGCTTCGCCACCGCGCCACTGGTGGTGTCGGGCTGCATCATGATGCGCGTCTGCCATCTCGACACCTGCCCCGTCGGTGTCGCGACGCAGAACCCGGTGCTGCGGCAGCGGTTCGCGGGTAAGCCCGAGTTCGTCGAGAATTTCTTCATGTTCATCGCCGAGGAAGTGCGGGAACTGATGGCCCAGTTGGGCTTCCGCACCGTCAACGAGATGGTCGGCCAGGTCGGCGCGCTGGACACCACCAAGGCAGCTGAACACTGGAAGGCCTACAAGCTCGATCTCGCCCCGGTGCTGCACGAGCCGGAGTCGGCGTTCATGAACCAGGACCTGTACTGCAGCTCGCGTCAGGACCACGGCCTCGACAAGGCGCTCGATCAGCAGCTGATCGTGATGTGCCGCGAGGCGCTCGACTCGGGCAAGCCGGTGCGGTTCTCCACCACCATCGCCAACACCAACCGCACGGTGGGCACGATGCTGGGCCACGAGCTCACCAAAGCCTATGGCGCCAAAGGCCTTCCCGACGGAACCATCGACATCACGTTCGACGGCTCGGCGGGCAACAGCTTCGGCGCGTTCGTGCCGAAGGGCATCACGCTGCGGGTGTACGGCGACGCCAACGACTACGTCGGCAAGGGTCTTTCCGGCGGCAGGCTGGTGGTGCGCCCGTCGGACAACGCCCCCGCCGACTACGTCGCCGAGAACAACATCATCGCGGGCAACGTGATTCTGTTCGGCGCGACGAGCGGCCAGGTGTTCCTGCGCGGTGTCGTCGGCGAGCGGTTCGCGGTGCGCAACTCCGGCGCCCACGCGGTGGTGGAAGGCGTCGGTGACCACGGCTGCGAGTACATGACCGGCGGCAAGGTGATCATCCTCGGACCCACCGGCCGCAACTTCGCGGCGGGCATGTCCGGCGGGGTGGCTTACGTCTACAACCCCGACGGCACCTTCGCCGAGAACCTCAACGACGAGATGGTCGACCTCGACGACATGGACGCCGAGGACATCGACTACCTGCACGGGATGATCACCGCGCACGTCGACGCTACGGATTCCGCTGTCGGTCAGCGGATTCTGAACGACTGGGACAACGAATTGAAGAACTTCACCAAGGTGATGCCGCGCGACTTCAAGCGCGTGCTGAAGGCGATCGCCGAGGCCGAGAAGAGCGGCGAGAACGTCGACGAGGCGATCATGGCGGCCGCCAATGGCTGATCCGAGAGGCTTTCTCAAGTACACCAAGCGCGAGACCCCGCAGCGGCGGCCGGTCCCGTTGCGGCTGCGCGACTGGAAAGAGGTCTACGAGGACTTCTCCCACGATGTACTGCGCGAACAGGCCGCCCGCTGCATGGACTGCGGTATCCCGTTCTGTCACAACGGCTGTCCGCTGGGCAACCTCATTCCGGAGTGGAACGACCTGGTCCGTAACGACCGCTGGCGCGATGCGATCGAACGGCTGCACGCCACGAACAACTTCCCTGAGTTCACCGGTCGGCTGTGTCCGGCGCCGTGCGAGGGGTCGTGTGTGCTCGGCATCAACCAGGATCCGGTGACGATCAAGCAGGTCGAGGTCGAGATCATCGACCACGCCTTCGACCAGGGCTGGGTCGTGCCGCTGCCGCCGAACAAGCTGACCGGCAAGAAGGTCGCCGTCGTCGGCTCGGGCCCTGCCGGGCTGGCGGCCGCCCAACAGCTCACCCGCGCAGGGCATTCGGTGATCGTCTTCGAGCGCGACGACCGCATCGGCGGCCTGCTGCGCTACGGCATCCCCGAATTCAAGATGGAGAAGCGCCACATCGACCGCCGTCTCGAGCAGATGGAGGCCGAGGGAACGCAGTTCCGGCCCAACGTCAACGTCGGGGTCGACATCACCGTCGCGCAGCTGAGGCTGAACTACGACGCGGTGGTGTTGGCCGGCGGCGCTACCGCATGGCGCGACCTGCCGATCCCCGGCCGCGAGCTCGACGGGATTCACCAGGCGATGGAGTTCCTGCCCTGGGCCAACCGGGTGCAGCTCGGCGATCCGGTGACCGACGAGAACGGGCTGCCGCCCATCCATGCCAAGGGCAAGAAGGTCATCATCATCGGCGGTGGCGACACCGGCGCGGACTGCCTCGGCACCGTGCACCGGCAGGGGTGCGAGAGCGTGCACCAGTTCGAGATCATGCCGCAGCCTCCGGAGACGCGCGCCGAATCGACGCCGTGGCCGGTCTACCCGCTGATGCTGCGCGTCTCGTCCGCCCACGAAGAGGGCGGGGAGCGGGTGTACTCGGTGAACACCGAGGAGTTCCTCGGCCGCGACGGCAAGGTCACCGGCCTGCGCGGGCACGAGGTCAAGATGGCAGGCGGCAAGTTCGAGAAGATCGAGGGCACCGACTTCGAGATGGAAGCCGACCTCGTCTTGTTGGCCATGGGCTTCGTCGGCCCCCAGCGCGAGGGCCTGCTCAACAGCCTGAACGTGGAGATGACCGACCGCGGAAACGTCAAGCGCGACGCGAACTTCGCGACGTCGGTGCCGGGCGTGTACGTCGCCGGAGACATGGGCCGCGGCCAGTCGCTGATCGTCTGGGCGATCGCCGAGGGGCGCGCCGCCGCGGCGGGCGTCGACCGGTATCTGATGGGCAACACCGCGCTACCTGCGCCGATCAAACCCACCGCCGTTCCGCAGCGCTGACCGCGACACGCCTCGCACAATCAAATGCGCGGGCGCCTGTTGGCGGCACAGTTAGTCCATGAATGTGGACAGGCGTCACTTTCTGGTGGCGCTCTCCGCGGTGACCGTCGGCGCGCTGGGCCTGGCCCGGTGCGGCACAAGCGCACAGCCGCGGGCCACCGAAGCCACCCCGGTCGCCGTCGAACAGCCACCGCCGCTGCTGCCGCCGCCACCGCGCGCGGCCAGGATCCCGCTGCCGGGTGGCGGGGTGCTCAGCAGCCTGCCTGGTGACGACCTGCTGGCGCTGACCGTCGACGACGGGGTGAGCAGCGACGTGGTTCGCCTCTACACCGAGTTCGCCAGGGACACCGGTGTGCGGCTGACCTACTTCGTCAACGGCGCTTACGCGTCGTGGACGGAGAACCAGGCGCTGCTCCGCCCGCTCGTCGACTCCGGCCAGGTTCAGCTCGCGAACCACACCTGGTCGCATCCGGATCTGACCAAGCTTCCGTTAAGCGTTGTGGCAGAAGAACTTCGGCACACACACGACTTCCTCTGGAAGACCTACGGGATCGACGCGCGGCCGTACTTCCGGCCGCCGTACGGTGCGCACAACGCCCACGTCGACAAGATCTCCACCGAGCTCGGGTACACCGCGAACACACTGTGGTCGGGTTCCTTGGAGGATCACATCGTGATCCCGGCCGACGAGATCGTCACGATGGCGGAGAAGTACTTCGTGCCCGGCGCGATCGTGATCGGCCATCTCAACCATGAGCCCGTCACGCAGGTCTACGGCAGGCTCGTCGACCTGATCCGGGAGCGCCGGCTACGCACGGTGACACTGCGAGATGTGTACCTGAGTTGAGTCACATCTGTAACTTCTGCCCCAATAAAATCATCTGATGTTTACTCGGCGCGCCTAATTCTGTTTGCCGGTTCGACGGTATCTAATGACTTCATGAGGACGCTGCGGTAACGTAGCACCTCGGTTCAGCTATTGCTATACCGCAGGAGTGATCGACGTGTACCTCAACCCGCTGTCACGTTCTCGCGTGAGTCGAATCGCCTGGTCATTGTTTCGTCACCCGGTAAAGTGCCGTCAGTATCCCGCCCAGGCCGAGCGTCTGGTCACCCGCGACGAGCTACTCCGCTACGGCTTCTAGCAACCTCTGCACCACTGCAAGCCCGACGTCACATCTGCCCGTGACCATACCTTTGCTCAACCGTTATAGCTTCGTTACCGTCACTCGGCTTTGCTGGTGAGGCCGGAGTCCCTGATCGCCTCGGCCAACGGTTGGAGCACCTTCGGATCGTGCGGCGGCGGCAGGTAGACGATCGCCAGGTCGAGACCCTCCTTGCCCAGTGCGGCGGCCTCGCCGACCGCCTTGGCGTAGTCGAGATCGGGTTCGAGCCGAATGTGTGCCGACAGCGTGATCTCAGCGGGATCGCGTCCGATGTCCGCGCAGCGGGCGTGCAGGACGTCGCGCTTGCGCGCGAACTCCTCTGGTGGCCCGCCGACGAAGTTCCAGTGGTCGGCGTAGCGCGCGGTCAGCGGAAGCGTGCGCTTCTCACCGCTGCCGCCGATGCAGATCGGCGGATGGGGCTGCTGCGGCCCCTTCGGCTCGTTGCGCGCGTCCTTCAGTTGGTAGTAGCGGCCTTCGAAGGTCGTCGACTCCTTGCTCAACAGGCTCGTCAGCACCTCGCACGCCTCCTCGAAACGGTCGAACCGTTCCTTGATCGAGCCGAGTTCGATTCCGTACGCGCCGGACTCCTCTTCGTTCCAGCCGGCGCCGATGCCGAGTTCGAGCCTTCCGCCCGAAATGATGTCCACTGCCGCAGCCATATTCGCCAACACGGCGGGATGTCGGTAGTGGATGCCGGTGACGAGCACGCCGACGCGCAACCGCCTGGTCGCCTGCGCCAACGCCGTCAGCGTTGTCCAACCCTCGAGGCACGGGCCGCTGGAGTCGGAGAAGATCGGATAGAAGTGGTCGAAGGTCCAGCCCGACTCGAAGACGTCGATGTCGTCGGCGGCCTGCCAGACGGCAAGCATGTCCTGCCAGGTGGTGTTCTGCGGGGATGTCTTGAAAGCGAATCGCACTACGTCGAGGCTAGTCCCGTTCGGCTGGGAATGGGCTTGTCAGTCCGGCTCGCCGTATTCGTCGAACCAGTGGGCGAGCTTGCCCCGGCGGCTCACCGCGCGCAGTCTGCGCTCTGCGGCATTGCGCGTCTTGGGTGTGGTGACGATGAGCAACTCGTCTCCGGCCTTGATCCTGGTGTCCGGCTGCGGCACGAACGCGTTGCCGTCGCGGATGATCAGGGTGATGACGCTCGGGTCGGGCAGTCGCAACTCGAGCACGGTGACGCCGTGCAGCCGTGACGGGGAATGCACGGTCATCGTCAGCAGTTCGGCCTCCAGCACGTCGAGCGGCGCCGCCTCCACCTGGATCTCGCGCGTGGCCTCCTTCGGGATCAACCCCAACCGGTGCGCGAGGGTCGCCAGGCTCGGTCCCTGCACCAGCGTGAAGACCACCACCAGAATGAACACGACGTTGAGCAACCGGATGGCGCCGGGGACTCCCTCGACGATCGGAAACGTCGCCAACACGATCGGGACGGCGCCGCGCAGCCCGGCCCAGGACAGGAACACCTGTTCCCTCCACGGCACCCGGAAGCCGGCGAGGGAGACGACGACCGAGACCGGCCGGGCGATCAGCAGCAGCACCAGCCCGATGACGATCGCGGGCACGATCTCGTTGCCGAGGTCACTCGGATCGACGAGCAGGCCCAGCAGGACGAACAGCCCGATCTGCGCGAGCCAGCCGAGACCCTCGGCGAACGACCGGGTGGCCGACCGGTGCGGCAGCCCCGAGTTGGCCAGCACCACCGCGGCCAGATAGCAGGCGAGGAACCCGCTGGCGTGGGCGCTGCCCGCCGCCGCGAACGCCACCATCCCGATCCCGAAGTTCGCCAGCGGATACAGCCCGGAGGCCGGAAGAGCGATGCGGCGCAGCGCGGCCGCGCCGAGCAGCCCGCTGCCGAGGCCGATCGCGGCGCCGACGATGAGTTCGTAGAACAGCTCGCCGAGCACATGCACCGGCGACATCTCCAGCGGGGTGACGCTGAACATCAGCACGAGGATGACGGCGGGCGCGTCGTTGAACCCGGACTCGGCCTCGAGCAGGCCCGCGAGCCGACGCGGCAGCGGCACCACGCGCAGCACGGAGAACACGGCGGCGGCGTCGGTGACCGACACGACGGCGCCCAGCAGAAGCGCGAGCTGCCAGTCCATCCCGAGCAGCAGGTGTGCGCCGGCGGCGGTGATCACCATGCTGACCGCGACGCCGACGGTGGCCAGCATTGCCGCGGGCGCCAACACCTTTCGGATGTCGGAGAACCGCGTCGTGAGGCCGCCCTCGATCAGGATGATCGCCAGCGCGACCGTGCCGAGATGGTCGGCGAGAAGGTAGTTCTCGAAGTGCAGGCCGAGACCGTCCTCGCCGACGATGACGCCGACGCCGAGGAAGAGCAGCAGCGCGGGCAGGCCGACGGTGGTGGCCGCGCGGGTGGCGACGATGCTGGCCAGCAGCACGAGCCCGCCGGCCAACAGAAACAGATACAGCTGCTGCAGTGTCATTTCACCCCGCAGTTAACCAGTACGGCGCGAATGGGTCAGGATGAGCGTGTGTTCCAAATCAGACGGCGGACCGAAAAGGTCGCCGACCGCGCCGACGAGCAGGAGACGATGCGCATCGGCATCGCAGGCGCGGGTGCGATCGGCCGGTCCGTGGCGCTGGAACTGCTCGCCTACGGCCACAAGATCCTGTTGATCGAGAACAACGTCCGCCATTACGAACCGCAGACGGTGCCCGGCGCCGACTGGCTGCTGGCCGATGCGTGCGAACTCACCTCGCTCGAGGAAGCCGGAATGGAACTCTGCGATGTGGTGATCGCGGCCACCGGCGACGACAAGGCCAACCTGACGACCTCGCTGCTGGCCAAGACCGAGTTCGGCGTCGGCCGGGTGGTTGCGCGCGTCAACGACGCCCGCAACGAGTGGCTGTTCACCGAGGCGTGGGGCGTCGACGTCGCGGTGTCCGCGCCGCGCGCGCTCGTGGCGGCGATCGAGGGCGCCATCGACATCGGCCACCTGGTACGTCTGATGGAACTGCGGCAGGGCCAGGTCAGCCTGGCCAAGCTGAGACTGCCGCCCGACGACCCGATGGTCGGCAAGTGCGTCCGCGACGTCAGGCTGCCCGAGAACACCGCGCTGGCCCTCGTGGTCCGCGAGGGCAGCGTGATCCTGCCTAAACCCGACGACGTTCTTCAGGCCGGTGACGAGATGCTGTTCCTGGCCGGCGGTGCGGTCGAGGACCAGGTTCGCGCCCTCGTCCACGGCGCGACGAAGCCGTTGCACGGGCGATGACTTCGGGCGGGCGCGCCGGTCAGTATGTTCATGATTGACCTGACACCAGCCTGCCAGCGCACCGCCGAGATACTCGGCTCCGTCACCGACGACCGGCTTTTCGACCCCACGCCCTGCGAGAAGATGCCTTTGGACGCGCTGATCGCCCACATCGGCGGGCTGTCGTCGGCGTTCACCGCGGCCGCGAACAAGGAGTTCGGCCCGCTGACCGACACCCCGCCCACCGACGACGCCGCGCTCGACGCGGACTGGCGCACCGGCTACCCGCGTCGGCTGACGGCGCTCGCGCTCGCCTGGAAGGACCCTGCCGCGTGGGAGGGGATGACCCGCGCGGGCGGCGTCGAACTGCCCGCCGAAGTCATGGGCAACGTCGCGCTCGCCGAGGTCGTCATCCACGGCTGGGACGTCGCCCGCGTGACCGGCGAGCCCTACCACGTCGACGCGGCGACGCTCGAGGCTTGTCTCGCCCATCTCGCGCAGTTCGACCCCGCGGGCACCGAGGGGATGTTCGGGCCTGCGGTGCCGGTCGCCGACGACGCACCCGACCTCGACCGCGTCATCGCCCTCAGCGGACGCGACCCGGCCTGGCGTGCGCGGTGAACGCTCAGTGCGGTTGATGCGCGACATGGGTGCGCGCGTGGTCGATGGCGTCGTCCAGCGAGTCGAGTAGATGGTTCTCGTGTCGGAGTGACTCGAACACACCGACGTTCGACAAGAGCTTCATGTGCTCGTCGCGAACTCCCTTGATGATCACCGTGATTCCGCGTGCCTCCAACTCCGTGCAGATCTGCGCGAGCGTGTGCGCTCCGGTCGCGTCGAGCATGCCGAGCTGGGACATCCTGATGATCACCACCGATGTGTGCGGGTGGTCGGCGTCGACGATGGCATTCGAAATACGTTCGGCGACACCGAAGAACATCGCGCCGTCGAGCCGTAGAAGGGCGATCTGCTCGTCGCCCGGCCGAGCCGGCGTCGGCAGGTCCTCGCGGGTGACGCTGCTGCGCCGGGCCACGCTGCGAAGCGCGAAGAACGCCGCGACGACGATGCCGATCTCGACGGCTTCGATCAGGTCGAAGCACACGGTGATGAGCGCCGTCAGCACGAACGTCAGTGCGTCGGAACGGGTGGACCGAAGAATCTTGCGGATGGTGCCTGCCGAGATCATCCGGAACGACGTGACCATGAGCACACCGGCCAAGGCGGACAACGGAATTCGTGACACCGGTCCGGTGGCGAGGTAGACCACGGCCAACAGTACGAGTGAGTGCGTGATCGCCGACAGCCGGGTGCGCGCGCCAGATCGGACGTTGACCGCGGTGCGCGCGATGGCCCCGGTCGCGGGCATCCCGCCGAACACGCCGGAGGCCACCGAGGCCAGCCCCTGGCCGACCAGTTCGCGGTCGGGATCGTACGGGCCGGTCGGCGCCATCGTGGCCGCGACGCGGGCGGACAACAGCGATTCGATGGCCGCGAGCGCGGCGATGGTGAGTGCGGCGCCGATGAGTGTGCGCATGGCGCCGATCTCGAGGTGCGGTAGCACCGGCGATGGCAGGTGTGAGGGCAGCGAGCCGATGGTGGCCACCGGTAACCCGACCGCCACGACCGCCACGGTGGCGAGGGCGACCGCGGTCAACGACGCGGGAATGCCGCGGTGCAGGCGGGGCAGGGCCACCATGCAGATCGCGATGAACACCACGACGGCCAGAGTCGTTACGGCCCTTGCCCAATCGGCGTGCGTGACGACGTGCCAGGCGGCAAACACCGTGCGCGCACCCGCGGGGCTCTCCTGCCCGAACGCGGCAGGCACCTGCTGAAGAAAGATGATCGCCGCGATGCCGAGCGTGAACCCTTCGATCACCGGCCACGGTATGAAGGTCACCGCGCGGCCCAGTCCGGTGGCGCCTGCGGCCAGCACGAGCAGTCCGGCCAGCACCGTCACCAATGCGATGCTTCCGAGGCCGTGGTCGGCCACGATCGGCGCGAGCACCACCGCCATCGCGCCCGTCGGTCCCGACACCTGCACATGCGATCCGCCGAAGACGGCAGCGACAAGTCCCGCCACGACAGCGGTCACCAGCCCCGCCGCCGCGCCCACGCCAGAGCTGATCCCGAACGCCAGCGCGAGTGGCAGGGCGACCACGCCGACGGTGATGCCGGCCAGGACGTCGCGCCGCCATGACCGCGGCAGGTCCGCGTAGTCAGCGCGGCTGGGCAGCAGGCGGGCGAGCGTGCTCGCAAACGCGGCGATCACTTCTTGCGCTCCACCGCGGGCAGGGACTTGAGGGCTTCGAGTTGGTCACGTTGGGCGCCCAGGGTATCGGCCAGAAACGTCCGCGCGATGACCAGCAGTTCGGAGATCTTGGGGTGGGCGAGTTCGTAGAACACCGCGTTGCCCACGCGTTGGGCGTTCACCACGTGGTGCCGCTTGAGCACCGACAGATGCTGCGACAGCAGCGTGGGCTCGATATCAGTATCGGCGAGCATCTCGCGCACGGACGTCGGCCCGCTGTTGGCCGACATGATCTCGAGTACGCGGATTCGCGCAGGGTGTGCCAGTGCCTTGAACAGGTTGGCCTTGATCTCGTAGAGGGGTTGTTCGGGCGCGGCGGGAAAGCGATGAGGCATGACGCGGCTGTGACCTAGCGGATTGATGGATTGAGCAAAAACTCAATCCAATGTAGGAGGGCCGACCGCTGTCATGCAAATCGCGCACACTGGAACCATGGATCCGGTCATTGCCCTGCGTCAGATCGCCTACTACAAGGACCGGGCCCGTGAGGACCCGCGGCGGGTGATGGCCTACCGCAACGCGGCCGACATCGTGGAGGCGCTCACCGACGCCGAGCGGGAACGGCACGGGGCCGCCAACAGCTGGCAGACGCTGCCCGGCATCGGACCGAAGACGGCGAAGGTCATCGCCCAGGCGTGGGCCGGCCGGGAGCCCGACGCGCTGGTCGAGCTGCGGACCAACGCGAAGGATCTCGGCGGCGGAGACGTCAGGGCCGCGTTGCGCGGCGATCTGCATGTGCACTCCAACTGGTCCGACGGGTCCGCGCCGATCGAGGAAATGATGCTGGCGGCAAGGGATCTCGGCCATGAGTACTGTGCGCTGACCGACCACTCACCGCGGCTGCGGGTCGCCAACGGGCTGTCGCCGGAACGTCTGCGCAGGCAGCTGGACGTGATCGACGAACTGCGCGAGGCCGTCGCGCCGATGCGCATCCTCACCGGCATCGAGGTGGACATCCTCGAGGACGGCTCGCTGGACCAGGAGCCGGAACTGCTCCAGCGTCTCGACGTCGTCGTCGCCAGCGTGCACTCGAAGCTCGCGATGGACGCCCCCGCGATGACGCGGCGCATGCTCAAGGCGGTGCAGAACCCGCACACCGATGTCCTCGGCCACTGCACCGGCAGGCTGGTCACCGGCGGGCGTGGGACTCGACCCGAGTCGAAGTTCGACGCCGAGAAGGTGTTCACCGCCTGCCGGGAGAGCGGCACGGCCGTGGAGATCAACTCGCGGCCCGAGCGGCGCGATCCGCCGACGCGGCTGCTGAACATGGCGTTGGAGATCGGCTGCCTGTTCTCCATCGACACCGACTCACACGCGCCGGGTCAGTTGGAGTTCCTCGGATACGGCGCGCAGCGCGCGCTGGACGCGAACGTGCCGGTGGACCGGATCGTCAACACCTGGTCGGCCGACGATCTGCTGGAGTGGGCGGCCTCGTAACGTAGGGCCGTGGTTCTCGGCATCGATACCCGGTTGACGCTGCTGGCGGCCGGACTGATCTTCCTGTTGGCGCTGGCGCTCGGGGTGTGGAAGTACCGGCAGATGGCGACCTCGGAGAGCCATCAGGCCCACCCGTATGTCGACATCGCGCATCGCGCGGCGCTGCTGTACTCGTTCGCCACGCTGCTGATCGCGGCTTTCGTCGAGCTGAGCGGCTGGCCGACCTGGGTGAACCTGACCGCGGCGATGGTCGTCGTAACGTTCTTCGTCATCGCCATCGTCACCTACATCCGGCACGGCATCAAACGCGACACCACCAACCAGTTCGCCGACCCCGACCGCGGCCTCCATGCGGGCATGTTCGCGCTCATCGTCGCCGAGATCGGCGGCTTCGCGGTCCTGCTCGCGGGTTTCGTTGCCGCGCAGCTTGTTTAGTCGGGCAGGTGCGGCATCTCCAGGCCGGGGTCGCGGCCGACGAGAACACCGCGGGTGACCGCTGAGTTTCCGTAGCGCTTACGCACCTCATCGACTGCGCCGTCGAGCGCGACGATGTCGGCGTGTTCGCAGAACGGCAGCTCCAGCTGTTGGGCGCCCTGGCGGTCGATGTTCGACACCGCGAAACCGACCAGCGTCAGGCCGCGTTCGGCGATCAACGGCGCGGCCGCCGCGACGAGTTCTCGCGCGGCCTCGAGGATGACGTCGGTGGACGCCGTCGCCCTCGGCATGGTGTGCGAGCGCGTGGCCCGGCCGAAATCGTCGAATCGCAAGCGCAGCACCACGGTTCGGCCGGTTCGGCCCGCGGCGCGCATGCGTCGGGTGATCCGGTCGATCAGGTTGATCACCACGGCGTCGACCTCGTCGGCCGACATCGTGTTGCCGCGCCTGCCGAGCGCGCGCTGTGCGCCGACCGACCGACGGCGCACGCCCGTCACCACGCGGCGTCGGTCGATGTTGCGCGACAGCGCGAACAGCTGACGCCCCATCGCGCCGCCGACCATCGCGGCCAGCGTCGACTCGCTGAGCTCGGCTACGTCGGCGACGGTTTCGATGCCGTGGGCGTGCAGCTTCTCGGCGGTCTTGGCGCCGACGCCCCACAGCCGTCGCACCGGAAGCGGATGCAGGAACGCCAACTCGCGGTCGGGCGGGACGAGCAGCAGCCCGTCGGGTTTGCCTTCCTGGCTGGCCACCTTCGCGAGGAACTTCGTCCGGGCGATGCCGACGGTGATCGGCAGGCCGACGCGGTCGCGGACCTGTGCCCGCAGTCGCGCGGCGATCTCCACCGGGGTGCCCGATACCCGGCCGAGGCCGGACACGTCGAGAAACGCCTCGTCGACCGACAGCGGTTCGACCAGCGGGGTGGTGTCGTGGAAGACCTCGAACACGGCCTCACTGGCCTCGGAGTAGGCCTTCATCCGCGGCGGCACGACCACGGCGTGCGGGCACAGCCTGCGGGCCTGGCGCCCGCCCATCGCGGTGCGGACCCCGTAGGCCTTGGCCTCGTAGCTGGCGGCCAGCACGACGCCGCCGCCGACGATCACCGGCCTGCCGCGCAGCGCGGGATCATCGCGCTGCTCGACCGACGCGTAGAACGAGTCGAGGTCGGCGTGCAGGATGGTGGCGGCTCCAACCACGAACGAACTGTCTCACCGCCCACCGACACCGAGCGCTTCGACGGCTGTCAGGCGGGTTCGCCGTAGATGCTGGCCACCCAGATGTGGACCAGTGTGTCGAGCAGTCGCTCCGGCGGTATCGCGGGTTGCTCGTCGGCGAAGGACGCGAACAACGCCCGTTCGTTCATCAGGTTCAGCGCGGTGGCCAGATCGAGGGCGGGCAGTGTGGTGGGGGCGAGGCCCTGCGCGCGCCCGGCCTCGATGGTCGCGGCGGTATTGTCGATCCACTTCTTCATGAACTTCGCCAGCAGGTCACGGACCTCGGGATGCGATGACCGCACTTCCTGCGCGGCGCGGGTCACGGCCCTGTGCTTGACGAACGTCTCGAAGAAGACCCCGATGCCCGCCCGGCACATGTCGTAGCGGTCCGAGGTGACCGAAATGGACTCGGTGTGCCGCTCGAACGCCGCGTCGGCCTCGTTGATCACCTGCTCGAACAGCGCGAACAGCACCGCGTCCTTGGACGGGAAGTAGAAGTAGAACGTCGGCCGGGAGATACCCGCTCCCTTGGCGAGGTCGTCGACCGAGATGTCGGCGATCGAGCGCTCCTCGAGCAGGCGCCGAGCGGTGTCGAGAATTGCCTGCTCACGGTCGTCGCCGGAGGGCCGAACGGCGCGGCGACCTCGGGTTGCGCGGGGTTGGCTGACGGTTGTCACGGCCATTACTTTACACCGTGTCGAAATTTTCAACACACTGTTGACTCGTTCGACACAGTGTTGATAGCTTTACAGCATGACTGAATTTGTCGACGTGATCATCGTCGGGGCCGGCATCTCCGGCATCAGCGCCGCCTGGCACCTGCAGAACCGGTGCCCGGACAAGAGCTACGTGATCCTCGAGCGCCGGGAGAACCTGGGCGGCACGTGGGATCTGTTCAAGTACCCGGGGCTGCGGTCGGACTCCGACATGTACACGCTCGGGTTCCGGTTCAAGCCCTACACCGACGAGCAGGCGATCGCCGAAGGTCCGTCGATCCTGAACTACCTGAACGAAGCGGCCGAGGAGAACGGCATCGACAAGCACATGCGGTTCGGCCAGAACGTGGTCGCCGCCGACTGGTCCGATGCGGACAACCGCTGGACGCTGACCGTCGAGTCCGACGGGCAGCGGCGCGACATCAGCTGCGCGTTCCTGATCGGCTGCACCGGCTACTACAACTACGACGAGGGCTTCTCGCCGGAGTTCCCGGGCGCCGAGGACTTCGAGGGTGACATCGTGCATCCGCAGCACTGGCCCGAGGATTTCGACTACCAGGGCAAGAAGATCGTGGTGATCGGCAGCGGCGCCACGGCGGTGACGCTGATCCCGGCGCTGATCAAGACCGGCTCTGGGCATGTGACGATGCTGCAGCGCACACCGACCTACATCGCGGGCATGCCGGACCGGGATCCCTTCGCCGCCAAGGCCACGAAGTTCCTGCCCGAGAAGGCCGCCTACACCGCGATCCGCTGGAAGGCCATCCTGCAGAGCACCATTCAGTACCAAATCGCCAGAAAGTTCCCGAACACGTTCAAGAAGGCGCTGCGCCAGATGGGCGAGCGCAGGCTGCCGGAGGGCTTCGACTGGGACAAGCACTTCACGCCGAACTACAAGCCGTGGGATCAGCGAGTCTGCTTGGCACCCAACGGTGACATCTTCAAGGAGATCCGCAAGGGCAACGCCGATGTCGTCACCGACACCATCGAGCGGTTCACCAAGACCGGCATCAAGCTGACCTCGGGTGAGGAGCTGACGGCCGACATCATCATCACCGCAACGGGTTTGAACATGCAGCTGCTCGGCGGGCTCCAGCCGACGAAGAACGGCCAGCCGATCGAGCTGCCGTCGCTGATGACGTACAAGGGCTGCATGTTCTCGGGCATCCCGAACTTCGTGATGACGTTCGGCTACACCAACGCCTCATGGACGCTGAAGGCCGATCTGGTCTCCGAGTTCACCTGCCGGCTGCTGAACTACATGGATGACAACGGGTTCGACCGCGTCGAGCCGCAGCATCCCGGCGAGAGCGTGGACGAACTGCCGTTCATGGACTTCGAGCCCGGCTACTTCAAGCGGTCGATGCACCTGCTGCCGAAGTCGGGCTCACGCGCACCGTGGCGGCTCAAGCAGAACTACCTCTTCGACATGCGGATGATCCGCCACGGCAAGGTCGATGAGGAAGCGCTGCACTTCACCAAACACCGTGCGCCGGTGACGGCTTCGGCCTAGCACGTCAGTCTGCGGCGACGACGACGATGCCGTCGTCGTCGCTGTAGGCGATATGGCCGGGGACGAACACCACGCCGCCGAACTCGACGGCGGCATCGCGCACCCCGGCGCCGGTCTTACCGCTCTTGCGGGGGTTCGTGCCCATTGCCTTGATGCCGATGTCCAACGTGCGCAGGGTCGCGGCATCGCGCACGGCGCCGTTGATGATCAGCCCCGTCCAGCCGTTGTCGACGCCGAGGCCGGCGATGAGGTCGCCGACGAGGGCCGTGTGCAGCGACCCGTCGCCGTCGATCACCAGCACGCCGCCGTTGGCCGGTTCGGACAGCACCGATTTGAGCAGCGCGTTGTCCTCGAAGCACTTGACCGTGGTGATGGGCCCGGCGAACTGCGTGCGACCGCCGAACTGACGTAGCTGCAGATCGCAGCTGCGGACGTCGGGTCCGATCTCGTCGACGAGGTCGGCGGTGGGGCGCGGGTCGATGCTCACCGGTCGATGCTAGCGACGACGATGTCGTGCACGAACTGCGCCAGTCCCGGCTCCGCGTCGTCGTAGTAGCGGGTGAACCGCGCGTCGGCCAGGTACATCTCGACGATGCAGCGCTGCATGTCGTCGCTGCAGTCGTAGAACCGCTGGATCGAGGCCCGGTGCCACGCCGCCAATTCGTTGGCCTGCGCCGAACCGGGCGCAACGCCCTTGCGTTTGGCGTCGGCCAGCGCCTCGAGCAGTGCGTCGACGTCGGCCTTGATCCGTACCCAGTCCTCCTTGGTGAAGTTCGCCGCCCGCTGCTGGGACTGCGCCCATGCGTCGGTGTCGCCCCAGCGCTGTTCGGCTTCCTCGGCGTACTCGTCGCCGAATGCGGTCGTGCCGAAGATCTCGACCTGTTCCTCCGCGGTCAGCTGGATGCCCCTGCGGTGTGCGTTCATCAGTTCCTCCACTGCCTTGATCGTGGCGTTGAGCCGGTCTGCCTGTTCGGTCAGCAGCGCATGCTGGCGCTGCAGATGGGCCACCACGTCGGCGTCCGGGTCGTCGAGCAGCGTGCGGATCTGCTCCAGCGGCAACCCGACCGCCCGGTACACCAGCACCAGGTGCAGTCGCTCGATGTCGGCGTCGGTGTAACCGCGATAACCCGCTTGGGTACGCACGCTCGGCACCACCACACCGATGTGGTCGTAGTGGTGCAGGGTGCGTACGGAGACACCGGTCATGGTGGCTACCGCGCCGACGGTCTTGGCGTCCATAACGCCACTATCGACCCTGACGTGGCGTCAGGGTCAAGTGGTTTGTCAGTCGTCGCCGCGACGGCGAGCCACGAGCACAAGCAGGATGGCCAGCACGCCTGCGGCGATCGCCGCGGCCAGCGGAACGCGTGACGGCTCGGGCCCCACGAGTGGCACCGTCCCGGTGCCGACAGTTGGGTTCCCTGCCGCTGCGACAGTCGACTTGGCTTGAGCCGCAGTCTCTTTGGCGGCATCGACGATGTTCCTGTCGCCGTTGGTCTCCGCCAGCTTCGGTACGACCTTCTGCGGGGCCGCAGGTGGTGCCTTCGGAGGCGCCTTCTTCGGCGCGCTCTTCTTCGCGGCTTTCTTGGCGGCTTTCGCCGGCGTCTTCTTGGGCGTCTTCGCAGGAGCCTTGGCCTTCTTGGCCGGAGCCTTCTTCTTCGCAGGAGGTGGCGGTGGCGCTGCGGGGGGTTCCGGGGTCGGCGGGGTGGCTGACGGCCCATCGGAGAACTGCGGCGTGGCCGCAGGCGGCGGCGTGGGCGGTGGGGCGGCAGGCTTTTCGTCGGGTCGATCCTGCTGCTGGTCGGCCATCAGGCTGCTCCTTTGCAGTGTCTCGTCCTCAACCATTCAACCCTAACCGGTTACCGACAACGCACCGGCCATCGTCAGCGCCACCACCATGATTGCCAGCTCGGTCAGCGACCTCGACAGCGAGGTCTCTGCGGTGACGCGATGCGATTTTGCCGCGGGCAGCCAGCGGCCGCGGTTGCGCCGAGCTAGCACCAGCAACACAACAGTTAGCACGATCTTGATGAGCAACACCCGGCCGTATCCGGTAGCGAACACCTGCGCCAGCGAACTCATCGCGACGAGCGCACCGATGAACCCGCCGATCAACAATGCGATCACGCACACCAGCGACAGGTCGGAGAAGCGAGGCAGCACGCGCGCCCACTGCCCTCGGTGGCCGACGGTCAACACCAGTGCGGCCAACGTCCCGCACCAGACCGCGGCGGCAAGAACGTGGAGTCCGATCGCGACGGCGCCGACCGCACTCGCCGACATGTGGCCCCCGACTGTGCGCGCGACGAGACCGACCGCCGTGATCCCTGCGGCAGCCACTGCGGCCGACGGAGTCCTGGCCGCCACGAGCGCGACACCGAGCACCAGGGCGGCGGCCACCGTGCCGAAGAGGCTCGAGCGGCCCGCGGACGTCACCGTCGCGAAGTCGGCGGTCGTGCCGAGTCCGACCCGCCACACCGGAACCGCCGCGGCGCCGGCGGCTCCGACCGCCACCCGGCACAGCTCGGCCAGCAGCCACGACCCCGCGGCCCAGGCCAATGGCCGGGCGGCCCGCTGCGCCAGATCGTCGCGGTACCTGTCGGTGTCCAGCATCGGGACGACGGCGAGGCCGAGCGTGGCGGCCGCACAGCAGTCGGCGAGCGCTCGGACGACGGTGGCGGTGAACGCACCCTGCGGATACGCCACCGCCCACGCCGCTAGCGACGCGCCCAGGACGACGATGACGCCGCCGACGACAGCGCGGCGCCGGGTCACGTCCGTCGGCGAGCCGTCCACAGGATCCCGCCGCCGATGATCACCGCACCCGCCACGAGGAACGGCCACACCGGAATGCCGCCGTCGTCGGACGGCTCCGCCGGTTTGGCTGCCGACGGCCCCGGCGTACCCGTCGCGGCGACCGTGAGGCGGAACGACCACGACCCCGACACCGGATGGCCGTCGGCCGACGTCACCCGGTAGTTCACCGTGTAGGTGCCCGCCGGGCCGAGCGGTCGGACGCCGACGGACATCGCCGCGCCGGTGACCTCCGGTTCGCCGTCCGACCACAGGTTGCCATCGGGTCCGACCACGGTCATCGCGGCGAACTCGGGCTGCATCCGCTCGTTGAACGTCGCGGTGACCCGCGGCGGAGGTGCTGTCAGTTCCGCGTTCTCTGCGGGGTCGGCCGCGATGCGGGCCGCGTGCGCGGATGCGATGGCCGCGCCGGCCAGCGCCATCGCCGCCACAAGGGCGGCGATGAACGCGAGCCGGACCGACCGGGTCACGCGCGTCTCCGGGCCATCACCGCAGCGGCCACGCCGACAGCTGCCAGCGTGAGCGCACCACCGGCGAGCCAGCGCGCGGCGTTGTCGGCGGCGGGCGGGGCGGCCGTCATCAGGTGGTCGTCCATCCCGGTCGAGGTCGCGGCGCCGCGCAGGGTCAGTTCGGGCGCCGGGTACTCGGGCTCGCCACCGTCGGGCAACGGAGGCTGGTCCCACCGCACCACCGTCCCGTCCGAGTACGTCTGGGTGGCGGGGAAGGCGACGCGGTCACCGTCGGGCAGCTTCACCGACACCCGGAACAAGGCGAACTGATCCGACGAGATGCCGACCTTCGGATCGGCGGTCCAGGTCACCGAACGGACGGTGCCCGCAGCGGTGTCGCGGTCCACGGTCGCCGACCAGCCGGGCATGACCTCGGTTCGCGCCGACGCCACATCGGGCAGTTTGATGCTCAATTTGGTTGTTACAGCGCCGTTCTCGGACTCGCCGGGGACCCGGAACGTCACCACGGCCGTTGAGCCGGGCGTCGGGTTGTCGGCCTCGGCACGCACGTGTGCCGACGCCGGACCGGCGCCTGCGACCAGGGCCGCGGTCAGGCCCGCGCCCGTGCAGGCAAGGGTGATGAGGACGCGCTTGGGCGCCCTGAAAGAAGATCGCATTGAAGTTGTCACTTTCTTTGATCGGGGAATGAACGGTCAGCGGGCGAGGCTGACCGGCGGTCCCCGATGCGACACCGATGCGGCGAGGAGCAGCGTCGAGCGCCGAGGATGATCGACGCTGACTATGACGAGCGGCGTCGCCGGAACCGGCGCGACGACCGGGCGGACGGCCACCTGCACGACGCGGGAGATCACATCGCAGAGTCGGTCGCCCGCGGCGATCAGCAGCGCACCCGCGACGACGGCCACCGTGTGCGCGGTCAACATCGCCGCGCCGGGCGACGCTCCGTGGTCATGGCCGGCCACGGTGAGCATCACGTGGCCGATGACCTGGGCCACCGCAAGCAGACCCAACAGCACCCGTACGTCGGCGGCGCGGGACATGGTCGTCGCCAATCCGCCAGCCGTCGCGGCGAGCACCGAAAGCAGCATGACCGCCGTGCCCGACGGCGCGACGCCGTTGGCAGCGCCGTGCGCGGCCACCGCGAGCGCCGCGGTCAGCAGCCCGGAGGCGATGCCCCGCATGCTGGCGGCGGTGGTCGGCTGCGCTGTCACGGTTTATCAGGCCACGCCGAGGCGCGCCATCAGGTCGGCTTCGATGGCATCCAGCTGCCTGCTGATCGAGGCGTGTGCGTTGCGACGGTTGGCCGTCGGCATGTTCTCCGCAGCGGTCACCGCCGCAGAGAGATCGGTGAGGCGGTCCGTCATGGCCGCGACGAACTGTTTGGTCTCGGAATCCTTCGGCTTCTTCTCCGCCACCTGCCGCAGCGTCTGCTCGGCTCCTGCGATGCGGGCCGACAGCTGCGCGCCGTGCCCGGAGAACTGACCGAGCTGGCTGAGCGGAATGCCGAGCTGATCCGCCTTGCGCTGATCGAGGAACCCGCGCGCGGCCATCGCGCCGCGGTAGGCCAGCGGCACCACGATCGGGGCCAGCAGGCGAGTGACGGTCAGCGTGCGGCGAATGCGGGCCGGGGACAACAGCTTGCCGTCGCGGGCCGCCTTCAGTTGTGTCTCAGCAACCTTGAGCGCGGTCCTGTCACTCTCCCGCTGCGCCCGCAGTTGTGCCTTCAACGCCTTGGCTTCGGCCTTCTGGGCGGCCTTGAAGCGACGGTTCTCGTTCTTCGCGGCGAGCTTGGCCTCCAGCTTCGCCTTGGCCTTGATGGCGCGGGCCTCCGCTCGCCGAGTAGCGCGGCTTTTGCGTCGCTTGAACAGGCCCATCCCGGCCGCCTCCCGGTTGTGTCGTCGCGTTTCGGCCATTCGTTTACAGCGATGGCGCAGGACAACACTATCGCTCGCGTTCCACCCGCCGCTGGCGCGGGCGGCAAGAAGTGTGGTTCGATTCATCAGCAAACGCGCACGCCTGATTGTGCGACAATCGTCGCAATCCTCGATCTCGTTCGAACCGCGTTTGAAAGAGGTGGTGACCGAGTGGCTCCGCGTGTGCGTGCCGCCGCGTCGGCATGCCTCGTCGCGTCCGGCTTGCTGATCAGCGGGGTCGGCGGCGCCATGGCGCTCGCGGATTCCGGCCAGGGCCACGGCCAGGGCAACTCGGAGGACCGCAAGGATTCCGACGACCACAGCGCCGACGGGTCGGTCGGCGACATCGTCCGTCAGGCTTTCGGGCTCGCCGACGGCAACTCTGAGAAGGTGTCCAATCCCTGGCAGCGACCCGACACCCGGTTGGGCAACGGCCGCGCCGACAGTGAATCGCCGAAACGGAAGCCACCGACGGACCCCAAGGAAACGCCCGAGAAACCGCCGGAGGAATCGGAAGAGCCGTGTCCGACGTCGGGATCCACCACGCCAACCAAGCCGCCGGGCGAGCCCCCGGCGTTCCCGGAGGCCGGTGGCGGCGGCGGTGGTGGTGCGGTCGTGCCGCTGCCGCGGTACAAGCCGCCGCAGGTGCCCGACATGCAACTGCCCGCCGAACTGCAGCCGTCCCCGCCCGGCGTCCCCGGCGTGCCTCCGGTGCTCGACGCGGGCGCGGCAGCGATTGCGGCGCCGCCGGCCATCGGCCCCGTCGTGCCCATCGCCGTGCCGGTGATCGTCGCCCCGCCGCTCGGTCTCGGGGTCGGCGGTGGCGGAGCTGCTGGAGCAGCGGCCGGCCCGCCGCCCGCCGCACCGCGGGGCCTGCCCGCGCAACCGCCCGCTGGACGAAACGCGCCGCCGGCGCAGGCGGGCAGCAAGGCGGCGGCACCGAATGCGTCATATCGAATCGGCTATACCGAATACCTGCGGACCGCCGGATTGCCGCAGGTCGCAGCGCTGGCCGTGCCTGGACTTGTCGGAATCTTGGTGCTCACGGGGGCCGGGGGATTAGTAGGGTACCGACAAGCGAAGGCGGGGCACGCCGTGCATGTGGGCGGCTCAGCACGTTTCATGAGGTAGTACTACGAACTGCCCCCTTGTGCAGGGTGGGCAGCGCATAGTGGACTCGTCGGAGAGGGGGTTGTATGCCTGCGAGTCGTCGTGTTACCCGCGCCGTCAGTGCTGTGCTCGATCTCGCCCCGCGACGCGGTGAAATCTCGCTGCCACGCCTTGTCCACGCCGTCAGCGAGGACCGCAAGCGGCCCATCGAGCTCAAGATGGCCGATCTGCCCCCCGGGGTGTGCGGCCAGTGGCGTCAGTACAGCGACCGGGATGTGTTTCTGATCCAGAAGGGCCTGCCCGCGTGGGATCGCACGCTGGCCCATGAGCTCGGCCATCTCGTCCTCGGACATGAGGGGATCCCCGTCGTCCAAGCCGCCCGCGCGGAGACGGAATTCGCGAGCTCAGAGCTCATCGGGTACATGCTCAACCAGCGCACCGGATGCATGGGTCCGAGCGGTGAAGACGCCGAACAGGAAGCCGAGGATTTCGCGGCCCTGCTCATCTACCGCTTGGGCAGGTTGCCCTCCGACCGCTCCTCGATCGTGCAGGTTCGGCTCGGAGAGGCATTTGGTTGATCATCTGGGTGATCGCCGGACTTCTCGGACTTGCCACCGGCCTGCGCATCGGTTGGGCCCTCGTCAACAAACAATCCCTGGTGAGCACCGCCATGATCCTGGCGCTGGGCAGTCTGGGTCTGGTCGCGGCGTTGAACTGGCAGCCGCTGACGTTGCTTCTGGACACCCTGCTGCGCTGGCCCAACATCTCGATGGGCCTCAGCCAGGTGGCCCTCGTCGCGTGCGCCGCGGGCAGCTGCGTGATGATCACGACCGTCTCGTCACCGCGTAAACCTGCCACGCTTCGTCGAATCGCGTTGTGGCAGTACGGGATTGCAGTCATCATCGCCATCGCGACGCTGGTGGCATTCTTCGCGGCGGGCCAGCAGCCGGAGATGTCGCCGCAGGAGTACCTGCGCCGCAACCTCGGTAGCAACGGGAATTCACTGCCGTGGTTGCTTCCGCTGCTCTATGTGCTGCTCGCACTGACCCTGGTGTCCTGGGCCGGGATGCGGCATTCGAACCGCACCCGCCGCGGCCGGGCGCTGTTCGTGTTCACCCTCGGCATCGTTCTGATCGTGCTCGCCAGCGGCTTCTTCTTCCTGCGCGCCGTGGGCACCACACAGCTCGTCGGCGTCGGTGCGGCCGCGACGCTGCTGGGCTGCGCGATGCTGGTGGTCGCGGCGGGATCGCTGCTCCCGAGCATCGAGGACTGGTTCGGCGCGCGCCACGAATTGCGGGTCATCGCACCGCTGCTCGACGAACTCGGCAGGCGACATCCCGACGTCGGCATCGGCGTGCGGCCGCGCGGCCCGCTGGTGTTTCGTGTGGCCGAACGGATGTCGCTGATCTCCGACGCCTTGTTCCTGGAGGCGACGGCCGCGGACGCCGCACTGCGGCACCGGGTGGATGCATCGGGCGCATCGGCCGACCACGACCTGGAGAACCTCGCCGACCTGACCGACGTCGACTCGCCCGACGTGTCACCCGAAGAGCAGGCGCACGCGATCGCGGAGTGGATCTACGCAGGCCGCGGAGAAACCGACGCCGAAACCAAACGGGCATTGTTCCCCGGGCTCGGATGGTTGCGTCAGCCCACAACCTATTCGGACCGGGAGTGGATCCTGGCCATCGCGAAACAGTATCGGCAGCTGGACCGGGCGGGTGGCACAGCCGCCGCGTGACGGCGGGTCGAACGCTTACTTCGCGGGCGCGACAGGGCAGCGCCCCGCAGGCTAATCGTCGAGGTGCTCCCGGCGACGCAGTTCCTCGGCCTTGGAAACGAGGTCCTGCTGTGCTTCGGCGGACAGGCCAACGGTCCGCGCCGCAATACGACGGACACCCTCGTCGCGCATATTGGCGAGCCAGGTCAATTCCTTGTCCAGCTTCTCGTAGTACTCGTCATCGGTGAAGTAAGCCGGCTTGATCCGGAAGAAGTTGGCAAGGGCGGCCATCGTAGCGGCCGAGGGATTCGTACGGTTGCCTGAACGCAGCTGCGACAGGTAAGGCGCCGACATCGTGATGCCCTCCGCCTTCAGGGCCGCGATCACCTCAGCCGACGTGTGCGGACCACGCCCGGGCGGGTAAACCGTATCGAACAGGCGGTTTAGGCGGGCCGAGAACGTCTTGCTCATCGAATTGACCTCCACATGCTGACAGAGCGGACTAGCTAGGCGGCGTATTTGCTGATCATCGTAGCGAGAGTTGTGCCAACAACCAAGTGCAAACGGCGTAAAAGTTAACCCGGCTTTTTCTTCATGGGGCTCTATAAGCCCCTAAGCTGCACGTTTAGACCATATCCCAAAGATGTCTCATGATGTGGTCAAGCAAATTTTGACGGATACGTAGCGTGGGCTTAGCTCGGAATCCCCTGACCATTGGCTATCAGCTCGCCAAGAGGCCTGCGGGCAACGAGACGGTCCCGTGATCCTGCGGCCGCGGCTGTTTGCTGAAATCGCCTTCTTATTGTTCCCTTACCGACGAGGTGCGGTCGGCGGCCCGGACCGGAATTGCCAGCCGCGCGCGCGCCGCTAACGGGCGGCGGTTCCCGCGCGAAGCCCTCGAGCGGCGCAGAGGCGCCGCGTGTTCGCTTACGCGGCGAGCAGCATGGCCAAGATCGCCGTGTCCGGATCGCTGATCGGATCGATGCCGACCCGGCTGACCATCGACGTGACAGTTCCGTCCGACTCGGCCTCCACCCACGCGGCGCGGTGTTCCAGGCCGAGATGCGGAAGCCCGGGCAGCAGGACGCATCCCGACGCGGCGCCGGAGCACTCCGGCAGCGACGGTGTGGTCTCCGACGGCGGGTGCAGCATGAGCAGCGCTGGCGGCTGGTGATCGGCGAAATGACCTGGCGCCACCGCGTTCTCACCGACGACAGGTCCTTCGGCGACGACAAGACCGACCGTGCCGGGCTCCGGCGAGTCCGGCAGCTCTTCGCGGGCGCCGAAAATCGTTGTGGTGGCGAGCAATCCGGGGAAGGAGGCGACCCGCACGGCCAGCCGCAGCACCTGGGCCCACTCCTTGGTCGAGTCGGGCCACCGGCCCGACACCACGAAGCCCTTGAGCGCACCGCCCGAATGGAAAGGAGCGATCTCTATCGCTCGACCGGATCCCGTATCCATCTTGCCTCCGCGATCCCATTATCGACTTTTACCGACAGCGCCGACACTCCACTGAGTCGATGCGCCCAGCATGAGCCAGCAACCGTTGGCACGCAAGACGACACGAGTGCTAACGAGGGACTTTGGCGCGAACCGTCAGCAGGACGCGATAGGAGCCGGCAACCGACACCGGCCCGAATTCGTGGGAGTCGGCGGCGCCCGGCGCGCGGGGATTGTCGGAGCGCGCTTCGAATATCGCCGTCCGGCCGGAGCCGTACACGTCGCCGACGCGTTTGACGAGCCACCGCGTCGACCGCCGCGGATCGGCAAAGACGCGCAACTGGCCTTCGCCGAGCCTCGCGCCGCGGATCGCCAGCAGTCCGTCGCCGGGGCGCAGCGTCGGCCGCATCGACTCGTCGACGACTCGGAAAAGCCGGATGGGCCACCGCCGGAGTCGATGGTTATCGCCCATGGGCTGAGGGTAGGTTAAGACCATGCTGCATCGACTTTTTGCCAACGCGACCCCTGCCCATGCCCACTGCGACCTGTACTGCGGTGTCTACGATCCGGCTCAGGCCAAAATCGAAGCGCTGTCGTGCCTGAAGACGATCCAGAAGTACCACGACTCCGACGACGACCACTTCAAGGCACGCGCGATCATCATCAAGGAGCGCCAGGCCGAAGAGGTCAAGCATCACCTGATGGTGCTGTGGGCCGACTTCTTCACCAAGGAGCATTTCGAGCAGTTCCCCAACCTGCACCAGCTGTTCTGGGACGGCGTGCACGGCGCGGGTGACGTGAAGAAATCACTCGATGTCGCGGTGGCCGAGAAGCTGCTCAAGACGATCGACGAGATCGCCGACATCTTCTGGTCGACCGACAAGGGCAAGCAGATGGGTGTGTACCCGCCCAAGTAGAAGAGCTCATCGAAAAGCCGCCGGGATCCCGGCGGCTTTTTTCGTGCGCTCAGAACAGGACGATGAGGGCGAGGATGCCCAGGAGCACCAGCGCGATCACGCCGGCGCGGACGCAGGCCATCAGCTGACCACGGGTGTACGCATGAGCCGACGATTGCCACTCCGACGACGTTGCGGACCCGGATCCGTACGGATGGGACGTCACTAAAACCCCCTGACCTGCACGTTCAATTACCTACCCCCGTGAGATCTATCACAAGCTCTGCTGTGACGCCGATCATAGACCTTCGCTGGCCGAGAGAAAAATCGGGGCCGTGGCCAGCAATGGTTAGTGGGCCAAGGGATTTCGCTCTGAGCGTGATGGCCTGTTGATCACTTTTCGATAACGGCGCCAGGTTATCCACAGCGTCACCAAGGAAGTACACAGATTCGGAAGCTCACAGCGCCGCCGTGGTGCCGGCGGCCTGTGGATAGATCTGTGGAAATTGTGGATAGCACGACATTGCTGCTTGACGTGTGTCGATAAACGGCCGCCTCTAGCATGAGGAGCATGGCGGAGCCGGCAGGTATTCGAGAGGTCGACATTTCTGGCGTCCCGACGGCGTTCGACCAATCGGTCGTGCTGCTCGACGTGCGCGAGCACGACGAGTGGGACCGCGGACACGCAGAAGGCGCACAGCACATTCCGATGGGCGAGGTCCCTGGCAGGCTGGCGGAGATCGATCCCGGCGCGACGCTGTTCGTGGTGTGCCACCTCGGCGGACGTTCCATGCGGGTTGCCCGCTATCTCGCCCAGAACGGCTACGAACCGATCAATGTCAGCGGTGGCATGCAGGCCTGGGCCGATGCGGGCAGGCCGGTCATCACCGACGGCGGCGGTCCCGGCACCGTGTGAGCAACCGTCGCTAGGCTGGTCGAATGATCCAGGTGTGCTCCCGCTGTGGGACGCGGTGGAACGTGCGGGACCGGCAGCGGGTCTGGTGCCCGCGATGCCACGGGTCCCTGCTCGCGCCGTCGGCCTCGCCCCCGCCGTCTGTATGGAGTGCCCCGCCGACCGCGCCTGCCGTGCGCCCGAGCCAGCAGAAGACCCCGCCACGGCTACCCCCCGGGTATCGATGGATCGCCGTGCGACCCGGCGCGGCGCCGCCTCCTCGCCGCAGGCCCCGCAATGCAGGCCCGACGCCCCGGTATGCGGTCATCCCGCGCTGGGGCCTCGCCGACCGCTTCGACATCCCGACCGACGAGCAGACCGAAGCCCGCCGCGGACCTTCGATGGGGGCGCTGCGCGCGACCCTGCTCACGACGATCGCCGTGCTAGGCGCCGCCGCACTGGTGCATGTCATCCGCTATGTGCTGTTGATCGTCAACCGCGACGTGCTGCTGAACCCGGTGGTGGCGTGGGTGGCGACCTGGCTCGGCGTCGTGGTCAGCGTGGCAGCGCTGTTCCTGGTTTTCGCGACCTTCGTGTTGTTGACGAACTGGCTGATCGCCCGGCGGGCGGCTGCGTTCAAACACGTTGGGCGGCAAGAACACCGGCCGCTGTGGGCGCTGCGTGCCGGGTGTCTCGTACCGTTCGTCAACCTGGCGTGGGCGCCGGTGTTCGTACTCGAACTCGCCAGCGTCGAGGATGCGCTCACGCGCCTGCGTCGCCCGATCACGGTGTGGTGGGTGGTCTGGGTCCTGTCTACCGCGGTGTCGGTGTTCGCCATCGCCACCAGCTTCACCACCGACGCCCAGGGCATCGCCGACAACACCGTCACGACGATCGTCGCCTACCTCATCGCGATGGCGGCCATGGTCCTGGTGGCCCAGGTCCTGTTCGGCTTCGAGCGCAGGCCGGTGGAGAAGCCGGCCAAGCGGTGGGTGGTCGTCGCCGAGCAATCCCCACACACGCAGGAAGCCGAAGAGGATCGGACCCAATCCGGCGTTCCGGTTGAGGCCCAAGGCCAGAACCCGGCAGCATAGCCGTATGAACTCGGGTGACGCCGAAGCCGGCCAGGGGCCAGGCGGTCACCCCTTCGTGGTCGCTCACCGGGGCGCGTCAGCGGAGCGTCCCGAACACACGCTGGCGGCCTATGAGCTGGCCCTTCAGGAGGGCGCCGACGGCGTGGAGTGCGACGTCCGGCTGACCAAGGACGGCCATCTCGTGTGCGTGCACGACCGTCGGGTGGATCGCACGTCGAACGGGACGGGCCTGGTCAGCGAGATGTCGCTGGCCGAGCTGAAGGAGCTCGATTTCGGCTCCTGGCATGCCGGTTGGCGCCGCGACGGGTCGCAGGGCGACACCGGGCTGCTGACGCTCGACGCCCTGGTGTCGCTGGTGCTCGACTGGAACCGGCCTGTGAAACTTTTCATCGAGACCAAGCATCCCGTGCGCTACGGCGCTCTCGTCGAGAGCAAGGTGCTGGCGCTGCTGCACCGCTACGGCATCGCGTCGCCCGCGTCGGCGGACCGGTCGCGCGCCGTGGTGATGTCGTTCTCGGCGGCCGCGGTCTGGCGGATCCGCAGGGCGGCGCCGATGCTGCCCACCGTCCTGCTCGGCGAGACGTCGCGCTATCTCGGCGGAAGCGCGGCCACCACCGTCGGCGCGACCGCGGTCGGGCCGTCGATCGCGACGCTGCGGGAACACCCGGAGTTGGTGGACCGGGCGGCGGCGCAGGGTCGCGCGCTGTACTGCTGGACCGTCGACCACTACGAGGACGTGCACTACTGCCGCGACGTCGGGGTGGCGTGGGTCGCGACGAATCATCCGGGCCGTACGAAGAACTGGCTGCAGAACGGGCTGACCGGCGCGGGCCGCGATTAGCTGATCTCGCCCGCCTCCAACACATTCGGCGGTATCGGGGTGTCCGCGCGCAGCGCGGCGAACAACTGGTCGGCGAGGTCCTCGTCCCAGACCACGACGGAACCGGAGTCGCTGCCGGTGAACTCGCCGATCGGTACGGTCGTGGTGGTGAGGTCGCCGCGCAGCGCCCACGCCAACCGGGCGAGGTCGGTGACGTGGGTGCCGGTGTCGACGGTCAACGAGTCGGCCAGGGCGTTGGCCATCGGATACCAGCGCAGCGGATTGAGGAAGACGGTCGGGCTTGCCGCGCGGTGCATCAGCGTCGACATGAACTGGCGCTGGTTGGCCATCCTGTCCAGGTCGGCCCGCGGGGTGGCGCGGGTGCGGACGTAGCCGAGCGCATTGCGGCCGTCCAGTTTCTGGCAGCCTGCAGGAAGGTCGATGCCCGCCAACGGGTCCGAGATCGGCTCGGGCGGACACATGGTCACTCCGCCGACGGCGTCGACAAGCCTTGCGAAACCGTCGAATTCGACCTCGGCGTAGTGATCGAGCCGCACTCCCGTCGATTGCTCGACGGTCCGCGCCAACAGGGGAGCGCCGCCGACGGCGAACGACGCGTTGATCTTGTCGGTGCCGTAGTCGGGGATCTCCACATACGAGTCGCGGGGAATCGACACCATCGTGGCCGGGGTGTCCGACCACAGCGCGGGTATGTGCACCAACAGGATCGTGTCGGTGTGCCCGTTGCCGATGTCACCGCCGGTGCCCAGCTCGGCCTGCTGCTCGGGGGTGAGGTTCTGTCGGCTGTCGGAGCCGACAAGTAACCAGGTCGTGCCCTTGCCCTCGGCGGGCCGGTCGGCGTAGTCGGCGAGTGCAGGAATCCTGTGCAGATTGGTGTCGATCCAGAGCGCGGTGCCGATCAGTCCCGCGACGGCGAGAACCAACACCGCGAACAGGCTGAGCACGATGCGGCGCAGCCGCCGCTTGGGTTTGCCGACGACCGGTCGCGGCGGGGGTGGCGGAGGTTGTCGGACAACCGGATTCGGCCGCCGAGGTGGTGGTGGCGGAGGGGGCGGCCGTCTGGGTGGCGTCGGGGGGTTGGGCGGCCATGGCGGCGGAGGCCGGTTCGGGTCACGCCTGATCACCTGCGACGGCTCACGCCGTCCCGGTGGCGGAGGACGCCGATCGCCGTTCACAAAGTGAATGTACGCGCCTGCCTAGGTGAGCCACCCGAGATGACGCGCCAGCAGCAGGTAGCCGACGAATGCGACCGTGTCGATGATTCCGTGCGCGATGATCAGCGGCCACAACCGCCGGGTGCGCCGCCACGTGTAGCCGAATACCAGGCCCATCACCGCATTGCCGAGGCCGGCACCCCAACCCTGGTAGAGGTGATAGGCGCCGCGCAGCAGGCTGGTGGCCATCAGGGCGACGCCGGGCCGCACCCGCAGTTGCTCCAGTCGCGTCAGCAGCCACCCGACGACGATGACCTCCTCCGCCCAGCCGTTGGCGAACGCGATCAGGATGAGCATCGGGATGTGCCACCACGAGTTGATCTGTGATGACGGCTCCACCGAGACGCTCATGCCGAGCGCACGGGATGCGACGTACAGACCAAGACCCGGCAGCCCGATCAGCGCGGCAAGGCCGAGGCCGCCGAGCACGTCGGAGCGAAACCTGATGCGGCCGAGGCCGATCTTTGCGAGACCGATTCCGCTGCGCCACAACAGGTAAAGGCCGAGAGCGCCCCACGCGATCAGCTGTGCGACGCGGGCCAGGTTCAGCCCCAGATTGATCAGGTCGAACGGTGACAGCCGTGGGTTGAGCGCGACGGTCTGTTTGGACAGGTTCAGCAGGATGGCCTCGAGGAGGTCGAGCGCGGCGGTGTAGGCGCTCAGCCCGAACGTCACCGCCAGCACGACGGCGATCTCGATGCGCAGCGCGCGCCGACCGGGTTCGGTCGACTCCTCGGGCGCGCTCACCGAAGCTACGGTAGCGGGCGCTTGGCGCGAAGCCCGTTGAGGAATGGGCAGCCCATCAGGATCCGGATCGCCTGCGAAAGCCCGGTGACGTCGTCGACGGGTTTGTGAAACGCCAACCGGACGTCGTGGTCGCCCTCCTCGTTCTCCACCCGCAGTCGCACGCCGTACCGGTCCAGCCCGAGCGGGCGGACCCGTCCGCGCCGCAGCGCCTTCGGCAACCGGTCGGCCAGCCTGTCGATGACGTCGCGGTGGGCCACCTCGAGGTGCTGCAGCCAGCCCGACTCCATTACGCAGAACGGATCGGGCCGCGCCTGCAGCAGCGCGCTGACACCGACGGCCTCCGCGCCGGTCGAGTCGGCGACGACAACGGACTCGACTTCGAGCCGCATCAGGGTGAGCGCAATGTCGCCGTCGGCGCTATTGGCCGTATTCACCTGCAGCAGTGCAGGATTGGGCTCTGCGGTGGCGATCAGGTCGAGCAGCTGGGAGATCTCTTCGCCGGGGATGGCCTGCACCCGCCCGCGGATCCACACCAGCGACCGCACCGGCTCGCGCAGCGGCAGCGGCGCGTAATCGGTCATCTCCAGCACGGCGGGCACACCCGCGGTGCCTGCGGCGACGACCATGCCCGCGACCGGGCCGTCTACAGGCACCGTCACCGCGAACGATCCGTCGTCGAGCAGGTGGTGCACGGCGCTGACAGCTGGCTCGACGCCCTCGATCGCGAGGATCGCGGCATCGGCCCGCACACACGTGCTTCGGATCCGCTCGGCCGTCGTCGGTGCCGTCGTCGTCGCCGGTGCCGTCATCACATCGCCCTCCGTAGATTAGGTAGCCCTAACTTAGTGGACCCTAACTTGGGTCGCAAGACCCACCGCGCAACGTCGAAGGGCAGTCGCCCGCGAACCGTTAGTGTTGAAACGTGCCGCGCATCGCCTACCTCGGGCCTCAGGGGACGTTCACCGAGGCGGCGCTGATCCGGATGACCGACAGCGGAATGGTGCCTGGTAGCGGCCCCTCGAACGGCGTCACGCCGGTGCCGACCGACAGCACGCCCGCGGCACTCGAGGCGGTTCGGCGCGGTGAAGCCGAGTTCGCCTGCGTGCCGATAGAGAACTCGATCGAGGGGTCGGTGTTACCGACGCTGGACAGCCTCGCGTCCGGTTCGGCGCTACAGGTCTTCGCCGAACTGACCCTCGACGTGGCGTTCACCATCGTGGTGCGCGACGGTGTCACCGCCGAGGACGTGCAGACCGTCGCGGCATTCCCCGTCGCCGGCGCGCAGGTGCGCAACTGGCTGGCCGCCAACCTGCCCGCCGCCCGCCTCGTGCCTGCCAACTCCAACGCCGCCGCCGCCACCGACGTCGCCGAGGGCCGTGCCGACGCCGGGGTGAGCACTGCGCTGGCCGCACAGCGCTACGGCCTGACCGCGCTGGCTTCCGACGTCGTCGACGAACCGAATGCGCGGACCCGTTTCGTGCTCGTCGGCCCACCCGCACCGCCGCCGCCGCGTACCGGAGCGGACCGGACGTCTGTGGTGCTCGAACTCGACAACGTGCCCGGTGCACTGGTGTCGGCGATGACCGAATTCGCGATCCGCGACATCGACCTGACCCGCATCGAATCGCGGCCCACCCGAAAGAAGTTGGGCACCTACATCTTTTTCCTCGACTGCGTCGGCCACATCGACGACGATGCCGTCGCCGAGGCACTCAAAGCGCTTCACCGTCGTTGTGCAGATGTGCGATATCTAGGTTCTTGGCCGACAGGGTCGGTTGCGGGTGCGATGCCGCCGCAGCTCGACGAGGCGTCACGCTGGCTGAAGCGACTGCAGGAGGGGAGGCCATGAGCGGACGGCTGGTGCTGGTCCGCCACGGCCAGTCACGCGGCAACATCGAGCGACGGCTGGACACCCGCCCGCCGGGCGCCGAGCTGACCGAGCTCGGACGCGAACAGGCGCGCATCTTCGGGCGCGAGTGGCCACACGAGATCGGGATGGTGGCGCACTCGGTCGCGGTGCGCGCCACGCAGACCGCCGTCGAGATCGGCCGCGAGCGTGGTGTGACGCCCGAGGAACTCGACGGCATCCACGAGGCCCAGGTCGGTGAGTTGGAGGACCGCAACGACGATGCGGCCATCGAGGAGTTCCAGGCCGTCTATCACCGGTGGCACAAGGGCGATCTCGACGCACGGCTCGCCGGTGGCGAGAGCGGCCGCGAGGTGCTCGACCGCTACGTCCCGGTGCTCACGCAGCTGCGGATGCGCTACCTCGACGACGACGCCTGGCGCGGCGACATCGTGGTGGTGAGCCATGGTGCGGCGATCAGGCTGACCGCCGCGACGTTGGCCGGCGTCGACACGGGCTTCGCGCTCGACCATCACCTCGGCAACGCCGAATCCGTTGTGCTGACCCCGATCACCGACGGTCGGTGGAGCTGCCTGCACTGGGGTGAGCTGACCCCGCCGTTCTATCCCGAGCCCGAGCCTCATCCGGTCGAGGACGCTCTGTCCTCCGCCGACCCCCTGGGCTGAGCGCAGACGCACCCGATCGCCTCGCAGTCGACGACGAACGCGTGGGCGATCTCCGGCATGACGCAGTCGTCCTCGGTGCATTCGACCCACTGCAGCGCGTGATGGATGACGGTGCCGTGGCAGTGGTCGAGCCCGGCTCGACACCCCCGACAGTCGTTGTCCATGGCCCTTTGATAGCACCATCGGTGGACAATCTGTGGCTGCCGCGCTGGGTTCAGGCCCAGCCGAGTTCGTGCAGACGCTCGTCGTCGATGCCGAAGTGGTGGGCGATCTCGTGGATCACCGTGACGGCGACCTCGTCGACCACCTCGTCCTCGGTCGAGCAGATGTCCAGGATCGCGTCGCGGTAGATGGTGATCGTGTCGGGTAGCGAACCCCAGTAGTGGGAGTCGCGTTCGGTCAGCGCGATCCCCTCGTAGAGACCGAGCAGGTCGGATTCGTCCGGATGGCGCGCCTCGACCAGCACGACGACGTTGTCGATCGTTGCGGCTAGGTCGGGCGGAATCAGGTCGAGCGCGTCGCCCACGAGTTCCTCGAACCGTTGCGGGCTCATCCGCACGGCCATCGGGTCAGGCCGGTGGTGGTGGCGGGATCACGGGTTCCGCCGGTGGCGCGCCGGGAGGCGGACCCGGTTCGGGTGCCGGAGGAGGCGGCGGGGCACCCGCATCCGCCGGCGGCGGGGGCGCGGGACCCTCGGCGGGCGGCGGCACCTCACCCGGCGGAGGTGGCGGCGCCTCACCGGGGGGCGGGCCGTTCAGGAACGTGTTGCCTGGCGCCGGGGCGGGCGACGCCTCGGTCGACGGTGTCTGGGTTGCCGTGTTCTGCGCCTGCTGACCGTGCTGGGTCTGCGTCGACTGGCTGGACTGGTTCGAGCTGCTCGAGCCGCTCTGGTAGGAGCTGCTGCTCTGGCCTGACGACGACGACACGTCAGGCATCGGGATCGGCGGGAAGTTCAGCCGCTCCTCGGGGATGTCGGGCGGCGGAACCGGCGGCTGACCGTTGATCTGCAGCGGACCCTTGGCGCTGTTGAGCAACGTGGACCAACCGCCGTTGCCGAGGGTGGCGCCGATGCTGCACGACACCTGGCGGCTGCCCGCGGCCCAGCTCGGTGGTGAGATCGTGCTGTAGATCAGCGTGAGGGTGGTGCTGCGAAGCTGGATCGGCGCCAGATACGCGTCCGTCATCCGGGTGCAGGCGTCCTTGATGAAGGCGTCCTGCTCGGGTTCGGGCGGCAGCCCGTTGGGGAACATCTCGGCGACGTTGACGGCGCCGGTCACCTCCATCGCGTGCGGGCCTGCGCAGTCGACGGGGATATCGGTCGGCTGGTTGGTCGACGGGTCGATGCCGAGGCACGTTCCCGCGGGCCACACCTTGGACTGGTCGACATCGGCGACCTTGCCCTGGAATGCGAGCTGGGTGTTGTTGGCGCCGGGCAGTTGCAGCCCGCACAGCATGCGGCGCTCACCGGCCTGCTTCCACGCCTTGTCCCCCGACCACATCATGCTGACGGTGAACCGGCTGTTGGGGTCGAAGCGATCGCCCAGGTACCGGCGCACCGCGACCTGGCACTGCTCCTGGCTGATCTGCTGGATCCGGGCGGGCGACGGCGGCGCGGCGTCGGGCCCGTACTCGCTGCCCGGGAACGTCCGCATGTCGACCGATTCGGCGACCTCGAAGCGGTGGTCGCCCTTGCAGTCCACGACCTCGGCGGCGTCCGGATTGCGCTCCGGCCAGTTCAGGCAGTCGCCGCTCTTGGCCTTGCTGAAGGTCTCGGCGCCGCGCAGGCCGAGCGTGATCGAACCGGCCGGGCCCACGCCCACTCCGTTACCACCCGGGATGGCGGTGAGCACACCGGCGATCAGGAGTCCGCCGAGCGCCGTCAGCAGCAGCGCGCGGCGGGTCGATGTGGCGTGCAGACTGCGCCACCACGTCACCTTTGGTGAGGGGTGTTCTGCCTCGTCAGCGGTCGTATCGACCCGCTCGGGTGCATCCAACATCTGATCCATTGTGACAGGCGCGCCGACCGCTGTGACAAGTGAGGCGGATGTAACGTTATGAGGTTGTGCCCGCGACGGTAGGGTTGCGCCGTGATCGACCTCAGAATGCTGCGCGAAAACCCGGACGCCGTTCGGGCCTCACAGCGCGCCCGCGGCGAGGATCCCGGCCTCGTCGACGCGTTGTTGAAGGCCGACGCCGACCGACGGTCCGCAGTGTCGGCCGCCGACAACCTGCGCGCCGAGCAGAAGGCCGCGAGCAAGAAGGTGGGCGCCGCGTCGAAGGAGGACCGACCCGCGCTTCTCGAGCACGCCAAACAACTGGCCGAGAGGGTCAAAGCCGCCGAGGCCGAGCAGGCCGCCGCAGAAAAGGCGTTCACCGCGGCGCACATGGCGATATCGAACGTCATCCTCGACGGTGTGCCCGCCGGCGGCGAGGACGACTTCGCGGTACTCGACACCGTCGGCGAACCACGCGCCATCGACGACCCCAAAGACCATGTGGCCCTTGGTGAATCGCTGGGGCTCTTCGATCTGGAGCGCGGCGCGAAGGTGTCCGGCTCGCGGTTCTACTTCCTGACCGGATACGGCGCGCTGCTGCAGCTCGGCTTGATGCAGCTCGCGGTCCGGCTCGCCACCGAAAACGGCTTCACGCTCATCATCCCCCCTGTGCTCGTTCGGCCCGAGATCATGGAGGGCACCGGGTTTCTCGGCGCGCACAGCGAAGAGGTGTACCGGCTCGAGGCCGACGACCTCTACCTCGTCGGCACCTCCGAGGTTCCGCTGGCCGGCTACCACTCCGACGAGATCCTCGACCTGTCCAACGGGCCGCTGCGCTATGCCGGTTGGTCGTCGTGCTTCCGGCGCGAGGCGGGCAGCCACGGCAAGGACACCCGCGGGATCATCCGCGTGCATCAGTTCGACAAGGTCGAGGGCTTCGTCTACTGCAAGCCCGAGGACGCCGAGGCCGAGCACGAGCGCCTGCTCGGCTGGGAGCGGCAGATGCTCGCCGCCATCGAGGTGCCCTACCGCGTGATCGACATCGCCGCAGGCGATCTCGGCTCGTCGGCCGCCCGCAAGTACGACTGCGAGGCCTGGATCCCGACGCAGCAGAGGTACCGCGAGTTGACGTCGACGTCCAACTGCACGACGTTCCAGGCACGCCGCCTCGCGATCCGCTACCGCGACGAGAACGGCAAGCCGCAGATCGCGGCGACGCTGAACGGGACGCTGGCCACCACCCGTTGGCTGGTCGCGATCCTGGAGAACCACCAGCAGCCCGACGGCAGCGTGCGGGTGCCCGCCGCGCTGGTGCCCTACGTCGGCACCGAGGTGCTCGAACCCCGCTAGCGCGATTCGAGGAGTTCGTCGAGCTTGGCGAGGAACTCGGTCGGCCGCTGCGGGGTGAACGCGGGCTTCGGCCTGGTGCCGTCGACGTCCAGGGTCACCAGCGTCGATTTGATCGGCCGCCACATGTCCAGCGGCAGCCAGCGGCGCAGATCCGAACTGCCCCATATGCGGAACCGGTGGGTGAAGGCGCCGAGCGGCTCGGCCTTGTAGCCGCGAATCGACCTCAGCGGAATGATCTTCGACGTGCCGGAGGGAAAGTGGTAGCGCCGCAACGTGATCGCCTGCTCGTCGAGCTGGATCATCCCGTCGTCGTAGTACTGCCGAGGTGCGGCGCTCATAGTCGCTCGCACCTCAGTTCGTGGCCTTTGGACGTCAGGCACCTACCGTTGTCCAGATTCCATTGCCAGCCATGCAGATTGCAGGTCAGCGTCGAACCCTCGACCACACCGAACTTGGACAGGTCGGCTTTCAAGTGCGGGCAGCGGCGCTGGATGGCGTAGCCGTCGAGCTCGATCGTCGCCGAGTCGTCGTGCGCCTCGGCGAACCAGCCGTCGGCGTAGGCGATGCGCTCGTCGGTGAGGCATTTGAAGAACGTGTACAGGTACTCGTTGTACCCGCCGACCCGCCACGCCTTGAACCTCGTCGACAGGAAGATCGTGTTGACCCAGTCCGGCTCGTCGTCGCGCAGCACCGTGCGCACCAACTCGGGTGCGATCTCGAAGCCGTAT
This sequence comes from Mycolicibacterium sp. 120270, assembly GCA_033741175.1. GTDB lineage: Bacteria > Actinomycetota > Actinomycetes > Mycobacteriales > Mycobacteriaceae > Mycobacterium. The sequence continues at coordinate 102,113 of JAWQNE010000002.1, read as the reverse complement.
CGGAACTTCTCATCCGGAACCGGTTCGCGGACAGCCCGTTTCGGGAAGTCCAGCACCACCGTCTCGGCTCCCATCCGAAGTTCGACGGGATAGCCGATGCCGTCGCAGATCTGATCGCTCTGGCTCATGATGGGCTCGAACTTGGCCCGCAACGGTTCGAGCAGCGACTCGCCGTCGGCGGGGGCCCAGCTCGCCTTCTCGGCGGCGAGCACCGGCGCCATCCGCTGGGCATAGGCTTCGATGTAGTCGGCCTTGCCGGTGGTGAAGATCGCCTGCACCTCGTCGTCGGGCAGCGGGTGGCGCAGCGAATTCAATTGGGAGCCGGTGAAATCGGCGGTCGAGCCGGGGATCATCAGCAGCCCGCCGTGGTGGCCGTGGGCGCGCATCTGGTCGATGAAGACCACCTGGTCGGGGAAGACGTTGGCCGGATCGCCGTGGTCATCGTTGAGGTCGCGCAGTTCGGGGTCGAGGAAGCACGGCGGGCCGGCCGATGGCACCACCCATGTGGCGCCGATCTGGCTGATGTACTGGCGGCAGCGGTCCATCTGGCGCTGGCGCTTCTGGGTGCCGAACGCCTCCTTCGCCCGCGCGGGCATGTCGTAGACCATCGGATACCAGATCGCACCCGAGTACTGCAGCATGTGCACGTCGACCTGACCGAAGTCCGCGTGCACGACGTCGAGGTCGACGGGACGGGCGTCGTTCATGTTGAACGCCACCGTTTCACCGTCGTCGACCATCAGCCCGGAGTCACCGATCGGGCCGTCGGCGGGGGCGCGCAGCGCGATGATCATCACGTCGAGATCGCCCTTCGGCCCGGAGACCGTGTGCTTGACGGAGTCGGTCGTCTCGAAGAAGCGGTGGAAGCCGAGCTTCTCCAGCTCGCGGCGCAGATCCGGCACCGGATAGTCGGGCAGCAGCACCACCGCGTCCTTGTTGACGTGCGCGGTCAGCGTCTGCGGATCGAAGTGGTCCCGGTGCAGATGCGAGACGTAGAGGTAGTCGCAGTCGCCGAGCGCGTCCCAATCGAGCCCGCTGTTGTCGGGAAACGGAAACCACGACGCGAAGTACGCCGGGTTCACCCACGGGTCGCACAGGATGCTTCCGGCGCTGGTGTCGATACGAAACCCGGCGTGGCCGACGCTGGTGACCTGCACGTATAACCTTTCCGGGCGGGGGTGGGGTTTGCAGAGGAGTTTAGTCCCAGCTGCGCCGGTGGTACGCGAGGCGTCCGGTGTCGTCGGCAACCACCTCGGGCACCGCCACCGGTTCGGTCGGATACGTCACGACGCTAGGCTGCCAGTGTGGAACCCGTCTACGGCACCGTGATTCAACTCGCCCGCTTCATCTGGCGGTTGCAGGGCCTGAAGTTCACCGTGACCGGGGTGGAGAACCTGCCGGTCACCGGGGGCGCCGTGGTTGCGATCAACCACACCAGCTACTTCGACTTCACGTTCGCCGGGCTACCCGCCTACCAGCAGAAGCGTGGCCGCAAGGTGCGGTTCATGGCGAAGAAAGAGGTCTTCGACCATAAGATCGCCGGACCGCTCATGCGCAGCCTGCGCCACATCGAGGTGGACCGCGACAGCGGGTCGGCGTCGTTCGAGCAGGCCTGCCTCAAGCTCAAGGAAGGCGAGTTGGTCGGCGTCTACCCCGAGGCCACCATCAGCCGCAGCTTCGAGATCAAGGAGTTCAAGTCGGGTGCGGCGCGGATGGCGATCGCCGCCGACGTGCCGATCGTCCCGCACATCGTCTGGGGCGCACAGCGCATCTGGACGAAGGGCCACCCGAAGAACATGTGGCGGCCGAAGGTGCCGATCTCGGTGGCCGTCGGCGAACCGATCCCGCCCACGCTGCCCGCCGCCGAACTGACGGCGCTGCTGCACACGCGCATGCAGCATCTGCTGGAGCGGGTGCAGGACGAATACGGGCCGCACCCTCCTGGCGAGTTCTGGGTGCCGCATCGACTCGGCGGAGGTGCCCCGACGCTGGCCGAGGCGAACCGGATGGACGTAGAAGAAGCCGCCGAGAAAGCCGCCCGCCGCGAGCAGCGGGGCGATCCGGCTGGAGCATCGGGATAACAAAATGGAGCCGGTATTCCGCACGCTGGAGATCGCTTGCAGCGCAGGCGTTGCCGTATCCGGAACCCGCATCACCTTCCACGGGCTGGAGAACATCCCCGAACGCGGCGGCGCAGTGGTCGCGATCAACCACACCAGCTATTTGGACTGGATGCCCGCCGCGCTGGCGGCCTACAAGCGGCACCGTCGACTTCGCTTCATGATCAAGCAGGAGATGACGCAGGTGAAGGCCGTCAACTTCCTGATCAAGCACACCGGGACGATCCCGGTGGACCGCAGGGCCGGCGCCGGTGCGTACGCGGTGGCGGTGGAGCGGCTGCGCGCGGGCGAGCTCGTCGCCGTGTACCCCGAGGCCACCATCAGCCGCAGCTTCGAGCTCAAGGAGTTCAAGACCGGCGCGGCACGGATGGCGATCGACGCGAACGTCCCGATCATCCCGCTGATCGTGTGGGGTGCGCATCGGCGGTGGACCAAGGATCACCCGCGCACGCTGGGCCGCGCGAAGATCCCGATCACCGTCATGGTGGGCCCCCCGCTGGCGGCCAGAGACACCGTCGCGGAGACGGACGCCGCGATGCGCGAGGCGATGACCACCCTGCTGTATGAGGCGCAGGAGAGCTACGAGCATCCGGCGGGCGCGTACTGGGTGCCGCGGCGGATGGGTGGTTCGGCGCCGACGCCCGAGGAGGCGAAACTGCTCGACGAGGCCGAACTGGCCGAGCGGGCCCGCAGGGAACAGCGGGCTCGGTGACTTCGGCGAGAAGCAAAGCGGGATCGCCGCGATGACACCCGAGCTCATCGCCACCGACGTAGACGGCACGCTGATCGGTGAGGACGAATCCATCACTCCGCGCACCCGCAGTGCCGTGCTCGCCGCGGTGGATGCCGGCGCCAAGTTCGTGCTGGCGACGGGCCGCCCGCCGCGCTGGGTGCATCCGGTCGTCGATGAACTCGGCTTCGCGCCGATGGCGGTGTGTGCGAACGGGGCGGTGATCTATGACCCCGCCACCGACCGCGTCCTATCGGTGCGGACGCTGTCGACCGACCGACTCGCCGAGCTCGCCGAGATCGCCAACCGGGTCATTCCCGGCGCGGGTCTTGCCGTCGAACGGATCGGGGAGAGCGCACACGATGCGGCGACCCCGCAGTTCGTCAGCGCACCGGGTTACGAGCACGCCTGGCTCAACCCAGGCAACACCGAGGTGTCGGTGGAGGATCTGCTCTCGGCGCCTGCGATCAAGCTGTTGATCCGCAAGGTGGGTGCGCGCAGCTCGGACATGGCCGCTGAGTTGTCCAAACACATTGGCCTGCAAGGCGATATCACTTTTTCGACCGACAACGGCCTCATCGAGGTGGTTCCGCTCGGCATCAGCAAGGCGACCGGTGTCGAGGAGGTGGCACGCCCGCACGGCATCGGCCAGGAGGGCGTGGTGGCATTCGGTGACATGCCCAACGACATCCCGATGCTGCGGTGGGCCGGGCTGGGCGTGGCAATGGCCAACGGGCACCCCGAGGCCATCGGGGCGGCCGACGAGGTCACCGCGCCGAACTACGAGGACGGCCTCGCGCGTGTGCTCGAACGCTGGTGGCAGTCGAAGTGATGCTCAGCTGGGATCGATGGGCTTGATCCGCTCCAGCTGAACCGGGTCGTCGTCGAGCGGTGGCAGTTCCTCGGCGATCGCATCGATAACCCTTGTGACGGTGCCCTTTTCGCGGTCGAAGTTCAGGGTTCCGTGCTGGAAGTTCTGCACGATCCACAGCGCTTCCTGGATTTCGCCGCTGGTGGGCAGGCCGAGCGCCCCGCGCTCGTAGCCGAGTGAACCCCACGCCTGGTAGATCGCACCGGTCAGCGGTTCGGCGCCGCTCTCCGGCGACCAGTAGATGGCGCCCTTGTCGAAGGTCGCGTAGCGCGCGTTGCCTTCGCCCGCGGCTTCCGGCGTCTTCGGGGCGCCGAGCGCGCTCTTGTCGCCGCCCATCGACTCCCACTTCGCGAAGATCGCGCCGTCGCGCAGCATGTCCTTGACCGTCGGCGGCGGCAGCGGCTCGTTGAAACGCGCTGCGATATCCCGGATCTGGTCCATCGCCGCGTAGGCGCCGTTGCCCGGGCACTCGGTGTTACCGACGTCGCGGTGGGTGAAGATCGTCGGCAGCGTCGGCGTCGCGCCCTTCGGGAAGTGCGTGAACGAACCGCCCTCGGACGGCAGAACCACTGTGCCTCTTGGGTCGACGCGGTCCATGCTCAGCCGCCAGCCGAGCAGCCGGCCGACCGTGCGCAGCTCGATGGGCGTCGGCGGCTCGAGGTCGAAGTTGCCGAGCATCGCCACACCCCAGGTGTTCCTGTTGAAGCCGCCGGTGTGGGCCCCCTCGACAGGCCTGTCCATCCCGCCTGCCCGGCCCTCGAACACCTGCCCGTACTTGTCGACCAGGGCGTTGTAGGCGATGTCGCACCAGCCCAGGGTGCGGGTGTGGTACGCGTAGATCGATCGCACGATGGCCGCGGAGTCCTGCGGCCCGTAGTCGTTGCTTCCCGCGGTGTGGTGCACGATGCCCGCCCGCACCCCGTCGTCGTAGACGGTGTTGGGGCACTTCATCGACTCGTCTGCGCCCCACTGCGCACGGGTGATGATGTGCGGGGGCTGGCCCGGCGGGGTCACCGCGTTCGGCATCGGTAGATCGCCGATCGGCGCCTGCGGCGGGCTGATCAGCACGGCGTTGACGTTCTGTCCGAACGGCTGGTTGGTGTTGGCGGGGATGTAGCCGAGGTCCGACGTCGCAGGCGCCGCTTCGACCGGCTTCTGCTCGTTCGACGCCGTCGCACCGCCCGGGCGGGTCACCGCGATCTGCACGGTGGTGGTGAGGCCGACGAAAACCGGTTCGGTGCCGCGGGCAGAACCGTCGCCGACGCCGTCGAGGTTCTCGGTCTTGTACCACGGTCCCCACGACCCGTCGGGTTTCTTGGCCCGCACCCGGGCCGACGTCCCGCTGAGATCGGCCGCGGTCAGCGCGACGAGGGAGAACGGGGTGTCCTGGTGAACCTCGCGGATCGTCTCGCCGCCGCCGAGGTCCGTCAGCGGCTGCTGCGCCAGTCGGGTCTGTTCGGCCAGTGGACGGCGATCCTCGTCGAACGGTGTGCTCGGCAGCGCCCAGGGCAGGATCACCAGGGTCCCGGCGATCGCGGTGAAGAGCATCGGGTGCCTGCGCGCGCGAAGAGCGTTGAGGCGGCCGCGCACGCGAGGAGCGGAAAGGCGACGGCGGGACGGCACGGACTGATGTTACGTATGGGTCAGTTGTTACTCGTGTTTCGACACGGCGAAACTGGCACTTGTCTCCTGCAACGGCGCCGCAGAGCCCGCCACTTGGCTCTGCGGCGCCGTTTGAGGGGCAGGACTTATCAGGCCGGCGGGGGCGGGGGCGCCGGTACCGGTGCCGGCGGGGCCGCCGCCGTGGGGGCCTTCATCGCCGAGGTGATCATCGGCATGACCGTGCCCTTGAGCAGATCGATCGCCTGCCCGGCACCCAAGTTCTGCAGTGTGCTGCTGATCTCGCTCAACAGGCCACCGCCGCCGGTGCTTGCAGGCATGGTGCCGAGGCCGAGGCCCGGATCGCCGCCGAGGATCGGATAGGTGCCCGCGACGGGCTCGAGCCCGATCGGCGCCGAGATCGGCACCTCACCCGGTGCGGGCAGGCCCACGCCGTTCGAGATCGGCGTCGTCGCCAGTGCCGGGTCGAGACCGGTCACCGGAGGCGTCGTCAGACCGCCCGGCACTGCTCCGGTCGGGCTGGTCAGCGCGGGGTTGAGCGCCGGGTTCGCCGCGGCCGTCGTGTCACCGGCGAGACCGGGCAGCCCGGCCGGGCCACCGGGCGTCGGGGCCGGGCTCAGCGCAGGATCGGTGGCGCCCAGCTGACCGGCGGCCGGATCCAGCAGCGCGGTGCTGGACAACGACGGGTCGGTCAGCGGCGGCGTCGTCCCCGGCAGACCCGCGGCCGGCGGCGTCAGTCCTGGCGTACCGACCGGGCTCGTCAGTGCGGGCGAGGTCAGACCGCCGGGAGCGGTCAGCGTCGTCGGCATACCGGCGTCCGCGCCGGTCAACGAGCTCGGCATCGCGGGCAGGTTGATGCCGAATTGCGACAAACCTTGTGAGAGCGCCGACATCAGTTCGTTCGGCAGATCTGTAACCATGGCGGCTGACTGGAACTCGCGCGGCTGGGGCGCGGGCTTGGTCATGTCGGAAATGGCGGAAATTGCGAATGGACTCACGACGGCCAGGGCGGCGACTGCGCTCGTGGCTGTCGAGAGCCTGCGTCGACGTCGGTTTGGCACGGAAGTCTCCTCAATACATGGACTACGGGGCGGTGCTCGTACGTGAACGATGTTACTGCTGTGACTAGTGGGTCTAGAGTGACGAGATTGAATTGTGAGCGAATCGCGACCTTGGGCCGCTATTGGATTCGGGGCGGTGCGGCACGGTCGGATACCCTGGCTGCCGATGACCGCTCGTTATGACCTCTTTGTCGTCGGCTCCGGATTCTTCGGCCTGACGATTGCCGAGCGCGTGGCGACCCAGCTCGACAAGCGGGTCCTGGTGCTGGAGCGGCGGCCGCACATCGGTGGCAACGCCTACTCCGAACCGGAGCCGCAGACCGGTATCGAGGTGCACCGCTACGGCGCGCACCTGTTCCACACCTCCAATAAGAAGGTGTGGGACTACGTGCGGCAGTTCACCGACTTCACCGACTACCAGCACCGCGTGTTCGCGATGCACAACGGCCAGGCCTACCAGTTCCCGATGGGGCTCGGCCTGGTGTGCCAGTTCTTCGGCAAGTACTACACGCCCGACGAGGCCAGGCAGCTGATCAAGGAGCAGGCCGCCGAGATCGACACCGCCGATGCGCAGAACCTCGAGGAAAAGGCCATCTCGCTGATCGGCAGGCCGCTCTACGAGGCGTTCGTCAAGCACTACACCGCCAAACAGTGGCAGACCGACCCGAAGGAACTGCCCGCGAGCAACATCACCCGGCTGCCGGTGCGCTACACCTTCAACAACCGGTACTTCAACGACACCTACGAGGGTCTTCCGGTCGACGGGTACACCGCGTGGCTGGAGAGGATGGCCGCCGACGACCGTATCGAGTTGCGGCTGGACACCGACTGGTTCGACGTCCGCGATGAGCTGCGCGCCGAGAACCCGGACGCTCCGGTCGTCTACACCGGTCCACTGGACCGCTACTTCGACTACGCCGAGGGCCGGCTCGGCTGGCGCACACTCGATTTCGAGGTCGAGGTGCTGCCCACCGGCGACTTCCAGGGCACCTCGGTGATGAACTACAACGACGAGGACGTGCCCTACACCCGGATCCACGAGTTCCGGCACTTCCACCCGGAGCGCGACTACCCGAGCGACAAGACCGTGATCATGCGGGAGTTCTCCCGGTTCGCAGGCGCCGACGACGAGCCGTACTACCCGATCAACACCGAACGCGATCGCGCGTTGCTCGCCGCGTACCGCGCCAAGGCCAAGGCCGAGACCGCTGCCGCCAAGGTGCTGTTCGGCGGTCGCCTCGGCACCTACCAGTACCTCGACATGCACATGGCGATCGCCAGCGCCCTGAACATGTACGAGAACGTCCTCGCGCCGCACCTCCGCAACGGTGAACCGCTGCACGAAAGCGATATGGACGCATGACCGCCAAGGCGGTGAGCCTGCTTTCCCGCATCATCCTGCCGCGGCCGGGCGAACCGCTCGACGTCCGCAAGCTCTATCTGGAGGAGTCGAGCACCAACTCCCGGCGGGCGCACGCCGAGACGAGGACGACGCTGCAGATCGGCGCGGAGTCCGAGGTGTCGTTTTCGACGTACTTCAACGCGCTGCCCGCGAGCTACTGGCGGCGCTGGTCGGTGCTGAAGTCCGTGGTGCTGCGCGCCGAGCTGACCGGCACGGGCCGGGTCGACGTCTATCGCAGCAAGGCCACCGGCGCACGAATCTTCGTCGAGGGCAGGTCGTTTCGCCACGAGGACGGACCGCAGGCGGTGGAGTTCGAGGTCAGCCTCGAGCCGTTCGAGGACGGCGGGTGGATCTGGTTCGACATCACCACCGACAGCGCCGTCACCCTGGCGGACGCCGGCTGGTACGCCCCGGTGCCCGCCCCCGGCACGGCCAACATCGCCGTCGGCATGCCCACTTTCAACCGGCCCGACGACTGCGTCAACACACTGCGCGCGCTGACGTCGGATCCGTTGGTGGACGCGGTGATCGGCGCGGTCATCGTGCCCGACCAGGGCACCGAGAAGCTGCGCGATCACCCCGAGTTCGCCGAGGCGGCCGCGCCGCTGGGCAACCGGCTGTCGATCCACGACCAACCCAACCTCGGGGGGTCCGGCGGATACAGCCGCGTCATGTACGAGGCGCTGAAGAACACCGACTGCCAGCAGATCCTGTTCATGGACGACGACATCCGCATCGAACCGGACTCGATCCTGCGCGCGCTGGCGATGAACCGGTTCGCCAAGTCGCCGATGCTCGTCGGCGGCCAGATGCTCAACCTCCAGGACCCGGCGCACCTGCACGTGATGGGCGAGGTCGTCGGCCGCGCCGACTTCATGTGGACCAACGCGCCGCACACCAAGTACGACCACGACTTCGCCCGAAACCCGTTGAACGACCGGTATTCCGACAGCAAGCTGCTGCACCGCCGCATCGACGTCGACTACAACGGCTGGTGGATGTGCATGATCCCGCGCGCGGTCGCTGACGAACTCGGCCAACCGCTGCCGCTGTTCATCAAATGGGATGACGCCGACTACGGGTTGCGCGCCGCCGAGCACGGCTACCCCACGGTCACCATGCCGGGCACCGCGATCTGGCACATGGCCTGGAGTGACAAGGACGACGCCATTGACTGGCAGGCCTACTTCCATCTTCGCAACCGGCTGGTGGTCGCGGCGCTGCACTGGGACGGCGACGTGCGCGGGCTGGTGCGCAGCCATTTGAAGGCCACGCTGAAACACCTTCTGTGTCTTGAATATTCAACGGTGGCCGTGCAGAACAAGGCGATGGACGACTTCCTGGGGGGTCCCGACCACATCTTCTCCATCCTCGAGTCGGCGCTTCCCGAGGTGCACCGCCTCCGCAAGGAGTATCCCGATGCGGTGATCCTGCCCTCGGCGACCGAACTGCCACCGCCGTCGGGCGGCGTCGGGCGCATCGGCGAGCCGAGAACCGCACCGGGTAAGGCGATTCGACTCGTGCGGGGGGTGTTGCACAACCTGACCAAGGCGGACCCGGCGCACCACACGCGACCGCAGTTGAATGTGGCGACCCAGGACTCGCGCTGGTTCCTGCTGTGCAACGTCGACGGCGTCACCGTCACCACCGCAGACAGCCGGGGCGTCGTGTACCGCCAGCGCGACCGCGCCAAGATGTTCGCCCTTCTGCGGGAGTCGCTGAAGCGTCAACGAAAGCTGTTGCGGCGCTTCGACGAGATGCGCAGGATCTACCGCGACGCGCTCCCGATGCTTTCCGGTGTCCAGCAGTGGGAGGCCGTCTTCGCAGAAACGCCGGCCAATGGCTGACGCGGCTCGCGGCGAGGAAGCCGCGCTGGTCGCCGTGCAGTCGGCGCTTGCCGACCGGCCCGGCGTGCTCGCCGGTGCGCGCGCCCTGTCCCACTTCGGGGAGCACAGCATCGGGTGGCTCGTGATCGCCGGCCTCGGCGCACTCGGCCAGCCCGCGAAACGGCGCGCGTGGCTGGCCGCCGGGTTCGGGGCGTTCGCCGCGCATGCAGCGGCCGTCGTCATCAAACGGGTGGTGCGCCGGGAACGGCCGCACCATCCGAGCATCGCCGTCAACGTCGGCACCCCGAGCAGGTTGAGCTTCCCGTCCGCGCACGCGACATCGACCACCGCGGCGTCGATCCTGCTGGCCCGCGCCACCGGCCTGCCGCTGCCCGCCGTGCTGGTACCGCCGATGGCGTTGTCCCGCATGGTTCTCGGTGTGCACTATCCCAGCGACGTGCTCACCGGCGTCGCGGTCGGCGCAGCGGTCGCGAAAACGGTGGATTTCATCTCGTCGGCCGAGCCGACCAGACGACGGCACCGCGCCGAAGGAGACTCATGAGCATCTCAAGTGACAGCAGTGCATCCAGGGCGGCGAAGATGAGTGAAGAACCGGCACCGGTCAACGGTCCACCCCGCAACGTCGTCACCGGACTGATCAAGGCAGCACGTCCGCGGCAGTGGGTGAAGAACCTGCTGGTGCTGATCGCCCCCGTCGCGGCACTGGGCAGCGACGTGTCCTACGACTGGCGCGACGTCGCGGTCAAGGTCTCCATCGCGTTCGTGGCGTTCTCGCTCGCCGCGTCCTCCATCTACCTGGTCAACGACGCCCGCGACGTCGAGGCCGACCGCGCGCATCCGACCAAGCGGTTCCGCCCGATCGCGGCAGGCGTGGTACCCGAATGGCTGGCCTACAGCGCATTCGTCGTGCTTGCCGCCGGTGCGCTCGCGGTGTCGTTTCTGGCCACCCCGAACCTGGCCGTCGTGATAGGTGTTTACATCGCCATGCAGCTGGCGTACTGCTTCGGCCTGAAACACCAAGCGGTGCTTGACATCTGCATCGTGTCCTCGGCGTACCTGATCAGGGCGATCGCAGGCGGTGTCGCGGCGAACATCCCGCTGTCGCAGTGGTTCCTGCTGGTGATGACGTTCGGATCGCTGTTCATGGTCGCGGGTAAGCGCTACGCCGAACTGCAACTCGCCGAGAAGACCGGCGCGAAGATCCGCAAGTCGCTGGAGAGCTACACGTCGACGTACCTGAGGTTCGTCTGGACGCTGTCGGCCACCGCGATGGTGGTCTGCTACGGGCTGTGGGCCTTTGAGCGCGACGGCGCCAACGCCTCGTGGTATGCAATCACGATGATCCCGTTCACCATCGCGATCCTGCGCTACGCCGTCGATGTCGACGGCGGGCTCGCGGGTGAACCCGAGGACATCGCGCTGAAGGACCGGGTGCTTCAGCTGTTGGCGGTTGCGTGGATCGGGACCATCGGTGCCGCTGTTCTCCTCGGCTGACAGGAAGAGCCCGCCGGGCGGCAGTACGGCAGCGGGCGGGCCAGCGTTTCCCTACGACATCACCGCACGAATCAGCCTCTGGCTGAGTGTGGTCGTGGCCGCGGCGCTGTTCGCATGGGGCGCATGGCAACGCCGCTGGATCGCCGACGACGGCCTGATCGTGCTGCGAACGGTGCGAAACCTGTTGGCGGGTAACGGGCCCGTCTTCAACAAGGGCGAACGGGTCGAGTCGAACACCTCGACGCTGTGGACCTACCTGAACTATCTGGGCGCGCTCGTCGGCGGGCCGACCCAACTGGAGTACGTCACGCTCTGGCTGGCCCTCGTGCTCAGCGTCGTCGGTCTGGTGCTGCTGATGCTCGGCGCAGGACGGCTGTACGCGCCGAGCCTGCAGGGCCGCCGCGCGCTGTTGTTGCCTGCGGGCGCGCTTGTCTACATCGCGGTGCCACCTGCGCGTGACTTCGCCACCTCGGGCCTCGAAAACGGTTTGGTGCTGGCCTATCTCGGCCTGCTGTGGTGGATGATGGTGTGCTGGTCGCAGGCGCTGCGCTCCTATACCGACACCGGCCGGCGCAATGCGGTCAGCCCGTTCTTCGACGCTGCGCTCGCATTCGTGGCAGGCCTTTCGGTGCTGGTCCGGCCCGAGCTTGCGCTCATCGGGGGAGTCGCGCTGATCATGATGCTGATCGCGGCGCGGGACTGGCGCCGCCGCGGCTTGATCCTTCTCGCAGGCGGCCTGCTTCCCGTCGCATACCAGATCTTCCGGATGGGCTACTACGGATTGGTGTTTCCCCAAACGGCTTTGGCGAAGGACGCGTCGGGGAACAAGTGGGCCCAGGGGTGGGTGTATCTGACCAACTTCGACGGACCCTACCTGTTGTGGGTGCCCGCGCTGCTGCTCGGCGTGCTCGCGCTGATCCTGGCGAGCACCCGCAGCCGACCGTGGTGGATCCGGCGCGAGACGCCCTACGGCTACAGCAGGCTCGCGCGCGCGGTGCAGAGCCCGCCCGCGGTGGTGCTGTTCATCGTGGGCAGCGGCCTGCTGCAGGCGCTCTACTGGATCCGGCAGGGCGGCGACTTCATGCACGGCAGGGTGCTGCTGACCCCGTTGTTCTGTCTACTCGCACCCGTCGCGGTCATACCCGTGATGCTGCCCGACGGCGAAAAGTTCAGCCGCGGAGTCGGATACCAGCTCGCGGGCGTCACAACGGTGCTGTGGGTGGCGGTCGTCGGGTGGTCGCTGTGGGCGGCCAATGCGCCGGGAATGGGCGCCGACGCCACCCGCGTCACGTATACCGGGATCGTCGACGAACGACGCTTCTACTCGCAGGCCACCGGGCAGGCACACCCGTTGACGGCCGCGGACTATCTGGATTACCCGCGAATGCGGGCAGTGCTGACCGCGTTGGAGAACACGCCCGACGGTGCGCTGCTGCTTCCCTCCGGCAACTACGACCAGTGGGACGTCGTGCCGGCGATCCCGCCGCCGCCGGACATGCCTGAGGAGGAGCGGAAGGCCTACATCGGGCCGCACACGGTGTTCTTCACCAACCTCGGCATGCTCGGCATGAACGTCGGCCTCGACGTCCGGGTGATCGACCAGATCGGCCTCGCGAATCCGCTTGCGGCACATACTGCTCGGCTCGAGGACGGCCGCATCGGCCATGACAAGAATCTCTTCCCCGACTGGGCGGTCGCCGAAGGTCCTTTCCTCAAGGAGCCGCCCTACATTCCGGCGTATCTGGACCAGGACTGGATCGCCCAGGCCGAGGCCGCGTTGAAATGTCCGGCCACCGAAGCCATGCTGACCTCGATCAGGGGGCCGATGGGTCCGCGCCGTTTCCTGTCAAACCTGGTGCACGCCTTCGAGTTCACCAGATACCGGATCGACCGGGTGCCGATGTACGACCTGATCCGGTGTGGGCTGCCGATACCCGAACCGGTCACCCCGGAGTACACCGGGCTGCCCGCGACGGGGCCCTGACCTCGCCGATTTGTACCGCGATCGCCATGTCTGATTTGGTAACGCGTCGCCCCGCCCTGGCGATATGAGAATCGACAACCGCCGCTCTCGTGCGGCGATGAACCATGAACGGACGGTTTGACACCTCTGATGCGCCGCCTGCTCGTCGCGTTGGCCGCGATGCTGACGCTGTCCGGCCTTACCGCTGTGTCGGTACCCGCTGCAAACGCGTTCTCCCGTGAGGGCCTGCCCGTTGAGTACCTCGATGTGTACTCCGCGGCGATGGGCCGTGCGGTGCGGGTCGAGTTCCAGCCCGGAGGTGCAACGGCGCCGACATCTGGTCCCGGAGGTGCAACGGCGCCGACATCCGGTCCCCGATCGGGCGGCAAGGCCGTCTACCTGCTGGACGGGCTGCGGGCCCAGGACGACTACAACGGCTGGGACATCAACACCGCGGCGTTCGAGTGGTTCGTCGACTCCGGCGTCGCCGTCGTGATGCCCGTCGGAGGACAGTCCAGCTTCTACACCGACTGGTATTCGCCGTCGAGCTTCAACAGCCAGTCCTATACATATAAGTGGGAGACGTTTTTGACCGACGAGCTGCCCGCGTGGCTGGCGACCAACAAGAAGGTCTCCACGACGGGTAACGGGGTCGTCGGCCTGTCGATGTCGGGCGGTCCCGCGCTGATCCTGTCGGCCTACCACCCGGCGCAGTTCTCCTACGCGGCCTCGCTTTCCGGTTTCCTGAACCCGTCGGCGCTGTTCATGCAGCAGGCGATCCGCGTCGCCATGCTCGACGCGGGCGGCTACAACGTCGACAACATGTGGGGCCCGCCGTGGGATCCGGCGTGGAAGCGCAACGACCCCGTCGTGCAGGCATCGCGCCTGGCGGCCAATGGCACGCGGCTGTGGATCTACTGCGCTCCCGGCGGCGCGACCGACGTCGCCGCGGCCGCCGATCCGGCCCAGACGCTGTCCGCCGACAGCCTCGAAGGCCTGGCATTGGCGAGCAACAAGGCCTTCCAGGCCGCATACGGCAAAGCCGGTGGAAACAACGCGACATTCCACTTCCCGGCGGCGGGAAACCACGCCTGGCCGTACTGGGGTGAGCAGCTGGCTGCCCTCAAATCAGACCTGGTCGCGACACTCAACGGCTGAGGGGCGGCGACCAGGGACGACAGCAGCTGAGAAGAGATATCACACCGAGGTGTGGTTGACTACACGGGCACCCGTCACGAGTGGGTCTCGGATTTCGGGTGCGGCATACGACAGATGGGATAGATGAAGCATGAAGTTCGTTGGGAAGAAGCGCGGCGCCTGGTTGCGCCGGCTCACGGTCGCGGCCGCGGCGGCCGCCGTGCTGCCCGGCCTGGTCAGCGCCGTCGGAGGCTCGGCGACTGCGGGGGCTTTCTCACGGCCGGGACTGCCGGTCGAATACCTGATGGTTCCGTCTGCGGGAATGGGACGTGACATCAAGGTCCAGTTCCAGAACGGTGGCGACAACGCCCCCGGTGTCTATCTACTCGACGGTCTGCGTGCGCAGGACGACTTCAACGGGTGGGACATCAACACCGCGGCGTTCGAGTGGTACGTCGACTCGGGCCTGGCGACGATCATGCCCGTCGGTGGCCAGTCCAGCTTCTACAGCGACTGGTATGCCCCGGCGTGCGGCAAGGCGGGTTGCTCCACCTACAAGTGGGAGACCTTCCTGACCCAGGAGCTGCCTTCCTACCTGGCGGCCAACAAGGGCGTGAACCCGAACCGCAATGCCGCGGTCGGTCTGTCGATGGCCGGTTCGGCCGCGATGACGCTCGCGATCTACTACCCGCAGCAGTTCCAGTACGCGGCTTCGCTGTCGGGCTTCCTGAACCTCTCCGAGGGCTGGTGGCCGATGCTGGTCGGTGTCTCCATGGGTGACGCAGGCGGCTACAAGTCCAAGGACATGTGGGGCGACTCGAGCGATCCGGCCTGGAAGCGCAACGACCCGATGGTGAACATCTCGAAGCTGGTCGCCAACGGCACCCGCATCTGGGTGTTCTGCGGTAACGGCAAGCCCGCCGACATCGGCACGGGCCAGGGCGTCATCGGCGACAACTTCAACGCCAAGTTCCTGGAGGGCTTCACCCTCCGTACGAACAAGACGTTCCAGGAGCAGTACATCGCCGCGGGCGGTAAGAACGGCGTGTTCAACTTCCCGTCCAACGGCACCCACGACTGGGGCTACTGGGGCGCGCAGCTCCAGCAGATGAAGCCCGACATCCAGCGGGTGCTCGGTGCGGAGGCCAAGCCGTCCAACCCGACGCCCGAGCAGGCGGCGGCAACAGCGGCGACCACCGACACGGCCTCGGCCACGACCGGCGGCTAAGCGCTCCGACGACGGATGAGTTCCTCTGGCGGCGGTGATCCTTCGGGATCGCCGCCGCCAGTTGTTTCACCGACTGCGGGTGATGTGGTTCACTGCATGCGCGGGAGACAGCCGAAGGTAAGGGTGGGTTTATGCGCGGGATGATTCGAGCGGTCATGTCAGTGGTACTTGCCGCGGGCCTGTGGTCGGCGACAGCGCCGACCGCCGAGGCCGACGCCGTCGAGATGCTGATGGTGCCGTCCGCGGCCATGGGTCGCGACATTCCCGTGGCGTTCCAGGGCGGTGGCCCGCACGCAGTCATCCTGCTCGACGCGTTCAACGCCGCGCCCGATGTCAGCAACTGGGTCGGCGCAGGCGCCTTCAACACGCTGGCGGGTAAGGGCATCTCGGTGGCCGCACCCGCGGGTGGCGCGTGGAGCATGTACACCAACTGGGAGCAGGACGGCAGCAAGCAGTGGGAGACGTTCCTCGCCGACGAGCTGCCCAGCTGGCTGGCCGCCAACAAGGGCCTCGCACCCGGCGGGCACGGCATCGTCGGCGCGGCCCAGGGCGGCACCGCGGCGATGACGCTCGCCGCCTTCCATCCCGACCGCTACATCTACGCGGGTTCGCTGTCGGGCTTTCTGACCCCGTCGAACACCTACATGAACGGCGCGATCACCGACGGGCTGGCCCGGTACGGCGGCGTGGACATCCGCAACATGTGGGGTCTGCCACAGCTGGGCCGGTGGAAGTGGCACGACCCGGATGTGCACGTTCAGCTACTGGCGGACAACAACACCCGGCTGTGGGTGTTCAGCCCCACCACGCTCGGCTGCAGCGACCCGGCGGCCATGATCGGCTACTGCGACCAGGCACAAGGCAGTAACCGGGCGTTCTACCAGCATTACCGCAGCGTGGGCGGACACAACGGGCACTTCGACTTCCCGCCCGGTGGCGAACACGACTGGGGTACCTGGGGTCCGCAGATCGGCGCGATGTCGGGCGAACTCGTCGCCACCATCAAGTAGGCAAAAGCGCCGGTACCTTGGAGGAGTGCATCAGACGGTTCGGCGTTGGCCGCGGTGGTCGAGCAGCGTTGCGGTAGCGACGTCCCTGATTGCTCCCGTCAGCGCGGTGCTGACCGGATGCACCTCGGCCGACAGCATGCTGCCGACGATGTCGGTACAGCCGCCGTCGACGACGCAGCCACGCGCGCAGGCCCACGGCATCGGGCCGCAGGCCGCCATGGCGCCGAACTCGCTTCAGGTCAACGAGCGGCAGCGGGCCTATCTGGATGCGCTCGAAGCCGCAGGTGTGCGACCGTCGACCGATCTCCTCGCGTTGAGCATCGGGTCGTATGTGTGTCAGGCCCGCGCGGCCAAGCAGTCCGATCAGGCCGTGCGGGACTATGTGACGCCGCTGGTGCGCGGCGATGTGCGCGGCCACCACATGACTGCCGCCGCGCCGCCGCCGGGCACGGTTGAGGCCGTCACCGACGACTACATTCGCATCGCCACCGAACATCTCTGCTGAGCACCGACCCGCGCGCAAGGAGCACGAGTAACGCATGCCAACAAACAGTCGGCGGAAACGCCATCGGATTCTTGCGATCATCGCGGCGTGCGCGATGGCGGTCGTCGTCGGGCTGATCGTCTTCACCGTGTGGGTGATGGTTCGCCAGCCCGACAAGACGGACACCGCCGTTCCGCCCAGCGCAGTGCCACCGACGAGCGGGCCGACGACGGGTAAGCCGCGTCCGGAGTTTCAGGATGCGAGTTGTCCCGATGTGCAGCTGATTTCGATTCCCGGAACCTGGGAGTCGTCGCCGGTGCAGGACCCGTTCAACCCGACGCAGTTCCCGATTGCGTTGTTGCTCAACGTGACCAACCCGATCCGGGAGCAGTTCGGCACCGATCGGCTCGAGGTCTACACGGTGCCCTACACCGCGCAGTTCCACAATCCGCTGTCGGCCGACGGCCAGATGAACTACAACGACAGCCGCGCCGAGGGCACCCGCAACGCGGTCAAGGCGATGACCGACATGAACAACCGGTGCCCGCTGACCAGTTACGTGCTCGTCGGTTTCTCCCAGGGCGCGGTCATCGCGGGCGATATGGCCAGCGACATCGGCAACGGCCGCGGCCCGGTCGACGCGGACCTGGTGCTCGGCGTGACGTTGATCGCCGACGGCCGCAGGCAGACCGGGGTGGGTCAGGACGTCGGCCCGAACCCGGTCGGTCAGGGCGCCGAGATCACCCTGCACGAGGTGCCGATGCTGTCGTCGATGGGGCTGACGATGACGGGCCCGCGCCCCGGCGGCTTCGGCGTCCTCAACGACCGCGTCAACGAGATCTGCGCGAAGGGCGACCTGATCTGCTCGGCGCCGGAGGAGGCGTTCTCGATCACGAACCTGCCCAAGACCTTGGAGGTGCTTGCGGGCGGGGCGGGTCAGCCCGTGCACGCGATGTACGCCACCACCCAGTTCTGGAATCTGGGCGGCCAGCCGGCCACCGCGTGGACCATGGACTGGGCCAGGCAGGTCGTCGATAACGCTCCGCATCCAAAACATGGCTGACACGTGACCGACACAGATTTGGCGTGCGAACCGTCCTCGCCTAACATTAAGAAATAACTAAGACCAAAGACTTGATGCTGGACGGAAAGTGCTGGTCACAGGCGTAGCGAGACATGCTAGCGGAGAGCGGACTTGTGACTCGGAAGCGAACGCCGACCCCTCGGTAACATCTTGGAGGTTTGGGTTCGCGTGGACGTAGACGGACGACGAAGTCCTTCACGGCGCGTCGGCGGCCCAGCGGTGCGCGCGTGACAAGCGTCGCGATGAGTGCTTTGACAGGAGAGTGAGATGGGGTTCCACAACCCGTTCATCAAGGACGGACAGATCAGGTTTCCCGATAACGGCAGCCTGGTTCTTCACGTCGAACGATGGACCAAGGTGCGTGGAGACAAGCTCGCCTACCGCTTCCTGGACTTCTCGACCGAGCGCGACGGGGTCGCCCGCGATCTGAACTGGGCCGACTTCGGCAGGCGTAACCGCGCCGTCGGCGCCCGTCTGCAGCAGGTCACCGAACCCGGCGACCGGGTCGCGATCCTCTGCCCGCAGAACCTCGAGTACCTGATCGCGTTCTTCGGCACCCTCTACTCCGGCCGCATCGCGGTGCCGCTGTTCGACCCGAGCGAGCCCGGCCACGTCGGCCGTCTGCACGCCGTCGTCGACGACTGCCATCCGTCGGCGATTCTCACCACCACCGAGGCAGCCGAGGGCGTCCGCAAGTTCTTCCGCAGCAGGCCCGCCAAGGAGCGCCCGCGCGTCATCGCCGTCGACGCGGTGCCCGACGAGGTCGGCGCGACCTGGGAGCCGGTGAAGGTCGAACCGGACACCATCGCCTACCTGCAGTACACGTCGGGTTCGACGCGCATCCCGACCGGTGTGCAGATCACCCACCTGAATTTGGCCACCAACGTGGTGCAGGTGATCGAGGCCCTCGAGGGTGAGGAGGGCGACCGCGGGGTTTCGTGGCTGCCGTTCTTCCATGACATGGGCCTGATCACCGTGATGATCTCGCCGATGATCGGCCACTACGTCGAGTTCATGACGCCTGCGGCGTTCGTCCGCAGGCCGGGCCGCTGGATCCGGGCGATGGCGCGTCAGCCAGACGACACCGGCGGTGTGATCTCCGTTGCGCCGAACTTCGCCTTCGACCACGCCGCGCTTCGCGGGGTGCCCAAGGAAGGCGAACCGGAGCTGGACCTGTCGGTCGTCAAGTGCATCCTCAACGGCAGCGAGCCGATCTCGGCGGCCACCGTGCGCAGGTTCAACGAGGCGTTCGCCCCGTACGGCTTCAAACCGCAGGCGATCAAGCCGTCCTACGGTCTGGCCGAGGCCACCCTGTTCGTGTCGACGACCCCGCAGGGCGATTTCCCGAGCATCATCCACGTCGACCGCGACGCCTTGAACAACGGCACGTTCGTCGAGGTGCCCGAGGATTCGCCGAGCGCCGTCGCGCAGGCCGGCGCAGGCAAGGTCGGTCTCGCCGAATGGGCGGTGATCGTCGACGCCGAGACCGCTTCGGAGCTGCCGGACGGCCAGATCGGCGAGGTGTGGATCAGCGGCCAGAACATGGGCACCGGCTACTGGGGGAAGCCGGAGGAGACGGTCGCGACCTTCCAGAACATCCTGAAGTCGCGGACGAACCCGTCGCATGCCGAGGGCGCCACCGACGACGCGACGTGGGTTCGCACCGGCGACTACGGCGTCTACCACAAGGGCGAGCTCTACATCACCGGCCGCGTCAAGGATCTCGTCATCATCGACGGCCGCAACCATTACCCGCAGGACATCGAGTACTCGGCGCAGGAAGCGACGAAGGCACTGCGCACCGGGTTCGTCGCGGCGTTCTCCGTGCCCGCCAACCAGCTTCCGGACGAGGTGTTCGAGAACGCGCACGCGGGAATCAAGCGCGACCCCGACGACACGTCCGAGCAGTTGGTCATCGTCGGCGAACGTGCGCCCGGCGCGCACAAGCTCGACATGGCGCCGATCACCGACGCGATCCGGGCCGCGATCGCGGTGCGCCACGGCGTCACCGTGCGCGATGTTCTGCTCACCCCCGCAGGGGCCATTCCCCGTACCTCGAGCGGCAAGATCGGCCGACGCGCCTGCCGTGCCGCCTACCTGGACGGCAGCCTGCGCAGCGGGAAGGTGGCCAACGCCTTCCCCGACGAAACCTCCTGAATTGCAGACTGATACGAAAATGGCTGACACAGAACCGGATTCGCAGAACTCTCCTGCCTCGGACGACGACGGAGCCGCAGCGGCGGCGACATCTGACGAGGGCTTCAAGCTCGCGCCCGAACGTCAAGCGGCCCCCGCGCGCACCGACATGACCGTCGCGGAGATGCGGGAATGGCTGCGCAACTGGATCGCCAACGCGACCGGTCAGAGCGCCGACGGCATCGATGAGACCGCCCCGATGGTCGAACTCGGTCTCTCGTCGCGCGATGCGGTGGCGATGGCCAGCGACATCGAGGACCTCACCGGCGTGACGCTGACGGCGACCGTCGCGTTCCGCCACCCGACCATCGAGTCGTTGGCGACCGTCATCGTCGAGGGTGAGCCTGAGGTCTCCGACGCCGGCGACGACGCGGACTGGTCTCGGGAGCGCGACGTCGACGACATCGCGATCGTCGGGCTGGCCACCCGCTTCCCCGGCGACATGAACACCCCCGACGAGACGTGGCAGGCCCTGCTGGAGGGCCGGTCGGGCATCACCGACCTTCCCGAGGGCAGGTGGGAGGAATTCCTCGACGAGCCGCGGATCGCCGAACGGGTCGCCAAGGCGCGCACCCGCGGCGGATACCTCTCCGACATCAAGGGTTTCGACGCCGAGTTCTTCGCACTGTCGAAGATGGAGGCCGACAACATCGATCCGCAGCAGCGGATGGCGCTCGAGTTGACGTGGGAGGCGCTGGAGAACGCCCGCATCCCGGCCTCGTCGCTGCGCGGTCAGAGCGTCGGTGTGTACATCGGCAGCTCCACCAACGATTACAGCTTCCTTGCGATGTCCGACCCGTCGGTCGCGCATCCGTACGCGATCACCGGTACGGCGACTTCGATCATCGCCAACCGGGTTTCGTACTTCTACGACTTCCGCGGACCGTCGGTCGCGGTGGACACGGCGTGCTCGAGTTCGTTGGTCGCCGCGCACCAGGGGGTGCAGGCGCTGCGCTCCGGTGAGGCCGATGTGGCGATCGTCGGCGGTGTCAACGCGTTGATCACGCCGCTCGTCACGGTCGGCTTCGACGAGGTCGGTGGGGTGCTCGCGCCCGACGGCCTGATCAAGTCGTTCTCCAAGGACGCCGACGGCTACGCGCGTTCCGAGGGCGGCGGCATGCTGGTGCTCAAGCGCGTCACCGATGCCCGCCGCGACGGTGACGACATCCTCGCGGTCATCGCGGGCAGTGCAGTCAACCACGACGGCCGGTCCAACGGCCTGCTCGCGCCGAACCCGGACGCGCAGGCCGAGGTGCTGCGCAAGGCGTACAAGGACGCGGGCATCGACCCGCGCACCGTCGACTACATCGAGGCGCACGGCACGGGCACCATCCTCGGCGACCCGATCGAGGCCGACGCGCTCGGCCGCGTCGTCGGCAAGGGCCGCCCCGCCGACAGGCCCGCGCTGCTGGGCGCGGTGAAATCCAATGTGGGCCACCTGGAGTCGGCCGCAGGTGCGGCGAGCCTGGCGAAGATGACGCTCGCGCTGCGCAACGACAAGATCCCGCCGTCGATCAACTACTCCGGCCCCAACCCCTACATCGACTTCGAGGGCGTCCGGCTGAAGGTCGCCGACACCGTCACCGACTGGCCGCGCTACAGCGGCCACGCAATCGCGGGCGTGTCGGGCTTCGGCTTCGGCGGCGCCAACGCGCATCTGGTGCTGCGTGAGGTGCTGCCGTCGGATCTTGTTGAACCCGAACCCGAACCGGAAGATGTCCCGTCGGGTAAGCACGCCGCCTCCGAGGCCGACGCCGTCTACGTCGGCGGGGTCAGGATGGACGAGTACGGCGAGTTCATCGACGAGGATGCCGGTGGCGACGAGTTCTTCGGCAGGCAGGAGACGGCCGCCGACGAGGACGAGGCTGAACTGCCAGGCCTGACCGATGAGGCCAAGCGCCTGCTCGAGATCGCCCGCGAGGAGCTGGAGGCCGAGGAGCCGCATACACCTGTTGTGCCGCTTGCCGTTTCGGCGTTCCTGACGTCACGAAAGAGGCAGGCGGCTGCCGAGCTGGCCGACTGGATGGACAGTCCGGAGGGTCGCGAGTCGTCGCTGGAGGCGATCGGCCGCTCGCTGTCGCGCCGCAACCACGGCCGCTCGCGAGCAGTGGTGATGGCCCACGACCACGACGAGGCGATCAAGGCGCTGCGCGCGCTGGCCGAAGGCAAGCAGAGCCCGAACGTGTACAGCGCCGACGGCCCGGTGACCAACGGCCCGGTGTGGGTGCTCGCGGGATTCGGTGCGCAGCACCGCAAGATGGGCAAGAGCCTGTATCTGCGCAACGAGGTGTTCGCCGAGTGGATCAACAAGGTCGACGCGTTGGTCCAGGAGGAGCTGGGCTACTCGGTCGTCGAGCTGATCCTCGACGACTCCAAGGATTACGGCATCGAGACCACCCAGGTCACCATCTTCGCGATCCAGATCGCGCTGGGTGAGTTGCTCAAACATCACGGCGCGAAACCCGCTGCGGTGGTTGGCCAGTCGCTCGGTGAGGCGGCTGCCGCCTACTTCTCCGGCGGCCTTTCGCTGGCCGACGCCACCCGCACCATCTGCTCGCGTTCGCACCTGATGGGTGAGGGCGAGGCGATGCTGTTCGGCGAGTACATCCGGCTGATGGCGCTCGTCGAGTACTCCGCCGACGAGATCAAGACGGTGTTCTCCGACTATCCCGATCTCGAGGTGTGCGTCTACGCGGCACCGACGCAGACGGTGATCGGCGGACCGCCCGAGCAGGTCGACGCGATCATCGAGCGGGCCGAGAAAGAGGGCAAGTTCGCCCGCAAGTTTCAGACCAAGGGCGCCAGCCACACCCAGCAGATGGACCCCTTGCTCGGCGAGTTGGCCGCGGAGCTGCAGGGCATCGAGCCGCGGCCGCTGACCACGGGCTACTTCTCCACCGTCCACGAGGGCAGCTACATCCGCCCGGGCGGGGAGCCGATCCACGACGTGGACTACTGGAAGAAGGGCCTGCGGCACAGCGTGTACTTCACGCACGGCATCCGCAACGCCGTCGACAACGGGCACACCACGTTCCTGGAGCTGGCGCCCAATCCCGTTGCGCTGATGCAGGTCGGCCTCACCACGGCGGCGGCCGGGCTGCACGACGCGCAGCTGATCGCGACGCTGGCGCGCAAGCAGGACGAGGTCGACTCGATGACCGCGGCGATGGCACAGCTGTTCGTGCACGGCCACGACCTCGACTTCCGCACGCTCTTTCCGCGCAGGTCGACCGGCCTGGCGGGTGCGCTCGACTTCGCGAACATCCCGCCGACGAAGTTCCGCCGCAAGCCGCACTGGCTCGAGGCGCATTTCACCGGCGACAGCTCGACGGTCATGCCGGGCAACCACGTCGCGATGCCCGACGGCAGGCACGTGTGGGAGTTCGCCGCCAAGGGTCAGACGGACCTCGCTGCGCTGGTGAAAGCCGCAGCGGCGCAGGTGCTTCCGGAGGCCAAACTGACGGCGGCCGAGCAGCGTGCGGTGCCGGGCGAGGGCGCCCGCCTCGTGACGACGTTGACGCGTCATCCCGGCGGCGCCAGCGTGCAGGTGCATGCGCGCATCGACGAGTCGTTCACGCTGGTGTACGACGCGATCGTGAGCCGCAACGGCCAGGCCGCGACGCTGCCGACCGCGGTCGGCGCCGGTACGGTCGCCGAGCAAATCTCGACGGCGCAGCCCGTCGACGAGGAACCGGACGCGGAGATCCTGTCCGACAACCTGACCCAGGGCGCAGGCATGGGCGCCGGCTTCGAGAAGTGGTCGCCGGACAGCGGCGAGACCATCCACGACCGGCTGGGCACGATCGTCGGCGCCGCAATGGGTTACGAGCCGGAGGACCTCCCGTGGGAGGTGCCGCTGATCGAACTCGGCCTGGACTCGCTGATGGCGGTGCGGATCAAGAACAGGGTCGAGTACGACTTCGACCTGCCCCCGATCCAGCTGACCGCGGTGCGCGACGCCAACCTCTACAACGTCGAGAAGCTCATCGAGTACGCCATCGAGCACCGCGACGAGGTCCAGGATCTGGCCGAGCACCAGAAGACCCAGACGCCGGAGGAGATCGCGGCCGAGAAGGCCGCGTTGATGAGCGGTGCGAACCTGACCACCGCGACGACGCCGGTGGCCGATCCGCAGGCCGAGCCCGAAACGCAGTCGCAGCCACCGGCTTCCGACGTGCCGATCCCGCCGCCGCCGACGGATCCGTCCGGCCCCAAGACCGACGGCGACAAGCCATCCGCTGCCGCTCTTGCCGCGCAGGTGCTGACGCAGGAGGCCGTCACCGAGGCGCTCGGCGCCGATGTGCCGCCGCGTGAGGCCGCGGAGCGGGTCACGTTCGCGACGTGGGCGATCGTCACCGGCAAGTCACCCGGCGGCATCTTCAACGCGCTGCCCGAGGTCGACGACGAGACCGCCGAGAAGATCGCAGCGCGGCTCTCCGAGCGCGCCGAGGGCACGATCACCGTCGAGGACGTGAAGAACTCGCCGACGATCGAGGCGCTGGCCACCATCGTGCGCGAGCATCTCGAAGCGGGTGAGCTCGACGGTTTCGTGCGGACGCTGAGGGCGCCGAAAGAGGGCTCGAAGGCGTGCCCCGTCTTCGTGTTCCATCCCGCAGGAGGTTCGACGGTGGTGTACGAGCCGCTGCTGAAGCGGCTTCCGGCGGACACCCCGATGTACGGCATCGAGCGGGTCGAGGGCTCCATCGAGGAGCGCGCCGCGCAATACGTGCCGAAGCTGCTGGAGATGCACGACGGGCCGTTCATCCTGGCCGGCTGGTCGCTGGGCGGTGCGATGGCATACGCGTGTGCGATCGGCCTCAAGGAGGCGGGCGCCGATGTCCGCTTCGTCGGGCTCATCGACACCGTGCGCCCCGCCGAAGAGGTGCCGCAGACCAAGGAAGAAACTCGCGCGCGTTGGGATCGCTATGCGCGGTTCGCCGAGCGGACGTTCAACGTACAGGTGCCCGCGATCCCGTACGAGCAGCTCGAGGAACTCGACGACGAGGGTCAGGTGCAGTTCGTGCTGGACGCGGTGAAGGCCAGCGGCGTCGAGATCCCCGGCGGCGTCATCGAGCACCAGCGCACGTCGTATCTGGACAACCGGCTGCTCGAGACCGCCGAGATCAAGCCGTACGACGGACATGTGACGCTCTACATGGCCGACCGGTATCACGACGACGCGATCTTCTTCGAGCCGCGCTACGCCACCCGCAAGCCGGACGGCGGCTGGGGCGAGTTCGTGTCCGAGCTGGAGGTCGTGCCGATCGGGGGCGAGCACATCCAGGCGATCGACGAGCCGTACATTGCGAAGGTCGGCGCTCACATGAGCGCGGCCATCAGCGGGATCGAAGCCAGCCAGAAGGATCAGGAGAAGCAGGCGAAGTGACCAACAAAACCACTGCGGAGTTGCTCGCCGAACTGCACGAAAAGCTGGAGCTGGCAAAGGAACCCGGTGGTGAGAAGGCCGTCGCCAAACGGGAGAAGAAGGGCATCCCGAGCGCCCGCGCCCGCATCCACGCGCTGCTCGATCCCGGCACCTTCCTCGAGATCGGTGCGCTGTGCAAGACACCGGGTGACCCGAACGCGCTGTACGGCGACGGTGTCGTCACCGGACACGGCCGGATCGATGGGCGACCCGTGGCGGTGTTCAGCCACGACCAGACCGTCTTCCAGGGCACGGTCGGCGAGATGTTCGGCCGCAAGGTCGCCAAGCTGATGGAGTGGGTGGCGATGGTCGGCTGCCCGATCATCGGCATCAACGACTCCGGTGGCGCCCGCATCCAGGACGCGGTGACGTCGCTGGCCTGGTACGCCGAACTCGGTCGGCGCCATGAGCTGTTGCGCGGCTTCGTTCCGGAGATCTCCATCATCCTCGGCAAATGCGCTGGCGGAGCGGTGTATTCGCCGATCCAGACCGACCTGGTCGTCGCGGTGCGCGACCAGGGCTACATGTTCGTCACCGGTCCGGACGTCATCAAGGACGTCACCGGCGAGGAGGTGTCGCTCGACGAGCTCGGCGGTGCCGATGCCCAGGCCCGTTACGGCAACATCCACCAGGTCGTCGAGGACGAGGCGGCCGCGTTCAAGTATGTCCGCGACTACCTGAGCTTCCTGCCCGCCAACACATTCGACGATCCGCCGATCGTGAACCCCGGGCTCGAGCCCGAGATCACACCGCACGACCTCGAGCTGGACTCGATCGTGCCGGACTCCGACAACCAGGCCTACGACATGCACGAGATCCTGCTGCGCATCTTCGACGACGGCGACGTCTTCGATGTGGCCGAACAGCAGGGCCAGGCCATCATCACCGCGTTCGCGCGGGTGGACGGGCGCCCGGTCGGGGTGATCGCCAACCAGCCGATGTACATGTCGGGTGCCATCGACAACGAGGCCTCCGACAAGGCGGCGCGGTTCATCAGGTTCTGCGACTCCTACAACACCCCACTGGTTTTCGTCGTCGACACGCCCGGCTTCCTGCCCGGCGTCGAGCAGGAGAAGAACGGCATCATCAAGCGGGGCGGGCGCTTCTTGAACGCCGTCGTCGAGGCCGACATCCCCAAGATCACGATCACCATCCGGAAGTCCTACGGCGGCGCGTATGCGGTGATGGGTTCCAAGCAGCTGTCTGCGGACCTGAACTTCGCGTGGCCGACGGCGCGCATCGCGGTGATCGGCGCGGAGGGTGCCGCGCAGCTTCTGGTGAAGCGGTTCCCCGATCCGACGGCGCCCGAGGTGCAGAAGATCCGCGCCGACTTCATCGAGGGCTACAACCTGAACATGGCGACGCCGTGGATCGCCGCCGAGCGCGGGTTCATCGACGCGGTGATCGAGCCGCACGAGACCCGACTTCTGCTGCGCAAGTCGCTACACCTCTTGCAGGACAAGCAGAAGCACGGCCGCGTGCAGCGCAAGCACGGCCTGACGCCGATCTAACCGCTACAGCAAACGGGTAGGAAATTTGCAGGATTGGCGATAAGCCGCCGGTCCTGCCGATACCCTCTTCCGGTGTGGGTGACCACATGCGAGGGGGTTGCGCCCATGGCCGCGACATTCGTGAGCCGACCGGCCGAAACCGCCGCGGTAGCCACCTTTCTCACCGCGGCAGCCGGAACGCCGTCAGGCCTGTTGCTCGAGGGCGAAGCCGGTATCGGCAAGACGACGCTTCTTCTCGCGGCCGCAGACGAGGCTCGGCGGCGAGGGTTTCGCGTGTTGTCGGCGAGATCGGCCGCCGCGGAGTCGGTTCTCGCGTATGCCGCCCTATCGGATTTGCTGAACGGGGTTGACGCAACCGTCAGCGAATCGTTGTCGGATGTCCAGCGGCTCGCCATCGACCGGGTGCTGCTTCGCGACGAAGACGACGATGACCGGGCATCGGATCAGCGTCTTGTCGCCGCCAGCTTCCTCACCGTCGTCGAACGCCTTGCCGACACCGCGCCCGTGCTGATCGCGATCGACGACCTGCAATGGCTGGATACCTCGAGCCGGAATGTCATCGCGTTCGCGGCCCGCAGGGTGACGGGCAGGATCGGACTGGTCGCCGCGTTGCGTACGGCTTCGGGTGGCAGCGATACAGAAGCAACATGGTTGCAGATGCCCCGGCCCGACGCGTTGGCTCGAATGACTTTGAGCCCGTTGAGACTTGCCGGACTACATACGCTGATATCGGAACGGCTGGGACTGAATGTCCGACGACCGACGATGGTGCGGATCTATGAGGCATCGGCGGGAAACCCTCTGTATGCACTCGAACTGGCGCGCGCCATCGGCGAGAATCCACACCGCGCCGACTTACCGCTGTCGGGCACGCTGATTGACCTGGTCACCGCGAGGCTCGGCACTCTCGACGCGCAGGTGCAGGCCCTTCTGCTGGCGGCGTCGTGTGTCGCCGAGCCGACGATCGAGTTGATCGCCGAGGCCGTCGGGCTCGACGCCGAGCAGGTGTTCGAAGGTGTTCAGCAGGTCGAGGGCCGCGGCATCATCGCCATCGACGGCCATCGGGTTCGCTTCGAACACCCGCTGTTGGCCAGGGGCGTATACACCGGTGCGACAACGGCTCAGCGCCGCGCAATGCATCGCCGGCTTTCCGAACTGGTCGACCAGCCCGAGTTGCGTGCGCGTCATCTCGCGATGGCGGCCACGCGCGGCGACAGCGGCGCCCTCGACTCGTTGGACGCCGCGGCGGAGATCGCGCGGCTGCGCGGTGCCCCGGCCGCCGCCGCGGAACTGCTGGACCTCGCCGCCGAGCTGGGCGGCGATACGCCCGAGCGCCGCATCCTCTCGGCCCGCAATCACTTCAGCGCCGGCGATGCCGCACGTGCCCGCGAGTTGCTCGAAAGCTGCGTCACTGCAGGGGGATTCGTCGCGGCAGAGGCATTGGAACTCCTCGGCGCGATGGAAATCCTCGAAGGCAGCCTTGCCGACGCCGCCGATGCACTCCAACGCGCGCTCGACCAGGCCGGCGACGATCTGGCGCTGCGCGTGCGCATCCTGCTTCCGCTGGCGCTGGCCGAGTACAACGTGGGTCGGCACGCCGAGGCGATGGCCAGTGTCTCTGCCGCAGTCGACGCGGCGGCGCGCATGGAGGAACCGCATCTGGAAAGCCAGGCGCTGAGCATGCGGGTGCTCCTCGCGCACTGGCTGGGTGGCGGAATCGACCGGCCCGCGCTGCAGCGGGCCATCGACCTCGAGGATCCCGAGGCGGACACCTCGATATTCACTCGGCCCGCCATGCATCACGCGATGCTGTTGAGCTTCACCGGTGAACTCGATGAGGCGCATGGCGTCATGCGGTCGCTGGCCAGGCACAGCAGTGAAAGCGGCCGCGAGAGCGACCTGGTCTTCGTGGCCTTTCACCGGGTGCTGGTGGAACTGTGGCGGGGAAACGTCAGCGAAGCAGCGCTGGTCGCCGAGGATGCCACGGAACGGGCGATCCTTCTGGAGGGCGAACTTCCGCGCGGCATCGCCCACACGATGAACGCCGCCGTCGCTGCCTATGCGGGTCGCGTCGAGGATGCGCGTCGCGATGCCGAGGACGCGATGCGAGCGCTCGCGCATTCCGGCTCGATCCTGCTGGCGGGATGGCCGGTCACGTTGCTGGGCTTCCTCGAGATCTCGTTGGGAAACCACCGTGAGGCCCTGGATGTGTTGCAGCCGTTGGTGGCTCGATTCGACTCCGCGGCGACTGAGATCTTTGTGGCGTCGTACGTACCCGATGCCGTCGAGGCCTTGGTCGGGTTGGGTCGAGCGGCAGAGGCCGAGCCTCTGGTACGCGCTCTCGAGTGCAACGGGCGGCAGTTCCGCCGCGCCTGGATGCAGGCGACAGGCGCGCGGTGTCGGGCAATACTGTTGGCATCGATCGGCGACGTCGATGGCGCGCTGGACGCAGCGTCAACCGCGCTGACCCACCACCGGGCGCTGCCGATGCCGTTCGAGCGGGCCCGAACACAGCTCTTGGTTGGCCAACTTCTGCGCCGCCAGCGTCAGAAAGGCTCGGCTGCAACAGCATTGACCGAGGCGCTGAACGCGTTCGACACCATGGGCACCGGGCTGTGGGCCGATCGAGCGCGAGCTGAGCTGGCTCGGACGGATGTCGCGCGCGTGGGCACCGACGCCCTGACTTCGTCGGAGCAGCGGATCGCCGAATTGGCCGCCGACGGCATGACCAACCGTGACATCGCCGCTGCACTGTTCATCAGTCCGAAGACGGTGGAGGCCAACCTCGCCCGGGTTTTTCGCAAGCTCGACATTCGCTCCCGCACGCAGTTGAGTCGGTACATCGACAGCGATTAGAGCCTCCTGAAGTGAAGCTGGAAGACCCACCCGACGCCACCCGGCGCCTCGGGTACGGCGACGTTGCACCAGCCGTCGCGGCAGCCCTCGCCGATGATCTGCACGTCTCGCCCGAACGGTACGGACACCCCGACCTTCTTGCCCTTTCCGTCGGGGGCGTCCCAAACATCCGTGGGTATCAGGACCTCGAGTGTGCCGAGCACGGTGGGCGGCTTTGGCTCTGGCTGTGGATTCGGCTGTGGCTCGGGCGGTGGCGGTTGTTCATTCGGGGCGATCTTGTTGCACAGAATGACCAGACTTGCGCGCCAGTTGGTGTGGTCCGGACCCCCATCGGGCCGTAAATCCTGGCGGCCTCCGGAAATGGCTCCGTCAGGATCGACGTTGCCGAAGTACTTGGACCGGTGTCCGTTATCCCAGTTGACGATGAAGGAAATCTTGTCTTCTCCGGTCAGGCCGCCGCTGACCCGGCCTAACAGGGTTTCTCCGCTCGGGCTCTTCGCGGTGGCGGTTCCTTGCAGTTTCGTCCCGGATGCCGCCGGAAGGTCCACCGTCCAGCCGTCGCTCTGCGTCACGAGGAAAGTCGGTGGAAATGCCGGCGGATCACACCCGGGTGCCAACGGCATGGGCGGCATGCCGACGGCGGCAGGCAGATCCATGAGCAGACCCGCGGCGCAGACCGCCACGACCGAGTAGAGCGCTTGTGATCTGGTGAAGCCCCGAACGTTGCCCATGCGACGGACGTTAGAAGCCGCCACCGTGCCGGTGTAATGGGCATTTCCCTATGAAATCGGCAACCTCGCGGACGTAGGGGACCCCCGCGCAGGGCTGTACGCGCCGGAATAGGGAAACACCCGATTCATCGGGGTCACCCATCTTCCTAGGGTCGAGGCACCGCCGACAGGACCCGTTTCACGTAGGGAGAAAAGCTCAATTGGAGTGCTACCTCGCTGAGTGGTTCCGCGCCGAGCTCTGGCAACGGGAGTCGTTCAGCGACAACTTCCGTCAGCTCTGTCGGGGCGCTCGATTGTCCGGCGACGGCGGTGAATCGGCCACCGTGCTCATCACGGTCTCGGTGCCCACCGACGACGCCATCTTCTGCGTCTTCACCGCCTCCTCAGCCGAGGCCGTCGCGACGGCATGCGATGCCGCGGGTCTCCCGCCGCAGCGCGTCACCGCCGCGGTGGCCATGGACATCAATGACGAAGCCCCGCGAGCCTGACGCCGTAACCTCGTCGACTCTGCGGTGAGGGCGTGATTTAGCGCGGATTCTCGCCCTGTGCGCAGACTCAACGCGTAGAAAGCACAACACCCCGCGAGCCGTCGGGCCCGCGGGGTGTTGCTGCGTACTACTTACTTCTCCAGGTCGAACCGGTCGTTGTTCATGACCTTGACCCAGGCCGCCACGAAGTCCTCGACGAACTTCGCCTTGCTGTCCTCCTGCGCGTAGACCTCGGCGATGCCGCGCAGCACCGAGTTCGAGCCGAACACCAGGTCGTTGGCGGTGGCCGTCCACTTGGGCGCGCCCGTCGCGCGGTCGGTGCCCTCGTAGACGTTCTCGGTCGACTTCGACGGCTTCCACTCCGTGCTCATGTCGAGCAGGTTGACGAAGAAGTCGTTGCTCAACGTGCCCGGCTTGTCGGTGAGGACGCCGTGCTTGCTGCCGCCGTGGTTGACGTTCAGCGCGCGCAGACCGGCGACCGTCACCGCCAGCTCCGGTGCAGTCAGGTTCAGCATGTACGCCTTCTCGACGAGCAGCTGCTCCAGCGGAGCCTTCTCACCGGGACGCGCGAAGTTGCGGAACCCGTCGGCCCGCGGTTCGAGCACCGCGAACGAATCGACGTCGGTCTGCTCCTGCGACGCGTCGGTGCGACCCGGCGCGAAGTACACGTCGATCTCGTAGCCGGCGTCGCGCGCCGCCTTCTCGACCGCCGCCGAACCGCCGAGGACGATCAGGTCGGCCAGCGAGACCTTCTTGCTGCCTGCGCTGTTGAACTCCTGCTGGATCTTCTCGAGCACGGGCAGCACCTTGGCCAGCTCGGCAGGCTCGTTGGCCTCCCAGTTCTTCTGCGGCTCGAGGCGGATCCGGGCACCGTTGGCGCCACCGCGCTTGTCGGTGCCGCGGAAGCTCGCCGCCGACGACCACGCCGTCTTGACCAACTGCTGCACGGTCAGGCCGGAGTCGAGCAGCTTGGCCTTCAGCGCGGCGATGTCGGCCTCGTCGATCAGCTCACCCTCTTGGGCGGGCACCGGGTCCTGCCACAACTGCGGCTCGGCAACCCAGGGTCCGAGGTACCGGTCGATCGGGCCCATGTCGCGGTGCATCAGCTTGTACCACGCCTTGGCGAACGCCTCGTTCAGCTCCTCGGGATGATCGAGCCACCGGCGGGTGATCTTGCCGTAGATCGGATCCTCACGCATCGAGAGGTCGGTGACCAACATCGTCGGCTTGCGCGGCGGACCACCGAACGGATCGGGGATCGTCGCCTCGGCGTTCTTCGCCTCGAACTGCCAGGCACCGGCGGGGCTCTTGGTCAGCTCCCACTCGTTGCCGTACAGGATCTCGAGGTAACCGTTGCTCCACTTGGTCGGCGTCCCCGTCCAGACGACCTCGAGGCCGCTGGTGATCGTGTCGGGGCCCTTGCCGGAGCCGAACGGGCACTTCCAGCCCAGGCCCTGCTGCTCGATCGGGGCGCCCTCGGGCTCGGGTCCCATGCCTTCGTCGGGGCCTGCGCCGTGGGTCTTGCCGAGCGTATGGCCGCCGACGATCAGGGCCGCGGTCTCCTCGTCGTTCATCGCCATCCGGCCGAACGTCTCGCGGATGTCCTTGGCCGCCGCCAGCGGATCCGGCTTACCTTCCGGCCCTTCGGGATTCACGTAGATCAGACCCATGGTGGTGGCGCCGAACGGCTCGGCGAGCTTGCGCTCGGTGTCGTTGGTGCCGCCGTAACGGGCGTCGGTGCCAAGCCAGGTGTCCTCCTGGCCCCACAGCATCTCCTCGGGCTCCCAGATGTCCTCGCGGCCGAACGCGAAGCCGAACGTCTTGAAGCCGGCCGACTCCAGCGCGGCGTTGCCTGCGTAGGCGATCAGGTCGGCCCAGGAGATCTTGTTGCCGTACTTCTGCTTGATCGGCCACAGCAGCCTGCGCGCCTTGTCCAGGTTCGCGTTGTCTGGCCAGCTGTTGAGCGGGGCGAAGCGCTGCGCGCCCTGCCCGGCGCCGCCGCGACCGTCGTGGATGCGGTAGGTGCCTGCGGCGTGCCAGCTCATCCGGATGAAGAGGCCTGCGTAGCTGCCGTAGTCGGCGGGCCACCAGTCCTGCGACGTGTTGATCACGTCGAGGACGTCCTGCTTGAACGCTTCGATGTCGAGCTTGGCGAACTCCTCGGCGTAGTTGAAGTCCGCTCCGAGCGGGTTGCCCTTCTCGTTCTGCTTGTGCAGGACCGACACGTCGACCTGCTCCGGCCACCAATCCCTGTTGGTCAGCGGAGCGTGTGCCTTCGGCTTCGGCGAATCGATAACCGGGTTCTCGCTCTCGCTGTCACTGGCCGTCTTGGAGTCGGCGTGAGGCGGGCGAGCGTCAGATGTATCAGATGACACAGCATTCCTTCCGAGAGTTGGTGTTACGGGCTGTGATCACGGTTGTGATCGCAAGGTGTGCGCGGGCGCACAGTCGGGGCATAAGCCCCAGTAGATGACTTCGGCCTCGTCGATCGCGAAGCCGGCGAGCGCGCCGTCGTCGTCGGACGCGGTCAGGCACGGCGCCTCGCCGACGGCGCAGTCCACGTCGGCGATGACGCCGCAGGACCGGCAGACGACGTGGTGGTGGTTGTCGCCGACGCGCGACTCGTAGCGGGCCACCGAACCCGACGGCTGGATCTTGCGCAGCAGACCCGCCGTCGTCAGCGTGCTGAGCGAGTCGTAGACGGCCTGATGGGAGACATCGGGCAGATCCGCGCGAACGGCTCGGATGATGGAGTCGGTGTCGGCGTGCGGATGTGCGTGGACCGCGGTGAGTACGGCGACGCGGGGGCGGGTCACCCGTAGGGCGACACCCCGCAGCATCTGCTGGAACTCCTCCGTCGTCGGCACGTCAGCAAGTCTTGTCGCTTTTCTGGAATAAGTCAAGAAAATCTACAAGGCGCTTATTTCGAGCCAGTCGTCGACCATGAACGCGTCGCCCCGCGCCACCACACTCGCCCCGCCGTGGCCGGGATAGTGCGCGGGGATGACGGCGGCGGCCGCCGGGACGCCTCGGTGAGCACCCGCTTGCGGCTCACCGCGGCGGCCGCCGGGTTCTCGTCGTAGGCGCATGGATCGCCGGGCCGGTGCAACTGCACAGGGCAGTGGGTGAGGTCGCCGACGAACACGGCGGGCCTGCCCGCGTCCAGCCACAGCACCGACGACCCCGGGGTGTGACCGGCGGCGGGCCGCAGCCGGAGCGACTCGCTGATCCGATGGTCGTCGGAGCACAGCTCGATCTGACCGGCATCGTCGACGGGTGCGATGCTGTCGGCCCACACCACCAGGCCCTGATCCCGGTGGGCCTGCTCGTCCTCGGTGCGCGCCGAAGGCCGATTGCTCACGTTCTCCGGATGGAAGTGGCGGTAGTCGGCCTCGGCCATCACATAGCGCGCGTTGGGGAACGTCGGCACCCAGGAACCGTTGTCCCGCTTGGTGTTCCATCCGACATGATCGGTGTGCAGGTGGGTGTTGACGACGACGTCGACCGATTCGGGGTCGACGCCCGCGCGCCGCAACGCCTCCAGGAAGTCGGTGTCGAGGAGACCCAGCGGCGGCATCGCGTTGCGCTCGCGACCGTTGCCCGCGCCGGTGTCGACGAGGACGGTGAGGCCGTCGACCTCGATGACCCAGGTCTGCAGCGCGATGCGCCACCCCTCGTCGGTCCAGAAGGTCGGCGAGAACTCCGGCGCCAGCTCGTCCCACGCCTCCGGCGGGGTCTGCGGGAACAGGGCGCGGGGCAGACGGTCGAACTGCGCCTCGACGACGCGGGTCAGCGCCGCGGAACCCAGCCTCGTGCGGTCGGCCACATCCGCACCCTACGGCCTAAGCGCCGACCCGAATCCTGTTGGGCTTCCACAGCCCGCTTCGTGTCGCGGTGCCGAGTTCGATCTGCGCGGGCTCGGCGTCGACGATGGTGTCGAACTTGCGCAGCGAACCCCAGTCGCGGCCCCAGTCGCGGGACAGGTAGGTGGCCATCACGTGGGCCCGCAGCAACAGGTCGGAGATGCCGAGCAGACCACCGTTGCGGCCGTCCTGCCACGTGTCGGTGTCCTGCTTCTTCGCCGTGTAGTCCGGCGTGATGCGGAACTTCGGCACCTCGGTGACACCGTTGGCGTGCAGCATCGGCTGCTGGCACGGGAACGCCAGCCCGACCGCCCAGTCCATCAGCACCGGCTGCTCGGATCCGACGTACTCCTGCAGCGAACGCAGCTCGGGCACCCGCGGCGGGGTGACCGCGACCCAGTCGCCGGGTGTCAGCGAGAGGTCTTCTGCGACAACGCGAACCGCGACGGCGTCGGCGGGGATCTTGTCGCGGGCGAACCGCAGGTTGCGCCACGACGGCGCGACGGCGATGTCGTCGGGCACCAGCCGGCCTGCAGCCACCGGCGCACCGTCGGCGCCGGGAAGCGCGTACTCCAGTTCGACGGCCTGGCCCTCCGTGCGCCCGTTGAGCACGCTGTCGCCCGTGATCGTGCCCGCGGCGGTGATCACCACCAGCGGGTGCGCGTCATCCGGTGGCGGGAGCTGATACCAGGCCGAGGCCAGCTTGCTCTGCTGCTGCCCGCCGTCGGTGTACGTGCCCGCGACCGGCACCTTCGCCGGGTCGAGGCCGTAGGGCAGCGGAACCGTCGAGCCGTTGACACCCTCGGTCTTCCGCTTGACGGGCGCATCCCAGTCGTAGTCGGTGCCCGGCATCGGTAGCGTCACCCGAATCGCCTCGGCCACAATGTGATCCGGGACCCCGTTGGGCGAGAACCCGACAGGTTTGTCTCCACCGAGGGGTCCGAGCGGCCCGTAGTTGCCCGGCAGCGGCGCCATGAACCCGTCGTTGGGATCGGGTTCGACGAGCACGTCGTCGGCCAGTCCGCAGCCACCGGTGAACGCGCGCAGGTTGGCCCAGGCGTTCGAGTACGTCGGGTACTGGCGGACGACGCCGACCAACATCGACGCCACGAACACCACGACCATGAATCCGGCCGCGAGCGGGATCGGCGCAGCGGTGAGCACACGGGCGAACCGGCCCTCGCCGCGGTCGCGCGGCGCGAAGTGTAGCCACAGCGTGTAGATCGCCGACACCGCGAACAGCGCGAAGAAGATTGCGCTGACGGTGATTCCGGCGATCTTCGGCATCGCGTTGTTGAACGGAACGCCGAAGCTCGAGACGTACCACCAGCCGTTGGTGGTGGCGAAGCACAGCGCCAGCAGGAAGAGCACCGCGGTGACGACCGTCATCCGGTTGCGCGACCAGCGCAGCACCGCGGGCGACACCAGCACGGTGGCCAGCGCCGCCATCGCGGCGCCCACGGCGGCGAACAGGCCGAAGTGATGCACCCACTTGGTCGGGGTGAACATCAGGAAGAACATCGTGGCGAAGATGATCCCGATCAGACGCCACGCGGGTCCGCGGGCGACTCCGGCAATCCGCTTGCGCCGCAACAGGATGAACATCGAGACGAACAGGCTCAGCGCTGTGATGAAGAACCCGAACCGCCGCGACAGCGAGCCGTCGACCGTCGGCAGGAACAGGTAGTAGTAGCGAAGGTTCTCGGTGTACCACGCCTGGCTCGGGCCGATGTCGGTGCGGATTCGAGTCGCCTCGAGGACCGTCGCCAGTGTCTGGTCGGCGAAGACCACCGTCAGCACCACCGTGGCCGCCGCGAGCAGCGGTGCGATCAACGGCCACGTGCCGACGATGCGGTGCCTGCGCACCAGGATTCGCAGCAGCGGCCGGCCACCTGCGAGCAGTGCGGCCACCGCGATCAGACCGGTCGGTTGGATGCCGAGCGTGAACGCCGCCGCGATCACCGCGAGCGCGGCTGGCGTCATCCGGCCCGAAATGATGGCCCGCTCGATCAGCACGTAGGTGATCAGCGCGCCGACCGCGATCTGGCCCTCCGGCCGCAGGCCGTTGTTGAACGGCATCCACGCCGCGAGCAGGACCAGGCCGGCCGCCCACAGCGCAGGCTTGGACGCGGCCACGGCGGGACCCAGCCGGGGCAGCACTTCGCGCGACAGCAGCAACCAGCACACCAGTGCGGAGACCAGGTCCGGCAGGCGCATCCAGATGCTGGCGTCGCTGACGTGGGTCATCAGCGCGAGCAGGTTGTAGTACCACCCGAACGGGTCCTCCGGGCTGCCGAACCATCGGAAGTAGTTCGACATGTAGCCGGCGTGGTCGGCCACCCGGGCCATGCCGAGGATGTAGCCGTCGTCCGACGAGTTCGCCCCGGCCA
This sequence comes from Mycolicibacterium sp. 120270, assembly GCA_033741175.1. Classification (GTDB taxonomy): domain Bacteria; phylum Actinomycetota; class Actinomycetes; order Mycobacteriales; family Mycobacteriaceae; genus Mycobacterium. Next base: position 64,602 of record JAWQNE010000002.1, on the reverse strand, counting down.
CGTGCCACAGCGCGAACGTCCCGACCACGACGACGTCGGCGGCGGTGAACGTGCGCCAGCGCGCCGGGATGAGGCTGTGCATGCGCCGTCCGTCGAGACGGTCGAGGCGCCACAGTGCCAGCAGCGCGACGACCGTCGCCACGATCGCGCCGATCATCGCGGCGAGCTTCAGCGGGGTCGGCTTGGTGGTGAACCGGGTGTCGATGGTGGCCGACAACGAAAGCCCCGGCGGCGCAGGGCCGACGAGGTCGGTGAAGACGCCGACGATCTGCGGCCGCAGGTTGGGGTCGGCGAAGCCGCTGCGGAAGTCCTTGCCGGTGGTCGGGTCGGTGAGGCCGACGAACGTGGCGAAGGTGCCCTTGTCGGTCGACGTGATCTCGATGCGCTGGCAGTTCGGCGCCTCGACGCGCGACCGCGGCACGCTGGCGACGACGACGTTGCGGTCGGTGATGTCGACCCGCTGCGGGGTGACGTTGACGAACAGGCCGGCCAGCGCGGCTTCCTTGCCGCCCTTGGGCGCCGTGGACAGCACGGTGCCGCCGCTCGGCGGCATCGAGCGGATCACATCGCACGGCACCGTCACCGTCAGCGACACCGGCGTTTGCGTGATCAGCGGCGCGGTGACGTCTTTCAGCTGACCGTTCTGTGGCCAGTTCAACGTCGCGGTCGTCTGCTCCACCGGCAGCAGCGGGGTGGCGACGGACAGCAGGAAGCCGATGAGGCCCGCGATCGTCGCGACCCACCGGGTCACCTTCACGTTGTCGCTCATGGCAGCGCCCTGATCGGTCCGCTACGCGACCAGCCGGGCACCGTCACCGAACCCTGGTCGACGACGGCGTCTGGCGCCTCAGTGTCGGGCACCAGCCGGAAATACCGCTCGATGGCGCCCCAGTCGCGATACCAGTCGTCGCGCAGATATGACGGCACGCTGTCGGATCGCAACAGCGCCTTGGTGATCAACAACGGCCCGCCGTCCTCGGAGGACTGCCACTGGTTCGACGACACCACGGTCTGCTTGAGGTTGGGGAGGATGCGGTACTCCGGGAGTTGGGCCACGCCGAGGTGCTCGGAGAACGGGCGCTGGCAGGGGAAGTTCGCCGCCGTCGCGATGTCCATCAGCACCGGGGTTTCGGAGCCGAGCATCTTCTGCGCCGTCTCCAGCACCGGCACCCGCGGCGGGGTGAACGCGAACCACTGGTCGGTGGACAGGTTCGGGTCGTCGGCGACGATACGGACCACGTTGGCCTCCGGCGGCGCCCACGCCAACGGGAATCGTAGGTTGCGCCAAGCCTTTTGCATGAAGATGTCGATCGGCTGCACCTGCCCGAGCGCCTTGTATGAGCCGTCCGGCCGGTGCTCGCCCCACTGCAGCTTGAGGGACTGGCCATAGTTGAACGAGCCGTCCTCCTCGTAGTACCAGATCGCGCCCGCGGCGGCGACGGTCACGAGCGGACGGTCCGGCGTACGCGGCGGCAGTTGGTACCACGCCGAGGTCGCCTTGGCCGCAACGGTGTTCTCGTCGTAGCTGCCCATCACCGGCGTGCGCTTCGGGTCGAGGCCGAACGGGAGGAAGACCCGGGATCCGTTGACGCCCTCCGGCCCGTACCCGCCGCTGGTGCCCGCGGCGTAGCCGACGCCGACGTTCGGCTTGTTGGGCGAGCCGTCGGAGTTGACCGTGCCGGGATTGGACGTGACGGGCTCGGCGGGTTCGAGGGTGTCGCTGACGCCGTTGGGGTTGAACCCAATCGGGTTCTCACCGCCGAGCGGGCCGTACTGGCCGAAGCGTTGACCCGGAACCGGCTGCAACATACCGGCGTTGGTGTCGGGTTCGACCAGCACGTCGTCGGCCATCGCGCAGCTGGTGTTGCTCAGCCCGGACGCGAGCGCCTCGACGTTGGCCTTGGCGGTGGTGTACACGGGGTAGCGCTGCGCGGCGCCCTTGGCCATCGAGCCGACCTCGAGCACCACCATGATGATCGCCACCACGAGCAGCGGGGTGGAGGCCAGCGCGCGGTTGCGCCCGGTGTTGGCGACCTCGATATGGCCGGCGTAGTCCATCCGGAAGTGCAGCCAGCCCGCCAGCAGGCCGGTGATGATCGCGAGCACCAGGAAGATGAACGTGACGGGCACACCCGCGATCACGGGCTGCTTGTCGAACCACGGCACGCCGTAGTTGCCGACGTAGAACCAGGCGTTGATACCCGATGTGGCCCAGGCCAATATGAAGAGCAGGGCGGTGACGTACACCGCGAGATTGCGTCGGGTGTGCAGGCCGACGCGCGCGAACACGAACGCGGTCACCGCGCCGAGCGCACCCGCCAGACCGGCGAACCCGCCGAACTGGACCGCCCACTTCGTCGGCGTGAACGTCAGCAGCAGCAGCCCGACCGCGGTGGCGCCGAGCAGCCGCCACACCGGGCCCGATGCGACGCCGGGGGCGTGGCCGCGCCGCAGCAGCACCGCGATCATGCCGAACAGGCACAGGATCATCACCAGCACCGCGAAGCGTCGCGTCAACGACGAGTCGGCGCTGTCCTCGACGGTGAGGAAGTAGTAGCGCAGGAACTCCTGGTACCACGCGATGGTCGGGCCGACGACGTACTTGATGCGCGCGGACTCCGCGACGGTGGCCAGCGTCTGGTCCCTGAAGACGACAACCAAGATCAGCGACAGCGCGGCCGCGAGCGGAGCGATCTGGGCCAGCAGCCCGTCGACAGGCCTGCGGTAGCGGATGTTGCGGGCGATCGCCCTGGCGCCCACCAGGATCGGCGCCACCGCGATGAGCCCCTGCGGTGCGGTGGTGACACTGAAGACCGCGACGATGATCGCCGCGGCGGCGGGCCACAGCCGCCGGGTGGCGATGGCGTTCTCGACGAGCACCCACGCGGCGACGGTGCCGAACGCGATGATGGGCTCGGGTCGCAGGCCGTTGTTGAACGGCAGCCACGCGGCCAGGAACACCGCGCCCGCCGTCAGCACGGCGACCCGGTTGACGGCGACGCGTCGGCCCAGCCGCGGCAGCATGCACCGGCTGATGATCAGCCAGGTCCCGATCGCCGCGGCGGTGGCGGGCAGCCGCATCCAGACGCCCGCCGTGCTGATCGACGCCATCTGCGCGAGCACGCTCTGGTACCAGTCGAACGGGGCCTCGCTGGCACCGAAGAAGCGGTAGTAGTTCGTCGTGTATCCGGCGTCCGCCGAGACCCGCGCGATGGCCAGGTTGTAGCCGTCGTCGGAGCTGATCGCGCCGATGAGGTGCCACAGCAGCAGGGTGCCCACGACGCCGATGTCGGTGATCCACGTGATCGGGCCGGCCCGGAAGAAGCGCCGCCATGCGCCGGGCACCCGCCTGCCCGCGGACCTGTCGAGCACGGCCAGCGCGGCGATCGATACGAGCACCATCGCCACACCGAGCACCATCGCGGCCCACTTCAGGGCCGTCGGTGCGGTGATGAAACGGGTGTCGACGTCGATGCGCGCGGACAGGGCGGGTTCGGCCGCCACCTTCAAGTCGGTGAAGATGCCGGCGACCTGAGGCTTCTTCTCCGGTGCGAGGGTGCCCGCAGATCCGGGGATGCCGACGAAGTCGGCGCCCACCTGCCCCGGGTTGGCCCAGATGTGCAGCACGCTGCAGTTGCCCGCCTCGACGGCGGACCGGGGTGCGGCCGCGGCCACCGAGTCGCGGAACGCCACGAACACCGTGTCGGCGTTGGCCCGGACGAACAGCGCGCCCTTGGTGGACTCGCTGGCCTCCTTGGGCACCGTGGACAGCACCACCCCGTCCTCCGCGGGCAGCGAGGCGACGGCCCGGCAGGGAATCGTGATGTCGAGGGCCTGCGGCGCGCCGGACACCAGCGGGGCGGTGATGTCGGTGACCATGCCCTCTGGGCCCGGTGCCTGCGGCCAGTTGACGGTCGCGGTGGTCTGCTTGACGGGCAGCAGCGGCACCAGCGCGCACAGCACCACACCCGCGATGCCTGCGATGACAGCCACGATCCGGGCGATGTCGGACCGCCTGGTCCGCTCGGAGTCGTCGCGTGGCACGAGGCTCGATGGTAGGCGACGTTGTTAATGACGCAGCGGAGCCGGGCTCCACAGCCCGCTTCGTGTGGCCGAACCGAGCTCAAGACGTGCCGGAACGGCGTCGCGGTAGTACGGCGTGAGCTGCTGGAGCTCGCCCCAGTCGCGGAACCAGTCGTCCTTCAGATACGACGGCAGCGTGGTGGCGCGCAGCAGCAACTCGGTGATGCCGAGCGGGCCGCCGCCGACGTTGTCCATCACCGGCGAGTTCGCCTCCGCGCCGAACCGGTCGGGCAGGATGCGCCACTTGGGCACCTCGATCACGCCGTTCTGGTGGCTGAAGGGCCGCTGGCACGGGAAGGCGAGGCCGACCAGCCAGTCCAGCAGCACCGGATCCTGTGAGCCGACGACCTCCTGCAGGGTCTTCAGCTGTGGGATGCGGGGCGGGGTGATGGCCAGCCAATGCTGCGGCGCGAGGTCGTCGTCGGTGGCGACCAGCCGCACCTGGGTGGCGTCGGCGGGGATCGCGGTCAGCGGGGCGCGCAGGTTGCGCCATGCGGGCGGGGCGCCGACGTCGGCGAAGCCGACCGCACCCTCGGGCTCGCCGTCATCGCCCGCCCACTGCACGACGATGTCGCTCTTGTCGAAGCGGCCGGCGGCCGACACCACGAGGATCGACGACGAGCGGTCGCGCTCGGCCCAGTCCGCTGGCAGCCGGTACCAGGCCGTGCGCAGCACGGCGGGCTGCTGGGTGCCGCTGCGCCAACTGCCCATGACGGGCGTGCGGGCGGGGTCCAGGTTGAACGGCAGGCGTGCGCGGGATCCGTTGATGCCGACGCCGGCCGTGGTGCCGCCCTCGGTGCCCGCCTGGCCGCTGGTGTCCTCTTCGTCACCTTCGGCGGTGTCGGCGAAGTTGCTCGACGTGCCCGGGCCGCCGCCCATCACCTCGTCGGCCGACAGGTTGGACGGAATGTTGTTGGGGCCGAACCCCTCATTAGTGGCCGAGCTGAGGGCGTCGCGCGGCGGCACCCCGGCGGGGATCAGCATGCCGTCGTTGGGGTTCTGTTCGACCATGACGTAGTCGGCCAGCCCGCAACGCTTTCCGGCGAGCGCACCGAAGTTCGACCGTCCAACCGTCCAACCCGGATGCAGGTCGATCATGGCCAACGTCAGAGACAAAACCTCGAACACCACGACGAGCCAGGCGGCGATCGCCAACGGCGACTGCGCGATTCGGGAGATGCGGCTGGAGTGTCCGTCCGGCGGTGAGCGGTCGTGTCCGTAGAAGTGGAACCACGCCGCGACGAGAAGCGATACGACGGCCAGTGCGAGCAGCACGGTGGTGAAGCCGAACTTCCACTGCGGGAACTGGTTCGACCACGGCACGCCGAAGTTCGAGACGTACCACCAACCGTTGACGCTGGCGAACGACAGCGCGGCGACGAACAGCACGGCGGCCGCGAATATCGCCCTGTTGCGGCGCGACTTCATCGCGACTGCGGTCACCGCGACGGCGGCCAGCGCGCCGAGTGAGCCCGCGAGGCCCGCGAACACCCCGAAGTGGTGCGTCCACTTGGTCGGGGTGAACATCATCGCGAGGAACGAGATGATGGTGATGCCGATGATGCGCCTGCTCGGTCCTGCCGCGGTACCGGGAATCTTGCCCTTGCGCAACGACATCGCGACCGACACCGCGAGCGCGAGCAGCAGGGTGAGCACCGCGAACCGGCGGGCGATCGACCCGTCGGGCGTGGCCATGAACAACCGCTCGTAGCGGATGTGTTCGTCGAACCAGGCCAGGCTGGGGCCGACGGCCGACTTGAAGGTGCTGGCCTGCATCTCCGCGGCGAATGTCTGGTCGCGGAATATCAGGATGACGGTGACCGTGCAGGCCGCGAGCACCGGCGCCAGCAGGGCCAGGTAGCCGAACCGCGAAGTATGGCTCGCGACAATGGTTTTCAGCGGGCCGACCGCGACGAGGAGGGCGCCGACCGCGGCGATGCCCGTCGGGCCCGAGAACAACGTCAGCGCGCCGATGATGATTGCGATGGCGACCGGGAGAACGCGACTGGTGGCCACCCCGCGCTCGACGGAGCACCAGGTGAGCAGGATGCCGAGCGCGATGATCGGCTCGGGCCGGAGGCCGTTGTTCAACGGCAGCCAGAACGCCAGGAACATGCCCGCGGCCGTCCACTTGGCCGCCGGGTTGGTCTTGACGGCGTGGCCGAGGCGCGGGATCACCTCGCGGCTGATCACCCACCAGCAGACCACCGCCATCACCAGGGTCGGCAGCCGCACCCAGAGGCTGTGGGTGCTGACGTGCGACCACAGCGCGAGCAGGTCGTAGTACCAGCCGAACGGCGCCTCCGGGGTGCCGAACCATCGGTAGTAGTTGGCCATGTAGCCGGCGTGCTCGGAGACCCGGGCCATGGTGAGGATGTAGCCGTCGTCGGCGGTGTTGGCCCCGACGAAATGCCACCACACCAGTACCGCGAGCACCAGCGCGTCCAGCGGCTTGATCGTCCACCACCGCGGCGGCAGGAACCGCCGGTGCCGCATGCCGTCGGCGGCGTCGAGCACGTGGAGCGCGCCGAGCGCGATGACCGTCATCGCGACCCCGACGATCATGACGATCAGTTTCAGCAGCGTCGGGGAAGTGCTGTAGCGGGAGTCGACGGTGGCCGAGAACTCGAGGCCGGGCGGCGCGGGCCCGGCGAGATCGGTGAAGACGCCGACGATCTGGGGCCGGAAGTCGTAGCCGCTGCGCTCACCGCGGAGCGGTTCACCGGGGTCGTCGGAGTCGGGTCCCTGGACGAGGCCGACGAACTCGCCGGTGACCTTGTCGGCGTGCGCGGTGAAGGCGAGCTTCTCGCAGGCCGGGCTGAGCACCTGGGCCAGCGGTGCGCTGACCACCGGGGTGTTGCGGACGATGACCAGCAGGTCGTTGTTGACCCGCTCGATGAGCAGGCCGCGGTCGATGGCCTTCGGCGCCTGCTTCGGCACCGTGGACAGCAGCACCGTCCTGCCCGCGTTCTGCGGTCCGACGAGGCCCGCGGCCACCGAACACGGAATGTTGATCTCCAGGTCGGTGGCCACGTATCCGATCAGCGGGGCGTTGACGCTCTGCAGGACGTCGTTCTGCGGCCAGTTCAGCTGCGCGGTGGTCTGCTTGACGGGCAGAAACGGCGTGGCCAGCGCAAGCGCGGCGCCGAGCAGGCCCGCGATGATGGCGGTCAGGCGCGCGGTGCGGTGATTGAATCCCTGCGCGCGATCTCGGGCCACGGGGCTTGATCGTAATTGCCCGGGTTGCGGCGACGTCTCGACGGCCATCAGCCCTCCTCGGGCAGTCGGATGGCCAACACGAACGGTCCGATGTCGGAGACGCTCCACCTCGGGTCGTCGAACAGCGCGGCGTCGAGTGGCACGTGATAGCGCCGGACGTTGGGCTGGTTGGGGTAGACGTCCTCGGCGAGGCGCAGTGTGTAGGTGTCTGCCGAGTCACCCGCGCCGCCGCGGCGCATGAGGAACACCGTCGGCGGCTGCCAGGGCAGAGTGTCGAGCGCTTCGATGAGCTGGTCGGGCCGCTCGAAGGTGGCCCACCGCTTGATGGCTGCCGCGCGCTCGTCGAACTGCGCGAGCGGGTTGGCGTAGTGCGACGTCAGGCCCTGGAAGCCGTAGTAGGGGTAATAGGAGAGGAAGCTGTAGTCGGCGGTCAGCACGACGGTCTCGTCGCGCGGCTTGCCGGTCACTTCGGCGATTCTGGCGTCGATCTCGCGGTAGTACCGTTCGGCGCCCGGCGGTCGCCGGTCTGCGCGTTGGCCGTCGCCGTCGGTGTCGGTGTAGGCGACGACGATGTCGGAGCGCAGCACGTCGGGGATGTCCTGGGCGAAGGTCATGGCGCCGATCGCGCCGACGGCGCCCGCGGCGACGACGATCCGCCGAGTTGCGTCGGGGCTGTAGCGGCGGGCGATGGCCAGGGTGAGCTCGATGAAGCCGAAAGCCCCTGCCGCGGTGAGCAGAACGGTGAGGGTTGGTTGCAGCCGGAACGACAGCAGCGTGGTGCCCGCGAGTGTCGCCAGCATCGACAGCAGTGACCAGGCGTAGACGGCGACGACGCCGAACGCGAGGCCCGCGGCCCGGGTCGAACTGCGGGCGCGGACCACCAGCCACAGCGTGCCGAGCATGCAGAGCGCGCCGAGCAGCGTGAACTCGAGCATCGGGAACGACAGCTGTGCGCCGTCGGGCGGCAGGTAGTGGGTGGCGGTGCCGGAGTCGGCGGGTTTACTGCCGATCGCCGCGAGAAGGTATGGCAGCCAACCGATCAGCGCGACCGCGGCCCCCACCGCCGCGGCGACCACAAGCCGCAGCAGTGGTTCTGCGCTTCGGCGGGCGATCGAAAGGGTGATCGCCATGATGGTCACGGTGAATGCCGCGTAGCCGAACAGCAGTGTGTAGAACAGCGCGGCGACGCCAAGGAACAGGCCAACACCGACGATCGCCCCCCAACCGCCTCCGCGGTCCCGGCCGCGCAATCCCGACCAGGCCAGCACGAACACCGGTGGCAGCAGCACGGTGATGACGGCGGCGTAGGGCTCGGCGGGGGCGTAGGCGAGCGTCGCAGCGGCCGTCGCGGTCGAGACGATCAGCGCGTATTCGAAGCGGATCATGCTCGCCCACAGCACGAATGCGAGGACGACGGCGATTGCGATCGAGGTGATCGCCCACGGCTTGAACATCTCCCATGCGGGCGTGCCAGTCAGTGCCGCTGCCCGGCCGCCGATCCAGAACCAGCCGGCGGGGTAGTACGGCGGCAGCCCGATATAGGTCATGTCGCGTAGCGCGGCGGTGTCGGTGAGACGGGTCAGGTACTCGGTGCGGAACTGTTGGTCGACCGAGATGCCGAACAGGTAGAGCTTGGTGGCGCCAAGCGGCATGCCGAGCGTCACCACCACGAACGCGGACAAGAAGAGCAGTGCGCCGCCATGCGCTGCGAGGCGCCTGCCGCGGCGCCACAGCCAGCCTGACGCGAGCAGTCCTGCGAGACAGCCGAATTGGCCCACGGTGGTGAGCGCATGCAGCTGGTTGGAGGAGTTGTAGGCGGGCCACTCGACACGGGCGATAGCGGTCAGCGCGACCGCCGAGACGACGACGGCAACGGCGATCGCCACCGCCATCCGGCCGATCACGGCCAGTGCGCCACGCATCATCGACCCGGGGGATCTCAGATGGGGAGCTTGCGGAAGATCGCGCGCGGGATGTGCCGCAACACCATCATCACGTACCTGAACGCTCCCGGCGCCCATACCAGTTCCTTGCCCTTGGCCGATGCCGTGACCGCCAACTCGGCGACGTCTTCCTTGTCCACGGTGAACGGTGCTTCCTTGGTGCCGGTGGACTTCCAGTGCTCGACGGTCGTCGTCGTGCGCACCTGTCCGGGCCGGATCACCAGAACGCGAACCCCGAACTCGCGCAACGCCTCCCCGAGACCCAGGTAGAAGCCGTCCAGCCCGGCCTTGGTGGAGCCGTAGACGAAGTTGGACCGCCGCACGCGTTCACCGGCCGCCGAACTCATGGCGATGATCTGGCCGAAGCCCTGCGAGCGCATCTTCTCGCCGAGCAGCACGCCGACCGAAACCGCGGCGGTGTAGTTGATTTGGGCGATCTGCACGGCCTTGCGCTGGTTCTGCCAGAGCTCTTCGGCATCGCCGAGGAGGCCGAATGCGACGATCGCGACGTCGACGTCGCCGTTTGCGAACGCTTCGTCGATGACCTTGGGATGGCTTTCAGTGTCCAGGCCGTCGAAGTCGACCCACTCGACGGACTTGGCGCCGGCCGCCTTCATCTGGGCGATGGCGTCGTCGCGCTTGGGGTGGTTGGGGAGGTCGGCAAGGATCACGCGGGCCGCCGCGTTGCGGAGGTAGCGTTCGCAGATCGCGAGGCCGATCTCCGATGTCCCGCCGAGGAGCAGGATGGCCTGCGGGTTACCCGTGGCATCAAATACCATGCGCGTCCACCATTTACAGAAGCTCCAAACGTCGGGCCATGTCCGAGGCGAAGACCCCGTCGGGGTCGACCTTGCGGCGCACGGCGATCCACTCGTCGATGCGCGGGTACATGGCGTGGAAGGTCTCGGCCGTGGTGCGCGAGTCCTTGGCGGTGTAGAGGCGTCCGCCGAATTCGAGGACCCGGCGGTCGAGTTCGTTGAGGAACTCGTTGAGGCCCGGCTTGATCTGGAAGTCGACACACACGTTCCAGCCGGGGATCGGGAAACTCAGCGGGGCGTTGTTGCCGGGGCCGAAGAGCTTGAACACGTTGAGGAACGAGTAGTGGCCGGACCGCTGGATGTCGTACATGATTCCCTTGAAGGCCTCGACGGCCTCGACGGGAACGACGAACTGGTACTGCGTGAAACCCACTGAGCCGTAAGCCCTGTTCCACTCGCCGATCATGTCGAGCGGGTGGTAGAACTGCGTCAGGTTTTGGGCTTTGCCGCGATAGGTCTTGCCCGTGCGGTACCACAGTTCGGTCATCGCACCGAAGATGTACTTGTTGCCGAGACCGTTCGGGAAGACGTCGGGCGCGGTGAAGTATTGCGGCGCATCGAATTTCAGCGGGTTGGCCCGCAGCTTCTCGGGAAGCTGGTCGACGGTGGCCAGCGAGCCGCGGGAGATGACCGCGCGTCCCAGTTTCGGGGGCGGGCTGATGGCGTCGAACCAGGCGCTGGAGTAGGTGTAGTTGGACTCGCTGCCGTCGCTGTGGAATGCGATCGTCTCGTCGAGGCCGGAGGTGACGTCGCCGTCGGCGATGAAGTACGCGGTCTCGGTGGGCGTCATCGCGATGGTGACGCGCAGGATGATGCCGGTGAGCCCGTTGCCGCCGACCGTCGCCCAGAAGAGTTCGGAGTCCGCGCCGTCGGGGGTGAGGTGGCGGATCTGGCCGTCGGCGGTCAGCAGGTCCATCGATCGCACGTGGTTGCCGAAGCTGCCTGCGCTGTGATGGTTCTTGCCGTGGATGTCGCAGGCGATGGCTCCGCCGACGGTGACCTGGCGGGTGCCCGGCAGCACTGGAACCCAGAGGCCGAGGGGCAGGGCCGCGCGCATCAGCTGATCGAGATTGACGCCTGCGTCGACGTCGACGAGGTGGCTGTCGCGGTCGATCGAGTGGATCTTGTTGAGCGCGGTCATGTCAACGACGAGACCGCCGCCGTTCTGGGCGTTGTCGCCGTACGACCGCCCCAGCCCCCGCGCGATGACGCCGCGCGACCCGCCGTCGGCGGCCTGAGCGACCGCTTTGGCGATCAGTTCCTGATCAGGGGTCGACAGCACCTGAGCCACCGACGGGGCGGTTCTCCCCCAGCCGGTCAGGCGTCGCGTGGTGGTCGGAAACATCGTGACGAGGGTACCGTGCGGCTTCCGCGGCCTACTTCAACCGGAATATGACCATCCGCTGCACGACGAAGTTGATGACGGTGGCCGTGCCCTGGGCGATGACGAATGCGACCACGACGGCGACCGGTGTGTAGTTGCCGATGTGTAGGAAGAGGTGGTTGAGCCCGACCTGCACGACGAAGGTGGTGATGTAGAGCGCCCACACCGCTGCGAGCCTGGCGGTGCTCGGAGGCGCCTGGAAAGTCCAGCGCCGGTTGAGCAGATACGCGGTCGTGGTGCCTGCGACCCAGCCGAGGGCCTTGGCCAGGTCGGGCTGCATGCCCGCGACGCGGTAGAGCAGGACGTAGAGACCGAAGTCGACGACGGCCGAGAACCCGCCCGTGACGACGAACCGCCAGATCTGGGTCATCAGGCTCAGGTTCGACTGCATCGGGGGCTCGGTCACCGTGGCAGCCTACTCAGAAGGCCCTTCGGAGTGGGATCATGCATCGATGGAGGATGACCTCGAGAGGCGCATCGCGGACCTGGAGGCCGGCCGCGCGCAGCCGCCGGCGGGTCCTGCTCCATCTGGAGGCCGACACTTCAGGCCCGACTACGGGCCGGAGGACATCGAAGACCCGAGCCTGGGCAGGATTGCGCTGAACTGGCTCCGCGAGCACTGGGTACCTGTCGCGATCGGCGTGCTCGCGTTCTTGGGCCTGTTGCTGACCAAGCTCGAACGCGTCATCCCCGCGATGCGCCAACCCGCGCCGGACTGGGTCGGGTTGGTCGTGCTGGCCATCCCGTTCACGGCGGTCGCCATCTACTTCATCGTGCGGTTTCTCAAACCACGACGCTGAGCCCTGATGTTGGCTTGCCCGACACCGCTTCCAGTGTGGATCGAGGCGAGTGGCACGCGTTACTGAATGCGCCTTACGCGGTGCAGTGAACTACCCCAGGTTTTGTTCCTACTCGGTTGCGAGTGCCGGGGTTGGCTGGCTCGCGGGGTGTGAGGTGCCGGTGAGGGCGGCCTCGTACTCGGCTGGACTCTGGTAGCCGAGGGCTTGGTGCAGGCGTTCCTGGTTGTACCAGGCCACCCATTCGGCGGTGGCCAGTTCAACATCATCGGCGCATCGCCAGGGCTTACCGCGGTTGATCAACTCGGTCTTGTAGGCGGCGTTGACGGCTTCAGCGAGGGCGTTGTCATAACTATCGCCACGCGACCCGACCGATGGGGCGATCCCGAGTTCGGCCAGGCGGTCGGTGTAGGCCAGCGATAGGTACTGTGATCCGCGGTCGGAATGATGAATCAACTCGGATAGATCGGTATTCGACTGCCACACAGCATGATTGAATGCCTGAAGCGGCAGATCCTCGGTCCGCATGGTGGCCGAGACGGCCCAGCCCGCGATCTTCTTGGTGGCTGCGTCGGTGACGAACGCGGTGTAGCAGAACCCCTGCCAGGTCCGCACAAAGGTGATGTCGGCGACCCACAGCCGGTTGGGTGCCGGCGCCTTGACCTGCCGGTTGACCAGATCGGCCGGTCGCGCGTCGGCCGGGTCGGTGATGGTGGTGAATACCGGCTTGCCGCGCTGCACACCGCGCAGGCCCGCCTTGCGCATCAACCGCCGGGTCTGTTCCCTACCGAGGTGCCAGCCGCGACGTTTCATCGCCGCATGCATCTTCTTGACCCCGTAGACCGAGTAATTCTGCCGGTGCACCTCAACCAGGTCGGCGATCAGCTGCTCATCACGAATCTCACGATCCGAGGGCGGCCGGGTCAGGGCGGCCCGATACCCGCGGGAGGTGAGGAATCCCGGGATTGCTGCCCGCAAGACGCGGCAGATGAGCTCGACCCCGAATTGATCGCGATGTGCATCGATGTAGGCGATCATTTCGTCGCGGGGCGGTCGAGCTCGGCTGCGAAAAACGCAGACGCAGACTTCAAAATCTCGTTGGCTCTGCGCAAGTCAGCGACCTCACGCTTGAGACGACGGATCTCGGCATGCTCAGAGCTGGTCGTGCCCGGACGTTCACCGGCATCGACCTGGGCCTTGCGCCGTCACCGGCGCACCGACTCCTCCGAGATACCCAGTTTGCCGGCCACAGACTTAATCGCCTCAAACTCCGATACTTCCGAGGCCTCCATCGTGGTGTCCAACAACCGCAACGCACGCTGCCGAAACTCCGGCGAATACTGACGGGGCATGTTCTCGATCCTCCTATAAAGATCGGAACAAAACCTGGGGCGGTCCAGGTTCGGCGGCGGCGCGGCATAGTTGGGGGAACAATCCGTAGCTGCCCGGCCGGGTCACATGAGTGACGCCGTGCGGGTCGGTCCATATCACGGTGCCGTCGGGGAACTGCTCGGCGTGCCAGCCGATGGCCCCGCCCCAGAACGTGATGAGCAGATGGTGTTTGCGGCATAACCAGTGTCAACAAGCGCGCACTCACCAGCAGGGCGACCAACACACCTACGCGCGCATCCTGACATGAGGCAACATGCCAAACTTGTGGATGAAGTCGCAACTGTGGATAACGTCAGCGCGAAACGCGATCCAGGCGTATAAGCGGGATCCTGCGGTCGCCCGCCCTGCCCTCGTAGTCGCCGTACCCCGCATACATGTCCAACGCCAGATCCCACGCCCGGTCGCGCTCAGCGGGGTCGGTGATCTCCGACGCCACGTATGTGCCGCTGTGCTTGCCCGCCAACACCTCTGCTCGAGGATTGGCGACGAGGTTGCGGTACCACGCCGGATGCGACGTCTTGCCGTAGTTCGACGCGATCAGGATCAGGTGGTCGCCGTCGACGATGTACAGCAGTGGCAAAGTGCGGGGCAGACCGGTCTTCGCGCCCGTGGTTGTGAGCAACATGACCGGCACCGGATACACCGAACTGACGCGCCCACCGGTCAGTCGCAGCAGCGGCGGGTCCACCCGCGGAGCAATCTTCTTCATGTACCAGTCGCCGAACGGTGTCCGCGCGAACTTCTCCAACGTGCGTTCGTACACGCTCATATGTCGACGTTGCGAGGGGCTCATACCCGATCACCTTGCCAGCCCGGTCGCTTCCAATACGCCCAAAAGCGCATCAACGGCCCGCGCGAATGCGTGGTCGGCGGGCGCGGCGAAGCCCACGATGATGCCGTCGGGGCTCGCCACCTCGGGGCCGGCAAGCGGATGACGCATGATCGACAGGCCCTGCAACAGGATTCCGGCCTCGCCTGCCCGTCGCAGCACCGCGTGTTCGGTGTCGTCGGGCAACGTCAGAACGAGGTTCACGCCCGCCGACAGGCCACTGATGCCGACCTCGAATCTGGACAACGCCTCGACGAGGGTGTCGCGTCTGCTGCGGTAGCGCATCCGCATGCGCCGGATGTGCTTGTCGTAGCTGCCGCTGGCGATGAAGTCGGCCATCGTCAACTGCGACAGCGAGTCGACGTAGTACTGCTGCCCGCCGCCGGCCGCCATGACGGCGTCAATCAGGTTGTCCGGCACCACCATCCAGCCCAGCCGCAGCGCCTGCGACAGGCTCTTGCTCGCCGAACCCATGTAGACCACCCGGTCGGGGCAGAGCGGCTGCAGCGCCCCGATCGGCTGGCGGTCGTACCGGAATTCGCCGTCGTAGTCGTCGTCGAAGACGTATCCGCCGGTGCGTTTCGCCCATTCCACGACCTCGGTGCGGCGCGACGGATGCAGCGGCATGCCGAACGGGCTGTGATGAGCGGGGGTCAAAAGCACCGCAGGTGTTTCCACGCCGTCGAGTTCGGACACGACGGCGCCCCGCTCGTCGACCCCGATCGGCACCGTCGACACGTCCAATGCCGCGAGCGCTTCGCGAAAGATGAAGAGCCCGTAGGCTTCCACGGCAATGGGGCCCTTCTCCCGGAACACCCGCCCGAGCAGTTCGACGGCATGCCGGACGCCTGCGCACACTACGATGGAGTCCGCCGATGTCCGTACGCCGCGCGCCCGCGTCAAGTACTCGGCGAGCGCATCGCACAGTTCGGGCCTGCCGCGGGGATCGCCCATGCGCAACGCTTCCGTCGGCGCCTTGGCGAGCGCTCTTCGGGTCGATGCCAGCCACTCGTTGCGCGGAAACTCCGACACGTCCGGTGAGCCGGGCATCAGGTTGTGCACGGGCGTCGGCGGCGCGCTGCGCGGTCGTGGCGCGGCCTGCGGGCCGCCCGCGTTGAGCACCCAGGTGCCCGCGCCCTGCCGCGACGCCAGCCAGCCCTCGTTGACCAACTCGGCGTAGGCCTCCGCGACGGTGTTTCGGGCCAATCCGAGGTCGGCGGCCAGGGTGCGCGACGGCGGAAGCATCGATCCGGGCGCCAGCCGGCCGGACCGCACCGCGTCGCGCAGCGCGGTGATCAGCAGGTCACGGGAACCGCGTGCCCCGGGCGTGACCGCCTTGCGCAAGTCGAGGTGGAGGTCCCGACTACCAGAATTGGCCCATGAAGCCACGTCCTGATTGAACCATGCAGATGGGTCTATCCGCACTAGCGTCGAAGGCATGACAACGACAATCGAAACCCAACTCCACGCCAATGACCGCATCAAGATCTACAAGGCGTCGCCCGAACTGCTCGACGCAATGATGGCGCTGAGCGCGGCCGCGGCCAAGGACGTCGAGCCCGAACTCGGCGAGCTGATCAAGATCCGCGCCTCGCAGATCAACCACTGCGGCTTCTGCCTCAACATGCATCTCGTCGACGCCCGCAAGCACGGCGTCAGCGAGCAGAAGCTCGACGTGCTCGCCGCGTGGGAGGAAGCAGGCGACCTGTTCAACGAGCGGGAGCGCGCCGTACTGGCGCTGACCGAGGCGATCACCACCATCACCGACGGGGTGCCCGACGACGTGTACCAGCAGGCGGCCGCGGTGTTCGATGATCGCGAGCTCGCCCAGGTCATCGCGATGGCGGTCACCATCAACGCCTGGAACCGCATCAACGTGACTGTCCGCACCGCAGTGCCGCGGCGCTGATACTGGCAAGGGTGCAGACCCGATCCGGTGCGGAGATCATCGTCAACGGCGACGTGGTCGAAAAGCTGCACCGGCCGGGCACGGACTCGAAGGCGCTGAGGACCCGGCTCCGCATCGCAGCGGAGTCGGGTTCTTTCCTGTCCCCGCTCGACACTGCGCCCCAGCACGTCGGGCAGCGGTGGCGCAGCAGATGGCCGCGGGTGGAAACCGTTGCGCCCCAACCAGAAGACCTGCCGTGGGTCGACGCGGCACGACTGCTGGCCCGGCTGCACCGGGAACCCATACCGCACAGGACACCGGCGCACGGCTGGCCGCAACGGCTCAGGCGCGCAGTCGACGCCGCGCGCTCCAACCCGGTCGTGCGACGCGCGGCCGCCGAACTACCGGACGAGGTCTGGCGCGCCGGGTCACCACATCGGCCGTCGACGCTCGTGCACGGCGACTTTCATCTCGGCCAGCTCGGCAGGCGGTCGGCCGCCGAACCGTGGCTGCTGATCGACGTCGACGATCTCGGCATCGGAAATCCCGCGTGGGACCTCGCCCGGCCCGCCGGCTTCTGGGCCGCCGGGCTGATCCCCGACAACGACTGGCATCTGTTCGTCGACGCATACCGCGACGCACACGGCCCGGCGCTGCCGCCGGGAGACCCGTGGCCGGTGCTCGACCCGTTCGCCAGGGCCGCCGTTGTCCAGGCGGCCGCGCACCATCCCGACGACGAGATGCTCGTCGCGGCGTGTGAACGGATGGGCGGCTAGCTGGAGAAGAACAGCCTGCCGAAGCCCTGCTTGCGGTAGTGCTTGTTGCCGCGATGACCCCAGCCGGGACCGTAGTCGTAGCCGTAGCCCGGCTGAGGCGGAGGCGGAGGCGGAGCCGCCTGCACGAACCGGTTCTCCATCTGGGTGAGCGCTTCCAACTCACCGAAGTCCAGGAAGATGCCCTTGCAGGTGTCGCACTGCTCCAGGTGGATGCCGTTGCGCTCGTAGGTCTTCATGATCCCCGCGCACTTCGGACACAGCAGCGTGTTGCCGCCGCCTGCAGGTGGTGGGGTCTTCGGGGGTTCGTATGGCGGAATGCTCATGGTTCATTAACGCGCAAACGGTCTGTGGAGTGCCTGTGAACGGCTAAACCCAGTACGGCACCCTGGCCCGGTACTGCTTCATCGCCAGCCCTGCGAAGATCCACCCGAGGGCGGTCAGCACCAGCACCACCACCCAGTGCCGCAGCTCCTGGTCCGCCCCGAGCAGCGGCGCCCGCACGATGTCGAGGTAGTGCAGCAGCGGGTTCAGCTCGACGATCTTGGCCCACCGACCCGCGCCCTGCTGTGTGAGCGTGGCCTCGTTCCAGATGATCGGTGTCATGAAGAACAGCAGTTGAACGAGGCTGAAGAGCAGCGGGCTGATGTCGCGGTAGCGGGTGGCCAGGATGCCGAAGCACAGCGACACCCACACGCAGTTCAGGACGATCAGCGCCAGCGCGGGGATGACGGCGAGATCGGCCCAGTTCCACGGCTTCGGGAAGATGATCGCAATCACCACGAAGATCACGATGTTGTGTCCGAACAGGATGATCTGCCGCCACACCAGGCGATAGACGTGCACCGAGAGCGGTGTCGGCAGCTGCTTGATCAAACCTTCGTTGGCGACGAACACGTCGGCGCCCTCGAGGATGGCGGCGTTGATCAGATTCCAGATGATCAGGCCGAGCGTGACGTAGGGAAGGTGTTCGGACAGTTCGAGTTTGAACAGCTTGGAGTACAGCCCGCCCATCGCGATGGCCGTCACGCCGGTGGCGATGGTGATCCAGAACGGGCCGAGCACCGAACGCCGATAGCGTTGTTTGATGTCCTGCCAGCCCAGGTGCAGCCAGAGCTCGCGGCGCGCGAAGCCGTCGACGAGATCGCGCCGGGCGCGCGACATCGTCCGCGATTGTGCGGCAGCGTCGGTGAACGTCATGGCTTTTCGAACCTCTCACGCCTACCCTGCCTGCGCAGCCGGACCCATTCGGCCAGGCCGCGCGGGTCCCGCCGGGACACCAGGAAGTACCAGCCGAACCGCAGCCATTCCTGGGGCAGCAGCTTGCGCAGGCCGGGCTGTGACAGCAGGTAACCGCGGTTGCGATAGGTGTAGAACCGCTTGGTCGGATTGTCGGGATACTGCGTGTGCATCCGGCCGCCGAGGATCGGCTTGAACTCGTCGGTGCCGCAGGGGTGTAAATAGACTGCGTCCAAACATGTTCCGAACGGCAGCCCGGAGCGGACCAGCCGCCGGTGCAGTTCGACCTCGTCGCCGCGCACGAACAGCCGGATGTCGGGCACACCGACGGCCTCCACCGTCGACGCGCGGAACAGCGCACCGTTGAACAGCGAGGCGATGCCGGGCAACAGGTCTCCCGCGCCTTCGGTACGCAGTTCGCTGACCAGTCGACGCCACACCAGCCCGCGCCGTAGCGGGAAGGCCAGTCGGTCGGGATCGTCGAGGTTGCACACCATCGGCGACACCTCGGCGAGCGCATGCTTATCGGCGCAGGCCAGCAGGGTCGCCAGCACGTCGCGATCCTGTGGGCGGCCGTCGTCGTCGGCGAGCCAGATCCAGTCGGCGCCTGCGGCGAGCGCATGCAGCATGCCCAACGCGAAACCGCCTGCGCCGCCGAGGTTTCGGCGTGAGCCAAGGTACGTCGTGGGAACGGGTTGTCCCGCGACAAGCTCCCGAACCCGGTCATCGCTGTCGTTGTCGACGACGACGATGTGGTCCACTGTGTGGCTCTGTGTCGTCAGCGCATCGAGCGACTTGGTCAGCTCGTCCGGCCGCCGGTGCGTGACCAGCACGGCGAATATTGCGGAAGTCATACTGTGCCGTCTGCTCTTCGCGCAAGCGGCTCATCGCCAGCGCGGGCATTCTCTTCGAGGACTTCACGCACGTGCCGCGCGGCGTCCTCGCCCTCGTAGGCGCGCACGACGTCCTCGATGCCGCCGGTCATCTTGATCGTGCCGTGGTCGATCCACATCGCGGTCTTGCACAGCCGGGCCAGGAACTCGTTGGAGTGACTGGCGAAGACGAGGATGCCGGAGCGTTCGACGAGGCTCTGCAACCGCGCCTGCGCCTTCTTGAGGAATTCGGCGTCGACGGCGCCGATCCCTTCGTCGAGCAGAAGGATCTCCGGGTCGATGCTGGTGACCACGCCCATCGCCAACCGCACCCGCATACCGGTGGAATAGGTGCGCAACGGCATCGACAGGTAGTCGCCGAGTTCGGTGAACTCCGCGATTTCATCGACCTTGGCCAGCATCTGCTTTCGCGTCTGGCCGAGGAACAGTCCGCGGATGATGATGTTCTCAAAGCCCGAGATCTCCGGATCCATGCCGACACCGAGATCGAAGATCGGCGCCACCCGCCCGGTCACCGTCGCGACGCCGCGGGTCGGCTCGTAGATGCCCGACAGCAAGCGCAGCAGCGTGGACTTGCCCGCACCGTTGTGCCCGACCAGGCCGACCCGGTCGCCGTGTTCCAGCGACATCGTGATGTCCCGAAGCGCTTCGATCACAACGACATTGGACTCGTTGCGACCGATCGCGCCGCCGGCCTTGCCGAGGAAGGCCTTCTTCAACGAGCGCGCCTTGGCGTCGAAGATGGGGAACTCCACCCACGCGTTGCGCGTCTCGATATGCGGTGCTGCCAAAGGTGAACCGCCGCTAGAGGTACTGCCCGGTGCCCGACGAGGGCCCCCGCGGTGCCGGCGCGCTGATGCCCGGCGGCAACGCGCCCTGGCGCATCTGCTCCAGCTGTTGGCGCGCCGCCATCTGCTGGGCGAACAGCGCCGTCTGGATGCCGTGGAACAGTCCCTCCAGCCAGCCCACCAGTTGCGCCTGGGCGATGCGCAGCTCAGCGTCGGACGGTACCGCGTCCTCGGTGAACGGCAGCGTCAGCCGCTCGAGCTCATCGCGCAGCTCGGGCGCCAGACCGTCCTCCAGCTCGCGGATGCTGGTCCGGTGGATGTCGCGCAGCCTGTTGCGGCTCGCGTCGTCCAGCGGTGCAGCCCGCACCTCCTCGAGCAGCTGCTTGATCATCGTGCCGATGCGCATGACCTTGGCGGGCTGCTCGACGAGGTCCGTCAGGGACTTGCCCTCGTCCCCACCCCCGCCTTCGCCGTCCTGCGCGTTCTCGGTCGGCACGTCGCGGCCGATGACCTCGATGTTGTCGTCGTCTGTGTTCGTAGTCATTCCGTTCGCATTCCCTCTATGCGCCTCGCCATTCGTAAATGCGAGCTTCGCCATTGTCGTAGATCTTCTCCCACGACTGCGATTCCTCTAGCGACACTAGCCCGTCGGGCATCGCAAACTTCAGGACTACCGGTGTGCTGGTCAGCACGTAGCGGATATTGAGGGCTTTCACCGCCTCTGCGATGCGTGGATCGGTGTCGGCGTCGTCGGCGTAGGCCCAGAAGATGAAGCGGTTATAGCCCGGTCCCTGCTGGACGGGGTAGTCGTAGTGCGTCCACAGGGGATGCAGGCCTGCCACCGCGTACATCCACGCCGTTCCGTCGGTGTTGGCGTTGCCGATCAGGGTTTCGCGCGCGCCCGGCAGCGTCGCGAGGTAGGCGAACGCCTCGAGGTCCTTGTCGTCGATCATCACCGAGTCGTACTTCTCGCCGAACAGGAACTGGTGTCTGGGCAGGTAGCACACCGCGGTGATGACGGTGACCGCGAGAATCCCCGCCGCGGTGACGCCGTACCAGATCGTGGGGCGGCCCCGGTCCGGGCCCGCGAGCCTGCGGATGCCCTGCACCGCGGCGTTGACGAGGACGAATACGGCGAGACCCGCCGCAGGGGCCAGCAGCATCGCGACGACCGCCGAGAGCCTGCGCGGGTCGCTGTAGAACAGGTCGCTGAACTTGGCGGTCAGCGTGCCCAGGGGGCCGCCGAACGGCGCCGACGAGTGCACGATGCAGACGACCAGCCCGAACCATACGACCAGCGGCCACCACACCTTCTTGTACAGCAGGATCAGGCCGCCGATGCCGGCCAGCACGACGAGGATCCACTGGATCGGGAAGTCGTTGAGGTGTCTGGTGTGCTGCACCAGGGCGTCGATCAGACCGCGCTTCTTGCCCTCGTGGGTGACGAACGCGTGGCCCTCGATGATCTCCGCCTGCTGCAGCACGCCGACGAACTGCGGCAGCAGCAGGCACACCGTCGGCACGGCGATCGCGGCGAGTGCGACGAAGTCCGACAACCGTCCGCGCACCGGACGCCACAGCGCTTCGAAGAGCCACCAGGTGACGATGAACACGACGGCCACCACCCCGCCGGTGATGTGCACGGAGAACACCCCGATCAGCGCGAGCACCGCGAGCGGGATGCGGTCGCGCTGCCCGACGGCCGACATGACCAGCGCCATCGACGGCACCGCGACGCCGTATGCCGCCATGTTCGGCATCGACGCGACGTCGAATTCGATGTAGGGGATCGCGGTGAACGACGCCGACAGCACGGCGGCGGTGGCCGCCGCGGCCGCGGTCTGCCACTGGCTGAACCGGGCCCGCAGGAGTTTCCAGGCAAGGATCGCCGCGCTGGCCGGGAACAGCCAGACCGCCGCGGCCACCGAGTTCACCGTGTAGGCGGTGGTGGCGGCCGCCCCGGTCAACTGGCTGTAGACCGCCGCGAGCGCGTGGAAGGTCGACGGGTAGTAGAGCGCGTCATGGGTCTCGACGTTGCGCAGTTCGCCCATGTGCGTCGGTGAGGCCTGGCCGGTGTCGAGGATCCACCGCACGGTGTTGGCGTGCCAGACGGCGTCCCAGGTGCTCGGAATCGACTGCCAGTGTGGGAGTCCCCGCACCGCCGCCAGCAGGATCAGCGCGGCGCCGAGCAGCACCCCCACGGCGACGACGAGCGCGGGTCCGCGCGCTATCGACAGCGCCTCGGCGTCGCGATCCCGGACGCGGCGCAGCAATATCGGCAAACCCGCCGCGAACGCGGTTACGACCGCAAGAGCAAAGAATGCGGTGAATGCGTTCCATGGAATCCCGATGGCGCCGAACGGAACGATCGCAAGTGCCACTACGCCATAGGTCAGTGCGGGGCCGACGGCGACGGCGGTGGCGGCGGGTAGCCGGGCCGCCAGCGCGACGATGGCTCCCGGCGCTACCAGCAACAACACCGCCAGTAGCGCTCCGAAGGCCAAGCTCACTGCACTAGTATGGCTGCCCAGGTGGTCCGGTCCGGCACGGCCCAGGTGGGGTTGGGCGCCCACGGAACGCTTCAGTTTGTGGACTTCACAGGCTCTCTAAGGTGGCTGGCATGGCATACGACGTCGCCCGGGTGCGCGGTTTGCATCCGTCGCTGGGCGATGGGTGGGTGCACTTCGACGCCCAGAACGGCATGCTGCTTCCCGATTCCGTGGCCAGGACGGTTTCGACGTCGTTCCGCAATTCGATGACGACGACGGTCGGCGCCCATCCGTCCGCACAGCGCAGCGCTGCGGTGCTGGAGGCCGCCAGGCAGGCGGTGGCCGACTTGGTCAGCGGCGACCCGCGCGGTGTGATCCTCGGCGCCGACAGGGCCATCCTGTTGAACTCGTTGGCCGATGCGTCGTCGTCGCGCGTCGGGTTGGGCTATGAAACCGTCGTCACGCGACTGGACGACGAAGCAAACATCGCGCCGTGGCTGCGCGCGGCGAATCGCTATGGCGCCAAGGTGAAATGGGCCGAGGTCGACATCGAGACCGGCGAGCTGCCGACGTGGCAGTGGGAGAACCTGATCTCCGAGGCGACGCGGCTCGTCGCCATCACGTCGGCGTCGGCGACGTTGGGCACGGTCACCGATCTGCGGGCCGCCACCAAGTTGATGCATGTCGACGGCGGCCTCGTCATCGTCGACCATTCGGCGGCGGCGCCGTACCGCCTCATCGACATCGACGAGATCGACGCCGACGTGGTTGCGGTGAACGCGCTCGCGTGGGGTGGTCCGCCGGTCGGCGCGCTGGTGTTCCGCGACCCGGACCTCATCAGCTCGTTCGGCTCGATCGCGCTCGACCCGTATGCCACCGGGGTCGCCCGCCTCGAAATCGGCGCACACCAGTACCCGCTGCTGGCCGGTCTCGTCGCGAGCATCGAATACCTGGCCTCCCTTGACGAGTCGGCGAGGGGCACGCGCCGCGAGCGGCTGGCCGTCTCGATGCGGTCCGCGGGCAGCTACATGGAGCGGGTGTTCGACTATCTGCTGATGTCGTTGCGGTCGCTGCCACTGATCATGGTCATCGGCAGGCCCGAAACGTCTATCCCCGTGCTGAGCTTCGTGGTCAGAGACGTTCCGGCCGAACAGGTGGTGGCCCGGCTCGCCGACAACGGTGTGCTCGCGATCGCCAACGCGAGCTCGCGGGTGCTCGACGTCATCGGCGTCAACGACATCGGCGGCGCCGTGACGATCGGGCTGGCGCACTACACCACGACGGCCGAGGTCGATCAGCTGGTCCGCGCGCTGGCTTCACTCGGCTGACGCTTGATCTACGCGCAGTAGGACTTTCCCGGAGACGTCGCCGGAGTTCAGCAGTTCGTGCGCCGCCGCGGCCTTGTCGATCGGGAACTCGGCACCGATGACCGGGCGGACGCGACCGTCGGCGATCATCGGCCACACGTTCTCGACGACGGCGGCGACGATCTCGCTCTTGCTGCCGGGGCCCGTCACCGGCCTGCTCCGCAGTGCGGTCGCGATCACCCCGCCCCGCTTGCCGAGCAGCTTGCCGATGTTCAGTTCGGCCTTGACGCCGCCCTGCATTCCGATGATCACCAGCCTGCCGTCGTTGGCGAGGGCGTCGACGTTTCGGTCCAGATATGCCGCGCCGATGATGTCGAGGATCACGTCGGCACCCGCGCCGTCCGTCGCTTCCCGCACCCGTTCGACGAAGTCCTCTTCGCGGTAGTTGATAAGGATCTCGGCGCCGAGTTCCTTGCAGAGATCGAGCTTCTGCGACGACCCGGCGGTCACCGCGACCCGGGCGTCCAGCGCCCGCGCGACCTGGATGCCGTGCGTACCGATGCCGCTCGCGCCACCGTGCAGCAGCACGACCTTGCCGGCCGAAAGGCCCGCGGTCATCACGAGATTCGACCACACCGTGCAGGCGACCTCGGGCAGGGCGGCGGCGTGCGGCAGGCTGACGCTCTCCGGGACGGGCATCACCTGGCCCTGCGGCACCGCGACGTACTCGGCGTAGCCGCCGCCGGCGAGTAACGCGCAAACAGGCTGCCCGACCGTCCACCGGTCCACGCCTTCGCCGACTTCGGCGATGGTCCCGGACACCTCGAGTCCGAGGATGTCGCTTGCGCCGGGCGGGGGCGGGTACTTCCCCGCGGCCTGCAACAGATCTGCCCGGTTGACGCCTGCGGCGCAGACCTTCACCAGCACCTCGCCTGCGCCGGGCGTCACATCGGGGACTTCCTGCCAGATCAGTCGGTCGGCCGATTCGGCCACAATCGCATGCATTCAGAAAACCTTACTACCGGGAGAAATCGCCCCGCAGCAACGAGAAAGTCGTTTACCATCCGAGCATGGAGGGGATGATTGCCGGGCGTACGGCTGGTGATATGCCCGGGCTGGACATCGCTGAACAGCGATCGTGGCAAAACTTCCTCGATTCCGCCTTGCGGATGTACGCGACCCTGAACCGGGCCCTGGTCGAGGCACACCAGTTGACCCTCAACGATGTCCGGCTCCTTGACATCCTGGACAAGTCTCCGCGCGGCTCGGCACGGATGGGTGACCTCGCCGAAGCGCTGATGTCGCTGCCCAGCCGGGTGACGCGGCAGATCCGTCGGTTGGAGGTTCAGGGCCTCGTGAAGCGTGGCGCCAGCCCCGACGACGGCCGCGGTGTGCTGGCCACCATCACCGATGACGGCCGGCTGCTCGTCCGGCAGGCGATGGTCACGTACGGGCAGGGCGTGCGCGAGAACTTCCTGGCCAAGTTGTCGCGGCCGCAGATCGCCGCGATGGGCGAGAACTGCAGGCGAATCAGCGTGGGGCTGAGGGGAAGCCCGTCGGCCGCCAAGGTCGGCCGCGTCTGAGCTTCAAGAGCGGTGGCGGAGGGATTTGAACCCCCGGACGGTGTTAGCCGTCTCTCGCTTTCAAGGCGAGTGCATTAGGCCGCTCTGCCACGCCACCGTCGATAAGGGTACGGGTCGCTAGTCCCTGACGGGTTCGAGGTACATGGTCGCGGGTGCCGTCCACGGCGAATTGGTGTGCCACGCGGGCAGCCCGGGCGGGAACCCGTCGCGCGACCACGCGAGCCAATAGGCGGGGGTCAGCGGCTCCTGGGTCCGGTCGAGCCGCGAGAAGTTCAGTTCGAGAAGCCATTTCACGACCGGCCCGGCTTCGTCGATCCGCTGCTCGATCGACTCGACGGTGATTCCGGGGTCGGAGAACACGTCGACCACGTTGCAGTCGCACGCGAATGCCACCGTCCCGATCTCCGGCGGGGCCTTCACGATGGATTCGCCCACCAGTTCGCCCACCTCGGTGCCGATCGCGATGTACTCCTGCGGGAGCGCCCAGTTGCCGAATATCACCGGGTGCTTCCACGGCATCCCGAGGCCCGCGAACGATACGACCGCGCCGACAGCGAGAGCGACGGAGACGGCGACGGCGCCGCCGATCTGCGGAACACGGCCGCGGTGCAGCGCCAACGCCAACCCGAAGACGCCGGTGACGCCGAGTGCGACCGTCGAACTGACGTAGTACCAGTGATACGGCGGCACCCCGAGCAGGCAGTACGCCCCGAACTCGGCGAGGCCTCCGAGGCCGAGGCCGACAAGCGGCCAGTGCTCGGCGGCCAGTCGGCGACGCGCGCCTACAACCAGCATGCCGATCACCGCCACGAGGCCGATCACCGCGGGGACCACAGCGAGCAGCACCGGCAGCACCGTGCCCGCCTGCCACATCTTCCACAGCCCGTTGCCGAAGGTTGCGTCGCCGAACGACTTCTGCAGCGTCTTGATCACCAGCGTCGTCGGGATCGCGGAGCCGAAGTGGTACCAGCTGAACATCCACCACGGCAGCGCGACGGCGAACGCGGCCAGCGGCGCGACCCAGAACCGGCGCCGCATGGCCGGCGTGACCAGGTACATGACGGCGACGATGATGCCCAGATCGGGTCGGGTGAGCACCAGCAGTCCGGCAAGCACCCCGAACGCGATCCGGCGGCCCGCAACCGCCTGGGCGGTCAACCCGGTGAGGAAGGCGGCGATGGGGATGACCTCCAGGCCCAGCGCCGAGTTCACGAACGGGTTGGCGAACACCACGGCCAACACGGCAAGCGACCAGGTCGCGCTGACGTTGACTCGCCTCGCGATCTGCGCCGCCCACAGCGCCATGGCCGCTGAGAGCGCGACGGTGAGGATGCCGAGACCGAGGACCGGTTGCAGTTCGCCGGTGACGGCGGTGAGCCAGGTGGCGACCGCCAGCATCATCACGTTCAGCGGCGACGTCGCGGTGTTGGACTCGACTGCGGGGATCATCCCCCAGTGAAGGTGTTCGGCGACGTTGCGGGCGTAGCTCAGGGTGATGTAGGCGTCATCGACGAGACCGCGGTGTGCGACGTAGAACACGGCTGCGGCGACCAGCGCACCCGGGACGGCCCACCAGGCGTCGGTGGTGCGTCGCCGCTCGGACTGTTCGCCGACGCCGACGGCCTGTACCTCTCCCATTGCGGTCATCGGCGAGGATCATATGGGTAAGGACAGCAAACCGACATGCGGATCATTCCTGCGCCTGATCCGTCAGCGCTACGGTTGACGCATGCTTGATCGCTTGAAGAAGTCCGCGCGGGAGAAGATGCAGCGGGCCGTGTCCGAAGTCGTGGCCGCCGAAAACGCCCGCATAGGGCAGGAACAGCAGGACCGGCACGCGGAACTGATGGCCGCGCTCGAGCGAATCGATGGGTCGGTGAAAGCGGTTGTCACCCGCCTCGCTGACACGGAATACCGTGCGCGACGGGATATTTCGTATGCACAGGACACGCAGGCGGCCCAGCAGAGTGCTGCGTTCGTGCTCGAGAACATGCCGACGGCGAAGGTGTTCTGGGAGTCGCCCGACACGCTGCGCTACGCGCTGAGCGAGATCAAGGGTCCCGGCCTCGCGCTCGAGTTCGGCGTCGCGACCGGTAGCACGCTGCGGCTCATCGCCGACGCGGTCGCCGCCGACCGCACGGTTGCGGGCTTCGATGTCTTCACCGGCCTGCCGGAGACGTGGCGGACCGGGTTTCCGGCGGGGGAGTTCGCACAGGAGCCGCCGGATGTGCCGGGCGCCACGGTGATCGCCGGGCTTTTCGAGGACACCCTGCCCGCGTTTTTGGCTGAGACCGACGAGCCCATAGCGTTCATGCACATCGACTGCGATCTCTACTCGTCGACCAAAACGGTGTTCGATCACACCGCGGACCGGCTCGCGCCGGACACCGTGCTGGTGTTCGACGAGTTCTTCAACTACCCCGGTTGGCAGCAGCACGAGTACCGCGCCTGGACGGAGTTCGTCGAGCGGTCGGGCCGCTCGTTCGAGTACCTGGCCTACACCGGCAACCACGAACAGGTGGTCGTCCGGCTGCACTGATCAGCTCTCGTAGAGACGGGCCCAGTTTTCCCGGCTGATCAGCTCGGGGAGGGCCTGCCGGTAACGCTCCTGCAGTGCAGGTGCTTCGGCGCGGAACTTCTTGAGTGCCTTGTTCATTCGACGGGTGAGTGCGGTGAGCTTCTGCTTGTCGCGCTGCCGCAGCCGGACCCCGGACTGGGAGGCGTCGGTGACGACGGCCTGGTCGAACAACGAGACGTGCCACCACTGGTTGTCCTCTGCGGGGATGGCGACCGGGCCTGGAATGGTCCGCCCGAGCCACTGGAACAGCCACCGCTTGGCGAGCACCAGGTTGATTCTCTCCTTGCGGGGCAGCGGCCCTCGCGGATGGATGCGCGGGATCGCGTTGGTCAGCTCACCGATCGTTGATGCGGGATGCACAACGGTCTCGGGGTATGCCTTGCGTTCCTCGCGGATGGCGGCCAGCGCCGCAGGCCCGCCGTCGCGCAGCACCTCGGGGCCGGCCAGGAAGTCCTCGATACCGCGAATCATGGTGTAGGCCATGCCGTATTGCATCGACACCAGGCCCTCGGTGATCTCGCGCGCCAGCCAGCGGCCGGTGGCCTTCGTGTCGATGGTGCCGTGCAGCGCGTGGGTGATCAGGGAGTTGCGGACGCTGAAGTACCGGAAGAACTCGTCGCGGTCCTTCCAGTCGAAGTCGGCGTGCCAGACACCCGCGTTCGGCAGCGTTGTGGTCGGGAAGCCGGCATCGCGGGCGCGCAGCCCGTATTCGATGTCGTCCCACTGGAAGAACATCGGCACCGGCAGGCCGATCGCGCTGATCACCTCGGACGGGATCAGGCACGACCACCACGCGTTGTACTCGGCATCGATGCGCTTGTGCTGGCGGTACTTCGTCATGTCCGCCTTGTGCAGGGCCCGCGGCGCCCAGCGGCCGGCCCGCAGGCGCGGCATCTGGGTTTCCTCGGCGCTGACGTGCAGTTCGCGGGTGTTCTTCAAATAGAGCATCTGCGCGCCGACAATGGTCGGCGACGGGGTCAGGTTCGCAAAGGCGTTGAGCCGCAGGATGGTTTCGGGCTCGCAGAGGATGTCGTCGTCCATCAGGATGACGTTGGCATGGTCGGCGACGCTGGAGATCTCGTACATGCCGCGCGAAAAGCCGCCGGCGCCACCGAGATTCGGCTGCTTGAGGTAGACGATCTTGTCGCCGAGCTGTGCGGACACGTCGTTGAACAACGGCCGGGTGTCGACGGTGTCGGTGCCCTGGTCGACGACGTAGATGGCGTCGATATTTGCCAGCAGGCCCTTGTCGCCCGCGACGGCGGCGACGTTGGTGGCGCAGTCGTCGGCGCGGTTGAAGGTGCAGATGGCGATGGCGGCGGGGCGGATGGTCGCGGGCGCAGGCGCGGTCCACTCGAGGTCGGTGATCGTCAACGGACCGCCAACCGCGGTGGCTTCCATCCACAGCGCGCCGCCGTCGACGTACTCGTTGATCCGCGCGGTGAGCACGGCGGTACCGGTGCCGTCGACCTCGGCGCTGTCGATGGTTCTGAAGCCGCCGTGGATATCGGATCCGCGGAGCAGCACGCGCGCCCGCGTCGACGTGTCGAACGCCAGCTTCAACTGGACCTCGCCGACGGTGGTCCACCGCTGGAAGTAGCTTGCGGGCAGCCTGCCGAAGTAGGTGTTGGTGTCGACCGTCGCACCCTTCTCCAGGTGCAGCGCGTACCGCTCCCGGTGCGCCTGGCCGGTCACGATCCGCGCGTACATGTCGTCGACCACCGCGGCGCTCGGGCCGGTGAACAGGCCCCTGGCCACCACGAGTCGCTCGGGTGCGGCGTGTTCCGTGAGCGCCTGCTTCAGCGCATCGGGAGTCGCGTGACCCGGTTGGGCCGCGCCGCGCTCGGTCATCTGCGCTCCTGCTACGTGATAAATCGCTGTGGGTTCGAAGTCCCCAGCTCCCCCGTGGGAGCCTAACAACCCGGGCACCTAAGACAAGTTGGCTGCTTCGAGTATGGACTTGAGCCTGGCTAGGTCCTTGGCGGTGGCCCGTCGCACCGCGGTCGCCAGCAGCGGTGCGGCCAGTCCGGCGAAGGCCGTCGGCTCGCCCCGGTTGCGCACGGTCATCCAGGTGCCGCCGTTCTCGTCGTCCGACCACAGGTAGGTGGTCTCCATCCGGAAGGGGGAGCGGTCGGACCGCATGACGAACCGTTCGTCGGGAACCAGTTCGACGACCTCGTAGGTGTACTCCAGCGTCCGGCCGAGGAACCCACTGGTGAAGTGCAGCCGCGAGCCGACCTCGACGGGACTGGGCGAATCCCGCTGCACGGCCCGGATGTTGGCGTTCCACGCGGTGATGTTGGCCGGCTCACAGCAGTACGCGGCGACCTGCGGGCGCGGTCGGCCGATCGTCGTGTGCACCTCGACGTCGACGGTCACAGCGCCGCCCTGGCCAGCGTGGCCACCCCGGCGTCGATCTGCGATTCGGTCAGGTTGGCGTACCCGAGCAGCAGGCCCGGCGGCGCCGCCGCCGGATCGGCATAGCAGGGCGCCAGCGGTTCGACGTTCACCCGCATGGCCGCCGCGCGTCGCACCAAATCGGCGATCGGATAGCCGTCCGGAAACCGCACGGTCAGGTGAACCCCGGCGGCCGCGCCGAGCACCGTGGCCTGCGGCAGGTGCCGCGCCAGCGCGGCGAGCAGGGCGTTACGCCGGGTCACATACCGCCGGCGCATCTGGCGCAGATGGCGGTCGTAGGCGCCGGAGGTCAGCAGCTGGGTGAAGGCGATCTGATCCATCACCGAGCTTCCGGTGTCGGCGAGGATCTTCGACAGCCTGATCGCGCCGACGAGCGCTGGCGGCACCACCATCCATCCGATGCGCAGTCCGGGCGCCAACGTCTTGCTGGTCGAGCCGAGGTAGATGACGCGGTCGGGCGCGATGCCCTGCAGGGCGCCGACGGGTGCGCGGTCGTAGCGGTATTCGGCGTCGTAGTCATCCTCGATGACCAGGTGACCTTCGCGGGCCCACTCGACGAGCGCGGTGCGGCGCGGTGCCGAGAGCACCACACCTGTCGGCGACTGGTGCGCCGGGGTCGTCAGGACCGTCTTCGCCTCACTGGCGGCCAGCGCGGCGACGTCAATGCCATCGTCGTCAACCGGCACCGCAATCGGTTCGATACCGTTGTGCCGCAACACCATCCGGTGCACCCAAAAGCCAGGGTCCTCCATGGCAAGCGGCAATTCATCATCTTGCAGTGCGCGCCCGAGAAGCGCGATCGCCTGGGTCGCACCCGAGCAGAGCACGATGTGGCGGGGGTCGGCTTGCACGCCGCGGGTGCGGCGCAGATAGTGGGCGATCGCAGTGCGGGCCGCGAAAAGCCCCTGCGGTTCGACGTATCCGAACGACTCGGACGCGGTCTCGGCCAGCCCCGCGCGCAGTGCACGCATCCAGGCGGCGCGGGGAAAACTGCGAAGGTCGGGCGAGCCGGGCAGGAAGTCGACGTCGTATCGTCGCGTCGACTCGCTCTGGCGAGGCGGGCTGGCGATTTCGACGGTCGCGACCCTCGTGCCCGATCCGTGCCTGCTCGACAGGAATCCCTCGGCGACCAGCTGGCTGTAGGCGTCGACGACCAGGCGCCGGGACACGCCGAGATCGGCCGCCAGCACCCGCGTGGACGGCATCCGGGTGTCGGCAGCGAGCCTGCCGGTGCGGATGGCGGTACGCAGGCCGTCGGCCAGCTGACGGTGTAAGGGCTCCACCGCGGTGCGGTCCAGTTCGACCAGCAGCTCAGGAGCCGAACTGGTACCCGAAACTGCCATCAAAGTGGTGCCTATCTTGAGTCCATTCGCGAGCTAGCGTGAAGCTATGTCAACAACACCGATACGCACAAGGGCCGGGCAGGGCTCGGGCATGGGCGGAGCGACGGTGGTCAAGCTGACCCTGATCGTCTTCGGGGTGTACGCCCTCGGCATCGGGCTGTTCATGCTGTTCTTCCCCGGCACGTTCTTCGACACTCTCGGGACATTCGGGGTCCGCAACGACCACTACATCTTCGACAACGCCACGTTCGAGATTCCGCAGGGCCTCCTGCTGCTGGCCGCCGTCCAGCGGGTGTCGTGGCGGGTTCCCGCGCTGGCGTTCGCCACGCTGCACTGGGCGCTGCACGCGATCAGCCACATCATCGACCCGCACCACGGGGCAGGCGATCTCATCGGGTGGCTCGAGGCAGGCGGCCTCGTCGCGACCACCGTGATGCTGGCGATCGCCCTGCGCGTCGCCGCGAATGCCGAGAAAGAAGGGCGGTCGTGATGCGGGTACTCGTTGCCGGAGCAACCAGCGTTCCCGGTCTTCCGTTGCTGCGCGAGCTCAACGCGCGCGGGCACGAGGTGATCGGCGTGACCCGCTCGTCGGCCAAGACCTCACAGATCGAGCAGGCGGGCGCCAAGCCCGTCGTGGCCGATGTGTTCGACGCCGACGACATCGCCAAGACCGTCGCCGACATCGGCCCGGAGGTGGTGGTGTCACTTCTGACGACGCTGCCCAAGCGGGGACCGATGCGGGTCAAGGACTTCGAGCCGGCGCGACGGCTGTGGGGAGTCGGCGCGCCGAACCTCGTCGCTGCGGCGCAACAGGCAGGCGCGCGGCGGGTGATCGCCGAGTCGGTCATCTTCGCGTACGGATATCCGACGAGCGGGCCCGCGCTGGTCGACGAGTCCGACCCGTATTACGGCCCGCCGCCGCCCGGCGGTGAAGCGATGCTGGCCGCGCTGCGCGGAATGGAGCGCACGGTGCTGGAGTCCGGCGAACACAGCGACACCGAGGGAATTGTGTTGCGGTACGGCGCTTTCTACGGGCCGGGTGTGCCGCACGACCAGATGTTCGCTCGAATGGCGAAGTGGCGCTTGTCGTTGGACATGGGCGGTAACGGCATCGTCTCGTGGGTGCACATCGACGACGTCGTCGCGGCCACCGCCAACGCGCTCGACCGCGGTCGGGGTGGGCAGATCTACAACATCGTCGACGACCGTCCGCAGTCGTTCAACGACTACACACGGGAGTTGGCGGCGAAACTGGGTAAGCCGACGCAGCTTCGGATTCCGCGCGCAGTGGTCAAAGCCGTTGCGCCGTACGGGGTGCTGGCGTTCGGCGACACCTGGCTGCCGGTGTCCAACGAGAAGGCGAAGGCCGAACTGGAGTTCAAGCCCGTCGCCCGGGTGTGATCACTCGCCGGTGAAGTTCGGCGGCCGCTTCTCGAACGTCGCCTTCATCCCCTCGCCGAGATCCTTCGACGGCAGGAACGCCGCATTCCACGCGGCGACGTAGCGCAGGCTCTCCGACACCCGCGCAATGCGCTGCTGATCGAGCACGTCCTTGACGCCGCTGACGACGAGCGGGGGATTGGCGGCGATCTCGGCGGCGGTTTCGTGCGCGGCGGCCAGCGACGCCTCGGCGTCGGGGTAGACGTCGTTGACGAGCCCGATCTTCTCGGCCCGTGCGGCGTCGATGTCCTTACCCGTCAGCGCCAGTTCGCGGAGGTGGCCGTCGTTGAGGATCAGCGGGAGCCGGGCCAGGCTGCCGACGTCGGCGACGATCGCGATCTTGACCTCGCGGACGGAGAACTTCGCGTCGGCGCTGGCGTAGCGGATGTCGACGGCCGAGATCAGGTCCACTCCGCCGCCGATGCACCAGCCGTGCACAGACGCGATCGTTGGGGTGCGGCAATCGGCGACTGCGTTGATGGCGCCCTGCATGCGCAGGATCGTCTTGTGGAAGTCGGTGCGCGGCCTGGCGGTGGCGCCGTCGGTCAGCACCTCGGACAGCGTGCCGCCCATGGCCAGCAGGTCGAGGCCGTAGCTGAAGTTCTTGCCCGAACCGGTGAGCACGATCGCGCGCACGTCGCGGTCGGCGTCGAGCTTGGCGAACACCTCCGGCATCTCCGTCCAGAAGGCCGGACCCATGGCGTTGCCCTTGCCCGGCCCGGTCAGTGTCACCTGCGCGACGTGATCGGAGATGTCGACGGTGAGAGATTCGTAGCTGTCGCCCATGAGCGGAAAGGCTAGCCACTCACGGCGGAGACCCGCCGAGCACCACCTCTTTGACGACCGCGCTGGGCAGGAACGAGCACATCGCGGAGGCCATGATCGCGGCCACCATCTCCTGTTCGGGCCCGCCGCCCTGGGGGCCGTCCTTCTCGATGATGGCCTTGATGACGGCCCGCTGGGTGGCCTCGTCGAGCTTGATGAACTCGCTGCACTTCATCGTGTCGGAGTTGGCGGGTGCAGGTACCTCGGGAACGTTGGTGTTACCAGGCATCGGGAAGCCCGGGATATCGGGCAGACCGGGAATGCTCGGCAGCCCGGGGATGCCGGGGAAGCCCGGGTCGGACGTCGGCGGTGTGCGCGTCGGCGCCGAGATCGGTGGTCCGGGTTCGGTGGTCATCGCGACGGTGCCCTCGGTGGTGCGTGAACACCCCGCCGCCACGCCGACGAAGACCAGTGCCGCGGCTGTCACCCGCAGATGGGTTCTCATCTGCGCAACGATAGGCGCACCCGCGTCGTAGCGTGGGGACCATGGCCCCCGATTTACGCCCCGGTCCCGATTCACCCCCGACCGATGAGCTCGACAGCGCCGAGGCGAGCCTGCGGGTGCTGCAGAGCGTGCTGCATCCGATCGCCAACGACGACTGGTCGAGGCCTACTCCGTGCCGGGAGTTCGACCTCGCCGGCCTGACCGATCACCTGATGAGGTCCATCACCCTCATCGGCCAGGCCGCGGGCGCGCAGCTTCCCGAGCGCGATGCGACCGACTCCGTCGAGCGCCAGGTGATCGCCGCGGCCAGGCCCGCGCTGGACGCGTGGCACCGTCGCGGGCTCGACGGCACGGTGAAGTTCGGCGACAACGAAGCGCCCGCGCGAATGCTGGCGGGGATCCTGTCGCTTGAATTCCTGGTGCACGCCTGGGATTACGCGACCGCGATGGAGCGCAGCCTCGATGTGCCCGACTCGCTGTCGGACTACGTGATGGGGGTGGCCAAGAGCGTCATCACCCCGGAGGGCAGGAGGAGGGCGGGGTTCGACGACCCGGTCGACCTCGCCGCTGATGCGCGGTCACTGGACAAGCTGGTGGCCTACACCGGCCGGAACCCGCGTTGATTTTGCGGTCAGGGTCGTGATCCACCGACAAGCACAGCCGTCAGCGCAAAATCAACAGCCGATCCAGCCCTTCGCGAACTCCAGGAACATGTCGTTCTCCTGCTCGGATGCGATGGTCACGCGCACGCCGTCCTCGCCGTAGGGCCGGACGATAATGCGGTTCTCGGCCGAGTCGGCGGCGAACTGCTGGGCCCGACCGGGCAGCGGCAGCCAGACGAAGTTGGCTTGCGACGGCGGCACGGTGTAGCCGGCGTCGCGCAGGGCAGCGGTCACCCTGGCCCGTTCGGCGATGACCGCGTCGGTGCGGGCGAGCAGTTCGTCGGCGGCATCCAGCGATGCGATGGCCGCGGCCTGCGAGACGCTGGTCGCGCTGAATGGCACGTAGACCTTGCCGAGCGCGGTGATGATGTCGGGATCGCCGACGGCGTAGCCGACGCGCAGCCCCGCGAGCCCGTACGCCTTCGAGAATGTGCGCAGCACAACGACATTGCTGTGTGCGCGGACCAGCCCGAAGCTGTCGGGTTTCATGTCGTCGGTGATGTACTCGACGTACGCCTCGTCGAGTGCGATGAGAACGTCCGACGGCACGGCTTCGATGAAGCGCGCCAGCGCGTCAGGGTCGACGACGGTGCTGGTCGGGTTGTTCGGGTTGCACACGAAGATGAGCCGGGTGCGGTCTGTGACGGCGGCGGCCATCGCGTCGAGGTCGTAGGTGTGGTCGGTCAGCGGCACCTGGATCGGCGTCGCGCCCGCGGTGCGGGTCTGCAGCGGATAGATCTCGAAGCTGCGCCAGCCGTAGACGACCTCGTCGCCGACCGTCGAGGTGATCTGGAGGAGCTGCTGACACAGGCTGACCGAGCCGCAGCCGACGGCGATGTGCTCGGGCGCGAAGTCGACGTGCTTGGCCAGCCGCTCCTTGAGTTCGACGTAGCCGTTGTCCGGATAGCGGTTGATGTTGTCGGCGGCCTTTTCGATGGCGGTGCGCACGCTCGGCAGCGGGCCGTGCACGGTCTCGTTGCTTGCGATCTTGATCGCACCGGGCACGGTCCTGCCCGGCGTGTAGGCGGGCAGATCGGCCAGTTCAGGGCGTAAACGGGCAGGCACAGGACCAGTCTATGGCTGGCGGATATGCGCTTTGCCTGGTGTGGCTGGGCATGTGTACGCTGTCGGATCGGCGGTAAACCGTCAAGGAGGCGTGCCAGAGCGGCCGAATGGGGCTCACTGCTAATGAGTTGTCGCCCTCAAAGGCGACCGGAGGTTCAAATCCTCTCGCCTCCGCCGCGGCTCTACGCAGCCACGCACAACTGAATAGCACTGCGCCCGTAGCTCAACGGATAGAGCATCTGACTACGGATCAGAAGGTTAGGGGTTCGAATCCCTTCGGGCGCGCTCACTTTCTCTACGGCCTGCCGAGCGAGAAGCCATGGTCGTGAATTCGCGCATTTGACGACCACAGCTTCTCTTTTGCGGTCAGGCGGGCATGAATTGCCAATTTCGTTTCCACGCGGCTGTCGATATCTACCCTTTTTAGCGAAGGGAGGTCCGATGAGCACCGAAAACATCCGCGCACGCATAGGCCTTGCCCAGACCGCGGTGGTCGCGTCGGCTGCCTGCGTTGCAGCGCTCACGTGGGCGGGTCCAGCATCCGCGGAACGAAAGACAGTGGTCTACGAACAGGTGACTTCCCACTGTAGAGCGGCCGATGACTGCGACATGGTCCAAATACCCTTCGAAGTCGAGACGGGCACGCAGACTGTCCTCCTCAGCAACGTCCCGAACAATCCGAGCAACAAGTGCGCCAAGGCCGTCGCCGAATTCTTTCTCGGCGGTCAGCGTCTGCTGAGCCGCTATGTAGGGCCCGGCTGGGAGCAACCGCCGTTCACGATGAATGCCACGCCAGGGAAACACGCCCTCGGTGTGCGAATCCTGAACCAGAGCGACTGCCCGTCAGGCGATGCGGGCGACTACACGGCGCGCCTGTCGATGTGGGAGGACGTCGAACCCGCACCGCCGCCCGCTCAGGCACCGCCTCCCGCTGCCAAGCAGGGACCGTTGGTTACCGCGGAACCCGGACTTGCCGGCGTGACTTTCCATGTCACCGACCGCAGCGGTGTCGCGTCCCAGTGCACCTACTCGTCGGAGGGGTACACCGACAGCTTCGGCCTGCCGGCCAATGGTTCCCACGATCTGTTCGTTCCTGCCATCAGGTTGTTCAAGACCAGGACCGGCACGATCACTTGCGATAACGGTACGAGCACCAATACCTCGGTCTTCTACTGACTGGCAGGCCGCGGATTCCGGGCGCCGATCCGCAGTGCAGCGATACTCGCCGTTGCGGTTGCGGGTCCGGTGAGTCCATGGAATCGGACGCCTCGGGCCAGAACACCGAAACGACGTCCACCACCCGGTCGTCCTGAACTTCAACGTGACGGCGATCCAGCAGAACGCACACCTTCGAATACGCGGGCTCCGGAGAAGGCCTGTTGTTGTCCAACTGGAGCGTCGACGGGCCAGAAGGCACTGTCTCTCCGGCCCGCACGCGCGTGCCCGGGTCGTCGTCCGCGCACCGAAACCCGCGATGACGCTTAGGCTTTCGTGGTTCAGCCTGATGTGGGAGTGGCCGATACCCGGAGCCGACTAAGGCGGCGGCACGCCGACCGGTGGCGGTACATCCACGGGGGGCGCCGGCGCGCCCACGGGAGGCGGTGGCGGGGGCGGTGCACCCACAGGCGGCGGGGGCGGCGCACCGAAGGGTGGCGGTGGCGGCGCACCGAAGGGTGGCGGGGGTGGCGGCGGTTGCCCTGGGATGAAGATCGGCGGAAGCCCCGGGATGTTGACCACGTTGCCGTCGGTCGGCGGTGGCGGTGGCGCTTGCGGCGGCGGAGGCCCATCCGACGGGCGCGAGGGGTAGTACTCGTAGGGCGCGACGCCGGTGCTCGTGTTGATCGTGACGAGGAAGCCGGGAACGGCCCGGTCTTTGGGCGTCGTGCCGACTATGGTGCCCTTGGACAGGTAGCTGTCCACAGGCGAAGGCTGGTCGGCGACCTGAAAACCGGCGTCCTGCAACTTCTTTCGCGCGGCGTCGAACTTCAGCCCCTTGATGCTGGGCAGCGGGACCGTCGGCGCGCCGTCGACATATCGCGGGGCGGTCGGCGGCATCGACACCGGGCCCAATTCGTCGGCGATCGGCTTCATCGCGTTGAACCACGTGCGCGCGGGCTCGTTGCCGCCGTACAGGTTGCCGCTCGAGCATCTGCGCAGCGGCCACGAGCACAGCTCCTTGGGGGCAGGGGTGTCGTCGAAGATGTAGTTCGCGGCGGCGAACTGGTTGGTGTAACCGAGAAACGCCGACGACCGGTGCGACTCCGTCGTGCCGGTCTTGCCCGCCATCGGCAGGGTCCAGCCGACAGACCCGGCAGCGCTGGCCCCCGTGCCGCTGGTGTGGTCCTTGCCCAACGCGTTGGTCAGGGTGTTGGCCAGCCCCTCGGGCACGACCTGCTCGCACTTCTGTTGCGGCACGGGTACCTCGCGGCCGCGCCGGTCGAGGACCTTGTCGATCGGCGTCGGCGGGCACCACATCCCGCCGGATGCCAGCGTCGCCGCCACATTGGACATCTCCAACGCGTTCAGTTCGAACGGGCCGAGGGTGAACGAGCCGAGGTTCTGCTCCTTGATGTAGTCGGCGAGGCTGCCCTTGTAGTTCGGGTCGTAGTCCCTGGCGCTGCCGGGTTCGGCGTAGGACCGCAGGCCCAGTCGCACGGCCATGTCCACCGCGCGCGACACGCCCACCTGTTGGATCAACTTCGCGAACGCGGTGTTCGGCGACTGCGCGAGCGCGTCGGTGACGTTCATCGGGCCGCGGGCGCCGCCGCCCGCATTCTTGACACACCAGGTGCGCGGTGGACATCCCGGGGTGTTGCTGTCGCCCAGGCCTGCGCCCTGGAACGTCGCGGGCACATCGAGTTTGGCGTTGATGCCCATCCCCATCTCCAGCGCCGCGGCGGTGGTGAAGATCTTGAACGTCGAGCCGCCGCCGTCACCGAGCGTTGTGAACGGCTGCGGCTGCACGGTCTCGTTTGCGTTCAGTTCGAGCCCGTAGGTGCGGTTGTCGCCCATCGCGAGCACGCGGTGGGCATCCCGGCCCGGTTTGATTACGGTCATCACGCTGGCCACGCCGTCGAGGTCAGGGCTGGCGATCTTGTCGATCGCCTTCTTGACGGAGTCCTGCACCTTCGGGTCGAGCGTGGTGCGGATCAGGTAGCCGTTGCGGGCGAGTTCTTCCTTGCCGATGCCGGCCTTGGCCAGATAGGACAGCGCGTAATCGCAGAAGAACGCGCGATCGCCGGCGCCGATGCAGCCTTGGGGCAACGGAGCGGGTTTGGGCAGGACGCCCAGCGGCGCCTCCTTGGCCTTCCGCAGCTCGTCGGCCTTGTCGGGCAGGTTCTGGATCAGGGTGTCGAGGACGAGGTTGCGGCGGGCCAACGCCCCTTCGGGATTGGTGTACGGGTTGAGCGTGCTCGTCGACTGCACGAGCCCGGCCAGCAACGCCGCCTGCTGCCAGTTCAGGTCGGCGGCGTTGACGCCGAAGTAGGTCTTCGCGGCGTCCTGCACGCCGAAGCTGCCGTTGCCGAACGCCACCAGGTTCAGATACCGGGTCAAGATCTCGGCTTTGGGCAGCGCCTTGTCGAGTTCGAGCGCCATCCGCATCTCACGCAGCTTTCGGATCGGCGTGGTTTCGATCGCCGCGCGCCGCTCCGTGTCGTTTTCGGCGTTGACGAGGAAGTTGAAGTTCTTGACGTACTGCTGTTCGATCGTCGACCCGCCGCGGGTGTCGACCGCGCCCTTGAGGTACCCGGCGAGGCCGGTCAGCGAGCCCTGCAGGTCGACGCCGTTGTGCTCACCGAAGCGCTTGTCCTCGATCGAGACGATCGCGAGCTTCATCGTGTTCGCGATGCGGTTGGTCGGAACCTCCCAGCGGCGTTGCGTGTAGATCCACGCGATCGGATTGCCCTCGATGTCGACCATCGTCGAGATGATCGGCGCATCGCCCTGCAGGAGCGCGCTGGTGTCCTGGGCCGTGCGATCCGATAGCCGATTGACCACCGCCCCGGCCCCGCCGACCATCGGAAACGCCAACGCCGCCAACAGAAGGCCCGCCGTCAGGACGTACAGGAGGAGCTTGGCAGGCTTCGCCGCCCGTTCCTCCCGTTCCTCCCACATCACTCCAGACTAGGCAGCCCTGCAAACGTTGTGGGCGAACCCTTCACAACAGTCGGGGTTCACCCCCGTATGCCTGCGCGTAGCGCTGCATGAACGAGCCCATTTCGTGGAAGCCCCACCGGCGCGCGATCTCGGTGACGCTGGTCGTCTCGGGGTCGCCGGCCACGATCTCCAGATGGGCTTGGTGCAGGCGCACCCTGCGCACGTACGCCATCGGTGTGCAATCACGATGTACGCGAAACAGATTCAGCAATGCCTGAGGCGTCGCATCGACTGCCGCGGCGATATCGGCAGGCGAGATGTCGGTGTGCGCGTTCTCGTCGATGAACGCGATGGCCCGCCGCAAGAGCGCCCGCGCGTTGTCGTGGCGGTCGTCGACGGTCGGTTCTGTGCGCGCGGTGTTGGGAAACGTGGTCAGCATCGTCGCCGCCAGATACCGCGCGATCGTTCCGGCCAGTAAAGGCTCGTGCGAGAAGGCCGAATTCGCCACGGTGTGCCGGACGTGGTCGATGACGTCGACGAGATGCCGGCTGGCATCGGCCGAAACCGGCGTCGACGAGGTCAGCCGCACGGGTTCGCCGCCGTTCGACGCGACTTCGCTGAACAGGCTTCGGTCGATGGAGATCGCGGTGAACACCCCGCGGTGGACGAAGCCGCTGTAAGGGGTGTCGTCGAGCGCGCCGATCGCAGCGACCTCGCCGGTGGTGAACATCTCGGGTTGACGTCCGGGCACGTGGTCTTCGATAGCGCCCTTGAGGACGCGGCACAGCAGGATTCTGTCCGGCGGCTCGACGTCGTAATCGAGGTCGTAGCTGTACTCGAAGTCGTCGACATCGAGCGAGCCGATCTGCGTTCGCCACACCCGAGTCCGGGTGGGGGCTCCGTGAGACTGCTCGCTGAGGCGGACTTTGGTGTAGGTGGCGGTGAGTAGCGCCTCAGCCTCGCCGATGTCGTGGCTGTCGATGATGAAGGTACCGCTCACGACACCCCTTCGCTCGACCGGCGACTTGCTGGGGAAATTAGCCGACCGAGCGTCGAGCAGTCAAGGGCAGGAGTTTGCCAGAAAGCTAGGGGCGGGCAGCGTTGAGCAGCGCCATCAGCACCGGGATCCGCCGCTCCTCGATCTCGGGGGCCTCGAGCACATGCCGGAACATCGCCGCTCCGTCGAAGGTG
This sequence comes from Mycolicibacterium sp. 120270, assembly GCA_033741175.1. Classification (GTDB taxonomy): domain Bacteria; phylum Actinomycetota; class Actinomycetes; order Mycobacteriales; family Mycobacteriaceae; genus Mycobacterium. Next base: position 23,112 of record JAWQNE010000002.1, on the reverse strand, counting down.
TTGATGAGCACCGACACCAGTGCCGCGAAGTTCTCCTCGCCGAACGCCGCGATCTCGTCGGCGGACGGCACAGCCCGCGCGGCTTCGTAGATCTTGGCGATATAGGCGGCCATCACCTTGCGCAGGGTGTCGCGCAGTTTCTCGTCGGTGCGTGCGGCAACCATGAGCTCGTAGATGACGGTGTTGGTGGAGTTGGCGGTCAGATCCCGGATGATCGCCAGCACACCCTCGATCGCGGGCTTGTCGGCGGGGATGTCGGCAATCTGCTTCGCGGCAGCCTCGAGTTGCCGACGGCCTGCCTCCTGGGCCGTCGCCGCCATCAGGTCGCCCATGGTGGGGAAGTAGCGGAACAGGGCGCCGTCGGACACCTCGGCCCGTTGTGCGATGACCTTCGCCGACGCCCGCGCGTAACCGACCTCGATGATGGTCTCGATGCTCGCGTCGAGCAGCCTGGCGATGGTGTCCTCGCGGCGCTGCTGCTGGGTTCTGGCCATCAGGCGGAGACGGGTTCCCGCTGGGTCTGGCCGGCCTTCAGGAACCGTCCGGTCTTGAGGGTCTTGCTGTAGCCCTCGCGGAACTCGCCATCGCGGAAGACGACGGTGCCGTTGACGCCGGTCGCCACCACCGCCGCGTCGTTGCGGTTCACCATGCGGGACAGGCCGCCGTAGAACGGCACCTTCTCCTCGTGGTAGGCGTCCACCGATTCGTCGAGGCCGGCGGGGTCGATGACGACGAAGTCGGCGCGGTCACCCTCGCGCAGCGTGCCCGCCGCGAGGCCGAACCATTCGGCGACCTCGGCGGTGAGCCGGTGCACGGCGTGCTCGACGCTCATGAACGGCTTGCCCGCCAACTCGGCGTCGCGGACCCGGCGCAGCAGCTTCACCGGGAAGTTGTAGAACGCCATGTTGCGCAGGTGCGCGCCCGCATCGGAGAAGCCCATGTGCACCGACGGGTCGACGGCGAGCGCGTCGAGTTGCTTGGGCCGGTGGTTGGCGACGATCGTCGTCCACCGCACATTGCGTTCGCCGTTCTCGACGAGCACGTCGAGGAACGCGTCGAGCGGGTGCAGTCCTCGCTCATCGGCGATCTGGCCGAAGCTCTTGCCGATCAGGCTGGCGTCGGGGCATTCGACGATCGTGGCGTCGTGGAAGTCGCGGTGCCACAGCGTCGGGCCGAGCTTCTTGCGATCGAACGAGGCGCGGAACCGGCGCCGGTACTCCGGGTCGGCGAGCAGTTCGTTGCGCTCGATCTGGTCGCGCAGGTGCAGGGCGGCGGTGCCCGCGCCGAACTCCTCGAACACCGGCAGGTCGATGCCGTCGGAGTAGAGCTCGAACGGCACCGGCAGATGCTGGAACCGCACGTAAGAGTTCAGCAGCCGGTTGAGAATCCTCGTGCCGGGGCCAAATACGTGCACCGCGCCGGTGTTGGACTTGGCGTCGGCCGAGACGAGAAGGCTCATCCGCACGGCGCGCCTGCGGCCGAACATCCCGCTGCTGGTGAAGAAGAAGTTCAGCGCCTCGATCGGGTTCTTGGTGTTGGGCGCGCTCTGCAGGATGCGGCCGCGCTTACGCAGCACCTTGATCAGCCTGCGCCGCTCACGCCATGTCGCGAACGTCGACGGCAGCGCGCGGGAGCGGAACCGGTCGCCGTCGAGTTTGTCGATCGGCGCGTCCATTCCCGACATGCCGAGCAGGCCGGCGTCGAGCGCCTCGTCGAGCAGCTTGGCCATCTTCTCCAGTTCGGCGTCGGTCGGCTCCACGCCCTCGGTCGTGGCCCTGTCCAGGCCGAGCACCGTGGTGCGCAGGTCGGAGTGCCCGAGCATGGAGCTGACGTTCGGTCCCAGCGGCAGGCTGTCGAGCGTTTTGACGTACTCGCCGGGCGACGTCCACGTGCGCTTGGCCTCCAGCGCGCCGAGCACGAACTTGCGCGGCACGGCCTCGACGCGGCTGAACAGGTCCGCGGCGTCCTCGGAGTCGGCGTAGACCGTCGAGAGCGAGCAGTTGCCGAGCAGAAGCGTCGTCACACCGTGGCGGACGGACTCCCGCAGGCCGGGATCGAGCAGGACTTCGGCGTCGTAGTGGGTGTGCACGTCGATGAAGCCGGGCAGAACCCATTTGCCGTCGGCGTCGATGACGTCGGGGCAGCCGGTCTCGTCCAGCGGTGTCGCGGATACCGTCGCCACGATTCCGTCGCGAATGCCCAGCGTGCGGCGCACGGGGCGGGTGCCGGTGCCGTCGAACCAGAGGCCGTTGCGAACGATCACGTCGTAGGTCATGGCGATGACCGTATCAAAGAAAGTGAGCGCTTACAATCTTTTTTGGACGATAGTCTGGTCGGCATGACTCCACCGGTGATCACGCGATGGATCGACATCATCGAAAGCGGCCGCACATCCGAGTTGGAAGACCTGCTGGCCGCCGACGCCGTGTTCTGCTCGCCGGCCGTGTTCACGCCGCAAGAAGGCCGCGACAAGGCGATGGCCTACCTGGGCGCGGCGGCAAAGGTGTTCAGCGACACCGACTTCCACTATGTAGAGAAGTGGTTCAACGAGCGGTCGGCCGTTCTGGAGTTCGCCGCGACCATCGACGGCAAGTACGTCAACGGCATCGACATGATCCACTGGAACGACGCCGGCCAGATCACCTCGGTGAAGGTGATGGTGCGACCGCTCAAGGGTCTGCAGGCGCTGATGCCCAAGATGGCCGAACTGCTCGCACAAGCCTGACCGTGCGGCTGCTGCTGATCGCCGACACCCACGTGCCCAAACGGGCCCGCGATCTGCCCGAACAGGTGTGGGACGAGGTCGACGACGCCGACGTGGTCATTCACGCAGGCGATTGGGTCGATCCCGCGTTGCTCGACACCCTCGAGGCCAGGTCGCGCCGCCTCGTTGCGTGCTGGGGCAACAACGACGGCGACGAACTCCGCGCGCGGTTGCCCGAACGGGCCGACGCCACGCTGGGCGGCGTGCGCTTCACCGTCGTTCACGAGACGGGCGCATCGGGCGGTCGGGACGCGCGGATGGCGAAGGCTTATCCCGACACCGACGTGCTCGTCTTCGGCCACAGCCACATTCCCTGGGACACCACGGCGGCGACCGGCCTTCGTCTGCTCAACCCCGGCTCGCCGACCGACCGCCGTCGCCAACCGTTCTGCACGTACATGACCGCGGTCGTCGACGACGGTGTGCTCTCCGACGTCACCCTGCATCGACTGGAGCGGGACGGTGCGTGACCGACCGGCCCGGGTCAGCGACGTGCACGAGATCGCGGCGGGCATGCCGCACGTGAAACGGATCGAGGGACCGAAGGGCAACCCGATCTATCAGGTGGGCGGAAAGTCGTTCGTGTTCTTCCGAACACCCCAACCCGACGCCGAGGATCCCGACACCGGTGAGCGCTACGCCGACGTCATCATGATCTGGGTCGAGTCCGAAGCCGACAAGCTGGCCCTGGTGCAGGACCCGAAGTCACCGTTCTTCACCACCGACCGCTTCGACGGCCACCTGTCGGTGTTGGTACGCGCCAGCCGGTTGAGCGAGATCGGCAGGCAGGAACTGACGGAGCTGATTCAGGACGCGTGGCTGTCGCGGGCGTCGGCGCGACGCGCCCAGCGGTGGCTGGCCGAACGAGACATCTAGTGGGCTGCAGGCACTTTCGCGTGGTTCGCACCGCAGATGAAGATCGCCATCCTGGCCGGTGTGTCGCCGGGGTTGTGCCAGCGGTGCCTCGTGCCGTTCTGCACGACGGTGTCGCCCGGGTTCAATGTCACCTGCGCGCCGTCGTCGAGTTCCAGTACGACTGTGCCCTCGAGCACCACCTCGAAGTCGATGGTGTCGGTGGCGTGCATACCGGGATCCGACGGGTCCATGTAGCGCAGCAGCCCGGGTAGCTTGCCTTCGATGTCGGCGACCGCCTCGTCGAGGTTGAACATCTCCTGTTCCTTCGCGCCGGTGGCGGGCGGGAGCGTCAACATGCCGAAGCGGAAACCGCCGACTGGCGGGAAGTAGGTCCGCCACTGCGGCTGCGACCCGTCGTCGGGAAACTGCGGCGCCGAATCACCGCCCCACAGTTGGTAGAACTCCGCAGCGGGCATCAGCAACGGTCGATCGGGCTCGACGGTCTCATCGCTTGCGAACACGGACTTGCCGGACCCGTCGTGCCCGGTCACCACTCGACGCACAGCCATGCGGACAGTCAAGCATGCAATCCCGCTCTCAATTCAAACCGCGCGGCCGAAATTGGTGGCAGGGTCAAAACCCATGCAGCAGAAGCCGCCCACCGCCGTCATCGAAGCATCCAACCGCGATCATCGCAGCAGCCTTCCGTTCGACGACACCCGTGATTTCGAAGACGCCGACCGCGGTTTCATCGCCGCGATGGAGCCCTGCGTCGTCAAGGCCGCCGACGGCAGAGTGGTCTGGGACAACGACGTCTACGCATTCCTGAGCGGTGAGGCTCCCACGACGGTGCACCCGAGCCTGTGGCGGCAGAGCCAACTGTGCGCCAAGCAGGGGCTGTACGAGGTGGTCGAGGGCATCTATCAGGTGCGCGGCCTGGACCTGTCCAACATCAGCTTCATCGAGGGCGACACCGGCATCATCGTCATCGATCCGCTGGTCTCCACCGAGACCGCGGCGGCGGCGCTGGCGCTCTACCGCGCGCACCGAGGGGACCGGCCGGTCGTCGCGGTCATCTACACCCACAGCCACGTCGACCATTTCGGCGGCGTTCTCGGGGTCACCACGCAGGCCGACGTCGACGCGGGGAAGGTCGCGGTGATCGCACCCGAACACTTCACCGAACACGCCGTGCAGGAGAACGTGTACGCGGGCACGGCGATGGCACGCCGCGCGGCGTACATGTACGGCGCGGTGCTGGCCCGCGGTCCGCAGGGCCAGGTCGGTTGCGGGCTCGGCCAGACGCCGTCGCTCGGTGAAGTGGCGTTGATCGTGCCGACCGTCGACATCCGCGAGACCGGTGAGACGCACACGTTCGACGGTGTCGAGATCGAGTTCCAGATGGCGCCCGGCACCGAAGCGCCCGCCGAGATGCACTTCTACTTCCCGAAGTTCCGCGCGCTGTGCATGGCCGAGAACGCCACCCACAACTTGCACAACCTGCTGACGCTGCGCGGTGCGCTGGTGCGCGATCCGCACGGTTGGGCCGGCTACCTGACCGAAGCAATCGACACGTTCTGCGACCGCACCGATGTGGTGTTCGCCTCGCATCACTGGCCGACATGGGGCCGCGATGAGATCGTGGAATACCTTTCGCTGCAACGGGATCTGTATGCCTACCTGCACGACCAGACCCTGCGACAGCTGAACCAGGGCTACACCGGCATCGAGATCGCCGAGACCTTTGCGATGCCGCCTGCGCTGGAGAAGGCGTGGCACACCCACGGCTACTACGGGTCGGTCAACCACAACGTCAAGGCCGTCTACCAGCGCTACATGGGTTGGTTCGACGGAAACCCGGGCAGGCTGTGGGCGCATCCGCCCGAGGCGATCGGGCCGCGCTACGTGGAGGCGATGGGCGGCGCGGACAACGTGGTCGCCATCGCCGGGAAGGCCTTCGACGAAGGCGATTTCCGTTGGGCGGCAACGCTGCTCGACCATGTCATCTTCACCGACAAGACCCACACAACCGCACGCGAGCTGTACGCCGACACCCTCGAGCAGCTGGCGTACGGCGCCGAGAACGCGGTGTGGCGCAACTTCTTCCTGTCGGGGATGACGGAGTTGCGGGAGGAAAACTTCGGCACGCCCACACAGACCGCGTCACCGTCGATGATGGCGCAGCTCACGCCGGAGCAGATATTCGACACGTTGGCGATCAACCTGAACGGCCCGCGCGCATGGGATCTCGATGTCGCCATCGACGTCACCTTCCTCGACACCGGAACCAACTACCGGCTCACCGTGCGCAACGGCGTGCTGATCCATCGAAAGCGGCCGGCCGAGGAGGCAACCGCGCGGGCGACCATCAAGTTCGCAAACAAGATGCGGCTGTTGACGTTCGCGGCCGGCGACGCCGACTCGCCGGGCCTGGAGATCTCCGGCGACGCCAACGCGCTGCCGTCGATCATCGCGGTGGTGGACCGGCCCGATCCCGGCTTCAACATCGTCGAGCCCTAGCGGCTCAGGGGATGCCGCCGTCCACCCGGATGATCGAGCCGCTGGTGTAGCTGGACGCATCCGATGCCAGATACAGTGCGGCGCCGATGATCTCGGGCGGATTGCCCAGCCGCTTGAGCGCGAAGTGCTGCGCGCCCTTCGTCGTCGCCGGGATGTCCCAGGCCTTGCTGATGTCGGTGAGGAAGGGGCCGGGCATCAACGTGTTGACCCGGACGGTGGGCCCGAACGCCATCGCCAGTCCTTCTGTGAGCGCGTTCAGCCCCGCCTTGGCCGCCGAATACGGCAGCTGCGCGGGCTGCGGGCGCCGCGACCCGCTGGAGCTGACGTTGATGATCGAGCCGCCGCCGTCGGCCACCATGCGCTGGCCCACGAGCGTCGACAGCCGGAACGGGCCCTTCAGGTTGAGGTTGACGACGGAGTCGAACATCTTCTCCGAGACCGCATCCAGGGACTCGTAGAGCGGCGACATCCCGGCGTTGTTGATCAGGACGTCGACCTTGCCGAACCGCTCGTAGGCGGCGTCGACCAAACCGTCGAGCTGATCCCACCGGCCGACATGCACGCCGTAGGGCAGCGCAGCCCGGCCGGTGGCCGACTCGATCTCGGCCGCGGTGGCCTCACAGGTCTCCAGCTTGCGGCTGGCGATGACGACGTCGGCGCCGCACTTCGCCGCGGCGAACGCCATCTCGCGACCCAGGCCCCGGCTCCCGCCGGTGACCAGTACCACGCGGTCGGTGAGGTCGAACAGTTCGTCGGCATAACCCATGGCCTTATGGTGTCACGGTGCAATTGCTACTGATCCGGCACGCGTTGCCGCACCGCAGCGAGCCGGGTGAGGGGTCCGACCCCGACCTCTCCGAGGAGGGCATCGAGCAGGCCAAGAGGTTGCCCGACGCGCTGGCGCGCTTTCCGGTCACCCGCCTGGTCAGCAGTCCCCAGAAGCGCGCCGTGCAGACCGCGCAGCCGGTCGCCGACGCCCTGGGTCTGACCATCGACATCGACGAACGCCTCGCCGAGTACGACCGCGACCTCGCGCACTACATCCCCATCGAGCAGATCGCCGCCGAGTACCCCGAGGAGCTGGCCCGGCTCGCCAGCGGCCACCTGCCCAGCTCCGTCGACGAAGACGCGTTCCTGGCGCGCATCACCGACGGCATCCGGGACATCGCGGCCGGCGGCGACCACGAGGACACCGTCGCGGTGTTCAGCCACGGTGGCGTGATCAACGGCCTGGTGCACTCCATCCTGCGCACCGAGAAGATCCTGTGCGTGAACGTCGACTACGCCGGAATCACCCGGCTGCTGTCCTCGCGCAAGGGTGAGCTCTACGTCGCATCGGTCAACGGCACCGAACACGTATGGGATCTGCTGCCCAGAAATCAGCGATGGTAGGAAAGTCCGGTGACGACTTCGCTGGAGGGCCTCGACCTCGCCTCGCTTGACCGCCACCTGCGGGATGTGGGCGTACCGCGCAGCGGTGAACTGCGCGCCGAACTCATCTCGGGCGGCCGGTCCAACCTGACGTTCCTGGTGGCCGACGACGCGGCGAAGTGGGTCCTGCGCAGGCCGCCGTTGCACGGGCTGACGCCGTCGGCGCACGACATGGCCCGCGAGTACCGGGTCGTCGCCGCCCTGGCCGACACGCCCGTCCCGGTGCCCCGCGCGGTCACGATGCGCAACGACGACGTGGTCAGCGGCGCGCCTTTCCAGATGGTCGAGTACGTGCCGGGCCGGGTGGTTCGCCACGCCGAGGACCTCGAGGCGCTCGGCGACAGCATCAGCGACTGCGTCGACGCCCTGATCAAGGTGCTCGCCGATCTGCACGCGGTCGACCCGGACGCCGTCGGGCTCGGCGACTTCGGCAAGCCCACCGGATACCTGGAACGCCAGGTCCGGCGCTGGGGTTCGCAGTGGGACCTGGTGAAGCGCGAGAACGATCCGTTCGACGCCGACGTTCGTCGGCTGCATTCGGCTCTGGCGGAGGCGCTTCCGGAACAGAGCAGGACCTCGATCGTGCACGGCGACTACCGCATCGACAACACGATGCTCGACGCCGACGACCCGACCAAGGTGCTCGCCGTCCTCGACTGGGAGATGTCCACGCTCGGCGACCCGATCAGCGACGCCGCGCTGATGTGTGTCTACCGTCACCCGTTGTTCAACGTGATCCACGCGAGCTCGGCGTGGGCTTCGCCGAAGATGCCGGAGGCCGACGACCTCGCCAACCGCTATTCGGTTGCGGCGCAACAGTCCTTGGACAACTGGGACTTCTACATGGCGCTCGGCTACTTCAAGGTGGCGATCATCGCCGCGGGTATTGCGTTCCGGGCCAGGCAGGGCGGAGGCGTGGCGGCCGACACCGAGGAGGTGGACAAGGCCGTCGGTCCGCTGATCGCCGAGGGGTTGCGGGTTTTGAGACGCTGATGCGTACCTTTCTGCGGGTCATCGTCTCGCTGCTGGCGGTCCTGGTCCTCGTCATGGTCGTGGTCAATAACACCGCCGCGCGGCTGCCCGCGATGCCGCAGGCCGACGGCCAGTACATCAGCTTGCACGGCAAGGAGATTCACTACTTCGAGCAGCCGGGCAAGGGCACGGCGGTGGTGATGATCCACGGATTGCCCGGCACCTACAAGGACTTCGAGCCCGTCTTTCCCGAACTGGCGGACAGGCACGTGATCGCGTTCGACCGGCCGGGTTTCGGTTGGTCGAAGGGCGGCTGGCTGCCGTACCAGGACCAGATCGACGTCGTGCACGAACTTCTGACGTCGTTGAAGATCGCGCCTGCGATCATCGTGGGGCACTCTTTCGGCGGCACGTTGGCGCTCGGTGTTGCCCGCAAGTACCCGCGCGATGTGGCGAAGATGGTTCTGGTGGCGCCGGGCGCCGGCGGGATCCGGCCCAAGGCCATCGACAACGTCAACGCGCGCTACGCACAGGTGACCAACTTGCCGGTGCTCGGGGCGGTGCTCAACGTCACGGTCAACAACGTCATCAAGCGGGTGGCCGCCACTGCGGGAGCGGCGAACGCCTTCGCGCCCGAGAAGATCGATCCCACTTTCCAGCAGCGGCTGCTCGCGGTGACGATGACGTCGGGCAACCTGGCCGCGTTCGCGTCCGACCAACTCGAATTAGGTGACACCGCACGGTGGGTCGACGAGAACGTGCCCGAGATCGACGTGCCGTCGGTGATCGTCGGCGCCGAAGGCGACCGCCTCGTCGGGATCGATCACGTCCGCGAACTCGCGCGCACGCTGCCCGGTGCCCGGCTGGTCACCGTCGACGGCAGCCACATGATCCCCTATACCCACCCCGACGTGATCGCCGCGCAGGTCAAGAGCTGACCGGCGTCAGCACCGTGTACAACTCCGCGATGACGTCGTCGCGGATGATCGCCACGTCGAAGCCCGACACCTGCGGTGTGCCACCATCCTCGGCGACCAGGTGCCACGCCATGTGACCGAAGCCATTCAGGCCGTGAACCGGGCCTGCCGGGACGAACTGAAGCGGCCCCAGACCGTGTTGTAGCGCATCGGCTTTCGCGTCGAGCGCATCGTGTCCGACGCTGACACCCTCTTCGTCGGTCCAGCGGACGTCGGGGGCGTAGATCCGCTCGATCGCCGCACGCCTGCGCTGAGGGTCGCGTTCATTGAACACCTCGAGCAGATTTCCCTGCATCAACTCCTGAACCGCCGCGGCCATGGCTAGAGGCCGGCCTTCAGGTTCTTCTTGGCGGCACGGCGGAGTTGCACGATGCGCGCGGTGCCGACCGCGACCGTGAGGAGCCCACCGCCGACCGCGGACAGAAGTATCGCAACGCCGACGGGAAGACTGGCCTGCCACGCCAAGAAGTGGACGGTCGTGGTGTCGGTGTTCTGCATGATGAAGACCAGCAGCAGGATGAGGATCAGAAAACCGATGATCAGCGACGACCACAACGCGGCTGCGCGAGTGAACTTGACTGCGTTCTCGGGCCGAGATGCGGGCGCGGCCGATACCTCATCCGGCAGATCGGCCGGCGGCAGCGGTGCCGGGTCGCCGGGCGTCGATTCCAGGGGTCCGTCGGGCACGGAAGGGTCGCTGGTCATGGCTCCATCTTTGCCCCTCCGGACGGATAACGAAACAATCCGTCACTTTCACGCTGATCGCAAAGCGCGGCGGGTGGCCGCGCAGGCCGATAGTGTCCGGTGAAGCTACGCGCCGAGAGGACATTGGGTATGTCAAGCGGTATGTCGAAGACACGTAGATGGCGGCTGGCGGTTCTCGCGGCGGTCTTGGCCCTGATCACAGCGGCCTGCGGCAGTTCGAACCCGCTCGGCGGCGGCGAGATCTCCGGTGACCTCAAGTCGATCAAGGTGGGTTCTGCCGACTTCACCGAGTCGAAGATCATCGCCGAGCTCTATGCGCAGGCGCTCGAGGCCAACGGCTTCACCATCGGCAGGCAGTTCGGCATCGGCAGCCGCGAGACGTACATCCCTGCGGTACAGGATCATTCGATCGATCTGATCCCGGAGTACACGGGAAACCTGTTGCAGTACTTCGACAGCGAGACCACCGCGACCACCCCGGACGCGGTGCTGCTCGGCCTGCTCAAGGCGTTGCCGGGCGACCTGTCGATCCTCTACCCGTCGCCGGCCGAGGACAAGGACACCCTGGCGGTGACCGAGGCGACCGCGCAGCGGTGGAACCTGAAGTCGATCGCGGATCTGGCCGCGCACTCCGCGGAGGTGAAAATCGGTGCGCCGTCGGAGTTCCAGACGCGGGTCACCGGTCTGGTGGGGTTGAAGGAGAAGTACGGGCTGGACATCGCGCCCGCCAACTTCATCGCGATCAGTGACGGCGGCGGTCCGGCCACGGTCAAGGCGCTGACCGGCAACACGGTCACCGCCGCCAACATCTTCAGCACGTCGCCGTCCATCGAGCAGCACAAGCTCGTCGTGCTGGAGGACCCGAAAAACGTCTTCCTCGCCGCCAACGTCGTGCCGCTGGTGGCGTCGCAGAAGATGTCCACCGAACTCAAGACGGTGCTCGACGCGGTCAGCGCAAAGCTGACCACCGAGGCGCTGATCGAACTGAACACCGCGGTCGAGGGCAACAAGGGCATCGATCCCGACGAGGCCGCCGCGCAGTGGATCAAAGACAACGGCTTCGACAAGCCACTGCAGAAGTGAGCCCATGATCACCTTCGAAAACGTCACCAAGAGATATCCGGACGGCACCGTCGCGGTCGACGATCTGACGCTGGAGGTGCCCGAGGGCACGCTGACCGTCTTCGTCGGGCCGTCGGGCTGCGGCAAGACCACGTCGATGCGGATGATCAACCGGATGATCGAGCCGACCTCGGGCACGTTGACCCTCAACGGCGACGACGTCACCAAGGTCGACCCCGTCAAACTGCGGCTGGGCATCGGCTACGTGATCCAGAGCGCCGGGCTGATGCCGCACCTGCGAGTGGTCGACAACGTCGCGACCGTGCCCGTGCTGCGCGGCGAATCACGGCGCAGCGCACGCAAAGCCGCGATCGGGGTGATGGAGCGCGTCGGGCTGGACCCCAAGCTGGCGGACCGTTACCCCGCCCAGCTGTCGGGCGGCCAGCAGCAGCGTGTCGGGGTGGCGAGGGCGCTGGCGGCCGACCCGCCGATCCTGCTGATGGACGAGCCGTTCTCCGCCGTCGACCCGGTGGTGCGTGAGGACCTGCAGACCGAGATCCTGCGGCTGCAAAGCGAACTCCGCAAGACCATCGTGTTCGTCACTCACGACATCGACGAGGCGGTCAAGCTCGGGGACAAGGTCGCGGTGTTCGGCAAGGGCGGCGTGTTGCAGCAGTATGCCGATCCGCAGTTCGTGCTGTCGAATCCGGCCAACGAACTGGTGTCGGGGTTCGTCGGCGCCGACCGCGGCTACCGCGGACTGCAGTTCTTCCACGCCACCGGGCTGCCGTTGCATGAGGTCAGGCAGGTCGCCGAGGGTGAGGTCGATGCGCTGGCGCTCGGACCAGAGGAGTGGGCGCTGGTCATCAGGGAGGGCAAGCCGTTCGCGTGGATCAACGCCGAGGGTGTCGACGTCCACCGTAAGGGCAAGTCGCTGTACGACAGCACCATCGGCGGCGGGTCCTTCTTCCGGCCCGACGGCACGCTGCGGCTGGCGTTGGACGCGGCGCTGTCGTCACCGACGGGCCTCGGGGTGGCGGTCGACGACGACGGTCGTCTGCTCGGCGGCGTGCGCGCCGAGGACGTCATCAGACTGCTGGAACAGCAACGCCGTATCCCGGAGGTGGGGTAGCCGGTGCGCTATCTGTTGACCCACCTCGACACGCTGTGGACGCTGACGGTCATCCACCTGCGGCTGTCGCTGGTGCCGATCGTGCTGGGGCTGCTGATCGCGGTGCCGTTGGGCGCCTTCGTCCAGCGCACGAAAGTGCTGCGCCGGTTGACGACAATCACCGCGAGCATCATCTTCACGATTCCCTCGCTCGCGCTGTTCGTGGTGCTGCCGTTGATCATCCCGACACGAATCCTCGACGAGGCCAACGTGATCGTGGCGTTGACGCTCTACACCGTCGCGCTGTTGGTGCGGGCGGTGCCTGAGGCGCTGGACGCTGTGTCGCCCGCGGTGCTCGACGCAGCGACCGCCGTCGGCTACAAGCCGCTGACTCGGATGCTGAAAGTCGAACTGCCGCTGGCGATCCCGGTGCTCATCGCGAGCCTGCGGGTGGTGGCCGTCACCAACATCTCGATGGTGTCGGTCGGCTCGGTGATCGGCATCGGCGGCCTCGGCACCTGGTTCACCGAGGGCTATCAAGCCAACAAGAGCGACCAGATCATCGCAGGCATCATCGCGATCTTCGTGCTGGCGTTGGTGATCGACACCCTGATCATGCTGATCGGCAAGGCGCTCACCCCGTGGACACGGGCGAGCGGCGCGACAGTGCAGGCGCGGCCCAAGGTGGAGGCGCCGGCATGAACTTCCTCAACCAAGCGCTGTCGTACATCTTCACCGCGGAGAACTGGGGTGGCGCTGCGGGGTTGACCGCGCGCATCCTCGAGCACCTGCAGTACACCGTCGTCGCCGTGTTCTTCTCGGCGTTGATCGCGGTCCCACTCGGTATGCTGATCGGCCACACCGGCCGCGGCACCTTCCTCGTGGTGACCGGCGTGAACGCGCTGCGCGCCCTGCCGACCCTCGGGGTGCTGCTACTCGGGGTGTTGCTGTGGGGTCTCGGGCTGGGACCGCCGACGGTGGCGCTGATGCTGCTCGGCATCCCGCCGCTGCTGGCCGGGACGTACTCGGGCATCGCCAACGTCGACAGGGCGGTGGTGGACGCGGCCCGATCGATGGGGATGACCGAGAGCCGCGTGCTGCTGCGGGTCGAGGTGCCCAACGCGATGCCGTTGATCATGAGCGGACTGCGGACCGCGACACTTCAGATCGTCGCAACCGCCACCGTCGCGGCCTACGCGAGCCTCGGTGGCCTCGGCCGGTATCTCATCGACGGCATCAAGGTGCGCGAGTTCTACCTCGCGTTGGTCGGCGCGCTGATGGTGACCGCGCTTGCGTTGATCCTCGACGGCCTGCTGGCTTTCGCGGTCTGGGCGTCGATGCCCGGCAGCGGACGGTTGCGAGGCAAGTTACCCCAGCCGTTGCTGGGTGACGAGGTCGCGCTGGAGGCGCGTGGACTGTCGGAAAATCGGGCGGCGAGCAGTTTCTCACCTGGTTACGTCCGAGGCGGTCCGTCGCCTACGGTAGACGGGTGAGTGCCCAACAGCCCGCTGTCTGGCCCGCCGTTCTGACGTGGCGCGCGCATGACGTTCCGCGAATGGAATCCGTTCGGGTGCAGTTGTCCAACAAGCGGATCAAGGCCTACGGCCGGATCGTCGCCGCGGCAACAGAGACACACCCGGCGTTCTCGGCGGACTATGACCTTGTCACCGATGAGTCGGGTGCGACCAAACGGCTGTCGATGACCATCACTCTCGCCGAGCGCGAGCGGCAGCTGTCCATCGCCCGCGACGAAGAGAACATGTGGCTGGTGCAGGAACACTCCGGCCAGTCCACCAGGGCGGCCTACGACGGGGCGCTGGACGTCGACGTCGTCTTCAGCCCGTTCTTCAACGCGCTGCCGATCAGGCGCACCGGGCTGTATCAGCGAAGCGACTCGTTGGTGGTGCCGGTCGTCTACGTGATGCTGCCCGAGTTGACCGTTCAGCCGGTGTCGATCAGCTACAGCAGCGCGCCCGACGGCATCAAGTTGCATTCACCGGTGGCCGACACGACCGTGACGGTCGACGCCGACGGCTTCATCCTCGACTATCCCGGACTGGCAGAGCGGATTTGATGACTCCGCCGGCGCGGCCGGCCGCGGCGAGTTCGTCGCGCCAGCCTTCCTCGCCGATGACCGTCGTCACGATCTGAGATCGGCGGAAGCCGGAGAACCGCATCCGGGCGGCGTGCCCCTGCTCGACGAGGTCGGCGACCGACTCCTGGGCGGCCAGCGACGTGCGCGCGCCCTTCAGCAAGTCGATGCTGCGGTCCAGCATCGGCAGCAGTTGTTCGGCGTTCGCCTCGCACATCGCGCGCACCAGGTCCGGCGCGGTGGCCGCTACCCGGGTTCCGTCGCGGAAGGAGCCTGCCGCCAGCGCGAAGGCCAGCGGCACCTCACCGGCGGTGGCGGCGAGGGCTTCGGCGAGCAGATGCGGCAGATGCGAGATCGCCGCGGCGGCGGCGTCGTGTTCGTCGGATCGGGCGGGCACCACGACGGCCCCGCAGTCCAGCGCCAACTCCATGACCGCCGCCCACACCTGCGGGTCGACGTGGTCGTCGACGCTGAGCACCCACGGCGCGCCCGCGAACAACTTCGCGTTGCCCGCCGCCCAACCGGAGTGTGCCGTGCCCGCCATCGGATGGCCGCCGACGAAGTTCGCCAGCAGACCGTAGGCCTTGACCTGGTCGAGCACGGCAGCCTTGACACTCGTGACGTCGGTCAGCGGGCACTCCGGCGCCAGTTCGCCGATGTGCTCGAGCACGATGGGCAGCGCCGGCACGGGTACGGCGACGACGATCAGCGCGCTCGTCTTGGCCGCGCGCTTCAACGCCTTGTCGATGTTCTCGGTGGCGTCGAAACCGTCCGCGCCGGCGGCTTGCACACCCTCGATCGACCGGTTGTAGCCGAAGACCTCGCGGCCGGCCTGCGCCGCCGCGCGCATCACCGAGCCGCCGATCAGGCCGAGACCCAGCACGCAAACGGGCGGTTTCGTCACGGCTTCAAGGGTGGCACACGATGTTGTCCGTCCGATGGGCGGCTGGTGTGGATTGCTGGTCAAAGGTGCTGGTCGGGGACTAGCGTTGCGCCCATGGGACCACAGCGGGCACCTGCGCAGGACGCCGACGCGCCTGACGGCTTCGGCGTGGCGGTCGTCCGTGAGGACGGCAAGTGGCGCTGCACGCCGATGCGGTCCGCCGCGTTGACGAGCTTGGCGGCCGCCGAGACGGAGCTGCGCGAGCTGCGAAGCGCGGGGGCGGTTTTCGGGCTGCTCGACATCGACGATGAATTCTTCGTGATCGTGCGACCCGCGCCGGCCGGCGCGCGCTTGCTGTTGTCGGATGCCACCGCGGCGCTCGACTACGACATCGCGGCCGAAGTCCTGGAGAGGCTCGACAACGACATCGAGCCAGACGAGCTGGAGGACTCCGAGCCGTTCGAGGAGGGCGACCTCGGCCTGTTGTCCGACATCGGCCTGCCCGAGGCCGTGCTCGGTGTGATCATCTCCGAATACGACCTCTACGCCGACGAGCAGATCGGGCGGATCGCCCGCGAGATGGGCTTCGCCGAGGAGTTGTCGGCGGTGCTCGACCGTCTCGATCGGTGACCGACGAAGACCTGATTCGCGCTGCGCTGGACGCCGCGGGCAGCGCGGGGCCGCGCGATGTGCCGATAGGCGCGGTGGTGTTCGGGCCCGACGGCACGGAGTTGGCTCGGGCGGCCAACGCCCGCGAGGCATCGGGCGATCCGACGGCGCACGCCGAGATCCTGGCGATGCGCGCGGCGGCGCAGGCGTTGGGGGATGGGTGGCGGCTGGAGGGCACGACGCTGGCGGTGACCGTCGAGCCGTGCACGATGTGCGCGGGCGCGCTGGTGATGGCGCGGGTGTCGCGGCTGGTGTTCGGGGCATGGGAGCCCAAGACCGGCGCGGTGGGCTCGTTGTGGGACGTGGTGCGCGACCGCAGGCTGAACCATCGGCCCGCCGTGGTCGGCGGCGTGCTGGCTCAGGAGTGCGCGGCGCCGGTCGAGGAGTTCTTCGCCCGGCAGCGGTGAGTTGTCCTCCCTCTACCGCGAGATTGCACCCATGGTCGTGATTCCGCCCGCGATCACGACCCTCAGTGCTATTTCGCGGCGAGGATTCGACCGGTTTGGGCACTCCGCGCGACATCGGTAAGCTGCCACACGGTGGCGTGTCCGAGCGGCCTAAGGAGCACGCCTCGAAAGCGTGTGACGGGTAACCCCCGTCCGAGGGTTCAAATCCCTCCGCCACCGCCAAAAGTCACTAGCCGTTGACGCTGGTCAGCGGCTTTTTTGGTGCTTGCTCGACGTCGGCTGGGCACCGGTTGGGCACACTTTGGGCACACTTCGCGTCCAGCGCCTCGGCCACCGCGTCAAGGTCGGTGTCGAACAAATCGGCGTAGACGCGCAGCGTCACCGAGGGGTCGGCGTGGCCGAGCATCCGCGCCAGCGCCAGCACGTTCACCCCGGCGCTGATCGCCAGCGAGGCGCACGTGTGGCGAAGATCGTGGGGTGTGACGATCTGCACCTTGGCCCGCTTCACCGCCGCGACGAACCAGCCGCCGTCCGACTTCGGGCGTGGCAGGTAGGCCGCGCCGTCGCCGAACACCAGGGCGTCCAGCGCGCGACCCTTGCACTGCACCGACAGCTCGTCCAGCACGAACTGGGGCACCGGCACCGAGCGATCTTTGCGGCTTTTGGTTAGGCCCTCCGAGAAGTCAGAGGCCAGCTGCACCGCGTTGTCGCGGATCATGATGCGTCGGCGCAGAAACTCGACGTCTTGCACGCGCAGCGCCACCGCTTCACCCCAGCGCAAGCCGCAGTAGGCCAGCGTCAAAATCAACGCGCGGTGTTTCGACTCAGCAGCCAACCGGCCCACATCATCGGCAGTCAGGTACACCCGGCGCTTGCTGGTCTTGCGCGGCAGGTTCTCGACGCCGCGCGCCGGATTGGCCCGCAGACGCCGCGCCTTCACCGCATCGTCCAGAATGCCCGCCAGCACCCCGTAGGCACGGATCACGGTGGTGGCACCCGACTTGCGGCGCATGTCGGCAATCCACAGTTCGACATCGGCAAGGTCGATATCAGACAACCGCACAGTGCCCCAACGCGGCTGGACGTGAACACGCCATGCCGATTCCAGCATCCGGTAATTGGACCGCGCCACGTCGGATTCTTTGCGGGACAACCATATCGGCGCAATGTCTGCAACCGTAACCCGGCCAAGGCTGGGCTTGACGTACTCACCTGCGAGCTTACGAACCTCCACGGTGGCGGCGAAGTCTTCGGCGTCACGCTTGGTTCGGAATCCGCGTTTCTTTGTTTGGGTGTGCTGTGGGGTGCGGTACCGGACCTGATAGCGCTTTCCGGCAGCCGTTGTGTAGCTCTCAATCGTCGCCATCTGTACGCCCCTTCCTGTCCATGTCGATCACCATCTCGATTAGCCGCGCAGCGTCATCGGATATCGGCCTTGTGTATCGCTCGGGAATCTGTGTGCCCAAAAGCTCTAGCGGTGAGGTCTCCAACGCGGTCGCCAGCGCCACCAGGTCATCAACGTCGCATCGGCGGGCGCCCTTTTCGATTTCGGAGATGGTGGCGTGCGCCATCGGCCAACCGACCTCTGTCATCTTCTCGGACAGGTCACGCAACGTCAGGCGGCGGCGGTTGCGCACCGCTGCGACGTTGGCTCGAACCGTTTCACCGGTCGGCCCTATCCCTACCCGTCTGGTCGGCATATGCAGATTCTACGCAGGAAGTTGCAGACGTCAAACAGCGTGGGTAGAACGGTAATAACCGAACAACGGGGTGCATTATCCGACCAAGGGAGAACCGACCGTGGGTGACCTCAACCTCATTCCATCGTCCGAAATGAAGAACGTCATCCCCGGCACCACTGATGCGTACTGGGCACAACTACGACACCTTGGCGGTGGACCGACATACACGAAATTGGGGCGCAAGGTGTTCTACCGGCGCGGCGACGTTGAGTCTTGGGTTGAGGCAAATCTGCACACCAGGACCGACAAGCCGGTGGAAGCCTGAGTCGCAAGCCCGACAGGTTGCGACATATGTCGCATCAGTTGGCGCGCAGGCCAATTCGAGAGGCTTAGGAGCGAAAGCCCGCCGGGACCGACACGTCCGGCGGGCTTTTTTCCCCAAGAAAGGCAACCAACAATGACGATGGCAGCAGCAGCTGACGACGAGGGCGACCCGCTGTGAGCGCGGCATTCCAGCGTGTGGTCGATGCATTCCGCGATTACGGCTGCACCGTCACTGACAACGGACACGGCAAGGCCCAAGCGCAATGCCCGACACACGAAGACAACCGTCCGTCTGTGACTATCGGCCCACGCCGCAAGGGCGAGGGTGTGGTTCTCAAATGTGGTGCCGGTTGTGAAACCACCGATGTGGTCGCGGCGGTCGGCTTGTCGATGTCCGATTTGTTCGATGACGACCAGCTGAGCCACGCCTACAGCGCTGAGCGCGACTACATCTACTCGGGTGGGCGCAAGGTTCATCGCAAATCCGGCAAAACCTTTCGACAGTCGGGGGCGACGAAAGACCGCAGCCTGTATCGGGTCGAACTGATCGGCGATACCGAAACCATCTACGTCACCGAGGGAGAGAAAGACGCGGAGGCCATCGCAGCTATCGGCGGCACCGCTGTGTGCTCGGCGATGGGCGCGGGTAAGGCGCACCTGGCCGACTGGACGCCGCTGAGCGGCAAGCATGTCATCGTTGTCCGCGATAAGGATGGAGCCGGACACAAGCACGCCGCCGACGTTGCCGCCATCCTTGACGACACCGCCGCCTCGGTGAAAATCGTTGAGGCCGTCGAAGGCAAAGACGCGGCTGACCATATTGCCGCCGGGTGTGGACTTGGAGACTTCAGGGAAGTTCCCAATCCGCTTCTGGCCGGTCTCAAATCGGCTGCCGACCTCGACAGCGAAACATTCAACCCCGTTGTCTACCACGTTCCCAATCTCGTGCCGGAGGGCTTCGGCATCCTGGCTGGCTCACCGAAAATCGGGAAATCCTGGCTTGCATTGGCTATCGCGCTGGCGTGTGCGCAAGGCGGAAAGTTGTTCGGTTCCATCGCTGTCGAGTCGCGGCCAGTTTTGTTGTTGGCGTTGGAGGATGGTGAACGACGATTACAGGACCGTATGCGTAAGCTCAACGGCGACGACCCATTGCCCGCAAATCTGGACTACTTTCACGCTGGGAAGATCGCGCGAGGCCAAGAGTCGGCGACCATCAAGGCGTGGATGAGGTTGCATCGCAACGAGCAGCCCTTGGTCATCTTGGACACGTTGGTGAAGGTTCTGCCGCAACACAACCCCGGCGAGAGCGTATACAAGACCGATTACGACGACGCCGACCGCATCAAACGCATAAGCGATTCGATTCCCGGTTCAGCCATCCTGGCGATACACCACGACCGAAAAGCGACCGCTGAGGACTGGCTGAAGACCCTTAGCGGTTCACTCGGGATCACCGGCTCTGCCGACCATGTTCTGTTGCTCGCGCGCAAGCGCAACAGCGGCGAAGGAGTGCTGTCGGTCACCAGCCGCGAGGCCAACGAAGGTGAATACGCACTGCTGATGGTCGACGGAACCTGGAAGCTTGACGGCGGCAGTTTCGGTGAGGCGTCCGAGCGGGCCAGGGAGCGCCGGGAGAAAGGCAACCTTGGTGAGCAGTCGTTCGATGTCTTGACGTTGGTCAACGGGCGCGCGGAGACGAAAGCCACTGACCTAATGGAGGCGTTCGGACTGAGCCGCGCAATGTCGGACAAATACCTCAGCCAATTAACTGCGGATGGACGTATTCGCAAGTTTCGGCGCGGCGTGTATGGCCCCGTGGCATCGGGGAAAGACGCGGCGATCATTCCTTTAACACAGGTGGTAGAAGATTCAGAAGTAGATAGAAATCACCACAATTCTTCTACTTCTCTCTCTTCTACTAGTGAGTTTGGTAAGGGCGATTCGCCTAAGTGCGAACACTGCGGCGACGTTCTGTTGCATCCCGACTCGGTTTCACGCGGCTACTGCCACAAGCCGAAATGTTTGCTAGAAGCCCGCCGCGAATCATGACCTTGTTCACGTTGGATTGTTGCACCGGTTGGGAGTGTTGATAGACGTGATGACCACCGATACCGTCGCCACGTTGCGCCGCCGTTGCGCTGTGCGCATGGTTCGCCTTAGCACGCTGCTGGCCGACCAGCAGCGCGAAGCGCCGTGGGAGTGGCGCACACTCACGCGGGCGCTGACAGACATGGGCTGGCATGCCGTCGATGACTGCGACGAGCACGAACTCAAACTGCTTTCAACATTCCTCGGTCAGTGGTTGGAGCTGCTGCCGGTCACGGAGAACGTGGTGTGGTTGGACCCCGCCGAACAGCTGGACGGCGAACAGTGAGGGTGAAAAGCGCGGGCGCGACGAGCGCGGGTCGGCGGTGTCCCCGCCATCGTTTGCAACGCTGACCGCCCTCGACAGGTGGCCAAGGCGTTGATCGGTGACGCCAAGCGCGGGCCAGCGATGGCGACCGCCGTCGAGCAGCACATCGACCGACTGGGACGCAAACAGCTGGCGACGGTCGTGGCGCTGCTGTTCGCGGAGTAGCGGCAGGATGAAACACGTTGTGCCACAACGGTTAACCCCGGGGGCATTAGCCAGTCGAAGCCGACGAGCCGAGCGGACAACGCCCCGCGTTGCCGTCTGCATGCGCGCGGAAAATCCGAGTGCTTTTTCGGGCGTATCATGGTAGCTAGCAACATGTTTCGCGCTACCGGATTAAGCGGAAATGGTTATAGCGCAAGGGGTTTCAGTCATGGGCGGTGACGGTTCGGGCCGCGTGGCAAGGCCCGCCAAGCTGAGGTTGGTCGATGGTCGTAGTGAAGGCCGTGACAGTGGTGGCCGGAAGGTCAAATTGCCGCCACGGTTCACCCGTGGCGCACCCGAGGCCCCCGACTGGATCACCGACGATGCCGTGGCCATGGCCGAGTGGAGTCACGTGGTTGAACAGTTCGACCAGCTGGAGATTCTGTCGCCCGCTCACGCAACCACCCTGGCCTGCTACTGCTCGGCGGTCGCTGACCTCGTGCGCGCCCGCAAGACGCTGCGGCGTGAGGGTCGCCGGGTCAGAAACCCCGATTCGGGCATGCAACACCCTCATCCGGCCGTCGCCGACGAGCGGGCCGCGCGGGCCGAGGTTCACCGCTGGGCGTTGCAGTTCGGCCTCACCGCGAGTGCGGAGCAGCGTTTCGGCGTTGATCCGACAGAGGGCGGCAACGATTGGCGGACCAACCCGTTTGCGGGGGTATAGCTATGAACATGACCGACATGGAACCGCCCGAGCACCTGGGCGACGAGGAGCGGGCCGAGTGGGAGCGGCTACACAACGTCTTGGGGCTGCGGGGCGATTGGCGACCAAAGTTCTACCCGATGATCGAGATGTGGTGCTCGCAGTGGGGGCTGCTCGTGCAGGCGGTCAACGAGTTCACCGACCACGGTGGCGAGCTGCTGCTCACCGACGATCATGGCAAGACGTACTGGCACCCGGCGTTGGAGGTCGCCGAAGACACCGCGAAGTTGTTGCGGGAGATCGCCGCCGACATGTTGTTTGACCCTCAAATCGTGGACCGCCGCATCGCCGCCGTTATGAGACCGTTGACCACGTAGCCGACCCGTTCACCCGGTAGTAGACTCGGTGGCACGGAGCGCGTAGCAATCCACCGGCTATCCGGCTCGTAGGTGAGCACCCGTTCCCAGCGCTACAACGGCACGCCGCAACGCACCTGGCCTAGAAGGGCCACGCCGCAACGCACCTGCCCGCGAAGCGCCGCCGCGCCGCAACGCACCCGGCTATCGGAGCCGCGCAGCCGCGCACCCGGCGTCACACCCCCTTTCCTTTCGGGTTTTGGAGCAGGCTGCCCGCGCTAGAACTGTTGGCGCGGTTCAGTCTTCGTCAAGCCCTGTGACGCGACGGAGATAGAAGCATGAAAATCAACCTCACACATTCGCAGGCCGTCAACCGTTTGCACGACATTCGTGACGAGCTGGACAGCCTCAGAAGCGGCAAGATGGACGCCGACGACGAGGACCGTTTTCGTTCCCTCGCCGAGGAGTTTGATGCGGTCAACGAGCGCCGCATTCGCCTTGAGGAGCGAGAGGAGTTGGCGCGCCTCGGGCGTGACGGCGGCAACGGTCTGCGCGTCATTCCCGGCACCGAGCGAGGCGACCACGGCGACGACGACGACATCTCACCGGCTGCCCGCGCTGTCCGCGCAGCGGCACACCAGCGCGGAGGCGACTGGGGGACCCGTGCGGCGGCTGCCTTCGCCGCGCTGCACACCTCGACCCGCGCCGTCACGGCTGGCTCCCTTGACCTGCCGAGCTTGGTACAGCCCGATGTCGTGGCAAAGCCTCGACCGGGCCGCCTGATTGATCTGCTAGTGACACGTCAACAGGTCGCCGGGAATTCCTTTGAGTACTACCGCCAAACGGTGCGCACCAACAATGCCGCGCCGGTCGCTGACGGCACGCTCAAGCCCACGTCGGTGTTCACGGTCGAGCCGGTCGAAGACCGGTGCCGGGTGATCGCGCATGGTCAAGTCCAGGGACGTGGTGTACGACGTCGTCGTGTGATTCTTCGAGGTGATGGTTCAGGCGGTCAGTGCCGCGGGGGTGGCCTCCTGTTCGG
>JAWQNE010000001.1:0-531106 GCA_033741175.1 Mycolicibacterium sp. 120270 | reverse complement strand
ACCACCAAGAAACTGCGCCGAGGCACCCATACCTCAGTACGGCAACTCAACGCCGATATCCGCGCCTGGATCGACACCTGGAACGACAACCCCAAACCCTACGTCTGGACCAAAACCGCCGACCAAATCCTGGCCAGCATCGGAAACTACTGCACCAGAATTAATGACTCACGACACTAGCGCGGCAGCCCGAGACCGGTGGTAGAGATCAGGTCGCGCTGAATCTCGCTGGTTCCGCCGCCGATCGTGTGCAGCAGTGAAAGCAGCAGGCCTTCGGAGAAGTGCCCGTCCAGGACCGCATCAGGGTCGTCGGGCATCAACGCCCCTGCGGGCCCGAGGATTTGGGCGCCCAGCGCACGCAGCTCCGCGGTCAGCTCGGAGTGGTACAGCTTCGATAGGGAAGGTAGTGCCGGGTCCAGGGCCCCGGCCGCCTGCAGATGGGCGACCCGGTACGACAGCGCACGACCGACCTCGACGCGTTCCACCGCGCGGGCCAACGCCATGCGATTCGTCGGATCGGCCAGCGGGTCATGGGTCGACCCGCGCTGTGCATGGCACCAGTCGACGAGCTCGTCGAGATAGCGCTGAGCCTGTGCGGCGCGCGTGACATTGGAGCGTTCGGCGTCCAGCAGCGCTTTGGCCACCTTCCAGCCGTCGCCTTCCTCGCCGACCAGGTTCGCCGCCGGCACCCGTACGCCGTCGAAGAACTCCTCGGCGAACGTCGGGTATCCGGTCATCGACCTGATGGGGCGGCGCGTGATGCCCGGACTCGACAGGTCCACGAGGAAGAACGAGATACCGGCCTGACGCTTCTCGCCGACCGGTGATGTCCTGGCGAGCACGAAGATCCAGTCGGCCAGCACACCGTTGCTCGTCCACGTCTTCTGACCGTCGAGCAGGTAGTGGTCGCCGTCGCGTCGTGCGGTCATCCGCAGCGCGGCGAGATCGGATCCCGCCTCGGGTTCGGAGTAGCCCTGCGCCCACATCCGCTCCGAGCGCGCGATCAAGGGCAGATGCTCGGCCTGCTGTTCGGGCGTGCCGAACCGGAACAGCACCGGCGCCAACATGTTCACGCCGTTGGTGTTGACCAGCGGCGCGCCCGCATAGGCCAGTTCCTCCCGGATGACCACCTGCTCGACGACGCCGAGGCCGCCGCCTTCGAACTTGGCCGGCCAGTGCGGAACGAACCAGCCCTGCGCGTGCAGGTTGCGGCAGAACGCCACCGCGCGCTCGTGGGCGTCGCGCGGCAGGTAGTCGGGGTTGGCCGCGGTGCGCCGGAACTCGTCGGGCAGGTTGTCGGACAACCAGTCGCGGACCTGCGCGCGCAACTGTTCGACGTGCTCACCGCCGCCGAACCGGACTATCGGCTGGAGCGGCACGCTAGACCCGGTCGGCGGGTTTGGCCGCCTTCTTCATCAGCTCGCGCATGTACTCCTGGAACTCCGTCGACCCGGTGACCACCGCCTGCAAATCGTTGCTGGCCTGTTGGTGAGTGCGGAACCCCATGGTCTCCCAGGCGCGCAGAATGCCGGCCTTGGTGGCCTGCAGTGTGATCAACGGCGCCTTGGCGATTTTGGCCGCGAGTTTCTCGACTTCGGCCTCCAGTTGATCGGCGGGCACCACCCGGTTCACCAGACCGAACTCCAGCGCCTGCTCGGCCGTGATCTTCTGCGCCGTATACAGGTACTCGGCGGCGCGCTTGTAGTTCATGAACACCCAGGGCTCGAACATCGTCTCCGAGCCGGGCAGACCGAACCCGGGGACCAGCGGCATCTGGAACCATGCGTCATCAGAGCAGATCGTGATCTCCGGGATCAACGCCCACGTGGTGCCGCCGCCGATCGCGTAGCCGTGCACCTGCGCGATGACCGGCTTCGGAAACTCCCACAACTTCAGCACGGGCCACAGGAACAGCTGCGCAGCGGACCGCCATACCTTGCCCGAGGCGTCGATTTCGGCCTTGAACTCCGGATAGCTGCCGTCCGGCACATGGCCCGAGCAGAACCCTTTACCGTTGGCCTTGATGATGACGACCTTGATGTCGTAGTCGTACTGCGCGTCGTCGAGGGCTTCGTTGACGCTGTGCACCATCTGGGAGGTTTGGGCGTTGGCACGTTCGGGATTGTTCAGGATGATCCGGGCGATCGGACCGTCCTTCTCATAGATGACATGGTCCAGTGTTCGCGTTTCCAACCTGCCCGTCCTCCTCGGCCTTCTGTACTGTACAGAATGACGCAAAGTGTACCATTGTTTAGTCGTGGCACTAGGAAAGGACCTGCCGATGGTGACAGCGGAGTTGCGCTGGGACCCGTTCGACCGCGCCCTGCACAAGGAGCCTTACGAAGTGTGGCGACGACTGCGCGATGAAGCGCCGGTCTACCACAACCAGCAGTACGACTTCTATGCACTGAGCCGGTTCGACGACGTCCTGGAGGCCTCGCTCGACACCGAGACGTTCTCCTCGGAACACGGCATCACATTGGATGCGATCACAGACGATCCATGGGATCCGCCGAAGGCGATGATCATGATGGATCCTCCAGACCATACAGCGATGCGAAAGATGGTGAACCGCACCTTCTTCCGAAGTACTGTCGCGAAGCTGGAAGACCGCGTCCGACAGTTGTGCCGCGGATATCTGGATCCTCATGTCGGCAGCGGGGGATTCGACTACGTTCGTGACTTTTCCATGAAGCTGCCGGTGATGGTGATCAGTTCGCTGTTGGGCTTCCCGGAAGAAGACCATGACAATCTGCGCGAGTGGACGGATTTACAGCTCTACCGCGAGGAGGGCACTGCGGAGCTCAGCGAGTTGGGCCAACAGGCCAACGAGAAGCTTTTTGGGTATTACAAAGAACAAATTCAGAAGCGCCGTGTGAACAGCACCAGCGATATCGTCAGCAACCTGATGGATTCCGACCTGGTGCAGCCTGGCCGAGAAACTCGTCGTCTCGACGACCTCGAAATACTGTTCTTCATCGCGCTCATCAACGTCGCGGGCAACGAGACCGTCGCGCGACTGCTTGGCTGGGCGGCGTTGACACTGGCGCGCTTTCCGGACGAACGCGCCAAGCTCGTCGAGAACCCCGGTCTCATCGGCGGGGCGGTGGAGGAACTACTGCGATTCGAGGCGCCGTCGCCGGTGCAGGGCCGTTTCACGCTGCGCGACTCCGAATACCACGGCACGGTCATTCCGGCGGGGTCGAAGGTCGCGCTGCTGACTGGCTCGGCCGGCCGCGACGAGCGCCAGTATCCGAATGCAGACGTCTTCGATGTCACTCGAACCGGAATTCGACACGTCAGCTTCGGTCACGGGTCGCATTTCTGTCTCGGTGCCGCGTTGGCTCGGCTCGAGGCCCGGGTCGCAATCGAAGAGACGCTGGCCCGTTTCCCGACTTGGGAGGTCGATGAAAGCGCCGTCGAGTTCGTCCACACGAACTCGGTGCGCGGCCCGTCGAGCGTTCCGATCAGCTGGTGAGCACCACCGGATTGACCGCGCGCACCGAAGATGGAGTGCGCTGGTTGGTGCTGGATCGTCCCGATGTCGGCAACTCGGTCACCCGGGCCATGCAGCGAGACCTCATCGGCAATCTTGCGCGCGCATCGGCCGACCCCGACATCCGCGCGGTCGTGTTCACGGCGGCGGGTGACAAGCACTTCTGCACCGGCCCCAACCTGCGCGACCCCGATATGCAGCCGAGCCAGGACCGGATCGCCGGAGATGCCGCGCGGATCCTGCGCAACGGTTCGCAGGCGGTGGTGACGGCGATCCTGGACTGCGAGAAGCCGGTGATCTGCGGCCTGAACGGCACGGCCGCGGGGGTCGGCGCGAGCATGGTCCTGGCGTGCGACCTGATCGTCGCCGCCGAAACTGCCCGGCTGATCGAGCTTTTCGTCCGCCGAGGTTTGGCGCCCGACGGTGGTGCCGCCTACCTGTTGGCGCGCAAGGTGCCGTTCAACATCGCCAAGGAACTGCTGATGTTCGGCGAAGAGATCACCGCCCAGGAGGGGCACCGGATCGGGTTGATCAACAAAGTCGTCTCCGGCGAACAACTCGCCGACGAAGTAGCCGCGTGGGCCCAGCGCCTTGCGCGGGGCGCGACACGCGGGATCGCCGCCGCCAAGGCGATGCTCAACCAGGCCCTCGATGTCGACCGCGCCGCGGCCTTCACTACCGAGGCGCTGCTCGTCGAGCAGGTCGCGGCCACCGACGACGTCGCAGAGGGCATTGCGGCCTTCATGGAAAAGCGCGATCCGAAGTTTCGCGGACGATAGCGGCGAGATGGCAGGCACGCGGAGCACTTCCGGGGTCGTCGGCCCGTTCGTGCACGCGGTTCGGATGAATGTCGTCGCGGCAGTGCAGACCCGCGTCCGCGGTTGTCGAGGGTGGACGGGTGCCGTCAACACCGATTTCGATCCAATGGACCCTGCCACGGCGTCCGAACCGTTCGAGGCGTACCGAGAACTTCACCGCAGCGGACGGGTTCACTACAACCCCCGCCGCGCCAACTTCATACTGAGCCGACTCGAGGATGTCAGGGCCGCGCTGCGCGACACCGATCAGGTGACGAGCTCCGAAGGGGTCACCCGGCTGAAGTTCTCGGCGCCCCTTGCTGTGCTCACCGACGGAGATGAGCATGCCCGGTTGCGCAAACAGGTTCAGCCGGGATTCAGCAAGGGCGCGATGGACAGTTGGAAGGGGATGACGGAGAAGCTGGCCACTGAACTGGTCACCGATGTGCTGGACAACACGGGCTGTGATGTGGTGCAGCGCCTCGCGATTCCGATGCCCATCCGGATGATCGCCCAAATCCTCGGAGTGCCGGAGTGCGACGCCGACGATTTCCGGCGATGGTCGGAGGCCGGTGTGGGGATCATGGACTTCTCGCCGACCCCACGGGGTGTCATCGATGCGGCGAAGTCGATGGCGGCCATGGCCGCATTGCGCCGCTACTTTTTGAACCAGTTCGCGCACGGTGGGCTCAAGGGCTCAGGCACTGTCCTGGGTCGGCTGCTCGAACACAACAGTGACGGCACCCTGACCGACGAGCAACTGTTCCTCATCGCCATCCACCTGCTGATCGCGGGCAACGAGACCACCACCAACTTGCTGGGTGGGATGTTCGACACGCTGACGCGCAACCCGGACCAGTACGACATGATTCGCGCCAACCCCGACCTCATTCCGATGGCGGTCGAGGAGCAGTTGCGCGTGACGACGCCGATTCAGAACCTGTACCGGTATACGCGCGCCGACTACGAGATCGCCGGTGTCACGATTCCCAAAGGGTCTCGGGTTCTATTGCTGTTCGGGGCGGCCAACCGCGACCCGCTGGCATTCGAGGAGCCCGACCAGTACCGCGCGGACCGAAATCCGCGGATGCACGTCGCGTTCGGCTACGGTGCGCACATGTGTCTGGGCGCCCCGCTCGCCAGGATGGAGGCACAGGCCGTCCTTCGCGAGCTCGTGTCGCGGGTATCCCGGATCGACGCTGTCGGTGACACCACGTGGTCACGTCACAGCTCATTGCGTGGGCCCACGCGTTTGGCCGTCAGGCTCTCCGCCGCCTGACAGCTACCTTCGGGCGCGTAATGCGTTCTGAATCAGGTAGATCGGGTAGGTCACCAACAGCGCGATATTGATCGTGCGGGTTCTGCCGCTCAACATCGTCAAACCCAGGGCCGTCTCGATTCCACCATTGACATACACGTGGGTGCGGGTGTTACGGGTGAAGCCGAGCTGACGGTTGACCGGTTCGAATTTCACCGGCCACGCGAAATGTGCGAGACCGCACGCGGTCGTTACGACGCCGGCGATGACCCGGGGGAGCGAAATTCCGGAAGTTGTCACAAGATCCCCTAACTGTACTGGTGACGACACTGATGAGGAGCTACGCCGCACGCACGACATGCTGACCGTTTAGTCGAGCAGTTCGCTCAGTGGTGTCACGTGTCCGACCCGACCGTCGGTCAGTAGCGGTTCCATGAGCAGGAGTTGGCGCATCACCCGACGGTGTAGCAGCGCAATCAATGCGGAGTCGTGATGCGGCGGCGCTGTGCGGACGAACTCCTCGAGGACTTCGTCACCCTCCGCGCGGTCGGCGGGTCGAGTGCCGAGCAGATCGGCAATGTCATCGAGGTCGGCGGCGTCGATGGCGTGCGCGTACTCGCTCACGCGGTAACAGAATCGCGCAACCTTCGCCACGGCGGACCGCTGGTACTCGGCGATACCGGCTGGCACTGCGAGAGACTCCACCATGGATGCCAAGCCGGCGACCGCGCCGGGGTAAGCCGTGGGCTCTGGCTCGGGTAACGACACAGCCGATAGCTCGACGTCGGCCTGCCGGGCGATCGATTCGATCGCGTGCAGCGATAACAGGTGGAACCACTCGATGTATTGGACGATGTCCGTCAGCGGCAAGTCCAGGTGCAGAACGATCGCGACACCGAGCGGCGTGCAGAGCGCGAACTTGGCGGTGTGGAACTCAATCGCGGCCCGGTCCAGCGGCGTTCCCGAGACCGCCTCATAACGCCGCAGTACCCGGCCGAGGTCGCCCATCGGCTCCGTGACGTTGCGCAGTCGCAGACCCGCGAGATCGTGGGAGACGTCGCCGATGTGGGCGAGTTCGACGTCGATCAGGCCGGTGATTTGGCCATCGGAATACATGTACTGCCCGGTGTCACCGAGAACGAACGACGGGGTCGACCGGTGAGTCGGGGCGTTGCGCCGCAGCCATCCGATCGCGAACTCCAGTAACGGTTCCGGGCGCTGCTTGAAGTCCCGATAGCGGGTCACGAATGTCTCGAAATAATCGAGCGCGAGCGCACGTGGACCGTCGGGGATGGGTAGGCCCGCATCGGCGAACGCCGCCGGGTCGATGGAGTGGGCGCGCACGAGCGCGTCGGCGTAGGAGTCCATGACCGCGTCGACCTCGTGAGCATCGCTGGCGAGGCATGGATTCGGCGCTCCCGGCAACAGGTCCATCACGATCGCCGATGCCGGAGAACCACCCTGAGTGATCTCCCCGTGTATGTGGGGGACGGGGATCTGATGTGCCTTCAGCACCCGCAGGATCTCTGCCTCCGCCGCGACGCCGGCGAAGCCGAACCCCTCGCGATCTCCTCGGACGTAGAGGCCGACCTCCCGATCGCCGCGGTCGGCGGTGACGAACCATGCGGGCCGCCAACGCTGGTGGCGTTCAATAGCGCGCACCGATCCGATATTCGCCGAGATCCAGTCCGCCACGACAACGTCCATGTCGCGTTCAGTCACTGGACAATTGTACAGACAGTGTGCTCTCGTATTATCCGGATACGCCGCCGCCGAACGGCAGCGACCCCACTGGAGGCATCATGAACCCGCTCCGCGTGGACTTCGCTGATACCGTCGCGATGATCACCGGCGCCAGTGGTGGCATCGGCCGCGTCCTGGCGCGTCGCTACGCGGAGCGCGGGGCGCGGGTGGCGCTGGTCGCGCGGCGTTCCGATGAGCTCAACGCGACTGCCGCCGCGGTCGCCGAGGCGGGCGGCGATGCGCTGGTGCTGGTCGCCGATATCCGGGACGAACGGCAGTGCGCGGAAGTGGTGGCTGCGACGGCGGCGCGGTGGGGGCGTCTCGATGTCCTGGTCAACAACGCCGCGGTACCGGGCACCGACCAACCGGTTGCGGAGGCCACCGTCGACAACTGGAACGAGGTACTCGCAACCAATCTCGTCGCGCCGATGGTGCTGTCGCGAGAGGCGCTGCGGCAGGCGATGATTCCGGCTAACAGCGGCAACATCCAGTTCCTGTCCTCAGCCGCGGCGCGCATGGTCCAACCGCACAAGGCCCACTACGCCGCGGCGAAGCTGGCGCTGAGCGCACTAGGGCAGACCCTCGCACTCGAGGTCGGAACTACGGGGATTCGGGTCAACACGCTGGTCATCGGCACGGTGGAGGGCGAACTCGTCGACAGGTACGTCGCGCGGCGGGCGGCCGCCGACGGGGTGACCGCGGACGAGGTGCGCAGCGGGTTGACCCGGTTGACCAAGATTGGCCGACTGGTCCAGCCCGACGAAGTCGCCGAGGTTTCCCTCTGGCTGGCGTCGGACGCGGCGTCGGCGATCACCGGCCAGGATATCAACGTCACGGGAGGCTGAGCCGATGACCCAACGAGACCAGGTCGCGGTTCTGCTCGCGCGCGACGAAATCCGCCAGTTGCCTTACCATTACGCAGCTGCGATCGAATCGCGGGACGTCGATGCGATGGCCGACCTGTTCTCTCCGAACGCCAGGTTCGGGGAACACGGTGACGGGCCCAACGGGCTGCGACAGCTGATGACTCGCAGCCTCGACGACAGTGTGTTCGCGGTCATCCTCGTCGCCAACCACATCATCGAGTTCGACGGTCATGAACGGGCCAGCGGTCAGGTGTGGGCACATTGTTACGCCCAAACACGGTCCCACGGTTTCGTCGAGCAGCTCATCAAGTACCAGGATCGCTACGAACGTCACGACGGGCGGTGGCTGTTTCTGCATCGCAAACATCGGCTGTGGTACGGCGTCGGCCACCGCGATTCGCCACTTCGCCAGCCCGCGGCGAACTGGCCGCAGAGCCAGGTTGGTGTGGGAGACCTACCGATTGCCGATCCCGTGTTCCGTGACTGGTGGGAGAAAAGGTCATGACTCTGCGCTGCCTGGCTGAGGGCCTTCAATTTCCGGAAAGCCCCGTCGTCTGTGAGGACGGCTCACTTCTTGTGTCCGAGATTGCCGCCGGGCGCATCACCCGCGTCGGCACGGACGGCTCGGCACACACATACGCCGACACCGGCGGCGGCCCCAACGGAATCGGGCGCCTGCCGAGCGGAGATCTCGTGGTCTGTCAAAACGGCGGATCTACATTCGGCATCGGGCCGTGGCCTTACGACTTCGACGGTTGCGCAATGCTGTTCAGGCCGGTCGGCCCAGCGAAGAACCCCGTAACGCCCCGACTGCAGATCGTCGACGCGAACGGCGCTGTTTCGACACTGACAACGGAATTCATTGGCCGCGATGGCACCACCCGGCCCCTTATCCGGCCCAGCGATGTCTGTGTGGATGCGCACGGTGGTTTCTATGTCACCGACGGTGGAACTGCGCACGGGCGCACCCGCAGCGTCACGGGCCTGTTGTACAGCAGCCCTGACGGGGATCTGCGCGAGATCGTTTACCCGCTGGAGATGCCCAACGGGGTGGCATTGGCGCCAGGCGGCGACCGTCTCTACGTGGCCGAAACACGAACCCGGAGAATCTGGGAATTTCAACTGGACGGCCCGGGGATCATCAGGAGTGCAAGAGGATTGGCCACGGTGCCAAGTGGCGGGCCACTGAACATCGGTGGCGCGGACGGGCTCTGCGTGGACTCTGAAGGGCGCATCCTGGTGGCGACACTCGGCACCGGAGGCGTCACTGTCTTCTCACCAGGCGGCGACCTGCTCGGCGCGATACCCGCCGATGATCCGATGACAACCAACATGACGCTCAGCGCCGACGAATCCACGTTGTACATCACGCTTGCTTCGACCGGCCGGATTCTGGCGATCGAAGACTGGTTGACTGCCGCGGGAATCCGCTGAGCTACTCCTTGTTGGCCATCTGGTCGGCGAGATTCTGGATGAAGGCTCCGTACCCGACGCCACCGTGGTCGGACATCACTGCGTCATAGTCGTACTCCGGTGGGTTCCCGTCGTTGGGCCGCCACCCGCTGTCGGCCGTCGATGCCTTGAAGCCCTCCTCGGGGAACGCGTACCACCGTCGTGCATTGAGCTCCACGATCTTGTGGGCATCCTCGTCGGGCACCGAGGCCAACATCTCCTCGGCCCGTGCGCGACTCTTCGGCCAGAACGAATCGGAGTGCGGGTAGTCGCACTCCCAGGTGATGTTCTCGATGCCGATCTGATGGCGCATCGACACGCCGACCTCGTCTTCGATGAAGCAGCCGGAGATGTTGCGGCGGAACAACTCCGACGGTGCGACCGTAGGATGGATGTTCTGGTAGTACTTGTGCTTACGCCACACGTAGTCCGCGCGCTCGACGAGATACGGCATCCAGCCGATACCGCCTTCGGAGAACGCGACCTTCAGGTTGGGGTGCTTGTGGAAGACCGGCGAGAACACCAACTCGACAGCCGCCGCCATCGACGTCGTGCCCATCAGCGTCACCATCACCGCGAACGGCGCCTCTGGTGCGGTCGACGGTGGCATACCGCCCGAACCGAAGTGCATGACCGCCGTCATGTTGGTTTCTTCGAGGGCCGACCAGACCGGATCCCAATGCGGGGTGTGGAAGCTGGGCAGTCCCAGGTTCATCGGGTTGTCGGGCAGGCCCAGGGCGCGACAACCCTTGGCGGCGTTGCGCTCGATCTCGGCGACCATCAACTGCGTATCCCACAGCGGGCTGATCATCATCGGGATGAAACGCGCCGGATCGGTGGCGCACCACTCATCGAGCGAGAAGTCGTTCCAGGCCTGCACGCAGAGCAACGCCAACTCCTTGTCGGTGCCCTCGAGGAAGACCGTGCCACAGAACCGCGGGAACGACGGGAAACACAGCATGGCGTGCACGCCGTCGACGTCCATGTCGAGCAACCGCGCCTTCGGGTCGTAGCAGCCGGGAATCATGTCGTCGAAGCGCACGGGGTCGACGCCGAACTCCTCGGGGGACTTGCCTGCGACGGCGTTGAGCCCGATGTTGGGATAGCTGCGGCCCTCGTAGACCCACTGGTGCATCGGGGGCTTGCCTTCGCGGGGGAACTCGACGATACGAGGCCCGTCGTGCAGGTACTTCCTGGGCAGTCGATCCGACCAGACGTGCGGTGGTTCGATGAGGTGGTCATCGACGGATAACAGCTTCATCGACGGCTGTAGCGGCATGGCTCGATCCCGGCCCTTCCGGCTGTTAGGCTGACAGAACAACTGCACAGATTATGTTTAGCTGACTATACCGTCCGGTCGTGGTCGGGATCAACCGTGCAAGGAGGCGCTGATGGACCCGGAGGATCGTATTCCGCACGACGACTGGGCTGATCAGGATCTACTCACCCGCGGCGAGGCCGCCCAACGCTTGGCCGCAGAGATCGTTGACGTCAAGGCCAAGGTGGATGCAGGCCAGAACGATGAGGTGACGCTGCGCCGACTCGCCGCCCTCGAGGAACTTCACGAGCAATTTCGGTCTACCTAGTCGCGGTCGTCGCGACCAACGAGACCGGGATCGCACTATTTCGGGCGCGGTAGACCGAGCACTCGCTGCGCGACGATGTTGCGCTGAATCTGCGCTGTGCCGCCGTAGATCCCGGCCGCCCGCGACCACACGTAGATATCCCATTCCAGGCCCTCGGTGAGCAGCGGTTCGCTGTCGGTGAGGTCCATCATGGTGTGGCCGCAGACCTGGTCGGCGCGGGCCATCAGGAGTTTGTCGACGGATCCCTCCGGGCCGGGAAGCGCCCCGCGTTGTCGGTCGCTCAGCGAGCGCTGCACCTTGACCTGCAACGCCCGCAGTTCCGCGTACGCCCGGCCGAGACGTACCCGGGTCATCGGGGAATTCTCCAGGCGGCCGGAGCGCACCTGCTGCTCCAGGTCGCGCAACTGTCGTGACAGCCTGCTGATCCAGTTGATGTCGCTGGGTCCGCGTTCGTAGGCGAGCAACTGGTTGGCGATCGACCAGCCCTGCCCCCGCTCGCCGAGCAGGTTCTCGGCGGGCACGTCGACGTCGTCGAATGTCACCTCGGCGAACTCACGGTTGCGTGCGGCGTTGACGATCGGCGTGACGGTGATCCCCGGTGTCGACATCGGGACGAGAAGCACCGAAATGCCTTGGTGCTTGGGAGCATCGGGTTCGGTGCGGCACAACAGGAAACACCAGTCCGCCACTGCTGCGAAACTCGTCCAGATCTTGCGGCCGTTGACGCGGAACACTCCATCGGCGAGGTCGGCGCGGGTTCTCAGGCTCGCCAGGTCCGATCCCGCTTCCGGTTCGCTGAACCCTTGGCACCAGCGCACCGATCCCGACAGCAGGCTGGGTAGCAGGTCGCGGCGCTGCGCATCGGATCCGAACAGCCGCAACGCATTACAGAGGTGTCCGATGCCCTCGATCGGCGGGGCTCCGGCGCGTCCCAGTTCGTCATTGAGGATGGCTTCGTAGATCGGCGGGAGACCGTGGCCGCCGTACTCGACGGGAAACGACAACCCGATGTAGCCGGCCTCGTAAAGCGTCTGGTGCCAGGCGTTCTGCGCGTCGGCCCGTGCCGCGGGATCGTCAGGAATGGCGGCGTCGGCGCTGTGCTCGTGCAGCCACTTGCGGAGCCGTGTGCGAAAATCCGCTTCGTCGGCGGTGTCAGTGAAGTCCATGGCTATGCCAACTCCTCGTTCGCCAGCCGCATCGCCGCGATCGCCTCGTACTGCGTGGTCTCATCGCCGAACAACCTGCGGTCCAACAGAGTCCGGCGCACGCGCAGGTGCGCGACGTGCTCCCACGTGATGGCGATACCCCCGAAAACCTGAACAGTGGTCTCGACGACGTCACGACCCGCTTCCGCCGCATAGGCTTTCGCGGTCATTGCCGCTAGCAGCGCTTCCTCGGTCGGCAGGTTGTCGATGGCCCAGGCTGCGTGCCACACACAGCTTCTGGTGCCCTCGACGCTGACGAGCGCATCGGCCAGCATGTGCTGAACCGCCTGAAATGAGCCGATCTTCACGCCGAACTGCACACGCTCTCCGGCGTAGCGCACCGCGTCGTCGAGGGCGCCCTGCATGACACCGAGCAGGTCAGCGGCCACCGCGGTCAGCGCCAGCGCCTCGACACGGCGCCAACGGTCCTCGTCGACCGGCTCGCCGACGACGCGCCCTGATCCGCCTTGGGCGCGGCGCAGTGATCGGGTCAGGTCAAGGCCCTCCTCGGTGGCCCCCGGCAGTGGTGCGGTGAACAGGCGACGCACGCCGTCCGATTCCTGCGCGATGAGGACGTGGCTGGCACCCGCGGCATCGAAAGCGACTGCATCGGCGCCCGTCGCACCGAAGGTTCGCAGGTCAACGGTGACGGCCGGAGCGATGCGCAGTTCTCCTTCGGCGATTCGCTGCAGTTCGTCTTGCGCGTTCACGGCCTCCAGCATTTCGGCAGCAAGCACCGCCTGACCGACAACAGGCACCGCACACAGCGTGCGGGCGAATTCCTCGATGACGACCACCGTCTCCACACCGCTGGCGTCCAGGCCGCACAGGCCAGGGGAGCGCAGGGTGGGGATACCGAGATCGGCGACGTGGCGCCACTGTTCGGCCAGGGCAGCGCCTGCGGGAATGTCACTGGGATCAGTCGTCGCGAGTTGGTCCGCAAGGTGGGATGCGGTGTCTCGCAGCAGCTTCTGCTCGTCGGTCAGGCCGATGTCCATTGGTTACCGTCAGTCGACCTGTACTCGGGACTCGCGCACGGCGGAATCCACTTCGACGCGCATTCCAGCTTCCCCTTCCGTTCGGATACCATCTTGGATGATAGAACGGATAATGTTCAACTGTTCAATCTAGGAGGCTCGGCTTGTCCCGGCTGGAGAATCGAAATGCCCTGGTCACGGGCGGTGCTCAGGGTCTGGGGCGCGCCATCGCCCGCCGTCTCGCCGCGGAGGGTGCGCGGGTGACGATCGTCGACCTCAACGAGGACAAGGCGAAGGAGTGCGTCGAGCTCATCGAGTCGGCGGGCGGTAGCGCCGCGTTCGTCAGGGCGAACGTGGCGAAGCGGGACGACATCGCTGCCGCCACCGCGGCGGGTGCCGTTGACGGTCGACTGGACGTCCTCGTCAACGCCGCCCAGTACTTCGCCATGCCGAAAGCCCTCGAACTGGTTTCCGACAAGGACTGGGAACTGTCGGAAGCGACGGGCCCCAAGGCGACATTCCGGTTCATGCAGACGGCGTTCGACTATCTGAAGGCATCCGGCAGGGCGTCGGTCATCAACTTCGTGTCGGGATCTGCGCTCGGCGGAATGTCCTACACCGCACCGTATTCGGCCGCCAAAGGGGCCATCCAGGCGTTGACGAAGGTCGCGGCGAACGAGTGGGCGCAGCACAAAATCCGGGTGAACGCGGTGTGCCCATTCGCGCTGACGGACGTGCAGCGAGACATGATCGGCACCGAATGGGACAACTACACCCGCACCGCGGAGGCGTCGCCGATGAAGCGGGGGGCGGATCCGGACACCGAGATCGCTCCCGCCGTGGCCTTCTTGGCAAGCGACGACGCATCGTTCGTCACGGGAACGGTGTTGCACATCGACGGCGGTATGACCGAACTGTCCACCGTGGACTACTCGCAGTCACCCGGCGTCTTCAAAGCTACTTGAGCGTCATCTCCACGCTCGTGTAGCCGCGCACCGTGGCGGTCAAGACGCGCTCGTGGGCGCCGACCGAGTAGTTCGGGAACTTCTTGGCGATGTACTCGAACACGAGTTGTGCCTCCCGCCGGGCCAACCACTGGCCGAGGCAGATGTGGATGCCCCAGCCGAAGTACACGTCGGTGCCGCGTGGACGGTCGATGATGAACCGGTCCGGGTGCTCATAGCGGCGCTCGTCGCGGTTGGCGCTGCCGAGCAGCAGCAGCACCCAGTCGCCCGCGGCCATGGTCACACCGTGCTTCTCGACAGGCTCGGTCAACGTGCGCGCGACCCAGTGGCTCGGAGTGTCGTAGCGCAAAGCCTCGTTCACCGCAGCGGGAATCAAGCTGTGGTCATTGACGATTCGCTGCCATTGATCGGGGTGGTCGTACAACGCCACGAGCCCGTTGGAGATCAGCTTCTGGGTGGTTTCAGACCCCGCCGCCGAAAGCAGGTTGGCGAACATCAACACCTCATGGGCGGTCAGAGACCGCTCGCCGCCGGCGGCTTCGGGGTCGTTGAAGGTTGCGTTCAGGACGATGCTGATGAGGTCGTCGCCGGGGTGCTCTCGACGCTCCTCGATGAGGTCGCCGATGTACGCGCTGATCTTGCGATTCGCCTCGATCGCGGTGGCCGGCATCGCGACCTCACCCTCGTGTCGGGTCAGGAACGCCTCCCACCACACGCGGAGTTGTTCGCGGTCGGCCTGTGGCACCCCGAGTAGGTCGCCGATCACGTCGGTGGGGATGGAGAACGCGAATGCCTCCATGGCATCGACTGTCGTTCCCGGCCGTAACCGGTCGAGATGATGGTTGACGACCGTCTGCAGCGCACCCTCCATGGCCGCGACCGCCTTGGGTGTGAAGAACCCCTTGAGCACACCCCGGATGCGGTCATGACGCGGCGGATCCATCGAGATGACCGAATACTTGCGCCCGTCATCGTCCGGATTCTCCGGGGCGGGACCGAGTTTGGACGAGTACGTCGGCCAATCCCGCAACGCGCCTGCGACATCGTCGAACCGCGACAGCACCCACCACCTGTCGTCGGGATCGCGATAGACGGGTGCTTCGTCGCGCAACCGGCGATACACCGGGTAAGGATCGTCGAATATCGCCTTGGAGAACGGCGAATACACCAACTCGTTTGACGTGGACACCATAGGTCAATCACCCTGTCGTGAAGTGCGCTCGATGAGCTCGAGAAGATTGCCGTCGAGATCGGCCGCCATCACGCCACGGTTACCGCCGTCGAACGCGACGGTCCGCTCCGGAAATGCTCGGCCACCGTGCGCGACGATCGCATCGGCGACGCCGTCGACATCGTCGACACGGAAGGACAAGTGGGTGAAGCCCAGTCGGTTCATCGCCCGCGGCCCGGGTTCACCGATAGTGCCAGGTTGTTCGTAGCCGAGCAGCTCCAGGCGGAACCCATCGCGCTGCAAGTACACGAGATCGAGCACCAGCCCGGGAACATCGAGCAGCTGTGCGGTCGCCGCGTCGTTGAACTGCATACGTCCCACCTCCGTGAAGCCGAGCGCAGCGCAATAGAACTCGGTGGCGAGATGGGTGTCGCGCACGCACAACCCGACATGGGTGAGGCGGATCCCGTCGCTCATCGGCGCTCTTCGAGGAGATCGGCGAGCAGGTCGTTGTGTTCGCCCAACAGCGGAGGTCGAACCGGCGCGACCGTCGGCGTCTCGCTGAACAGATACGGCGTACCCGGGTAGGTGTATGTCTTGTCCAGCTCGGGGTGCCGCACGGGAACGTGGAATCCCCGTGCGACGGTGTGCTCATCCTCGAACGCCTCATCGGGGGGCAGCACTGCGCCACAGGGAAAGCCGCGGCGCTGGCTGGACACGAAGAAATCCTTGGCGGATAGCCGTGACGCGATGAGCCGAATGGCGTCGCGGGCCGCACTGAGTATCGCCGTGGTCTCGTCGTCCTCGCCGATCAGCGCGAGGTCCACCGGCGTGTCCCGCGCGGCTGCCATCTCGAGGAACACCGCCTCGGGCAATTCCTCGGTGAGCCCGAGGTCGTCCAGCCACGCCAGGAGGCGTGCGTAATCCTCCGGTTTGCGGGGGAGCACACCCGTCGTCGCGTACCGGCCGTCGGCGCATCGCACTTGCACCTCAGAGCTGGGCGTCGGGAACGCGTGCCTGCCCGTTTGACGGAGACAGACGTTCTGACTCACCAGCCAGTGGTAGGTGGTCTGCTCGCAGGTGACGTTGCAGGCGGCGGTGACGTTCACATCGACCAGCTGGCCCTGCCCCGTGTGGTCGCGGTAGGAAAGCGCAACGAGTGCGCCTATCGTGCAATACATTCCGGCGATATTCGCCGACTGGTCGCCCGCGCCGCGGATCGGCGGGAGTGTCCGGTCGTCATAACCGCAATTCCAGATCGGGCCGCCGCCGGCAAGCATCGTCAAATCGGTCACCGGCTGGCCGGTGCGGGCGCTGTCAAGACCGAACGGGCTCACCGAGACCCAGATCAACCGTTTATCGCGTGTCGCACACGTGGCATAGTCGACACCGTTACACCGGTCGCCGCCGGCGATGACGATGTCGGCTGTGCCGATCAACTCCTCAAGCGTCCGCTGGCCTGATTCGGAGGCCGAATCGATTGTCACCGAGCGCTTCCCGATGTTTCCCGCCCACCAGCGCAGGCTCCGGTCGACACCGGGCTGGTCGTCGACGAACGGTGGCCGATACCGGTGCTGTGATCCGGTCGGCGGCTCGACAACGATCACGTCAGCACCCAACTCGGCCAGCACGCGACCGCCGACCGGTGTGAACTGGTCGGCGATCTCGACGACACGAAGGTCTCGCAGGGCGCTCAGATCACACCTCGCTGTGCCCAGTCGTCGAGTTCGGCATCGGAGTGGCCGAGGAGGTCGCACAAGACTTCGCGATTGTGTTGGCCCAGTTGCGGTGCCGCCGAGTCGATCTGCCACGGCGTCGCGGACAGCCGCAACGGGATCCCTTCGACGCGAACATCACCGATGTCGGGATGCGTCACCCGCGGGAACAGGTTCATCGCCGCCAGATCAGGATCATCGTCGATCCGTTCCTTCGGGCTCTTCACCACGCTCGCAGGCACGCCGACCGCAATGAGGTCCTCGGCGAGGACCGCCGCATCCCGCGCCGCGGTCGCGGCGCTGATCAGCCGGTCCAGCTCATCGGCGGCGACAAGTCGCTGATCGAGGGTCGCGAAACGCTCCGCCGCCAACTCCGGCTCATCGAGGACTTTCGACAGCAGCCCGACTTCGCGGTCGTCGCGGCATGCGATCGCGATCCAGCGGTCGTCGCCGGCGCACGGGTAGATGCCGTGCGGTGCCATCTCGCCGAAATCAGCCCGATTGCCACTCGCCGCCGTCGTGCGTCCGTTGACGGTCCAGTCGAGGACCTCCGTCGGCAGCATCGCGATACCGGCCATCACCGTCGCCAAGTCGACATGCTGGCCTTCGCCTGTTCGTTCACGATGGTGAAGCGCCGCCAGGATCGCGGTCGTCATGTAAAACGCGGAACCGTGGTCCATGTATGAGAAGCCCCACCCGGCCGGTTCGGTATCCGGTAGACCCGCGGTGAACGTCAAACCGCTGACGGCCTGAACGATCGGCCCCCATGTCTTGAAGTCGCGGTAGGGGCCGGTCTGGCCGAACCCGCAGTTGGACACGTAGATGATGTCCGGCTTGATCTTGCGGAGCTCCTCGAAGCCGAAGCCGCGCTTCTCCAGGACGCCCGCCGCGAAGTTCTCCGTGACGACGTCGCTGATGGCAATCAACTCGCGCAGCAGGTCTTTACCCTCCGGCGTCCGCATGTTGATCGTCACGCCGTACTTGCCGACATTGTGGTTGTTGAAGCCGGCGCCGAGGTTGACCCCGCGGCGCTCATCGACATATGGGCCTGCGCTGCGCAATGCGTCCCAGAGCCCCTGCGTGGCCGGGTCTTCGACCCTGATCACCTCCGCCCCGAATGCAGCAAGGATCTTGGTGGCTCCCGCACCCGCCAGCTGGCCACTCAGATCGCACACTCGGAGGTGGGACAACGCGCCGGTCACGGATCTGACAATAGCAGCTAGACAGAAAGTGTTCTATTGTTCAATCCATGACGGACACTGCTCCATCGCCGATGAAGGGCGTGCGCGTACTGGAAGTAGCGCAGTGGACATTCGTCCCCGCTGCGGGAGCGGTGCTGGCCGACTGGGGCGCCGACGTCATCAAAATCGAGCACCCGCGCACCGGCGATTCCCAGCGGGGATTGCGCAACCTCGGCCACATCACCATCGAGGGTGACCGAAATCCGGTGATGGAACACGCCAACCGCGGTAAGCGGTCGGTCGCCCTCGACATGTCCACCCCCGACGGTCACGCGTTGCTGATGGATATCGCGCGCACCAGCGATGTGTTCCTCACCAACTTCCTGCCCGATGCCCGGAAAAAGCTCAAGATCGACGTCGACGACGTACGTGCCGTCAACCCGCGCATCATCTATGCGCGCGGCAGCGCCTACGGGCCTCTCGGTGCGGAGGCGGGTACGGGCGGCTACGACATGACCGGCTTCTGGAGTCGCGCGGCGGGCGCTATGGGCTCGACGCCGAGCGACCTCGAAGGCGTCGTCCCGCAACCGGGTCCGGCGTACGGAGATTCGATCGGCGGTATGACGATCGCCGGCGGCATATCGGCGGCACTGTTCGAGCGTGAGCGCACCGGACATGCCCGAGTCGTGGATATCTCGCTGCTCGGCGTGGGAGTGTGGGCATCCGGAGTCGCGATCAACGCGGCACTCATCAGCGGACAACCCTGGGTCGCCAACCCCGCGGGCGCCAACGTCGCACCCAACAATCCGTTGGTGGGCTTCTACCGCACGAGCGACGGCCGCTTCCTCGGCTTGTCGATGCTGCAGGGCTTTCGCTTCTTCGGCGAGTTCTGTCGCCGTGTCGGTGTCGGCGAACTCGCCGATGACGAACGCTTCGCCAGTCACGAGTCGCTGGCCAGGAATGCCGCCGCCGCCACCGAGGTGTTACGCAATGCGATCGCCGCCCGCCCGCTGGAGCATTGGCGAAAAGCGTTTGAGGGCTTTGACGGTCAATGGTCGGTGGTGCAGAACACCGTCGAGGTCGCCGCGGACCCGCAGGTGCGCGCCAACGGCAACATCGTCGGTGTCGAGGCGGATCACGACGGCGTCGAGCTCGTCGCGAGCCCGGTGCTGTTCGACGAGACGCCGCTGCAGCTGAGCCCGATGCCTGAATTCGCGGCCAACACCGAGGAGCTGATTCTCGAACTCGGAGGCGATTGGGACCGAATAACGGCGCTCAAGGAAAGCGGAGCGATCGCCTGATCCCATCGGCAGGTCAGACCACCTCGTAGACCTCGTATTCGAGGCTCTCTCCGATGAAGCCCCCTTTGGCGACGGCCAGTACGTGCGTGAGCCACTGGTAGCGTTCGTCGCCGGTTTCGAAATACATCGCGGAGTAGACGGTGGCTGCGTTCATCCGCCCTGTATACGTCACCAGAATCGTTGCACCATCGTCGGTTTCGAGCGTGAGTCGAGCGTCGACGAGGACCCGGCCGGACGGCTCGATGAACGCCCAGTCGGCGGCGGCACGGCCCTTCAGTGATGCCTTGAGGCGGTCTCCCTCGTAGCGCGCAGCGAGGATCTCACCGATGGTGCGGCTGCCAGTGGGACCGGTCGATACCACGATCGGTTCTGCGAGTTCGTAGGTGACGTGGCATAACGGCCGCAGGGTCGCGTGCAGCACGTCGCTCATATCCGCCTCAGATTCTCTCTGCCGGAACGAATTCGAACACCGCACCGTGGCAGGTCGCGGGATCGGTGACCAACCGCGCGGGGTGACGCTCGGCGATGCCGACACCGCGGTCGGTCAGATGTGTCTCCGCCACAATGAGGTCGCCGGTCTCGAAGATGCACGAGTGCATGATTTCGCCATTGGCGGCCAGGTCGCGTCCGGCCACGGTGTCGTCGGATGTCGGTGCGATGAGTTCCACCGTGGTGTTGGCGCCGAGCCGAAGTCGGCACCGCGTCGCGCCGGGATCATCGCTCTTGGCGATGACGTCGGCGCCGAGTGCGCGGTAGACGTCGGCGGCGCGGTCGAGGTCGCGGACCACGACGCCGACGCGCCAACCCTGGATACCCAGCGGATGCCGTTGCCACGGTTCGTTCGACCAGCCGTCGCTGAACCGCGGGTCGTCCCACCGGCCTGGTACGCCCAGCGGGC
Organism: Mycolicibacterium sp. 120270; assembly: GCA_033741175.1. Taxonomy (GTDB): domain Bacteria; phylum Actinomycetota; class Actinomycetes; order Mycobacteriales; family Mycobacteriaceae; genus Mycobacterium. The sequence continues at coordinate 510,495 of JAWQNE010000001.1, read as the reverse complement.
CGGGCCGGGATTCGGAGAACGGCATGAACTCCAGCTGACCCGCGGTGTCTCTGGGGTGGGTGAACACCGGGCTCATCGGCTGCTCGACCATCACCTCCCGGCCGGCACCGGCAAGACCGAAACATCGCACACCCTGGGCGGTGAGGGCGTCGAAGATCGCTGTCGGTGGACCGTCGACGAAATAGGCCGCAGCGTGGAAATGGGGACCGAACCGGGCGAGAAATTTCCCCAGCGGAAGTGCGGCACCGTCGGCGGTCGGCTCCATGACGTCGATGGCGAGGTCGGCGATTGTCACCATCGAAGCCCAGCGCTTCTCGGCCTCGAGCCATTCGTCGGTGAACACATCGACGGCGCCGAACACGTCGCGGTACCAGTCGGTCACTGTGCGGTAGTCGGCGACGACGTGGTTCACGTGCCACTGTTTGCCGATCGCGACCATGGGTGAACACTACAACATAGACTGTTCAACTGATACCTTGGCGGCGGCGTGCAGTCAGGTGGCCGGTAGTGGCGAATCGGATTGCATCAGACGGCTCTTCAACGGGGACAAAGGGGCGAATCGCGTGAGCATGATCACCGACCGGCTAGCCGCAGCCGTCGGCGTGTGGAATGAAGAGGGCCCGCCGTCGTTTCCGATCGATCGGTCCGACATCCGCCGGTGGGCCATCGCCACGCACTGGCCGCACGAACCGCCGCGGCTCTACTGGGATGAGGACTACGCCAACGCGACGCGCTGGGGCGGCATCATCGCGCCGGAGGACTTCAATCCGTTCGCGTGGCCCGTTACTCGCTCTGATGACGGCCCGACCCGGTACGTGATGCCCGCGCCCGGCGAACCGGGTCAGCGGATGCTCAACGGGGGCGTGGCTTTTCAGTTCGTCCAACCCATGAGACCGGGTGATGTCATAAGGGGTCGGTGGCGGATCAAGGATGCCACCGAACGCGAGGGCCGGTTCGGGCAGATGCTTTACATCCAGTTGGAACGGCAGTTACACAACCAGCGCGACGAGTTGATACGCACCCGTATCGACACCGTGATCCGATACTGATCCCGGGCGCGGGAAGGACTCGTATGTACATCGGTGGTGAATGGCAGGCGGCGGCGTCGGGAAGGACGTTCGCCAGCACCAACCCGGCCACAGGGGCTCTGCTGGACAACGTGCCCGAGGGCGACGGGGCAGACGCGCAACGCGCGATCGATGCCGCAGCCGTCGCGCTACCCGACTGGCGGCGGCGCACCGCATACGAACGCGCCGAGGTTCTCATCGACGCACACCGGATCATGCTGGAACGGCGCGACGACCTCGCGGAGTTGATGACCAAGGAACAGGGCAAGCCGCTGCGGATGGCCCGCAACGAGGTCGGCTACGCAGCAGACTTCCTGCTGTGGTTCGCCGAGGAAGCCAAACGCGTTTACGGCGAGGTCATTCCATCGGCGCGCGCCGACCAACGTTTCGTCGTGCTGCAACAACCGGTGGGTGTGTGCGCGGCGATCACCCCGTGGAACTACCCGATCTCGATGATCACCCGCAAGCTGGCCCCGGCGCTGGCGGCGGGGTGTACGTCGGTGCTGAAACCGGCCGAACAGACACCGTTGTGTGCGGTCGAAACCTTCAAGGTGTTCGCTGACGCCGGGGTGCCCGCCGGCGTGGTCAACCTCGTCACGTGTTCGGACCCCGAACCGGTTGCCGACGAGCTTCTCGCCGATCCCCGCGTGCGCAAAATCAGCTTCACCGGGTCCACCGAGGTCGGCAGGATGATCGCGGCACGTACGGGCGTCACGATGAAACGGGTTTCCATGGAACTCGGCGGGCATGCGCCCTTCCTGGTTTTTCCCGACGCCGATCCGGAGCATGCTGCCAAGGGCGGGGCGGCCGTGAAGTTCCTCAATACCGGTCAGGCCTGTATCTGCCCCAACCGATTCATCGTGCACCGCTCTGTTGCCGAACCGTTCATCGCGACGTTGCGCGCTCGTGTCGAGAAGCTTGTCCCCGGAGACGGTTTGGCGTCGGGCACCACCGTCGGACCTCTCATCGACGAAGTCGCGCTCAAGAAGATGCAGCGACAGGTCGACGACGCCGTCGGCAAGGGCGCAACGCTCGAACTCGGCGGTTCACGGTTGCAGGGACCCGCGTTCGACAACGGCACCTTCTTCGCCCCGACCATTCTCACCAACGTGACCCCGGACATGCTGATCTGCTCGGAGGAGACGTTCGGGCCGATCGCGCCGGTGATGGTGTTCGACGACGAGGACGAGGCGATCGCGATGGCCAACTCCACCGAATACGGGCTCGCCGGATATCTCTACACCCGCGATATCAGCCGGGCGGTCCGGGTCGCCGAGGCGCTCGATTTCGGGATGATCGGCATCAACGACATCAATCCGACCTCGGCAGCAGTGCCTTTTGGCGGCATCAAGCAAAGCGGCTTGGGACGCGAGGGTGCTCGTGCAGGCATCGAGGAGTACCTCGACACCAAAGTCCTGGGAATCGCACTGTAGGAGGTTGCCATGACGAGTCCTCTTGACTACGAATCCATTCAGATCGGAGATCAGATCCCGCCCTTCGTCCGTACGACGCATTTCACGGAGTGGAATCGCTATGCGGCGGTCAACGACGAGTTCATCCCCATCCACATGGACGACGAGGCGGGGCGTGCCGCGGGAAACGAAAACGGCGCGTTCGGGATGGGTAACCTGCGACTGGCGTACCTGGTCAATATGTTGCGTGCCTGGATCGGCGATGACGGCGAAATCCGCTCGCTGACTGCGAAGTACCGGTCGATGAACCAGAAAGGCGATGAGCTGCGGTGCATCGGCGAGGTCACCGGCAAGGAGATCGTCGACGGCGTCGCGCTGATCCACCTCGACGTCGATGTCGTCGACCAGAATGGAAACAGCACGACCCCCGGTCAGGCCACCGTGGCGCTGGGCTGATCAGCGTCGCAGCAGCGCCACCACGCACGATCCGCCCCCGCCCACCGCCTGCGCAAGACCGACCCGCGGCTCGGCTACCTGACGCGAATCCGCCTCTCCACGAAGCTGACTGACGATCTCGGCGGTCTGGGCCAGGCCGGTCGCACCAATCGGGTGGCCACGCGCGATGCAGCCGCCGTCGGTGTTGGTCGGCAACACGCCGTCCGATGCCAAACCGCCGGACTCGGCGAGTTTGACCACGCCTGCCGAGTCGACGAGACCCATCGCGATCAACGCGGTGATCTCCTCGCTCGCGCACATGTCGTGCAGCGACACCACCCCGATGTCCCGCGGTTCCACCCCCGCGTTCGCGAACGCGCGCTTGGCGGTCAACGTTATCTGCGAGGGCGGCCCCACCACGGGTCCCACCAGCGGCCACTGAAGATCCGCGGGCCAACTGGTCTGCTCGATCGACAACACCGACGTCGACCGTGGGGTCGGGTCCGCCGAAACCACAATCGCTGCACCGCCGTCCACCGACGCGTGACACATCATCTTGGTCAACGGTTCGGCGACCATCCGAGCGCCGAGCACATCGTCAACCGTCACGGGCTCCGGGTTTCGCCGGGCAGCGAGGGGATTGAGCCGTGCCTGGTTGTACGACTTGGCGGCGACCGCCGCGATGACCTCTGGGCCGCATCCCGTCTCGTACAGCCAATGCGACGCTTCGATGGCGTAGTGCAGCTGCGGCGGGAACCGGTCCCAGAAACCGACGGCGGCGGGGACCACACCGCCCGGCTCCAGCGCGGTGGTCTTCTCGTAGCCGATCGCCAGTGCCGTCCGGCAGCGACCGGATGCGACGGCCCACACCGCGTGACGCAGTGCGACCATCCCACCCGCCGACGCACTCTCGGTGGCGGTCACCGGGATTCCGGTGCGGCCCAATCGGTGTGCCACGCCAAGTCCCGTCTGCGGCCCTGCCAGTGCGGATGCGGTGAAGACCTCGCCGACAGCGTCGTAACCGATGCCGGCATCGGCGAGTGCCTTCTCGGCCGCAGCGACGCCGAGGTCGGCCAGCGGTGTCTGGCTGTGCTTGCCGAATTCAGTGAGGCCGATCCCGGTGATGTGGACGCCCGTCATGCCGGATCCGCCACGAACATCTCGACGGCGTCATCGCCCAGAGTCTGGGTGACGAGTCGGCCGATGGCGCCGGGCTCGGGGCGAGCGCTGTCGACAAGCACCTGGAACCGTCCGGCGTCGGTGTCCACCCACGCCACGCTGTAGCCGTCCTGGCCGAACTCGGGATACGGCGATTTCGACGGTACGAAGGTCGACGACCACACGGTCGCCTGAGTTGCTGATGCTGACATCGTCAGACGGTCGTCCTCTCATACAGGGCATCGGGGCTCGTCGTCCCGAGCCCGGGCGGTGGTGAAAGCGGCACCGGTCCTTCACCGGCGAAGCGCCACGGCAGTCCGACGAGCCGCGCGGTGCCGAGATCCGGGTCTGGGTGGGTGATCTCGGGGAAGAACCCCCGCGCGGCGAGATGACCGTCGGTCACCAGTTCTTCCGCGTTGCGGACGACTGCGGCTCGTACACCGATGCCTGCGAGTTCTGCCGCGATGTCCTCGGCGGGGGACGCCGCGATCCGGGTGGCGAGTTCACCGTTTTCGAGACTCCGGACCTCGTCGTCGATCAACTCGACCGCCACCCAACGGGAGTCGCCGCTGGGATAGACCCCGCGGTGCACCGCCGAACCCGAGTCCACCTCACCGACCGACGCCGCCGCCACGTATTCAGCCACCGTGTACCCGACGACCTCGGCCATCGAAAGGTCCACGACCGCACCCGTATTCGAACGGGGGCCGATGGCCCACGCGGCAATGACAACCGCAGCGACCACCGACGAGAGGGGATCGGCCAGCACCGTGCCCAGCCGGGCGGGGTTTCCTTCACCGTCGGTCGTGATCCCGGCGAGCCCGCCGTAGGCCTGCACGTTGTTGGCGTACACGCGATAGCCGGATAGCGGTCCATCGGATCCGAAGCCCGACACGCGCATCATGAGTTGACCCGATGCCGCTAGTTCGGTTGGTGTGACGCCCAATCGGTTGAGCCGCGAGGATCCTACGTTCTCGATCACGACGTTGCATGCGGACAGCGCGGCCGCGACGTCATCGGCCGCGGTGGCCGGGTCGATCAGCACGCTGCGCTTGGAGTGGTTGGCCACCGCGTAGTAGGCACCGCGTTCGACACCGGCGATGCCGTCGGCGAAGGGGCCGCTGCGCCGGTAGATGTCGAGCCGGTCGGGATCCTCCAGTCGCACGACGGTCGCGCCCATCGCCCCCAGCAGCGAGCCGATGATCGGACCGGCCAGCACGTGGGTGAGTTCGGCGATGCGCAGCCCGCGCAGGCCGCCAGGCTGGCGTTGACCGACCGCACCCGGTGTGGTCCGCCAGGGCGGTCCGAGCACCGTGACGTCGCGGTCTCCGACCCGCTTCTGTATCAACGAGCTTCGGTGGGCCAGTTGAGGTGAGCCGAGCAGTTCGCCGGGCAGGTTTACCGGCGTGGACGGAACACCGTTGGCCTGCAGCAGGGCAGCGCAATCGGCTTTCCGACGCTTCAGGGTCCACTCGGTGACTTTGGCGTTGATCAGGTCGGCATGTTCGATACGTGCGGGCCGCTCGTCAAGGCCAGCGGCCCAGTCGGGATTGCCGAGCGCGGTCAGCAGACCCTTCCACTGATGGTTTTCCACCGCGGTGATGCGTACCAGCCCGTCTTCGCAGGTGAACACCCCCGACGGTGCGAGGTAGCGACCGCTGCCCGCGCGACCGGGGCACCGGTACATGACGTGCGCGCACTCCGGCAGCGCGGCGGTGTAGATCACCGCCTCCTGTACCGAAACGTCCACGTGAACCGGAGACCGGGTGTCGTTATGCCGGTCCAGACCGTGCAACGCTGCGAGGGCGGCGACGGCGCCGGCCGACTTCAGTGCGACGTAGCCGGGGGCGGGAACCGGCCGACCGTCACTGCCTTCGATGGTGGCCAGTAATCCGCCGCTGGCTTGGGCGACCAGTTCACCACCCGGGTGCGAGGGTCCGTCGGCGCCGAACGGAGACAACGTCACAATTACCGACGGGCATGCGACGGGCGCGATGGCGCCGTCGGCGATGACGATGTCGGATTCGCGAGAGTGCACGACCGGGTCGGCGTCGGGATCGAGTATCCGCTTGCGGTGGTCGAGAACTGCGTCGACGGCCGCAACCGGTTGCGGACCCGTGAAGACCGGGCCCACCCGGCGCGCCGGTGCACTGGGAATCCTGGCGACATCGGCGCCGAGACTGGCGAGCAGCGCGGCGGCGGCCGAGCCGGCGATGCCGTCACCGAGTTGCAGCACACGCACGCCGACCAGGAAATCCGTGGTGGAAGGATTCTGGCTCACGTACGCTCCTGTCTGGCTGTGTAGAACAATTGAACAGTATTCGTCTCATTGAGTCCATGATCACCCAGCCCCGCCCTGGCGGCCATCTAGTTCACAAATTCACATCAAGTGTTCTATTGTTCATAGTATGGCGACGATCACGGGGCTGTCCGACGCCCGCTTCGACGACCCGGCGTTCTACCCCGGCGACCCCAACGCGACGTTCCGAGAACTGCGGGAGTCCGATCCGCTGCACTGGTACGAGGAAGGCCAGTTCTGGGTCGTCACCAAGTACGACGACATCAAGACGATCTCTGCGCGTCCGGAGAAGTTCAGCTCCGAACGTATCGCGATCATGATGGACCTGATCGCACATCGGCAGGGCGTCGACCCGCAGGGTTTCGGCAGCCGCGGAATCATGTTCATGGACCCACCCGAACACCGTGCACACCGCAAGGCGATCGGCGTCCGGTTCACCCCGGCGGCAGTCGCCAAGATGGAGAACCGCGTCAAACAGGTCGTCGCGGAGGCGTTCGACAAACTCCCCGACGGAGAGTTCGACTGGATTGAGCACATCGCCGAACCCATTCCGGTGTACATCTTTTCGTACTTCCTCGGTGTGCCGGAGTCGGACTGGCCGCAGGTCGCGTCGTGGGCTACGACGATCGCCAAGGCGGGCAGCGGCCTGGCGACCGACGACGATTTCCAGGTGATCTTCGAGCAGATAGCGCCGTACCTGCTGGGGTTGACCGCCGAGCGGGCCAAGAATCCGCGCGACGATCTGCTGACGCTGTTGACCGAGGTGCGCATCGACGGCGAACCGTTCAACGAGGTGCAGATCATGGTCTACGCGATGACGTTGCTGGCCGCCGGAAGCGAGACCACGCAGAGCCTGCTGGCCGGTCTCATCCAATGCCTGGACCTGCATCCCGATCAAGCCGAGAAGCTGTTCGCCGACCCGTCGCACTCCGAGAACGCCGTCGAGGAAACCATGCGGTGGTGGACCCCGGTGATGAGCATGGCGCGCCAAGCCGCAAAGGATGTCGAGATCCGCGGAAAGACCGTGCGTGAGGGGCAAGGTCTGCTGATGGCGTACGCCTCGGCCAACCGCGACCCCGACCACTGGGGTCCCACCGCCGAAGACTTCGACATCACCCGCCCCGACGCGGCCGGACACCTGGGTTTCGGTGTCGGCGAGCACTTCTGCATGGGGGCGGCCCTGGCGCGACGGGAAGCACGGTTCGTCCTCGCCGAGGTGCTCCAGCGCGCCAAGGGTGTCCGCGTGACCGGTCAGCGGGTGCAGCGGGAGTCGTCGTTGGTCAACACGTTCGACCGGTTGGACGTCACCCTGAACTACCGCTGACCCTCCGCGACATGCCGCTCAGTCCCGGGTGGCCAGCCAATCGGTGATCGCCTTGCGATGCTCCGCCCGTGAGCCCAACGACGCGGCGAGGGTAGCCGCGCGGCGCAGGTACACATGCGCCTCGTGCTCCCACGTGTAGGCGATCCCGCCGAAGACTTGCATAGCCCCCTCTGGGACGGCCCGCAACGAGTCGATCGCCCAAAACGCTGCGAGCGAAACCAAGGCCGCCGCATCGCGATGGTCGTGATCGCATGCATCGGCGGCCCGGTTGACGAGCGCACGGCCGACTTCGATGTTCGACCGCTGATCGACGAGGCGGTGTTTGATGGCCTGGAACGACCCGATCGGCCGGTCGAAAGCGACGCGAACCTTTGCGTATTCGGTCGCTGCGGCGTTGGCGGCCGCCGCGACTCCGACCAACTCCGCGACCGTTCCGACGCGCCACCGCATGACCGCATCGCGTTGACGGCGCACGGCGTCGGAGCCGCTGGCGATGGGCTCGATCGGCGCGCCGTCGAGCGTGATGAGCGCCGCGGGATTGTGATCGAGCGGCGTCAATGCCGTGCGCGTGACGCCCGGGCCGGTGGGGTCGACGGCGCCCAGCACCGACTCGTCGCCGTCGGCGAGGACGATGAGACGTGACGCGATGGCACCGTAGGACACGCACGCAAACGTGCCCGATACGGTGGCGCCGGACACTACCGCCGTCTCGGGCAACACGACCGCGACGCCGTCGGCGCAGCGATTCTCGCACCAGGCAGCCACCGCCGTCGCGGCCAGAGGTATTGGCGCCGCGACGGATCCGGCCGCCTCGATCAGGACGGCTAACTCGCGCAGTGTTCCGCCTGCGCCGCCGGTGCTCTGCGCCACCAGTACGTCGGGCCAGCCCAGCCCCGCGATGGTCTTCCACAGCGCGTCGTCGAATGCCGGTCCCGGCCCGTCGAGAAGCGAGCGGCTGCGTTCGACCGACCACGCCTGAGAGACGATGTCGTCCGCAGTCTGGCGAAGCTCGGCTAGTTCGGCTGCCGTAGCGGCGATTTCGGCAAGTGAGGGTTCAGGGGTCACGGGGCAACCCCAGCAGTCGTTCGGCGATCACATTGCGTTGGATCTCCGATGTGCCCGCACCGAAGGTGGCCGCACGCATCAGCAGGTAGCTCTGGGCGACGTTGCCTTTCTTCGCAGCCCCGGCCGATCCACGTTCCAACGCGCCCGCCGGTCCCGCCAGCTCGAGACCGAAGTTCGCCATCGACTGGTCCACCTCGGAGGTCAGCAGTTTGGCGACCGACGCCTCCGGGCCAGGGCTGACGCCACGCACTCCCGCGGCGGTGGCCTGCGCGGCGATCTGCCGCAACGCCTCGACCTGCGCGGCGTACCTGGCAATGCGATCGGCGACGTAGGTGTCGGAAAACCCGTTGTCCGTCAAAGCATTCGGCTCCTGCGCCATTTTGACCAGGATGTCGAGGCGTCGTTCGATCCGATGCGTGCGGCTTTGGCCGACCCTCTCGTATCCCAGCGTCGACTTCGCCACTTTCCAGCCGCCGTGCAGCGGTCCGAGCACATTCGACAGCGGCACCCGCACCGCGTCGAAGAACACCTCGTTGAACTCTGCCGCACCGGTGATCTGCCGGATGGGCCGCACCTCGATACCGGGTGACTTCAGGTCGGCCATGATGTAGCTGATTCCGTCGCGCTTATCGGCGGTCGGGTCCGTCCGCGCCAGGATGTAGATCCAGTCCGCATAGGAAGCCTTCGACGTCCAGATCTTCTGTCCGCTGATCACGAGCTCATCGCCGTCGATGACCGCTTTCGTCTTCAGCGAAGCGAGGTCACTGCCGGCCTCTGGTTCTGAGAAGCCCTGGCACCACACATCTTCCGCGGAGAGGATGCGCGGCAGGTAGTGTGCACGCTGCTCGTCGGTGCCCCACTGGATGATGGTCGGGCCGAGTTGGTTGATGGCGCTGCGGTTGATCGGCTCTGGGGCGTGTGCCGCAGCCATTTCGGCATTGAAGATGAGCTGTTGGGTCGGGGTGGCGGCGCGTCCGCCGTACTCGGTTGGCCAGGAGATCGCCGCCAGTCCCGCATCGTGCAGGCGGCGCTGCCACGTCCGCAGTCGGTCGAGTCGGCCCTTCTCACCACCGTCGCGGCTGAGCAGGTCCGGCGTCAGCGACGCGGTCAGGAAGGCGCGTACCTCGTCGCGGAACGTCCGGTCCGCTTCGGTGAGGACGACGCCGTAGTCGCGTTCGGTCACGTGCCGCCGCGGATGATCGACGCCATCCGCTCCTTCATCTCGCCGTAGGTGATCGCGGTCGTGCCGGCCTTCGGTGCACGGCCCGCATCGACCTTCGGTGCCGACAGGTCGAGTCCGGCGATCTTCTCCCGCAGCGCGGCCACGGTGCAGTTCTGCCGCCCGAGTCGCTCGACGGCGTCATAGCCGAAGGCGCGCGCCGCATTTCGCCAGGTGATGGCCTCGACCTCATCGGCTGAACAGCCCTCCAGCTGGGCGGCTAGTTGTTCCGGCGCGTCCGGCCAGCTGCTGTCGGAATGCGGATAATCCATTTCCCAGCAGATGGTTTCGACCCCGATACGGTCGCGCATCTCGATGCCGACCCGGTCGCGGATGAAGCACGACATGAAGTTGCGGCGGAAGACGTCCGTCGGGGTCAGTCCGTCGCCGAGGTCGTCACCGGTCCACGCGCGCTGCCTGGAATAGATGTCCTCGAACCGCTCGAGTAGGAACGGTATCCATCCGATGCCGCCTTCGGAGAGAGCGAACTTGATGGTGGGGAATCTGACGACGACGGGGGAGAAGATCAGGTCCGCGGTGAACCGCATGGTGTCGATCGCCAGCATCGAGTTGTACGCGAGATACGTCGTCTGATCCGACGGAACGGGTACACCGCCGCCGGTACCGATGTGGATGTTGACGACGGTTTCGTTTTCGCACACCGCGTTCCAGAGCGGATCCCACTGCGGGTCCTGCCACGGCGGCTGTCCGTAGCTGCCTATGTGTTGCGGCACCGTCACCGCATGGCATCCCTTGGCGGCAAGGCGTGCCACCTCGCCTGCGGCCAGGACCGGATCCCACAGCGGCAGAATGCCCATCGGGATGAACCGGTCCGGATGGCGTCCGCACCAGTCCTCGACGTGCCAGTCGTTGTAGGCGCGGACCATCACCTCGGAGATGTCGCGGTCGCCGCGGTAGGTGAACAGGGCGCCTGAGATCGTCGGGAACGAGGGAAAGCACAGCGACGCCAGCACTCCTGCTGCGTTCATGTCGTCGACGCGGGCGTCGACGTCGTAGCAACCGGTCCGCATGTCCTCGAAGCGTGACGGTTCGAATCCCCACTCGTCGTTGGGCCGGCCCGCGACGGCGTTGAGCCCGATATTGGGCATCTGCAGTCCCGCGTACTCCCAGAAACACACGCCGTCGTTGTCCTGCACGATCTTTGGCGCATCGTCGGCGAAGCGCGACGGCACCCTGCCTTTGAACATGTCGGGGGGTTCGACGGTGTGGTCGTCGACGCTGATCAGCACAAGGTCAAGAGGGTCGAACACCGGCAACATCCTAGACTATTGAACAGATTCTGTATATGTGTTCCAGTCAGCTCGCGGCCTGCGTCGCCGCATCTCTCAGCCAGTCGGCCATCATCCCGTAGACCAGTTCGATGCTGCCGCGTGCTTCGGCGTCGTCGCCGGACGGCTCGTAGTCCACCTCCCACCCGATCCGACTACCGCCGTCGGATTCGGTGACGAAGACGACGGCGGTGAACCGGTCCACCGGCAGGGGGATGTTGGTGATCTCGTAGGACAACCGACGCTCGTCAGGTTTGATCCACAGGAGCGTCTCGACCGCGGGTTCGTCGCCGGAGCCGAGAATCTTCCTGTGCATGCCCGGTCCAGCGCCCTCGACCTCGACCTTGACGTCCATCGGGATCCAGCGCACGTCACCGAAATCGGCCAACAGCGCCCACACCGCGTCGGCGGGTGCGGCGACGTCCTTGCAGACAGTCATGGTCGGCATGGGGGGACAGTACCACCCCATGTAACAATGGAGCGGCTAGTGTTCAGATGTGCTGCCGGTCGGTGGCGCGGAATCGAGGTGACGTGGGCACTGACGAACAAGCCGCCGGGACGAGCTTCGAGGTCGATGAGGACTGGGTTCGCTACGCAGTGATCGAACCGCACATCGCGCAGATCACGATCAACAGGCCCGACCGCCGCAACGCGATCCTGTCGCCCGACATGCATCGCCTGTTCAAGGAACGGCTCGACCGCGCCGAAGACGACGACGACATCAAGGTCGTCATCTTGGCCGCCGAGGGCAAGGATTTCAGCAGTGGAGACGACGTCCGACGGCTTCCCGTCGAACAGGCCGGGTTGACGAAAGGCAAGAAACTTCCGCAGACCGCGCGCATGGGAAACGCGCGCAGGCTGCATCGCCACCTGACGAACTGGCTGGAGTTTCCGAAGACGGTGATCGCCGCGTGCCAGGGCGCCACCCTGGGTGCGGGAATGAACCTCGCGCTCGCTGCGGACATTCTCGTCGTGTCGGAGGACATGTACATCGCGCGCCCCCAGGCCCGCATCGGGTTCGCCGGGTTCTCCACCGCGATGCCGCTGGCCTTGCTGAAGTTGGGGCCGAACCGCGGATACGAGGCGATGATCACCGGCCGAAAGGTCGCTGCGGCGGAACTTCGCGAGTGGGGGGTCGCCGCCTCGGTTGTTCCGGCGGCGGGTTTGCACGATGAGGCCCTGCGATACGCGCGCGCCATCGCCCACCATTCGGCGGACGGTCTGATGGTCGGCAAGCACGCGCTCATCGCGTTCTGGCACGCGGTCGGGATGGCGCAATTCGGCGACTGGGTTCCGATGGCGCACAGCGTATTCAGCAACCTGTCCTGGCGCGACGACGAGTTCAACTTCATGAAGGAGCGGACCGCCAGAGGCGGACGGGAAGCGCTCGCCGAGTTGGAGCGGCGCTACTCGGAGTGGGGCTTCGAGTAGATCAAACAATTAAACAAATTATGTCCGTGTGTTCTATGATGTACACGGAAGTCTTCGTTAGGAGCGGTATATGGGTGCACTGGACGGACGTACGGCGCTGGTCACCGGTGCGGGCCGAGGTATCGGCGCCGCGGTCGCCGAGGGACTGGCCGCAGAGGGAGCGACTGTCCTGGTCTCCGACGCCGGTGTGGGCGTCGACGGCACCGGTCATGATGCAGGCCCGGCCGAGGCCGTCGCCGCCGCCATCAATGAACGCGGTGGCAAGGCGTTCCCGGACACCACCGACATCACGGATTTCGCCGCGTGCGCCGAGTTGATCGATCGCGCTGCGAACACTCTCGGTGGCCTGGACGTGGTCGTGAATGCGGCGGGCATCCTGCGCGACGGCATGGTCTTCAAGATGAGTGAGCAGGATTGGGACGCCGTCGTCGCCGTCCATCTCAAGGGCACCTTCAATGTCACCCGCCATGCCGCTGGGTGGTGGCGCGAGAACCGCGGAGGTCAGTACAGGCTGATCAACTTCACCTCGATGTCAGGTCTGCAGGGCGCGCCGAGCCAGCCGAACTACGCGGCGGCGAAAATGGGCATCGTCGGACTTACGTTCTCCTGCGCCAACGCTCTGCGCAACTACGGGGTGACATCCAACGCGATCGCCCCCATCGCGGGCACCCGAATGACGCAGGGTATCAAGGGCGGCGGCAGCATGGACTACTCCGACTCCAATGCGCGCCTGTCGCCGAAGAACTGCGTACCCCCGGTCGCGTATCTGGCCAGCGTCCAATCGGATTGGCTGAACCGTCGCGTGATCTTCGCAGGAAACGGGCGGATCAGCTTGATGTCCAATCCGGTCGTCGAGCGCGAGATCGTATCCGCCTCCGGAACGTGGGAGATCCCCACCGCATTCGCCGAAATCGAGACTTCGTTCAAGGAAGCGGTGTTGTGGCCCAACATCTTTGACAAGCCGCCTGCGGGCTGACCGAGAGATGAGGTGACGATGACCGACTTGGCTACCGAGCGGGTGCCGCAGAAGTACGCGTGTGGTGAGACTTTCATTCCCAAGAGTCGCTACATCGACCCGGAGTTCCTGCGGCTCGAACTCGACCGACTTTTCACCCAGGTCTGGCAGGTCGCATGTCGCGAAGAAGAGATCCCTGACCCGGGGTGTTACTACGAATACTCCATCGGTCGGCAGTCAATTGTGGTGGTGCGTCAGAAGGATCACAGCATCAAGGCGTTCTACAACACCTGCGCGCACCGGGGAATGAAGATAGTGCGCGGCAGCGGTTGCGCCTCCGATGGCGACCTGCGCTGTGAGTTCCATGGCTGGCGCTATGCGCTCGACGGACGTTCCTCGTTTGTCCCGTGCCGCGAAGAGTTCGCCTCGCGCCCGCGGGAGCAATGGGGGCTGACTGCGATCACAGTCGGTACCTGGGGCGGTTGGGTGTTCATCAGCATGGCCGAAGACCCACCGGATCTGCTGGACTGGCTTGACCCTCTGCCCACCGCGCTGGCGCCATTCCGCCTGCAGGACATGCGATACCGGTGGCGCAAGCGAACGTTCCTGCCTGCCAACTACAAGACCGTCATCGATGCTTTCATCGAGGGATATCACACCCCGGGTACGCACCCGCAGACCCTGCGAGCCGCCCAGGGACCCCGACCGACAACGGAACCGGCACAGCCGCAGGAATACGCCTACGCCCCGTACACGCCGACGATCACCTACAAGAACCACTCGCGATTCATCTACACGCTGCGTCCCGAGACGGCCGGCCGCGACAGCGCCCGCCAGCAGCAGGCCGCCCGGCCCGAGGTGTTCGCCAATTCGATGCAGTACAACTACCTCGAGGTCGGCTCGTTGGTCACCGAGCGCGACTATCGCGCGGCACAGCAGTTGGCGACGATGGAGCCGAGCGAGATTCCGCCATTTGTTCTGTACCACAAGATGTGTGAGGAGCTCGCGCTCGCCGAAGGTGTCGATTTTCCGAAGATGTCGATGGAGGAGTACTTCGCGGGCAACGGCGACTGGCACATCTTCCCGACGCTGGTGATCCTCGTCGAGAAGTCCTGTCTGCTCGGCTATCGGATGCTGCCCGACGCCGATGATCCCAATCGGTGCACCTTCGAGATGTTCTCGCTCGAGCATTTCGCACCCGGCGAGGTCCCTGAAACCAGCTGGCAGGAGTTCGAGCGATGGCAGGACCACGACGGGTGGGGAGAGCTGCCGACGCAGGATCTCAAGAACATCGACGCAATCCATGCCGGTATGCATTCCAAGGGTTTTGACGGGCTGTGGCTGAACACCGCCCAGGAGATGTCGATCCGAAACGAGCACGCGATCGCCGATCGTTTCATCTTCGGCGCGCAGCAGTGAGCGAGATTGCGACTGCGCGGCCAGTGCCGCTACTCACGGATCTGAACAGGCCGTACTGGACTGCCGGCGCTGACGGGAAGTGGCGACTGCAGCGGTGCTCTGACTGCAAGCGGCTGATCCACCCCCCGGCCCTGCGCTGCCCGCATGACCACGGAACGCCCGAGTACGTAGAGCTGAGTGGTCGCGGACTGGTTGAGACGTGGACGGTCAACCGGCACCAGTTCTTCCCAGGTTTTGCACCGCCGTATGTCATCGCCTTCGTCACGCCCGTCGAGGACGATCGCGTCCGTGTGCTGACCAATTTGGTCAATGTGGAACCCGACGACGTCACCGCGGGCATGGCGGTTCGGGTGACGTTCCAGCGGTTCGTCGATGACGAGGACGAAGTGTTCATCCCACTGTTCGAGCCGGTTCTCTGATGTCGTCGCCGCTCACCGACAAGGTGATCATCAGTGGCATCGGCCAGTCGGATATCGGCAGACGACTGGGGCGTGATCCGTTGGAGCTCACCGCCGAGGCGTGTGTCGCAGCCGTGCAGGACGCCGGACTCACCCTTGCCGATATCGATGGGTTGACCACCTATCCCGGAGCGTCGCAGGCCGGCCCGGGCTTCTCGGGCGCGTCATTGCGGGATATCCATGACGCCCTTGGCATCAGACCGAACTGGGTCGCCGGGGGAGTGGAGTCACCCGGACAGCTGGGCGCCGTGGTGGACGCGATGCTTGCGGTCGCAGGCGGTATGGCCAACCACGTCCTGTGCTGGCGCAGTATCTGGGAGGGCACCGCGCAAGGCGCGGGTCGACGGCAAGGGTATGGAGCCCGCGGTGGGCGGCCGGCGGGAATGATGGCCTGGCAATTGCCTTTTGGCGCTACCGCGGCCAACCTGGCCGCGATGCAGGTGCGCGCTCGAATGATCCGGTACGGGTTGACCCGCGAGCAGCTTGCATCGATCGCGATCGTGGAGCGAGCGAATGCGCGGTTGAATCCGTCGGCGATTTACACCGACCCTCTGGACCTGGAAACGTATTTGAGCGCACGCATGGTGTCAGACCCGTTGTGCATGTACGACTGCGACATTGCCTGTGACGGCGCGACCGCGTTTGTGATCTCGCGGGCCGAACATTCCACGGCTCTGGGGCATCCAGCGGTCACCGTCGAGGCCGTCGACTGCGCTCACCATGATCGGTTCACCTGGGAGGGCGGCGACGACATCACTCGTATCAGTTCGCGCTGGTCGACGATCTGGGACCGGACTGATTTCACGGTCGACGATGTCGACTACGCGTCGCTGTATGACGGCTTCAGTGTTTTCGTGCTGTGTTGGTTGGAGGACTTCGGATTCTGCAAAGTCGGCGAGTCGGGCGATTTCGTCGCCGACCCGGCGGGCATCTCGCTCGGCGGCGATCTGCCGATCAACGCTGCGGGCGGCCAACTGTCAGGTGGACGGCTTCACGGCTTCGGTCATCTACATGAGGCCTGTTTGCAGGTGCGCGGTCAGGCAGGCGCGCGGCAGGTAGACGACGTCGCGTTGGCGGCCGTGGGTGTGGGCGCGGCGAACAGTGGAACCACCGCCATGTTGCTGCGCCGGGCGCGATAGGACGGCCCTGACGCGGGCGGCCTTTGCTGGTCCCGGGGCACGCTCAACCTGACAGTGCGGCGTGTCTGTTAGCTGAGCAGGCTGACGAGAAATAGAATTCGCCGTCATGCGGATGGCTTTCCGGCGTCTGCTTGCGGTTCTGCTGACGGCCGCCGGCCTGTTCGGGGGCACGGCCGTCACAGCGCCGACTGCCGGAGCCTTGGGCTGGGGAGCGATCGCCATCTCACCGGGAGCCGGCAGGGTGGGTTACTCGAAAGGTCTCAACTCGGCTATCGACGCCGAACGGGCGGCCATCGGCTTGTGCCAAGCGCGCGATTGCCGGGCAGTCGTGAATTTCACCAACGCATGCGGAGCGGTCGCTCAATCGTCCAACACGTACTGGGCGTGGGGCCGACACCGCAGCGCCGCCGGCGCACAGCGCAGCGCACTGATTTCTTGCACTCAACTTGGCCCTGGTTGCCGTGTCGTGGGGTGGGTGTGTAGCTAAAAGGCAATCTGGACCAAGTACCAACCGAGGTAGGTGTACAGCATCAGCCGACATCGAAACGTCCAGCGTCAGGCGCCGAAAACGCCTTCTGAAGTGCGCCGTCAGGGTTTCGAACCCCGGACCCGCTGATTAAGAGTCAGCTGCTCTACCAACTGAGCTAACGGCGCGCGTGTGCGACAATAACAGGCCCGACGGCACAGCGTGAAATCCCTTTTCAGGGGCCTGCCTGAGAAGACTCTCAGCGAGTTCGCGCCGAGGCTCAGCTTGCCCTTAGACTATTGCCAAGAATCCCGTCGAGTTCGTCCCGTCCTGAGTTGGAGCAAAGTATGTGGCAGGTCAATGACATGGCCCGTCGCGGCCGTTTTCGTGCGTGTTTGATGGCCATCGCGCTGATCCCGGCGCTGGTCTTGGGCGTCAGCGCATGCAGCGGCAACCAAGCTCCCCCACAGCCGCAGGTCATCGACGACAAGGGGACCCCGTTCGGCGATTTGCTGGTTCCCAAGCTCACCGCCTCGGTCAAGGATGGCGCCGTCGGTGTGACTGTGGACCAGCCGGTGACGGTCGCTGCCGAAGACGGTGTCCTCGGCGCGGTCACGATGGTGAACGACGACGAGGGCGTCCCCGTCGCCGGCGAGCTCAGCCCCGACGGCCTGACGTGGCACACCACCGAGCCGCTGGACTACAACACGCGCTACACGCTGCAGGCGCAGTCGCTGGGCCTCGGCGGCGCCGCCAACCAGCAGATGACGTTCCAGACGCACTCGCCGGAAAACCTGACGATGCCGTACGTGCTGCCGAATGACGGCGAGGTCGTCGGCATCGGCCAGCCCATCGCGGTGCGCTTCGACGAGAACATCCCGAACCGCCTCGCTGCGCAGCGAGCGATCACCGTGACCACCAATCCGCCGGTCGAAGGCGCCTTCTATTGGCTCAACAACCGCGAAGTGCGCTGGCGCCCAGCTCATTACTGGAAGCCGGGTACGACGGTGGACGTCGCGGTCAACACCTATGGCGTGGATCTGGGCGACGGGCTGTTCGGCCAGGACAACGTCACGACGCACTTCACCATCGGCGACGAGGTCATCGCGACCATCGACGACAACACCAAGACGATGACGGTCCGGCGCAACGGTGAGGTTGTGAAGACCATGCCGGTGTCGATGGGCAAGAACAGCACGCCGACCAACAACGGCACCTACATCGTGGGCGACCGGTTCGGCCACATGGTGATGGACTCGTCGACCTACGGCGTACCGACCAACTCGCCCAACGGGTATCGCACCGAGGTGGACTACGCCACCCAGATCTCCTACAGCGGTATTTACGTGCACGCCGCACCGTGGTCGGTCGGCAGCCAGGGCTACAGCAACGTGAGCCACGGCTGTGTGAACGTCAGTACGAGCAACGCGCAGTGGTTCTACAACAACACCAAGCGCGGCGACATCGTCGAGATCTCCAACACCGTCGGTTCGATCCTGCCCGGTGAGGACGGCCTCGGCGACTGGAACATTCCGTGGGAGCAGTGGCGCGCGGGTAACGCCAACATCTGACGCGTCAGCGCGTGGTGGTCGGCGTCGGGGGCGGCGCCAGCGATAGGCCGGTGTAGATCTCGTCGAGCATCGTCGGCAGCAGCGCCTGGGCCGTCGTCTGGTCGTCGAGCGAGATGGTCAGATTGGTCCAAATGACCAGCGACACATCGTTGTCCGGGTCGTAACCCATGAACGAGTTGAAGCCCGGCATCTCGCCGCCGTGGTAATACATCGCGGCGGTCGGGCTGAACCGTTGATACGAGATGCCGTAGCCGTACTTCTGCCCGTCGGGGTTGTTCGGATCCTCGGCCTGCACGCTGTCCAGCCATTGCTTCTGGAAGTCGGCGTTGAAGACCTTGCCCGACACCAGCGCCCGCATCCAGGTCTCGATGTCGTCGGCCGTCGAGATGGCTCCGCCCGCCGCGTGCGCGTACGACGGATTCTGGTTCGTGTAATCCGTCGGCTTCAGTGTTCCGGCCTTGCCTGCGGCCTTCGTGTCGTCGGGGTAGGGGTCGTCGACCATGGCGTATTCGGAGCCGCCGTACATGTAGCCGTGTGAATACGGCGACGGGATCGCGGTGTCGTCGACGGAGGGTAACGACGTCTGCGCGAGTCCGAGCGGCCCGAAGAGCCGCTGCCCCATCTGGTCGGCCAGCGGACGTCCGTCGGCCTTCTCGGCGATGAGGCCGAGCAGCGCGTAGTTGGTGTTGTCGTACTCGTAGACGGTGTCGGGTGGGTCGTTGGGTGGATGCGCGAACGCGATCGCCAAGACCTCCTGGGGCGTCCAGGCTTTCGCCGGGTCGGCGTCCAGCGCAGCGAAGAGCTCGGGGGCGCTGGTGTAGTTGTAGAGGCCGCTGCGCATCTTGAGCAGATCGGCGACGGTGATCCGGGCGCCGTTGGGCACATCGGGCACGTAGTCGGATACCGGGTCGCTGAACTTCAACTTGCCGTCCTGGGCCAGCAGCACGACGAGCGCGGCCGTCATGGTCTTGGTGTTGGACGCGATGCGGAAGTGAGTGTTCACATCGGGCGGCGTCTGCCGGCCCAGTTCCGTGGTGCCGACGGCGGCGGTGTAGCGGCCTTGCGGGGTGCGGATGAAGACGACGGCGCCGGGCGCCCCGAGCTCTTTCGCGGCGTTATCGACGACGGTCTGAAGCGTGGCCTGGTCGATCGACTTGAGGTTCGGGGAGAGCGGCGCGGACGCAGTGCTGGTGGTCGTCTCCGATTCTGCTGTAGTCGACGTCGTCGACGAGCACCCCGCGACAGCGAGGGCGGCGAACGCCGTCGCCAACACCACCCGGGTCAGGCTCATCCGTCGCTCCTCGTTGGATGAATCGATCTTGATCGAAGCCTAAGCGGCCAGGTCACATCTTGTGGGGAAAGCAGACTGACGGGGGCAGCGCAACGACGGCGTGAGGTGCTCGAGGGACCGGGTGCGAAACGGCAGGGGCCCACCGCACGAAAGTCACGTGGCGTTCGGGTGTCGATCGAGGAAAGGATTGTGTGACGGCAGCGGCTTGATGAGCGGATCGAGCAGTTTGGCCGACTGCTCGGCGTTGAGGACATCGCCGGGGTGCAACGGGATGATCTCGCGCACTGTGTCGTCGTACTCCCACACGTCCTCACCGATCAGCCGGCCCCGGTCGTCGTAAGGCCAGATCATGTGCTCTGCCGTCTTCACCAGGTAGTAACCGTTGGGGTCGACCTGCGTGCCCTCCGCCGCCAGCACGTGGCCAGGCGTCTGCTGGTAGATCAGCGAAGTGGACACAATCATGTGGTCGCTGACGGCCAGCTTCTCGTCTTCGGCGTAGAAGATGCATTGCGCGGACTCCGACCATTCGCGATATACAGCCTTTACCGCCTCGGGGCCGTTGAGCGTGAGAGTTTTGCCCAGCATGTTGAAGTGATAGACAGGGCGTTCGACGGTCATGTCGGGCGCGAAGATCTCCTCATAACGGCCGGCCATCTCGAGGTAGCGATGCCGGTTATAGGCGTGCAGCAAATAGAGGTGACGGGGGTTCACCGTCGTCTCGATCAGGCGTTCCACAGCGCGGTTGGTTTGGGTGATGTCGAATCGGTTCATGTCGGTTCCTTTCACGCAGTCGCGAACATCGTTCGCAGTTCGGATTTCTTAAATTTGCCGGTGGCAGAGCAGGGCAGCGCGGCGACGAACTCGACGCGATCGGGCAGCTGCCACTTGGCGAACTCCTGGGCGAGGTGTTCGCGCAGTTCTTCAGAGGTGGCTTTCGCGTTGTCCCGCAGCACAACGACGGCGAGCGGGCGCTCGCCCCAGCGGTCGTCGGGCACGGCGATCACGGCGGCCTGAGCGACCGACGGGTGTGACATGAGTTGGTTCTCCAGGTCGACCGAGGAGATCCACTCGCCACCGGACTTGACGAGATCCTTTGAGCGGTCGCAGATGCGAATGCAGCCGTGCGGATCGATGCGCACCATGTCGCCGGTCCGGAACCACCCGTCGTCGGTGAAGTTCTCGGCGCCCCGGCCGCCGTGGTAGCGGGCGGCCACCCAGGGCCCGCGCACCTCGAGTTCACCCATGGCCGCGTCGTCCCAGGCGATGGTCTCGCCGTGGTCGTCACGGGCGCGGATCTCGAAGAATGGGCTGGCCACGCCTTGGCGCGTGCGGTAGCCGTACCGCTCCTCATGTTCGCAAGTGTCCAGGCGCTCAGGCAGCCGGCAGACTGCTCCCAGGGGTGCGGTCTCGGTCATCCCCCATGCCTGCACGACTTTCAGCCCGTGGCGGTCGAATCCCTCCAACATGGACCGCGGGACCGCCGCGCCTCCAACGATCAGCCGGTCCAATTCTGGCAGCTTCCATCGATTCGGCTCGGCGTCGAGCGAGGCGAGCATGTTCATCCATACCGTGGGGACGCCCGCGGTCATCGTCACGTGCTCGGACTGACACAGGTCCAGCAGGCTCTCCGGATCCAGCCGCGGCCCTGGCAACACCAGCCGAGCTCCGGCGAGTGCCGCGGTGTATGGCAGGCCCCAGGCATTTGCGTGGAACATCGGTACGACTGGAAGAACGGTGTCCCTGGCCGACACCGCGAGCTGGTCGGGCAGTGCCGCGACGAGCGAATGCAACACAAGGGCGCGGTGGGAGTACACGACGCCCTTGGGGCGACCGGTGGTGCCGGAGGTGTAGCACATCGCCGCCGGTTGACGCTCATCGAGTGCAGTCCATTCGGCCGGCTCGGCGTACGCCAGCAGCGACTCGTAGTCCAGCGTTCCGGCCGGGGGCTCGCCGGTGTGTGTGACAACGATGACATGGGCGAAATCCGTTGTGGCGCGGAAGCTGTCGAATACCTCCAGCAGCGATTCGTCGACGACGATCACTCTGTCCGCGGCGTCGTTGACGATGAAGCCGAGTTCGTCGGGGAACAGCCGCGGGTTGAGGGTGTGGATGACAGCACCCATTGCGGGCACCGCGAAGTACACCTCTAAGTGCTCGCTCTGGTTCCACATCAGGGTGGCGACCCGGTCGCCGACGCCGACACCGAGCGAGCGCAGCGCGCCGGCGAGTCGGCGTGCGCGCGAAGCGCAAGCACTGAAGGTGGTCCGACTCACCGCACCGGATGGCCGGCGCGAGATCACCGCCTGACCGGCGTGGAACCGCTCGGCCCGTTCGACGATGCCGGTCAACGTGAGCTGGTGGTCGTCCATGCTTCCGCTGGCGATGTCGGAGCTCATGAGCGGGCCTTTCTACGGGGCGACGCCGCGGTGTGCAGGGCAGTGACTTCCGGTGGTGGCGTGTGTCGGGAGGCGTGTTCGGCGAGCTCGGACAGCCCGGCCCGCAACGCGTCGAGAATCGTCCAGGGGTCGTCAACCAGTTCGCGGTCGACGACGACGCCGAATTCGAGCGAGTCTTGGTAGCTCATCACGGTGATGTTGATGCCGATGCCGTCGAGCACACCGGACACCGGGACTTGGGCGTGCTGACGGGCGCCGCCCAGATACAGGGGAGTCGACGGACCGGGGACGTTCGAAATCATGACGTTCGCAGGCTGATTCAGGCCCCGCATCCCCGCCAATCGCGAGGTCGCGCGGGCGGCTTGCGCCAGTAGGGCGGGCGGGATGAAGTGGTTGGCGTCTTGCAGCAAGGATGCCGGCAGCGCGCGCTGACGCTCTTTCGCCGCCCGCATCGCGTCGCTGATGCGAGCCAACCGCTGCATCGGGTCGGCCTCGTCTGTCGGTAGCTCGGTGAGCATCACCGACACCCGATTGCCGAACGTGCCCTTCTGCTCCGCGGTCCGCACCGACATCGGCACGAAGCCGGCGAGTGGCTCGGCGGGCAGTTCGCCGCGCTCGTCGAGCCAGGAGCGCAGTCCGGAGGTGCAGATCGCGACGACGACGTCGTTGACGGTGCATCCGAAAGTGTTCTTGATCGACTTGACCTCGCGCAGCGACATCGACCCGAACGCGACGCGACGGTGCGGGGACACCCGAGCCTGAAATCTGGTGCGGGGGGCGGTGGTTCCGCTACCTGTTGCCGTCAGCGAGTCGGACGTGGCCGGCAGCACCCGCTTGAGCGCCCGGCCGGTGCGCGCGACGAGCCTCACGCCTGGAAGATGGCGGATGGTGGGAACGTCATCGAGGTGCGGCAGTGCCGTCGGACCAGCGCGCATCATCCGCAGCGGCTGGCGCATCAGGCCGATCAACCCGCGGCCGAGCATCTCGACATCGGACGGAAACGGCTCGGCGACCACCGGGGGTGCCGGATCGGGTTCGCGGTCGGTGGTGTCGTCGAGCAAGATGCTCATGACCTCGGCGCCCGATACCCCGTCGACCGCGGCGTGATGCATCTTGGTGAGCACCGCCACCCGCCGGCCGTTGTCGAGTCCTCCGATGACATAGACCTCCCATAACGGGCGTGCCCGGTCGAGTTGGCGGCCGATGATTCGAGCGACCTGTTCGGCGAGCTGTCGGTCGCTACCGGGCGCCGGAAGCGCAAGTTCCCGAACGTGGTACTCGATGTCGAAGGTGCCGTCGTCGACCCAGTACGGGTAGTCGAGCGACAGCGGCACCGGTGCCAACCGCCAACGGAACGTGGGCAGTAGGTGGAGGCGCCGGCTGATCAGCTCACCGACCAGCGCCGCATCGAGTGGGCGGCCGCAATCGGTGTGGGCGTCGTAGATTCCGAGAACACTGACGTGTCCCTGCACGCGTTGGTTCTCCATGGCCAGGAACTGAGTGTCGAGGCTGGTCAGTTGTCGCATGAGTTGATGATGTGCGAGAAGGCCCCACCGTCTCTTGTCTGCGAACGCCAACGCTGAGCCCGGCTCTTGTTGAATATCCGCACCACTGCCCGACACGCGGCGCTAGCGTGCAGCTCATGGAGCCGAGCTGGGACGGAATCCAGCGCGATGACGAGCGCCGCGTGTGGGCGACGGTACTGCGGCCGGCTGCCGGCGAGTTGGCCGAGCGCGCCGGGGAGATCGCCGCCGTGGCGAATGTTCACACCAGCGCGCGGCTACCGGAGCTGCTCGCCAGCGCGGAAGCGCTGGAAGTCAATCGCTCGAGCACTGAGGCCAGTATCCGGGATTTCGCCGCAGTGCTTATGGACGGGGCCGACCCCGCCGCTGCCGCCGATCTGCCCGCGGCGACTCTCGCCTACGCCCGCGACGGCGCCCAACACGGCGTCGAACTGACAACCTTGATGCGCAGCTATCGACTCGCCCACGCCGCCATTGCGCGCTGCTTCAGCGAGATCCTCGACGCCCGCGCGAGCAACGCCGACGATCGAAAACTGGCCGCTGAATTGGGGTCAGCGTGGATGTTCGCCTACGTCGACGCCGCCTTGTGTCAGGCCGAGCAGGTCTACACCGCCGAACGCGACCGCTGGTCACGCAGCGCTGCGGCCAGCCAAGTCGAGACGATCACCACGATTCTCGCCGGTCAACCCATCGACAACGACGTGGCCACTCGACGCTTGCGCCACGAGGTCCGGCGATGGCACATCGCCGCCGTCGCTTGGCTCGATACCCACGAGGAGGGAAGCAACACCCAGGCGATCCTCGAAGCGGCCATCCGCGATATCGCGTCCGCGGTCGGCAACCAGAACCCGCTGCTGTATCCGCTCGGAATTCTGTCGGTCGCGGCTTGGGTCAGCTCGCACAGCGAGATTCCATCAAATGTTCTGAACGAGTTGCGCATTCGGGCATCCTCCGCACCTGGAGCCCGTGTTGCGATCGGTGAGCCCGGCTATGGGCTGGCGGGCTTCCGGTCGAGTTACGTCGAAGCGCTCGAAGCCCAACGGATCGCGCGGCTCGCGCAGCGGCCAGTGGGAACGGTGACGCGATACCAGGCCATCGCGTTGCGCGCCATCGCCACGGTCGACATCGAACAGTCGCGAACGTTCGTGCGGCGCGAACTCGGCCGGCTCGGCGAGACGGACGAAACCACTCGCCGGCTCGCCGCCACCGTGCGCGCGTTCCTCGACGAGAACTGCAGCCGTGGCAGGACCGCCAAGCGGCTGCACGTCCACGAGAACACCGTCGCCTACCGGATCCGTCAGGCAGAGGAGCTGCTGGGCCGGCCCGTCGACAAGCGCACCCTTGAACTCCGCGCCGCATTGGCTCTCGCCGACTTGGTTGTGGACCACACTGAGGTCAGGTCCCGATCGGTTCCGGACACCGGGGAACGCTCGACTCGAGTCGGTTCGAACCTGCCGACCTCGCTACCGGACTGATTGCCGGTTCAGCATCGCATCGCGGACCCGGCCCGCCCCGGCCCACCGCGCGAGGTCGCCGATGAACAGAGGAGCCACCGCGCCGATGCCCACCAGCATCCGCAGGCCGGCCGACGCGACGGTCGTCTCCGCCTTGCCGCGCTCGACCGCATCGGCTACCGCGTGGGCGACATCCTCCGGTGAGCTGGTGCCGAAATACCGGGGAAGGGATACGCCCGTATCGGCCAGCATGCCGGCGTCGCGGACCGGCCCGGGGAAGACAGTCGAGACGCCGACGCCCGAGCCGCGGAGTTCCTGCCTGAGGGCCAGCCCGAGTCCACGCAGTCCCCACTTGGTGGCCGTGTACATGGTGCCGTTACCTGGCGTCGCGATGAGTCCGGCGCCCGACGAGACGAAGACGATGTGGCCGCGGCCGCGTCTGCGCATCGGCTCCATCGCCGCGCGAGCGAGGACGGCGGGGGCCAACAGGTTGACGCGGACCGCGTGTTCTATTTGCGCGTCACTCAACATGCCGAGGTCCTCCGGGACGCCCACGCCGGCGTTGGCGACGAGTACGTCGACCGCACCCGCTCGGTCGACTAGGGCGCGTACTTCGTCGACGTCGGTGAGATCGGCGGTCAGTGCTCTTGCGGAAGGGCCTAGCAAGCCGGCCAGCCTGCGCAATTCTGGTTCCCGCCTACCCGTAACCGTGAGACGGCAACCCCGCGAAGCCATTTCGTGGGCAATGGCGCGGCCGATGCCGCCGGTCGCGCCTGTGACCAAGACGCTGCGTCCGTAGAGCTTCATCGTTGATACCTCGTCACTTCGTCAGCTCGGCGAGCCGGGTGGCCGCCCAGCGGGCCACCGGCGGGGCGGCGCGCGAGAGCAGATACATCAGATGGGCCTCGGCCGCGATGGGGGCGACCGACCGGTCCCTGTCAACCGCACGAAGAATGTTGCGTGCGACACGCTCTGGCGGGTAGCCGCGCTTCTGATATGTCGACGTCAGACGGTTGCGCCGTTGCTCAGCGTCGCCGTCGCCGCGGATAGCACTGTTCTGTGTGATAGCGGTGTTGATGACGCCGGGGCATACGGCAGTGACACCGATGCGATGCGGGGCCAACTCCATGCGCAGCGCCTCAGACAACCCCAGCACCGCGAATTTCGTTGCGCTGTAAGCGGTCAACTGCGGATTGGCCAGCAGACCCGCTGCCGACGACAGATTGACGACGTGACCTCCGCGGCCGGCGTCGATCATCGTCGGCAAGAAGGCGTTGCAGCCGTGCACCACGCCCATCAGATTGATGCTGACCAACCAGTCCCAATCCTTGACGCTGGTATCGAGGAATCCGCCGACCAGACCGACACCGGCGTTGTTGATCAACAGGTCGACCGCACCGTAGAGGTCGAGCGTCTCCTGCGCGAAGCTCGACATCGTCTCGGAGTCAGAGACATCGACGCGCCCGGTCAACACCCGGCCACCGAAGGTTCGCGCCGTCGCGGCGGTGTCGGCCAGACCGCTGTCGCTGATGTCGCACAGGGCCAGGTCGGCGCCGCGTCGTGCACATAACAGCGCCAGCTCGCGGCCGATGCCGCTGCCGGCGCCGGTGATCACCGCGACTCGGTCGGTGAGATTCGCGGTTCGTAACCGGGATGAATTCTTGGGCATGTCGAAAACGTACGGCTGGACGATGTGGTGCCGCTCGTATGAATGCGCCAACACCGTCCACGCCTGTTGTGCATTCGCGACAGAAGCGCTCACGAGCCGCTTACGTCAGGTTCTCGATGAGGTGAGCGCCGATCATTCGCATTGCCGCGTGCGCCGAGGCGGCCTGAGATCGGGTGAACCCATGGTCGATCGAGGGCAGACGGTGGTGGGTGACCGCAACTCCCCGGCCGGCCAGGTTGTGTGCGAGGAGGTCACCTTCGGGGCCCAGCGTGTCGAGCTCGCCGGTGATGATCAGTGTCGGCGGCATGGCGTCGGCCAAGTCCGCGTCGTATACCGGCGATGCCAACGGTTGACAACGGACGCGCGGGTCGACCACGTAGGCGTCGATAGCAAGCCGCTGAATGCGGGGCGATATGCGCGGATGTCTCTTGACCGAGGTCCGATCGGCGCGCGACAGGTCGAGGACGGGGAACGCCAACGCGGCTGCGCGCAGCCGTATTTCGCTGCTCTGGTGTGCCTGTTGACATACGTTGACCGCCAGCTTCGCGCCTGCGCTCGCGCCCGACACCGACATTCGAGCGGCATCCCAGCCGCGCGTGCGCGCTTCGGCGCGGATCCAGCACGCGACGTCGAAACATTGTTCTTCGGCGACGGGATACTGGATTTGGGGCGCGGTCGCGTAATCGGCAAGCACTACCACCGCGCCGACCTCGGAGGTGATGTACTCGGCGATGTACTCCTCGTGCCGCGGGTGGCGCACGATGAACGCGCCGCCGTGAAGATGCAGATCGACTGGAAGACGATCCACACGGTTCCGGGTCGGCGGGGCACCTGGATGCGGCGAATAGATCAGGCACGCGACATTGCCGTGTCGGGTGGGCACCTCGACACGCTCGGGCTCGGCGACTCGGCGGCTGGCGAGGCGGAAGCTCGGTGGCGCCGAGACCAGGGGCAGAACGCGTTGCGCGGCGTGAGCTCCGATCCATGCAGCAAGCCGACGCTTGGGATCAGCAGACATTCCGGTGGCCTTCATGGCGCGACAAATCGCCAGACCTCCGCCTCGTCAACCGCATTCCGCTGCTGACGATGGCGCGTACGGCAAGGGTGTCGGCCAGCATCAGCACCGAAGCCGCGGTCAGCAGACACGTCAGGAGGCCCCGATGGCAGGACGACATGGTGACTCGATTCTCTGCGGAGCGGAAGCTCGGGTTCGCTTGCCGTCAAGTGTTGGGTGAGTTGCGCGGCGTTCGCTTGTCGCGGGTGGACGAGACATCGAGGCCCTCTTGTGGTGCATGCACATGGGCGGCCTCAACCGTAGGGTCGGTCGTGAAGTCGTGTGATCCGATTCGCTTCACATGGTCCGTTGCATGGACCCCGGAAGGACATCGCCCCACCCGCATGACTGCAGGTGGGGCGATGTCCTCAGCTGGGGTGGCTGACGGGACTCGAACCCGCGACAGCCAGGATCACAACCTGGTGCTCTACCAACTGAACTACAGCCACCATCGCCGCATATGCGGCCCGTCGATACTAGCCGGTCGTGCCCTCGGCAGCCGAATCGATTCCCTCGCCGTCGGCCGACCCGACGCCCAGCTCAGCGGCGATCGCGGCGATATCGCTGGTCGACGGCCCCGGCGGAGCGACGAACGCCGTGCGCCGGTAGTACTTCAGCTCGCGGATCGACTCATGGATGTCGGCCAGCGCGCGATGCGCCAGACCCTTCTCAGGCTGGCCGAAGTAGATCCGCGGATACCACCGCCTGCACAGCTCCTTGATCGAGCTGACATCGATCATCCGGTAATGCAGGAAGTCGTCGAGCGCGGGCATGTCGCGCGCGATGAAGCCGCGGTCGGTGGCGATCGAGTTGCCGGCCAGCGGAGCGGTCTTGGCCTGTTTGACGTGGCTGCGGATGTAGTCGAGCACCATCTGCTCGGCGGCGGCGAGGTCGATCGCCGACGCCCGCACCTCGTCGGTCAGCCCGGACTTGTCGTGCATCTGCGCGACGACGTCGATCATCCCGGTCAGCGCGTCTTCGGGAGCGTGGATGACGACGTCGATTCCTTCGCCGAGGATGTTGAGGTCGGCATCGGTCACCAGGGCCGCGATCTCGATGAGCCGGTCGGATTTGAGGTCCAACCCGGTCATCTCGCAGTCGATCCACACCAGTTCGTCACGCACAGCGATTAACAGTAGGCCCAACCCACGTCAAGGGCCCGACCACACCCACCGCGACGGTATCCGCACAGTAATGTTTCGATCCATGACGACCGAGTCGACAGCCACCCCCGCCCAGCAGATCGCCGCCGGATACGCAGTCGAAGGTCAGGCCCTTGAGCTGGGCAGTGTCGTCGTTGACGGCACGGTAGACCCCGCCGCCCAGGTGCGCATTCCGCTGGCCACCGTCAACCGCCACGGCCTCGTCGCAGGCGCAACCGGCACCGGTAAGACGAAGTCCCTGCAGGTGCTGGCCGAGCAGCTGTCCGCCGCGGGCGTTCCGGTGCTGATGGCCGACGTCAAAGGCGACCTCTCCGGCCTGTCGCGCCCCGGTGAGGCCAACGACAAGACCCAGCAGCGCGCCACGGACACCGGCGACGAGTGGACACCGACGACCTTCCCCGTCGAGTTCCTGTCGCTGGGCACATCGGGCATCGGCGTGCCGGTGCGCGCGACCATCTCCAGCTTCGGACCCATCCTGCTGTCGAAGGTGTTGGGGCTCAACGCCACTCAGGAGTCCACCCTGGGCCTGATTTTCCACTGGGCCGACCAGAAGGGTCTGTCGCTGCTGGACCTCAAGGATCTGCGCGCCGTCATCCAATTCCTCACCAGCGACGAGGGCAAGCCGGAGCTCAAGGCGCTCGGCGCGGTGTCGTCGACCACCGCCGGCGTCATCCTGCGCGCGCTGGTCAACCTGGAAGCCGAGGGTGCCGACACCTTCTTTGGCGAACCCGAGCTGGAGCCGAAGGACCTGCTGCGCCTCGACCCGCAGGGCCGCGGCATCATCAGCCTGCTCGAGCTGGGCAATCAGGCCGCCAGGCCGGTCATGTTCTCGACGTTCTTGATGTGGGTTCTCGCCGACCTCTTCACGACGCTGCCGGAGGTCGGCGACGTCGACAAGCCCAAGCTGGTGTTCTTCTTCGACGAGGCCCATCTGCTGTTCACCGACGCGTCCAAGGCGTTCCTCGAGCAGGTCGAGCAGACCGTCAAGCTGATCCGGTCGAAGGGCGTCGGCGTGTTCTTCTGCACCCAGCTGCCCACCGATGTGCCCAACGACGTGCTCAGCCAGCTCGGCGCCCGCATCCAGCACGCACTGCGCGCGTTCACCCCCGACGACCAGAAGGCGCTGTCGAAGACTGTCCGCACCTACCCGAAAACCAAGGTGTACGACCTGGAGTCGGCGCTGACGTCGCTGGGCATCGGCGAGGCGATCGTCACGGTGTTGTCGGAGAAGGGCGCGCCGACACCGGTCGCATGGACCCGCATGCGGGCCCCGCGTTCGCTGATGGACACCATCGGCCCCGACGCGATCAAGGCCGCCGCGCAGGCCAGTCCGCTGCAGGCCGAATACGGCCAGACCATCGACGGCGACTCCGCCTACGAGCGGCTCAACGCGCGCCTCGCGCCACCGCCGGAAGAGGCGCCCGCCGAGGGCGGCGACCCGTCGCTTCCGCCGCCGGTGTACGTGCCGCCCGCCCCCGCGGAAGCCCAGGGCACCGCGACGGCGAAGAAGGCCGTCGAGCCCGGCATGCTCGAGAAGATGATGAGCAGCCCGGCGTTCAAGAGCGCGATGCGTTCAGCGGGCACCGTCATCGGCCGCGAGATCACCCGCAGCATCTTCGGCACCGGCCGTCGCCGGCGTTAAACCTCACCGCGAGATTGCATCCGGGCAGCGAAAGTGCGAGTAACGGCCTGCCGGAATGCAATTTCGCGGGTAGTTGACTAGTCGCCGCCGAGCTTTTTGTAGACCGCGCCGACGATCGGGCTGACGATCGCGCGGGGCGCATACCCGCTGGCCACCGACATCGCCTTCGACGTTACCCCCGGCACCACCCGCATCTTGTTGCGCTCCAACGCATTCAGCGAGAGCTTCGCGGTGTACTCGGTGGAGATCCACAAGAAGTCCGGGATCAGCTTCTCCACCAGCGACTGCTCGTGCTCGGCGGGCAACGTCTCGCGTACCGGCCCCGGCGCCAGCACCGTCACATGCACGCCCGCGCTCTTGAGCTCACCCCGCAGCGACTCGCTGAACGTGTTGACGAACGACTTGGTCGCCGCGTACGTCGCATTGTTCGGGATCGGTGAATTGCCCGCTGCCGAACCGGATATCAGGATTCCGCCCGCGCCGCGTTCCACCATCCCCGGCAACACCGCGAGCACAAGGTCGTGCACGCCAAGAACATTCAGCTGAACCTGGGCCTTCTCGCCGGCGGGATCCAGCTTCGACACCGGCCCGAAGGTCGCGGTGCCTGCATTGGCGCACAGGATCGAGATGTTGCGGCCCGCCAGCTCGTCGGCCAGCTTGCCCCGCTCGCCGGGATCGGCGAGGTCGACCGGCCGCACCTCGACCACCACTGCGTACTCGTCGCTGATGCGGTTCGCCAGCGCCGTGAGCACCTCTTCGCGCCGCGCCGTGATGATCAGGTGATGGCCTCGCGCCGCGAGCTCGATGGCCAGCGCCTCGCCGATGTTCTGCGAGGCACCGGTGACGACGGCGCGAGCATCCGGGCTGGGTGCGGGTACTGGCATGGGCCGGACTATATCGTGGGCGATCGTGAGCGAAACGCGGCCGTCGGGCCAAACGCCGCGGCGGTCGCAGGTCCTGGCCTGGGGGTTGTGGGACGTCGGCGCGACCGGGGTGAACGCGATCGTCGTCACCTTCGTCTTCTCGGTGTACCTCACGAGCGCCGTCGGCAGCGATC
This sequence comes from Mycolicibacterium sp. 120270, assembly GCA_033741175.1. Lineage (GTDB taxonomy): Bacteria > Actinomycetota > Actinomycetes > Mycobacteriales > Mycobacteriaceae > Mycobacterium. Next base: position 478,539 of record JAWQNE010000001.1, on the reverse strand, counting down.
TTCCCGGCGGGACGACGCCGCAGAGTTGGCTGTTCCGCGCCTTGGCCGTCGCGGGCATCATCGTCGCCCTGCTGGCGCCCGCCACCGGAGTCTGGGTGGACGCGCCGTGGCGGCGCAGGCCCGTGCTCGCGGTGCTGACCGCCTTCGTGGTGGCGCTGACCGCGTCGATGAGCCTGGTCCGCGACGACTACCGCTACCTGTGGTTGGGGCTGCTTCTACTCGGCTGCACCGCGGCGTGCTCGGAGCTCTCGACCGTCCCGTACAACGCGATGCTTCGGCAACTGTCCACGCCGCAGACCTCCGGTCGTATCTCCGGAATCGGTTTCGGCATGGGCTATTTCGGCACTGTTCTTCTGCTGCTCATCGTCTATGTCGCTTTAATTGCGGGTGACGGAGACGACAGGGGGATTCTCGGCATCCCGACCGCCGGCGGCCAGAACGTGCGAGCCGCCATGCTGCTGGCCGCGGCTTGGTTCGCAATCTTCGCTCTTCCCATCTTCATCGCGGTACCCTCGCCACCGCACATACCCGGGGATCCGCGCGACGACGTCGGCATTCTCGGTGCCTATCGCAGGCTGTGGCACGAGATCGCCGGTGAATGGCGCCGCGACCGCAACATCGTCTACTACCTGTTCGCCAGCGCGGTGTTCCGGGACGCGCTGACCGGAATCTTCACTTTCGGCGCGGTTCTCGGCGTCAGCGCCTACGGGGTATCGGACTCCAACGTGCTGCTGTTCGGGGTCAGCGCGTGCGTCGTCGCCGCGCTCGGCGCGTTCCTCGGCGGCGTCATCGACGACTGGATCGGATCCAAGTGGGTCATTCTCGGCTCGCTGGCGTCACTGATGGTGATCGCGGTGGTCCTGTGGTCGCTGTCCGGTCCGCTTGCGTTCTGGGTCTGCGGTTTGGCGCTCTGCCTGTTCGTCGGACCGACGCAGTCCTCGGCGCGGACCCTGATGCTGCGCATGTCGGCCGACGGCAAGGAAGGCGTGACGTTCGGCCTCTACACGACGACGGGCCGTGCGGTGTCGTTCCTTGCGCCGTTTCTGATCTCGGTCTTCATCGACTGGTTCGGCACCGTCAAGGCGGGCATCGGCGGTCTGATACTCGTGATGGCGCTGGGCATGGTGTTGATGGCGTTGGTGCACGCACCGCACCGGGTCGCCGTGCGTTAACGCGCGGTACAGATCGTCAGACCGTTGCCGGTGTTGGACTGCACCTGAACGCCGTTGATGGTCACCGTGCAGGACACTGTCCGACCCACGTTGATGATCGTCACACTCGCCGAGTTCTCAGCCGGGCTGGGCAGTTCGACCTGCTTGCTCCACGGCAGCACCACGTTGAACTCCGTCTGCAGCAGGCTGCCGGTGTCCACATAGGTGATGTTGATCGCGCGGCCTGTTCCGGTGACCTCGTAGACGACCGTTTCGGTGACGCCCGGCGTCGCCGTCTCGCTCGGCGCAGTGGTGCTCGGCGTCGGCACGGGCACGATCGGCGGAAGCGGCCGCGGCGTCGTTGTTGTCGTCGGTGTCCGCGTCGTCGCCGTCGGCGGTTCGGGCATCGGTGGCGGCGCCACAACGGTGTCCTGCTTCGAGCTGTTGACCACCACCAGGGCGATCACCAGTGCGACGACGAGCAGCACCGCCAGCCCGGCCGCCACCCACAGCCAACGCGGTGACTTGGGTGATGGGGGTTCCTGCGGCGGTTCACCGCCGGGATAGGGCGGGCCGTAGGCGCCGGTGGCGTACTGGCCGGTGCCGTAGGGGTCGTAGCCATAGGGCGAGTAGGGCGGCAGCTGCCGGGTCGGATCGGGCGCCTGTGGGGCCTGGTAGTTGGGCCCATACGGCGAGGGGCCGGCATATGCCGGGTCGACGTATCCCGGATAGCTGGGACCCGACGGTTGACTCGGATCGGGTCCATCGCCTCGTGGCGTATTGGTCATACCCACCTCATGGCTGCAGGGTACCTGCGCGGCGGCGGGCAACTCGCAGCGAGCGGGTAAGCACATCGCTTAAGCGGTGACCCGTGGCAAGCTGATAGCGATGCCTCTGACGGTGCGCACCAACTACGGCGCGTCGCTGTCGCCGGACGCGACGGCGTTCGCGCACCTCGTCGACGACGGCGGCTACCCCCGAGCGGTCCAACGGTTCCTCCGCGGCTGGCGGGCCAGCTCGTCACGCGATGTCGAGCTGCCCGTCGAGGGCCCGGTCACCCGGGTCATCCACTCCGCCGACGGGCACTGGCTGGCGTGCGAAGTCGCACCCGAGGGCGGCAGCCGCAGCCAGATCTGGGTCGTCACCACCGATCCCGACGACCGGGCGGCCCGGCGGATCGACACTTGGCCCGCCGGCTCGCCCGAGGGCACCGCCGAGCTGATCAGTTGGGACGGTACGCAAGTCGCCGCCATCCTCACCGGCGACGACGGCGTCGGCAGTTCGTGCCTCATCAATCCGGCCGACGGCACCACGACCGTCCTCGATCGGCGCTCCGGCGGTCGGCTGGTGGACGCATGGGCGGGCGCGGCGCTGGTGCGGGTAGGACCGCGTGGCTACCGCGACCTGATCATGTTGCGCGGCCTGACCGAAATCGCGCTGCTGCCATACGATCCGGGCTCGACCACCGATACCGGCGTCATCCTCGACGACCAGCACCCGCGGCGTCTGCGCGCGGGTTTGGAGGGCGAGACCTTCGAGCTGTACCACCCAGCCAAGGTCTACGGACCGAACAGCACCGAAGGCTACGTGCGCGCGTTGATCCGCAGCGAGAACGGCGCCGAGCATGCCCGCCTCCTCGAAGTGACGAGCACACCCGACGGCGTCTCGTATCAGGTGATCGCCGAGCGGCCCGGCTACGAGCTCGACGAATTCGTGGTCAGCGACGATCTGTCGACGGTGGCGTTGTTGTGGAACATCAACGGCGCCAGCGAGTTACAGATACTCGAATACGCCGACAACACGCTGTACGACCCGATCCCGCTGCCCGGCATGGTCGCCAGCGAGCTGAGTATCAGCGCGGGCGGATCAATGGTGGCGATGACGGTCGAGGCCCCCGACAAACCACGCACGGTGGAACTCGTCGATCCCCGAACAAGGGAATGGGAGCGCATCGACCGCGAGCCGAGCAGCGGCCCGGTGTCGGGCAGGCCGACGCTGGAGACCATCACCGCCCGCGACGGGCTGACGTTCAGCGGCTGGCTGTTCCGTCCGCCTGACGGCGTCAACTCCATCGGCGCGATGATGTTCCTGCACGGCGGCCCGGAGGGCCAGGGCAGGCCCGGCTACAACGAATTCTTTCCGGCGCTGCTGAACGCGGGCGTCACCGTCTTTCTGCCAAATGTCCGCGGGTCCGGCGGATTCGGCCGCTCGTTCATGCACGCCGACGACCGGGAGAAGCGCTTCGCGGCCATCGACGACGTCGCCGATGCCGCGCTGTTCCTCGTCGAGCGCGGCTTGGCGCCGGCCGACCGGATCGCCTGCTGCGGGTGGTCCTATGGCGGATACCTCACCCAAGCGGCCCTGACGTTTCACCCCCAGCTGTTCGCGGCGGGCATCAGCATCTGCGGCATGAGCGACTTGAACACCTGGTACCGCAACACCGAACCATGGATCGCCGCCGCTGCGTATTCGAAATACGGCCACCCGGTCAGCGACCGCGAACTGCTCGACCAGCTGTCGCCTTTGCTGCGCGCGCATGCGCTCGTCGCACCGCTACTTCTGGTGCACGGGCTCAACGACACCAACGTCCCACCGAGTGAGTCGCAGCAGATGTACGACGCTTTGCGGGCTTTGGGCCGCATCGTGGAGCAGTTGCTGTTCGAAGACGACGGTCATGAGATCGACAAACGAGAGAACCGTGCGGTGCTGGTCAAGGCGATGTGTGACTGGCTCACGACGTCGTTCGCACGCACGCCAAACACCTGAACCACTCAAGATCAGTTTTGAGCGTTTACTGAAATTGCCCGCGGGGTAAAACCTTCCTGCGCCAAACGGGCGCTCTACAGGAGGAGGCCAGCATGCGTGGTGGCGGAATTCTCGGCGTACTTGTATTGGTCTGGTTGCTGATCGGCGTGGTCGCGGCATATCAGCGCGACTACTTCAAGACCGACACAAACAACTGCGCCACAGCGGGCACCATCGCGTTGACGGTCGTAGCCGGGCCGTTGAACTACGCGGGAGTGAACCCGAAGGTAACCGATTGCAACGTGGACCTGCCTGAGCCTAGCCAGTAGTCAACGGGTCCAACACAATTCAATCATGGAACGGAGAAAGCAATGATCGCCCTCGGAGTAATCCTTCTGATACTCGGACTTCTTTTCGGGATCTCGATCCTGACCTACATCGGTGTCGTGCTGATCGTCATCGGCGCGGTGTTCTGGATTCTCGGCGCGACCGGACGTGCGGTCGGCGGCCGAAAAGTCTGGTACTAGCTACTCGTAACTAACGCCTCGCGCCATTTCGGCCGGCCAGGGACAGGGCCGCGATCGTCATCTCCCGCAAGATGGCCCGCGACCCGGGAACCGTTCCTTGGCCGGCCGTTTTGGCTGTGCTCGGCCGAACGCTGTGCGGCGTCGAGTTCAACAACCCGAAGACGGCGTGCGCCATGAGTCGCGCGTCGGCTTCGTTGTCGGCGCGGCCAAGTCGGAGAAGGACGTCGACCCAGATCTCGACGTACTGTCGTTGTGCCCGACGGACCTGACGTTTGGCAGGTTCGGGCAGATGACCGAGATCGCGGTCCTGGATACGGATCAGATCGGACTCGTTGAGCGCGAAGTCGAGGTGGAAGTCGATCAGCCCGTCGAGCGCGGCCTCGGCGTCTCGTGCCTCGGCCACAACGGATTTGGCCCCGGCGAGCAGTCGGGTGCTGATACCGACCAGCAGTTCGACCAACAGCGCTTCCTTGTTGGGAAAGTGCCGGTAGATCGCGGGCCCGCTGATGCCGACCGCGGCACCGATGTCCTCGAGTCGCACCGCGAGATAGCCGCGCTCGGCCACCAACCGTTCCGCGGCCGCGATCAGCTTGTCGCGGCGGTCGGACTTCGCCCTGCTACGGCTGGTGCCGGCGGGCGTGGGCGCGGACCCAGAAGCCGGAAGAGTCACCGCGCTACCCCCGTCCCCGCTGTGGACATTTCGGTTAATCGTGACTAACATCTTACGAGTTAGTCGTCATTAACTCAACCGGAACGGGCAGTGCCGATGACAACGACGCTCCAGTCCAGCCGCGAGCAGCACCTCGCGCTCGTCGCGCAGCTGCGGGAGAAGATGGCCGCCGCCGCGCTCGGCGGATCGGCCAAATCCCGCGAGCGCCATGTCAGCCGCGGCAAGCTGCTGCCCAGAGACCGCGTGAACGACCTCCTCGATCCGGGCAGTCCGCTGCTGGAGATCTCACCGCTTGCCGCCGACGGCATGTACGACGACGAATGCCCCGGCGCCGGGATGATCGTCGGCATCGGACGGGTGTCGGGACGCGAATGCATGATCGTGGCCAACGACGCCACCGTCAAAGGCGGTACCTACTACCCGATCACGGTGAAGAAGCATCTGCGCGCGCAGGAGATCGCCCGGCAGAACCGGCTGCCGTGCATCTATCTCGTCGACTCCGGCGGGGCGTTCCTGCCGCGCCAGGATGAGGTGTTCCCCGACCGCGAGCATTTCGGCCGGATCTTCTACAACCAGGCGACGATGAGCGCCGAGGGCATCCCGCAGATCGCCGCGGTGCTCGGGTCGTGCACGGCAGGCGGCGCCTATGTGCCCGCGATGAGCGACGAAGCGGTCATCGTCCGCAACCAGGGCACGATCTTCCTCGGCGGTCCGCCGCTGGTGAAGGCGGCCACCGGCGAGGTGGTCACCGCGGAGGAACTCGGCGGCGGCGACCTGCACTCGAAGACCTCCGGGGTCACCGACCACCTCGCCAACGACGACCGCGACGCGCTGCGCATCGTGCGACGCATCGTCTCGACGCTGGGGCCGCGCCTCGACCCGCCGTGGGAGGTCCGCCCGACCGTCGACGCCGTCGCCGACCAGAGCGAGTTGTACGACGTCGTTCCCCTGGATGCGCGGGTGCCCTACGACGTACGCGAGGTCATCACGCGGATCGTCGACGGCGGCGAATTCGCCGAGTTCAAGGCCGAGTACGGCGCGACCCTGGTCACCGGCTTCGCCCACATCCACGGCCACCCGGTGGGGATCATCGCCAACAACGGTGTGCTGTTCTCCGAATCGGCCATGAAGGGCGCGCATTTCATCGAGTTGTGCGACAAGCGCATGGTGCCGTTGCTCTTCCTGCAGAACATCTCCGGGTTCATGGTCGGGCGGGACTACGAGGCGGGCGGCATCGCCAAGCACGGCGCCAAGATGGTGACCGCGGTGGCTTGTGCGCGGGTGCCGAAGCTGACCATCGTCATCGGTGGCTCCTACGGCGCGGGCAACTACTCGATGTGCGGGCGCGCGTATTCTCCGCGTTTCCTGTGGATGTGGCCGAACGCCAGGATCTCGGTGATGGGCGGCGAGCAGGCGGCGTCGGTGCTGGCCACCGTGCGCGGCGAGATGACGCCCGAAGAGGAGGAAGCGTTCAAGGCGCCGATTCGTGAGCAGTACGAGAGCCAGGGCAATCCGTACTATTCGACGGCGCGGCTGTGGGACGACGGTGTGATCGATCCTGCTGACACCAGAACGGTTCTCGGCCTTGCGCTTTCGGTTGTCGGCCAAGCGCCCGTCGAACCGGTCTCCTACGGCGTCTTCCGGATGTGATGGGATGAAGACCTTCGACACCGTCCTCGTCGCCAACCGCGGCGAGATCGCCGTCCGCGTCATCCGGACGTTGCGCGCCATGGGAATCCGCTCGGTCGCGGTGTTCAGCGACGCCGACGAGAAGGCACGCCATGTCGCTGCCGCCGATGTCGCGGTTCGGATCGGACCCGCCCCGGCGCGCGAGAGCTACCTGTCGATCGACGCAATCCTCGACGCGGCGCGCCGCACCGGCGCACAGGCCGTGCACCCCGGATACGGATTCCTTTCCGAGAACAGCGAATTCGCCGACGCCCTGGACAAGGCGGGCCTGGTGTTCATTGGGCCGCCCGCCGCCGCTATCCGCACGATGGGGGACAAGATCGCCGCGAAAGCCGCGGTGTCGGCGTTCGGTGTGCCGGTCGTGCCGGGCGTCTCGCGACCCGGCCTCACCGACGACGATCTGATCGCAGGCGCCGCCGACGTCGGGTTCCCGGTTCTGGTGAAGCCGTCGGCAGGCGGTGGCGGCAAGGGCATGCGGGTCGTGCATGACGCGGCCGAGTTGCCCGCGGCGCTGATCAGCGCACGCCGGGAAGCGGCTGCGGCATTCGGCGACGACACGCTGTTTCTCGAGCGGTTCGTGTTGAATCCCAGGCACATCGAGGTCCAGGTGCTCGCCGACACTCACGGCAACGTCGTCCATCTCGGCGAGCGCGAGTGCAGCCTGCAACGCCGTCATCAGAAGGTCATCGAGGAAGCGCCGTCGCCGCTGCTCGACGCCGAAACCAGGGCCCGCATCGGCGCGGCCGCGTGCGACACCGCGCGCAGCGTCGACTACACCGGTGCGGGGACCGTCGAATTCATCGTGTCCGCCGACCGGCCCGACGAGTTCTTCTTCATGGAGATGAACACCCGCCTGCAGGTGGAGCATCCGGTCACCGAGATGGTGACCGGCCTCGACCTCGTCGAACTGCAGGTGCGCGTCGCGGCGGGGGAGAAACTGCCGATCGCGCAGGACGACGTCACGATGACCGGTCACGCGATCGAGGCGCGGGTGTACGCCGAAGACCCGGCCAACGGCTTCCTGCCCACCGGCGGCGGGGTGCTCGGTCTCGCCGAACCACACGGGCCGGGAGTGCGCGTCGACTCCGGCCTCGCGGAGGGCACGGTGGTCGGCAGCGACTACGACCCGATGTTGGCCAAGGTCATCGCGCACGCCGATGACCGGCCCGCCGCCCTGCAAGCCCTCGATCGCGCGCTGTCCGACACTGCGGTGTTGGGTGTGCCGACCAACATCGACTTCCTGCGCTTCCTGCTGGCCGATCCCGACGTGGTTGGGGGCCGCCTCGACACCGGGTTGCTGGACCGCAGGACACCGGATTTCGTTGCCGCCGAGCCGGGCGACGACGAGTTGATTGCCGCCGCGGCCTACAAATGGCTGCGCAGTTGGCCGGTGCCCGCAGGCAGTCTGTGGGAGGTGCCGTCGGGTTGGCGGATCGGGGAGCATGCGCCGACCACCGTTCGTCTGCACGCGGGCGACCGCACCGACCACGTGTACCTGACCGGTACCCCGCAGAGCGCGACGGCGGTGGTCGAAGGCCGTGAACCCCGCACGCTGGCAGCCGAACTCGAGGGCAACCGTCTGGTGCTGATCCTCGACGGGCTGCGCACCGACTATCTGGTCGCGGCGACGGACGGCCAGATCTGGCTCGCGGGCGGCGGGCACACCGCCGTCGTGGAGACGGTGCGCGAAGCTCCTGTCCGGCCCGATGACGAACACAGCGGCGACGCCGAACTCGTCAGCCCCATGCCGGGATCCGTGGTCGCCGTCAATGTGCAAGACGGTGCATCCGTCGAGACGGGCGCCGTCGTCGTCGCGGTCGAGGCGATGAAGATGGAACATGCCCTGACCGCGCCCGTCGACGGTGTGGTCGAACTACTCGTCGCCGTCGGCGACCAGGTCAAGGTGGGCCAGCCGCTGGCCCGGATAAAAGCAGCAAGTCAGGAAGCAGAACAGTCATGAGTGAATTCCTCGCCACCGGATTGCTCCCGGATCACTACGAGCAACTCGCCAAGACGGTGCGTGACTTCGCGCAGAGCGTGGTCGCACCCGTGGCCGCCAAACACGACGAGGAGCATTCGTTCCCGTACGAAGTCGTGTCCGGCATGGCCGATATGGGTTTGTTCGGCCTCCCGTTCCCCGAGGAGTACGGCGGAATGGGCGGCGACTACTTCGCGCTGTGCCTCGCACTTGAAGAACTCGGCAAGGTCGACCAGAGCGTCGCGATCACGCTCGAAGCGGGCGTATCGCTGGGCGCCATGCCGGTGTACCGCTTCGGCAACGAGGACCAGAAGCAGGAGTGGTTGCCGCTGTTGGCAAGTGGCAAGGCGTTGGGGGCGTTCGGCCTCACCGAGGCAGGCGGCGGAACCGACGCCGGCGCGACCAGGACGACGGCCCGCCTGGACGACGGCCACTGGGTCATCAACGGCAGCAAGCAGTTCATCACCAACTCCGGCACCGACATCACCAAGCTGGTGACGGTCACCGCGGTCACCGGTGAATCCGATGGCCGCAAGGAGATCTCGTCGATCCTCGTGCCGGTTCCCATCGAGGGGTTCACCGCCGAACCCGCCTACAACAAGGTCGGCTGGAATGCCTCGGACACCCACCCGTTGAGCTTTGACGACGTGCGGGTGCCCGCCGAGAACCTGCTCGGTGAGCGCGGCCGCGGGTATGCCAACTTCCTTCGCATCCTCGATGAGGGCCGGATCGCGATCGCGGCGCTCTCGGTTGGTGCGGCCCAGGGCTGTGTCGACGAGTGCGTCAAGTATGCCAAGGAGCGCAAGGCGTTCGGCGCGGCGATCGGCACGTATCAGGCCGTCTCGTTCAAGATCGCGCGGATGGAGGCCCGCGCGCACGCCGCCCGCACCGCCTACTACGACGCGGCGGCGCTGATGTTGGCGGGCAAGCCGTTCAAGAAGGCCGCCGCGATCGCCAAGCTCGTCGCCAGCGAGGCCGCGATGGACAACGCCCGCGACGCCACGCAGGTGTTCGGCGGCTACGGTTTCATGAACGAGTACTCCGTCGCACGGCACTACCGCGACAGCAAGATTCTCGAAATCGGTGAAGGGACAACGGAAGTGCAGCTGATGCTGATCGCCCGCGAGGCAGGCCTGTGAGCGACAAGAAAATCGTCGTACAACGAGGGCTGTGGTATGAGGAGTTCGAAACCGGTGTGCTGTATCAGCACCGGCCGGGCCGGACCATCACCGAAGCCGACAATGTGCTGTTCACCACGCTGACGATGAACACCCAGGCGCTGCACCTCGATGCCGCGTTTTCGGATGCGTTGCCTCCGTTCAATCAACGGCTGGTGAATTCGATGTTCACGCTGTCGACCCTCGTCGGGTTGTCCGTCGCGCAACTGACCCAGGGCACGATCGTCGGCAACCTCGGTTTCGGCGAGGTCGCGTTCCCGAAGCCGCTCTTCCACGGCGACACCCTCTATGCTGAGACCGAGGTCATCGAGAAGCGCGAATCGAAGAGCCGTCCCGGAGAGGGCATCGTCACCTTCGCGCACACCGGCCGCAACCAACACGGCGACATCGTCGCGACCGCATCGCGAAAGACGATGGTGCGCAAGCGTCCTGCCGAGGAGAACTGATGGCGCTCGCGCAGACCGGACCGGGCTGGCTGTTCTGCCCGGCCGACCGCCCCGAACGCTTCGCCAAGGCGGCCGCGGCTGCCGACGTGGTGATCCTCGACCTGGAGGACGGGGTTGCAGCAAAGGATCGCGAGGCGGCCCGCGCCGGGCTCATCGACACCCCGCTGGATCCTGACCGCACCGTCGTCCGGGTCAATCCGGCCGCGACCGATGACCACGCGTTGGACCTCGAAGCGCTGGGCAAGACGTCCTACACCACCGTGATGCTGGCGAAGACCGAAGACCCGCAGCAGATCCGGGATCTGGCCCCACTCGACGTCGTCGTGCTCATCGAGACCCCTCTCGGTGCGGTCGTTGTCAACGAACTGGCCCGCATCGACAACGCTTTCGCGTTGATGTGGGGCGCTGAGGACCTGTTCGCGGTCACCGGCGGCACCGCCAACAGGTGGCCCGACGGCAGCTATCGCGACGTCGCCAAACACGTGCGCTCGCAGACGTTGCTGGCGGCCAAGGCGTACGGGCGGATGGCGCTGGACTCGGTGTATCTCGACATCAAGAACCTCGACGGGCTGCGCGCCGAGGCCGACGACGCGGTCGCGGTCGGTTTCGACGCCAAGGTCGCGATTCACCCGACGCAGGTCGCGGTGGTTCGCGAGGCCTACGCGCCGACGGCTGAACAGGTGGAATGGGCGCGACACGTGCTCGAGGCGGCCCGCCATGAACGCGGCGTCTTCCAATTCGAAGGCATAATGGTTGATGCCCCAGTGCTGCGGCGGGCAGAGCGCATCGTCCAGCTAGCGCCTCACCCTGGCACCTAGCCGGCGGCCCCTCACCAGGGGTTTTGCTCCAACCGCCTCTGTACTGAGCACCTCAGTCGCCTGACGGCGCGATCCGTCGTCAGTGGCCCTAGGAGGCGGTATGGCAGGGTCCATTCAGGCACCCGTGACGTCGGTCGATGAGGGCCGTGTCGCACTGGAGCCGATTCAACTGGTCGCCCCCGACGGGACGCCGACCACCGAAGCCCGGTATCGCCGAGACCATCCACCCGAGACGCTGGCCTGGCTCTACGAGCTCATGGCCGTCACTCGCGCGCTCGACACCGAGTTCGTCAACCTGCAACGTCAGGGCGAACTGGCGTTGTTCGCGTCGTGCCGCGGCCAGGAGGCCGCCCAGATCGGGTCGGCGGCGTGTCTGCGCAAGACTGACTGGCTGTTCCCGCAATACCGCGAGATCGGCGCGTTCCTGCTGCGCGGCATCACGCCTGCGCAGATGGGCGCGGTCTGGCGCGGCCGCTGGCACGGCGGCCTCGGGTTCACTGATAAGTGCGTCGCGCCGATCTCGATTCCGATCGGCACCCACGGTTTGCACGCGGTCGGCGCGGCGATGGCCGCCCAGCGTCTCGGCGAAGACTCGGTGACGGTGGCCTACCTCGGCGACGGCGCTACGAGCGAGGGCGACGCCCACGAGGCGCTCAACCTGGCCTCGGTGTACAACGCGCCGTGCGTGTTCTTCGTGCAGAACAACCAGTGGGCGATCTCCGTTCCGGTGAGCCGCCAGCAGGCCGGGCCGTCGATCGCGCACCGGGCGATCGGCTACGGCATGCCGGGCATCCGTGTCGACGGGAACGATGTGCTTGCCTGCTACGCGGTGATGGCCGAAGCCGCCGACCGCGCGCGCCGGGGTGGCGGCCCGACGCTGATCGAAGCGGTCACCTACCGACTCGGCCCGCACACCACCTCCGACGACCCGACCCGCTACCGGTCGCAGGACGAGGTGGACCGGTGGGCCGCCCTCGACCCGATTCCTCGCTACCGCACCTACCTGCAGAGCGTCGATGTGTGGACCGAGCGGCTGGAACACCGTGTCGAGACCCGCGCGGCGCGGCTGTGCGCCGAGCTGCGCGACGCCACCATCAACACCCCCGACATGGACGTCGGCGAACTGTTCGACACCGTCTATGCCGACATCACCCCGGACTTACAAGCCCAGCGTGATCAGTTGATGGCCGAGTTGGCGAAGGAGGCGTGACATGACTCAAATCATCGAGCGGCCAGCGGGATACGGCGACGACGCCCATGAGCCGCCGCTGTTCACCCCGGTGCGCACGGCCACCAACCTGACGATGGTGGCCGCGATCAACCGGGCGCTACACGACTCCATGGCGGCCGACGACCGCGTGCTGGTCTTCGGCGAGGACGTCGCCAAGCTCGGCGGAGTGTTCCGGGTCACCGAGGGACTCGCCGAAACCTTCGGCGACGGAAGGTGTTTCGATACACCGCTGGCAGAATCGGCGATCATCGGCATCGCGGTCGGGTTCGCGATTCGCGGCTTCGTCCCGGTGCCGGAAATCCAGTTCGACGGGTTCTCCTATCCGGCGTTCGACCAGATCGTCAGCCACCTGGCCAAGTACCGCATGCGGACGAACGGCGACGTCGACATGCCCGTCACCATCCGGATCCCGTCGTTCGGCGGAATCGGCGCCGTGGAGCACCATTCCGAGTCCACCGAGACGTACTGGGCGCACACCGCGGGGCTGAAGGTCGTCGTCCCTTCCACACCGTCGGACGCCTACTGGCTGCTTCGGCATTCGATCGCCAGCCCGGACCCGGTGGTCTTCCTCGAGCCGAAACGGCGTTACTGGTCGCGCGAGGACGTCGACACCAGCGAGCCGGGACTGCCGATCGGCCACGCCGCGGTGCGCCGTCTCGGCAGCGATGTGACTGTGCTCTGCTACGGCGGTCTCGTTCAGACCGCGCTGGCGGCAGCGGATCTGGCGGCCGACCACTACGGCTGGAGCCTCGAGGTCGTCGACCTGCGTTCGCTCAACCCGCTCGATTTCGACACCGTCGCCGAATCCGTGCGCAAGACGGGCCGGGCGGTGGTCATCCATGAGGGTGCGCGCACGTTGGGCTTCGGCGCCGAACTGGCGGCGAGGATCCAAGAGGACCTGTTCTACGACCTGGAGGCGCCGGTGCTGCGCGCCACCGGTTTCGACACTCCCTATCCGCCTGCCAGGCTGGAGAAGCTGTGGCTGCCGGGTGTCGACCGGCTGCTCGACTGTGTCGAGAAGGCCATGCGGTCATGACGACCACGCGGGACTTCCTGGTGCCAGACCTCGGTGAGGGGCTCGAGGACGCGACGATCACCGGTTGGAGCGTCGCGGTGGGCGACGACGTCGAGCTCAACCAGACGCTGTGCACCGTCGAGACGAACAAGGCCGAGGTGGAGATCCCCAGCCCGTTTGCCGGTCGCATCGTCGAACTCGGTGGGGCAGAAGGCGAAACGCTGGCGGTTGGCGCGGTGCTGGTGCGGATCGCGACCGAAGAACCCGCCTCCGCGGTGCCCACCGAGAAACGCCCGAAGCGTAAGCCGGTGCTGGTCGGATACGGCACCGACGACGAGATGGACACCAGCAGGCGCGTACCGCAATCCGACAGCACCCGTCCACGGGCCAAACCGCCGGTGCGGAAGCTGGCCGCCGACTTACACGTCGACCTGGCCGCGCTGACACCCGGCTCGGGCCAGGACGGAATCGTCACCCGCGACGATGTGCTTGCCGCGGCGGGCAAGGCCGAGCAGGTCTCCGACGACGTCGGAGTGCACGGCGTGCAGGCCACCATGGCACAGCGGATGACGCTTTCGCGCAGCATGATTCCTGATGCTCACGGCAGCGTGCAGGTCGACTGCACCGCGCTGCTGCGGGTGCGAGACCGGCTGCGCGAGGAGATCGGCGACGACGGACCGCCCATCACGCCGTTCGTGCTGACGCTGCGCCTGCTGACGATCGCGCTGACTCATCACCCGATGTTCAACTCGACGTGGGTGGACACCGCAGGCGGCGCCCACATCCACGTGCACTCCGCCGTGCATCTCGGTGTCGGTGTTGCGGCGCCGCGCGGACTGCTGGTGCCGGTCGTCAAGGACGCGCAGGCCATGACGACGCGCGAACTCGCCACGGCGGTGGCCCGGCTCATCGACGAATCGCGGGCGGGCACAGTCAAACCGGCTGAACTGCAGGGATCCACGTTCACCGTGTCGAACTTCGGCGCGCTCGGCCTCGACGAGGGCGTGCCCGTCATCAACTACCCCGAGGCGGCCATCCTCGGCATGGGTTCGATGAAGCCGCGCGCCGTCGTCGTCGACGGTGAAGTGGTGGCCAGGCCGACGATGACGTTGACGTGTGCCTTCGACCACCGCATCACCGACGGCGCGCAGGTCGCGGCATTTCTCGGTGAGCTGCGCCGGTTGATCGAGTCGCCGGAGTTGGCGCTGCTCGACGGCTGACACCCTTTCCTGCCGAGCAGACGCAAATGCACGCGACACGCCGACAAATTAGGTGCGTTTGCGTCTGCTCGCGGGAAAAGTTACCTGCGCTTGGCGGCGGCCAGGCGCTGCGAGAACTCCGGCGACAGGATCGACGCCGCTTGCGGTTTCAGCTCAGTGTCGACCGCGACGCTGTGCTGTTCGCAATCGATCGACCCGGGGTTGGCAGTCGCCCGCATCGACGCCTTGGTGGCCAGGACGACGTCGCGGGGCGCGGCCGCGGGCCCGGCGGCCAACTGAATGGCGGCGGCGACGGGATCGTCGGCGATATCGAGCGCGAGCCCGTAGCGCACCGCCGCCTCGGCGTCGAAGCGCATGCCGAACAGCAGCGACGCCCGCGCCGCCTGCACGCCGACGGCGCGCTGCAGCATCCACGTCGCACCGCCCCCGGGATGGATGCCGAGTTTCTGGAACCGCGGATCGAACAGCGCCGCGGGTCCGGCGATCCGCACGTCTGCCGCGAGCGCGAGGTTGAGCCCGGCGCCGACGGCGGCGCCGTTGACGGCCGCGATGGTCGGCAGTGCGCAGTTGGCGACCGCGAGGAAGCCGTCGTAGATGGTCCGCAGCCCGTCCTCGGTCGCCTCGCCGAGCGCGGTGAGGTCGGCGCCAGCGCAGAACGCCTTGCCGGCTCCGGTGACGATGAGCGCGTGCACGTCGGTGTTCGTCTCGGCGGCGTCGACGGCCGCGCGCAGCGCCGCCGAGATCTCGGCGGTGACGGCGTTGCGCCGCTCGGGATCGTTGACGGTGACGAGCGCGATGTGGTTGTCGACCTGGACGAGGACGCGATCGGACATCGCTTCAGGCTAGTGACCGCCTACAGGGTGGCCTGGACGGGTCCCAGGATCTGGCAGTTGTCCGCGGGCAGCGTCGGCACGATGATCCCGCAGCCGCGTCCCCTGGAGAGATAGGTGGCACCGGGTGTGTAGGGCTCGAAATAGGCCTGCGCGGTGTCGGTGCCCTGCATGCAGGAGCCGCCCTGTTGACCGAGCATCTCCACGCACGCGACGCTCTGATATGGGCTGGCGGCGATTCCGCAGACCGTCGACGTCACTGTCGCGGTCACCTTGCTGACCCCGTCGACCTGGACCACCTGCGGCGCCGAGATCGAGAAGCCGCACGGTGAGGGCGGCCAGGGCTCCGCTTCGGCGCCGCCAGCACCGACGAGACCTCCCAGGGCCAGTGACAGTGCCGCCAAGGTCGTCATTCCCGCTCGGATCATGACCTGGATCGTAGAACTGCCCGGCTACGGACGCAGTCACTTCGCGGGCAATCGCCACCCTGAGCCGCAGACCGGAGTGTGACACCATCGACGGCGATGGCGCCCGTCGACAACCATGTGCACACCCGGTGGTCGTGGGACACCGCGTCGAGTTCGTCGATGAAGCTGGCCTGTGAGCGAGCCCGCGAATTGGGGCTTCCCGGACTGGCGTTCACCGAGCACGTCGACTTCACCGACTGGACCATGGAGGATCCGCACGGGCTCGACGACTCGATCGTTCGGCCAGCGCGGGTGGCCGACCGGCCGCGGGTGACGCCGTTGGACGTCGACGGATACCTGGCCGACGTCGCGCGATGCCGTCACGAGTATCCGGACCTGAGGATCCTCTCCGGAATCGAGGCCGGTGAACCGCACCTGTTCCGTAACAGCGTGGCCACCGTGCTGTCGGAGGGAGACTTCGAACGGGTGCTCGGCAGCCTGCATGGGATCGTCGTCGACGACACCCTGACCGGTATCAGCCGGGCCCTGTTCCGACAACTCGACCCGCACGAGGTGATGCGCCGCTACTTCGCCGAACTCCTCGTCCTGGTCGGCGGTTCGTCGGTGTTCAACGTGCTGGCGCACTGCGACTACGCGCGGCGATACTGGCCGACGGATCGGGTCGGCGCCTACGGCGACTCCGACTTCGAAGAGGAGTACCGAGCGGTGTTTCGCGAATTGGCTTCGTCGGGGCGCGCTTTGGAGATCAACACCCGCAGCCCGATGGCGTCGGTTGACCAACTGCGGTGGTGGTGGGACGAGGGCGGCGACGCGGTGTCCTTCGGCAGCGACGCGCACACGCCGTTCCGGGTCGGTGAGCATTTCGACGTCGCGGTTGATGTGGCCGAAGCGGCCGGATTCAGGCCAGGACGCGACCGCTTCGATTTTTGGCGACGCTGACGGTTTATTGCGGGTGCGTCGCCAAGTACTCCCGGACAGAGACCGGGGTGTCCGACGCATAACCGATCGGCAGCAAGAGATCCCCGTCGGGCGTCTTCAGGTAGACCTCCCACCGGTAGTAGCCGGTGAACGCCGCGGGGTCGGCGGCCAGCACCGCCGCGTAGTCGTTGACGGCCTGAACGTATCGGGAGTCGTGGTTGTAGCGGTAGATCGCACTGTCACGGTTGCCCGCGAAGTTGTTGGCGGCGAGGTAGCGGCCCGCTGCCATGATGCTGTCGCGGGGTGCGTAGATATCGGTTCCGTCGCCGTAGGCGGCGAACGTCGACGGCAGAAACTGCATCGGTCCCTGAGCGCCCGCGCTGCTCGGCCCGACGACACTGCCCAGCCGGGTCTCGATGAAGTTGATCGCAGCAAGATAGTTCCAGCCGACGCCGGAAGCAGCCTCCGCCTCGCGGTAGTAGGCCATCAATTCGTCGGCGGGCGCCGGGGCGATGATGCGCCACGCCGGAATGGTGTCACGAACCTCCGCCAGCGAAGTGAGCTGTCGACGGGCGTCGACGTTGAGGTCGTAGACACCCAGAAGCTCGGGCGGGATCCGCGGACGCGTGATCGCATCCCAATCCAGGTGGTAACCGATGGCGCGATAGGCGGCCTGCTGGCGTCGGGCGGCTTCCCGCAGCCCGGCCTCGGGCGTCGCCGCATTGCGGAGCGTCTGCTCGTCGGCCACCAGGTCGTCGGCCAGCTGTGCGGGATCCTGTGCCAGTCGGGGCTGGGCACCGGCGGGCGCCGTTTCGTCGTCCAGCAGGGCCACGGTGGGCGACGGCTGCGGTGCCACGCTGGTCGGGGTCGCGCTGGGGGCCGCGGTCTGCGCGGGCGGCGCGTCATGGCTGCAGCCGACGACGGCAAACCCGAGCGCGACAAGGATCGCGACGATCGATCGTCGACTGGTCATCGTGCAAGCCTAGATAATCGAAGGCGTGTCGTGGAAAGCGCAGGCCGCGCTGGGGGTGGTGTGGACGGTGTGTGGCGTGGTCATCGGACTGAGCCCGCCGCTGAGTGATTCTGGGAGGGGCGCCGTCTCGCCGTTCGCCGGATGGCTCGTCGTGGCGTTCGGAATTTTCCTCATCGTCAACGGATTCCGCCGCGCTGCGGATCCGCCGTCCGGCAAGCCGCGCCACTCCACTGGGCGAGAAATCGACCGCGGCAGCGAGATTCGACTGCCGTTGCTGGTCGCCGCGTTCTGCGTGGCGGGTGCTGGCATCGTCGCGTGGGGCTTCGCATCGGACCGAGCGGCCCTCGTCTGCGTAGGCATCGTCTGTGCGAGCGTCGGCGCCGTGCTGGTGCCGGAGGCGGTACAGGCGCTCAGGACCCGACTGCGACGCTGACGAACATCGTCAGCTGTCGCCGCCGGACGCGGCCTTCGGTGCGTCCTTGCTGACGCCCATCGCCTTTCTGACGTTGTCGGCGATGTCTTTTGTCGAGAACGGCTTCGGCTTCGACGCCAGCGGCTTGGGCGTCTCGCCGGGCTTCCGTGCACCCGACGCGAGATTCGGGAGCTTCACCTCTGGTGCTGACATGCCTGATGTGATGCTGGTGCGCGCGGTCAGGTTGGTCAGTGACGCAGAAGTGGATGCTGGGGACGGGTTGCGCGCAGAGGTGTTGGCCGTCAGCACGTTCGGTGTTGATGCACCGGTCTCGGACAGCCCTGTGTCGACACCCTGCACGGTGGCTTCGGCGAGTTGGGTGGCGACGGTGACGGGGTTGACCGCTGGCGCGATGCCCGCGGTGGTGGGAGTGCCGTAGTCCGTGTCGCCGTTGTCGTCGGTCCGCTTGTAACCGAGTTCGACGAGCACGCGCAGCGGGGGATCTGCGGCGTCGAGGATCGGGTCGGGCACGATCCCGTCGAACGGCATCAACAGTGGCAGACGCTCGGTGGGGATCAAGTAGTACTCGGTGTTGGTGGCCTCGTCGTTCTGGTAGTAGATCCCGCCAAGGTCCTCTGCGTGCTGCAGGTCCTCGGCGGAGACCTCGGACTGCGTCTTGCCGTGCAGGTAGTAGATGCCCAGGACGGCGTTGGCGTCGGCCAGCACGTTCAGCGGGTACGCGGGGAAGTCGGACCATCCGTCGTACTGCCGGGACACGTCGACCGTCTTCGCGCTGAGTTCGTCGCCAGGGGTGGCGCCGTTGAATGTGACGCCGAGGATCGGGATCGACAATCCGTCGAATCGCGCGAGGATGCCGCCGTTGGGCCGGTCGGGGTTCTCGACCAACACGTACGTGAGGTCCTTGTCGTCGTGGAGATGATTTCGTTTGTACTCCGACGCGACGACGGCGCCCTGCGAGAAGCCGAAGATGACGTCGCCGTCCTCGACGTCCGACTCCTCGAGGTGGTCGAGGCCCTCGCCGACCGAGGCGTCGAAGGTGAGCGCGTCCAGGTAGCCCGTCGTCACCGGGAAGAAGCTCGCGGGATAGTCGACCTTCGTTTTCGATCCGGGGTCGGTGACCTCGGCGCCGGTCATCATCTCGCCGATGAAGTCCTCGTAGTCGCCGTCGCTCGGGTTGTCGCCGATCTCGGTGCCGCGGAGATACCAGACCGTGTTGCCCTCGGCTACCAGCTGTGGACTTGCTGTCAATGACGGCGTCAGTCCGATGGCCGCCGCACCCGCCGCGGCCGCGACACCGGCAGCTCCGGTGATCGGCACGACTTTCGGTGTGCGCTTTGCACGATGACGACCGCGTGGTTTCCCCACCGAATTCCCCTCCAGGAGCGCACACAGCACTGACGGCCGGAACTCTACGGCATCGTGTTTGCTATCGCTTGTCTGGCGTACTCATGACGCTGCGCCGGCGCTCTCTTCTGCGATGTTCTGCCGCGTCCGGCAAGGGTGGCTTCTACCCCCGCTGTGTCACCGGAGTGGGTGACGCACAGTTTCACCTTGTGTGCGGGCCTGGCTAGGGCGTTAAAGTCGTTCTGTGAGTGGAGTTTTCGATGAAGGATCTCTTGCTCGAGAGTTCGACGGTCTGCTTTGCGATCTCGATGGGACTTTGTACCGAGGGGCCACGGCAATCGATGGCGCTGCCGAACTCCTCGCACAACACGGGCTGCGTCACGTGCTCTTGACCAACAATGCGTCGCGTTCAGCCACGCAGGTCGCAGATCACATGCGGATGATGGGCTTTGCGATCGATCCGGGCGACGTGGTGACGAGTGGCCAAACGGCCGCGCGCGTGCTCCGCGGTGAATGTGAACCCGGGTCCAACGTCTTGGTGATCGGCAGCGACGCCTTGTCGGCCGAGGTGGCCAATGTCGGGCTGGTTCCGGTTCGCTCACAGATGGACGCGCCCGTCGCGGTCGTTCAGGGCCACTGCCAGAAGACCGATTGGAATCTACTTGCCGAGGCCGCCCTTGCGATCCGGGAGGGGGCGCGCTGGATAGCGTGCAACGCTGATGCGACATTCCCGACCGAACGCGGATTGGTGCCGGGAAACGGTTCGATGGTGGCTGCGTTGCGCACTGCCACAGAAGCGGTGCCGCACGTAGTGGGTAAGCCGCAGCCCGATATGGTGCGACACGGTCTGGAACGCGCATGCTTCGAGCATCCACTGGTGGTCGGTGACCGGCTGGAAACCGATATTGCCGGTGCGGTGGCGGTCGGGCTTCCCAGCTTGTTGGTGCTGAGCGGAGTCAGTACCGCCGCCGATGTCATTTTCGCCGGACCCGAATTCCGCCCCACATACCTTGCGGGCGACATAGGTGGGCTTGCAATGAGCGCGGAGTCGTTGCGGATCGGTCCGCAACCAGGTTGGCACGTCGAGGTCGATGATGACGCCGTGACACTGCGCGCGGTAAACGGACAAGGCCAGGAAGGACTTTCGGTTGTGCGCGCGGTCGCACACGCGATGTGGCGGGACAGCGCCGAAGGTCGAAGACGACCAATCGTCGCGACAGACGCGCAGTCACATCGGGCTCTCGCGGACTGCAATCTGCTCGACGCGTGATTCAGTCGCAAGGCAGAGGCGACAGGAGGCCAGGATCGAACTTGGCACGCGTGCAGACCGATGCGCACGCGGCCCGCACGATCATCGCAGCATCGGAGTCGTTTCCCCGTGGGATCTGAATCGCAGCGCTGTCCGGATCCTCTCGGTGCGCCATCAACCAGTCGTAGAGCAGCCAGTCCAGCGCCGACGCCACGATGAACGGATCGGCATCCTCGGCAGTGGCGCCGTCCACACACGCCTCGATAACCTCCCGATGTTCGCGCCGTGCAGCATCCTTGTTGACGCCCGAGCTGTCGAACAGCATCGTCGACAGCGTCAACGGAAATCGCTCTCCGGAGACGGATTTGAGAACCCAGCGGCCGCCCTTCCATGGTTTGTCCGGGTCCACCGGCGTCATCTGCCCGAATCCGCCGATTACACCGTGAGACGGCTCATCCAGCTCGCCGTCGAACGGTGCCGAACCGAGCAAACCGACCGGAAACCGTGCGCATATGGAGAACAGGGTGGCGGTGCCGATGATTTTGCCTGCCCGTAAATCTGGTACGACTCCCGCACTCTCCGTCGCGAGGGCGTAGTCACGCACCAGTCGGTCCAGACACCGGTGCAACTCCACCAGGTCGTTTCTCTCCTCGGGGTCGGGCAGCCGTCCGCCGCCGAGAAGCTCTCCGAATCGTGCGGCGGCGATGATCAGGGCATCGTCCAATGCCTCGAGATGGGTTGCCACCAGCCGGTCGGGCTCTTCATCGTCGACGACGAGGTCCGCGAGAGTGGTCGGCACACCTCCCGGGGACGCCCAATAGAAGCCGATCTGACCGTCGGACTGAATGATTCGCGGTCTCACGGTGCACTCGCACTCAGTTGGCGGGTGGTGGAATGCAATTGGCGTGTCGTGCAATCCTTCAGCCGCGCCAGCTGCTCCGGAGTGAGCCTGTCACACACCTGTCCCCAATGCAGGGCGACGAGATCGCCTGGTTCCACCGCGATGTCGATTCTTGCGTCGGTCGAGACTTTCACGCTGAGCTCTTCAGGTGAGGACAACGACAGCGCTGCGCCGCTCCACTGCAGGCGCTGCGAGGCGACCACTGCCGTTGCGCCATCAGTTGACACGACAGTGCCCCAGGAAATTCGGCAATTATCCAGGATATTCAGTGGATGCTCGTCCCCTCCGACCTTCCCGAGCAATCGCGACCACGGGTAGACGGCGAATACGTGAAAGCAATGGTCGGGGGCCGCGTCGTCGGCGAGGTCTGCGGTGAGATGGTGCCAATAGTGGCCTGCCTGCGGTGCGATGATCCGCAGGAGCTCAGTGGTGAATTCCTGTGGGTTCACCTGGTCGCCAACGCCGCCGCCCAACCAGTAGGCGTCGACCAGGCGATGATCGAGTGGGTCGGCGATACCTGTTAGCTGTGAAAGGACCTCGAGATATGGCCAAGCGCCGGTGAACTGTCGTGCCGCTGTTTCGATCTCGCCTCGGGTACCTGACAGGAGCCGGGAGTCGCGAGGCCCGCAATAGCCGAGCTGATTCGGAGCGTAGGCATAGCGCGCGAACATCAAGGCGCCGCAGGCACCATTGATGTTCGGCGTAGTCATACTCGTGCGCCCTGCCCGATCAGGGTCGCGGCGTCACGGTGCAATCTGCCGAAGTTGTAGTACGCCGCGCAGGCGCCCTCGGGGGAGACCATGCAGGTTCCGATCGGTGTCTCGGGCGTGCACGCGGTGCCGAAAACCTTGCACTCCCAGGGTTTGAGGACGCCTTTGAGCACTTCGCCACACTGGCACGCTTTCGGATCGGCAACCCGCACTCCTGGTAGCGCGAATCGCTGTTCGGCATCGAAGCCCGCGAGGTCGTCGCGAAGCTTGAGTGCGCTCTGGGAGATGAATCCCAGGCCCCGCCACTCGAAGTGGGGGCGCAGCGCGAACACCTCGGCCATCAGTGCCAGCGCTGCGGGGTTGCCTTCGTCATTGACGACTCGCGAGTACTGGTTCTCGACCTCGCAGCGCCCTTCGCGGATCTGCCGAAGCAGCATCGCGATCGACACCAGAATGTCGAGCGGCTCAAAGCCGGCTACAACTAACGGCTTTCCGTAGACGTCGGGTACGAACCGATAGGGTCTGTTACCGACGACCGTTGAGACGTGGCCCGGGCCGAGGAATCCGGACAACCGTAGGTCCGGAGACTCCAGGATCGCCTTGATCGGGGGCACGATCGTCACGTGGTTGCAGTACACCGAGAAGTTCTTGACTCCGAGGTCCCGTGCGCGCACGAGGGTGACGGCCGTTGACGGTGCGGTGGTTTCGAAGCCGATCGCGAAGAACACGACTTGCTTGTCGGGGTTGTCGATCGCCAGCTTGAGTGCGTCGAGAGGCGAATAGACGAACCTCACATCCGCGCCGCGGGCCTTTGCATCAAGCAGGCTGCCGTCCGAACCAGGCACACGCATCATGTCGCCGAAACACGTGAAGATCACCTCCGGTTGGTGGGCAAGCCAGATCGCGTCGTCGACGCGGCCCATCGGGATTACACAGACAGGACACCCCGGGCCGTGCACCAGTTCTACATTCTGCGGCAGAAGGTGTTCGATGCCGTGTCGGTAGATCGTATGGGTGTGTCCGCCGCACACTTCCATGAACTTGAAGTGCTCGTCCTCCGCTCCTTCGGAGGCCAGAGCATCTATGGCGCCCAACAGCTTTCGTGCCGCGGCGGGGTCACGGAACTCGTCTACGAAACGCATGTTTGCCTCCTGCTCAGATGATCGACGACGAGTCGAACGCCTCGATCTCGTCGGTGTACGCCTCGCCCAGCTTCTTGACGGCGGCCAGGGTCAGCAGCGCCTCGGTCTCGTCGATCTTGGCCATGGCGAAACCGACATGGACCAGAACCCAGTCTTCCGGTTCGGGCATGTCGTTCTCCAGGAGTCGCACGCTGATGATGCGACGGACTCCGTTGACATCGACTTTGGCAAGGCAGTTGGCGATGTCGGTGATCTCGACGATCCGTCCGGGTATTCCCAGGCACATACGGCGTCCTCTCTCAACAGATCCGTGGCAACGGGTCGCCGACCAGCATGTCCAGGATCCGCGTGCCGCCGAATCCTGTTCGGACGACGACGGTGGCCCCCGGTTCCTCTGCGATGACCCCGATTTCGGCGGCGTCCGACCCGGCCGGATGGGAGTGAAGTGCGTCGATCGCGGCGTCGGCTTCACCCGGGGCGACGACGGCGAGGAATTTGCCTTCGTTGGCAACGTAAAGGGGGTCTATCCCCAGCATTTCGCAGGCACCTGCGACTTCGGGACGCACCGGTAGGTGATCCTCCTCGAGAATCACCGCGAGCCCGCTCGACTGCGCAAGCTCGTTGCACACCGTTCCCACTCCGCCGCGGGTAGGGTCGCGCAACCACCGGGTGGACGGCGCCGCCGCGAGCATCTGCTCCACCAATTCGCTCACAGCGGCGGTGTCAGAACGGATGTCGGCCTCGATTGCGAGGTCACCCCTGGCGAGCATGACGGCCATGCCGTGGTCGCCGATCGTGCCGGACGACAGAATCTTGTCACCGGGCAGGACGCTGTGAGGGGTCAACTCACGGCCGAGCGGAATGACGCCGACGCCCGCGGTGGTGATGAACAGGCCGTCGGCGGCACCTCGGGGCACGACTTTGGTGTCGCCCGTGATGATCTGCACCCCTGCGGCCAGCGCGGCCTCTGCCATATCGGCGACGATCGCGCGCAGTTCGTCTATCGGAAAGCCCTCTTCGATCACGAATGCCGCTGAGAGCCAGGACGGCACTGCTCCTGTCATGGCGAGGTCGTTGAGTGTTCCGTGCACCGCAAGGTGACCGATCGATCCGCCGGGGAAGCGAAGCGGTTGCACCACAAAGGAGTCGGTGGAAATCGCCAGCCGCTCCCCACCAGGCAGTGCGACAACTGCGCCGTCACCGAGTTGGTCGAGGTGCGGATTACGAAAAGCGTCCAGAAACACCCCATCGACCAGCGCGGCGGACGCTTTGCCGCCCGCACCATGAGCGAGTGTGACGACGGTGTCGCGGAGACGTGGTCGTCGCCTGCGAAAGGTGTCGATGCGGTCGATCACCTCGCCCTCGGCGAACGATGGGCCGGATGCGAGGTATTCGGTGGCGTGGTCTCTCATTGCCGACCCTTCATTGCGTGCACTTCCGACCACAGCCGATGGCCGAGCAGTGCCTGAGACTCCTGAATTCGGTGCACGCTCTGTGATCGAACGACAAAGCAGACATCCACATCGGGATTCGCCGCGAAGGCGCCGCCGTCGTAGCCGGTGAATCCGATTGTGTAGAGGCCCCGGCCGTGGGCCTCCCGCAATGCGAGGAGCAGGTCGGTCGAACTGCCACTGGTCGACATCGCGATCGCCATGTCGGTGGCCTGTGCCCTTGCGATCAGTTGGCGGGCGAACACCAGGTCAAACCCGACATCGTTGCCGAGCGCTGTGAGCACCGCCTGATCGGCAGTCAGCGACCAGGCGGGAAGCGGTTCTCCAACCGGCGGCCGGGCGAACAGTGCCGCCAAAGTGGCTGCGTCGGTGGAGCTTCCGCCGTTACCGAAGGTGAACAATCGGCCACCGGCGGCGAATCGGCGCGCCATCTCTTCCGCCGCGGTGTTGATGAGACCTGAGCATGATTCCACGGTGGATCGGCGAAGGGCCGCGCTCTCGGCCGCCTTCGCAGACGCGGAGGCCGCCAGATCCGCGAGCAGGGCGGCTGCGTCTTTTTCGTCCGCATCGATGAACGGGTAGAGGAAGTTCGTCGGTTCATCGAGACGTGGTTGGCCAGCCAATGTCAGCCCTCCTTCAGCTTGCTGATGACCATCCCCGCATGAATCAGGACGAGGTCACCGGGAAACAGTGCGCCTGCGAGCACGGTCACCACGTCCTCCTTGCCTTGTGCGGTGCGCACGCAGGCGGTTCCGTCGGAGCCGGTGGCGAGCACCTCCGCGGGACGGCCTTCATCACTGCACGTGATACAGACGTCTTCGGTGCATACAGCGGGCGTGGCGGTCAGCAGGCCGGGATGTTCGAAGCACACATGGGTGAGTTCCCACAGCAGGTGATACATCAAGACGAACTCGCCGGTCGTCGCCAACATCGGATCGGGGTCATCGAGCCACAGCACGTGGTCCGCAGCGCCGATGGGCGGCCGTTCACCGTTGCCGATCCAGATGGAGGTGACTCCCCACGCGTCAGCACGGCGCATCACCGCCAGGACGTCGGGATCGTCGGCGGCCGAACACGCGATGACCACGTCGCCCGCACGTGTGGACATCCGCGTCTGGCCGACGAGATCGGGCCCCGTGAGGGCCACCGCGGGTAGCGCGCGCTTTCCGACGACAACGGGATGGACGAATTCGACGGCGATGTGCTGGGCGTGCGGGGAGAAGGCAGGCGCGATGCACCACATCGTTGCGCCGTCCGAAAAGTGCTGTGCAAGAGACAGAGAGGCGTGCGCGAGATCCATCGCAAGCTCTGCCGCCATGCCGGTATGGACGGGTGTCGTCATGAGGCCGCTCCTTGGTCGCCGAAAACGCCGTATTCGCGCATGGTCTCCAGCGTCAGGTGTGCAGACTCTTCGTCGATTCTGGTGAGCGCAAAGCCTGCATGCACGATGGTGTAGTCACCCACCGCAAGATCGGGAAGATATGCGAGACAGGCAGTCTTGACCTCGTCGCCGAATGCGATCCGCGCGAACCGTGCTCCGCTTGGCTCGTCCCAGACTTCGGTGATTCGCCCGGGAATCCCTAGACACATCCTGTGGTCCTTCCGCTTCGTCCGTGGCCGGGTGCTGATTCCTCGCACGCCATCAATGTGGAGATCGCTGCCTGACCCAACGCCAAACCTCCGTCGTTCGGGGGGACGACGCGGTGAGTGAGAACGGTGAAACCCGCTCCCTCGAGAAGTTCGCGGCACGACCGCAACAACAGCACATTCTGGAAGACTCCACCGGTAAGTCCGACCGTTGTGATGTCCGCCGCGACCTGCCTGACGACGTCGGCGACCGCCATCGCGACGGCGCAGTGAAAGGCCAGGGCGAGGCCTGCCCGATCAACTCCTCGCTCCAGGCCCTCGATTATTTGTCCGATCACCGGCCGAGGATCCATCACTCCGTTCGGTCCGACGTCGAAACGCAGTGGAGCGGTGGGCTCGGTGTCGTCGGCCGATGCAGCCAGCGCCTCGAGTTCGATTGCGGCCTGCCCCTCATAGTCGATGTGCTGGCGCACGTCGAGGATCGAAGCCACCGCATCGAAGAGCCTGCCCATGCTGGTGGTCGGCACACACCCACGGTTGGTCGCGAATTGTGACCGTAGCAATCGCAATTCGGCTGCGCTGGCAGCCTGGACCGGGGCCATGTCGGCGCTCCAGGGCACTCGCGCGTGCCACAGCTGAGCCAACGCCAGCCGCCAGGGATTGCGCACGGCAGCGTCTCCGCCGGCCATGGGTACCGAAGTGAGGTGGCCGACGCGGGTGAAGCGATGACTGTCGTGGCCGAGACGAAGGATCTCGCCACCCCACACGGTGTCGTCACATCCGTAACCCGTGCCGTCGAAGGCAATACCGATGACGGGCTCGCCCAGTAGTCCGTGTTCGGCGAGAAGTGACACGACGTGGGCGTGATGATGCTGGATCACGTCGAGGGAGCGGTCGCAGGCGTTGTGCTCGGCCCAATTTCGGGTGGCGTAGCGGGGATGCAGATCAGCTGCCAGTCGGCCAGGCCGTCCACGCATCTCACTGAGCTGGCGCACACTATGTGTGAATGCTTTCAACGCGGCGACTGAGCCCATGTCACCGATGTGGGCAGAGCAGTACGCGCGCCTGCCATCGGTAAGGCAGAACGTGTTCTTGAGCTCCCCGCCGACAGCAAGAACCGGCGGGCTGTGCCGGCCGAGATCGACGGGGAGTGGCACATAACCGCGCGAGCGGCGAATCGGGAGTTCTGCGGCGATATCTCCGTCGCACAGGGCGCGCACGACAGAGTCGTCGCACGGCACGTGAATGGGCCGGTTGTGGTCCAGCACCACATCGGCGAGTGAAGCCAGCCGCCTGGCCGCGTCGTCGTCGCTGTAGCAGATGGGGTCGTCCGACCGGTTTGCGCTCGTCAAAACAATCGCTTCCGGCGGAATGCTGTGGCTATCGGGGACAGGCGCCAGCAACAGGTGGTGGATCGGGGTGTAGGGCAGCATCAGGCCGATCAGCGGATTTCCCGGTGCGACCTGTTCAGCGACAGGCGCGTCGGCTCGTCGTCGCAGCAATACCACTGGACGGGCCGGGCCTGACAGAACCGCCGCGTCGGCGGCGCTGATCTCGGCGTAGCGTCGCGCGACTTCCATATCTCGGACAAGGAGTGCGAAAGGCTTGCCGCGACGCCCCTTTCGTGACCGAAGCTCTGCGACTGCAGCGTCGTTGTCGACGGCACAAGCAAGGTGATACCCGCCGATACCTTTGATTGCGAGAATTCGGCCGTCAGCGAGTGCGCTCTGTGCGGTCGCGAAAACGTCGTCGTCATCGGTTATCTCGATGCCGTCCCCGGTGAGTCTGATCGACGGGCCGCACTCGGGGCATGCGATGGGTTGGGCGTGAAACCGGCGGTTCGCCGGGTCGTGGTACTCGACCGTGCACCGCTCGCACATCGCGAAGTCCGCCATGGTCGTCGCCGGCCGATCGTAGGGGAGTCGGCGGATGATCGTGAACCGCGGGCCGCAGTTGGTGCACGTGACAAACGGGTGCCGATAGCGGCGGTCGGTGACGTCGAACAGATCACCCAGACAGTCGTCGCATACGGCGATATCGGGAGGAATCGGGGTGGACGCGGAATCTGCGGTGCGACTCTGCACAATGTGAAATCCGGCGTTGTCGCGCAGATCGCTGGCGAGTTCGATGAATGAGGCATCGCTGATCATCGCCATCGGCGGTGCGTCGTCGACGAGTCGACGGCCGAACTCGTCCAGCGCTGTCGGCTCGCCCTGAACTTCGATGAAGACCGCCGCCGTGTCGTTGCCGACGAACCCCGACAAGCCCAACTCGACCGCCACCCGATGCACGAAAGGGCGGAAACCAACTCCCTGAACGACACCCGTCACTGTGAACCGACGTCGCTTCGCGACAATGGAATCCGATATGGGTGACGCCGTCATTGCCGTCGCCACATCACTATCCTGTTGTTGCCCGAATCCGCAACGGCCATGCGATTTCCGTGCAACCAGACGCTGTACGGCCAGCACAGAGAGTCACGTGTTACTGC
This sequence comes from Mycolicibacterium sp. 120270, assembly GCA_033741175.1. Classification (GTDB taxonomy): domain Bacteria; phylum Actinomycetota; class Actinomycetes; order Mycobacteriales; family Mycobacteriaceae; genus Mycobacterium. The sequence goes on along the minus strand of JAWQNE010000001.1, from coordinate 449,414 downwards.
GTCCCAACGGTTTTCACCATTGGCCTCGAAGGTGGACTGCGCCAGCACACCGTCGGCCGCCCTTCCGTCGGATGGCACGTCGTCCCAGAACAGGATTCGATTGTTGGCGGTATCGGCAACCGCCAGGCGGCCGCCATCCACACTCGCGGAGTATGGAAACCGAAACCGGTTGCCACACTGAGGTCCATACGGCCACTCGCGAGCGGTATCGAAGTCGGGTTGGCCGAGAAGTGCATCGGCTGGCGTGTCCATCGAAGGCAGCGGTGACCAGCCGAGGACGCGGTGATCGCCGGCATCGGCGATCAACAGCAGATCGTCGTGACCAGTGATCGAATGCGGCCACCGGAAGCTTGCGGGTCCGACTTGCTCCCCGCGGTTTTCCTCGCGGGTCGACTCGTCGGGTTGGCCGAGTACGACGTCGGCGGGTCTGGTCACCTCGGGCAGGCCACCCTTCCACCCGACCACCCGTCGGTTACCGGTATCGGCAACCCAGAACGTCTGCCCGACAACCGCGATCCCAAAAGGCCAGTACAGCGTCGATGCTGATACCGCCCTGCCCATATTGGGTTCCACGCTCGACGCATCCGGCTGACCGAGAATGACGTCAGGTGGAACCGAATCCTTTTGCGGCACAGTGTTCCACACGAGGATGCGGTGGTGCCATGCATCGGCGACGATGAGCCGCCCGTCGTGGATGAGCACGCCCGTCGGTAGGTTCATGCCGTTCTCCGGGCCGCGCCCCCCGGCACCGCGGCCCTCCGTTACACCGTCGGGTTGACCCAGGACGACATCCGCAGGTTGTTCGTCGCGCGTCGGGAGGTCGTGCCAGATGAGGACTCGGTGATTTCCCGAATCGGCCACGACCAGAGTGCGATCGTCGAAGAACACGCCGCGAGGCGAATACATCCAAGCCAGAGTCGGATTTGCGGGCGGTAGCGCCAAGCCGCCCGGCGCGGGCGCACCGAGCCACACGTCGGGCGACCAACCGCAGGCGCGGTTGACGCCGTCGCTGACGGCGCGTGGTGCCCGCGGAAGCACGCTGGTGCGTACGGTCAAGCTGGTCATGTGCCCACCCGGATCATGATGCGACCGTCGTCGATGCGCAGCGGCAGCTGCTCGAGTTGCGCGGCGGGTGCGGTCAAGCATTCGCCGGAAGCCGCGTCGTAGCAGAACCCGTGCCACGGGCAGGTCAGCGTGCCATTGCTGGTGTCGATCACCGCGTTGTCCAACGGCAGGGCCTCGTGAGCGCATTCGTTGACATACGCCGTCAGGCGATGATCCAGGTTGATCAGCAGAACAGATACCTGCCGTGCCGAACTGGCCGACGCCACCTCGACGACTTTGATCTCACCGTCTGGCACGTCGTCAGCGTGCCCACCGTCCGCCCAACCTTCCTCGGTCGAGGGACGCGCGGTGAACAGCGAGTCCGGCGAAATCAGTGTCGGTTCAGGCTCGTTGGGAACGACTTCCACACCGGTGATCGATGGAACATTCTCGACGAGGGCCTGTTCCACCAGATTGCGCAGTGTCACCGATGACATCGAGCAGCCGTTGCACGCGCCCTGCAACCGCACGAATGCGATTCCCTCGTCAAGGCGTACCAATGTGACATCGCCACCGTGGCCCTGCAGTTGGGGCCGCACCGCTTCCAGCGCCCTGTTCGCCAGCGTCATCGGGTCGGGTCGCACGATCTCGTGCAGCGAGAGCAACAGGTGCACGACCGAATCGTCGACCAGATCGAAGAGAACCGGCCGTGCGGCGTCGTCGGCCCGCATTCGGCGAACTATCGTCACGAGTCCCGCGCGATGGATCGCTTCGATCGCCGACTTGAGTTCCTCGGCGACGGCTCGTGCAGAGGGATCGAGGGTGTCCAGCGCCGCGACTGCGTCGTCGACCCGTCGTGCGAGTTCCTCAAAGCTCGGCTCGCTCGGGGCGTCTTCGGCGGAGGCGCCGTGTGAAATACCCGGGACGGTGGTCGTCATCGTCAGTGCTCCGTTTCGTCACTGACGGAAAGCACCCGTTGGCGGGCGATCTCGTCGAGCACTCCGCGCACCATCCGCACCGAATCGTTGTCGCCGAGCTCTTCGAACAGGAATCGCGCCTCGTACAGCTTGGCTTTGGCGTCGTCGAATGCAGCCAAGTGCGCCAATACGTTGCCTTGGTTGGCCAGCACCCTGGCTCGGCCGAGGGGATCCGACGCGCGGTCACGGGTCTGCAGGACCGCTTCATAGATTTCGGCGGCTTCCACCAGATTCTCCCGCTGATGACGGGAGGGCGTGTACACCAGCGAGTTGGCCAGGTTGAGCTGGACACTTGCCCATTCACGTGGATGCTCATCGCGGGTGTATACGGTCAGCGCCGAGCGCAGCGACTGGGCTGCGACGCCTAACCGCAGCTGGCTGGAGGCCTCGACCATCGGCATGGTCAGGTATGCGGTGGCAAGTCCTGCGTGTGCGCTCGCCCAGAGCATCGGCGCATCCTCCCGCCTGACGAGCTGGAGGGCCGAATGGTAGTGCGGAATCGCGGTTGCCAACATCTGGGGATGTTGCTCGGCCTGTTCGTGAAGCACCCCGGCCAGGCACAGGTGGATCTCGGCGCGCGCGACCCGAAGGCCGTCGGCATCCTCCAGGTGGGACAGCGCCGTGTTCAGTCGTGATACGGCGCCCGCGTCGTCGATGTCGCGACACATTGCGCCTGCCGCGCCAAGCAGTGTTCCTGCCAGCGGGTTGGACACGGGTGCCGCGGCCGCAGCGGCGCGGTCCAACAACTCGACCGCGGTGTGCTCATCGCCTTCTGTCATCATGTGACTGGCGATGGCTGACATCACCACCGCAGCGATTTCGCCGTCGACTTCCGACATTTGCGGTGGGTTGTCTGTGCGACCCAGAGCGAACAGCACGACGTCTGCAAGGACTGAGAAGACACCCAACATCGGTCGCAGATCGTCGATGTCGACACCGTCGGGGTCGAGGACGAAGCGGTTGTAAGTCGCGACGGGATCGGAGGCGTTCCGCAAGTGCGCGATAGCGCCGTCTCGGTCGCCCGCCGCTACGAGCTCGTGTGCTCGCAGGCTTGGCGGCCAGCTCATGGGGAGACGGCCGGAAAGCATGTCCTCTCGCACGGCGTCGGCGTCGTCGCCGCCTGGCAACAGCATGAAGCCCAACGGCAGCGGGAACAGTCCGAGTGGCTGAGGTCGGGGGATCGCGGATTGTTTCCCGGAACGGCCTTGATCCACAAGAGTCGTGGACGTAATGACGCCTTCATCCATTGCGTGGTCCTCTGATGTCGCGTTCTGCGGCCCGCTTGATCATGCGGGCCGACAGCTCGGCACGTGCCTTCGTCGGGTGGGAATCGATGCGTTTGCGGACGACGCCATCGGCGAAGACCACGATGATGTCGACGACCCATCGACCGCGTTCCTCGGTGACGACCGTTTCCACACTGAACGCCTCATCGGCCGAACTTCCTGCGCGTGGGCGGGTCCGACGGCCCGTGATCTCGCCGTCGTCTGCCGCGTCATCGCTGGACTGCGGGCTGGTGTCGGGTCGCTCTGCCACCATCGTCACTTCAACTGCTCCAACGGGATTCGCAGAGCTCCCTGGGCATCATCCCAGACCGCTTGACGTGAACCGATCGGAATCGCGTCATCGAGCAGCTCGCGAACGAGGAGCGCACGGTCGCCCGCCGCATTGCGCTGCTTGAGCAACAGTCCACCGTTGCGGGGACCGCGAAGGGGCAGCAGCCACAGCTGACCATCGCGGACCGAGCCGACGGTGACGTGGGCGGGAAAGTGTGCCGCGGCAAGCGCGGCGGTGAGCCGCAGGTAACCATCTTCGGTGAACTCCACTCTGAGCTCCTCGGGAAGGTGCGGTTTCTGCGGACGCAGCGCGGCAATGTAGTCGGACTCGATGATGTCGATGACCTTCTCCATCGCCGACGTCACTTCAGGTGAGAGATCGGCGCCCATCGCGACGTTGGCCGCCTCGATGAGGAAGACGGTGATGTCGGAAGGACAATCGTCGCCCAGCGCCCAGCGCGCGAGCGCGATCGCGTGGTCCCATCGGAACGAGTGGGTGTGTACGCCTTCCATCGGAGGCAACTGGGCCAATTCGGCTCCTGGCACCCGATACGTCGTGCCCGGCGTCGCCCCGGTAGCCGATGCGTCGACGATCACAACACGCTCGGCGCCGCGCATCTGGAAGGCCACATCCATCCCGGCCGTACCACCGTCGACCAGTCGCAGTCCGTCGGGTACACCGCGTTCCCACAGGTGCCGCACCAGAATTGGACCCACACCGTCATCGCCGCGCAGCAGGTTCCCGCATCCGACGACCATGACCGCACAACCCGGTGGGTCGAGGTTGATGTCGGCGCTACCGGGCTGTGCGGAGTCGGAGGTATTCGACGTCAGAATCACACCATTCCGTTGATGACGAACTTGGACAGTTCGCGCCCTGACTTTCCGTCGTACGCGTGCACCGTGCACACCAGGCAGGAATCAAAGCTGCGGGCTACGTGGCCCAACTCCACCGGATCCTCAGGGTCGACGATCGGCGATCCCACCAAGGCCGCTTCGATCGGACCGAGGACCTGGTCACCATCTCGTGGACCGATGTTCCACGCCGTCGGAGTCACCACCTGATAGTTCTTGATCTTGTTGTCCTCGATGACAATCCAGTCAGACAGCGAACCGCGTGCTGCTTCCGTCGAACCGAATCCCATGCCCTCGGCATGCTCCGTCGGCTTGGTGTAGAAGCTTTCCTTGAGGTCGAGTTGGTTGAGCCAGTCCAGCGTCCACTTGTAGTACTTGGGCGCCTCGTGCATCCGTGCGAGCTGCCGAACGAACACGCTCGGGCCAATCTTGTTGTACAGATCCACGAACAGCGGGTCGTTGTCCTGGTGCGGTGCAGCGTCCGGGCCACCCGCGGCCATTCGCCGCGCCAGCGGACCAGCCTCGAGTGGGATGTGCCCGTGGCCGGGAACGTCGTAGCGCGGGGACTTCGCCCAGCTGTACTTGCCCTGTTTGCGTCCTTCTTCTGGATCGACCGGAATCGTCTCCCCCTCGAACGGGTGCAACGCTCCGGTGCCTTCGTAGAACGAGTGCGTGACATCCTCGCGCACCCGCGCCTGGTCGAACTCGGACCAGCTTCCGCCCGCGTAGATCCCAGACCGCCCGATCAGCGCCGCGTTGCGGCCCTCGATCGTGGGGTTCTCGTACAGCGACGGGTCGAAGTACGTTCCGGTGGCGATGTAGTTCCCGACACCGGCGCCGTACTTGTCCAGCCCGACGTCGAGGCAGAAGCGGATGAAGAAGCCGCAGTCGCTGTTGTGCTGCTCTTCATTTTCATCGACCCACTCGAGAACGTCTTCCCAGGTTTTGTTGGCCAGCCACCGATCCACCGAGCAGCCGAGCCACTGCTTCTCCAGCCAGTTGTCCTTCCAGTGTTCGAGGATCGCAATCGACCTCGTGACGTCGGACAGTGTGGGCGCACACATCACGCCCCCTGGCACCATGAAGCTGGAGTGCGGCCATTGGCCACCGAAAATGGCATATACCTCAACGGGTTTGGCGGACAGAACAACGCCGGGCTGGTAACTGGTACCGACGTAGGGAGCGAAGCGCCGAACTGATTCGGCGTAGAGAGATGACGTGGCGTAGTTCTTGTTCGTCAGGTCGATCGCAAACAGCGCGTAGAAGTATCGCGGAATGGACTGCAGGGTCTCGGCGGCCTGACAGATGTTGCGCACGAGCGTGGCGTTCTGGGGCACGTGGGTGCGCCAGGCGGTGTCCAACGCGTACGCCGACTTGTAGAGGTGGCTGCCGCCGCAGATCCCGCAGATTCGTGGTGTCACCACCAAGCCGGCCTGCGGATCCTTGCCGCGCAGAATGATTTCGAAGCCGCGGAACATGGCCGCTTCCGTCCACGCCGAGGTGACTACCCCGTCGTCGATGGTTACGCGCACGTCGAGGTCGCCCTCGACTCGTCCGAGGGGACTGACGAACAGGTCCAACGCGGTCATGCGGTGAGTCCTTTCAAGACTTTTGGGGCTGGGCTGTCAGAAGTTTGTTGAGGGAATCAGACGACGAACATGTCTTCTTTGGACCACTGCGGCGCGGCGATCCTTGCTGCTGCTGCGTGCGCCATATAGGTGAGGTGGTCGCTGCCTTCGGGAACTTCCTTGGGGATCATTCCGCTGACCTTTTGTGTCTTGAACACTGTGCCCGGGGCCAGGTCGAAGTGCGGGAACTCGGGCTCGGTACAGCCAAGACACGGCATGCCTGCCCTGGTTTTCGACGACTGGCGGTTCCACAGGATCCGGTTGCACGGCGAATGTGTCATCGGACCTCGGCATCCGAATTCGTAGAAAAGACAACCGGTTCGGGTGCCCTCGCCAAAGGACATCGTCGACTGCTTGTATTCGAAGAACTGCACGCGTGTGCATCCGGTTTGCGTGAAAGTCTTGAAGAAGGTTTCGGGACGGTGCAATTCGTCCAGGGTTATATCGCCGGCGCGACCGGTGGCCAGCGCGACGATGATCTGCGTGATCCAGTCCGGGTGCGCGGGGCAGCCCGGGATATTGATCACCGGCAGGCCCATCTTGGACCGGAAGTCCGGTCCAAGGTAGCCGCCCTTGCGCCGTTTGTGGAATTGAAGTCCGGTCGACGCCGACGGATTCGGCTCAGTCGCCGGAATGCCGCCCCAGCAGGCACAGTCGCCGATCGCGACGACGATCTGGGCGGCTGCACAAAGATCGTCTACCCAGTCCTTCATCGGACGGTCAGCGAACATGTCCATCCGGCCGGTTCCGTTCGGAGCCTCGATGACACTGCCTTCGAACACGAAGATGTCCAGTGGCCGTTCACCACGCGCGCAGTCCCAGAACACCTTTTGGGCGTTGTCGCCGAGCTCCAGCCCGAGCGACGGATGCCACAACAGGTCGAGTCCGAAGTCGACGATCAGGTCGACGACATTCGGTTCCTCAGCGTTGAGGAACGACATTGTGTTCCCGCTGCACGCGCCTCCTTGAAACCAGAGCACGGATGCCATGAAATCTCCTCTCTTTGCCTGCGGGCTGAGCAGGCGGTGGGCTGTGTGAGGGGTGGGCTGTGTTGATGGCTACGTCGCGGCGTGCCTGCCGTTGCCGCCGTTGGCCGGCGCTGCTGGTACGGCAAGCCGTTGTCCGAACGCTCGCGCGATGTGGATCATGAAACCCAAACCGCGAGATACGTCAGGGTCTTTGGTCACTCGCATCAACGCGAAAATGCCCTTGGGTCCGCGTGGGTCAGCCGCCGCGGCTTGTCGCCCGTCTCGAAGCGCTTCGCCGAGATCTGCTAGTACATCGGCTGTTCCGACGTCGGTCAGCGGTGAGTGCAACAGTCTTTCGATCGCCGGCATCGCGTCGGCGGCAGCCGCTGACAAGCGGGTGATTGTCTCGCCGACAGATGCGACATCGACGCTCGGCCATTCGCGTTGCGCACCGTTCGACGCGACATCGCGGATCTCGGCGATGCTCGAGGCGAGACTGTCGCCGATGACGTCGGCGCGCCGCATCATCCCGTCGAGGCCGACGATGATCGTTGCCAGGAGGTCCGCGTGGTCGAGGATCAGCGAAATCGATGACGCGATCTTGGGATCGTCCAGCCGGGCGATCAGGTCGTCTCCGGGGGACTCGTCGATGAGTTCGTCGCTCCCGAGGGTCGCCATCAGCGAGCCGTCTGCCGCCACGTAGTCCTCCCAGCGTCGGTGTGTTGGTGGTCACAGACGCTAGCGGGCAGTGGACGCTCGGCCTATCGCTTTCGCGCAATGACTGTCACAATTGCGCAGACTTATGCTCGCAGATGCGCTCAATGCATTGAGGAGTCTTGAATGATCGCCGCGCACCATACACCGAATTGTCAATTCGCGGTGTGCGGAAAGGTCGATCAAGGCTGATGTCGCGCCTGGCCCGGATGGGTTTCATCGATACTCGCCGCACCGGCAACCCGGTCCGGCGGAAGGTTCGTTCGCGTGGCGTACCGCCCGCTCTGGCAAACAACGAGATCTTCTACACCGAAAGCGTACGAGAAGCGGGATCCCTGCTCAGTCGTGCACTTGCACCGGGATGGATTACGGTGCCCGAGGACGGATCAGGTTTCGCCGCAACCATGCACGGAGTGCGACTCCGCAATGTCAGCATGCTCTATCTCGACCTGCATGTCCGGTCGACGCTTGAAATTCCGGTCCTTGGGCGATATTTCGCTGTGCACATGCCGATGAATGGGATCGCCCGATGTAGCCATAACGATCACGACTTCGAAGCCAATACGATCAGGGCGCTGGTGACCAGCCCCGGCGCACCGCTCACGATGCACTTCGACGATGACTCGCCGCAGCTGCTGATTCGGATCGAAGAGCAGGCGCTGTTGGAATACCTGACCCGACTGCGGGGCAAGCGTTTGTCGGGACCGCTGATCTTTCACCCGGAGTTCGACTTGACCAGCGACGTCGCCGTGCGCTGGCACGCCGCAGTGCAGCTGCTTCATACCGAGGTCTATCACGCCGGATCGCTCGTACAGTTGGGTCACGGCATAAGCGGAATCGAAGAGCTCCTGATGAACAGCCTGCTTATCATCCAACCCTCGAACTACCATCAGGAGTTCATTCGGCCGATGACCGACCCCGGTCGCATTGTGGTTCAACAAGCCATCGACTACATCGATGCTCACCTTGCCGAACAGATCACGATGGAGTCGATCGCCCGCCACGTACACATGAGCATCCGGTCGATTCAGCAGGGCTTTCGCGAAGAGCTCGGGGTCTCGCCGATGACATATGTTCGGGACCGAAGGCTCGAGCGCGTACACGCCGAACTGGCAGATGCGCTCCCGAGCGACGGGGTGACGGTGACCGACGTCGCAACCCGGTGGGGGTTCAATCATCTTGGCAGCTTTGCCGCCGAGTATCGGAAGCGTTGGGGCCAGACGCCGTCAGAAACGTTGCGCCACTAGCCAGGAGTGCGTGTATGGTCGCGTCTGACTCGAGGAGGCTATGGTGCATGAGCTCTCGATCTGTAACTCGATGATCGGAATCGTGCGGGAACACGCTGCGGGTAGGGAAGTGCGAACCGTGCATGTTCGGGTCGGTGAAATGCGTCAAATCGTGCCTGACACACTGGTTTACTGCTGGTCCCTGGTCACCGAACAATCTGAGCTCGAAGGTGTCGAGCTACGCGTCGAGCGGATACCAGCCAAGATCCGATGCGCCTCGTGCGGGCACGAAGGAGCGCTACGCGAGCTCGCCTTCGTCTGCACGACCTGCTCTGGAAACGCGGTCGATCTCATCGAAGGCGACGAATTTCTAATCACTTCACTGGAATTGGCAGGGGTGTGACGACATGGGCAGGTTCCACCGCCACGACGACGGTCATGAGCACCATCACGACCACGATCACGCGCACCACCACCACGACGCCGTTGCCGACCACGACCTCGGTGATCACTCGGGGTACGCGACGGGAACCGAGCGGGTCGTCGTGCTCGAGCGGATATTCGAGGAGAACGATCAGACCGCGGCCGCCAACCGTGGCGACTTCGACAGTGCCGACCTGACGGCGGTCAACCTCATGTCCTCGCCTGGCGCGGGCAAGACCGCGGTGCTTCGGGAGACGTTGCGCCGGTTGCAGGGCCACTTGGCCGTCGGAGTCGTCGAGGGTGATATCGAGACGAGCATCGACGCCGACCGGCTCAGCGGGTTCGGAGCGGCGGTGTCTCTGATCAACACCGCCAACGGATACGGCGGTGAATGTCACCTGGATGCACCGATGGTTCGGTCGGCCCTGTCGCGGCTGTCGCTCGCGGAGCTCGATCTCCTCGTCATCGAGAATGTCGGGAACTTGGTGTGCCCGGCCGAATTCGATGTCGGCGCCCACGCGAATGCGATGGTGTACTCGGTCACCGAAGGCGAAGAGAAACCGCTCAAGTACCCGGTGATGTTCCGGTCCGCCGATCTGGTCATCGTCAACAAGGTCGATTTGATTCCGCACCTCGACTACGATCTTCCGTTGTTCTACGCCAATTTGAACAAGGTGAACCCAGGGGTCACGGTGGTCGAGACCAGTGCAAGAACGGGATTTGGCATCGATCGATGGTGCGATTGGCTCGTCGATCTGCACCGCAAGACGCACACCACGGAGTCGACGGGCTGACTCGTTCTCTCCGCCCACCCGGCTGTCCACCCATGAGGGGGATGGCTCCCGGCGACGGTGCCCACATCCTTGTGCCATGCTTGCCGATCGCACCACGCTGGTGCAGTTCCTGATTGAAGAACGCCGCCGTCATCCTGATGCGTCGGGCGACTTCAATGCATTGATCCTCGATGTTGCCCTGGCCTGTAAGGCCATATCCAACCGGGTCGCGCTCGGTGCGCTCGGCGGGGTGCTGGGGGCCGTCGACCAGACCAATGTTCAGGGCGAGGTCCAGCAGAAGCTAGACATCCTCGCCAACGACTACTTTCTGCGGGCGACCGAGTGGGGTGGCCACGTCGCAGGCATGGTGTCCGAGGAACTCGACGAGCCCTACCAACTCCCGATCGAGTACCCGAGAGGCAAGTACCTCTTGCTGTTCGATCCGCTGGACGGGTCGTCGAACATCGACGTCAACGTGTCGGTGGGAAGCATTTTCTCGATTCTGCGCGCACCGCGACCCGATGCCGACCCCGAGTCGGGTGACTTCCTGCAGCCCGGTTGTGAGCAGGTCTGTGCCGGCTACGCAATCTATGGGCCGTCGACGATGCTGGTGCTGTCGGTGGGCACCGGGGTGCACGCGTTCACCTTGGACCCGAACCTCGGCGAGTTCCTCCTCACTCGCGAGGCCATCCAAATACCGTCGAGTACAAAGGAATTCGCCATCAATGCCTCGAATCAGAGGTTCTGGGAGCCGGCGGTGCAGCGTTACGTTCAGGAATGTCTGGCAGGCCGCGCAGGACCTCGACAGAAGGACTTCAACATGCGGTGGGTCGCCTCGCTGGTGGCCGAAACGCATCGCATTCTCACCCGTGGCGGTGTTTTCCTGTACCCGCGTGACTCGCGTGAACCGGTTCGGCCCGGACGCCTTCGACTGCTGTACGAGGTGAACCCCGTGGCCTTTCTCATCGAACAGGCAGGCGGTGCGGCGAGTACCGGACGTCGACGCGTCCTCGACGTGGCTCCCGACGACATCCATCAGCGGGTGTCATTCGTTTTCGGGGCGCGCGAGGAAGTCGAACGCGTCGAGAGCTACCACACCGACACATACGAGACGGACTCGACGTTGCCGCTCTACCGAAGCCGCGGCCTGTACCGCACCGTGGCGGGTTGATCGCCATGTCACGTAAGCATCCCATCGTCTCGGTCACCGGATCCTCAGGTGCAGGAACCACTTCCGTGATGCGCACCTTCCAGCAGATCTTCCGCCGCGAAGGCGTTGAGGTCGCCTATGTCGAGGGCGACAGTTTCCACCGTTACGACCGGTTGGAGATGAAGACGAAGATCGCCGAGGCGCATGCGAGCGGCGACCACACATTCAGTCACTTCGGGCCGGAAGCCAATCTGTTCTCCGATCTCGAGGATCTCTTCCGCACCTACGGGCAATCCGGTACGGGTAGCTTCCGCAAGTACCTTCACGACGACGAGGAGGCCGCACCGTACGACCAGGCGCCGGGGACCTTCACCGCGTGGGAGGACATCCCCGCCGACACCGACGTGCTGTTCTACGAAGGACTGCACGGCGCCATCGTGACCGAAACGGTCGACGTCGCCCGATATGCGGATCTGCGCATCGGCGTCGTGCCAGTCCTCAATCTGGAGTGGATTCAGAAGCTTCACCGGGACAGGTTCGTTCGTGGGTACACGTCCGAGGCCGTCACCGACACCATCCTGAGGCGGATGCCGGACTACGTGAACTACATTTGTCCGCAGTTCTCGAACACGGATGTCAACTTCCAGCGGGTCCCCATGGTGGACACCTCGAACCCGTTCGTCACGAGAACGATTCCGACGGCAGACGAATCGATGCTGATCATCAGATTCCGCGACCCGCACGGTATCGACTTCCCGTACCTCCTTGCCATGCTGCACGATTCGTTCATGTCGCGGCCGAACACGATCGTGTGCCCGGGTGGCAAGATGGACCTCGCAATGCAGCTCATCTTCACCCCGATGATCATGCGGTTGGTTGAGCGACGCAACGCGGAGCTGCGTAACAGCGATCTCGTCAAGACCTGATCCGACCGACAGCCGGGCCGGCGCGGGGCGGGCGCTATCGGGATAGCGCGCGCACCACGATCTCGGCTGCCAGCTGGGTCGTGAAATGCCGCGACGTGCGGGGCCCGGCGAGTTCCACCAGTCGGAACTCTCCCTGCACCAATCGCCGACTCGCCCGCGCGATGGCCTGTGACGCCTGACCGCCGACCAGAACCGTTGTATCGACTTCAACAGCGGGACAATGGATATCGCGGACACGGCCGTCGACGTTGGGGACCGCGGGGTGGCCCGAGTCGATCACCACAAGTCCGGTGAAGCGTGCACCGTGTGCGGCCGCGAGGCTCCAGGCCAGATCGCCGCAGACGCCGTCGGCCACGATCAGTCCGCCCACCACCTTCAACTGATCCAGCACCGCGATCACCGCCTTAGGCGTCAGCCCGTTGCGCGCGGAGATGACGACGGTCCGAAACATCGCGACGTGCAGTCGCTCCCGGACCGTGTCATAGGTGTCGACGATGCGCGAAGTCTCTTCGAACATGATGATTGTCCGGCCCCTGTCGGGGCCGGACACGGTCACCGGCACCGTGATCCCGTCGATGGCATCGATGAGATGCATCGACGGGCGGTGCGCCTGGCGGGTGGCGTTCATCATGGCGATCCGTAGCGCTGTCCCGGCGGCTGTTGCGTCGCGTAGGCGAAAGTGGTGTAGCCGATTCGCCGATCGGAACCCTCGGCCCTGTCGAGCCGGAAGCCGGGTTCTTCGGCCGGGCGCTGCACGATGAACGAGAAGGCCGTCGTTTGCCTGCCGAGACGGGCATCGTAGGCATTCAGTCGCACGTAGGTGTTGGGATACGCGCTGCGACAAGCGTTGACCTCCAACAGCACGCCTGCAGCGTCCTTCAGGTCGAACATCGGCAACCCCCACATCTCCCAGTAGACGTTGCGCGGATGCGGGTCGTCGGTGAACTCCACCGACAGCGGCCAGTTGTTGTCCAGCGCATAGTTGATCTGTGCGGTGATCTCGTCGTCCGAGAAATCGGGTAGGTAGGAGAAGGTGCCCTGCGTGGTTCTCATCGGGATTCCGTTTCTGCTCAGCTGTGGGTTGGCGTGGCGACCACGTCGGGAGTGTCGGTGGACTCGTAGTTGAACGAGATGTCACCCCAGGTGGCCAATGCGGTGTCGAGAGCGCGGTTGTGAGCCGCCGCCTTCTTGAGGATCTCAGGACCCTCGGCGTAGTAGTCACGACCTTCGTTGCGCGCCTTGATCATTGCCTCGAGCGCCACCCGGTTTGCCTCGGCGCCCGCGGCGATGCCCATCGGGTGACCGATCGTGCCGCCGCCGAACTGCAACACGACATCCTCGCCGAGATAGTGCAGAAGCTGATGCATCTGGCCCGCATGGATGCCACCCGACGCGACCGGCATGACGCCGGGCATCGACGCCCATTGCTGGTCGAAATAGAGTCCCTTGACCGGATCCGCGGCCACGTTGTCCAGCCGCAAAGTGTCGTAGAACCCAGCGGTGGTGTTGGGGTCGCCTTCGAGCTTGCCGACGACGGTGCCCGCGTGGATATGGTCAACACCGGCCAACCGCATCCATTTCGAGATGACCCGGAAGCTGACGCCATGGGTCTTCTGCCGGGTGTAGGTGCCGTGGCCCGCCCGGTGCAGGTGCAGCAGAACTCCGTTGGCCCGAGCCCAATTGGCCATCGACTGGATCGCGGTGTAGCCGACGGTGAGGTCGATCATCACGATCACCGAGCCGAGCTCCTTGGCGAAGTCAGCCCGTTCGTACATCGCCTCCATCGTTCCGGCCGTGACGTTCAAGTAGTGACCCTTGATCTCGCCGGTTGCTGCCTGGGCGCGGTTGACAGCTTCCATGCAGAACAGGAAGCGGTCACGCCACCGCATGAACGGTTGCGAGTTGATGTTCTCGTCGTCCTTGGTGAAATCGAGGCCACCCTTGAGAGCCTCGTAGACGACGCGCCCGTAGTTACGCGCAGACAAACCGAGTTTCGGTTTGGTGGTGGCGCCAAGGAGGGGCCTGCCGAACTTGTTCAAGTGCTCCCGTTCCATCACCACGCCGTGCGCCGGACCCTGGAATGTCTTGACGTAGTGGGTGGGAATGCGCATGTCCTCGAGGCGAAGCGCCTTGAGTGGCTTGAACCCGAAGACATTGCCGATGATCGAACTCGTGAGGTTGGCGATCGAGCCTTCCTCGAAGAGATCCAGGTCGTACGCGATCCACGCGATCCACTGTCCTGGCGCATTCGGCACCGCATCGACGCGGTAGCACTTGGCCTGGTAGTGCTCGTAGGTGGTCAGGCGGTCCGTCCACACCACTGTCCAAGTGGCCGTGCTGGATTCACCGGCGACCGCTGCGCCGGCCTCCTCAGGTGGCACACCCGGCTGTGGCGTTATGCGGAAGGCGCACAGAACATCTGAGTCCTTCGGAACATAATCTGGTTGCCAATAACCCATTTCGGCGTAGGGGATGACCCCGGCGTTCCATCGATCTGTCATGCCGGGAATGCTGCCAGCCAATTCTGAACATGTCTATTGAGAGTATGCGCACCACAGTGAAGTGATCACTTAACTAAATCCCCCCTCTGTGTCCACCCCCTAGGTGAGGCCCGAGCTGCCGATCGCCAGATAACTTTCGACCGAAAATCGGTCAACCGAAGGGCACACCACATGACGACTTGTCAGCAGATTGCCGCACGAATGATGGCTCCAGGTAAGGGGATTCTCGCCGCCGATGAGAGCATCGGGACGATGTCGAAGCGGCTCGAAGAGGCCGGCGTGGAGCCGACAGCCGAGAATCGCAGGAAGTACAGGGAGTTGCTTGCCACTGCACCTGGTCTTGCGGACAGCGTCTCGGGCATCATCTTCTGCGACGAGACCTTGCGCCAGACGTTCGGTGACGGCACGCCGTTCCCCGAGGCGGTCAGGGCGTTGGGCATACTGCCCGGCATCAAGGTGGATACGGGAGCCAAACCGTGTCCGGGTTTGCCGGGTGAAACCGTGACCGAAGGGCTCGACGGACTTCCCGCGCGGTTGGCCGAATATGCCGAAATGGGAGCGGCATTCGCCAAGTGGCGGGCGGTGTTCACGATCGGCGCCGACAGTCCAAGCCGTGGGGCGATTCGGGCGAACGCCAGTGCGCTCGCCCGTTATGCCGCTGCCTGCCAGGAGGCGGGGATCGTGCCGATCGTCGAACCTGAAGTCCTCATGGAAGGCACTCACAACCGCGGTATGTGCCGGGATGTGACCGCCGAGGTGCATACCGCGGTGCGCGCCGAGTTGGCGCTTCTCAATGTCGATTTGGCCGGCATCGTGCTCAAGCCGAACATGGTTGTCGAGGGTGACGGTTATGCGCGACAGTCGACTCCCGACGAGGTCGCTGAGATCACGGTTGGGGTGTTGCGCGCGTGGCCAGGTGATCTTGCCGGTGTCGCGTTCCTGTCCGGTGGTCAATCACCTGAGCGTGCGACCGCGAATCTCGAGGCCATGCAATCGCACAGGACGCCATGGCCGCTGACGTTCTCATTCGGCCGCGCGTTGGTGTCTCCGGCGCTCGCGGCGTGGCGCGGTGATCCCGATCGGATGGGTGACGGCCAGGCCGCCCTGGTCGAGCGCGTTGCGGCGAATGGTGCTGCGGCCCGGCTGCGCGGCGAACTTCAACCAGCCTGATTACATCGGCGGGACCGGCGTCGCTACGGCACGCCGGTCCCGCCGCCTTCTGTGTGCTAGTCGACCATCCAGACCGAACGGCGGGTCAGGTCGATGACCTCGCGGCCGCCGCGGTCGTAGTGCACGACGACGTGGCCGGGGGATGTCGAGGACACTCGCCCCAGCTTGCCGAAGACGCCGTGAGCGACCCGTATCTGATCGCCGGCCGACAGGTACCCAGCGGAGGATCGATGCGCCAAATATAGTGCAGTCAGGCTCATTTGGGGTACCTCCTCATACTGCTCGGTGTTGTCTCAGCCTGCCTGTGCGCGGTCAAGGCCACTGCCCCCAGAAGGGGGAATCTGGGGGTGCTCCTAGCGGAGGAAGTCCCCGGCGCCCGTCGCCAGGTCGAACAGTGGTTGCGGGACGATGCCGAGCAGCACTGTGGCAGCTGCCGTTACGGCGACGATCGCAGCTGTGGAGGGCGCATGACGCACCGTCGGCGGAGCCTCGGAGCCTGCATCGCTGAAGAACATCGCCACGATCACGCGCGCATAGGCGTACGCGGCGATAGCACTGCAGAGCGCACCGATGACGACGAGTATCCCCGCGCCGTCGGAGGCGGCCGACTGAAAGATCGCGAACTTGCTGACGAACCCACTGGTGAGTGGAATACCTGCAATCGCAAGGAGAAATATCGCCATCACACCCGCGACGACGGGAGAACGCCTGCCGAGTCCAGCCCAACGCGACGTATCGTGCTCCTCTTCGCCGTCTGCCCGGCGGATCATGGTCACGGTCGCGAAGACGCCCAATGTACTGAGGGCGTAGCTGATCAGATAGAACAACGTAGCCGACAGTCCGGATTCGATGCCCGCGACGCCGAGCAACAGGAAGCCGACATTGGCCACCGACGAGTATCCGAGCAACCGCTTGATGTCGGTCTGGACGACGGTCGCCACCGCGGCCACGACCATGGTCAGCACTGCGACGCCCCAGAGCACCGGCCGCCAGGCCGCGACGAGATGGGGGAGCGCCACGTAGAAGATGCGCAGCATGGCGCCGACCGCGGCGAGTTTGGTGGCCGCCGCCATGAAACCGGTGATGGGTGTCGGGGCACCCTGGTACACGTCGGGCACCCACGAATGGAACGGCACCGCTCCGACCTTGAACAGCAGCCCTGCCGCCAGCAGCCCCACACCGGTCAGCGCGATCGACGTCTGCCCGTGGCCGTTGATTGCGGCCGCGATACCCGACAGGGTCAGTGAGCCTGAGAACCCGTACAGAAGCACGATGCCGTAGAGAAACATCGCCGACGAAAACGCGCCGAGCAGGAAGTATTTCAGCGCAGCCTCTTGCGAGAGCAACCTGCGGTGTCGTGCGAGTCCGCACAGTAGGTATAGCGGCAGCGAAAGTACTTCCAGCGCAATGAATATTGTCAGCAGATCTGAGGCGGCAGGAAACAGCATCAGCCCACCCAGGCTGAACATGAACAGTGGGAAGACCTCGGTCTGTGTGATCCCCTCTTGCGTGGCTTCTCGTTCCTCGACGCTGCCTGGAACGGTCGACCCCTGGGGCGCGAACGCGTCGAGCCGATGTGCGCTCACCGGTGCGATGGCGAACGCGGCCACCACCAGAATGGCTCCCTGCAGCAAGAGCGCGGGCCCGTCGATCGCGACCGATCCCATCACGGCCTCGGCCCGGTGGCCCGCCAGGAGGATGACGGCGACAAGCGCTGCCGCGATCGCGGCGCAACTCAACATGAGCTGAGCGCGGTATCGGCTGTCCCTGGGTAGGAGCGCTTCGAGGAGGATGCCGGCGACGGCGGCGCCAAGAACGATGAGCATCGGTGACAGCGCGGCGAATTCGACGCTCGGCGGCGGAACTGTCATCTCGCCATCACCTTTTCTCCCGTAGCAGGTCTGTCGTTTGTGGTCACGGTGTGGCTGACGGCGGGGTTGATCACGTCGAGTGCGACTTTCGGGTACACACCGAGCACGAGCAGCAGTGCGATCAACGGAGTCACCACGACCAGTTCCCGGGGGATCAGGTCACGCAGTTTGTCGTTGCCCTCTGTGACGGGCCCGCCCATCATCCGCTGGTACATCCACAGGATGTAGATCGCCGAAAGCACCAGCGCCGTGCTGGCGACGACGGCTGCCACCGGGTAGTGGATGAATGTGCCTATCAGGATCAGGAATTCGCTGATGAAGGGGGCCAGCCCGGGTAGTGCGAGCGCGGACAAGCCCGCGATCAGGAATGTCCCCGCCAACACCGGCGCTACTTTCTGCACGCCGCCGTAGGCGCTGATGAGACGGGTTCCCCTGCGCGACACCAGGGATCCGGCGATCAGGAACAGTGCGGCGGTGGAGATGCCGTGGTTGACCATGTACAGCGTCGAACCGGACTGGCCCTGGCTGGTCATCACGAAGATGCCGAGGATGATGAAGCCGAAGTGAGATATCGACGTGTAGGCGATCAGCCGCATCACGTCGGTCTGGCCGATCGCCAGGATCGCGCCGTACACGATGCCGATGACGGCCAACGTGATGATCAGCGGCCGGAAATACGCTGAGGCGTCGGGGAACAACTGCAGGCAGTAGCGCAGCATGCCGAACGTACCGACCTTGTCGACGATGGCCATCATCAGCACCGCGGTTATAGGTTTGGCCGATGTGGCTACGCCGGGCAGCCAGGTATGGAAAGGCCACAGGGGGGCCTTGATCGCGAACGCCACCATGAAGCCGAGGAACAACAGGTTCTGGATAGCGGGATCGGCCTTTGACGTGATGGTCACCAATGAACGGAGGTCCAGAGTGCCGTGTCCGGCGGAAGCCGAGAGGGCGTACACACCGACGACGGCGGCCAGCATGATGAGACCGCCGAAAAGGTTGTACAGCAGGAACTTCACCGCAGCGGCTGACCGGCCAGGTCCGCCGTAGCGTCCGATGAGAAAGTACAACGGAATCAGCGTGGCCTCGAAGACAACGTAGAACAGCAGCACGTCGAGGGCCAGAAATGACAACATGACCATCGACTCGGCGACGAGTATCAACGCAATATAAACCCGACTCGTCAATGGGCTGGGAGCATCGTTCCAGCCCGCGACGATGAGGATCGGCACCAGCACCGCGGTGAGAACGATGAGAGCCAGTGCGATGCCGTCGATCCCGACGATGTAGCCGGCCCCGAATGTCGGAATCCAACTGTGAGATTCGATGAATTGGTACTGACTTCCCAAGGCATCGAATCGGAATGCGAGCACACCGGCGACCGTGAGAGTCGTCAACGAGAAGACGAGACCAACCCATTTGGCGAGCTTCGGCCGCGGAATCGTCAGCAGAGTGAATGCACCGACGGCCGGACTGAGCCACAGGATCGTCAGCCAGGGCAGGGACATGCCAGCCATCACCACCACCTCACAGCGACAAACGTGGCGATGACGACCGCTGAACCGGCGAGCATGGAGAGGAGGTAGGAGCGCGCATAGCCCGTCTGCCAACGGCGCAACCCACGCGAGCCGCGGCCTATGGTTGCCGCGAGGCCGCGAACCGCTCCGTCGACAACGTTGTCGTTCACCTCCGCCAACGCTGCCGTGATGCGTGTCCCTGTCTTCATGAGTAGTTCTTCGTTGATGGCGTCGCCGTAGAGGTCGTTGCGGGCGGCGGCGGTGAGCACGGAGACGTCTTCGGGTGCGGTGTCGGGTACCGCCTTCTGCGCGTACATGCGGTAGGCGATGAGGATGCCGACCGCGACGACGGAGAGGACGATGATGGTGACGACCCAGGCGGGCAGGACGTGGTGTTCTTCGTGGGCGCCGACGACGGGTTCGAGCCAGTGCGCCAGGGTGCCGCCGATCGCGAGAAACGCGCCAGCGCCGACCGATCCGATGGCGAGCAGGATCATCGGCCACGTCATCACCGCCGGTGATTCGTGGGGGTGGGTGTCGGGTTTCCAGCGTGGCTGGCCGAAGAACGTCATCAGCATCACCCGGGTCATGTAGAACGCGGTGATGCCGGCGCCGAGGATCGCGGCGCCGCCGAGCACGATGCCTTTGGCTCCGCCGGCGCCGAGCGCGGCTTCGATGATGCCGTCCTTGGAGAAGAAGCCCGCGAGCGGGGGGACGCCGATGATCGCGAGGTAGCCCAGCCCGAAGGTGATGAAGGTGATCGGCAGCAGTGTGCGCAGCCCGCCGTAGTGGCGCATGTTCACTTCGTCGTCCATGGCGTGCATGACCGAACCGGCGCCGAGGAACAGCCCGGCTTTGAAGAAGCCGTGGGTGAGCAGGTGCATGATCGCCACCGCGTAGCCGGCGGGGCCGAGTCCGGCGGCGAGGACCATGTAGCCGATCTGGCTCATCGTGGAGGCGGCGAGCGCTTTTTTGATGTCGTCTTTGGCGCAGCCGATGATCGCGCCGAACAGCAGGGTGACGGCGCCGACGGCCACGACGCCGAGTTGGGCGCCGGGCGCGAGGTCGAACACCGGTCCCGAGCGCACGATCAGGTAGACGCCGGCGGTGACCATGGTGGCGGCGTGGATGAGCGCTGAGACTGGGGTGGGGCCTTCCATCGCGTCGCCGAGCCAGGACTGCAAAGGGACCTGGGCGGATTTGCCGCACGCGGCGAGCAGCAGCAGCAGGCCGATGGCGTTGAGCGTCCCCTCACCGAGTTCCGGCGCCGCGGCGAAGACGCCGTCGAAGCTGATGGAGCCGATGGAGGCGAACATCACGGCGAGTGCGATCGCCAGGCCGATGTCGCCGACGCGGTTGACCACGAACGCTTTCTTGGCCGCGGTGGCCGCTGACGGTTTGTGTTGCCAGAACCCGATCAGCAGGTAGGACGCCAGGCCCACACCTTCCCAGCCGACGTAGAGGCCGAGGTAGTTGTCGGCCAGCACCAGCAGCAGCATCGCTGAGAGGAACAGGTTGAGGTAGGCGAAGAACCGGCGGCGGTCGGGGTCGTGGGCCATGTAGCCGACCGAGTAGATGTGGATCAGCGAGCCCACACCGGTGATCAGCAGCACGAAGCACACCGACAGCTGGTCGAGTTGCAGGCCGAAGTCGACGTGCAGTTCGCCGACGGGCACCCAGGTGAACAGTGTTTCGTGGATGGCGCGGTCTTCGCCGTGCCGGTTGAGCATGTCGGCGAACAGCAGGGCGCCGACCACGAAGGAACCGAGGGAGGCCGCGCAGCCCAGCAGGTGGCCCCACGGGTCGGATCGTCGCCCCGTCAGCAGCAGGATCACCGCGCCTGCCAGGGGCAGGGCGATCAGAAGCCAAACCGGAATCGTCATCGGTCCCTTAGTTCTTCAGCAGGCTGGCGTCGTCGACCGAGGCCGAACGTCGGGTACGGAAAATCGTCATGATGATGGCCAGGCCGACCACGACCTCACAGGCGGCGACCACCATGGTGAAGAACGCCACCACCTGACCGTCGAGGTGGCCGTGCATCCGGGAGAACGACACGAACGCCAAGTTCGCCGCATTCAGCATCAACTCCACACACATGAACATCACGATCGCGTTGCGGCGCAACAACACCCCCGACGCGCCGATCGTGAACAACAACGCCGACAGATAGACGCAATCAGTCGGGTTCATCTGTGCCCGTTCCCGTTCGTGGTGGCCGCCCAGTCGTCGACCCAGTCGGCACCGACCTCTGTGGTCGGTTTGACCAAGTGCAGATGTGATCGCGCGGACTGACTCGACTTCCGCGGTGCGACAACGCGTGGGCGGAGCACCCTCGAGACGGAACTCCGTGCCGGTGAGCCGTCGGGGAGCAACGCCGGGAGGTCGACAGCATTGTGATGGGCGTAGACGCCGGGATTCGGCAGTGTGGTCGGATGTCCGCCGTCACGGAACCGCGCGACCGCGAGCTCACGCTGCGTGGCGCGCCGCTTCGAGCGTTCCCGGTACGCAAGCACCATCGCACCCGCGGCAGCCGTGATGAGCAGCGCGCTCGTCAGCTCGAACGCCCACAGGTATCGGGTGAAGATCAGTGCCGCAAGACCTTCCACATTGCCGCCGCTGGTGGCGTCCGGCAGCCCGGTGAATCCGGCGACCGAAACGTTGCCGATGCCCGCGATCAGCAGAACGCCGAAACCAAGACCGACGGCGACGGCCGCGACGCGCTGTCCACGGATGGTTTCGGTCAATGACTCAGCGGTGTCGACACCGATCAGCATCAGCACGAACAGGAACAACATCATCACCGCGCCGGTGTAGACGACAACCTGAACAACGCCGAGGAACAGCGCGCCCAGCGAGACATAGAGTACGGCGAGCGAGATCATCGTCATGGCGAGAAACAATGCGGAGTAGACGGCTTTCGCGGCTGTGACAACTCCGACGGCGCCCGCCAGTGCGAGTGCGGCGAGGATCCAGAACATCGCGCCTTCTGCGGTCATCGGCTTTGCTCCTCCTTCAGCGGCGTGAGCAGTTTGTCCTTGCCCCAGATCAGGTCGGCCCGGTTGTCGTCGGCCATCTCGTATTCGTTGGTCATCGTCAACGCGCGGGTGGGGCAGGCCTCGATGCACAGCCCGCAGCCGATGCAGCGCAGGTAGTTGATCTGGTACACGCGGCCGTAGCGCTCACCGGGGGAGAAGCGTTCGGCCTCGGTGTTGTTGTCGCCCTCGACGTAGATCGCGTCGGCGGGGCAGGCCCATGCACACAGTTCGCAGCCGATGCACTTCTCCAACCCGTCGGGGTACCGGTTCAGTTGATGGCGGCCGTGATAGCGCTTGGCGACAGGGCCCGGCTTCTCCGGGTACTCCTCGGTGATCGGCTTCTTGAACATGGTCCCGAAAGTGACTGCGAAACCCGCAGCAGCATTGAGGAATTCAGGCATCGACGTCTTCCCATCTGATGATGATCACCGGGTCGGCCACGCGCTGTCCCGGCAGAGGTGGAACAGGAAAACCGGCTGCCGTGGGATTGACGTACGTCGGGTGCAGCCGACGGTTGAGCTTCGGGATCGGGCGCATCGACGCGCGACGGCCGACCATTACCGCGATTACGAGGCACAGGCCGCTGACGCTCGTCACCCACGGTGAGGTATGACCGCTGGTTTCCAAACTGCGCGCGGTGGCGACAATCATGACCCATAGCAAGGAGATTGGGATGAGTGCCTTCCAGCCGAGCACCATGAACTGGTCGTAGCGCAGCCGGGGAAGGGTGGCGCGCAGCCAGATGAAGAGGAACAGGAAGCCCCACACCTTGGCGGTGAACCACAGCAGCGGCCACCAGCCGGAGTTCGCGCCCTCCCACATGTTGATGGGCCACGGTGCGTGCCAGCCGCCGAGAAATAGCGTGGTCGCCAGCGCCGACACGGTCGTCATGTTGACGTATTCGGCGAGCATGAACATCGCGAACTTCAGCGACGAGTACTCGGTGTGGAAACCGCCGACCAGTTCACCTTCGGCCTCAGGCAGATCGAACGGTGCCCTGTTCGTCTCCCCGACCATCGCAGTCACATAGATGAGAAAGGAGGGGAGTAGCAGGAACACGAACCATCGGCCCTCCTGAGCGGCAACGATTCCCGACGTCGACATCGTGCCCGCGTAGAGGAAGATCGTAGTGAACGACAGCGCCATCGCGATCTCGTACGAGATCACCTGCGCGGTGGACCGGAGCCCGCCCAGCAGCGGATAGGTGGAGCCAGATGACCAGCCGGCCAATACGATTCCGTACGCACCGATGGAGGCCGCCGCCAGGATGTAGAGCACGGCGACGGGTAGATCGGTGAGTTGCAGTGTCGTGTGTTGTCCTCCGATCGACACTTCTGGACCGAACGGAATCACGGCGAAGGCCATGATGGCGGGAACGACCGAGATGACCGGCGCCAGCCGATACACCGTGGTATCGGCACCCGCGGGTGTGATGCCTTCCTTGAGCGCGAGTTTGATGCCGTCGACCAAAGACTGCAGAAGCCCCTTCGGGCCGACTCGGTTGGGGCCGCGTCGCATCTGCATCCGGGCCAGTACCCGGCGCTCCACCAGGATTGCGACGAGAACGGTCAACAACAGGAAAGCGAACACCGCGACGGCTTTGACGAGCACCAACCACCATGGATCGGTCATCGGACGCTCGCGATCGTCACCACTGCACCAGTCGTGACACCAAGTTGGTCGTACACGGCGGGATCGGTCGAGTTCATCGGCAGCCACACGACTCGGTCGGGCAGATCGGCGATAGCCAGCGGCAAGGTGACCGCACCTTCCCGAGTCCTGACGACGAGGAAATCGCCCTCAGCCACACCGATCTCCGTTGCGGTCGATGAAGACAACCGTGCTACCGGCCGCCGTGCGGTCCCGGCCAGATGAGGTTCTCCGTCCTGAAAGCGTCCACGGTCGAGCAACATTCGCCACCCCGCGAGAATCGCTTCGCCTGCGACGGGCGATGGTTGGTCGATGGGATGCACGGTCGTCGCATCGGGCCGAGGCCCGTCCCAGCGCCCGAGCCGCCGCAGTTCCCGCCGCGCTGCGGTCTCATCCGGCAGGCCGAGGCCGTGGCCCATTTCGGCGGCGATCGCATGAAGCACCCGCAGATCGGGCATCGACGCGCAATCTTGGAGGGCTGCTGGAAAAGTGCGTTCCCGGCCCTCCCAGTTGAGAAACGTTCCCGACTTCTCCGCGACGGACGCGACGGGAAACACGACATCGGCGGTGGCCGTCACCTCGCTGTGGCGTAATTCGAGGCTCACCACGAACGGTGTGTTGGACAACGCCCGGCGCGCCATGGCGGGGTGGGGTAGGTCTGAGATCTCCACGCCGCCGACCAACAAGGCGGACAAGGTGCCTTCGGCTGCGGCCTCCAGGATCCCCGCGGTGTCGAGACCGGGTCGTCCGCTGGGGCGACCGCCAGGCAGGAGGTTGGGCAGGGCTCCTGCCTCGACCGCGCCGCGTTCGCCTGCGCGCCGTGGTATCCACGCCAACCGGGCGCCAGTCTCGTCGGATAGCCGCGTCGCCGCGGACAGCCCACCTGTCACCGTCGCCAGTCGTTCACCGACCACGATCACGGCGCCTGGCTGACGGAGCAGGTCTGCCATGTCGCCGCGGCGCAGTGCGTTCAGGACGGTCGGCTCCTCGCCGGGAGTCGTGCGCAGAAGCGTGCCTGACAGTTTGGTGAGCGCGGGGGTTCGGTAGGGGCCGATCGAGTAGACCGACGTCCGCCGACGGCGGGCGGCTTTGCGCAGCCGCAGGAAGACGATCGGTGACTCATCCTCCGGCTCGAACGCCACAAGCAGAACCACCGGTGCGGATTCGAGGTCGGAGTAGGTGACGGTCATCGGCTGGCCCGCAACATGCGTGGCCAAGAAGTCGCTCTCCTCTTGGCTGTGGGCGCGGATGCGAAAGTCGATGTCGTTGGTGTTCAAGACGGTCCTGGCGAATTTCGAGTAGGCGTAGGCGTCTTCTATCGTGCTTCTGCCGCCGACCAGCACCCCTGCTCGTCCGTATGCCTTGCGAAGACCGGCAGCCGCGACCTCCAGGGCATGCGACCATGACGTCGACCGCAGCTCACCGCCGTCGTCGCGGATGAGCGGAGTGGTGATGCGGTCGCCGACTCCTGTGTAGGTGAACGCCCACCGGCCCTTGTCGCAGTTCCACTCGTCGTTGACCTCGGGATCGTCACCGGCCAACCGGCGTAGCACCTTTCCGCGCCGGTGGTCGGTGCGTTGCGCGCAGCCGCCTGCGCAGTGCTCGCACACGCTGGGGCTCGACACCAGGTCGAACGGCCGCGCCCGGAACCGGTAGGAGGTGCCCGTCAGCGCGCCGACAGGGCAGATCTGCACGGTGTTACCCGAGAAGTACGAGTCGAAAGGCTGTTTGGTGTAAGTGCCGACCTGCTGCAGTGCGCCGCGTTCCATCAGCTCGATGAACGGGTCGCCCGCGATCTGGTCGGAGAACCGAGTGCACCGGGCGCACAGCACACACCGCTCCCTGTCCAACAGCACCTGCGATGAGATCGGAATCGGTTTGGGGAAGGTCCGTTTGACGCCGTTGAACCGGGAGTCCGCATTGCCGGTGGTCATTGCTTGGTTCTGCAGCGGGCATTCGCCGCCCTTGTCGCAGACCGGGCAGTCCAGCGGGTGGTTGATGAGCAGCAGCTCCATCACACCCTGCTGAGAAGATTCTGCGAGCGCGGACGTGTGTTGGGTCCGGACCACCATGTCGGGGGTGCAGGTGATGGTGCAGGACGCCATCGGCTTGCGCTGGCCCTCCACCTCGACGAGGCATTGCCTGCACGCGCCGACGGGGTCGAGCAGCGGATGGTCGCAGAACCGGGGGATCTGGATACCCATCAGCTCGGCGGCACGAATCACCAAGGTGCCCTTGGGCACACTGATCGGCTGGTCGTCAATGGTCAGATCGACCATCTCGACCGCAGGCGCATCGTGTGTCGGTTCGGTCACCGTCATCAGGCACCCACTCCCTCGGTCGCCATCAGGGTCGAGGCATGTGGATCGAACGGGCAGCCGCCGTTCAGGTGCTCGACGTACTCGTCACGGAAGAACTTGATCGATGAGATGATCGGGCTCGCCGCGCCGTCGCCCAGCGCGCAGAACGACTTTCCGTTGAGGGTTTCGGCAATGCCGATGAGTCGGTCGAGATCTTCAGGTGTTCCCATACCTGATTCCAACTGCGCGTATACCTGGGTCAGCCAGTAAGTCCCTTCCCGGCATGGTGTGCACTTGCCGCACGACTCGTGCGCGTAGAACTCGATCCAGCGCCGCACCGCCCGCACCACGCAGGTGGTCTCGTCGAAGATCTGCAGCGCCTTGGTGCCCAGCATCGACCCGACGCCCGCCACGCCTTCGTAATCCAGTGGCACGTCGAGGTGTTCGGCGGTCAGCAGCGGTGTCGACGATCCGCCCGGCGTCCAGAACTTCAGCTCGTGGCCCTCGCGGATCCCGCCCGCGTACTGGAGAAGCTCACGCAGTGTGATGCCCAGCGGTGCTTCGTATTGCCCGGGTGTGGTGACATGTCCGGACAGCGAGTACAGAGTGAAGCCGGGTGAGTCCTCGCTTCCGGAAGACCGGAACCAATCCACACCGTTGAGGATGATCGGCGGCACGGATGCGAGTGACTCGACGTTGTTGACCACAGTCGGGCTTCCATACAGGCCGGCTTCGGCGGGAAAGGGCGGCCGAAGTCGTGGCTGTCCACGCCGCCCTTCCAGCGAGTCGAGCAGTGCGGTCTCCTCACCGCAGATGTAGGCGCCCGCGCCTGCGTGCACCACCAGTTCGAGGTCATAGCCGGAACCGTTGATGTTCTCACCCAGATAGCCAGCCTTGTAGGCCTCTGCGACCGCCACCCGAAGCCGCCGAATGGCGGGCACCACCTCGCCGCGGACGTAGATGAACGCACAGCGGGCGCCGATGGCATATGCGGCGATGGCGGTGCCCTCGATCAGGAGGTGCGGCGTCGCCATGATCAGCGGAATGTCCTTGCACGTACCGGGTTCGGACTCGTCGGCATTGACGACAAGGTAGTGCGGCTTGCCATCATCCTGCGGTATGAACGACCATTTGACGCCGGTCTTGAAACCCGCCCCACCCCTTCCGCGCAGACCCGACGACTTGACCGTCTCGATGACGTCATCGGGTTCCATGCCCAGAGCCTTTTGCAAGGCCCGGTATCCGTCATTCGCGCGGTAGGTATCCAGGGTCCAGGACCGGGGGTGGTCCCAGTAACGACTCATCACAGGCGTGAGAGGCATATCAATCCTCGCCCTCCAGACCCCGTGCGGCCATGCCCTTTTGGTGGGCGACACGGAGTCCAGCGAGTGTTGGGGGACCAGCGACGCTGGTATCTGCACGGCCTGTCTCCACACCCGCGAGGATTCGGGCGGTCTGTTTGAACGAGCACAGTGCCGCGCCTCGGCTCGGTGTCACTTCTTCGCCCGCGCGGAGCGCGTCGACCAGTTCCCTTGCCGAGGAGGGGGTTTGGTTGTCGAAGAACTCCCAGTTGACCATCACGACCGGCGCGTAGTCGCACGCGGCGTTGCACTCGACGTGTTCGAGGGTCACGCGGCCGTCTTCGGTGGTCTCACCCGCGTGCACGCCCAGATGCTCCTGAAGCGAATCGAGGATGGCGTCGCCGCCCATGATCGCGCAGAGCGTGTTGGTGCAGACGCCGACCAGGTACTCACCGGTCGGGGTGCGCCGGTACATCGAGTAGAACGTGGCGACCGCGGTCACCTCGGCCCCGGTGAGACCAAGCTGGGCGCTGCAGAAGTCGATTCCGGCATCGGTCAGGTAGCCGTCCTCGGACTGCACGAGGTGCAGAAGCGGCAGCAGCGCCGACCTCGGATGCGGGTACCGGCCGATGATGTCGTGAGCGTCTTTCGTCAACTGAGCCAGCGTGGGCGCAGGATAGGTTGCGCGGCTGTTATTGCCCTGTGGGTCTTCGGGTTTGGAATTCAGGGGCAGGAAGACTGTCATCGGTCGACGCCTCCCATGACGGGGTCGATGGAGGCGACGGCTGATATGGCGTCGGCGACCATGCCGCCTTCGCAGGTGGCCGCGACGGCTTGCAGGTTGGTGAACGACGGGTCGCGGTAGTGCACCCGGTAGGGGCGGGTGCCGCCGTCGGAGACCATGTGCACGCCCAGTTCGCCGCGGGGTGACTCGACGGCGACGTAGACCTGCCCGGGTGGCACCCGGATGCCTTCGGTGACGAGTTTGAAGTGGTGGATCAGGCCTTCCATGGACTTACCCATGATCTTGGCGATGTGCTCGGGTGAGTTGCCCAGCCCGTCGGGCCCGATCTTCAGGTCGGCGGGCCAGGCCAGCTTCTTGTCGGCCAGCATCACCGGGCCGGGGTTGTTTTCCAGCCGTTCCACGCATTGGGTGATGATCTTGAGCGACTCAGCGAGTTCCTTGACCCGTATCAGGTAGCGGCCGTAGGCGTCGCAGCCGTCGTCGGTGATGACGTCGAAGTCGTAGGTCTCATACCCGCAGTAGGGCTGTGACTTGCGCAGGTCGTGGGGCAGACCGGTGGAGCGAAGGACCGGGCCGGTGATACCGAGTGCCATGCAGCCGGTCAGGTCCAGGTAGCCGATGCCCTGGGTGCGGGCCTTCCAGATGTAGTTCTCGGACAGCAGATCGGAGAGGTCCTTGAGCCGCTTGGGCATCAGCTTGAGCATGTCGCGGATCTGGGGCAGGGCTTCCTCGGGCAGGTCGGCGGCCAGCCCGCCGGGTCGGATGTAGGCGTTGTTCATCCGCAGCCCGGTGATGGTCTCGAAGATCGACAGGATCTGCTCGCGCTCGCGGAACCCGTAGAACATCGCGCCCATCGAGCCGAGTTCCATACCGCCGGTGGCCAACGCGACCAGATGGCTGGAGATGCGGTTGAGCTCCATCATCATCACCCGGATGACGCTGGCGCGCTCGGGGATGTCGTCGGTGACACCGAGCAGCTTCTCCACCCCGAGGCAGTACACCGTCTCGTTGAAAAGCGGTGACAGGTAATCCATTCGGGTGACGAACGTGACGCCCTGGGTCCAGGTGCGGTATTCCAGGTTCTTCTCGATCCCGGTGTGCAGGTAGCCGATACCGCAGCGGGCCGAGACGATGGTCTCGCCTTCGATTTCGAGGATCAGCCGCAGCACGCCGTGCGTCGAGGGGTGCTGCGGACCCATATTGACCACAATCCGCTCACCGGAAAGAGATTCAAGAGATGTCTCTACCACCGCATCCCAGTCGGCGCCGTTGACTGTCACCGTGTGTTCGGTCATCAGTTGTAGGCCCTCCGCTCGTCGGGCGGCGGTATCTCGGCGCCGTGGTATTCGACGGGGATGCCGCCCAACGGGTAGTCCTTGCGCTGGGGGTGTCCGACCCAGTCGTCGGGCATCTCGATGCGGGTCAGCGCGGGATGGCCGTCGAAGATGATCCCGAAGAAGTCGTAGGTCTCGCGCTCGTGCCAGTCGGTGGTCGGGTAGACCCGGAACAGCGACGGGATGTGGGGGTCGGCGTCGGGTGCGGTGGCCTCGACCTGGATGCGTCTGTTGTGGGTGATCGACATGAGCGGGTACACCGCGTGCAGTTCGCGGCCGGTGTCGGCGGGGTAGTGCACGCCCGACACACCGAGACACAGCTCGAAGCGCAGTGCGGCGTCGTCGCGCAGCGCAGCCATCACTGCGGGCAGGTGCTCGCGGCGCACCTCGAGGGTCAGCTGGTCACGGTGCACCACCACCCGCTCGACCGCCGCGCCGAAGGCCTCCTCACCCAGCACCGCGGACAGGCCGTCGACCACCTCGTCGAAATACCCGCCGAAGGGTTGAGAGGTGTTCCCCGACAACAGTGTCGCGTGCGCGAGCCTGCCGTATCCGGAGGTATCGCCGCTACCTGTCACCCCGAACATGCCGCGGGGCAGGCCGTTGCCTGTCACGGCGACGACCGTTCGAGTTCGATGGTGGGGGTGACTGCCAGTGCGGCCTTCTCGGCTTCGCGGACCGCCTCTTCGCGGTTCACGCCGAGCGGCATCTCCTGGATCTTGTCGTGCAGTTTCAGGATCGCGTGCAGCAGCATCTCCGGGCGCGGCGGACATCCGGGCAGGTAGATGTCGACGGGAACGACGTGGTCAACGCCCTGGACGATGGCGTAGTTGTTGAACATCCCGCCCGAGGACGCGCACACGCCCATCGACAGCACCCACTTGGGCTCGGCCATCTGGTCATAGACCTGGCGCAGCACCGGCGCCATCTTCTGGCTGACCCGGCCCGCCACGATCATCAGATCGGCCTGGCGCGGAGTCGCCGAGAACCGCTCCATACCGAACCGAGAGATGTCGAAGCGCGGCCCCGCGGTGGCCATCATCTCGATGGCGCAGCAGGCCAGCCCGAACGTCGCCGGCCACAGCGACCCCTTGCGGACGTAACCCGCGAGCTTCTCCACCGTCGAGAGCAGAATGCCGCTCGGCAGCTTTTCCTCTAGTCCCAATTCAGGCCTCCTCTGCGCCAGACGTACGCGTACGCCACGAATACGGTTGCCATGAACAGCAGCATCTCGACCAGCGCGAATATCCCCAGGCTGTCGAACGCGACCGCCCACGGGTACAAGAACACGATCTCGATGTCGAACACGATGAACAACATCGCCGTCACGTAGTAGCGCACCGGAAAACGTTGAGCGGGACCGATGTCGTTGGTTAGAGGTTCGATACCGCACTCGTACGCATCCAGCTTGGCCCGGTTGTAGTGCCGTGGGCCGACCAGTATCGCGATGGCGACAGACGACACGGCGAAGACAGCGGCGATCGCGGCAAGCACCAAGATCGGCGTAAAAGCGCTCACGATTTGGCCTTTCGCGTACGGAGTGGCTTCCGGGGTTGCACGGTCCACGCTGACGAACGGCACGCCCAGGTGAGCACCCCGACCTGGGGGACGATCAAGGGGATTCACGACCGATGGGGTGATCGCTACGATCCATTCCGTGATGGAGAGCGCCGATCGACCCAGTTCCTATGCCCCGCTGCGGATTCTGGTCTACAGCAGCAACGCCGATACGCGAATGCGCGTGCGGAACGCGATCGGTCGGACGCCCGACGGCGATATCGCGCCGGTGGAGTTCGTCGATGCGGCAACGCATGAGGTCGTCCTCCGAGCGATGATGTCGGATGCGGTCGACCTTGCTGTGCTCGATGGTGAGGCCACCCCTTGCGGCGGAATCGGTTTGGCGAAACAACTGAGAGACGAGCTGCTCCAGTACCTGCCGATAGTCGTGATCACGGCACGGCCTGACGACGCGTGGTTGGCGAGTTGGGCGAGGGCCGATGTCGTTGTGTCACACCCGGTCGACCCGGTTGAACTGCGCCACGCGATCCTTCCGCTACTTCGCGGCCGGATGCTTGCTTGACGTCACTGGTTCGCGGCCGCTCGTCACCTCGGGATGTTCTGTGTGCCAAAGGCGTTCAATACGCAGCACGCGGTGATGTTCGACGACCAGCCATCCGATACCGCCGGCGATCGCGCAGACCCCGACGATGCCTGCGGTAAGCACCCATTCGTGCCGTTGGTAGGCGGCCGAAGCCACGCTGCCGATCAACGACATGACGCCGAGGGCGATGGACAGCAGTCCCGGCCAGCAGTAGATGTCGATGAACGACTCGCCCGCATGCTTGTGCGTGGTGCGAAAATGGTCCGTCGGATCGTGTGTATTGGCCATGCTTCCTCCTCAATAGAACTATCTGAAGAGTCATCCCGGCCACAGCGACGGCCATCCCCCTCCTGGGTGGAGCCCAGGGGGTGCTCAACCTGCTGAGCGCCAACCCAGTTCGCGATGGGCGAGGAGATGGGAGATCAGCAATTCGGTCGATCCGGTGCACGGTGACTGGGTCACGACGTGCCATGGCCGATCCATCGGCACACCGGGCACATCGACCTCGACCAATGCTCCCGACTCCAGCTCGCGGCGCACCGCTTGCCGCGAAACCAGCGTCACACCAAGGCCTGCAACGGCTGCGGCTACCACGGCACCGTGTGAGCCCAACACCATCTGCGGCGGGTTGATTTCGAGTTCTTCCAGGAGCGCCATCGTGGTGGCCCTTGTCCCAGAACCGGATTCGCGCAGCAGCCAGATCGCGTGTGCCGGATCGAAGCCCTGTGCGGTTTCGGGCGGTGCCACCACGACAAGAGTGTTGGGACTGACGGCGCGGATCCGCACCTGATCGAGATCGCCAGGAGGGCGGCCCGCTACAACCACGTCGGCCTCGTGGTTGGTGAGCATCGGCCAGATGGCTGAGCGCGACGCCACCTCGAGCTTGCAGTCGACGCCCGGGTACTTGGCCGTGAACGACGCCAGCAGCGCGGGCAGCAGTAGTTCACCAGCCGTCGTGACCGCGGCCAGCCGGATGGACCCGTTCTCGGGATCGACTTCGCCGCGGGCGGCCTGGACGGCCTCCTGATGAAGGCCGAGAATCCTTTTGGCGTAGTCGACATAGCGTTGGCCTGCCGGCGTGAGCCGGACGCCGCGGCCATGCCGGTCGACGAGCGGGACACCAACCTCTGAGCTGAGGCTGCCCAGCGCCGACGAGATCGCTGACTCGGTCACCACCAGTCGCTCCGCGGCTCCGCGCACCGAACCCGTCTCGGCCAGTTCCACCAGAGCCCGCAGTCGTGCGTTCGTCGTCACAGCGACTCCTCTACCCGGTCATCCCCGAATACCCGGCTCGCAAGCAGATCGGCTGCCTCGATAGTAGTGAGGGCTGCGAGGTCGACGTGCGATTCGGAATCATTGACGAGGCGGCGCGCGTGACGTAATCGGGCGCGCTCCATCGCATTCCGCACGCTTCGTGCGTTTGCGAACCACGGCTGGTCGATCCGCAGGCGGAGGTACTCATGCAAGGCATCCCGGCCTCCGGCCGACAAACTGTAGCCGAGCTGCTCGGTCATCAACGCGGCGATCTGTTCGAGCTCGGACACCGTGTAGTCAGGGAAGGTGATGTGGTGTGCGACTCGGCTCTGCATACCGGGATTGGCCGAGAAGAACTGATCCATCTTGTCCGCGTATCCGGCGAAGATGACCACCAAGTCGTCGCGGTTGTTCTCCATGACCTGCAGCAGGATCTCGATGGCCTCGGCGCCGTAGTCGCGTTCGTTCTCGACCTTGTAGAGGTAGTACGCCTCGTCGATGAACAGCACGCCGCCCATCGCCCGCTTGATCACTTCCTTGGTTTTCGGCGCCGTGTGGCCGATGTACTCGCCGACAAGATCGTCGCGCGTCACGGTGACGAGGTGCCCGCGGCGCAGATACCCGAGTCTGTGCAGCAGGTCGGCCATTCGCAGAGCGACCGTGGTCTTACCTGTGCCCGGATTGCCGGTGAAGCACATGTGCAGTGTCGGCTGCGGTGCGGTGATTCCGTAGCGCTCCCGCATCCGGTCGACGAGCAGGAGCGCGGCGATCTCGGCGATCCTGGTCTTCACGGGCGCAAGCCCGACGAGTTCGGTTTCGAGTTTGGCAAGGACGTCGTCAACTCCCGCATCGCGTCGGGCCTCGGCGAGATCGACTGTGGCCTCGGGAGTCAGCACCGTTGCCGACTCGCCGGAGTCCTCGGCGGCCGCATCCATCGCCAGCTGCGACGGCGTGAAACCGAATGAGCGGCGGTGTGTTTCGGTCATCGGTTGGGTCATGCGAACCTGACCGGCTCGATCAGCGCCACGACGTCAGATCCTGCTGCCATGGCACGAATGTTGCCATCAAAAGGTAAACATGTCTATTGAGATTAGATCTATGACTATCAACTAAATGATTGATTGATCCCCCATCCGTTCCACCTCCTGGGTGACGTCGGCACCACGGTTCACCAGTACGTTCGGCACAACAGATGTGGGTCGGCGGCGCGGGAGAACCGAGATGGCCAAGTGGAAGCTGTTGGGAGACCTCGAGCGCCGAGTGATGGACCACCTCTGGAACGCATCGGAGCCGCAAACCGTGCGCGAGGTGCACTCCGCGGTGTCGGCGCCTCGCGGGCTCGCGTACACCACTGTCATGACCGTCCTTCGGCGGTTGGCCGACAAAGGTCTTGTGGCGCAGCATCGCGACGACCGAGCGCACCGATACGCCCCCGTGCACGGCCGCGACGAGTTGGTGGCAGGGCTGATGATGGATGCGCTGGATCAGGTGATCGACTCAGGGGACCGCAAGTCCGCACTCGTCCATTTCATCGAGAGGGTTGGCCTCGATGACCTTCGCGCTCTACAGCGCGCGCTCGTCGAGGTGGAGACGAAGCAGTCCTCGGGCTAGTCCCGCGTTGCGGGAAGCGGAATCGTCGCCGTCACACCGGTTCCTGAGCCGGGCCGAGAGCGGATATGGAGTCGGCCGCCGACCAGTTCTGCCCGCTCCGACATCGACAGCAGGCCGTAGCCAGCCGTCTCGTCGATGCCCAGCGGGTGCTCGAGCATGTTGAAACCGACTCCGTCGTCGATGATTTCGAGTCTGGCGGCTTCCTCGTGAACGGAGAAGCTGAGTCGCGCCGTTGTGGCACGTGCATGTTTGACGACATTCTGCAGGCACTCCTGCGCAATGCGGTACAGAGCTATTTCAATGTGCTCGGGCAATCGCGTCTCGGTCAGATCCACCTCGAGACGAAGCTGTGGGATCGAACGGGCCAGGCTGGCCAACCCGCCAGCCAAACCGAGGTCGTCGAGTACCGGCGGACGCAATCCACCGATGGCGGCACGGGCCTCCTGCAGTGTCAGATCCACCAGTTCACGTGCGGCCGCCAGCTGTACGGATGCCTCACCGGGGTCGGCGGCGACGGCGCGCGTCGCGGCGTCGAGGCGATAGGACAGCGTGATCAACCGCTGCGAGATTCCGTCGTGGATATCGCCTGCCAGCCGCCGTCGCTCAATCTCCTGAGCCTCGATCACCTGCTCGACGAAATTCTCGTGCGCGCGTTCCCGCCCGACCAACTGACGATGTAGCCGTGCCTGATGCATCGCACCTGCGATGAGACGCCCGATCACCAGCAACAGTTCCACGTCGCCTGCCGAGAACTCGCGCCGCTCGACCGTGTGAACCGTCAACTCTCCGACAAGACCACCCGGCTCCGTCTCCATCGGTACCGACACCATCGAGGTGAATCCGGAATCCCGCAGCGTCTCGATCGGCACGTACCGAGGATCGGATTCCTTCTGCTCGGTGATGACGACCGGTTCCCGATGGCTGGCAACCCAGCCGGGGATGCCTGAGCCCAGCGGCAACCGCACCCGCCCGACCTCACGGTCGAACGGCGGAGTCGCGCCGGCAAGCGTCAACGAACTGTCGCTGTCGTCCAGGACGTGCACGAAGCACACATCGGTGCCGGTGGCATCGGTGATCATGCGCGCGGCAGCGGCAGCCAGCGGCTCGACGTCGGGGCCATTTGACGCTGCTTGGATGAGTTCGCGAAGCAGGGCCAACTCGCGATCCGCTTCGACGAGGTCGCGCACCGCGTTGGTCCGCTCCGCGTAGCCGGCTACCGGGGTGGATGTCGTATTGCTCACTGGTAGATACCTTCCCGAAGTGCCGTTGCAACGGCGGCTGTTCGATCGGCGACTCCCAGCTTGCGGTAGATCGACCGAAGGTGGCTTTTGACGGTTTCGTCGCCGATGACCAGCTTGGTGGCGATCCCGCGGTTCGACAGTCCCGTCACCATGTACGAGAGGATCTCGCTTTCTCTTTGGGTCAGGCCCTGACGCGCTCCCGGCCAGAACTCGTCGCGCTGCAGCCGGGACGCGGTATCGGCCGCGCGCAGGGCCATCCCGGGGTCGAGTGCGCTCTCGCCGTCGCGGACCAACTCGAGTTGGCGGACCAGGTCGTCGCTGCTGATGCTCTTCAGTAGGTAGCCGGACGCGCCGACCCGCAAGGCCTGGAAGAGGTACTGCTCGTCGTCGTACACCGACAGCATGACGACCTTGCGATTCGGATTGCGTTGGCGCAGTGCCAGACACAAGTCGAGTCCACTCGAGCCCTGCATCCGTACGTCGCACAGCACCACGTCGGGGTCAAGGCTGTCGACGACCTTTACCGCGCGTTCGACACCTACCGCCTGTCCGACGACCCGCACCTTGCTCCCGAAACCGGCGAGCATCGCCTTCAAACCTTCGATGACCATCTCGTGGTCATCGACCAACACAAGTCGCACTGGACCCGTGACCGTCGTCATCATGCGCACACCATAGGGGCGCGACACCCCCGCAGTCATGGGACTTTCGGCCCTTTTGGCGGATATAACCCGCTCAATCCCCCGCACAGGGGGAATCCGCGCGCTAATCGGCTCCATAACATCGCCGCCAACCACGAGGAGGTTTGATGGACACCCGCGCACCGACACTGGTCGCTTCAGTTCTGCCTGCTGACTTTTCGGAGCTTGGTCAGGAGGTCAGGCGGTTGGAGAAGGCCGGCGTCGACCGGATCCAGTGGGATGTGATGGACGGTCGGTTCGTGCCGAACATCACCTTCGGTCCCGACGTCATCAGCGCCAACCGCGAACTCGTTTCGATGGGTTTCGAGGCGCACCTGATGGTGGACGACCCAGATCCCATGCTGCCCAGGTGGGTTGAGGCCGGCTGCGAAATCGTCATCGTGCACGCGGAGGCGTGTCGGCATCTGCACAGGACTCTCTCAGCCATTGCCGATCTGGGCGCAAAGGCCGGCGTCGCGCTGAACCCGGCGACCCCGCTTGACGCAGTCACGAATGTTCTTGACCTCGTTGACCTTCTGCTCGTGATGACGGTGAACCCCGGCTTCGGAGGCCAGCAGTACATCGCGGCGATGGAGCCCAAGATCGCTGCGGCGAGAGCCGAAATCGACCAGAGGGGACTTGATATCGAGCTCGAGGTGGACGGCGGTATCGCGGGATCGACGATCGGCGCTGCGGCACGCGCAGGCGCGGATGTGTTCTGTGCGGGATCTGCGCTTTTCAACGGCGCTGACACCATCGAGCAGCGAACAGCCGCTCTGCGCAGCGCCGCTGATGCCGGAATCGAGGCGCGATGAGTATCGCGACCAGCGCCGCCAGCAGCGCGGACGTGCTCACCGATGAAATCGACCGGTTGGCGATCACCACATTGCGCTTCCTGGCGGCCGAGGCGGTGCAGTCGGCCAACAGCGGCCATCCAGGACTTCCGCTTGGCGCCGCGCCTGCGGCATGGACGCTCTTCTCGCGCCACCTGCGTCACGATCCGGCCGACGCGCGCTGGCCGGACCGCGACCGATTCGTCTTGTCGGCGGGCCACGGATCGGCGCTCCTGTACGCACTGCTTCACGTCTTCGGCTACGGCTTGACGCTCAACGAACTGGCGCAGTTCCGACAGCTCGGATCGCGTACCCCGGGCCACCCCGAATTCGGGATGACTCCGGGGGTCGAGACCACCACCGGCCCTCTCGGCCAAGGTCTGACGAATGCGGTGGGGATGGCGTTGGCCGAGCGGATGCTCGCAGCGCGATGCAATGTCGGCGAACATCGCGTCGTCGACCACCGCACATGGGTTCTCGCAGGAGACGGCGATCTGATGGAGGGCATCAGCCACGAGGCCGCGTCGCTTGCGGGACGACTCGGCCTCGGCCGGCTGACCGTGCTCTTCGACGACAACAACATCACGATCGACGGTCCGGCCGACCTCAGCTGCGGCGACGATGCGCTTGCCAGGTTCGCCTCCTACGGCTGGCACACCCTGTCGGTCGAGGACGGCAACGACGTCGCAGCGATCGACAGAGCACTTGCCGACGCGAAGGCCGTCGACTCGGCGCCGACGTTCATCAAGGTGCGCACCACCATCGGGTACGGAGCGCCGGGAGTCGAGGGCACCTCGAAGGTGCACGGAAGCCCGCTTGGCGCCGAAACTCTCGCCGCCATGAAGGCCAACTTCGACTGGCCGTCCACGTCCTTCTACGTGCCAGAGAAAGTCAGGACCGCGACGGCGGCATTGGCGGCCTACGGCAGGTCCGAGAGGGCGGATTGGATTACCGCGTACTCCAATTGGACCGCTGATCATCCACAGTTGGCGGTGGACTTTCGCCTCGACCAAGTGCCACCACCGCCGACGATCGAGCCGCTGGCGTCGTCAATCGACACGACGGGCCGGATGGCAACGCGTCAGGCATCCGGTGCGGCGTTGAAGATATTGGCACCTGAGTATCGGGCTCTGGTGGGCG
Organism: Mycolicibacterium sp. 120270; assembly: GCA_033741175.1. Taxonomy (GTDB): domain Bacteria; phylum Actinomycetota; class Actinomycetes; order Mycobacteriales; family Mycobacteriaceae; genus Mycobacterium. Next base: position 410,890 of record JAWQNE010000001.1, on the reverse strand, counting down.
GATCCGCCGATCTGGCCGGCTCGACGAACACCGCGATACCCGGCGGAGATGTGCAGCCGGGTGACTACCTCGGCCGAACCATTCACTTCGGCATCCGCGAACATGCGATGGCTGCGGTGATGAACGGCATCTCCGTGCACGGCGGTCTACGCCCCTTCGGCAGCACGTTCCTCGTCTTCTCCGACTACCTGCGTCCGGCGTTGCGGTTGTCCGCTCTGATGGGTCAGCCGGTGATTTACGTCTTCACCCACGACTCGATCCACGTCGGCGAGGACGGTCCCACCCATCAGCCGATCGAGCACGTCGAGTCGCTCCGACTGATTCCAGGGGTGACGGTGCTGCGACCAGCCGACGTCGCAGAGACCGCGTTGGCGTGGGACATCGCGGCACAGAATCTGGTCGGTCCGACGGCGCTTGTGTTGACCCGACAGAATCTGCCCGCGCTTGGTTCCGCGGGACTTTCCGATGTCAGGGAGCGGGGCTTCCGCGTCGTTCGCGGTGATGTCGGCCAGGCGGCCGTGGTGTTGGCCGCGAGTGGATCCGAGGTGTCGCTGTCACTTGAGGCGGCCGATCTTCTGGCCGACCGTGGTGTGGACGTCGCTGTTCTGTCGGTCATGTGGCGCGAACAGCTGCAGAAGGCAATCGCCGCCGATGCCGTTGTCCTGCCTGCCTGCCCGGTGATCTGGACCGAGGCCGGCGTGTCCACAGGCTGGCGCTCGATTGCCCGCGACCAGGACGCCGTCGTGGGGCTGGACCGGTTCGGTGAAAGTGGCCCAGGACCGCAGGTGGCCGCTCATCTCGGCTTGACCCCGACCGCGATCGCCAACGCCGCGCTGTGTGCGCTTGGTCATGGGGCGCAATGGGATTGACTCCATCGGGTCCCGACCTGTTGGCGGTGATCTTCGATGTCGACGGCACCATGGCCGACACCGAGCGGGACGGTCACCGGCCGTCGTTCAACGAGGCATTCGCCGCACATGGAGTCGACGTCAGCTGGGATCCGCAGGAGTACGGCCGCCTCCTGCGGATAACGGGCGGTCGTCGCCGGATCGCAACGGACCTGCGCGCGCGGGGATACGGCGATCACGCCGACGAACTCGCCGCCGACATCCACCAGACCAAGACCGAGCTGTTTCGAGCACGGGTCGTCGCGGGCCAGATATCGCCGAGACCCGGACTCGTCGATCTGATGCGGAGCCTGATGCAGGACGGCATCCGGATCGCCGTCGCGACGACGGGGCGCGCGGCTTGGGTTAACCCCTTGATGGACAAACTCATTGGGAAGGGGGTCGCCGAGGTCGTCGTCACCGGCGACGACGTGAGTCGACTGAAGCCCGACCCTGCGGCCTACCTTCGGGCGCTCGAGCTACTCGACGTGTCCGCCGAGAATGCGCTTGCCGTCGAGGACTCCGAAGTCGGTCTCGGGGCGGCGGCAGCGGCAGGGTTGGCCACGATCGTGGTCACCACGGACTACACCGTGGGGCAGGACTTCTGCCGAGCAGCTTTGGTGCGCAACGCATTCGGCGACGGAACGCCGCTCGACTCAGCATCGTGTACGCGGATTCACCGGGAATGGTGGGCGCTCCGATGACCGCAGCTGGATCGAACGGGTCGGGGCAGACCGGCACCGCGCGGGTCAAGCGCGGCATGGCCGAGATGCTCAAGGGTGGCGTGATCATGGATGTGGTCACTCCTGAGCAGGCTCGGATCGCCGAGGGTGCGGGTGCGGTGGCGGTGATGGCGCTGGAGCGGGTGCCTGCCGATATCCGGGCCCAGGGTGGGGTGTCGCGGATGAGTGACCCCGACATGATCGAGGGCATCATCTCGGCGGTCACCATCCCGGTGATGGCCAAGGCGCGGATCGGTCATTTTGTGGAGGCGCAGATTCTGCAGAGCCTGGGGGTGGACTATGTCGACGAGTCGGAGGTGTTGACCCCGGCGGACTACGCCAACCACATCGACAAGTGGAAGTTCACGGTGCCGTTCGTGTGTGGTGCGACGAATCTGGGTGAGGCGTTGCGTCGGATCACCGAGGGTGCGGCGATGATCCGGTCCAAGGGTGAGGCGGGTACCGGTGATGTGTCGAATGCGACGACGCATATGCGCAAGATCGGCGGTGAGATCCGCCGGTTGACGTCGTTGGCCGCCGATGAGTTGTTTGTGGCGGCCAAGGAGTTGCAGGCACCGTATGAGTTGGTGGCTGAGGTGGCGCGGGCGGGCAAGTTGCCGGTCACGTTGTTCACCGCCGGTGGTATCGCTACGCCTGCGGATGCGGCGATGATGATGCAGCTCGGCGCTGAGGGGGTGTTCGTGGGCTCGGGCATCTTCAAGTCCGGTGATCCGGCGTCGCGGGCGGCGGCGATCGTGAAGGCCACTACCTTCTACGACGACCCCGATGTGCTGGCTAAGGTGTCGCGCGGGCTGGGGGAGGCCATGGTCGGCATCAACGTCGAGGAGATCGCAGCCCCGCATCGGCTCGCCGAACGCGGCTGGTAAACGATCGAAGCGCCCCCGGCAGGACTCGAACCTGCGGCCAACCGCTTAGAAGGCGGTTGCTCTATCCACTGAGCTACGGGGGCCAGCGCCCGCAGAGTCTATCTGGCTGGGCAGAGGCGCATTGTCACTGAACGGGCACATACCGCTCGCGTTCGTCGGCGGTCAGATCCCGGACGACGAGCTGCGAGGCCATCTCGCGCAGCTCGGGCAGCGGCCGACACACCGTGCACCTGTCGAGCAGCGCGACCCCTGCGTCACCCACGGTGATAATTCGGGCGTCGTTGGGGCTGAAGTCGACTCCGACGACCTTGCCCTTGTGTCCGCCGATGAGTGCGAGCGAGCCGCCGAGCTCCGCCTGGGCGAGGTCGAAGACGGCGGCCTGGGCGCCCGAATAGCCTGCAACCGCGAACCGACCGTCAGAGCTGACGTCGACCCTGATCGGTGACCCCGCGTCATGACGCAGGTCGGCTTTCACAGCGCCCGTCGTGGCGTCCCACAGCAGCATTGCCCCGTCGGGGCCGACGCTGACGACCTGTTTGTTGCCGGGTGTGAAGACGACTCCGGAGACCACGCCGCCGTGTCCGTCGAACGTCAGCCGCAACTGCCCACTCGGCATATCCCAGATCTGGGCGCCCTTGTCGGTACCGGTGACGACCATCGATCCGTCGGGGCTGAACGCCACCGAGCGCGCGCCGGTGGCGTCCGCCGACGCGACTCCGTCGGATGTCAACGCACGTACCTGCGTTCCGTCGTCCGGATTCCATATCCGCGCGGCCTCGACCTCCCCGGAACCGGCGGATGCGACCAGCTTTCCGTCCGGGCTGAATGCGATGCCTGCCACGAGTTTCTTTGCATGGCCATCGAATTCGCTCACCATTTTGCCAGTGTCGACGTTCCAAATGCGTGCGCGTCCGTCGTCCTCTGCTGTCGCCAACCGATGTCCGTCGGGTGAAAACTGGAGATCGAAGACGACGCCTGGCCCGGCGTCGAAGGTGAGTAGACGATCTGCGGTGCGGGCGTCGAAGATAGCCCACCCTCCCACTCCGCCGATAGCGACGCGCTCGCCGTCCGGACTGAATTTCGCTGCGAGCAGCGAGGAGTCGCCGACCGAGAACGTGACCATGTCCTTGGGCACATTCATCTCCCACACCCGGAGAGTGGAATCGAGACTCGCGGTGAACACGAACCGGGCATCGGGTGAGAACGCGATCGAGCGAACCATCCCGACGTGGCCGTCCAACGTGCCGATCCGTTCGCCGTCACGCGAATCGTGCTCGCGGCCGACACCGTTCCAATCGACGGCGATCAGCTTGGCGCCGTCGGGAGAGAAGGCCAGCGCTCCGTGCTCTTCTGTGCCGGACGGGATGCTCACCAGGCGCTCGCCCGTATCGGAGTAGATCGTCACCAGGCCGCGGTCCTGACCGACCGCGTTGGCGACCGCTATTCGCCCGCCGTCGCGCGCCATTGCCGCGACACCGCCCGGTTGCGTCCAAAGCTGTTGGCCACCATCAACGTTCCACAACTGCGTGAGCCCGCCGTCGGTCGCTGTCATGAGGCGACGTCCGTCCGGGGTCCATGCGAGTGACATGACGGGAGTGTCGCCGGTGACCAAGGAGCTCTGCTGCCGTCCGGACGTCGAATCCCAGATCGTGACGTGGCCGTTTTGGCCGCCGATCGCCAACTGCGTTCCGTTCGGGCTGTACGCGATCGCGCTGACGGCGCTGCCGGGATTGACGGTGCGGACCTCGCTACCGTCGCCGGTGACGATCCGCATCGGACCCCGGTCGGTGCCGATCGCGATGTTCGTCGCGTCCGAGCTCATCGCGATGGCGGTGACCGGTGCCGCGCCATCGGATTGCGGAAGGGTCGCCAGTGTGCGTGGTTCTCCGAGCTTGAACCCATGCTCACCGGACTCTTCGGCAGTCCAGGCCTGGACCTTTCCCGTCGTCCCTCCGGTGTAGACGGTTCCGTCGGGTGCGACGGCGACTGCGTTGAAGTTACTTCCCTGGCCGACAGCTCGTTGTCTGCCCAATCGGGCGAGTGCCAGTTGAAGCGCCGCTTCGGCCTCGGGAGTTTCGGCGCGGTCGAGCGCCTCTTCGGACAAGAGGACGGCTAACGTCGGATCGGGAGCGCGCAGCGTGACGCTGGCCAAGGCGCGCGAGTTCGCATTGTCGCGCTGCTCGATGGCCACCGAACGCTGCCAGAAGGCCACGCCGGCCAACACCAGCGAGACGACAAGAGCCGCCGCGACAGCCGACAGCATTCTTCTGGTTCGATTTCGCGCCTCGCGCTGGCTGCGGACGATGAACTCGGTGTGGCTTGCCGTTGGCGCCGGCTTGTTGTCCGCCTGCCCGGCCAGCCATGCTTCGGCGTCCGCAAGCTCCTGACCGCGCAGCAGCGCGCCCCTGTCGTGGCCGCCGCGCTGCCAACCATCGGCGCGCTGACCCCATTTGGTGTGACCGCGGACCCAGTCGATATCGGTTTCCATGGCAACGACGAGTTCGTCGACGCCTGCGTCGAAGTCATCCTCGAACAGCCCCTCCTGCGGTACCCAGCTGTGGGATGCCAGCGGCTCCGGCGGCGTCACGCTCAACCGGCGGTGGGCGATCGGAATGATCCGCTTGTTCCGCTCGACCGCGTACTCGAGCTCGCGTAGGCAGTACTCGGACTCCAGCGCGCCGTCGCTGAGGACGAAGCAGAACGCGTCGCTGCCGCCGATGCCTTCCTTGAGGTCTTCCATGAACTGGCTCGCAGGCGGGATGTCCTCCAGGTCGACCCAGGCGTCCTTAATGCGAGCGTCGAGCGCAGCGGCCAGGCGTGCGACGAACTCTTTGCTCTCGCGACGCGAGTAGGACAGAAAGACGTCCGCGGCCATCACAATCCCGACGTAGTGGGCGATCACAGTGCGATAGAGCGTCGGGTATGCGCCGACTTCGTGGACGAAATCTATCAGTGCTGCCTTTGCTGAGGGATCCAATTCCGGTGAATGCCTGTGCGGGTCGACCGTCGGCCCCGACACCGGAAACGCCCTTCACAGCCAGTTGCCGCGGACTAGCGTGGGTACCACTACGTGCGAGCGGGTGGGAGGAGCAGCAACGATGGCAGGGTGGCCGCAGCCGTGACCGACGCGCAGGGATGGGAGACCACCGCCGGACCTCCTGAGGAGCTCAGCCCCGTCGATCAGCTGCTGCATCGCGGCGAGGCCAACCCGCGAACGCGTTCGGGGATCATGACGCTGGAGATCCTCGACACGACGCCAGACTGGGAACGGCTACGGACCCGTTTCGAACACGCGTCCCGCAAGGTGCTCCGGCTGCGGCAGAAGGTCGTGATGCCGACGCTGCCCACCGTTGCGCCGCGCTGGGTCATCGATCCCGACTTCAACCTCGACTTCCACGTGCGACGGGTACGCGTCGCCGAACCAGGCACGCTGCGTGAGGTTCTCGACCTCGCCGAAGTCGCGCTGCAGTCCCCACTCGACATCTCCAGGCCGTTGTGGACCGCCACGCTTGTCGAGGGTCTTGCGGGAGGCCGAGCCGCGATGATGGTGCATCTCAGCCATGCCGTCACCGACGGCGTCGGTGGCGTCGAGATGTTCGCCAACCTCTACGACTTCGAGCGTGACCCGCCACCGGAACCGGATCCTCCGATTCCGATCCCGCAGGACCTCTCGCCCAATGACCTGATGCGCGAAGGGTTCAACCGGTTGCCCGGGGCCATTGCCGGGGGTGTCGGCAAGGCCATTTTCGGCGCCGCGCAAGCCGTCGGAAAGGTCGTCCGCGATCCGGTCTCCTCGCTTGGCGGTGCGGTCGAGTACGCCGTATCCGGTGCGCGGGTGGTGGGACCCGCCGCCGAACCGTCGCCGGTGCTGCGTCGACGCAGCCTTTCGTCGCGCAGCGACGCCATCGACATCGAGTTCGGAGATTTTCATCGAGCCGCCAAGGCGGCGGGCGGGTCGATCAACGACGCCTACCTGGCGGGCCTGTGCGGCGCGTTGCGGCTGTATCACGAACACATGGGCGTGCCCATCGACACGCTGCCGATGGCGGTCCCGGTCAACATGCGGTCGGAAAACGATCCCGCGGGTGGAAACCGGTTCGCCGGAGTGAATCTCGCCGCACCGATCGGTGTCGTCGACCCCGAGACGCGGATCAAGAGCATCCGCTCGCAGATGACCCGCAAGCGTGACGAGCGAGCGGTGAACATGGTCGGCGTCGTCGCACCGCTGCTCAGCCTGCTTCCCGACACCGTGCTGGAAGGCATGGCCGGCTCCATCGTCAACGCCGACGTGCAGGCGAGCAACGTGCCGGTGTACGCGGGGGACACGTTCATCGCCGGCGCGAAGATACTGCGGCAGTACGGGCTTGGCCCGCTGCCGGGGGTCGCGATGATGGTCGTGCTGGTCTCGCGCGCCGGCTTCATCACCGTGACGGCGCGCTACGACCGTGCCGCGGTGACCGACGGCGACTACTTCGCACGGTGCCTGCAAGCCGGATTCGACGAAGTGCTCGCCCTCGGCGGCGAAGCACGTTGCATACCAGCATCATTCGTGCCTGACCCGCAACAAACCCAACCTCCGTCACCGAACGGGAGCAGCGCCCTATGACCGCCGCAGACGGCCAGCCGACACGACGTGCCAATCCGCGAACCATGCGGCTGCCTGGATCGGTCGCCGAAATTCAGGCGAGCCCCGCCGGCCCACGGGTTGGCGCCTTCTTCGACCTGGACGGCACCCTGGTCGCCGGCTTCACCGGCATCATCATGACCCGGGATCGCCTGCGGCGCAGGCAGATGGGTGTCGGGGAGTTCATCGGCATGGTGCAGGCCGGCCTCAACCATCAGCTCGGCCGATCGGAGTTCGAAGATCTGATCGGCAAGGGCGCCCGCATGCTGCGCGGCAGCTCGCTCAGCGACATCGACGAACTCGCCGAGCGTCTCTTCATGCAGAAGATCATCGGCCGTATCTATCCCGAGATGCGCGAACTGGTTCGCGCGCACATGGAACGCGGCCACACCGTCGTGCTCAGCTCATCGGCGCTGACCGTGCAAGTGGAACCCGTCGCCCGGTTCCTCGGCATCAAGAACGTGCTGAGCAACAAGTTCGAGACCGACGAGAACGGGCTGATCACCGGCGAGGTGAAGACTCCCGTCATCTGGGGACCCGGCAAGGCCAGGGCGGTGCAGGCCTTCGCCGCCGAGCACAACATCGACCTGTCGAAGAGCTATTTCTACGCCGACGGCGACGAGGACGTCGCGCTGATGTACCTGGTCGGCAATCCGCGGCCCACCAACCCGGCGGGCAAGATGGCCGCCGTTGCCGCGAAACGGGGTTGGCCCGTGCTGAGGTTCAGCAGCCGCAGCGGCAGCAACCCGGTTTCACAGCTGCGCACGGCCGCGGGTGTGGCGTCGATGGTGCCGATCGCGGCGGGCGCGGTCGGGCTCGGCCTGCTGGCGCGTAACCGTCGTACCGGCGTCAACTTCTTCACGTCGGCGTTCGGGCGGGCGCTGTTGACGGCCACCGGAGTGAACATCAACCTGCTGGGCAAGGAGAACCTCTACAAGGAACGCCCCGCGGTGTTCATCTTCAACCACCGCAATCAGGTCGACCCCATCATCGCGGGCCGTCTCGTCGAAACGAACTTCACCTCGGTCGGCAAGAAGGAACTGGAAAACGACCCGATCGTCGGGACGATGGGCAAGATGTTGGACGCGGCGTTCATCGACCGGGACAATCCCAAGGCCGCGATCGAGAGCCTGAAAAAGGTTGAGGAGCTTGCCAAGAAAGGCCTGTCCATCCTCATCGCACCCGAAGGCACCCGGCTCGACACCACCGAGGTTGGCCCGTTCAAGAAGGGGCCGTTCCGCATCGCGATGTCGGCGGGCATACCGATCGTGCCCATCGTCATCCGCAATGCCGAGGTCATCTCGGCGCGTGACTCGGCGACGTTCAATCCCGGCACCGTCGACGTCGTGGTGTATCCGCCGATCCCGACCGACAACTGGACCGTCGATAACCTGCCGGACAAGATCGCCGAGATACGCCAGCTCTACCTCGACACGCTGAAAGACTGGCCGCACGAATCGGTTCCGAAGATCGGGCCATATGCGCGCAAGAGCGCCGCCAAGAAGACAGCGTCGAAGTCCGATGACGCCGCCCCGGCGAAGAAGTCCACGACCAAGAAGCCGGCCAAGAAGACCGCGGCCAAGAAATCGACTGCGAAGGCGACGGCGAAGGCGGCCAAGAAGACGCCCGCGAAGAAGGGGTCGTCGTGACCGCCGACCCGATGGCCAGCTTCTCCACCACCGACGACGCGCTGGTGTTGGCGTCGGTGTCGTCTCCCGCCGAACGAGAGCTGTTGAGCGACTGGCTACAACAGCAGCGTCGCGAACATCCCGACACCAAGGTCAGCGTTCTCGAACTGCCCGAAGGCGATCCGCCGCCGGGCGTGTTGGCGCGGCTTGTCCAGGAACTCGAAGCCGACGAGGACCGCACCGTCGTTCCGGTACGGGTCTTCTGGGTGCCGGGCGGGTTGCCCACCCGCTCGAAGGTCGTCGCCCTCATCTCCGGTCGCGACACCTACCGGCCGCCGGAAATCCTGCAACGCCGCATCCTGCGGCGGGACCCGTCACGGGCCCGCGTGGTGGCGGGCGAACCGGCGAAGGTGTCCGAGCTGCGTCAGCAGTGGAACGACAACACCACCGCCGAAAACCCCCGCGATCTGGCGCATTTCGTGCTCCGGCGGGCCACCCTCGCCATCGAGCGCGTCGAGTTGCGGCTGCTCGGACCGGAATACAAGTCGCCCAAGCTGATGGGCCCGGAGATCCTGGCGTCGAGCCGATTCCGGGAAGGCCTGGAGAAGATCCCCGGTGCGACGCTGGAAAAAGCGGCCGAGATGCTCGACGAGCTGTCCACCGGGTGGAGCCGATTCTCCGTCGACCTGATCCCGTCGCTGGGCCGCGCCATCTTCAGCCGCGGCTTCGACCCCAACATCGACTACGACCGTGCCGAGATCGAGAACATGCGGCACGCGTTGGAGACCCACCCCGCGGTGCTGTTGTTCTCGCATCGGTCCTACCTCGACGGCGTCATCGTGCCGGTCGCGATGCAGGAGAACCGCCTGCCGCCCGTGCACACCTTCGCCGGGATCAACCTGTCGTTCGGGTTCATGGGGCCGTTGATGCGCCGCTCCGGTGTCATCTTCCTGCGCCGCAAGCTCGACGACCCGCTCTACAAGTACGTGCTGCGGCAGTTCGTCGGCTACATCGTCGAGAAGCGGTTCAACCTCAGCTGGTCGATCGAGGGCACCCGGTCACGAACCGGAAAGATGTTGCCGCCCAAGCTCGGTCTGATGAGCTACGTCGCCGACGCCTACCTCGAGGGTCGCAGCGACGACATCCTGCTGCAGCCGGTGTCGATCAGCTTCGACCAACTGCACGAGACCGCCGAGTACGCCGCATACGCCCGCGGCGGGGAGAAGACCCCGGAAGGGCTGTCCTGGCTGTACAACTACATCAAGGCCCAGGGTGAACGCAGCTACGGCAAGATCTACGTGCGCTTCCCAGAAGCGGTCTCGATGCGCGAATACCTCGGGGAGCCGGGCGGGCCGATCGCCAAGGACGAATCCGCCAAACGCCTCGCGATGCAGAAGATGGCGATCGAGGTGTGCTGGCGGATCCTGCGCGCCACACCGGTCAACGCGACAGGTCTGATCTCGGCCCTGCTGCTCACCACCCGCGGCACCGCGCTGACGCTGGACCAGCTGCACCACACGCTGGAGGACTCCCTGGATTACCTGGAGCGCAAGCAGACTCCAGTCACCAACAGCGTGCTGCGGCTGCGAACGGCCGACGGCATCCGCGCCGCGTTGGACGCCATGTCGAACGGGCATCCGGTCACCTGCATCGACAGCGGCCGCGAGCCGGTCTGGCGTATCGCACCCGAACACGAGCACGAGGCGGCGTTCTACCGCAACACGGTGATCGATGCGTTTCTGGAGACCGCGCTGGTCGACATGGCGCTCGTCCACGCCGCGCGTGCCGACGGAGATCGGTTGGAGGCGTTCTGGAATCGGGCGATGCGGCTGCGCGACCTGCTGAAGTTCGACTTCTATTTCGCCGACTCGGCGGCGTTCCGCGAACACCTGGCCGAAGAGATGGCGTGGCACGACGATTGGGAGGCACACGTCGCCGCGGGCGGTGAGGAGGTCTACGCGATCCTGCGCGCCAAGCGGCCGCTGATCGCGCAGGCGGTGCTGCGGCCCTACTTCGAGGCCTACGAGATCGTCGCCGATGTGCTTCGCGACTGTCCCGCCGAGGTCGACGAGAAGGAACTGACGAGGAAGGCGCTCGGCGTCGGCAATCAGTACGTTGCGCAGAACCGGGTGCGCAGCACCGAGTCGGTGTCGGCGCTGCTGTTCGCCACGGCCCGCCAGGTGGCCGCCGACCAGCACCTGCTGGAGTCGGCCGCCGACCTGGCCGAGCGGCGGACCGCGTTCCGCGACGAACTGCGCGACATACTGCGCGACATCGACCAGGTCGAGAACATCGCCCGCGACCAGTTCTATGCCCGCGAGGCGCAGCGACGGGCTATGCAGGATGCTGCCGAGTAGCCCGTAGGCCGGGGCCATACGCTGGTGGCATGACCACAACGGCCCAGGGCGTGCGCACCGGCGCGGTCTGGCCTGTGCTTTTCGGGGTCGCCCTGCTGGCAGGCGTGACCGCGGCGGCCCTGGGCGCGATGACCCTCGCCGACGCGCTGACCGCCACGGGACTGCCGAATCCGGGACCGGTCACCACCTACGGCCTGCCGTTCGTGCGGGCCGCGGGCGAGATCGCCGCCGTCGTCGCGGTCGGGTCGTTCATGTTCGCCGCGTTCATGGTGCCGCCCCAGCAGAGCGGGGTGCTCGACGCCGACGGCTACCGGGCGCTGCGCGTCGGGACCGTCGCATCGGCCGCGTGGACCGTGGCCGCGGCGCTGCTGGTGCCGCTGACGGTCTCGGACGTCACCGGTCAACCGCTGTCGTCGCGGCTCAGCCCGTCCGACATCTGGGCGGTGGCCAGCCTCGTCGAGACGGCGGGGGCGTGGCGCTGGACGGCGTTCCTCGCCGCGATCGTCACCGTCGTCAGCATCCCGGTGCTGCGCTGGTCGCCGACGCCGCTGCTGTTCGCCGGATCGCTGATCACCCTGCTGCCGCTCGCCCTGACCGGGCACTCGTCGACGGGCGGATCGCATGACCTGGCCACCAACAGCCTGCTCATCCACCTGGTGACCGCCGCGCTGTGGGCCGGTGGCCTGCTCGCGCTCCTCGTGCACGCGCTGCGCGGGGGCGGTCACGCGGATCTGGCCGCGCGGCGGTTCTCCGCGGTCGCGCTGTGGTGCTTCATGGCGATGGCGTTCAGCGGCATCGTCAACGCCCTCGTCCGGGTGCGGCCAGGAGATCTGTTCGACGGCGCCTACGGGCTGCTGATCGTCGCGAAGTTCGTCGCGCTGTGCACGCTCGGTGTGATCGGCTGGCGTCAGCGGCGCAGCGGTGTCGCCGCACTGCGCGACGATCCGGTGGCCCGCGGGCCGTTGATCAAGCTCGCGATCACCGAAGCGGTGGTGTTCGGCCTGACCTTCGGCGTCGCGGTCGCACTGAGTCGGACGCCGCCGCCCCCGCCGCCGGTCTTCAACCCGTCGATTCCGGCGATCGAGATCGGCTACGACTTCGCAGGCCCGCCGACGCTGGCCCGGATTCTCTTCGACTGGCGCTTCGACCTCATTTTCGGCACCGCGGCGATCGTGATGGCGCTGGTGTATCTGGCCGGGGTGCGACGGCTGCGCAGGCGCGGCGACGCGTGGCCGACGGGCCGGATCGTCGCGTGGCTGCTCGGCTGCTTCGTGCTGTTGTTCGCGACGTCGTCGGGTCTCGGCAGGTACATGCCCGCGATGTTCAGCATGCACATGGGCGCGCACATGCTGTTGTCGATGTTGACTCCGATCCTGCTGGTGCTCGGCGCGCCGGTGACGCTGGCGCTGCGCGCGCTGCCGGCCGCGGGTAAGGGTCAACCGCCGGGACCACGCGAATGGCTTCTCGCCGCGCTGCATTCACGGCTATCGCGGTTCTTCACCAACCCGATCATCGCGACGGTGATGTTCGTCGCGGGCTTCTACGGCCTGTACTTCGGCGGGATCTTCGACGCGGCCGTCGGCACCCACGCGGCGCACGTCGCGATGAACCTGCACTTCCTGTTGACCGGATACCTCTTCTACTGGGTCGTCATCGGGGTCGACCCGACGCCGCGGCCTCTGCCGCCGCTCGGCAAGGTCGGCATGGTCTTCGCGTCGCTGCCGCTGCACGCGTTCTTCGGCGTCGTGTTGATGAGCACCAACTCCGTGCTGGGGGAGAGCTTCTACAAATCGCTTCAGCTGTACTGGCACACCGATCTGCTCGGTGATCAGAAGCTGGGCGGTGGAATCGCTTGGTCGGCAGGCGAAGTGCCGCTTGTCATCGTGATGATCGCCCTGCTGGTGCAGTGGACGCGCAGCGACCAACGGACGGCCAAGAGGCTCGACCGGGCCGCCGACCGTGACGAGGACGCGGATCTGGCCGCGTACAACCGGATGCTTGCCGAACTCGCGAAACGGGACGCATCCAGCCCGTGAGTGACGGCTGAGAGCACCCCCCCACGTCTCGATCTGGCGCAAGCCGTAGTACCCGCGAAATTGCATTCCGGCAGAGGAATTGCGAGTACGGGCCTGCGTAGATGCAATCTCGCGGAACTAAACGGCACCGGCCGCGATCGCGGCGGGCCAGCTGCCGTAGGCGCTGATGTCCGTGCCGGTCGCAGCGGAAGCGTCGCAGCCAAACCCGGTTCGCCAGCTGCCGTCGTCGAATTCGACCTTGCCGAGTTGCATCGGTGCGGGCAGCGCGTCGAGGAACAACCCCAGCGCTTCGGGCGAGAGCAGCCATCGATGGCCGAGCAGCGAGGCGCCGACGGCGCCGTCGCGCACGCGGGTGATGCCTGGCTTTGGCGGCGTCGTCGCCAGCACCGTCATCCGGTAGCGCGGCGCGGTCCGTATCTCGCCGGCCCAGCGCGCGCCCAGGTCGGTGAGTTGCTGCGCCAGCGGCCCGCCGCGCAGATGTGCGCCGAACACCACCAGTTCGAGGTCGCTCGCCATGGCTGTTCAACCTACGGCCGTTATCCACAGTCCGCGATTCATCCACAGCCCGGGGTCGGCGGGCCCGGGTGTCACCGCTGTGTGTCGGCGTCGGGCGCGTCAATGGGGCAGTACGGCGCAAGCCAGATGAACCGAAAGGACAAGCAATGTTTGAGACACCGTTCACCGTCGTCGGCACGATCATCACCGACCCGGTCCTGCGTCGGGTCGGCGATCAGCACGTCTACAAGTTCCGGGTGGCCAGCAACTCGCGTCGGCGCACCGCCGACGGCAACTGGGAACCCGGCAACTCGCTCTACGTGTCGGTCAACTGCTGGAGCAAGGGGCTGGTGAAGGGCGTCGGCGGCTCCCTCGGGAAGGGAGACCCGGTCATCGTTGTTGGATATGTTCACACGAGCGAGTACGACGATCGCGAAGGCAATCGTCGATCATCGCTGGAAATGCGGGCCACCGCGGTGGGACCGGACCTGGCGCGAAGCACCGCGAGCGTCGACCGGACCAAGAACACCGCCGCGAGCAGCGACGATGGCGCCGAAAGCAAGGACGGCGAGGCCGGCAGCGACGCCGCGCCAGCCGAATCCGGCGAGGACGTCGACGCTGAGGTGCTCAAGGTGCCGGCGTGAGCGACCCGAGCCGCTGACGGCGCGGTCGGGACGGCCGGCGTGAACGCCTACGATGGTCCGCGAGCAGTACCGACACCAGAGAGGCATTACTACGGCATGGCCGATTTCATCTACACGATGCGGAAGGTCCGCAAGGCGCATGGCGACAAGGTCATCCTTGACGACGTCACCTTGAACTTCCTGCCCGGTGCGAAGATCGGCGTCGTCGGTCCCAACGGGGCGGGTAAGTCGAGCGTATTGCGGATCATGGCCGGCCTGGACCAGCCCAACAACGGCGACGCGTTCCTGCAGCCCGGCGCTACCGTGGGCATCCTGCAACAGGAGCCGCCGCTGAACGAGGAGAAGACGGTCCGCGGCAACGTCGAGGAGGGCCTCGGCGACATCAAGGTCAAGCTCGACCGGTTCAACGAGGTGGCCGAGCTGATGGCCACCGACTACTCCGATGAGTTGATGGAGGAGATGGGCCGGCTTCAGGAAGAGCTGGACCACGCCGACGCGTGGGACCTCGACAGCCAGCTCGAGCAGGCGATGGATGCGCTGCGCTGCCCGCCGCCCGACGAGCCGGTGACCAATCTGTCCGGCGGCGAACGGCGCCGCGTGGCGCTGTGCAAGCTGCTGCTGTCCAAGCCCGACCTGCTGTTGCTCGACGAGCCGACCAACCACCTCGACGCCGAGAGCGTGCAGTGGCTGGAGCAGCACCTCGCCGAGTACAAGGGCGCCATCCTCGCGGTCACCCACGACCGCTACTTCCTCGACAACGTCGCCGAGTGGATCCTGGAGCTGGACCGCGGCCGGGCCTACCCGTATGAGGGCAACTACTCCACCTACCTGGAGAAGAAGGCCGAACGGCTCGCGGTGCAGGGCCGCAAGGACGCCAAGCTGCAGAAGCGGCTCAAGGAGGAGCTGGCCTGGGTCCGGTCGGGCGCCAAGGCGCGGCAGGCCAAGGGCAAGGCTCGTCTGCAGCGCTACGAGGAGATGGCTGCGGAGGCGGAGAAGACCCGCAAGCTCGACTTCGAGGAGATCCAGATTCCGACGGGCCCACGGCTGGGCAGCGTCGTCGTCGAGGTCGAGCACCTGGACAAGGGCTTCGACGGCAGGCCGCTGATCAAGGATCTGTCCTTCACGCTGCCGCGCAACGGCATCGTCGGCGTCATCGGACCCAACGGCGTCGGCAAGACGACCTTGTTCAAGACGATCGTCGGCCTCGAGCAGCCCGACAGCGGAACCGTGAAGATCGGCGAGACCGTCAAGCTCAGCTACGTCGACCAAAGCCGCGCCGGCATCGACCCGAAGAAGACCGTCTGGGAGGTCGTTTCCGACGGGTTGGACTACATCGAGGTGGGGCAGAACGAGATTCCGTCACGGGCCTACGTGTCGGCGTTCGGGTTCAAGGGCCCCGACCAGCAGAAACCCGCAGGGGTGCTGTCGGGCGGCGAGCGCAACCGGCTGAACCTGGCGCTGACGCTGAAGGTGGGCGGGAACCTCATCCTCCTCGACGAGCCGACCAACGACCTCGACGTCGAGACGCTCAGCTCACTGGAGAACGCACTCGAGAACTTCCCCGGTTGCGCGGTGGTGATCTCCCACGACCGCTGGTTCCTGGACAGGACCTGTACGCACATCTTGGCGTGGGAGGGCGACGAGGACAACGAGGCCAAGTGGTTCTGGTTCGAGGGCAATTTCGCTGCCTACGAAGAGAACAAAGTGGAACGACTTGGCATCGAAGCGGCTCGTCCGCACAGGGTGACCCACCGCAAGCTCACACGCGACTAGTGTCGCTCCTGCGTGCCAATGGAGTCGCCGCGGCGGTGACGTCCACACCCGGCGCGCAGCGGTGAGTCAGGAGCTAGCGCTATGACGGTCAATCCGGGGGCGGGGGCAGTCGAAGGGCAGACCGAGCTCATGGTCGCCCCAGCCACCCTGGAGAAACTGGCCAGGGCGTACATCGCGACCTATCACGGACCGCACGGGGATGCACCGGCGGCCGCCGAGGCGGTGACGGGCCCGGTCGACATGTCCGCGGCGGGCAAGGCGATGTCACCCAACCTGTTGTCCGCGCATTACCGGCTGGGCAGGCGCCGGCGGCCAGGGGAGACGCTCGTCGAGTTCTATCCGCCCGACGACCCACGCGGATTCGGCCCGGCCATCCAGATCGTCACCGATCACGCGACGATGCTGATGGACTCGGTCACCGTCCTGCTGCACCGGCTCGGGGTGGCCTACAAGGCGATCATGAACCCGATCATGCGGGTGAGCCGCGACCAGTCGGGTGAGCTGCGCGGCATCCGGCCCGCCGCGGACGCCGACAGTTCGCGCGAAGGCGTCGACGAGGCGTGGATCCATGTGCAGCTGTCCAGATCGGTCGATCGCAAGGCGGTCGACGAGGTCACCCGGCTGCTGCCGAGGGTGCTGGCCGACGCCCGTCAGGTGGCGCTCGACTCGCGCGCGTTGTCTGGCACGCTTCTGGGACTGGCCAACGAAATCGACACCGACCCGGAGGGGCGGTTTCCCGGCGCGGACCGCAAGGACGTCGCGGCCCTTCTCCGATGGCTGGCCGACGGGCATTTCGTGCTGCTCGGCTATCAGCGGTGCATCGTGCAGAACGGGGATGCGTCGGTCGACATGTCGAGCCGCCTCGGCATACTGCGGTTCCGCGATGAGGTCCTTCCGCAGCTGACCGACAGCGACGACCTGCTGGTGTTGGCGCAGGCGACGATCCCCAGCTTCCTGCGCTACGGCGCATACCCCTACATCGTCGTCATCCGCGAGCTGCCCGGCCATCAGGCGGTCGAACACCGCTTCTGCGGCCTGTTCACCGTCGCTGCCATGAACGCCAATGTGATGGACATTCCGCTGATCTCGCGGCGTGTCAGCGAGGCCATCGCGATGGCGCAGCGCGATCCAAGCCATCCCCCGCAACTCCTGCTCGACATCATCCAGACCATTCCCCGCTCGGAGCTCTTCGCGCTGAGCTCACGGGAACTACTGGACATGGCGAAGGCCGTGGTCGATCTCGGCTCGCGCCGGCGCACGCTGCTGTTCCTGCGCGCCGATCACCTCGCGCACTTCGTCTCCTGCCTGGTGTACCTTCCGCGCGACCGGTACACCACCGCGGTCCGGCTCGAGATGCAGGACATCCTGGTGCGCGAGCTCGGCGGCGAAGACATCGAGTACACCGCCCGGGTTAGCGAATCACCGTGGGCCGTCGTGCATTTCACCGTCCGCATGCCGGCACATTCAGGTCCGAAGGACGTCGACGTCTCGCTCAGCAACGAGACGCGCATCCAAGATCTGCTCACCGAGGCGGCCCGCACCTGGGGCGACCGGCTGCTCGGAGCGGTCAAGACCGGATCGATCGACCAGGTCAAGGCCGAGCACTACGCGCGGGCGTTCACCGAGGACTACAAGCAGGCGGTCAGCCCCGATGATGCGATCAGCGACATCGCGATCATCGAAGAGTTGCAGGATAATTCGGTCAAGCTGGTGTTCACCGAGGGCCCGGACGGCACCGCCAAGCTGATCTGGTATCTCGGCGGGCGCTCGGCTTCGTTGAGCGAGTTGCTGCCGATGCTGCAGTCCATGGGCGTGATCGTGCTCGAGGAGCGACCCTTCACGGTCACCAGGGCCGACGGACTGCCGGTATGGATCTACGAGTTCAAGATCGCGTTGGCCGGCGACATCCCCGACCAACCGGAAGGCCCGGCGCGCGATGCGACGGCGGTGCGGTTCGCCGACGCCGTCACCGCGATCTGGCACGGCCGCGCGGAGATCGACCGGTTCAACGAACTGGTTCTGCGCGCGGGGCTGACGTGGCAGCAGGTCGTGATCCTGCGCACGTACGCAAAGTACCTGCGGCAGGCCGGTTTCCCGTACAGCCAGGCCCACATCGAAGGGGTGCTCAACAGCAACCCGCGAACTTCCCGGTCACTGGTCGAGCTGTTCGAGGCGATGTTCAACCCGCACGCCGACCCCGACCGCAGGGACGCCCAGGCCGCAGCGGCGTCGGTGGCCGCCGACATCGACGCGTTGACGAGCTTGGACACCGACCGTGTGCTGCGCGCCTTCGCATCGATGATTCAGGCCACCCTGCGCACCAATTACTTTGTCACCCGCGAGGATTCGGCACGCGCGCAGAACGTGCTGTCGGTGAAGCTGAACTCACAGATGATCGACGAACTTCCGCTGCCCCGGCCGATGTTCGAGATCTTCGTCTACTCGCCGCGGGTGGAGGGTGTGCACCTGCGGTTCGGCTTCGTCGCCCGCGGCGGGCTGCGATGGTCAGACCGCAAGGAGGACTTCCGCACCGAGATCCTCGGCCTGGTCAAGGCGCAGGCCGTGAAGAACGCCGTGATCGTGCCCGTCGGCGCCAAGGGTGGGTTCGTCGTCAAGCAACCCCCGTCGCCCACCG
Organism: Mycolicibacterium sp. 120270; assembly: GCA_033741175.1. GTDB lineage: Bacteria > Actinomycetota > Actinomycetes > Mycobacteriales > Mycobacteriaceae > Mycobacterium. The sequence continues at coordinate 392,202 of JAWQNE010000001.1, read as the reverse complement.
GCGACCCGGCCGCCGACCGTGACAGCCAGCGCAACGAGGGCATCGCCTGCTACAAGCTGTTCATCTCGGGTCTGCTCGACCTGACCGACAACGTCGACCAGACCACCGGAAAGGTCGCCACCCCAGCCGATGTCGTGCGCCGCGACGGCGACGACGCCTACCTCGTGGTGGCCGCCGACAAGGGCACCGCGACGTTCTCCGACATCGCCAACGAGGTGGCGAAGTCCTACGGGTTCTGGCTCGGTGACGCGTTCGCCTCCGGCGGTTCGGTCGGCTACGACCACAAGGCGATGGGCATCACCGCCAAGGGCGCGTGGGAGAGCGTCAAGCGGCACTTCCGCGAGATGGGTATGGATACCCAGTCCGAGGACTTCACCGTCGTCGGCATCGGCGATATGAGCGGTGACGTGTTCGGCAACGGAATGCTGCTGTCGAAGCACATCCGGCTGGTCGCCGCGTTCAACCACATGCACGTGTTCTTGGATCCGAACCCCGATGCGGCGACGTCGTGGGAAGAGCGCAAGCGGTTGTTCGAAATGCCGCGCTCGACGTGGGACGACTACGACAGGTCGCTCATCAGTGAGGGCGGCGGGGTTTACAGCCGCGATCAGAAGGCGATTCCGATCAGCCCGCAGGTGCGCGCGGCGCTTGGCATCGAGGAGGACGTCGACGAACTGCCGCCGCCGGACCTGTTGCGCCGCATCCTGAAAGCGCCCGTCGACCTGCTGTGGAACGGCGGTATCGGCACCTACATCAAGGCCGAAACCGAATCCGACGCCGACGTGGGCGATCGCGCCAACGACATGATCCGGGTCAACGGAAACCAGGTGCGCGCCAAGGTGATCGGCGAGGGCGGTAACCTCGGCGTCACGTCGCTCGGCCGTATCGAGTTCGACCTGGCGGGCGGCCGGATCAACACCGACGCGCTGGACAACTCCGCCGGCGTCGACTGCTCCGACCACGAGGTCAACATCAAGATCCTGATCGACTCGTTGGTGAGCAACGGCAAGGTGGCGCCGGAGGACCGGACGGACCTGCTGCTGTCGATGACCGACGAGGTCGGTGAGTTGGTGCTCGTCGACAACAAGGACCAGAACGACCTGATGGGCACCAGCCGCGCGAACGCGGCCAGCCTGCTGCCCGTGCACGCCCGGCAGATCAAAGACCTAGAATCCGAGCGCGGGTTGAACCGCGAACTCGAGGCGTTGCCCAGCGAGAAGGAGATCCGCAGGCGGATCGAAGCCGGAATCGGTTTGACGTCACCGGAACTGGCCACGCTGATGGCACACGTGAAGCTGGGCCTCAAGGACGAGTTGCTGGCCAGTGACCTGCCCGATCAGGAGGTGTTCGCCTCCCGGCTGCCGCGCTATTTCCCGACTCCGCTGCGCGAGCAGTTCGGGCACGAGATCCGGTCGCATCAGCTGCGCCGGGAGATCGTCACCACGATGCTGGTCAACGACCTCGTCGACACCGCGGGCATCACGTACGTCTACCGCGTGATGGAGGACGTCGGAGTCGGCCCGATCGATGCTGTGCGTTCGTACGTCGCGACCGACGCCATCTTCCGCATCGAGGAAGTGTGGCGCGCGATCCGCGCACTCGAATTGCCGGTGAACGTGTCGGATCGGCTGACCCTGGATCTGCGCAGGCAGATCGACCGGGCGGGCCGGTGGCTGCTCAACTATCGGCCGCAGCCGTTGGCGGTCGGCGCCGAGATCAACAGGTTCGCCAAGAAGGTGTCCGAGTTGACGCCGCGGATGAGGGAGTGGCTGCGCGGCGACGACCAGGCGATCGTCGAAAAAGAGACCGGCCAGTTCTCCTCGCATGGCGTGCCCGAGGACCTGGCGTACACGGTGGCGTCGGGGCTGTACCAGTACAGCCTGCTCGACATCATCGATATCGCCGACATCATCGATCGCGAACCTGCCGAGGTGGCCGACACGTACTTCGCGCTGATGGACTACCTCAACACCGATGCGCTGCTGACGGCGGTGTCGGGGCTACCGCGCGAGGACCGGTGGCATTCGTTGGCGCGGTTGGCGATTCGCGATGACCTGTACGGGTCGCTGCGGTCGCTGTGCTTTGATGTGCTGGCCGTCGGTGAGCCCGAGGAGCGCGGCGAGGAGAAGATAGCCGAGTGGGAGCTGATCAACGGCTCCCGTGTGCAGCGGGCGCGACGCACGCTGAAGGAGATCTATCAGTCCGACGAGCGTGACCTGGCGACGCTGTCGGTGGCGGCGCGACAGATCCGTAGCATGACGCGAACAAGTGGAACGGGGACTTCTGGGTGACAGGTTTTTTAGCGCCGGTGCATGTGCGTTGGTCCGATATCGACATGTACCAGCACATCAACCACGCAACCATGGTCACCATCCTCGAAGAGGCCCGAATCCCTTTTCTGCGTGAGCCGTTCGAAGACGTCATCGATGAGATCGGTCTGCTCATCCACGAGGTCAAGATCCTCTACAAGGGGCAGCTGCGGTTGAGGGATTCGCCGCTGCAGGTGACGATGTGGACGAAGCGGGTGCGCGCGGTCGACTTCACCATCGGCTACGCGGTGCGGTCGGTGAACAAACCCGCCGACTCGAAACCGGCCGTCATCGCCGAAACCCAGCTCGCCACGGTGCACATCAAAGAGCAGCGTTTGCAACGGCTTTCGCCGGCCCAGCAAGAGTATCTGCAGCGCTGGCTTCGATGAGCAGCCCGGAGCGAGGCATCTGGCTCGCCGACACCGCCAACCGCGAGGATCTGGCAACGTTTGTCGAGCGGGCGGTGCGTCTCGACGATGCCGCCGTGATCCGATTGCGGGAGCGTGCGAACGGTGTCGTGGTAGCCTGGGTCGCAACGGGTTTCGACGTGCTGGCCAGCAGGGTCGTCGCGGGTCGGGTGCGGCCGTCGGATCTCAGCGCCGGCGGCGATGCACTCGCGACGGGGCTTCGCGCGATGGACAGCAGCGGCCACGTCGACCCGGGATTCCCGATGGACTCGGCGTGGCGTGGCGCACTGCCACCGGACAGCGGCTTCGCGCACATCGACGACGTGCCCGCGCGGGTGGTGCTCGATTTGGCGCAACGGGGTGTCGAGTTGGCAAAGGAGCACAGCAGCTCGCACGGACCGCCGTCGTCGCTGCTTGATCAGGAGGTGCTCGCGGTCAGCTCGGCGCACGGCGATGTCGATATTCCGATGCGCTGTGTGTTCGCCTTGACCGCAATGGGTTTCCTGCCGAACGACCCATCTGCCTTGCCCGCCGATGAGATCGTGCGGGTGCGGGCACTGCCCGCGTGGCTGCGGATCGACGCGCGCTTCGGGTCGGTGTACCGCCGCCGCGGCGACCCAGCCTTGGTTCTCCGCTAACTTTTCACCGCGAGCAGACGCAAAATCGCACGATTTCGCGGCATTCTGTGCGAGTTTGCGTCTGCTCGCGGGGAGAACTAGACCAGCCAGGCGGCGGCGTTGGGTGGCAGCAGGCCGTCGACGACCTCGGCGCTGGCCAGCAGCACCTCGCCGGCAGGCAGCGCGACGGGTTCGTCCCCCGCGTTCAGCACGCACTCCAGGCCGCCGCCGACGACGCGATACCTCAGCGTGTCGATGGATGAGTCGAGCCACTCGATCGCGGTGCCGTCGAATTCGCTTCCCCCGCGGCGCAATCGCAGCGCCTCGCGATAGAACGACAGCGTCGAATCCGGATCGGCCAACTGCTTCTCCACCGTCAGCGCCGACCACTCCTTCGGCAGCGGCAGCCACGTATCGGGATTCGCCGAGAACCCGAACGGGGGAGCCTCGCCTTCCCACGGCATCGGCACCCGCGACCCGTCGCGGCCCCGACGGGAGTGCCCGGAGCGTTCCCACACCGGATCGCGCAGCGCTTCGTCGGGCAGATCAACATTGGCCAGCCCGAGTTCCTCGCCGTTGTAGATGAACACCGCGCCCGGCAGGGCGAGCATCACCAACGCCATCGCCCACGCCCGGGCCAGACCGACGTCGCCGTCGCCGTAGCGGGTGACCTCGCGGTCGACGTCGTGGTTCGACAGCGTCCACGTCGGCGTTGCATCCTCGAGAGCCGCTGCGGTCAAAGAGTTTTCTATCGCACCACGAATCGCCGCTGCGTCGAAGTCCGCCCGCAGCAGCCGGAAGTTGAAGCCCAGGTGCAACTCGTCTGCACGGATGTAGCGGGAGAACTGCTCGTTGTCGTACACCCACACCTCGCCGATCGCGACCGCCTGCGGGTAGTCGTTCAGCACCGTGCGGATGTGCCGATGGATATCGTGCACGCCCTCGTGGTTGAACCGCGGATCGTCGTCCAGGTCGGCCAGCAGCGGTTCGGCGTCGACGATCTCCATATCGGGCAGGCCCGGCGGTTTGGCCATGCCGTGCGCGACGTCGATGCGGAAGCCGTCGACGCCTCGCTCCAGCCAGAACCGCAGCGTCTTCTCCAGGTCCTCGTACACCTCGCGGTTCTCCCAGTTGAGATCCGGCTGCTCGGCGTCGAACAGGTGCAGATACCACTGCCCGGGGTTGCCGTCGGGTTCGGTGACGCGGGTCCACGCGGGTCCGCCGAAGACCGAAACCCAGTTGTTCGGCGGCTGCAGACCGCCCGGGCCGGTGCCGTCGCGGAAGATGTAGCGCTCGCGTGCCTCGGTGCCAGGCCCGGCGGCCAGCGCCGCCTGGAACCACGGGTGCGCGGAGCTGGTGTGGTTGGGGACCAGATCCATCGTCACCTTGATGCCGCGTGCGTGGGCGGCCTCGATCAGCCGGTCGAGCGCGGCCATGCCGCCGAAGAGCGGGTCGACGTCACGCGGGTCGGATACGTCGTAGCCGTGATCGGCCATCGGTGACACCATCACCGGGTTGAGCCAGATGGCGTCGACCCCCAGCGTCGTGAGGTAGTCGAGTCGCGCCGCGACGCCGTCCAGGTCGCCAACACCATCGCCGTTGGCGTCGCTGAACGAGCGTGGATACACCTGGTAGAAGACCGCGTGCGACCACCACGGCGTCGCGTTCGTATTGGTCACGACAGCGAGCCTAGCGCCGCGCCCTGAGGCGGGATCGGGCGGCGAATCCGTAGGGGGTGGTAACCCGAACGGTAGGGAAACACCCGATGTAGCGGCGTTCGTGCAACCGTGACGTCGACCCCCGAGAACCGGTGGAGATGCCAAAGATCCAGGGGGCCAACGTGTCTGAATTGACTGCTGCGCAAAGCGGGGTGAACCGGCGAACTACCGCCGTGCGATGTGCCGGACACGTCGGCAGAGTCGGAGGACTCGCCGTGGCCTTGGGCATCGGTGCCGGAGTCGCCGCGACCGCAGGAGCGCCTGTCGCGCACGCCGACAACGAGATCCGAGTCCCCGGTCCGAGCGTCGGCGTCTCTGTCGGCGGGGTCGGTATCAACAGCGGCTCCGCGACGGCGACGAGCAACGGGCCCGGCTCGCTGGCCGTCGCGGTCGGCAACAAATCCAGCGCGACGGCGACCAACGGCGCCGGCAACACCGCGATCGCGATCGGCAACGGCAGTTAGGCCACCGCGTCTGGCGGCACGAACAACCACGCGACCGTCATCGGAAACGGCAGCAGCGCGCAGGCGGGCCCGAGCGACGGCAACACAGTGTTCGTCGAAGGCGACGACACGCACTTCCCACCGCTAGGCCCCTAGAAAGGCGAATTCACCATCGAGTGGGCGGCCATCTCCAGGTAGTCCAGCAGCGCCTTGCGGTGCTCATCGTCGAGGGTGGCCGAGTCGATGGACGCCACCGCGGTGTGCATGCACCGCAACCAGGCGTCGCGCTCGATGAAGCCGATCTTGAACGGGCTGTGACGCATCCGCAGCCGCGGATGACCGCGCTGGTCGGAGTACGTTCGCGGGCCGCCCCAGTACTGCTCGAGGAACATCCGCAATCGCTCTTCGGCGGCGTCCAGGTCCTCCGGCGGATAGAGCGGAAGCAGGATCTCGTCCTCGCGGACCAGCTGGTAGAACCGCGACACGATCGTCTTGAACGTGTCGTGGCCACCCACTTCGTCATAGAACGATCGCTGCGCCTGAGTCACGCCACCCATTGTCCCAACTCGGCGAAACCTGCCAGTCAGCCGGTGATGTCATCAGAATTTCACCCGGCTGACCAGGAGACACGAATGAATTTGTTATGCGATAGACCCGGTTTCATGGTGGACTGTCGGGCGGAGGACGTATGGCGCATCGCAAGAAGAGCCGGTCTCGGACCGTAGGCCACGTCGCCGCGAGCCTGACCGGAGCGGCGCCAACCTTGCTGCACAGCGTCGACGCACCGCCGCCTACCCGTGAGGGCTCCATCTGGGGTAGACGCCGCGTGCTGCTCCTCAACTCGACGTATGAACCGCTGACCGCGCTGCCGTTGCGCAGGGCCGTGGTCATGCTGATGTGCGGTAAGGCCGACGTCGTGCACGCCGACCCGTCGGGGCCGGTGATCCACTCGGCGACCCGGTCGGTGACGGTGCCGTCGGTGATCCGGCTGCGCTCGTACGTGCGGGTGCCTTACCGCGCCCGCATCCCGATGACCCGGGCCGCGCTGATGCACCGCGACCACTTCCGCTGCGCCTACTGCGGCAGCAAGGCCGACACCGTCGACCATGTGGTGCCCCGCAGCCGCGGCGGTGACCATACGTGGGAGAACTGCGTGGCGGCCTGCTCGACCTGCAATCACCGCAAGGCCGACCGACTGCTGACCGAGCTGGGCTGGTCGCTGCGGTCGACGCCGACGCGGCCCAAGGGGCAGCACTGGCGGTTGCTGTCGACGGTCAAGGAACTCGACCCTGCGTGGATGAGATACCTGGGTGAGGGCGCGGCCTGAGAGGTCGTCGCGATAAGGTTTGCCCGTGAGCACCGCACTTACGCATTCCCTGTTGGGCGGGGTGCCGCTGGCTCTCTTGTTGGTCCTGGTCGCGCTCATCTACGGCGTCGGCAAGAACCGCAAGGGCCCGCACCCGCAGACCTACAAGATGTCCGATGAATGGACCCACGAGCCGATCCTGTGGGCCGCCGACGAGCCCGCGTCGCACGGGCACGACGAACCGTTGACGATTGGAGGCGGCGCCAGTGGCAAGTGGTGAGGTCCTTACACGTCCATCAGGCGAACTGGCCCGCGGCTTCGTCGTCACGTCCAGCGGCCGTATCTCCGGCGTCACCGAGCCCGGCGAGCTCTCGGTCACCTACCCGTTTCCGGTCAAGGACCTGGTGCGGCTCGACGATGCGCTGAAGTTCGGGTCACGCAAGGCCAAGGCCCGTTTCGCGGTGTACGTCGGCGACCTGGGCTCCGACACGGCCGCGACCGCACGCGAGATTTTGAAGAGCGTGCCGACGCCCAACAACGCGGTGCTGCTCGCCGTGTCGCCCAACCAGAAGGCCATCGAGGTCGTCTACGGGTCGCAGGTGAAGGGCCGCGGCATCGAGGAGTCGGCGCCGCTCGGGGTGAAGGCCGCCGCGGCGTCCTTCAATTACGGCAACCTGATGGCCGGTCTGATCAGCGCCATCAAGGTGATGAGCGCGGGCGTTTCACCCGCCTGACCCGTTCGCGCGTCTGCCTAGCTGACGTCGAAGGCCCTGGCGCGCAGCGCGCGTTCGACGCCTGCGCGTCCTTCGAGCACCAGCCGCCGCAGCGACGGTTGCAGGTCGCCCTCGAGGAACCGGGTGGCGGCTGCGAGCGCTTCCTCGCTGATGTCCCACGACGGGTAGAGGCCGATGACGACGGTCTGCGCGACCTCGCTGGAGCGTCGCGCCCACACGCCGGGGATCGCCTCGAAGTACTTCGCCGTGAACGGCTTCAGCAGCTCCTGCTGACCCGGCTGGACGAAGCCGTCGATGATCGACCGCGCGACGATGTTGGGCAACGTGTCGTCCTCGATGACCCGCTGCCAGGCGGTGTTCTTGACGGCGGGCTGCGGACGCGCCGCCGCCGCCTTGGCCGCGTTGCGCTTACCTGCTGCGGTCGGATCGCGTTCGGCCTCCGCATCGATGAACGGCGTTGCCTCACCGTCACCGTCGATCTCGCCCGCGGCTGCCAGCGCGGTGACGATGCGCCACCGCAGATCGGTGTCGACGACGAGGCCCGCCAACCCGTGTTCGGCGGGGTCGGTGTCGAGCAGGGCGGCGAGCACGGCGATGTGACGCAGCGCGAGCACCGACGTGCACAGCGCGTTGACGAAGGCGAGTTGATGGTCGGAGCCTGGTTCTGCGGCGCGGGCCAACTCGAGTAGCCGGTCGGCGAACATCGGCCAGCCCTCCGAGCACGCCCAGTCGGGGTCGGCGTACGAGTTCAGCGCGGTTTGCGCCTGCAGCAGGAGCCGTTGTGCGACACCGACTTCCGACTCGCCCTGCACGCCGTTTGCGACGAGTGCGACGAAGTCGCGCGCTTTGAACTCGGCCTCGCGCGTCATCTCCCACGCCGCCGACCACGCCAGCGTGCGGGGGAGAGGTTCGGCGATGTCGGCGATGCGCGTCAGCACCGTCTCCAACGATTCGGGGTCGAGGCGCAGCGAGCAGTACGTCAGGTCGTCGTCGTTGACCAGAATCAGTTTTCCGCGCGGAACTCCCTGCAGCGCAGGGACATCGGTGAGCTCGCCCTCGATGTCGAGTTCCTCGCGGTGCACGCGGACCAGCTTGCCGGAGCCGTCGTCGTCGTAGATGCCGACGGCGAGTCGGTGCACGCGGGTCTCACCGGCGCCGGGCGCGGCACCGCTTTGGCTGATCGCGAAGCGGCTGAAGCGGCCGTCGGCGTCGACGTCGAAGTCGGCGCGCAGCGTGTTCAGGCCGGTGGTCTTGAGCCACTGCTGACCCCAGTGTGACAGGTCGCGTCCTGACGACTTCTCCAGTGCGCCTAGCAGATCGCCGAAGGTGGCGTTGCCGAACGCGTGGTCGCGGAAGTAGTCGCGCAGGCCGGCGAGGAATGCCTCGAGGCCGACGTAGGCGACCAGTTGCTTGAGCACGCTGGCGCCTTTGGCGTAGGTGATGCCGTCGAAGTTGACCTCGACCGCGGCGAGGTCGGGGATGTCGGCGGCGACGGGATGCGTCGACGGCAGTTGGTCCTGCCGGTAGGCCCACGACTTCTCGGCGTTGGCGAACGTGGTCCACGCTTCTTTGTATTCGGTGGCTTCGCTCTGGCACAGCACCGAGGCGAACGTCGCGAACGACTCGTTGAGCCACAGGTCGTCCCACCATTTCATGGTGACGAGGTCGCCGAACCACATGTGCGCCATCTCGTGCAGCACGGTTTCGGCCCGCCGTTCGTACGACGCGCGCGTGACCTTGCTGCGGAACACGTAGTCTTCCAAAAATGTTACGGCGCCTGCGTTTTCCATCGCGCCGGCGTTGAACTCGGGGACGAAGAGTTGGTCGTACTTGCCGAATGCGTACGGTTCGCCGAAGTTGCGGTGGTAGAAGTCGAAGCCCTGCTTGGTTTCGGTGAACAACCGGTCGGCGTCCATGAACTCGGCCAGCGACTTACGGCAGAACAGGCCCAGCGGGATCTCGCCGTGCTCGTCTTTGTACACGTCGCGCCAGTAGGCGTACGGACCGGCGATGAGCGCGACGAGGTACGTGCTCATCTTCGGAGTGGTCGCGAACGTGATGGTCTTGCGGTCACCGTCGACCTCGACGTGGGCCGGGGCGGCGTTGGACACCACCTCCCAGTGCTCGGGCGCGGTGACGGTGATGTCGAACGTCGCCTTCAGGTCGGGCTGGTCGAAACACGCGAACATCCTTTTGGCGTCGGCGGTTTCGAACTGAGAGTAGAGGTAGACCTCGTTGTCGACGGGGTCGACGAAGCGGTGCAGGCCCTCGCCGGTGTTCGAGTAGAGGCAGGTGGCGTCGACGACGAGGGTGTTGCGCTCCTGCAGGCCGGTCAGGGCGATGCCGGTGGACTCGTCGTAGGCGGACACGTCGAGATCCACGCCGTTGAGGGTGGCGCGCTGAATGCTCTGCGCGGCGATGTCGATGTAGGTGTCGGCGCCGGGCAGGGCGCTGAACTCGACGGTCGTAACGGACCGAAACGTCTTCTCGCCGGGCGCGCCGGTGCCGTCGGTGAGGTCGAGGTCGACGATGTAGCGCTCGACGGTGACGAGCGCGGCGCGTTCGATGGCCTGGTCGCGGGTCAGATTGGGAAGTACCACACGTCTAACTTAGTGGTCGCGCCCGCTACGAGCCGGACTTGGCTAGCCGGGCAGCCCCGGGAGCCCAGGTGTATTGATCAGTCCCGACAGGCCCTGGTTGTCCTGCAGCATGTTGAGGAACGTGCCGTTGCCGATGGACCCCATCATCTGCGGGCAGTACATCGAGATGGCGATGCCGGTGAAGAAGGCGGCCAGGCCCGGGTTGATGCCGTTGTTGGCAACGGTCGTCGCGACCTGGGCGAAGTTTTTGCCGGGTTCGACGAGCATCGGGCAGACGCGTTCGCCGAGCTGCGCGGTGAGGTCGGCGTTGTTGTTGACGTAGGGGATGTTGTTGCGATTGAGCGCGGCCAGGAAAGCGTTGTCGGCGTCGTCAGCGGAGGCCGGCGCCGCCAGCGCGACGGAGGCCGTGATGCCGACGGCTGCCGTTGTCGCGGCCGCTCGAATTAATCGTTTCACTTGTGCAACAGTGGTTGACCTGGGTCACATTGACAACACGCTTTCATAAAGGTTTGGAACAGTTGCGCGCGGTGCGTGGTTGCCCGCAGGGAAGTCTGTTTTAGCCGCCGATCCGAGAGGACATGTTCATGGCCGAGAAGTCCGTCGCCGATTTCTGGTTCGATCCGCTGTGCCCGTGGTGCTGGATCACGTCGCGATGGATCCTCGAGGTCGAAAAGGTCCGCGATATCGACGTGAACTTCCACGTCATGAGCCTGGCTGTGCTGAACGAGGGCCGCGACCTGCCCGAGGAGTACCGCGAAGGGCTGAAGCAGGCGTGGAAGCCGGTACGGGTGGCGATCGCCGCCGAGCAGGCCAAGGGTTCCGAGGTGCTGGCGCCGCTGTACACCGCGATGGGCACGCGGATCCACAACCAGGGCAACAAGGACTTCGACGTCGTCATCAAGGAGGCGCTGGAGGAGGTCGGGCTGCCGGCCGAGTTGGCGGAGGCCGCGAACACCGACAAGTACGACGAGGCGCTGCGCAAGAGCCACCACGAGGGCATGGACGCCGTCGGCGACGACGTCGGCACGCCGACGATTCACGTCAACGGTGTGGCGTTCTTCGGTCCGGTGCTGTCGCGGATCCCGCGCGGCGAGGAGGCAGGCAAGCTGTGGGACGCGTCGGTGACGTTCGCGTCGTACCCGCACTTCTGGGAGCTCAAGCGGTCGCGGACCGAGGACCCGCAGTTCGACTGAGCGTCAGGCCGACTGGTCCCAGACCCGGTTGGATCGCACGGTGTCCAGCCGGTAGTCGGTGACCCTGGTCGTGAACAGCCGCGAGCCGAGGTCATGCGCGCGGGCAACGGGATCGCTTGGATCGCAGACGATTTCGCCGCGGCTGTTCGCGTTGCCGACCACCACGCCGACGAGGTCCTGGTGCAGGTATCGGGTCAACTCCTGAAACTGCGCGATGACGCCCTGGGTGGCGCCCAGGTAGCTCTCCTCGCAGGAGATCAGCACGCCGATCTTCTTGCCCATGATGCCGTCGACCACTTCGTCTTGGCGGGGTGAGCTGTTGGCGGTGTAGCAGAACAGCCGGTCGAATACGGTCTTCAGCCGGCCGGGCATGCCGTAGAAGTACAGCGGCATGGCGAAGATGGTGCCGTCGGCGGGCAGCATGTGCTCGATCAGCAGTTCTTCGTAGCGGTCATCGAGCGAGCAGCTGCCGTCGTCGATGCGCCGGCAGAGTCGGCAGTTGTCCAGCATGCGCTGGACGTACTCGTCGAGGAATACGTGTTCGACATCGTGACCGGCCGCGCGCGCACCTTCGAGCGCCGACCGGGCAAGGACATGTGAATTGCCGTCTTCGCGCGGGCTGGCACTCACTACGAGTGTCTTGTGCGGTGTCGTTGGTATCCCCATACATCACGTAAGGCGACCGAAGCTTTGATGATTCCCGCGTCGGGCGTCGACTTCTGCATGGTGGTCGTTGCGGGGGCGAAATCACGACCCTGATGCAGATTTCGGTGACGGGCGTTCTAATCGTCGTAGCGGATCCACGGGTATGTCGCGTTGTCGCGGAACAGCTGGCGCCGGACGACGTTGCCGATGGTTCGTTGAAGTGAGCGCAGAGTGCCGATGCCCCGTGCGTCGGCGCCCTTGAATTGAGACCCGAATCCTGCGATGACGCTCGTGAATCCGATCTCGGTGAGGAAAAGGGCGCGAGCCCAGTCGAGGTCGTGCAACTGCCTGTTATCGGTTACGGCGCTGTGCAGTTTTGCCGTGTGGGAAGCCCAATTCTCGAAGGTCGGCTGCCCGGCCATCGGCGCGAGTAAGTCGAAGCCTCGTTGCGGCGACTTCGCATATGCACCGAGGGTTCTCGACATGAGACTTCGCTCGTCGTCGTCGAGCTCGACTGGATCGGTGGCAGCTGTCTGGCCATCACTTCCGTCGACGGTTCCTACCTTGTTCGATGCCGGGAACGCGGTCTTCTCTCGCAGCAGCCGCGAACGCTCATCGGTGCGAATTTTGTCTTGGAGCGAGCGCAGAACCAGCACATGCTTCTCGCTGGATTGTCCAATCTCCCACTCCCAGCCGGTGCCGACTAGTTGGCTACCGAAGCTTGCTTCGACAAGGAAGAGTGCGCGAGCCCAATCAAGGTCGATGAGTGGCCCCTGGATGTTGATGATGTCGCGCAGTCGCGTGTAGCACGCAATCCAGTCTTCGGCGTTCGACGTGCCGACTGCTGGAGGGAGCAATTCGGAACCGCGCTTTGCGAGTCCGCCATACTCGTTTAGCGCAAGTATCATCAGCCGACGCTCGTCTCTATCGAGGTCGATGTGGATGGCCTCATCCGTGGTCACTCGTCAACCGTAAGGCCGTTTAGAGGCGCGCCAAACAGAATTTCTGGCCGCCGATTTCTGCGTGGTGGTCGTTGTGCGGGCGATTTCACGACCCTGGCGCAGAACTCGGTGACGGGCGGTCTGCTTGACGCTGTTTCAGCGCGGCGGGCGGCGTATCCATGGGTAGGTGGCGTTCTCCTTGAAGAGCAAGTAGCGCTTACCTGTGTTGATGGTTACTTGCAGCGATCGCAGGACAGTGATGCCGTGTTCGTCGGCGCCTCGGAACTGTGGAGCGAACCCGACAATGCTGCTGGTAAAGCCCATCTCGGCGAGGAATAGTGCGCGCGTCCACTCGAGTTCGCGCATCGGTTGTTCATCGGTGATCGCGCGGTGTAGATGGGCGACGTACGCCTCCCACTCCTCGTACGTGGTCTGCCCGGCGATGGGTGCCAACAGTTCGAAGCCGCTTCGGGGTGATCGCGCATAGGCGCCAAGGGTGGCAGTCATCAATCGACGTTCGTCGTCGTCGAGTTCTATGTCTGCGGTGTCGTTGGTGGTGTCGAGGGTGCCACCGTTTGGGCCGCCGGCCTGAATTGGGAATGCGGCATTGTTGACGAGAAGCTCTTCAAATTGTTGGCTTCTGAGCTTTACTTGCAGCGAGCGAAGGACGAGCACCCAGTACTCGTCTCTCGCGGGTCCGAATCGTCTTGCGTTAGCGACCATGTCGCTGCCGAATCCGAAACTCGGTCAGGAGCAACGCGCGTGCCCAGTCGAGAGAGGTAAACGCCTGGCCCTCCTCGATGGAGTCCATTAGTGGATAGACGTAGTCTCCCCACTCGTCGTAGCTTGATTTGCCGATCAGCGGCGGAAGCAGCTCTACCGCAACTTGCGCAGAACCTGCGTACTCGTTGAGCACAAGGACCATCAATTGGCGCTCGGCATCATCGAGGTCGACCTCGGTGCGCTCTCCCGCTGTCATCCTTCAAGGTTAGAACCGGCCGACGGCCTGTCGCGCAGCGATTACGTGCGTGGCTAATCGTCGTAGCGGATCCAGGGGTATGTGGCGTTCTCGATGAACAGAAGAGCCAATGAGCCACGATGAATAGTCACCTGAAGCGATCGCAGGACTCGAATCCCGTATTGGTCTGCGCCGCGGAATTGGGATGCGAAGCCGGCCAGGCTGCTGGTGAATCCCATTTCGGTGAGCAGTAGGACCCGCGACCAGTCCAGTTCGGTCAGCGACTGTTCGTCGTACACCGCTTGGTGGAGGTGGTCGATATACGCCGTCCATTCGTCGAATGTCCGTTGGCCCGCGATAGGGGCGAGTAGACCGTAGCCGCGTTCAGGTTGTTCGGCATAGGCGTTGAGGGTTACCAGCATGAGGCGTCGTTCGTCATCGTCGAACGCGAAGTCGCCCAGGTCCATTGGCAGGATGGCGGTTCGCTCACTGTTGGACTCGTCGAACGTAGGGTACGTCGCGTTGTCGGCCAGCAATTGTGCACGCTGTTCGGTGCTGACTTTGTCTTGCAGTGAGCGCAGGTCGAGCACCCAGCGTTCGTCGCCGATGGGCGCGAACCGACGGGCGTTGGCGACCATGTCGCTGCCGAAGGCGAACTCCGTGAGTAGGAGCGCTCGAGCCCAGTCGAGATCGGTCAGCGGTTCGCGGGCCTTGATGGAGTCGATGAGCGGATAGATGTAGTCCCACCATGCTGCTCGGGTCAGCCTGCCAACGAGTGGCGGCAGCAATTCGGCAGCACCCTGCGCTGCAAGGCCGTACTCGTTGATGGCCAACGCCATCAGGTCGCACTCGTCGTCATCGAGCGCAATCGCTATGCGGTCGTCGTTCCTTGTCACGCTGTTTCCATCTCGTGCCACTTACGCCCAGTGTTTGGGGTTGTCAGGATTTGGCCCCACTTGCCCGAGAATTATTCTTCCTAGGATGCCGAGTGGGCCATCGATTTTGGCGAGTTCTTCAGGTGGCACGTACGTACCCCAGTCCTCGAGGAAACCGCGCCTCGGACGCTCATGAATTGCACTTGGGGTTGTCGCTTCGGCTGGAGCCGAACCGGATCCAGGTGGTGCAGAACCAAAGCTTGACTGATTATCGTCGCTCGCCGGTACCGTTGCTTTTGCACCGTCTCCCAGCTGCTCAGCCGTGAGTCTCGGTAAATATGTACGGATCTTCTCGGGTGCTCTAGCCGGATTATCCGGTTTGTAGGCTGTTCCACCGTCGGGTGCGTTCGGACGAGTGTCCCGGATAATAAGGACGTTCTCTTCCGGGTCGTCAGTCCGCGGGGATCGTTGATGGCTCGAAGCATATTGCGGTAGATCAGCTCGGCGAACTCTTCTTGCGAGGGGTAACCGAATTCGTGGCCGTGCTTGTCAAAGGCGTGTCCATACGCAATCTTTTGCGCAGCCCGCAAGAGCGGGTCTTTACTCCAACCCTCAGGCGGAGGGATGGCGGGTGGATTCGGCTTCTCGGGCAGCGGTATGCCGTGAAAGTCGACCGCCTGAATTGTCGTGCGGTTTGATTCCGCTTGGTCCTGGTCGAACTTCAGCGACCGCAATCCCTCACGCGCTCTCGCGATCTCGGCAGCGGCCTCCTCGTCTGCCTTGACCAACGCAAGCACGTCGGAGCGGATCGCCATCCCGAAGCTGCGCATCTGCGCTTCTCGCGCGGCCAACTCCTTCGCCGACGCCGTGGCTTCCACGGTCGTGAGCGAGAAGTCCTGACCGACTTCAAACCCAGCCGCTTCGGCGGCGCGCACCGTTCGGAGCAACCTCGTCTTGGCCGCGTGCAGCTCATCGGCCGCCCGACGCGCGGCCGACGCCGCCACGGACAGATCATCTGCAGCCCTGATGACGCGTCGACCGTCGATGCTGACTCGTGATGCCGCCGACTCGCCGGCCGCCCCCGTCCACTCCGATCCCGCCGGTCGAGCGACGTCTCGCCCCAGGCGGTCGAACGCCTCGTTCCATCTGTTGACGCTGTCCGACCAATGCTCCGCGGCATCGATCAAATAGTCGGCGGTGAACGCTCGAACCTCCGACAACGTCGGCAGCGTGCAGGAGGCCATCGATCAGATTTCGCGCAGGACGTCTTCGTTGGCCGCCTCGGTGGCCCCGAAGCGTCCGCCCGCATTCGAGATGCGTTCACCCGTCGACCGCAAGCGGTCAGCGATCCGGCGCCCCGCCCCGGACACGTCACTGTGAAGCGCGCGCACCGCTGCGGTCGTCGCACCCAGGCCTGCGCTGACAGCAGGTGCCGGCGCAACGACCGTCGCCGCCACGCGCTCGCACTCGGTGTCCAGCCAGCCCAGGCTGGCCGCTTCGACGCTGATTACCGCCACAAATCAACCGTAAGGCCGGCGGGAAGGCCCTCAAACACAATTTTTGGTCGCCGAGATGGACAAAATGGCGGGGGCTTCTCGCACTTCTGCGCCCATATGTCGGTTTGGGCGAGAGCGGGGTCTGCCAGAATGGCCGCCATGCGCGTCTACCTGGGCTCTGACCACGCCGGCTTCGAACTCAAGAACGAGATCATCGAACACCTGAAGAAGAACGGGCACGAGCCCATCGACTGCGGCGCCTACACCTACGACGCCGAGGACGACTACCCGGCGTTCTGCATCGCCGCGGCGCTGAAGACCGTCGGCGACAACGAGAGCCTCGGCATCGTCATCGGCGGGTCCGGCAACGGCGAGCAGATCGCTGCCAACAAGGTGCCCGGCGCCCGCTGCGCCCTGGCGTGGAGCACCGAGACCGCCAAGCTCGCCCGCGAGCACAACAATGCCCAGCTGATGGGCATCGGCGCACGCATGCACACCATCCCCGAAGCGTTGGAGATCGTCGACGCGTTCCTCACCGCGGAGTGGTCGAAAGCCGAACGGCACCAACGGCGTATCGACATCTTGAAGAAGTACGAAGAGACCCACATCCCGCCCGCTGTGCCCGGCGCGCCGGCGTAGCGGATGCCCGAGGGCCACACTCTTCACCGGCTGGCTCGGCTCCACCAGCGCAAGTTCGGGCGGGCGCCGGTCATCGTCTCCAGTCCGCAAGGCCGCTTCGCCGACGGTGCCGCCGCGGTCAACGGCCGCGTCCTGAAGAAGGCCACGGCCTGGGGCAAGCACCTGTTCCACCACTACGACGGCGGCCGCGTCGTCCACGTTCACCTCGGCCTTTACGGCACGTTCAGCGAGTCGGCGGTGCCGATGCCGCTGCCCGTCGGTCAGGTGCGGATGCGGATGGTCGGCTCGGATTTCGGCACCGACCTGCGTGGGCCGACAGTGTGTGAGGTCATCGAGGAACCCGACGTCGACGACGTGATCGCGCGACTTGGGCCGGACCCGTTGCGGAAAGACGCCGACGGATCACTTGCGTGGGCGCGAATCACGAAGTCGCGCAGGCCCATCGGCGCACTGTTGATGGATCAGAAAGTGATCGCGGGCGTCGGCAACGTCTATCGCAACGAGCTGCTGTTCCGTCATCGCATCGACCCGTACCGGCCCGGCACGACGATCGGCGCCGACGAGTTCGACGCGATGTGGACCGACCTCGTCGCGCTGATGGCGATCGGCCTGCGCCGCGGCAAGATCATCACGATGGACCGCGAGGACGACCACGGGCTGCCGTCGTACCGCCCCGGGCGCCCACGGACCTGGGTTTATCGCCGCGCCGGCGAGCCCTGCCGGGTGTGCGGGACCGAGATCCGCACCGCGGTGCTCGAGGGCCGCAACCTGTTCTGGTGCCCGACCGACCAGAACTAAGGGCGGCAGCCGCTGCGGGTCTCAGCGACAATCGTGCGCGTGGAACTCATCCTCGTCGTCGTCGGAGCAATCGTCGTCACTGCCATGGCGCATCGCCGCGGCCTGGAACCCGCGCTGATCATCGTCGTGATCGGCATCGCGGCGTCGTTCCTGCCGGGATTCGAGGCGCCCGAACTCGACTCGCACATCCTGCTGTCGGTCGTGCTGCCGCCGCTGCTGTACTCCGCCGCCCTCGACTTCTCGTTCCCTACGTTCCTGCGCAACATCAGGCCGATCCTCGGCCTGGGCGTCGGCCTGGTCGTGGTCACCGCGTTCGTGGTCGCGATGGTGTCGTCCTGGCTGGTGGCCGTTCCCCTGAGTTTCGGCACCGCGCTGGTTCTCGGCGCAATCGTGGCCCCACCCGACGCCGTGACGGCCGTCGCGGTGGGCCGCAAACTCGGTCTGCCCAAGCGCGTGATGGCGATCCTGACCGGCGAGAGCCTCATCAACGACGCGGCGGCGCTGACGTTGTTCTCCGTCGCGGTCGCCCAGGTCGCAGGCACCCACACCTTCATCGAGAACCCGTTCCTGCTGTTCGCCTACAGCTCCGTCGTCGGCCCGTTGGTGGGGGCAGCGCTCGGTTACGTGACGCTGTGGATACGGCAGCGGTTGGCCAATCCCGGCCTGGAGACGGTGCAGGGACTGGTCGTCCCGTTCGCGGCGTTCATCTGTGCGGAGGAAATCCACGCATCGGGCGTATTGGCCGTTGTTATAGCAGGTTTCGTCGTCGGCAACGGAACCTTGGGCGCCGGATACCAGACACGCCTGCAGGAGCGGTACGTCTGGAACTCCGTCGACGTGCTGCTCGAGGCGTTCGTGTTCGCCTACATCGGGCTGCATCTGCGCTTCGTGCTGGAGGACTTGCGCGAAACGCACGAATCGCTCGCGCAGGTGGCCGTCGGATCGGCGATCGTGCTGCTGACCGTGCTGGTGATACGGCCGCTTTCGGTGTTCGCGATTTTCGGCCGCAACAAGCTGTCGTCGCACGTGGAGAGCCGGCTGAGCGTGCCGGTCCCGGCCCGTGGCGGCCGCGGCGCACTGGGTACGCGTCGACTGCAGAAGCCGCCGGGCAAGTGGCGTTCGCGGATCGACCGTCGGCCCTTGAGTTGGCGCGAAAGCGTCGTGGTGTCGTGGACCGGGATGCGCGGCGTGGTGACTTTGGCTGCGGCCGCGGCGATTCCGGCGACGACGGCGTCCGGCGAACCGTTTCCCGAGCGGTCGATGATCCAGGCGATCGCGTTCGTCGTCAGCGTCGGCACGCTGCTGATCCAGGGGTGGACGCTGCCGCTGCTGATCAAGCGACTGCACCTGTCGCGGTTCAGCGACGACCACGCCGCCGACCGCGAGGAGGAACTCAAGGCCGAACGCGTCGTGCATGCCGCGGCCGACGAAGTGCTCGACGCGTTCCGCGCGAACCCGCCGGAGGGCATGGACCCGCAGGTGCTCGCCGAGATCCGTGCCGTCATCGCGCGGCACTCGCAGGACGCGGACGAGATGCCCGACCCCGAAGCGCATACGAAGCGGTCGGCGGTGTTCTCGGCGCTGTACCGCGACGTGCTCACCGCGCAGCGGGAGGCGCTGATCGCCGAACGCGACGAGGGCCGCATCGAGGACGAAGCGGTGCGCGCGATGCTGGAACGGCTCGATCTCCAGGAGGCCGGTGTGTCGGCGCGGTTGGACAGCAGGTTCTAGGCCCCGAAGGGATTGCTTCATCTGGATTTAACTATCCGTGACCGGTAGTTCACACGCCCAGAGCTAACGTTCCGTACACCGTTGGTGAATCTCGAACACTGTCGAGAACCACGGTCCCAACCGGATTGATTAGCGGAGGCCCTGTTGACACCAGAAACTGAAGACGCAATCGCCGCCATGGCGGCGGTGAACAACGAGTTCTTCTATTGGGTATCGATCGCGCTCATGATGCTCATCCACGCAGGCTTCCTGGCGTATGAGGTCGGCGCATCGCGCTCGAAGAACGTCCTGGCGACCGCGATGAAGAACTTGCTCGCGTTCGCGACGATCGTTGCATCCTTCTACTTCGTTGGCTGGTTCCTCTACAACGCGATGCCGAGCGGCTTCATCGAGTTCAATGACGCTGCCAAGGCCGCGCTGCCGTGGAGCGACAACATGGGCCCGAACGTCCAGGACCCCGCCAGCGGGATCTTCTGGGGCGCGTTCGCGCTGTTCGCCGCCACGACGGGGTCGATCATGTCCGGCGCTGTGCTGGAACGGATCCGCACCAGCGGCTTTTTGATTCTCACCGTCCTCGTCGGATCGGTGACGTGGATCATCGGCGCCGCATGGGGGTGGCACGGTGCCGGCTGGATGCTGACCAAGCTCGGGTTCCACGACGTCGGCGCCGCCGGCTGCGTGCACATGATCGCCGGGTTCGCCGCATTGGGAATCCTGATCAACCTCGGTCCGCGCATCGGCCGCTTCGCGCCCGACGGCACCGCGATCACCATTCGTCCGCACAACCTGCCGCTGACGATGCTCGGCCTGATGCTGATCTTCACCGGCTTCTTCGGCTTCCTGATGGGTTGTGTCATCTACGCCGGTGACGGGTTCAGCACCATCTACGCGAGCCCGACGACGTTGAGCGCCTTCGCCTTCAACACGTTGATGGGTCTGGCCGGTGGCATCATCGGCGCATACCTGACGTCGCGCGGCGAGCCGTTCTGGACGATCTCGGGTGGCCTCGCCGGTGTCATCGGCGTCGCCTCGGGGATGGATCTCTACCACCCGGCACTGGGCTTCGTGCTCGCATTGGGGTCCGGCGCTCTCATCCCGTACATCGGACAGCTGCTCGAGAAGTTCAAAATCGACGACGTCGTCGGCGCTGTCGCCGTGCACGGTGGCATCGGGTTGTACTCGGTGCTGATGGCAGGAATCTTCCTGTGGGGATACCCGAACACCGACGGCAACCCCTCAGTGTCGCTGTGGGGGCAGGCAATTGGCGCCGTGACATTCGCTGCGCTGGGCTTCGTCCCGACGTACCTCGTGTCGCTGGGCATGAAGAAGGTTGGCCTGCTTCGGATCCCGGCAGAGGTCGAGGAGCAGGGACTCGATCTGTCCGAGGTGCCAGCCACGCCGTACCCGGAGGGCATTCCGGTCACGGTGATGCCGGTCAACGGCGAAATGGCACTCGTCAGCGCAACGGAGGTGAAGTAAGTGTTCAGTCCTATCGACAGCTATGACGACGCGTCGGTGGTGTTCACATTCGGCGGGTACTCCGTCGGCGTGTGGGTGTCCTTCATTTTGGCGGTGCTGCTGTTCATCGGCTTCTTCGCCCGGATGATCCAGCACGAGAACCGCGCCTACAAGGCGATCATCGAGCACAAGCCGGTCGAGCCGGGCCCCGCCGCTGAGGGGGAACCGACGACCTACTGATATCTACGCCGAGAAGACGCAAAAGTACCCGTGAGGCAGCGGGTTTGGGTACTTTTGCGTCTTTTCGCGTTGTAGGTCAGGCGCTAGAAGCCGCCGAAGTCGCCACCGAAATCGCCGCCACCCCAGTCGCCACCGCCCCAGCCGCCGCCGTCGCCGCCGCCCCAGCTGTCGCCACCCCAGCCGCCGTCGCCGCCGCCCATGTCGCCGCCGTCTTGACCGGCGGCGAAGCCGTCGGAATAGCCGTCGCCGTAACCACTTTCGAAGCCTTGAGCACCGTAGTCGACACCGTGCATACCGGAGAACATGGCGTCAAAGAGCAACACGGAACCCAGGCCCCACGCACCCGCGATCAGCGCCGGCTTCCACCACGGCTCCGAATACCAGCCGGCTGGAACGGGACGTCCGGCGACGCGGCCGCCGGGGTAGTAGTTCGGCGTGCGTTCCGACGGGTTCGGGGAGGCCTCGATCTCACGGCCCTCGAAGGTGACACGCCGGTCCTCGGTGACCATGCCCGCCGACTTCTGACCGGTCAGCGACTCGATCTCGGGGCCAGGGTCCATGCCCATCGCGGTGCGCGCAGCGCGCACGTAGTACAGCCCTTCGAGGCCGGTCTCCTTGGCGAGCATCGCCTGCTTGGCCGTCGTCGCCTGCTCGATCTGCGCGCCGGCGGCGGTGAACCGCTCGGACGCGTCGGCGAGGGCCTGCTTGGACGCGTCGTCGGTGCCGGTCAGGCTGAGGACCTGGCCGCCGAGGCGGTCGATGACTCTGCGGGCATCGGCCTTGGCGTCGGCCAGAGAGGCGGCGTTTCGGCTGGCGGAGTTGCGCGATGCGCTCCACACCAGCAGTCCGATCGCGCCGACAACGACGAGGATGAGCACGAGCAATAGGCCGTCCATGCGACCAGCGTACTCACAGGAAATGGCGGTTTCGGGTCCGCGATCAACCAGGAATTACGCCCAGAGCGGAGTAGATCTCGTTGGAGAGTGCGACGCTACGGGGGTCGGCGTTGCATTTGGTGGCGTCGAAGTTGTTCATGACGTAGGCGTAGCCGATGCGGTGTTCGAGGTCGACGAAGCCGAAACTGCCGCCCGACCCGCCGTGGCCGAAGGTGCGGGTGTTGGGGCCGTTGACGCCGCGCTGATTGAGCATGAAGCCCAGGCCCCAGCCGTGGTCGGCGACGCGCGGGCCGAGGACGACGTCGCTTTCGAACCCACCTTGCGAGATTCGGCATTTCTCCATGTGCTCGTAGCTGAGCAGCTTGCCCTGGGCCAGTGCGTTGTAGAGGCCCGCGAGTCCGAGGGCGGAGACGTGGCCGTTCGTGGCGGGGAATTCGGCGGTGCGCCACGCGGTGATGTCGTCGGAGCCCAGTTCGTCGTCCGGGATGAACCCCATCGCGACGGATAAGGCCGCCATCGGGTGGTCGTCGATGCTTGTCGGGTAGCCGGGGGCGCCCGCGTCGGCGAGGACGCCGCGGATGTGCGGCTTGTTGACCATGTCGGCGCACCGATGATGCTGGCTGTCGGCCAGGCCGATGTGTACGTCGATGCCGAGCGGTTCGGCGATCTCCCGGCGCAGGTATTCGCCGAGTGTGCGGCCGGTGACGCGGCGGACGATCTCGCCCAGGATGAACCCGAAGGTGACCACGTGATAGCCCTGGGCAGTGCCGGGCTCCCACCACGGTTCGGCGGCGGCGATGTGTGCGCAGACGGCGTCCCAGTCGAGAGTCTCGCGTGGCGCCAGGCGGGTGCGCGGCCCGATGACGCCGGAGCGGTGGCCCATCACGGCGGCGACGGTGATGTCTCGCTTACCGGCTTGAGCGAAGTCGGGCCAGTACTCGGCGACAGGGGAGTGGAGGTCGAGTTCACCGCGGTCGGAGAGTAGGTGAATACAGGTGCTGACCAACGCTTTTGAGCCGGAGAAGATGCTGGCGAGGGTGTTCTCTTGCCAGCGACGCTTGGTGGTGACGTTGGCGGTGCCGCCCCAGAGGTTGACGGCCAGCTGCCCTTCGACCCAGACGGCGACGGCGGCGCCGATCTCGCCGCGCTCACGGAAGTTGGCTTCGAAGGCGTCGCGGACGCGTTCGAATGGCGGTGAGGAGGTGCCTGCGACGGTGACTCGCGGATGGTCGTTCACGAGCCTCCTGACGATGGTGAGCCCGCTCAGTGTGGCAGCTGTTCCTCGTGGAGCGGCTACGAGAAGACTGTGATTCGGTTGCGATTCGATTGCGTCGCGGCGCCGTGGTTTCCCGGCCGAAACTCTAAGGGCTCGATGAGAAAATTCTAGACCGCGTAATGCGCTTTGCTGACACATACCAGCGGGTACGTGATTATCGCGAACAGATGCTCCTTTGCTGAAACCATCAGCGAAGGTGATCGTGTTGCGACAGGGGCCGACAGTTATCCTGAATATGCAATGAATTCAAAGGCCTAGATGCGTATATCTGCTCGGGAACAGCGTTTTCACGATCATTTGTTTCTTTGCCTCGATACGCCTTCGCGACGTTGCATGGCGAATCGTTGAAGGTTGACCGATTTCGCATCTCCGACGCCACCGGAATTCCGGTTGCCTTATTAGCCTGCTACTTCTTTGGTTGCGGGGCAAAGTTCCTGGTATTCGGTCCGAGTCGGGAGGCGTCATGTTGTCATCTGTCATTCAGTCCTCAACGTCGGCGCGCCCGAATTCGGGTCTGCGTTACGCCCGCTATGTCGGCCGCGTCGGCGCATTGGCGGTGTCGATGGGCGTCGGCTTCGCTGTGGCGGTGACACCCGGGGTTGCGTCGAGTATTTGCTCAAATTTATCGGAAGCGTTAATATTTGGTTTATACTGATCTTGATTCCGCCCGACCAAAGGATCAAGATGCGCACAGCGAAGAAAACTCGCAGACTCGGTCGCAAAACCCAACGAGATCAATTGCCCGTCGTCTTTTGGCTGCGCGCGGGAACGGCCGCAGTGGGGCTGGGTGCGTCGCTGGCATGGGGAGCGGGTCTCGCCGAAGCGAGCACCGGTGACGATCCGGATCCTGCGCCAGCCGCAGAATCGGGGCCAGCATCCAATCCGTCATCGAATACGTTGTCGGACAACAAGTCCGCAGTAGATCCCGTAGCGCGGCCGACTGCGCGGGTTTCACGGCACGCCGGACCCGTCGCAACGATCTCACGGCAGATCGCAGACGGACTGACCGACGCCGTCCACGCCACTACGCAATCCCGAGCGGTAGGGCGAACAACCATCTTTGCTCACGGCGTCATCAAATCGGGGGACGGACAGAGCAAATCGAGAAAACATGACGTGACCAAGCCCGACGGCGATCCCGCCGAAGTGCGCACGGTGCAGAAATCCTTGGCGAAGGGCTCCGAAATCGGTTCATCCGTTCCGTTACATCAATCACGCGGAGCCATCACGCCAACAAAGGCCGACCTCGAGGTGGCGCCCGTGCGCCATCCCGTTGAATCACGAATGTCGACAACGGGTCGAAGCGCGCCGTTGACCCGCCTCGAAGGACCGACCGCAGACACCTTCCGCACCACAACCGCGGACACCATCCGTACGGCAACTGTCGTCACCGCGCCTCTGGTGACTCCCATTTCCGCCTACCCGCCCCAACTCAGGGCGCCGGTCACGCTGCGGTCGATGGTCACCGACGTATACCGCTGGGTCGGTTTGGGCCCGCTGAACGTCAACGTGCCCGTCCCAGCCACACCGGTGCCGCACATCGTGGAACAGCTGTGGATCGGCCTGCGCCGTGTCGAGTACACCTTCGCGAACCGCTATCCGAGGGCTACACCGACACAGGGCGCTCAGACTCCGCCGGGCGGCCTCACCGCCACCACAGGCGTACTTGACGTCACGGTGAAAGGCTCGCTAAACGCGGTGGACCCTGACGGCGACCGGCTGACGTACACCGTGGTGACAGAGCCGACCAACGGCAGCGTCGTGGTGAACCCGGACGGCACCTATACCTACTCAGCAGACCCTACGTTCGCCCATACGGGCGGAAAAGATTCGTTCACTGTCCGCATCGACGACGCCACGGAGAACCCGTGGCACATACACGGCCTGGCGGAACTCTTCGGCCGCCGCGGTCCGACGACGGTCACGGTGCCCGTCACCGTGGCGGCGGTCAATCGCGCGCCAATAGCCCCGTCGACGATCACCGCGCCTGCGCCGGGTGCCGACGGAAAGGTCATCGGATCGATCGGTGCCTCCGATCCTGACCTGGACCCGTTGACCTACTCCATCTACAAGGACCCGATCGTCGTCGACCCCCGGCCCAAGGGCGAGGCCACCATCGATCCAGCAACGGGCATTTACACATACACGCCGGCTACATGGGCGCGCCACGAGGCCTCTGTGGACGGTGCGAGCCCGATGACCGACGTCTTCTACGTCACGACGACGGACAGTTATGGAGCCTCGGTCAGGACCGCAGTCTCGGTGACCATCGAGCCCTACAATCAGGACCCCACCGCGAGTCCGCAAGTCACCCGCGACCCGGCGCACCTGTACGACGTCATAGTGACGAGTTTTACGCCGGGCCCCGTCTGGTCGCAGATCACCGCGTCGACGGCAGTGTTGCTCATTACGCCCAACGTCGACGACGCCGACCCTTACGAAATCGTCACGGTGACGGCGACGAACGCGGACCCCCGTTTGGGGACGGTGACGAAGAACGAGGACGGAACCTTTACCTACACACCCAGCGTCTACTCCATCGGCAGGGCGGCGGCGGGCGCGGCCGAAACCGACACCGTGACACTGACTCTGGACGACGGCCACGGCGGTCAGGTATCCGTGCCCGTTGCCATCGACATCGGTCCGGTGGTCGTGGGGAGTCTCTCGATCAGCGCTGGTGGGAACCTCGAGATCCAGACCACGACCATCGACACGAGCGTTCTGACGGACCCCGACGCTGAACTCGAGGTCACTGGACTGGAATTGTTCATCCGTCGCGTCGGCGGCAAGTTGATCCTCGAAAAGGACGGCCAAGTCATCTACGACTTCGGGTCAGCCTCCAACGCGGACTCCATCGAACTGGTCACGAGCGGCGGCAAGACATACGTGTACGCCCAGTCGGTGCTCATGACGATCATCGACCTCGGCACTGAATGATCGGCGGCTGAAGAACAGGAGCCGCTAGGCGACGTTGCCGACGAGGACAGCCATACGTCGGGCACCCTGTCGGGCGACGAAAGGCAACCCATCGGCGTGCGCCCCCATCGGTACCACTCGCAGATCCGTGACGTGGAGGTGCTGTTTGGAGCGGCGCACGTCGACTTCGCCTGCGGCCAATACGTTCTTGACCCAATCGGTTTGGCCGTGTCCCAACAGGATTGCACGACACTTCCCTTCCGATAGGCCTGCACCACCGTCTCGTAGTGCTTGCCCGACTTGCGACCGCGATGCGTGATGACGGCGAACGTCGGCATGAAACGTGCGACCCGCTTCACTACCGGGTTCATGACTTCATCTGCAATCGGTCGACCCACGCGGGGAAGAGCATTGGCATACCCGGGGCGTTATTGGGGTGGTCCTTCACTGGCATGGCAACTCCGTTCGCCAAGCCGGATATGCAGTACCGGCGGTACCGCCTACGGCTGGTACTAGAACGTACCAGCCGGCCCCAGCAGCGGCAAGGCACCGACGATCGCCACAGTGCCGAGAAACTGAACGAATTCCAGTGCAACGGCGCACGGTGGCCCAAGATTCGTGCATGGCGCACGACGTATTCATCAGTCACTCGCACCACGACAAGACCGCGGCCGATGCCGCCTGCGCCGCGCTTGAAGCAAGAGGGATTCGCTGCTGGATCGCGCCTCGGGACATCGACCCGGGGAAGGACTGGGCCGAGTCGATCGTCGACGCCATCCGGGGCGCTCAGATCATGCTGTTGGTCTTCAGCCGCCACGCCAACGGGTCCAACCAGGTAAAGCGTGAAGTCGAACGGGCGGCCAGTTCGGGAAAGGTGCTCCTCCCGCTGCGCATCGATGACGTGGTGCCAGAAGCGTCGCTCGAGTACTACCTCGGCACACCGCATTGGTTGGACGCGATGACGCCGCCGCTCGAGGCGCACTTGGGCAGGCTGGCCGATGCATGCTCGAGCTTGCTGGCCGTCGACGGCAGCGCGCCTCGTCCAACAAGCAACGCCCCGTTCCGGCCGGCGCCGCCGCAGGAGCGCGGAACGTCTCCGTCGGTGTTACTGGCGGTCATCGGCTCGGTCGTCGCGGTACTGGCCGTAATCGGCATCGTCAGCTACCTACTAATGCGGCCGGTCGAGATCCAAACCACAGAGGCGGCCCCGACCCAAAAGGCACAGGCGGACTCACCTACATCGGTGGCGGTGGCCGCGCCTCCTCCCGCCTCAACCACGTCTACCAGCGCTGGTGTACCGGGAATGGAGCCGTTCGTCGGGATCTGGCAGGCCCACACGGAACGGCTCGTGATCGACGGTGCAGGCAACGGCCATCTGAACTACAAGGGATGCACCGCCTGTGCCACGCAAACCGATAACCGCGTGGACTTCACCCTGACGTCAGTCTCGAACGGCATAGCCGGCGGAAACGTCGTGTCGAGCTCGGACCCTTACTACGAAAGTGGCATGCCGGTGAGCGCTACGATCACGCCGGCCTCGCCGGGCCATTTCCTGGCATTGACTGTCAACGGATTGCTCCAATCACCCTTGTGCGATGTCGCAGCCCAGTCCACCAACCAGTGCGGAGCCTAACCGCGTAACTGGTTCGGAACGCAGACGGGTGTTGCGGGGGACTCGCCCAGAGCAGGCCACGCTGCCCGCGGCTGACGTCGTCGTATACAGCAACGAACTCAATGCTGCGGAATGTCGAAATCCCGCCGCCTCCGACTACCCAGCCGCGGAGCAGTCGGCGCGCCCACCAGCGCTGCGCTGGTCTTCTTCGAGCGGGCGACGGGAATCGAACCCGCGTAGCTAGTTTGGAAGACTAGGGCTCTACCATTGAGCTACGCCCGCGAGTACAGCGACAACACTGTACCGGCGGTTATCCAATCAAATCCAATTAAAGGTTCGGCGTGCCTGGGCCGTAGTATCTGCGGTGGTCCGCGGGGTGTAGCGCAGCTTGGTAGCGCATCCGCTTTGGGAGCGGAAGGCCGCAGGTTCAAATCCTGTCACCCCGACCAGCAGCACCACCCGAACCGTTGGCAACACGTATAGAGGAGCGCCTGTCGTGAAGAGCACCGTCGAGCAGTTGAGCCCCACCCGGGTTCGCATCAATGTGGAGGTGCCCTTCACCGAACTGGAGCCCGACTTCGACCGCGCCTTCGCCCAGCTCGCCCGCCAGGTCCGGCTGCCCGGCTTCCGCCCCGGCAAGGCTCCCCGCAAGCTGCTCGAGGCCCGCATCGGCCGCGGCGCCGTGCTCGAGCAGGTCGTCAACGACGCGCTGCCCAGCCGCTACAGCCAGGCCGTCACCACCTCCGAGGTGAAGCCGCTCGGCCAGCCCGACATCGAGATCACCAAACTCGAGGACGGCGAGGAACTCGTCTTCACCGCCGAGGTCGACATCCGGCCCGAGGTCACCATCCCCGACCTCGCCGCCCTCAAGATCGAGGTCGACCCCATCGAGGTCACCGACGAGGACGTCGACACCGAACTGCAGAACCTGCGCGCCCGCTTCGGCACCCTCACCGGCGTCGACCGTCCCATCGAGAACGGCGACTTCGTCTCCATCGACCTGTCGGCCTCCGTCGACGGCAAGGAGGTGCCCGACGCCAAGACCGAGGGGCTGTCCCACGAGGTCGGCTCCGGCCAACTCATCGAGGGTCTCGACGACGCGCTAGTCGGCCTGAAGGAGGGGGAGACCAAGGTCTTCACCACCAAGCTGGCCGCCGGTGAGTACGCCGGCCAAGAGGCTCAGGTGACCGTCACCGTCAAATCCGTCAAGGAACGGCAGCTGCCCGAGCCCGACGACGAATTCGCGCAATTGGCAAGCGAATTCGACACTATCGACGAGCTCAAGGCCAGCCTCAGGGAACAGGTCGAGCGCGTCAAGCGCATCCAGCAGGCCGAGCAGATCCGCGACAAGGCCATCGAGACCCTGCTCGACCAGATCGACATCCCGCTGCCCGAGAAGGTTGTGCAGGCACAGATCGACGACACCGTCCACAACGCGATCCACAGCCTCGACCACGACGAGGACGCCTTCGCCAAGGCGTTGGAAGCCCAGGGCAGCAGCCGCGAAGAGTTCGACAAGGACAACAAGCAGAACTCCGAGCGCGCGGTCAAGACCCAGCTCGTCATGGACGCCATCGCCGACCATCTCGACATCCAGGTCGGGCAGAACGACCTCACCGAGCGCCTGGTGCTGATGTCGCGGCAGTACGGCCTCGAACCGCAGCAGCTGCTGCAGTACCTGCAGGAGAACAATCAGCTGCCGGTGATGTTCGCCGACGTGCGTCGCGGCCTGGCCGTCGCCGCCGTCGTGCACGGCGCCACCGTCGTCGACACCAACGGCAACGTGATCGACACCACCGAGTTCTTCGGACCGCCGGCCAGCACCGACCCCGAAGAGGTCGCCGCCCAGATCGCCGCGCAGGTAGCGCATATAGAGCAGGCGACAGCCGCCGTCGAGGAGACCGCCGATGCCGACGCCGAGCAGGCCGACGACGAGCCATCCGACGACACCAAGTGACGCTCTGAGCGAACGCGCCCCTCTCAGGGAGTGCGCCGCCGCGCAGGTTGGTTAGTGTTCGGTGAGAGCTATAAAGAAAGCAGGTATCCAGTCGTGACTGACATGCGTTCGAACGGGGCGGGGTTGAGCCTCGTTGATTCCGTCTATGAGCGCTTGCTCGCCGAGCGCATCATCTTCCTGGGTTCACAGGTTGACGACGACATCGCGAACAAGCTGTGCGCGCAGATCCTCCTGCTGTCGGCGGAGGATCCCACCAAGGACATCCACCTCTACATCAACTCGCCCGGCGGCTCGATCAGCGCCGGCATGGCGATCTACGACACCATGGTGCTCGCGCCGTGCGACGTCGCCACCTACGCCATGGGTATGGCCGCCTCGATGGGTGAGTTCCTGCTCGCCGCCGGCACCAAGGGCAAGCGCTACGCGCTGCCGCACGCCCGCATCCTGATGCACCAGCCGCTCGGCGGCATCACCGGCGGCGCCGCGGACATCGCCATTCAGGCCGAGCAGTTCGCGGTCATCAAGAAAGAGATGTTCCGCCTCAACGCCGAGTTCACCGGGCAGACCATCGAGCGCATCGAAGCCGACTCCGACCGCGACCGCTGGTTCACCGCGCAGGAAGCGCTCGAGTACGGCTTCGTCGACCACATCATCACCAACGCCAGCATCAATGGCTCGGGACCCACGGCAGGACTTGAGAAATGACCGATCACACCGACCCGCGCCTGCAGCCGCAGGCCCGCTACATCCTGCCGTCGTTCATCGAGCATTCGAGCTTCGGCGTCAAGGAGTCCAACCCGTACAACAAGCTCTTCGAGGAACGCATCATCTTTCTCGGCGTGCAGGTCGATGATGCCTCGGCCAACGACATCATGGCGCAGCTGCTGGTGCTCGAGTCGTTGGATCCCGACCGCGACATCACCATGTACATCAACTCGCCCGGCGGCTCGTTCACCTCGCTGATGGCGATCTACGACACCATGCAGTACGTGCGCGCCGACATCCAGACGGTGTGCCTCGGCCAGGCCGCGTCGGCCGCCGCCGTGCTGCTCGCGGCGGGCACGCCCGGTAAGCGCATGGCGCTGCCGAACGCCCGCGTGCTCATCCACCAGCCCGCGCTGTCCGGCGTCATCCAGGGCCAGTTCTCCGATCTGGAGATCCAGGCCAAGGAGATCGAGCGCATGCGCACGCTGATGGAGCACACGCTGGCACGGCACACCGGCAAGGATCCCGAGCAGATCCGCAAGGACACCGACCGCGACAAAATCCTGACGGCCGAGGACGCCAAGGAGTACGGCGTGATCGACACCGTGCTGGAGTACCGCAAGCTGTCGGCGCAGACGGCCTAAGCGCTTATTCGTTCACTCTGCGGCTACGGCGCCTGCGGCGACGGGATTTGCGCCGTCAGCGCAGAATCGCCGCCAACGCCGCGATGTCGTCGGGCATCACCCGGCAGCAGCCGCCGACGATGCGTGCGCCCGCGGCCACCCATTGCGACGGCAGCTCCGCCGACCACCGCGACGTGCCAACCCACTTGCGCGCCGGTCCATCCCAGACTTCTCCGCTGTTGGGGTAGACGACGACGGGCTTGCCGGTCACCTCGCGCGCGATCCCTATCGCCGGCAGGACGTCGTCGGGCGCGCAGCAGTTGACGCCCACCGCGACGATCTCGTCCACGTCGGCAGCGACGGCGAACGCATCCGCCAGCGGCTGCCCGGCCCGGGTCTGCGATCCGCTGATCGTGTAGCTCAGCCACGCGGGTACACCGAGCCGCTGCACCAAACCGACCAACGCCTCGGCCTCGTCGACATCGGGCAGCGTTTCGATCGCAAGCACGTCGGCGCCCGCGTCGGCCAGCACCTCCAGCCGCGGCAGATGCCACGCCGCCAATTGCGCCACCGACAGCCCGTATCGCCCTATGTACTCCTCGCCGTTGGCCAGCGCCGCGCCGTATGGCCCCACCGACGCGGCCACGTAGCGACCGTCGTCGCCGACCTCGTCGCGGGCGCGCGAGGCCAGCGTCACCGACAGCCGCATCAGCCGCTCGGCATCGCTTCGCGCGATTCCGTCCGCTGCGAAACCGTCGAACGACGCCTGGTAGCTCGCTGTGGTCGCGATCGCCGCCCCGGCACGATAAAAGGCACTGTGAGCTGCGACGATCTCGTCGGGCGCGTCGAACAACAGGCGCGCTGACCACAGGTCGTCGGACAGGTCGTGACCGCGGGCCTCGAGTTCGGTGGCCAGGCCACCGTCACTGACCAGCACGGTATGGTTGGAGGCTGCGAACGCCACTTCGCAACTCTACGATCTGCTTGCAGACGCCTCTCGGTCCGATAACGGCGGCGACACGCCAAGGACTCGGCGGTGCGTCATGGGGGTTGTGGGACGCGTGAGGCGATATGTTCTGCAAACACAGCTAAATACCACCGACGCGATTCGGCATTATCGGTCGCACCGCGCCGGAATGAGCGGGTAGCGTCGGGTAAAGCCCGAAGCGGCTCAGGACTTGACTTTGCACGACCGACAGGAAGTAGGGACTTCACCACCATGGCGCGTATTGGAGACGGCGGTGACCTGCTGAAGTGCTCGTTCTGCGGGAAGAGTCAAAAGCAGGTCAAGAAGCTCATTGCGGGCCCCGGTGTGTACATCTGCGACGAGTGCATCGATCTGTGCAACGAGATCATCGAAGAGGAACTCGCTGACGCCGACGACGTAAAACTCGACGAACTTCCCAAGCCCGCCGAGATACGCGATTTCCTCGAGGGCTATGTCATCGGGCAGGACACCGCCAAGCGAACGCTGGCCGTGGCCGTCTACAACCATTACAAGCGCATCCAGGCCGGCGAGAAGACCCGTGACTCACGCTCGGAGCCCGTCGAACTGGCCAAGTCCAACATCCTGATGCTCGGCCCGACCGGCTGCGGCAAGACGTATCTGGCGCAGACGTTGGCCAAGATGCTCAACGTTCCGTTCGCGATCGCCGACGCCACCGCGTTGACCGAAGCCGGTTACGTCGGTGAGGACGTCGAGAACATTCTGCTCAAGCTGATCCAGGCCGCCGACTACGACGTGAAGCGCGCCGAGACGGGCATCATCTACATCGACGAGGTCGACAAGATCGCCCGCAAGAGCGAGAACCCGTCGATCACCCGCGACGTCTCCGGTGAGGGAGTGCAGCAGGCGCTGCTGAAGATCCTCGAAGGCACGCAGGCCTCGGTTCCGCCGCAGGGCGGACGCAAGCATCCGCACCAGGAGTTCATCCAGATCGACACCACCAATGTGCTTTTCATCGTGGCGGGCGCGTTCGCCGGTCTGGAGAAGATCGTCTCCGACCGCGTCGGCAAGCGCGGGCTGGGTTTCGGCGCCGAGGTGCACAGCAAGGCCGAGATCGACACCCAGGACCACTTCGCCGAGGTCATGCCCGAGGACCTGATCAAGTTCGGGCTGATTCCTGAGTTCATCGGTCGTCTGCCCGTCGTGGCGTCGGTGACGAACCTCGACAAGGAGTCGCTCGTCAAGATCCTCTCCGAGCCGAAGAACGCGTTGGTCAAGCAGTACACGCGCCTGTTCGAGATGGACGGCGTCGAGTTGGAGTTCACCGAGGAGGCGCTCGAGGCCATCGCCGACCAGGCGATCCACCGCGGAACCGGCGCGCGCGGCCTGCGCGCGATCATGGAGGAAGTCCTGCTGCCGGTGATGTATGACATCCCCAGCCGCGACGATGTCGCCAAGGTGGTCGTCACCAAGGAGACCGTCGACGACAACGTGCTGCCGACGATCGTGCCGCGCAAGCCGGCCCGCCCCGAGCGCCGCGACAAGAGCGCCTAGCCTGCCCGAGGATCTCGTCGTCCGGGTCAAGCCCGGCAGCCGCAAGGGGCCGCTGGTCGAGACCGGCCCGGACGGCACCCTCACTGTTTACGTGCGCGAGCGGGCTGTCGACGGGAAGGCCAACGAGGCCGTCGTCCGCGTGCTGGCCGAACATCTCGGCGTCCACCGTCGACAGGTTTCCCTCGGATCCGGTGCGACGTCACGCATCAAGCGATTTCGCATCGATCGGTAGCCGCCGAGCGTGCGCAGAGTGCCGGCATTTTGCCGCGTGTCGGCCAGCAG
The DNA here is from genome assembly GCA_033741175.1 of Mycolicibacterium sp. 120270. Lineage (GTDB taxonomy): Bacteria > Actinomycetota > Actinomycetes > Mycobacteriales > Mycobacteriaceae > Mycobacterium. The sequence goes on along the minus strand of JAWQNE010000001.1, from coordinate 358,327 downwards.
ACTCGCACGCTCGCAGGGGGAGGTCGTCGTCGGCTTCCGGGCCCAGCCGGTCGCTCAAGGAGGCGAACAAGCACCACAGCAGATATGCCGCGACGGCGGCGAACTGCAGGTTTGTGACCATGGGTCCACTCTTTCCTGACACTGCTGCGCGGGCACGCGTAGTCGACTACTCGACTCCGGCGGACGGCCGAACGGGTCCGCGCAACTCATGGCGCCACCGCCCGTTCCCCGATGACCTCGTCGATCAGCGCGGCGATCTCGGCCACCCCGTCGCGCTGCGCGTACGCCGCCTCGAGTTCGCGGGCGCGGCGCAGATACCGGCCGTCGCCCAGCACTTCGCGCACCGCCGCGCGGATCGCTTTCGCGGTCGGGTCGCCGGTGCGCAGATCGATGCCTGCGCCCGACCATGCGACACGGGCGGCCACCTCGGGCTTGTCCTCGGTGTTGCCCGCGACCACCAGCGGCACGCCCGTCGACAGCGCGCGCTGCACGCCGCCGTAGCCGCCGTTGGTCACCATCACGTCGACCTTCGGCAGCAGGAGGTCGTGCGGAAGGTAGTCGGCGACATAGGCATTGTGCGGAATCGGAAACCCCAACTCCGACACGTGCGGTCCGCCGGTGGTGGCGACGACCATGACGTTCTCGTCGGCGAGTGCTTCGATGGTGGGCTGCAACAGGCGACGGGGATCGGAGTTGTCGACGGTGCCCTGGGTGACGTGTACGACGGGACGGTCGCCGTCGAGCTTCTGCCACCAGACCGGCGGCCGGAACCGCATCGTCGGTGACGGATGCACCATGCCCACGTACCGGGTGTTCGCGGGCAGATCCGAGCGCGGATAGTCGAACTCGGGCACCGTCGGCACGATGAGCCGATCGGCCAACACGCCGACGTCGAGCAGAAATGTCGGCAGCTCGGGTGAATTGAACCGGTGCAGTTGGCAATTGGCGGCCTTGTGCGCCGGCCGCAGCAAGACCTTCTGCGACAGCAAGGTCAACGCCCGGTTGCGCAGCCGCCCGAAGGTGCTTGTCGACGGCGGCAGTCCCAGCCCGGCCGGCGCGGTGTCACGGCTGCTGATCATCAGCGGCGTCGTCGAGAAGAGCAGCACCGGCGGCCGCGCGGAGCGCTCACCGAGCACGAACGGCAGCACCCCGAAGAAGCCGTAGTCGGCGAGGATCGCGTCGAACCGCTTCTGCGTCAACAATTCCGCCAACGCCTTCGCCTGATGCGGCATCGGCGCGACGAACAGCCGCACGATGTCGAAGTTGAGCCGCTTGATGCCGCTGATCTCCTCGCGTCCACTGTCGGGCTCCAGCAGGTCCAGATCGAGGTCGCCTTGGGGCGGCAGTGTCGCGGGCGTCGCACCCACCGAGCGGATCTCGCGTTCGTGTGCCGCGCCCGACAACACGGTGACCCGCTCTCCGCGGTCGACCAGCCCGCGCGCGACGTTGAGCAGCGGGCCGAAATGACCGACGGGGGACAGGGCTGCGATGAGGATTTCTGGCATGCGATCGATGCTCGCCAGCGCAGGCTCACCGAGCTTGGAGGTTTGGTGGAGATTAGGGGGAGATCGCAGGTAGAGCCGTTTCCGCCGGGTGGTCTGAGCGGCAGAACCTTACCTGGCGGATAGCAAAACCGCGCTCGGCGCGCAGCGGAATCTGGCTCACCGACGATTACGCGGGCGCTGCCTGATCAACGAGCATTTTTGGTCATGACCACAGGTAGCGCGCCCTACACCGAACGGACAGTGACCGTTCGCGATGGCGTGCGGCTGGCGGTGCGCGACCAGGGGCCCGTCGACGCCGAAGCCACCGTCGTGCTGCTGCACGGCCTGTGCCTCGACCAGCGATCGTGGGAACGCCAGATCCATCACCTGACCCGCCGGTGGGGTGCCCGCATCCGCATCATCAGCTATGACCACCGCGGCCACGGCGAATCCGACTCCGCGCCGACGAGCACCTACGTCCTCGAGCAGCTGGCCGCCGACCTGGCCGACGTCCTGGCCGTCCTCGACGTCACGGGCAGGCTGACCCTCGTCGGACACTCGATGGGCGGGATGGTCGCGCTCACCTACCTCGGCCGGCCGCCCGCCGATCTACCCGTGCAGCCGCACGGGCTCGTCCTCGTCGCCACCGCGGCGGGTCGGCTCGCTGAGCGCGGCTTGGCCCGGCTGTTGGCCAGTCCCGCCACGGACGTGTTGTGCAAGTTCGCGACTCGCGCGCCCGCGCGCGCGGTTCGGCTGCTCACCAGACCGGTCCGCGCGGCGATGGCCCGCCAGGTCGGCGACCACTCGCGCGCCGCCCTTGCGAAGCTTTTCGACACGGCCAATTCAGCGGCATCGCTGGCCACTGCCGTCGGGTTCCTGCCGAGCCTGCGGTCCTACGACCAATACGGCGTGCTCGGCTCTATTCGGGCCCAGGCGACCATCCTCAGTGGCGGAGCAGACGTCCTGACGCCGGCGTCGCACGCGCGCGACCTGGCGGACAAAATCCCCGGCGCGGTACACGTGCACCTCCCGATGGCCGGGCACATGCTCCTTCACGAGGCCGCCCGTGCCGTCACTGATGCCATCCACAACACGATCACCACTGCCCTCGGCGCCGAACCGGCACCTGCCGCGTTAGCGGCGTGAGCTAGCGATTGATGCGGTCCGGACGGGTGTAGACGTTCATCGACTCCCCGCGCAGAAACGCCACCAGCGTCAGCCCGGACTGGCTCGCGAGATCGACGGCGAGCGACGACGGCGCCGACACCGCGGCAAGCATCGGGATGCCCGCCATGACGGCCTTCTGCGTGAGCTCGAACGACGCGCGGCCGCTGACCAGCAGAACGGTACCGGTGAGCGGGACCCTGTTCTGTTCGACGGCCCACCCGATGACCTTGTCGACGGCGTTGTGCCTGCCGACGTCCTCGCGCACCACCAGCGAGCGGCCCTCGGTGTCGAACAGGGCCGCGCCGTGCAGGCCACCGGTGCTGGCGAACACCTTCTGCTCGGCGCGCAACTGCTCCGGCATCGCCGACAGCGTCTGGGCCTTGACGTGGGAGGCGTCGTCGCCCGGTGAGTGTCGGCTGATCGTGCGGACCGCGTCGAGTGACGCCTTGCCGCACACCCCGCACGACGACGTCGTGTAGAAGTTGCGGGTGATGTCGACATCCGGCATCTTCACATCCGGTGCGAGCGTCACGTCCAGCACGTTGTAGGTGTTCAGGTTGTCGGGGCCGGTGCCCTTGCAGTAGCGCACCGTCAACAGGTCGTCGCGGTGCGCGATCACGCCCTCGGTCAGCAAAAAGCCCTGCGCCAGTTCGACATCCGAGCCCGGCGTCCGCATCGTCACGGTCAGCGGCTTGCCGTTGACGCGGATCTCCAGCGGCTCCTCGACGACCAACGTCTCCGGCCGTGTCACCGAATCGCCCGGCGTGACGTGGCTGGCGCGCCGCCGCGCGGTCACCCGGCCCATGACTTCTCCAATCGGATGACGACCGCCTTCGACACCGGGGTGTTCGACCTGGCCGCGGTGTGGTCCAGCGGCACAAGCGGATTGGTCTCCGGATAGTAGGCGGCGGCGTTGCCGACCGGGGTGGAATAGGCGACCACCATGAAGTCCTTGGCGGTGCGTTCCTGCACGTGGCCGTCGGCGTCGGTGAACTCCGACACCAGATCGACCCGGTCGCCGTCAGCCAGCCCGAACGTCTCGATGTCGGCCGGGTTGACGAACACCACGCGCCTGCCGCCCTTGACGCCGCGATAACGGTCGTCGAGGCCGTAGATGGTGGTGTTGTACTGGTCGTGGCTGCGCAGCGTCTGCAACACCAGACGGCCCGGCGGAATCGGAACCCACTCCAGCTCGTTCACCGCGAAGTTGGCTTTTCCTGTGCTGGTGGGGAATTCCCGTGCGTCGCGCGGCGCGTGCGGCAGCTGGAATCCGTCGGGCTGGCGGACCTTGGTGTTGTAGTCGGTGCAGCCGGGGACGACCTCGGCGATCGCGTCGCGGATCAGGTCGTAGTCGTTGTTGAACTTCTCCCACGGCACCGGGTGGTCGGGACCCAGCACCCTCCTGGCGAGCTGGCAGACGATCGCCACCTCGCTGCGCACCTCATCGCTCGGCGGTTTCAGGCTGCCGCGGGAGAGATGCACCATTGACATCGAATCCTCAACGGAGACCATCTGTTTGACGCCCGCCTGAATGTCCTTGTCGGTCCGCCCGAGCGACGGCAGGATCAGCGCCGTCGCGCCGTGCGCGAGATGGCTGCGGTTGAGCTTGGTCGACACCTGCACCGTCAGCGAACAATTGCGCAGCGCGGCCTCGGTGACCGCGGTGTCCGGGGTGGCCGACGCGAAGTTGCCGCCCATCGCCATGAACACCTTCGCGCGACCGTCGCGCATCGCCCTGATCGCGTCGACGGTGTCCAGACCGTGCTCACGCGGGCTGACGATGCCGAACCGATTGTCAAGGGCGGCAAGGAACTTCTCCGGCATCTTCTCCCAGATGCCCATCGTGCGGTCGCCTTGGACGTTGGAGTGGCCACGCACCGGGCACAGGCCCGCGCCGAGTTTGCCGATCATGCCGCGCATCAGCAGCACGTTGGCGATTTCGGCGATCATCGGCACGGCATGCCGGTGCTGGGTGAGGCCCATCGCCCAACACGCCACCGTCCGTTGGGAATCGATGAACATCTGTGCGACGCGCTCGAGCTGCTCGCGCGAGATTCCGGTCGCCTCCAGCACGGTGTCGAGGTCGATCTGACGGGTCCGGGCCTCGTAGTCGGCGAAGTTCGAACTGTGCGCGTCGACGAATGCGCGGTCGACGACGGTGCCCGGCGCGCGGTCGTCTGCCTCGAGGAGCAGCCTGCCCAGCCCGGCGAACAGCGCCATGTCGCCGCCGAGCCGGATCTGAACGAACTCGTCGGCGATCGGAATGCCATGGCCGACAACGCCATGCACCTTCTGCGGATCCTTGAACCGGATCAGCCCCGCCTCGGGCAACGGATTGACCGCGATGATCTTGGCGCCGTTCTCCTTCGCCTTCTCCAGCACCGACAGCATGCGAGGATGGTTGGTGCCGGGGTTCTGCCCGGCGATCACGATCAAATCGGCTTTCGTGAGGTCCTCGACGGTGACCGAGCCCTTTCCGACGCCGATCGCGTCGATGAGCGCGGTGCCGGACGACTCATGGCACATGTTCGAGCAGTCGGGCAGGTTGTTGGTGCCGAAGCTGCGCACGAACAGCTGGTAGAGAAACGCGGCCTCGTTGCTCGTCCGGCCCGACGTGTAGAAGATCGCCTCGTTCGGGCTGGCCAGCGCGCGCAGTTCGTCGGCGATCAGGCGGTGGGCGTCGTCCCATCCGATCGGCCGGTAGTGATCGTCACCGGGCCGCAGCACCATCGGATGGGTGAGGCGGCCCTGCTGGGACAGCCAGTACTCCGGTTTGGCGGACAGCTCGGCGACCGGGTGCCTGGCGAAGAACTCGGGGGTGACGACCCGCTTGGTGGCCTCCTCGGCGACGGCCTTCGCGCCGTTCTCGCAGAACTCGGCGAACTTGCGGCCGCCGGGCTCCTCGGGCCATGCGCAGCCGGGGCAGTCGAAACCCTTGCGCTGGTTCAGCCGCGTCAGCGACGCTGCGGTGCGGAAGACCCCCATCGACTCGATGCTGCGCTTCAGCGACACCATCACGGCCTTGACGCCCGCTGCGTGCCGCTCGGCGCCCGTCGCCACCACCGAATGCTCGTCGTAATCGGCATTCCAATCGCTGGTGATCTCGCGTCGAACAGCCATACCGCCCAATCTACGGCTGTACGTCAATTACCTGCACCACCCCGCCGGTCACGCCTGCGACGAACAACCGCCCGGTCGTCGCGTCGACCCCCAGCGTGTACGGGTTCTGCACGGTCGGCAGCCGCCGCACCTCGCGCGGCGTCGGTTGGCTCATGTCGTAGCCGATCACCTCGTTCGTGCCTGACGAGGCGACCCATAGCACGTCACGCGTCGGGTCGTAGGCGATCCCGTACGGCCCGCCCGGTTGGGCGACCTCGCCGACCTGATGCGGCGTCGGCAGCGGTTCGAAGACCCGTACGGCATCGCCCCTGGTGTCGGCGGCGATCAGGCGGCCGTGCTTGTCGGCGATCAGGTGCGTCGGGCCGTCACCGGCGGGCGTGGATCCGACGATGCGCAGGTTGTGGGTGTCGTAGACCGTCAGGTCGTTCTTGCGGACGTCGAGCAGACCCATCGACTGGCCGACTGCAGCCAGACCGGCGGGCTGCACGCTGTCGGCGAAGACCTTCACCACCTCCTCGCCGCGCAACACCGAAACGGTTCCGCCGTGCTCGTTGGCGACGAACACGGTTCCGTTGTCGGCCTCCGCGGCATCGTGCGGGACGACGCCGGTGACGACCTCGGTCAGCGCACGCCCGGTAGGAAGTTCGATCCGCACCAACGCGTTGGCGCTCTCGACCGGGACCAGCACCGGCCCGCCCGGGTCGGCCAGTTGCAGGTGTCGGACGAAGCCGGGCAACGGGATTCGCTTGACGACGTCGCCGCTGTCGGCGTTGAGCAGGACGAGTTCGTTGGGGTTGCGTTTGGCGACGGCGACCGTGCGGGTTGCCGCGTCGACGACGACGCCCTCGGGTGCGTCGCCGACCGGCACCGTGCGGCCGGGAATCGGGGCGGTCTGGGCGGGCGCCTTCTGCGGTTCGGCCGGCGGCGGCAGGGTGACCGCAGGCGGACGACTGCCCTCGGTGGGCACCGCGCTCGGCATGACCACCATGCCCGTCGGCGGCGGCGACCCCGGTGGCGGCGCAGCGGTGTCCAGCACCGGCGGTTGCTCCGAACAACCACCGACGACGAGGACGAGCGCCGCAGCCGCTGCGAGGTGCCGCCGCATGGGTTTCACGCTACGTGCGGTCGCTGAAAGGCAGCTCACAGGTTTGCGAGCGGCGACTGTGCGTCTTCGCGGGTGAGATTGGCGCGTCGAGTACGACATCGCACAGTCATGGACGAATTGCGCCCTTGACGACGGCGTAACAAGTTTGCCATCGGGCGTCCCTAGGGTTGGCCGGTCAATCGTCCATGGAGCCGAAGTGGGCGACCAGCGATAGGGAACCAACGTGAGTGGAAATGCAGTGCGCCTGCAGGCCATCAACAACGTCGAGGCGTACACGCCGCCGGCCATCAGTTTCGACCCGGCCGAGGCGCCGGGCGCGATCTTCGGATCGAATGTCTTCACCAAGGCCGAGATGCAGTCGAGGCTGCCGAAGTCGGTGTACAAGTCGGTGGTCGCGACCATCGAGAAGGGCGCGAAGCTGGATCCGGCCATCGCCGACTCCGTCGCCGCGGCGATGAAGGACTGGGCACTGGAGAAGGGCGCCACCCACTACGCCCACGTCTTCTACCCGATGACGGGGTTGACCGCAGAAAAGCACGACAGCTTCCTGGAACCGGTGTCCGACGGCCAGACGCTGGCAGAATTCGCGGGCAAGACGCTGATCCAGGGTGAGCCGGATGCGTCGAGCTTCCCGTCCGGCGGCCTGCGCAGCACCTTCGAAGCGCGCGGCTACACCGGATGGGACGTCACGAGCCCGGCCTACATTCTGGAGAACCCGAACGGCAACACCCTGTGCATCCCAACGGTGTTCGTGTCGATGACGGGCGAGGCCCTGGACTACAAGACCCCGCTGCTGCGCAGCCAGCAGGCGATGGGTACGCATGCCGAGCGCATTCTCAAGCTGTTCGGGCACGCCGACCCGCAGAAGGTCGTGTCGTTCTGCGGCCCCGAGCAGGAGTACTTCCTGGTCGACCGGCACTTCTTCCTGGCCCGGCCCGACCTGATCACCGCGGGTCGCACGTTGTTCGGCGCCAAGCCGCCGAAAGGCCAGGAGTTCGACGACCACTACTTCGGCGCCGTGCCCGAGCGCGTCCTGGGCTTCATGATGGACACCGAGCGGGAGCTGTTCAAGCTCGGCATTCCGGCCAAGACCCGTCATAACGAGGTCGCGCCAGGCCAATTCGAGGTGGCGCCGATGTTCGAGCGGGCCAACATCGCCTCCGACCACCAGCAGCTGCTGATGACCGTGTTCAAGACGATCGCCAAGAAGCACGGCATGGAATGCCTGTTCCACGAGAAGCCGTTCGCCGGTGTGAACGGGTCGGGCAAGCACGTCAACTTCTCCGTGGGCAACGCCGAACTGGGCTCGCTTCTGGTGCCGGGTGACACACCGCACGAGAACGCGCAGTTCCTGGTGTTCTGCGCCGCGGTCATTCGCGCGGTGCACAAATTCGGCGGGCTGCTGCGTGTTTCGGTGGCCTCGGCGACGAACGATCACCGCCTCGGCGCGAACGAGGCACCGCCTGCGATCATCTCGATCTTCCTCGGCGAGCAGTTGGCCGACGTGTTCGAGCAGATCGCCAAGGGCGCCGCGACGTCGTCGAAGGGCAAGGGCAGCATGCTCATCGGCGTCGACACCCTGCCGGTGCTGCCCACCGATCCCGGTGACCGCAACCGGACCAGCCCGTTTGCGTTCACCGGCAACCGGTTCGAGTTCCGCGCCCCAGGGTCGGGTCAGACAGTGGCGGTGCCGATGATCATCCTCAACACGATCATGGCGGACTCGTTCGACTACATGGCTTCGGCTCTGGAGACGGCGATCGACGCCGGTGAGGACTTCGACGCCGCGGTGCAGAAGCTACTCACCGAGATCATCACCGACCACGGCGCGGTCGTCTTCAACGGTGACGGGTACTCCGAGAATTGGCAGATCGAGGCCGCGGCGCGCGGGCTGCCCAACCTCAAGACCACACTCGACGCGATCCCCGAGTTGATCAAACCCGAAGCGATCGAGGTGTTCGAGAAGTACGGCGTCTTCAACGAGCGAGAGCTGCACAGCCGCTACGAGGTTCGGCTCGAGCAGTACGCGTTGACGATCGCCGTCGAGGCCAAGCTGACGGCTGAGATCGGCACGACGGTGGTGCTGCCCGCCGCGCTGCGGTATCAGACCGAGATCGCGCAGAACGTCGCGACGCTCAAGGCGGCCGGTGTCGAGCCGAGCATGGAGGTGCTGCAGGAGGTTTCGGCGCCGATTGCGGAGCTGACGGCCGCGTTGTCCGCGCTGAAGTCGGCCCTGGCTCATTCGGCCGACGATGCTTACGCGGAGGCGCTGCACGCCCGCGAGGTTCTGCTGCCCGCGATGGCGGCGGTGCGGACGGCTGCCGATGCATTGGAATGCGTTGTGGCCGACGATCTCTGGCCGCTGCCCACCTACCAGGAGATGCTCTACGTCCTATGACGACTCACTGACGGCGTCGTCGAGTGTGGGGGTATGTCTGCGCAATCGCAGGCACTGTTAACCCGCAGCCCCCACACTCGGCGACCTCGCTCATTTACTCCTGTACTTCGAGACGTACTCGGTCATGGTGTTCAGCTGGTAGCGGGACACCTCGTGGGCGTTCTCGTCCTCGGCGAACACGGACGAGACCATCACGGTGTCTGGCCGGTTGTAGAAGTCGATATCGGCCAGCGCTCCGAAGAACTCGTCCCAGTCGACGTCGCCGTCGCCGATCTTGAGGTGCTGGTGCACCCGTGCCGGGCTGCCCGGCGGGTTGGTGATGTAGCGCAGGCCGTGGCTGCGGCGGTGGTCCATGGTGTCGGCGACGTGCACGAGTCGCAGCTTGCTGCCCGCGGCGCGGATGATCTCGTCCATGTCGCCGCCCATGTGGAAGCTGTGGCAGGCGACGTAGACCATGCCGATGTTGGGGGAGTTGACGCCGCGGATGATGCGCAGCGCCTCCATCCCGTCCTCGACGAAATCATCTGGGTGCGGGTCGATTCGGACGTCGATGCCCTCGCGTTCGAAGATCGGCACCAGCTCGTCCATGGACCGGAAGAACGCCCGCTCGGATTCCTCGGCTCGCTCGGGCCGTCCGGAGAACTCGGTGTTGATCACGTTGACGCCGAGGTCGACGGTGATCTGCACGACGCGCTTCCAGTTGCGGACCGCGGCCTCGCGGGCGTCCTCGTCGGGCCCGGACCAGCGCAGCACGGGCAGCACCGACGCGATCCCGACACCGGCGTCCGCGCATGCCTTGCGGAACTGTGCGACCAGGTCATCGTCGGCACGCGGATGGTTGAAGAACGGGATGAAGTCGCGGTGCGGGGTCAGCTGCAGGTACTCGTAGCCCAATTCGGCGACCAGGCGCGGAAACTCGAGCAGATCGTAGTCGTGGTGGAACGGTGTCGGGTCGAGCGCGATCTTCATCGCGACAGCCCCTTGATCGACGAGGGGTCGACGATCTGCACCTCGACGGGCCTGCGGGTGTGCAGGGATTCGACGCCCGCATCGCAGACTGCGGCCGCGGCGTAGCCGTCCCAGGCGTCCGGCCCGTCCACGTTGACCCCGGCATGGACCGCGTCGACCCAGCGCTGGAACTCGGTGTCGTAGGCCTGCCCGAAGCGCTCCCGGAAGCCGGGGGTGATGCGGCCGCCCCACACGCCTGGTGCGCTCTTGCGTATGAGTCCGACGTCGAGTCCGATGATCGCGCTGCCCTTCTCGGCAACCAGTTCGGTCCGCACCTCGTAGCCGATGCCGGTGGTGACGAACAGCTCGACGTCGACGAACCTGCCCGACTCGGTCCGCATGATGGCGATCTGCGGATCGGCAAGACCTTGTGGCGCAGCGGGGTTCGGTGCGGGCGTGATGATCTGGATCGAGGCGATCTCCTCACCGAACAGGAACCGGGTGACGTCCACCTCGTGCACCAGCGAATCCCGCACCACCATCGCGCTGTCGAAGCCCTTCGGGACGGCAGGGTTGCGGTGTGCGCAGTGCAGCAGCAGTGGCTCGCCGAACTCGCCGCCGTCGATGAGCGCCTTCAGTTGGGCGTATTCGTTGTCGAACCGCCGCATGAAGCCGACCTGGATCAGCCGCTTGCCGAGTTCGGCTTCGGCCTTGACCACTGCGAGCGAGGTCTGCACGTCGGTGGTCAGCGGCTTTTCACATAGCACCGGCTTGCCGGCCTCCAGGCAGGCGAGCAACTGCTTCTCGTGCGTCGGTCCCGGCGTAGCGAGCACGACCGCGTCGACGTCGGGATCGGCGATGGCGTCCATCGGGTCGTTGACGACCCGCGCGCCGGGCACGGACGCCGTGATCTCCTGCGCCTTCTCGGGCAGGTAGTCGTTGATCACCGCGACACGGGCGTTGCTGATTCGGCTGGTGATGCGGGCGACGTGGTCGGCGCCCATGACGCCGACGCCGAGCACCGCGATACGAAGGTCGGACATGGCTCTTCCTGTGCTAGACGAACTTCACGGACGGGACACCGCACGAGCCGAGATAGCTGCGCGTGCGCTTGGCAATTGGTAGGGGAGCATCGACGTCACAGGGGTACATGTCCTGCTCGACGATCGCGAAGACGTCCACGCCGAGCTTCTCGACCGCGGCCAGAAGCGGTGGCATGTCAGGGATCCCGCGCGGCGGCTCGGTCATTGCGCCGAGCTTGACGGCTTCGCCGAACGGCAGATCTTCGGCGATCACCTTGGCCTGAACCTCGGGATCGACCTGCTTGAGGTGCAGGTACCCGATCCGATCCGGGGCACGCTCGATGATCGCGATGTTGTCGCCGCCGCAGTAGCTGATGTGGCCGGTGTCCAGGCACAGGTTGACGAACTCGCCGTCGGTGCCGTCGAGGAAGCGGTAGACGTTTTCCTCCGTGTCGACGTGGCTGTCGGCGTGCGGATGGTATTGCGCACGCACACCGTAGGATTCGTACATCGCCTTGCCGAGCTCGTTCATGCCCTCGGTCTTCTTCCGCCACTGCTCGGGGGTCAAGTGGCGGTCCTCGAGCACGGCGCCGGTGGACGGGTCGCGCCACATCTCGGGGATGACGACGACGTGCTTACCGCCGACGGCGGCCGTCAGCTTGGCAACGTCCTCGATCTGCTTCCACACCGCATCCCATGAGTCGTCCTGGTGCAGATGCTCGAACACCGTGCCCGCCGACAGCTTCAGGTTGCGCGACGCGAGTTCATCGGAGAGCTGTTTCGGGTCGGTCGGCAGGTATCCGTACGGGCCCAGTTCGATCCACTTGTAGCCCGACGCCGCCACCTCGTCGAGGAATCGGGTGTAGGGAGTCTGATTCGGGTCGTCGGGAAACCACACGCCCCACGAATCCGGCGCGGAGCCAACGAGAATCGTGCTCATCGATCAGTCCTTTCTGGCGATTTCGGCGTGATTACCTGCGCTCAGCGCCGGAAATCACGCCGAAATCACTCGGTGGGCTTCGTGTAGGGGCGCTGGACCTTCTTCCATTCGGCGTACGTCTCGTACGCCTCCTGCGTCGAGGCCAGTGTCGAGGTCTGGCTGACCGGGACGTCCCACCACGACTGGCTGTCGGGCGCGTAGATCATCGGGTCGGTCTCGACGTGGATCACGGTGGTGTGTTCTCCTGCCTTGGCCACCTTGACCGCGTCGGTGAACTCCGCGCCCGTCGTCACCTTGATCACCTCGGCGCCGAGGCTGGCGGCATTGGCCGCCAGGTCTACGGGCAGCTTGTCGCCGGCAAGCCGGCCAGACTGGTCGCGGTAGCGGTACGACGTCCCGAATCGCTGCGAGCCCAACGACTCCGACAGCGACCCGATCGAGGCGAAGCCGTGGTTCTGCACCAGCACGACGATGATCTTGACGCCCTCCTGCACCGCGGTCGCCAACTCGGTGGCCATCATCAGATAGGAGCCGTCGCCGACCATGACGAACACGTCGCGGTCGGGTGCGGCCATCTTCACGCCGATGCCGCCCGCGATCTCGTAGCCCATGCACGAGTAGCCGTACTCGACGTGATAGCCCTTGCGGTCGCGGGTGCGCCACAGCTTGTGCAGATCGCCGGGCATCGAACCGGCCGCGCACACGACGACGTCGCGCGGTTCGGACAGCGTGTTCGCCAGCCCGATGACCTGGCTCTGGTTCAGTGCGCTTCCGTCGTCCTCCACGCGGTAGGCGGCGGTGACGGTGTCGTCCCACTCCTGCGCGAGTTCGGTTGTTCGCGAGCGGTAGTCGTCACTGACTGAATAGTCGCCGAGCGCCTCGGTCAGTGCCTCGATGGCCTCCCTGGCATCCGCGACGACTGAAAGCCCGCCCTGTTTGACGGCGTCGAACGACGCGACGTTGATGTTGACGAATCGGACGTCGGGGTTGTTGAACGCGGTGCGCGATGCGCTCGTGAAGTCGCTGTAGCGGGTGCCGATTCCGATGACGACGTCGGCCTCAGCGGCGAGCGCGTTGGCCGCGGTCGTACCGGTGGAGCCCACCGCGCCGACGGCCTGCGGGTGGTCGAACGGCAGCGAGCCCTTGCCCGCCTGCGTCTCCGACACCGGGATCCCGGTCTGCTCGACGAACGCCGTCAGCGCGTCGTTGGCGCCGGAGTAGATGACGCCGCCACCGGCGACGATCAGTGGCCGACGTGCCGACGCGATGATCTCCGCGGCGCGCGCGATCATCGCGCGCTCCGGAAGCGGGCGGGCCACATGCCAAGTCCGTTCGGCGAACAGCGATTCCGGCCAGTCGAACGCCTCGGCCTGCACGTCCTGCGGCAGCGCGATGGTGGCCGCGCCGGTCTCGACCGGGTCGGTGAGCACCCGCATCGCGCCGATCAGCGCCGACGGCAACTGCTCGGGCCGCCACACCCGGTCGAAGAACCGCGACAGCGGCTTGAATGCGTCGTTGACGGTCAACTCGTTGTCGTGCGGCTGTTCGAGGTCCTGCAGCACCGGTGCGCTGACCCGCGTCGCGAAGGTGTCAGACGGCAGCAGCAGAACAGGTAGCCGGTTGATGGTCGCCAGCGCGGCGCCGGTGAGCATGTTGGTGGAACCCGGCCCGATGCTCGCGGTCACCGCCCACGTCTGCAACCGATCCTTCTGCCTGGTGTACGCGGCGGCGGTGTGCACCATCGCCTGCTCGTTGCGGCCCAACACATACCGCAGTGCCGGCTCGGTGCCTGCCTGTTGCGCCTCGACCTCGGCCTGCAACAGCGCCTGTCCCATCCCGGCCACGTTGCCGTGTCCGAAGATGCCGAAGCAGCCTGCGAAGAACCTGCTTCGTTCACCGTCGCGTTCGATGTATTGGTTGGCCAGGAACCGAACGACGGCCTGCGCGACGGTGAGCCGCACGGTCGGCTCGTTGTGCGGAGACTTGAACACTGATGCCTTGGAGACCACTCGTCACACTCCTATGCCGAAGGCTTGGTATGCAGAGGCAGCCGCGGGTCGACGGCCTGGTCCTCCCAGGTGCCGCGCAGCCACGCGTGCTCGGGGTCGTCGACGATCTTCCACGCCCGCTCCTCGCCGGGTCCGGCCATCACGTTGAGGTAGTACATGTGGTAGCCGGGTGCCGCCACCGACGGGCCGTGGTAGCCGTGGGGGACCAGCACGACGTCGCCGCTGCGGACCTCTTCTAGCACCTCGATCGGCCTGCTCGGGGTGCCGTACACCCGGTGATAGCCGAAACCGCGGGAATCGTCTGGGCCGGCTGCGATCTCGAAGTAGTAGATCTCCTCGAGCGCCGACTCGACCGGCGTCTCCTCGTCGTGCTTGTGCGCGGGATAGCTTGACCAGTTGCCGCCTGGCGTGATGACCTCGCACGCGATCAGCGAGTCGGCCTCGAAGACGCCCGCGGTGCCGAAGTTGTGCACCTGCCTACTGCAGTTGCCGGTGCCGCGCAGTTCGACGGGTACATCGGCGGCGGACACCTTGCGGTTGGGCAGTTGGCGTTTGGCGCGGGCACCGCAGATCGCGATCCGGCCTTCGCCGCGAAGCGTGTAGCGCCGTTCGGTGCCGATGTACACCATGTCGGCGGGGCCGTCGAAAACCGATGCGCGCGGCGAGAGTTCGAAGGTCTCGCCATCGCACTCCACGCTGCCGCCGCCGGCCAGCGGAAGGATCATCACCTCGATGCCGTCGGTCGTCAGCGCCAGTTCCATCGTCGGCTGCAACTCCACCACCCACAGGCTGGCCTCGGACCAGCCTGCGGATTCTGGCGTGACGTCGACGGTGTAAGGGGGCGTGGCGCTGTGTGCGGGGATGTAGTACTGGCTGCGCACGCGAGGAGCAGAGGGGCTTGTGTGCATGTCACCTCACCATCGAAACTGCCGTGGAGACAGCGGAACTCACGTCGTCGTCAGGGGGATAGAGCAGGGTGCGGCCGACGATCAGGCCGCGCACCGACGGCAGGGCCAGCGCCTTCTCCCAGCTGGCGAACGCCTCGTCGGGGTCGGCGGGGTCGCCACCGAGGAGCAGTGTCGGCAGCGTGGTGGACGCCATGACGCGGTCCATCTCGTCGACGACGGGCAGCTTCATCCAGGTGTACGCGGAGGTGGAGCCGAGGCCCTGCGCGATGTGCACCGACTTGATCACCGCATCGGGGCTGAGGTCGTTGCGCACCTTGCCGTTCACCCGTGACGACATGAACGGCTCGACCATCGCGATCAGCCCGTGGGACGCCAGTTCGTCGACAGCGCGCGCACAGGCTTCTAACGTCACGACCGTGCCGGGGTCGTCGAGATCAATGCGGCACAACATCTTTCCGCCGTTCATCCTGGCGGCGGCGGTCGCCGCGGCCGTGGCCGCGGTCATTCTGTCGTCGAGTTCGAACTGCGCGCCCGCCAGGCCGCCGCGGTTCATCGACGAGAACACCACCTTGTCATCAAGTGCGCCGAGCAGCAGCAGGTCCTCGAGGATGTCAGAGGTGGCCAGCACGCCGTCGACACCGGGGTTGGCCAGCGCGGCCCGCAGCCGGTCGAGCAGATCGGTGCGGCTGTTCATCGCGGTCGGGCGGTCGCCGACGGCGAGGGCGCCGCGGGCGGGATGGTCGGCGGCGACGATCATCAGCCTGCCGTCGCCGCGCACGGCGGGGCGGATGGTGCGGGCCTGCCATGTGCGCTCGACGGCCTGCGGATCGGCTGCCCGCACGTCGGTGATCTCTGCGTAATCCCGGCAGACGGCGTTAGACATTGACGGCCTCCGAGGCGGTCTGGTCGGCGAGAGCGGCGACCTCTGCCGCCGTCGGCATCGCCGTCGAGCATTCGAGCCTCGATGCGACGATCGCGCCCGCGGCGTTGGCGTAACGCAGGGTCTTCTCCAGCGGCCAGTCGTGCAGCAGGCCGTGACACAGGCTGCCGCCGAAGGCATCTCCTGCGCCGAGGCCGTTGACGACGTCGACCTCGATCGGCGAGACGCTGACATGTGAGTGCTTGGTCTTGCCCAGCACGCCGCGAGGACCCTGCTTGACGATGGCCAACTCGACACCGAGATCGAGAAGCGCGTCCGCCGCGCGCTGCGGGTTGCTCTCGCCGACGGCGATCTCACACTCTTCGCGGTTGCCGACGGCGACCGTGACGTGGCGCAGCGCCTTGCGCACCTGTTCGGTCGCGGCGGTGGGGGACTCCCAGAACATCGGCCGGTAGTCGAGGTCGAGCACGGTGTGCCTGCTGCGACCGCGTGCTTGCCACGCGGCGAAATGCGTGCTGCGGCTGGGTTCTTCGGACAGGCCGGTGACCGTCGACCAGTACAGCTTCGCGGATCGGATGGTATCGAGATCCAGTTCGTCGGCGCGGATCTGAAGGTCGGGAGCGCTCGGGCGGCGGTAGAAGTAGAGCGGGAAGTTGTCCGGCGGGAAGATCTCGCAGAACGTCACGGGAGTCGGGTACTCGTCGTGGGTCGTCACATAACGGTTGTCGACGCCCAGGTCGGCGAGTTCATTGCGGACGAAGGTGCCGAACGGGTCGTCGCCGACGCCGGAGATAAGGGCGGCGGAGTTGCCGAGCCGGGCCGCGGCAACCGCCACGTTGGCGGCGCTGCCGCCGAGGAACTTGCCGAACGATTCGACGTGCTCGAGGCCGACGCCGGTCTGGAGGGGATAGATGTCGACGCCGCTTCGCCCGATGGCGAGCACGTCGAATGGTTGGCTGGTCAAGTCGCTCTCCGGGGCGTTGATGTTGGCTTGGCTACGACTGTGCCCTGCGACACTCCAGCATGTCAATAGTTTGTCCTGACATTCTAACTTTCAATCATGCGGTGCTAATATTCAGCTACCGTTACCTGGTCCGACCGGAGATCGGAGACAACGTGCCGTTGGCCGTAGAGCTCGACAGGTCAAGCCCTGTACCCCTCTACTATCAGCTCGCCCAGGCGATCGAGGCCGCGATCCGCGACGGCGAACTGGCACCGGGGGATCGCTTCGAAAACGAACTGGCGCTTGCGAAAAGGCTGACACTCTCGCGGCCGACGACGCGCCGGGCGATACAGGAACTCGTCGACAAGGGACTGCTCGTGCGCAAGCGCGGGGTGGGCACGCAGGTCGTGCAGAGCCCGGTACATCGCCGCGTCGAGCTAACGAGCCTCTATGACGACCTGACGCGGGCAGGCCAGGAGCCGACGACCCAACTGCTCGACTACCACGTCGGCCCGCCCGACGAAGAGGTCGCCCGCGAGCTGAACCTGAAGGACGACCGCGAGGTGGTGTCGATCCACCGACTCCGCTGCGCCAACGGCGAGCCCCTCGCGGTGATGACGAACCACCTGCCCGTCGACATCGCGCCGGATGCCGAGGAATTGGAGAGCAACGGGTTGTACTCGTCGCTGCGGGCCCGCGGGGTGCACATCCGGCTCGCGCGCCAGCGCATCGGCGCGCGCGGTGCGTCGCGGTCCGAGGCCAAGCTGCTCGACGAGAAGCCCGGCGCGCCGTTGTTGACGATGGCGCGCACGGCGTTCGACGACTCCGGCACGGCCGTCGAGTACGGCACACACGTCTACCGCGCATCGCGGTACTACTTCGACACCACGCTCGTCGACCGCTGATATCCCGCGAGATTGCATCCACGCAGGCGTTTTCTCGATCTTTCGGTGCTGGAATGCAATTTCGCGGGAAGTTACGAAAACGCGGCGCGGAAGGCGGATAAGGCCGCTTCGCTGCCTGCGATGCCTTCGGCGGAGGCATAGGCCTCGAGGCCGATGGTGCCGGTGTAGCCGATATCGCGTAGCGCCCGTGCGATCGCGGGGTAGTTGATCTCACCGGTGCCCGGCTCGCAGCGGCCCGGCACATCGGCCACCTGAACCTCGCCGACGGCGTCCCCGCAGCGCCGGACCAGTTCGACGAGATTCCCCTCGCCGATCTGCGCGTGATACAGGTCGAGCATCATCCGCACATGGGGATGGCCGACCCCTTCGACGAGCGCCAGCGTGTCCTTCGCCCGCGCCAGCGGGACACCGGGATGGTCGACGATCGTGTTGAGGTTTTCCACGCAGAACGTCACACCCGCCGCCGCGCCGAGGTCGCCGATCCGCTCCAGCGCGCGCTGCGCGGTGAGCCACATTACGCCGGTCGAGCGGTGCCGCGGCCGGGCGGCCTTACCGTCGGCGAGCTCGGCGGTATGCAGGTTGAGCCGCGGAACCCCCAGCGTCTCAGCGGCTTTGATGCTCAGCTCGGCCGTTCGCACCACCTCGTCAGCGCTTGCCGGGTCGATCAGATCGCCGTGCAGGTAGCCGGTCATGGAGGAGAATTGCGCGCCGGTGGCGGCCAGCGCGCTCAGATCCTTGTCGTGCCAGGTCCAGATCTCGACGGCGAAACCGAGGTCGTCGATGCGTCGTATCCGGTCGATGAGCGGCAGGTCGGTGAACACCATCTCCGCGCAGACCGCCAGTCGTACGTCCGCCATGGTTTGCCATCCAATCCGCTCGGAGCAGGACCGACGCACCCTAACATTTGATGTGCAGTCCTAATGTCAGGACAAAGTATTGACTTTCTTCTGTGAGCCGTATTACATCGTCCCTGAGGCGTGTTCCGCCGCACCGAAGGCAAGGAGAAACAATGAGGTTCAGTCGGCTCGCGGCGATCGCCGGAGCAAGCGTGCTCGTTCTCGGAATCGCGTCCTGCTCATCCACGGGTGGCAAACCTCGCGAAGAGGGCGGCGGCATGGGAGCCGGTCAGGCCGACACCCCGCGTGCCACGGTCGCGATGATCACCCACGAGGTGCCCGGCGACTCGTTCTGGGACCTCATCCGCAAGGGCGCGCAGGCCGCTGCCGACAAGGACAACATCGAACTGCGCTACTCCAACGATCCCGAAGCGCCCAACCAGGCCAACCTCGTGCAGACCGCGATCGACAGCGGCGTCGACGGTATTGCGTTGACGCTGGCCAAGCCCGACGCCATGACGCCCGCGGTCAAAGCTGCACTGGCCAAGAACATCCCCGTGGTCGCCTTCAACTCCGGCTTCGACAACTGGAATGCGATCGGTGTCCAGGAGTACTTCGGCCAGGACGAGAAGCTGGCCGGTATCGCCGCCGGCGAACGGCTGACCAAGGACGGCGCCAAGAAGATCGTCTGCATTATCCAGGAGCAGGGGCAGGTCGCGCTCGAATCCCGCTGCGCCGGTGTGAAAGAGGGCTTCAAGGGGCAGACCGAGATCCTGAACGTCAACAGCAAGGACATGCCGTCGGTCGAGTCGACCATCACCGCCAAGCTGCAGCAGGATCCGACCGTCGACCACCTGGTGGCGCTGGGCGCGCCGATCGCGCTGGCCGCCGTGCAGTCCAAGGCCAATGCCAACAGCAACGCCACGATCGTCACGTTCGACACCAACGCCGCCCTGGTCGACGCGATCCAGAAGGGCGACGTGAAGTGGGCCGTCGACCAGCAGCCGTTCCTGCAGGGATATCTGGCGATCGACTCGCTGTGGCTGTACATCAACAACAAGAACGTGATCGGTGGCGGAGAGGCCACGCTGACGGGCCCGTCGTTCATCGACGAGTCGAACATCGATTCGGTCGCCGAGCTGGCCAAGGCCGGAACGCGATAGCGGCAGAAAGAGACAACGATGACTACACAAGCCAGTCTGGACGTCGCAGGCCACAAGCTGGTCCGCGACGAGCGTGTCAAGGAACGAAACCGACTGCAGCGCCTGCTGATCCGCCCCGAGATGGGTGCCGCGATCGGCGCAATCGTGATCTTCGTCTTCTTCATGGTGGTCGCGCCGCCGTTCCGCTCGGCCGACTCGTTGGCGACCGTGCTCTACGGAAGCTCCGCGATCGGGATCATGGCGTGTGCCGTCGCGCTGCTGATGATCGGTGGCGAATTCGACCTCTCAGCGGGCGTGGCGGTCACCACCAGTTCGCTCGCGGCATCGATGCTGGCTTGGAATTTCCACCTGAACCTATGGGTGGGAGCGGCTTTGGCTCTGCTGCTGTCGCTGGCGATCGGCTTCTTCAACGGCTACCTGGTGATGAAGACGAAGATCCCGAGCTTCCTGATCACGTTGGGCACGTTGTTGATGCTGACCGGTGCCAACATCGCGGTCACCAAGCTCGTCGCCGGTCAGGTCGCCACACCGAGCGTGAGCGACATGGAGGGCTGGGACTCCGCGCGCGCGGTGTTCGCCTCGACGCTGACGATCTTCGGTGTGCCCGTGCGCATCACCGTGCTGTGGTGGCTGCTGTTCACCGCCGTCGCGACCTACGTGCTCTTCAAGACGCGGATCGGCAACTGGATCTTCGCCGTCGGCGGCGACCAGGAGAGTGCCCGCGCCGTCGGTGTACCCGTGACCAAGGTCAAAATCGGGCTGTTCATGACGGTCGGCTTCGCGGCCTGGTTCCTCGGCATGCACCTGTTGTTCTCGTTCAACACAGTGCAATCCGGCCAGGGTGTCGGTCAGGAGTTCATCTACATCATCGCCGCGGTGATCGGTGGCTGCCTGCTGACGGGTGGTTACGGCACAGCGATCGGCGCGGCGATCGGCGCCTTCATCTTCGGCATGGTCGAAAAAGGCATCGTGTACGCGGGCTGGGAGCCCGACTGGTTCAAGGCCTTCATGGGCGCGATGCTGCTGTTCGCGGTCATCGCCAACAACGCTTTCCGCAACTACGCCGCGAAGAGGTGACCCGATGACGACTACGGTGGACAAAGACGTGGAAGAGGCTCCGTCAGGCGGAAAGGTGCCGCTGGTCGAGCTGAAGAACATCGGTAAGACCTACGGCAACATCACTGCGCTGAAAGACATCTCGCTGCGCGTCAACGCCGGTGAGGTCACCGCCATCCTCGGCGACAACGGCGCGGGGAAGTCGACGCTGATCAAGATCATCGCCGGCTACCATCCGCAGACCGACGGCGAGCTGCTGGTCGACGGTGACGCAACCAGCTTCGTGTCGCCGAAGGACGCACTGGCCAAGGGCATCGCGACGGTCTATCAGAACCTGGCCGTCGTGCCGCTGATGCCGGTGTGGCGCAACTTCTTTCTCGGCCAGGAGGTCCGCAGGAAGTCCTTCCCGTGGTCGCTGGACGCCAATGCGATGCGCGCGACGACGCTCTCGGAGCTGTCGAAGATGGGCATCGACCTGCCCGACGTCGACGTGCCGATCGGCTCGTTGTCCGGTGGTCAGCGCCAGTGCGTCGCGATTGCGCGGGCGGTGTTCTTCGGCGCGCGCGTGCTGATCCTCGACGAGCCGACCGCCGCTCTCGGCGTCAAGCAGTCCGGTGTGGTGCTCAAGTACATCACCGCCGCCAAGGAAGCCGGCTTCGGCGTCGTGTTCATCACGCACAACCCCCACCACGCGCACATGGTCGGCGACCACTTCGTAATCCTCAAGCGCGGGCAGCAGAAGCTGGACTGCAGCTACGAGGACATCACGCTGGAGCACCTGACGCAGGAGATGGCCGGCGGCGACGAACTCGAGGCGCTGTCGCACGAATTGCGTGGCAGCAAGGGCTAACCCGGCAGATCCTGGACACCCGGCGGGGGCACGAACGGCGCGGTTGCGTCGACCGGGTCCTGAACACCTGGCGGGGGCTGGAACACGTCGCCCAGCGGCGGCGCCGGGCAGTAGAACTTCGCGAGCGACGTCCAGCGATTCTCCTGCACCCGGCTGTTCAAGGTGACGCCGCTGGCCGTGCCATCGTCGGCGATCTGGCCGTAGTAGTGATTGGACACGCCGTTGTGCCAGTCGACGAAGATATCGACTCGGCGCCCGGCCACGTCACCGGTGACAGTGCCGCCCGTCACGTCGGGCCTGCCGGCCACCGTGTGTCTGGCCGGGCCGCGGAAGACGCCGTCACGGAGGTACACCGTCGCGACGATGCCGTTGTCCTGCTGAATGCCGAAATCCTCTGTCGGATAGAACCAGTTCTCGCATGCGGGCGCGGCCGCCGACACCGCCGGTGAGAAGGTCGCGGCCACGGTGATTGCGACGGCGGCCGCGGGGGCGGCGCGGACTCTGTGCATGGTCATCAGAAGAACGTGGTGACTTTGGTGCTCGTACCGTTGTCGCACGACACCGTCACGTCCCAGTTGCGGAACTGCGGAATCGCCGGGACGATCCTCACATCGAACGTCCCGTTCGCGGGTAGGGCGAATGCGCGCTGGACGAGTTCGGACTCGTAGACGCACTGCGACGCCACCCCACTGCGGTCGGTGACGTGCGCAACCAGCCCGCCGATCACCTTCTCGAATGAAACCAGGGGACCCTGAAGGGGTTTGGCTTCGGGAGGGCCGGTGGTCAGATCCAGGTTGTCGGCATCCTGCACCCCGGGTATCGGCGGCAACGGGTCGACGCGTGCGTCGACTGGATCCTGCACGCCGGGCACAGTGAACGGTGCGCAGGAGAATTTGTCACCGCTGAACCAGCCGTCCTCGTGGACATTGCTGTTCAGCGTTATGCCGCGCGCGATGCCGTCGGCGTCGACGTCGCCGTAGTAGTGATTGTTGACGCCGTTGTGCCAGTCGACGAAGAAGTCGACGTGTCCGTTGTCGGACAGTTCGCCTCCCACCGAGCCGCCGGTCACGTCGGGCTTTCCGGCGACCGTGTGGCTCGCGGGACCGACGAAGGAACCGTCCTTGAGCAGTTTCAACGTGACGACGATGCCGTTCGACTGCTGCAGTGTGAACGTCTCGGTCGGATAGACCAACTCGGTGTCACAGGGTGGCGGGGCGGCGGGGAACATCGGTTGGGCGGCCGCAGGCAACGGGCCGGGCATCGCCGCAGCGCCGATTGCCGCGGCCGCGAAAACCCAAGCCGATCTTGTCATGTGTCGGTGTTACCAGTGCTCGGGTCCGTTGTCCTCATCCGAATAGATGAGATTCGACCGTTTTCCGCGCCGTGGCCCAGACAGTTGGATTTATTGCCGCGTCATAGATCTCGACGTCGTGCGCTTTCAGCGCGGCGTCATACCCGCCGCACGATACGCGGCGTCGACGAATGCCATGTTCTCGACGGCGTCGGCGGTATCGATCGGCAGCGGTGAGCGGTGCAGGACATGCGAGGCGAAGGCCTCCAACTGGTAGCTGTACGACGTCCTGGTGCCGTGGTGCTCGACGCGGGTGCCCGCGGGTGTCCGGATGGTCAGCCGATCGTCCTCGTGCGGCTTGATGAAGTTGTGCACCAGCACATCACCCTTCGTCCCGACGATCTGCAGGGTGAACGAGTAGTCGTGAGCCGTCATCGTGTTCGCGCTCAGTCCCGTTGCGCCGTTCGGGAAGCCGACCTCCACATCGCACCATTCGTCGACGCCCGGCGTGCGCTCGGCCGCATGCGCTCGGATGATCGACGGGTGGCCGAGCCTGCGCATGATGTGCAGGCCGTAGCAGCCGAGATCCATCAGCGCGCCACCCGCCAGCTCGAACGACCAGCGCGGGTCGGAGGCGTCGGGCGAAGGCATCGCCATCCGCACCTCGACGTGGTGCAGGTCGCCGATGGTGCCGTCGGCCGCGAGCTCGAACGCCCGGCGGGTCACCGGGTGGTAGAGATAGTGGAAGCCCTCCACGACGGTGATGCCTGCAGCGTCGGCGGCCTCGGCGACGCGTGCCGCCTCGGATCGGTTGCGCGCGAACGGTTTCTCGGTGAGGACCGGTTTGCCCGCCTCGACCGCGGCCAGGTTCCACGGCGCGTGCAGCGAATTCGCCAACGGGTTGTAGATCGCGTCCACTTCAGGGTCGGCGATGACGTCGGCGTAGGTGTCCAAAACCCTTTCGACGCCGTGCTTTTCGGCGAACTGCTCGGTGCGACCGCGGTCGCGCGCCGCCACGGCAACCAACCGGTGACCCAGCTCGTGCGCGGGACCGACGACGGCAAGATCGGCGATACGGGATGCGCCGAGCACCCCGATCCGCAGAGTCATACCGCCACGCTGCGGCAGAGGTTGCGCATGTACGTCACACTGGCCCGCACATCACGCACGGGGCCCTCGTCGGTCGGCTCGCCTTCGAGGATGGTGTCCTGCTCCATCACGAACCAGCCGTCGAAACCGTTGCTGCGTAGCGCGCTGACAATGCCTGCGATGTCCACGTCTCCTGCGCCGAGCGGCGTGTACATGCCGCGCCGCACGGCCTCGGTGTAGCTCAGCGTCCCTGCTTGAACGGCGGTGGCCAGATCCGCGTCGACGTCCTTGAGGTGGGCATGCGCGATTCGGCCGGGCACCTGCCGGGCCAGCGCCAGCGGGTCCGTCCCGCCGATCAGAAGGTGGCCGGTGTCCAGGCACAACCGGATCAACGATCCGTTCAGCACGCGGTCGACGTCCTCACGCGTCTCGACCATCGTGCCGACGTGCGGATGCAGCACCGCGAGCACACCGCGGTCGGCCGCGGCGGCCGCGAGACGGTCCAAATTGGCCAGAAGCGTCGCCCACTGACGGTCATCGAGCGTCGGCCTCGCGTCGTACCCGTCGGCACCGGTCGCCGCGGCGAGCACCAGCACGTCGGCCTTGCAGGCCACGATCGCATCGAGCGATGCGGCGATGTCAGGCACCGGATCGTGATCGGGCTCGTGCAAGACCACCGGTGCGAACTGGCCGACGCACGCCAGACCGTACGAGTCCAGCAGAGCCGTCAACTCGGCCGTGAGCGACGGCAGAAAGCCTTCCGGCCCAAGCTCGGTCGCCGTCATTCCGAGGTCGCGCATCTCGGCGAGCACTCGGTCGGGGCGCAGCTGATATCCCCATCCGGGTACTTCGCACACTCCCCAGGAGATCGGAGCGCCTGCGATTTTCATCTAGGACCTCACTTCGTCGAGTCGTACGGGGACACCACGTTTGAGTGATTCGGTGGCCGCCTCGGCGAGCCAAGCCACCTCGACGGCATCCGCGACGGTGCACGCGGGAACGGCTTGGCCCTTGGCGACGTCGATGAACGCGGAGAGTTCGGCGCGGAACGCCTCGGTGAAGCGGTCCATGAAGAAGTGGTGCGCCGGGCCCTCGGGGAAGCTGTTGGCGGGATCGACATTTTGCACCGGCGCGCCTTGGTCCCACCCTGCGACGACGGTGTCGTCGAAGCCGTGCACCTCGAGCCTGCAGTCGTAGCCGTGACCGTTGTACCGGGCGGCCGAGACCACGCCGAGGGTGCCCGATTCGAAGCGGACCACCACGGCCGCGGTGTCGACGTCGTCGAACTCGCTGAACTGCGGATCGCCCTGCACGCTGCCGGTGGCGTAGACGTCGACGGCCTGCTGGCCGGTGATCCACCTCAGGACGTCGAAATCGTGTACCGCGCAGTCCCGGAAGATGCCACCGGAGCCCGCGATGTACTCCATCGGTGGCGGAGCGGGATCCATCGTCGTGCTGCGGACCGTGTGAATGAGTCCCAGCGAGCCCTCGTCGACCGCACGCTTGGCCGCGGCGAACGCCGCATCGAAGCGACGCTGATAGCCGACCTGAACCGGCACGCCGGAGCGGGCGATGACGTCGGCGACCCTGGCGGATTCGGCCGCCGTCGACGCGATCGGCTTCTCGCAGAACGTGGGGATGCCACGCTCGACGGCCGCGAGTGTCAGCTCGGCGTGCGCCGGGGTGGCCGCGGCGACCACCAACCCGTCGATACCTGATGACAGCAGCTCGTCGACCGAATCGGCAGGCTGCGCACCATGTTTGGCCGCTACCGCCGCGACGAGGTCGGCGCGCTCGTCCGTGACCACCAGCTTGTCGACGGTGTCGAGGCCGCTGAGTGTGTCGGTGTGGAAGGCGCCGATGCGGCCCAGTCCGATCACGCCGATGGTCGTCACGGGATTCTCCGATCGTCCTGGTCGCGCAGCGCGACATCGAGTTGCTCAGGGGTGAGGTCGTCGGCCAGGGCGGCCAGCACGGTGTCCACCTGCGACGGCGGCGCGAGGCTGCCGATCGGCTGGTCGAGATCGAGGTTGGTGGGGAACGCGTAACCCTCCGCGGTCGCGACGACGGCGTTGGTCAGTTCGCGCCGGGAGCGGCCGGCAGCCTTCATCGCGCGCAATGACGGGTATGTCGCGCGCACCATCGCGGTGCGGTCGAGCGCCTCCATCGCGCGGCCGAACGGCGACGAGATCTGCAGCAGGTTCGCGATCCGCCGGATATCGGTCGCCACGTTGGAGCCCGCGCCGTGATACAGCGCGGGGTTGAAGAACACCGCGTCGCCGCTGCGCAGCGGCACCTGCACGTGTTGTTCTGCGAAGTAGTCGATGAACTCGGGCCGGTTGAACGCGATGTAGCCGCCGAGGAACCGCTGCGAGTACGGCAGCAGCATCGTCGGGCCGCTTTCGATCGGCATGTCGCAGTGTGCGACAGCGCCCTGCAGGGTAAGGGCGGGCGAGGTGCGATGCAGGTGTGCGGGATAGGCAGCCAGCTCATCGGGTGCGACGAAGCCGAGATGGTAGTCGCGGTGCGGAACCTGGTGCCTGCCACCGGGATTGACGACGTTCACCTGCGAGGTCACCTGATAGCGCGGGCCGAGCCAGGCCTGCGAGATGACGGCAAGCGTGTCGTTGGCGTAGTACTCCGCGAACACGTCGGGGGAGTGCAAAGCAAGTTTCTGCGCGGCGTTCCAGATGCGGTCGTTGGCGCCTGGCTCGCCGAAGTGATCACCCGCCGCCGAACCTGCGGCGCGCTGCTCGTCGATGAGCGCGAAGAAGGCCTCGCTGGCGCGGTCGACCACCTCGACCGGGAACGCGCCCTCAAACACCACGACCCCGGGGCCGTCGCTCAGTGCCCTGATCAACTCCGCCTGCAATTCGCGGCGGTCGGCGGGCGCAGTGGCGGCATAGACCAACACGTTCTCGCGAACGTCGACCGCGTGCGGATAGTCGGCGAGGTCGGTCTCGCGCGCCACCTCGGCGCGGAAGTCCTCGAGGCGGCAAGCGGACTCATCGATCCACGGCCGGGCACCGTATGCCGTGGTCAGTGGTGTTGCCATGGCAGTTAGTCTGATAGGCGCCCACACCGCAATCAACACCAAAAACCCATCAAAAAACCCTCATCTCCGATCCGCCCAAACCGACACTTGGGCGCAAAAGTGCGAGTACAGCCCGCCATTTCGTCCATCTCGGCGGGCAAACAAGGAGCCCCGTGGCACACCGCTACAAGGTCCGCGAGATCGCCCAGCAGTCCGGGCTGAGCGAGGCGACGGTCGACCGCGTGCTCAACCAGCGACCCGGGGTGCGGGAGAGCACCCGCGCCGAGGTCATGCAGGCGATTTCGGATCTGGACAAGCAACGCGCTCAACTGCGCCTGAACGGGCGGCGCTACCTCATCGACGTCGTGATGCAGACTCCGCAGCGGTTCTCCGACTCGTTCCGCGCGGCGGTCGAGGCGGAACTGCCCGCGTTCGCACCCGCGATGCTGCGGGCGCGGTTTCACCTCTGGGAGAGTGGGTCGACGGCCCACATGGTCGACGCGCTCAGCCGGTTGCGCGGCAGCCACGGGGTGATCCTCAAGGCCCAGGACGAACCGGAGGTCGCCGAGGCCATCGATCGATTGGTCGACAACGGGGTACCGGTGGTGACGTATGCGACCGATGTGCCCGGCAGCGCCAGGTGCTCATACGTCGGCATCGACAACCACGGGGCGGGCGTGACGGCCGCCTACCTGATGCGGCAATGGCTGGGCGAGTCACCCGCCGATGTATTGATCACGCTGAGCCGCAACGTGTTTCGCGGTGAAGGTGAGCGAGAGGTCGGGTTTCGTTCTGCCTTGCGTGGGTCAGGCCGCCAGATCGTCGAGGTGAGCGACAGCGACGGTATCGACGCGACAAACGAGCGGCTGGTGCTCGAGGCGCTGGAACGGAACCCGGGGGTGTCGGCGGTGTACTCGGTGGGCGGCGGCAACGCCGCGACGGTCGCGGCGTTCGATCGGCTCGGCCGAGAATGCCGGGTGTTCATCGCACACGATCTCGACGCGGACAACCGCGCGCTGCTGCGCGACGGCCGGATCTCCGTTGTGCTGCACAACGACCTGCGTGCCGATGCGCGGCTGGCCCTTCGGCTGATCCTGCAGGAGCGGGGCGCGCTACCCGCCGAGTCCGTCCGGCCCGCGCCGATCCAGGTGGTGACACCGTTCAACCTGCCGTTGTGAGTGTGCAAAATCGCTGATTGGCGAACGCGACGACTAATATCCGCGAGAGCGGCGATCGGCGTCGTGGGTGACGTGAGGATCGTTGGGGGGTGCACATGGACGGCCATCTGATCGCTGGGGTGACCGTCATGGGAAACCTCGCGATCGACGTCATCGACGGGGCCCCGCCGACCCCTGGCGGTTGCGCGTCGTTCGCCGGCGTCGCACTGGCTGCGGTGGACGTTCCCGGCCGGCTGATCGCGATGGGCGCGGAGCGTGACCACGCGTTGTTCGACGACCTCGCCGAGAAGCTGGGGCCGATGCTGCGCATTCTTCCTGCGGACCGTACGAGTTCGTTTCGGCTGGACTATGTCGACGTCGACCACCGCAGAATGTCGGTCGATGCCGTCGGGCCGGTGTGGGGCCTCGCCGCGATCGACGCCGCCGACCCCGATACGACGTGGTTGCATCTCGCGCCGCTGCTGCGCACCGACTTCCCCGCGGAGACGATCGAGGTGCTCGACGCTCGCGGGCATTGCATCGTTTACGACGGCCAGGGGCTGGTGCGCGCCGATCGAGTCGGGCCGATGGTCCTCGACCGGCACTTCTCGCCCGAACTGCTCCGCCACATCAGCGTGCTCAAGCTCGCCGAGGACGAGGCGGTCATCGTCGCCGACGGACCGTTCGACGAGTCCACGGCGGCGCGGCTGGGTGTCCCGGAGATCCTGGTGACCTACGGCTCAGAGGGCTGCGACATCTACTCCGACGGCGCCGTCGTGCGGGTACCGGCGGCGTGGCGGGTCGAAGGCGTCCAGACGACGGGGGCTGGGGACATGTTCACCGCCTGCTATGCCGCGCACCGGGCGGCAGGCGAGGATTCGCGTCGCGCCGTCGAACTGGCCAGCGAGCTCGTCGCCAGCGAGCTCGAGCAGCGCGAGCACATCGAGGCGGGGCACCAGTTCCCGGCCAAGCGGTAGCGCCGGAGTGCAGGCTCAGAAGCGCGCCTCGGGCGGGACGAACTCGCCCCACACCCAGACGAACTGCTTGTCTGCCGTCACGATCTGGCACCAATTGTCTTTCTGGCAGCCGATGAGGTTCACCTGCGGGCTGCCGGGGCCGCCTTCGACGAACCCGGGAAGCTTGTCGTCGTCGTTGCCGCCGGGGCGTTTGTACATGTCGACATCGCCGGTCAGGGTGAACATGTGATCGCCCGGCTTCGGGGCGCCTTCCTTGAGGCATGCCAGCGGGCCGTCGGTCTTCCATGTGCCTGGGCCCTCGGTGCCCGTGGCGATCAGGTCGTTCTCGCGAATCGTTCCGGCGAATACATGGGAGCCGCCGCCGTCAGGTGTGAAGGTGAGGTGAACGCCAGGACCGTCCTCGACGATCCCGCCGCTGATGATTCCGTTCACGGCGGCGCCCTTGTCGGACATCGCGCTCGCCGGACCTCCCACTGACGTCCCTTCGCCGGAGAAGGTCAGCCGAGTCACCGCGCCGGTGCCCGTGATGGTGACGGGCCCGGCGAAGCCGTACACCTCACAGGGTGCGGCATCGACAGTCGAAGGCGTCATCAGCAGACCCGACGTTGCGATCGTCGCCGCTGATGCGGCAACCAGCGTGGTCCGTTTCGTGGTGGACGGCATCGCCGGCCTCCTTTCGGCTGAACCGACACCGGGTCGACGCTAACGGCGCGGGTTCGGCGTCGGCATCGGGTATTTCCCTACAAACGCGCGCCGGGGACGCGTAGGGGTGCTAGCCACGAGCTACCGATCGGTAACAATTTCCTTAGAGATATCGTGTCGCAGCGACGTGACGAACGACACACTTTTGTCTCATCGAGTCGGCGCACACGCGGCTGACCTCAGGATTTCAGCTCCTGTCATGTGCTGGTAACCCGCGTGTGCGGTAAAGGATCGCCTAAGAGAAGTGGTTTAATCGGTACTGCGAGTGACACCAAATTCGGTGGACGTTGAACTCGATGGCGCGATCAGCCCGCGACAGACGAATACGTTCTAAGAGCAGCACGAGAGGTAGGGGTCGTGACGACGACCGGCGATGAGGCCAAGACGGAGAGGCGCCAGAAGCTCGAAAAGGTAGTCATTCGGTTCGCGGGAGACTCGGGCGACGGTATGCAGCTCACCGGCGACCGGTTCACCTCCGAGGCCGCGCTGTTCGGCAATGACCTTGCCACGCAACCGAATTACCCCGCCGAGATCCGCGCACCAGCAGGCACCCTGCCCGGCGTCTCGTCGTTCCAGATCCAGATCGCCGACTACGACATCCTTACTGCGGGCGACCGCCCCGACGTCCTCGTCGCGATGAACCCGGCCGCGCTGAAGGCCAACATCTCCGACCTCCCGCGAGGCGGGCTCGTCATCGCCAACTCCGACGAGTTCACCAAGCGCAACCTCGCCAAGGTCGGCTACGAGGCCAACCCGTTGGAGACCGACGAACTGTCCGACTACGTCGTGCAGCCCGTTGCGATGACCACACTGACCCTCGGCGCCGTGGAGTCCATCGGCGCATCCAAGAAGGACGGGCAGCGCGCGAAGAACATGTTCGCGCTCGGCCTGCTGTCGTGGATGTACGGCCGCGAACTCGAGCACAGCGAGGCGTTCATCCGCGAGAAGTTCGCCCGCAAGCCCGACATCGCCGAGGCCAACGTGCTCGCGTTGAAGGCCGGTTGGAACTACGGCGAGACCACCGAGGCCTTCGCCAGCACCTACGAGGTGGCGCCCGCCAAGCTGAAGTCCGGCGAGTACCGCCAGATCTCGGGTAACACGGCGCTGGCATACGGCCTGGTCACCGCGGGTCAGCTCGCAGGCATCCAGCTGGTGCTGGGCACCTACCCGATCACGCCCGCGTCGGACATCCTGCACGAGTTGTCCAAGCACAAGAACTTCAACGTCCTGACCTTCCAGGCCGAGGACGAGATCGCGGGCATCGGCGCCGCGATCGGCGCGTCCTACGGCGGCGCGCTCGGCGTCACCAGCACGTCGGGCCCCGGCATCTCGCTGAAGTCGGAGGCCATCGGTCTCGCGGTGATGACAGAGCTCCCGCTGATCGTGATCGACGTGCAGCGCGGTGGTCCGTCCACCGGCCTGCCCACCAAGACCGAACAGGCCGACCTGCTGCAGGCGATGTTCGGCCGCAACGGCGAGTCGCCGGTCGCGATCATCGCGCCGCGGTCACCGTCGGACTGCTTCGAGGTGGCGGTCGAGGCGGCCAGGATGGCGATCACCTACCACACGCCGGTGATGATCCTGTCCGACGGCGCGATCGCGAACGGCTCTGAGCCGTGGCAGATTCCGGACGTCAGCACCTACCCGGCGATCGAGCACACGTTCGCCAAGCCTGATGAGCCGTTCCAGCCGTACGCCCGTGACCCGGAGACCCTGGCGCGCCAGTTCGCCGTTCCCGGCACGCCCGGGCTCGAGCACCGCATCGGCGGTCTCGAGGCGGCCAACGGTTCGGGCAACATCTCCTACGAGCCCAAGAACCACGACCTGATGGTGCGGCTGCGCCAAGCCAAGGTCGACGGCATCAAGGTGCCCGATCTGGAGGTCGACGACCCCACCGGTGACGCGGAACTGCTGATGCTCGGCTGGGGCAGCTCGTACGGCCCGATCGGTGAGGCCTGCCGGCGTGCGCGGCGCAAGGGCATCAAGGTCGCCCACGCGCAGCTGCGCAACCTGAACCCGTTCCCCGCCAACCTCGGTGAGGTGCTGCGCCGCTATCCAAAGGTGGTGCTGCCGGAGATGAACCTCGGCCAGTTGGCGCTGTTGCTGCGCGGCAAGTTCCTTGTCGACGTGCAGTCGGTGACGAAGGTGGAAGGCATGGCGTTCCTGGCCGATGAGGTCGAGGGCATCATCGATGCGGCCCTGGACGGAACGTTGAGCGAAAGAGAAAGCGACAAGGCCAAGTTCGCGCGGTTGGCGGCGGCCACTGTGGAATCTGGCGTGGGAGCAGACGCATGACTGACCTGATCGGGACCGACCTGGGTCTCACCCTCGGTACCTCCGGTGTGCCGACGACCGACCAGCCTCAGAAGAGCAAGGACTTCACCAGCGACCAGGAGGTCCGCTGGTGCCCCGGCTGCGGTGACTACGTCATCCTCAACACGATCCGCAACTTCCTGCCCGAGTTGGGTCTGCGCCGGGAGAACATCGCGTTCGTCAGCGGCATCGGCTGCTCGAGCCGATTCCCGTACTACCTGGAGACCTACGGCTTCCACTCCATCCACGGCCGTGCCCCGACCATTGCGACGGGGCTCGCGCTGGCGCGGCCGGATCTCTCGGTCTGGGTCGTCACCGGCGACGGCGACGCGCTGTCCATCGGCGGCAACCACCTGATCCACGCGTTGCGGCGCAACGTGAACATCACGATCCTGCTGTTCAACAACCGGATCTACGGTCTGACGAAGGGTCAGTACTCGCCGACGTCCGAGGTCGGCAAAATCACCAAGTCGACGCCGATGGGCTCGCTGGACTACCCGTTCAACCCGGTGTCGCTGGCGCTCGGCGCCGACGCCACGTTCGTCGGTCGCGCGCTCGACTCCGACCGCAAGGGGCTGTCGGAGGTGCTGCGCGCCGCGGCCGCGCACCGCGGCGCCGCGCTGGTCGAGATCCTGCAGGACTGCCCGATCTTCAACGACGGGTCGTTCGACGCACTCCGCAAGGAGGGCGCAGAGGAGCGGCTGATCAACCTCAGCCACGGCGAGCCGATCACCTTCGGCGCCGACGGCGCCTACTGCGTGGTGAAGTCCGGCTACGGGCTCGAGGTGGCCAAGACCGCCGATGTGTCCGCCGACGAGATCGTCGTGCACAACGCGCAGGTCGAGGATCCGGCGTACGCGTTCGCGCTGTCGCGGCTGTCCGAGCAGAACCTCGAGCACATGGTCACGGGGATCTTCCGTCAGGTCAGCAAGCCGACCTACGACGACGCGGCCCGCAAGCAGCTGGCCGACGCCCGCGAGGCCAAGCCGCACGACACGGCGGCGCTGCAGGCGCTGCTGCGCGGCAAAGACACGTGGACCGTCGACTAATCTCATCGTCGTGACATCGCCTGTGCCGCTTGCTTCTGTCGTACTCGCGGGCGGTGGGTCACGCCGGATGGGACGTGACAAGGCCACCATGCCCTTCGAAGGTTCGACCATGGTCGAGCTCGTCGTCTCGACGCTGAGCGCCAGATGCTCGCCGGTGTTCGTGGTGGCCGCCCCCGGTCAGCCGCTACCCGAGCTGCCTGCCGAGGTGCTGCGCGACAAGGTGCACGGCGTCGGACCCCTGCTGGCCACCGGCCGCGGTCTGCGGGCAGCCGCCGAGGCGGGTTGTGAGCGCGCCTTCGTATGCGCCGTCGACATGCCGTACATGACCACCGAGCTGATCGACGAGTTGGCCGAGCACAGCGCCCGGCTCGGCGTCGATGTGGTGTTGCCGTGGGACGGCCAGGACCACTACCTGGCCGGCGTGTACCGCACGGCGCTGGCCGACCGCGCCGATGCGCTGGTTGCGCAGGGGGAGCGGAGCATGCGCGCGCTTGTGGACAGCGTCGACACCCAGCGCATCGTGATGCCGAAGCAGCGTGCTCTGACGAACGTCAACACCCTGGCTGACGTGTCCTGACGTTGCCAATTGGCTGGTAATTACCTTGGGTAATGGTTCCAGCAAACTCCTGAGATTTCGTTAGCCCGTCTTTCTATATCTCCGCGATGGGTTGCTCGGTTAAATCCCGGCAATTTGTTCGCGATGGTTCCGATATTCGCCGCGGACTCGGCCCCGGTCGACGGGGCCCGGAGATGGTCTCTCGCGGTGGGGATTTCGTGATGTGCACGGGCGGCCCGGCCAGTACCGTCGTCGAGCCCCGTTCGGGCGACGCTGAGCGAGTCGCTGGTGCAGCACAGTCCTGAGTATCCGTGACGTGTAGCCATCGATCGGCCAGTCAATGTTCGCGTGCGGTGTTGCGTTAAATCTGTTGACTAGCAGAATATTTCATGGATGGAGCCGTGCGCAGGTGGACGGCGGTTCTGATCGGTCGGGTCCCCGCGATGACCGAAATTCCAATGTCCGACAATGCGAGTCGCCCACTGGACCGAGATGTGCCGATAGCGAAGTACTTCGACGAACGCGCTGTGAAATGCCTTGTGAAGGGCCGAGACCGGGGAGCTGTACCCAGATTCATTGCGCCATCAACCACTTTCAGCGTGTTGCACGTCACAAAATTCCCGTGATTTGGCTCACGATAATCGCCTGCCCAGTACCGCGGGTCTGAGAAGACGACTCGCCGTGGTGACCTGCATTGACCAAGGTCCCTTGCGGCCGTGATCTGACCGTGATCTAACCGCGACAGTCCCTTCACCCGATATGACTTTGCGAAGCGCGGTTTGTACGTTCCTGACGGCTCGAAAAACGGGCAAATAATTTCAAAACCACGAACCTGCGTGTGAGTGGGGTCGCGGTGGGCGGGATTCGCCAACTGCGGCCGCCGGGCCACCGAGCCCGGTGGGGTGATGAGTTCGCTCCCCCTGTCGTGCCTGACCGAGACGGCACGGCCCAAATCTCCTGCCTCAACGGCATGCTGCGCCCGCGCAAGCGGGCGTTGTTGGCGCGCGCTTGGCGAAAGGAAAGACGTGAAGAACATCCGCACTACGCTCGGGCTGGCCACCTTCGCGGGCGCGCTCGCCCTTGCACCGATGGCGTTGGCGACCGGTACCGCGAATGCGGACTCCGGCGTGAACTGGGACGCCGTTGCGGCCTGTGAGTCGGGCGGCAACTGGTCCATCAACACCGGAAACGGCTACTACGGCGGCCTGCAGTTCACCATGGGCACCTGGCGTGCCAACGGTGGCACCGGTTCGCCCCACCATGCCAGCCGCGAGGAGCAGATCCGCGTGGCCAACAACGTGCTGAGGACCCAGGGCATCGGCGCCTGGCCGACCTGCGGCAAGCGGGGCTAGACACCCTCGCTGCGCACGATCTTCAACGATGCCGGGTCCCATTGCGGGGCCCGGCATCGCCATATTCACAGAAGTCACAGATTTCACTTCTGACACTTCTTTAACAACCAACGCTATTTGCACTTTTGGCTCTTTTTACTCATTTGCCCCATCACTAGCTGTGTCCTATTCCGTCTCGATAACGTGCATATACCTCCCTTGTAACGCCTGACACTTCCAAACCGAAAGCCTCATTAGTTGCAAGGTCGGGGAAGGACCACAGTGATGAAGAAACGCCACTCGTTCATCCAGACGGCGAAAAAGACCGCCTGGCTGGTCGCAATTGCCGGGGCACTTTCATTTGCCTCCCTGACCGTCTCGGCAGCCACTGCCAATGCCGACAGCGTGGACTGGGACGCCATTGCCCAGTGCGAATCCGGCGGCAACTGGTCGACGAATACCGGCAACGGGTTTTACGGGGGTTTGCAGTTCAAGCCGTCCACCTGGGCCTCCAACGGTGGCCGCGGCCATCCAGCGATGGCATCGCGGGAAGAGCAGATCCGCGTCGCGGAGAACGTACTGCGCACGCAGGGGCTGAAGGCCTGGCCGAAATGCGGCTCGGCCGCAGGCGGCCCGGCGATATGGAACGCGTCGAGCCCGATGATGGGCTGCGGTGCCGTGCGCGGGGGCGCCATTCTCGGCATCGTCGACCTGCGTCAGATGTGCTCGACGTTCCTCAAGCCGTTCGGCCTAGGCTGACGCGGCCGTCGGCGCTCGAAAGGCCGACCGTGCGGCCACCGAGGCCAGATGGCGGGTGAGGACCGCCTCGGGCACCAGGGCGCTGGCTCGGCAGACGACCCCGCTCACGAAGCCGGGCCGCAGATTGAGCACCTGACCGATCCGCATCGACTCGCGAACCAGCGACTGCACCCGCGGCCGCCGGAACGCCGCGAACCGGTCGAACGCCGTCGCCAGATCGCTGCTCGCGTCGACGAAGGCGGCAAGGATCGCCGCATCCTCCAGCCCCTGGCAGCCGCCCTGCCCCAGATGCGGGCGCATCGGATGCGCGGCGTCGCCGACAAGGACGATCGGACCTTTCGACCACACCCGCGCCTGATCGCGGTCGTACAAGTCGTTGCGCAGCACGGCATCGGGGTCGGTTGCGTCCAGAAGTTGCGGCAGGGGCTCGGCCCACGAGCCGAACCGGGATTTCAGGTAGGCCAGTTCGCCCTGCGGGGCGGTGGTGCCTTCGGGGGCGCGTTCGGTTGCGAACCAGTAGGAGTGCTCGGATCCCAGCGGTACGTGCCCGCATTCGCATCCCGGCCCCAGCGTCTCGCCGGCCAGCGCGGGGTCCATCCCGGTATCGGCGATGCCGCGCCACGCGGTGTATCCGACGTAGCGGTTGTCCAGCGGTCCGTTGAGATGGCGAGCGACCATCGAGTGCGTTCCGTCGGCGCCGATGACCGCATCCGCCTGCCGTGTCGTCGAATCCGACAGCGTGACCCGCACGCCGGTCGCCGTCGCCTCGACGGCTTCGGCGGCGATCCCGGTCTGCAGCGTGCCGCTGTCCAGCGCGCCGGCCAACACGTCGTTGAGCATCGAGCGGCGGACCACCACCAGCGGCTCGCCGAGTGCTTTGACGATGCGTTCCCGTGACGGTCTGCGCAGCCAGGTGCCGTCACGCCAGCGCATCGCTCCTGCCGTGACGCGCCCGCCGGAATCCCGCACCGCGCCGCCGAGGCCGATCTGATCGAGGGCGGCGAGCGCATTGGGCCAGATGCTGATGCCTGCGCCCGTCGTGGTGTCGATGCGGCTCTCCAGAACGGTGACGTCGTGCCCGCGCCGTTGCAGTGCGGCGGCGGTGGCCAGGCCTGCGATGCCCGCGCCGACGACGATGAACCTCCGTGCTGACACCCGATGACGGTAACGCTCGGCGTCGCGCCGTTGGCTACCTCTAGATGTCGAACACCAACAGGGTGCTGGTGGCGGTGGCGACCACAGCGCCGCCCGCATCGGTGACCACGCCCT
The DNA here is from genome assembly GCA_033741175.1 of Mycolicibacterium sp. 120270. Lineage (GTDB taxonomy): Bacteria > Actinomycetota > Actinomycetes > Mycobacteriales > Mycobacteriaceae > Mycobacterium. Next base: position 321,066 of record JAWQNE010000001.1, on the reverse strand, counting down.
CGGCGAAGCCGACGCGCGATCCCGCCTTGACAACCGTTCCGGTCGCGGTGAGCAGGCCACTGCTGAGCCGCACCGCCTTGAGGTAGTTCACCTTGATCTCGACCGATGTGTATCCCTTGCCCGCTGGCAACGTGCTGTGCACCGCGCAACCGGTCACCGAGTCCAACAGGGTGCAGACCAGACCGCCGTGCACGGCGCCGATCGGGTTGTACGCCGACTCGTCAGGCTCGCAGGTGAAAACCACCCGACCCGGCTCGGCCGAGGTGATCTCGAAGCGCAGCAGACCCGCGATCGGTGGCTGCGGCAGCTCGCCGTCGGCCATCGCCCTCAGATAGTCGATCCCGGCCATCGTCAGGCCCTTGGCGGTACTCGGCCCCGGTTCGTGCCAGGTGACGGTGCGAGAGCGCACGGGTCCCCAATCCGCCCGGTCGGTGGCGTCGGCCAATTCTGCGGTCATCGTGATCCCTTCGCTCTCATCTCGCTCATCGGTCGGTACCTACGTGGTCGGTCGGGGTCGTCGGCGGCCACCGCGTGGCGCTTACCCCACTCCAGAAGCGCATCGAGAACGGGAAGCAGTGCCTCGCCGGATTCGGTGAGCCGGTAGGAGTAGCGCACCGGACCGTCGCGATAAGGCGTGCGGGCGATGACGCCCGCGGCTTCCAGCGCCTTCAGACGGGCGGCGATGCGGTCCCGCGGCGCCCCGGTGCCCGCGACAATGTCGCTGAACCGGTCGGCTCCCAGCGCGATCTCCCGCACGACGAGCAGTGCCCACCGTTCGCCGACGAGTTCCAGCGCCGCCGCGATCGGGCAGGGTCTGCCGGGCAGTTCGCTCAGCGGGACAGCGGTCATCAGCCAAGTGTGCCCGTGGTAAGTTTGAAAATCAAACCGACTGCGTTGTGCTACGAACGTAGCGATGACCGAGACTCCGTTCGACGACCTCGACACCTACTTCGCGCTGCCACGCGTCGCGGGGCTTGCGGTGTCCGCGGACGGCTCGCGGGTCGTGACGACGATCAGCGAGCTCAACGAGAAGCGCACCGAGTACGTCACCTCGGTGTGGGAACTCGACCCGCAGGGCCGAAACCCCGCTCGCAGGCTGACCAGAGGCGCCAAAGGCGAGTCGGCGCCGGCGTTCACCGCAGCGGGCGATCTGCTGTTCGTCGCGGTGCGCCCGACCGCAGACGACGACAAACCGCCTGCGGCGCTGTGGAAGCTTCCTGCTGCCGGTGGTGAGGCCGTCGAGATCCTGGCACCGCCCGGCGGCGTCGAAGCCGTCAATACCGCGCGCGCCGCCGCGCGAACCGTCGTGCGGGTACCGATGCTTCCGTCCGCCGGGAGCATCGACGACGACCAGCGGCTGCGGGACCTGCGTAAGGACAACAAGGTCACGGCGATCCTGCACACCGGTTATCCCGTGCGGCACTGGGACAAGGATCTCGGCCCCGGCGCCCCGCATCTTCACGCGCTGGACCCCGACGGCGACTCTCCGCCAACGGATCTCACCCCCCATCCGGGCGCAGCGCTGCGCGACGCCGACTTCGACGTCAGCGCCGACGGCGGTTTCGTGGTCGCCTCCTGGCGGGTGCCCGGGCCGGACGCTTCGCTGCGGTCCGTGCTCGTGCGCATCGACGTCGCCTCGGGTGAGCACACGGTGATCGCCGACGAGCCCGATGCCGATCTGTTCAGCCCCGCCATCGCGCCGGACGGGTCGGCGGTGGCGTTCCTACGCGAAACGTACTCGACGCCGCAGCGTGCACCGCGTATCACGTTGAGCTGCTTGGGGTTCGGCGACGACATCACAGATCTCGCCGTGCACTGGGACCACTGGCCGGCCTCGGTCACGTGGTCGCGCGACGGCGACGAACTGTTCGTCACCGCCGACGACGGCGGTCGCTGCCCGGTGTTCCGCATACGACTGGCGGACGGCGTCGTCGAACGGTTGACCGTCGACGACTACGCCTACACCGATGTGACGGCCGCTTCCGACGGCGTCCTGTACGCGCTGCGCAGTTCGTACGCGGCGCCGCCGCATCCGGTCCGCATCGACCGCGACGGCACCGTCACCGCGCTGCCGTGCGTCGAACAGCCCGCCCTGCCCGGCTCACTCACCGAGGTCACGGCGACGACAGCGGACGGGACGGCGGTGCGGTCGTGGCTGGTGCTCCCCAAGGGCGAGAACCCCGCTCCGCTGCTGCTCTGGGTGCACGGCGGGCCGCTGGCCAGTTGGAACTCGTGGCATTGGCGATGGAACCCGTGGCTGCTGGCCGCACGCGGCTACGCCGTGCTGCTGCCCGACCCCGCATTGTCGACCGGTTATGGACAGGACTTCATCCAGCGGGGCTGGGGCAACTGGGGAGGTGCACCGTACGACGACCTGATGGCCGCCACGGATGCCGCCTGCGCGCATCCGCGCGTCGACGCGTTGCGCACCGCCGTCATGGGCGGCTCGTTCGGCGGGTACATGGCGAACTGGATCGCCGGCCACACCGACCGGTTCGACGCGATCGTCACCCACGCCAGCCTGTGGGCGCTCGATCAGTTCAACTCGACAACCGACGCCGCCTACTACTGGGTGCGGGAGATGACCAGGGACATGGCGACCGCCAACTCGCCGCACAACTTCGTCAGCGCCATCCGGACACCGATGCTGGTCATCCACGGGGACAAGGACTATCGCGTCCCGATCGGCGAGGGGCTTCGGCTGTGGTACGAGCTGCTCACCGAGTCCGGGCTGCCCGCGGCCGACGACGGCACCAGCCCGCACCGCTTCCTGTACTACCCGTCGGAGAACCACTGGGTGCTCTCGCCGCAGAACGCCAAGATCTGGTACCAGGTGGTCGAGGCGTTCCTCGGCGAGCACGTGCTCGGTGAGGCTAGTGATCTGCCCGAGACGCTGGGGTAGCGTCGGCCAACGTGGCAGCATCCCGTGAGTTCGACATCGTTTTGTACGGCGCGACCGGCTTCGTCGGGAAGCTGACCGCTGAATACCTGGCCGACGTGGGCGGCGCCCGGATCGCGCTCGCAGGTCGTTCGCCCGAGAAGCTGCGCGCGGTCCGCGACACCCTGGGGGAGTCGGCGCAGTCCTGGGAGTTGATCACCGCCGACGCCACGAAGCCCTCGACGCTCGACGCGATGGCTGCCAGGACACAGGTCGTAATCACGACGGTCGGGCCGTACAACCGCTACGGGCTGCCGCTCGTGGCCGCATGTGCCGCGGCCGGAACGGATTACGCCGATCTCACCGGCGAGCCGATGTTCATGCGGGAGAGCATCGACCACTTCCACAAGCAGGCGATCGACACCGGCGCCCGGATCGTGCATGCGTGCGGATTCGACTCCATCCCTTCGGATCTCACGGTCCACGCGTTGTACCGTCAGGTCACCGCAGACGGTGAGGGGGAGTTGACCGACACCACGCTCGTCGTGCGTAGGATGGCGGCCGGCCTGTCCGGCGGCACCGTCGCCTCGATGGCGGATGTGGTGCGGGCGATGTCGAGCAATCCGGAGACCAAGCGTCAGCTGGAAGACCCGTACACCCTGACCACCGACCGGTCCGCCGAACCGGAATTCGGTGCGCAGCCGGACTTTCCATGGCGACGCGGCCGTCAGATCGCTCCTGAGTTGGACGGCTACTGGACGTCGGGTTTCATGATGGCGGCGACGAACACCCGAGTTGTGAGGCGCACCAACGCATTACAGGGTTGGGCATACGGCAGGCGGTTTCGCTACTCGGAATGTCAGAGCCTGGGCTCCTCGGCGGTCGCCCCGGTCGCGTCCGCGGTCGCGGCAGGCATCGGCGCGGTGGCCACCGGGTTGGGCGGCCGTTATTTGCACGCCGTGCCGGAGAAGGTGGTGGAGCGGATCCTTCCCAAACCGGGCAGCGGCCCGAGCGAACGCACCCGTGAACGCGGCCATTACACCGTCGAGACCTACACCACCACGACGACCGGGGCGCGCTACCGGGCCACCATGTCGCAGAAGGGCGATCCCGGTTACAAGGCCACCTCTGTGCTGCTCGGCGAAAGCGGTCTCGCCTTGGCGCTGGACCGCGACCAACTGTCCGACCTGCGGGGCGTATTGACGCCCGCGGCGGCGATGGGCGATGCGCTGTTGGCTCGATTCCCCGCTGCCGGTGTGTCATTGGTGACCACGCGGCTGAATTGATCCGCCCGCGCCGAACAGGTGTCAACCAAGATCAAGTGGACTAGGGTTCTGCTCGGTAAATCGGTAACCAGCGATGAAGGTGGAACACGAAAATGGCAGGTCTCGACGAACTTTTCGCGCAGATCCCGGTAGAGGACATTGCGAGCAAAATCGGTGCGGATCAAGGTGAGGTGGACAAGGCCATCAAGACATTGGTACCGGCACTGGTCGGCGGACTGGCGCAGAATGTGCAGTCCGACGACATCGACTCGAGCAAGCTGGAATCCGCCGTGCAACAGCAGGGCGAAAGCGGTCTGATCGACGGCGGTGTGAACGTTGACCAGGTCGACGAGAAGCAAGGCGACAACCTCGTCGCAACCCTCTTCGGCGGCAACGACAGCAACGCTGTCGCGTCTGCGCTCGCCGGCCAGGGCGCGGGCAGCGGCGACCTGATCAAGAAGCTGCTGCCGATCCTCGCGCCGATCGTGCTCGCCTACATCGGCAAGCAGTTGACCAAGGGCGGCGGTGCAGCGGCCCCGGCCGAGCAGCCCCAGGCGCAGGCGTCCGGTGGCGGCCTCGGCGACATCCTCGGCAGCATCCTCGCCGGTGCGGGCGGCAGCGGCGGCGGTGGCGGGAACAACCCGCTGGGCAGCATCCTCGGCAGCGTGATCGGCGGCCAGCAGGGCGGCGCCATCGGTGACATCCTCGGCGGCCTGCTCGGCGGCAAGAAGTAGGGGCGAAGGGGCTGGCGCACCACTGTCCATAGAATGGCGCGGTGACCGCGCACGCGAGGAGCGAAGAAGGCAGGGCGCACGCCAGGAGCGAGGCCAACAGCGCCGGCCCCAAGCCATCGCCTACCGCCCTGCCCAAATCGTGGGATCCGGGCGAGGTGGAAAGCGAGCTGTATCAGGGCTGGGTTGATGCCGGTTACTTCACGGCCGACCCGGAAAGCGACAAGCCGGCCTATTCGATCGTGCTGCCGCCGCCGAACGTCACCGGCAGCCTGCACATGGGCCATGCGCTCGACCACACGCTGATGGATGCGCTGACGCGGCGCAAGCGCATGCAGGGCTATGAGGTGCTGTGGCTGCCCGGCATGGACCATGCGGGTATCGCCACCCAGACGGTGGTGGAGAAGCAGCTGGCCGTCGACGGCAAGACCAAAGAGGACTTCGGCCGCGCGCTGTTCGTCGAAAAGGTCTGGGACTGGAAGCGCGAGTCCGGCGGGACGATCGGCGCGCAGATGCGACGCCTCGGCGACGGCGTCGACTGGAGCCGCGACCGGTTCACGATGGACGAGGGTCTGTCGCGGGCCGTGCGCACGATCTTCAAGCGGCTCTACGACGCCGGGCTGATCTACCAGGCCGAGCGGCTGGTGAACTGGTCGCCGGTGCTCGAGACCGCGATCTCCGACCTCGAGGTCTCCTACTCCGACGTCGAGGGTGAGTTGGTGTCGTTCCGGTACGGCTCGCTCGACGACTCCGAACCGCACATCGTGGTGGCCACCACGCGGATGGAGACGATGCTGGGTGACACCGCGATCGCGGTTCATCCAGACGATGAACGCTATCGCCATCTCGTCGGTAAGACCTTGCCGCACCCGTTCATCGACCGCCAGCTGATCATCGTCGCCGACGAACATGTCGATCCCGAATTCGGCACCGGTGCAGTCAAAGTCACGCCCGCGCACGATCCGAACGACTTCGAGATCGGCCTGCGGCATCAGCTGCCGATGCCGACGATGATGGACAGCAAGGGCCGGATCGCCGACACCGGAACACGATTCGACGGCATGGACCGGTTCGAGGCGCGCGTCGCAGTGCGCGAAGCGCTGGCCGCAGAGGGTCGGATCGTCGAGGAAAAGCGGCCGTATGTGCACAGCGTCGGGCACTCCGAACGCAGCGGGGAGCCGATCGAGCCGCGCTTGTCGCTGCAGTGGTGGGTCAAGGTGGAATCGTTGGCCAAGGCCGCCGGCGACGCGGTTCGAAACGGTCAGACCGTGATTCACCCGCGGAGCCTCGAGCCGCGGTGGTTCGCCTGGGTGGACAACATGCACGACTGGTGCATCTCCCGCCAGCTGTGGTGGGGGCACCGCATCCCGATCTGGCACGGGCCCAACGGCGAAACGGTCTGCGTCGGACCGGACGAGACCCCACCGGAGGGCTGGGAACAGGACCCCGACGTGCTGGACACGTGGTTCTCCTCGGCGCTGTGGCCGTTCTCCACGATGGGTTGGCCGGACCACACGCCGGAACTGGCCAAGTTCTATCCGACCTCCGTCCTGGTCACCGGTTACGACATCCTCTTCTTCTGGGTGGCCAGGATGATGATGTTCGGCCAGTTCGTCGCCGACGATCCGGCCATCACCCTCAACGGCCGCCGCGGACCCCAGGTGCCGTTCGAAAACGTCTTCCTGCACGGGCTGATTCGCGACGAGTTCGGCCGCAAGATGAGCAAGTCGCGCGGCAACGGCATCGATCCGCTGGACTGGGTGGAGATGTTCGGTGCCGACGCGCTTCGGTTCACCCTGGCCCGCGGCGCGAGCCCCGGCGGCGACCTGTCGATCGGCGAGGACCATGCCCGCGCGTCGCGCAACTTCGCGACCAAGCTGTTCAACGCCACCCGGTTCGCACTGATGAACGGGGCGAGCCTCGCACCGCTGCCCGACGCCTCTGAGCTCACAGATGCCGACCGATGGATCTTGGGTCGCGTGGAAGAGGTTCGCGCAGAGGTCGATTCGGCGTTCGACAAATACGAGTTCAGCCGCGCGTGCGAAGCGCTGTACCACTTCGCATGGGATGAGTTCTGTGACTGGTATGTCGAGCTGGCGAAGGTGCAGCTTGCCGAAGGGATCACACATACGACCGCAGTGCTGGCTTCGGTCCTCGACACGCTGCTCAAACTGCTGCATCCGGTGATGCCTTTCGTCACCGAGACGCTGTGGAAGGCGCTCACCGGCGGCGAGTCCCTGGTGATCGCCGAGTGGCCGACGGCGTCCGGTTTCGAGCCGGATCAGGCTGCGACTCAACGGATCGCCGATATGCAGAAGCTCGTCACCGAGGTGCGGCGGTTCCGCAGCGACCAGGGCCTCGCGGACCGGCAGAAGGTCCCGGCCCGGCTCAGCGAGATCGCGGCCGCCGATCTCGAATCGCAGATCCCCGCCGTGACGTCGCTGGCCTGGTTGACGCCGGCCGGCCACGGGTTCGCCCCGACAGCGTCGGTCGAGGTTCGGTTGACCCGCGGCACCGTGACCGTCGAGCTCGACACCTCGGGAACCGTCGACGTCGACGCCGAACGACGCAGGCTGGAAAAGGATCTGGCCGCCGCCGAGAAGGAGCTCAAGGGCACCAGCGCCAAACTGGACAACGAAGCCTTCCTGGCGAAGGCACCGGCAGACGTCGTCGACAAGATCCGGAGCCGGCAGGCCCTGGCCAAGGACGAAGTCGAGCGCATCACGGCGAGGTTGGCTTCTCTGAAATGACATCGGAGCCGCACGGCCGCCGACACGACACCGACCCCGTCCCGACGCCGGACGAGATCGCATCGCTGCTGCAGGTCGAGCATCTACTCGATCAGCGCTGGCCCGAGACGAAACTTGAACCGAGCACGGCACGCATCGCCGCATTGTTGGAGCTGCTCGGCTCACCGCAGCGCGGCTACCCCTCCATCCATATCGCGGGCACCAACGGCAAGACGTCGGTGGCCCGCATGATCGACGCACTGCTGACCGCGCTGCACCGCCGAACCGGCCGGACGACGAGCCCGCACCTGCAGTCGGCCGTCGAACGCATCGCCATCGACAACAAGCCGATCACGCCCGCGCAGTACGTCGCCGTCTACGAAGAGATCGAACCCTTCGTCGAACTGGTCGACAGACAGTCTGAGGCCGCGGGCGGCCCCGCGATGAGCAAGTTCGAGGTCGTCACCGCGATGGCGTTCGCGGCGTTCGCCGACGCGCCGATCGACGTGGCGATCGTGGAGGTCGGCATGGGCGGCCGCTGGGACGCCACCAACGTCGTCGACGCCCCGGTCGCCGTCATCACGCCGATCGGCGTCGATCACACCGAGTACCTGGGCAGCGAGATCGCCGATATCGCGGCGGAGAAGGCCGGGATCATCGCCAAGCAGAAGGACGATTTGGTGCCGATCGACACCGTCGCGGTCATCGGCAGGCAGGTGCCCGAGGCGATGGAGGTCGTGCTCGCCGAAAGCGTGCGTGCCGACGCGGCCGTCGCGCGTGAGGATTCCGAGTTCGCGGTGCTGCGCCGTCAGGTGGCGATCGGCGGGCAGATGCTCGAACTGCAGGGCCTCGGCGGCGTCTACTCCGACATCTTCCTGCCGCTGCACGGTGAGCATCAGGCGCACAACGCCGCGATCGCGCTGGCTGCGGTCGAGGCCTTCTTCGGCGCCGGAGCCGACCGGCAGCTCGACATCGACGCGGTGCGCGCCGGTTTCGCCGCCGTGGCCAGCCCGGGGCGACTGGAGCGGATGCGCAGCGCGCCAACGGTTTTCATCGATGCGGCGCACAACCCAGCCGGTGCGGCGGCATTGGCGACGACGCTTGCCGACGAATTCGACTTCCGGCTGCTCGTCGGCATCGTGGCGGTGATGGCCGACAAGGACGTCGACGGCATCCTCGCCGCGCTCGAGCCGGTGTTCGACCAGATCATCGTCACCACCAACGGCTCGCCGCGGGCGCTCGACGTCGAGAGCCTGGCGGTGCGCGCCGAGGAGCGATTCGGGCCGGAGCGGGTGATCGCGGCCGCCGGCCTGCCCGATGCGATCGAGACGGCGACGGCGCTCGTCGAAGAGGCCGGCCACGACGGCGAGGGCTTCTCCGGCAGCGGCATTGTCATCACCGGATCGGTCGTCACCGCCGGGGCCGCGCGCACCCTGTTCGGGCGGGACCCGCAATGAGCGAGCAGCGGGAGACCCCGCCGCCCCCGGACCCGTGGAAGAGCTTCCGCGGCGTGATGGCGGGCACGCTGATCCTGGAGGCCATCGTCGTCCTGCTCGCACTGCCGGTCGTGTCGGTGACCGGCGGCGGGCTGACCGCGGCCTCCGGCGGCTACCTGATCGGTCTGGCCGTCGTGCTGATCCTGCTGACCGGAGTGCAGGGCAGGCCGTGGGCGATCTGGGTGAACCTCGCCATCCAGCTGGTGCTCATCGCCGGTTGGGTGGTGTCAGGGGCCGTCGGCTTCATCGGCCTGGTTTTCCTCGGGGTGTGGCTGCTCATCCTGTACCTGCGCAGCGAGGTCAAGCGCCGGGAGAAGCGCGGCCTGCTGCCGGGACAGCAGCCCCCGCCCGAGTGACAGCGGCGTGTCGCCGTCGAAATCAGCGTTGTCGCTGAGCTGCAAGCGGCCGCAGGTACGCTGTCGGCCGTGACTGAGCGGACCCTGGTATTGATCAAGCCCGACGGCGTGCAGCGGCGCCTGATCGGCGAGGTTATCTGCCGTATCGAGCGCAAGGGGCTGTCGATCGCGGCCCTGGAGCTGCGTAGCGTCGGCGACGAGCTGGCCCGCAAGCATTACGCCGAGCACGAGGGCAAACCGTTCTTCGACTCGTTGCTGGAATTCATCACGTCAGGCCCCGTCGTCGCCGCGATCGTGGAGGGGGAGCGGGCGATCGCTGCCTTCCGCCAACTCGCCGGCGGCACCGATCCCGTGGAGAAGGCGGCCCCCGGTTCAATCCGCGGTGACCTGGCACTTGTCACCCAGGAGAACATCGTGCACGGGTCGGATTCGCCGGAATCGGCGGCCCGTGAGATCGAGCTCTGGTTCCCCGGCCGATAGCTGAGTCGTCCAGCCTGGTCATTCGACGGGGCTCGGTGTGGGATACTGGCTGCGGGTAGACGGCTGTACACCAGGGCCGGAGACCCGAATGAAGACTTAGACGAGCGCGACCACCGCTCACCCGTGGTGCGGCGCCGACCGTCCCAGCCATCATTCAGCCAGGCACCGGGAGGGTTCTAGCGAACCGCTCGGAGCGAGACCATAACAAGCTCGGGAGTTAACCGCCCGGGCCAATAGCGGAAGCCCTCGCGTGGCCGCGTCGCAAGGACGCGCCCGGGGGCTTGAGGAGAATACGTGGCCGACGATGCATCCACTGAAGACATATTGGAAGAGACTCAGGAGCCCGAGGCCCAGCCCGACGGGTTGACGGTCGTCACCGAGCAATCGGACGAGCCCGCCGAGCAGGCGCAGGAGCCTGCCGAGGCCGTCGAGGAGGCCCCGGCCGAGGGCGTCGACGGCGCCGAACCGGACTCCAGGACGATTCTCGAGACGACCACCGTGGAAACCACCACGGTGGAGCGCGCCGAGTACATGCCGCTGTTCGTTGCGCCCCAGCCCATCGATTTCGCGTCGGAAACCGACGACGAGGACGAGGACGAGGGCGATGAGGGCCCCGACTCCGAGGACGACCAGGCCGAGCGGCCCAGCAGGCGTCGGCGGCGCGGTCGTCGGGGCCGGGGTCGGGGCCGCGGCGAGCAGAGCGGTGACGATTCCGACGACGACTCCGACGACGGCAAGTCCAGCGACCAGGGCGACGATTCGTCCGATGACTCCGACGACGACGGTGGTGACGACGAGTCCGGCGGATCCGAGGCGGGCACGCGGCGTCGCCGCCGCCGTCGCCGCCGCAAGTCGGGTGCCGGGGACGACAACGACACCTCGCCCGACGATCCGCCCAACACCGTCGTCCACGAACGCGCCGGGCGCGGCGAGAAGGACAAGGACAACGGCGAGATCCAGGGCATCTCGGGCTCCACTCGGCTCGAGGCCAAGCGTCAGCGCCGCCGTGATGGTCGCGACGCCGGGCGACGCAGGCCGCCGATCCTGAGCGAGGCGGAGTTCCTGGCCCGCCGCGAAGCCGTCGAGCGCGTCATGGTGGTGCGCGACAAGGTCCGCACCGAACCGCCGCACGAGGGCGCCCGCTACACCCAGATCGCGGTGCTCGAGGACGGGGTCGTGGTCGAGCACTTCGTGACGTCGGCGGCCTCGGCGTCGCTGGTCGGCAACATCTACCTGGGCATCGTGCAGAACGTGCTGCCCTCGATGGAGGCGGCGTTCGTCGACATCGGCCGTGGCCGCAACGGCGTGCTGTACGCCGGCGAGGTCAACTGGGAGGCCGCCGGTCTCGGCGGGTCGAACCGCAAGATCGAGCAGGCGCTCAAGCCCGGCGACTACGTCGTCGTCCAGGTGAGCAAGGACCCGGTCGGGCACAAGGGCGCGCGGCTCACCACGCAGGTCTCGCTGGCAGGCCGCTATCTGGTGTACGTGCCCGGCGCGTCGTCCACCGGCATCAGCCGCAAGCTGCCCGACACCGAACGCCAGCGGCTCAAAGAGATTCTGCGCGAAGTGGTTCCATCCGATGCGGGCGTGATCATCCGCACCGCATCCGAAGGGGTCAAGGAAGACGACATCCGCTCCGACGTCAGCCGGTTGCAGGAGCGGTGGTCGCAGATCGAGGCGAAGGCGATCGAGACCAAGGAGAAGGCGGCAGGTGCGGCGATCGCGCTGTATGAAGAGCCCGACGTCCTGGTCAAGGTCATCCGCGATCTGTTCAACGAAGACTTCTCCGGGCTGATCGTCTCCGGCGACGAGGCCTGGTCCACCATCAATGACTACGTCAATACCGTTGCGCCGGACCTTGTTCCCCGGTTGACGAAGTACGAGCCCGCCAGCGCTGACGGCCCCGACGTGTTCGCCGTGCACCGCATCGACGAACAGCTGGCCAAGGCGATGGACCGCAAGGTGTGGTTGCCCTCGGGCGGCACGCTGGTCATCGACCGGACCGAGGCGATGACCGTCGTCGACGTCAACACCGGCAAGTTCACCGGCTCCGGCGGAAACCTGGAGCAGACGGTCACCCGCAACAACCTCGAGGCCGCCGAGGAGATCGTGCGCCAGCTGCGGCTGCGCGATATCGGCGGCATCGTCGTCATCGACTTCATCGACATGGTGCTCGAGTCCAACCGCGACCTGGTGTTGCGCAGGCTCACCGAGGCGCTCGCCCGCGACCGCACCCGTCACCAGGTGTCCGAGGTGACATCACTGGGGCTGGTGCAGCTGACGCGAAAGCGGTTGGGCACCGGCCTGGTCGAGGCGTTCTCCACGCAGTGCACGCACTGTGCGGGCCGCGGCATCGTCCTGCACGCCGATCCGGTCGACTCCGCGCCCACCACCGGACGCAAATCCGATTCCGGTCGTCGCGGCAAGCGCGGCAAGAAGGGCGGCCGAACCGACGACGTCGCGGTCGCGAAGGTGCCGGCGCATACCAGCGAACACCCGATGTTCAAGGCCATGCAGGCCGCCAACGGCAAGCATGACGACGGCGACGAGGAAACCAAGGACGAGGGCAAGACGGCCGTGGAAGAGGTCGCCGAAGTCGACGCCGAGACCATCAAGGAGGCCGTCATCGAGGCCGCGGAGGAGGATCTCGAAGACGACGACCTCGACAACGGCTACGACGACTCCGACGACGAGGACTCCGACGACGACGAGATCGACCTCGACCAGGACGACGACGAGGACGACCTCGACGACGACATCGAGGTGATCGACTCCGACGACGATTCGGACGACGACGATGATTCGGACGACGACGATTCGGACGACGAGGACTATTCGGACGAGGACGACTCCGACGAGGATGACTCGGACGACGAGGACTCCGACGAGGACGACGAGGACTCCGACGACGACGTGGACGACCGTGACGAGGAGGATTCCGACGGCGATCGTGCCGCAGCGCCGGCAGCGACCGTCGCAGGCAGGCGTCCTCGTCGCAGGGCAGCCGCGCGCCCTGCGGGCCCGCCGGTCCACGACTGACCACGTCAGTCAGGGCTTGACCTGCGGTGATTTGACCCTGACGGCGCTGCTCACGTACCCTTGACCAGTTGTCTTTCGGCTGGTGCCGATGACAGCGGGCCCACCGCGGCTCCGCACCCCAGACCCGCTTGCGCACCCACGGGAAGCGCTGCGCCAGATGAACGATGGAGTTGAGAAGCACGATGGCGACGTACGCAATCGTCAAGACCGGCGGCAAGCAGTACAAAGTCGCGGTCGGTGACGTGGTCAAGGTGGAGAAGCTCGACGGAGAGCCCGGCGCCAAGATCTCGCTTCCTGTTGCCCTCGTCGTCGACGGCGCGAAGGTCACCAGCGACGCGAAGGCCCTGGAGAAGGTCGCCGTCACCGGTGAGGTGCTCGAGCACACCAAGGGCCCCAAGATCCGCATCCACAAGTTCAAGAACAAGACCGGCTATCACAAGCGTCAGGGTCACCGTCAGCAGCTGACGGTCCTCAAGGTCACCGGCATCAAGTAGGGAGCGAACACATGGCACACAAGAAGGGCGCTTCCAGCTCACGTAACGGCCGCGACTCCGCAGCACAGCGGCTCGGCGTCAAGCGGTTCGGCGGTCAGGTCGTGAAGGCCGGCGAGATCATCGTCCGTCAGCGCGGCACCCACTTCCACCCCGGCGTCAACGTCGGGCGCGGCGGTGACGACACCCTGTTCGCCAAGGCCGCGGGCGCGGTCGAGTTCGGCGTCAAGCGTGGACGCAAGACGGTGAACATCGTGGAGCCGTCGCCCTCGGAGGCCTAGCCCCAAGGGACTTTCCGCGAACGTGAAGCAGCTGCGAGTTCCTTCGGGAAATCTCGCAACAGCTTCACACTCGGAAAGGAAAGGCAATGCCCCGGTTCGTCGACCGTGTCGTGATCCACGCGCGGGCGGGCAACGGCGGCAACGGCTGCGCCTCGGTTCATCGCGAGAAGTTCAAACCCCTCGGCGGTCCCGACGGCGGTAACGGCGGCCGCGGCGGCAGCGTCATACTCGTCGTCGACCCGCAGGTCCACACGCTTCTCGACTTCCACTTCCATCCGCACGTCGTTGCGCCCTCGGGTAAGCAGGGTGCGGGCAGCAACCGCGACGGCGCCGCGGGCAGCGACCTGGAAGTCAAGGTTCCCGACGGCACTGTCGTCCTCGATGAGAACGGCAGGCTTCTTGCCGACCTCGTCGGCGCAGGCACCCGTTTCGTGGCGGCGGCAGGCGGCCGCGGCGGCCTCGGGAACGCCGCGTTGGCGTCGCGGGCCCGAAAGGCGCCCGGTTTCGCGCTGCTCGGCGAGAAGGGCGAGGCCCGCGACCTCACCCTCGAACTCAAGACCGTCGCCGACGTCGGCCTGATCGGCTTCCCGTCGGCAGGTAAGTCGTCGCTGGTATCAGCCATCTCGGCGGCCAAGCCGAAGATCGCGGACTATCCGTTCACCACCCTGGCCCCGAACCTCGGCGTCGTATCGGCGGGCGAGCACACGTTCACCGTCGCCGACGTGCCCGGGCTGATCCCCGGCGCCTCCGAGGGGCGCGGTCTTGGCTTGGACTTTCTGCGGCACATCGAACGGTGCGCGGTGCTCGTGCACGTGGTCGACTGCGCGACGCTCGAGCCTGGCCGCGACCCGGTCTCCGACATCGACGCACTGGAAGCCGAGCTTGCGGCCTATACGCCGACGCTGCAGGGCGACACCGCGCTCGGTGACCTCGCGGAGCGGCCGCGCGCGGTGGTGCTCAACAAGATCGACGTGCCCGACGCCCGCGAGCTGGCCGACTTCGTCCGTGAGGAGATCGAGCGACGCTACGGTTGGCCGGTGTTCGAAGTGTCCACCGTCAGCCGGGAGGGTCTGCGGCAGTTGACGTTTGCGCTGTGGGAGCTCGTTGAACAGTACCGCGCCGTACAGCCGGAGGTGGTGCCGCGACGCCCGGTGATCCGGCCGATACCGGTCGACGAAAGTGGCTTCACCGTCGAGTCGGACGGCGAGGGCGGCTTTCTGGTGCGCGGTGTCCGTCCCGAAAGATGGGTGGCGCAGACCGATTTCACCAATGACGAGGCCGTCGGTTATCTCGGCGACCGCCTGAACCGGCTCGGCGTCGAGGACGAGCTGTTGAAGCTCGGCGCGCGACCCGGTTGCGCGGTCACCATCGGCGACATGACGTTCGACTGGGAGCCGCAGACCCCGGCAGGCGTCGACTTACCGATGTCGGGTCGCGGCACCGACGCCAGGCTCGAGCAGACCGACCGCGCCGGCGCCGCCGAGCGCAAGGCCGCCCGCAAGCAGCGCCGCCGCCCGGATGGTGAGTCATGAGCGTGCACCGGGAAAGCATCCGGACCGCACGCAGCGTCGTCGTCAAGATCGGCACCACCGCGTTGACCACGCCGAACGGCGTATTCGACGCGGGCCGGTTGGCCACCCTGGCCGACGCCATCGAGGCGCGCATGAAGGCCGGATCCGACGTCGTGATCGTGTCGTCGGGCGCCATCGCCGCGGGAATCGAACCGCTGCGGCTGACCAAGCGACCCGCCGACCTGGCCACCAAGCAGGCGGCCGCCAGCGTCGGGCAGGTCGCGCTGATCAACTCGTGGAACACCGCCTTCGCCCGGTACAACCGCACCGTCGGGCAGGTTCTGCTGACTGCACACGACATCTCGATGCGGGTGCAGCACACCAACGCGCAACGCACGTTGGACCGGTTGCGCGCGCTACATGCGGTCGCGATCGTCAATGAGAACGACACCGTCGCCACCAACGAGATCCGGTTCGGCGACAACGACCGGCTGTCGGCGCTTGTCGCCCATCTCGTCGGCGCCGATGCGCTGGTGCTTTTGTCGGACGTCGACGGCCTGTATGACTCGGATCCGCGAAAAGGCAACGCGCGGTTCATCTCCGAGGTCGGTAGCCCCGACGACCTCGACGGTGTCGTCGCGGGGCGCGGCAGCCACCTCGGCACCGGCGGTATGGCGTCGAAGCTGTCGGCGGCGCTGCTGGCGTCCGATGCAGGTGTGCCGGTTCTGTTGGCCGCTGCCGCCGACGCCACCACCGCACTGGTCGACGCGTCGGTCGGCACGGTGTTCGCGCCGAGGGCAGAACGCATGTCGGCCCGTCGCTTCTGGGTGCGCTACGCAGCGGAGTCGGCTGGTGCGCTGACCCTCGACGACGGCGCCGTGCGGGCCGTGGTGAAGCAGCGCCGGTCGCTGTTGCCCGCGGGGATCACCGCGGTGTCGGGACGGTTCCACGGCGGCGACGTGGTCGAACTGCATGCTCCCGACAACACGATGGTGGCTCGCGGGGTCGTCGCCTACGACGCGGGTGAACTCGCGACGATGCTGGGTCGCTCGACGTCGGATCTGCCCGCCGAACTGCGGCGTCCCGCCGTCCACGCCGACGACCTCGTCGCCGTCAAATAGCGATTTCGGCGTGATTTCCTGCGCTGAGCGATGGTTTTCACGCCCAAATCGCTGACAGCGCCGACTTGATGCGGTCCGCGCGCTTGGCGGCCGCGTCGACCGGGTCGTCGTCCGATGGCAGCACCTCCACACCGTGCGCGCGGGCGGTCTCCTGCAGGCACTCGCGCACCGCCGGATCGGTCAACACCAGCGCGGCCAACACCCCCGGCGACAACTCCTTGTCGCGCAGCACCCCGCGGTGGTGCACCTCTGCCGGTATGCGCACATCCAGCGCGCCGTGCTCGATCTGATCTCCGGCCACGGCCACCAGCGCCGTCAGCACGGCGGCGCCGACGGCATCAATCACCAGGCCACGGCCGGGAAACCACGGCAGCGGCAGCCTGTCGGCCTGTTTGTCGATCGCATCCGACAGCAGATAGCCGACCAGATTGCGGGTACGGATCTCGGTGACGTCGGACCACTCCACGTCGTCGCCGTCGAACTCGACGGCGTCCGCGCTCAAGGCGACGCCGCCGAAGTGGTTGAGCAGCTTCGCAACCCGTCGCAACGGGTCCGGCGCCCGCACCACATCGGCGATGGCATCGCCGATGCTCAGCGACCAACGCTCCTGCGCGGGACAGGATTTCGGACGCACGCGGTTCAGCAACGCGAGCGGATTCGGGGCGGTCATGCGCTCATCGCGACCGGTAGTTCGTCGGCGAGCAGCGCCAGCATGGGGGAACAGCCCGCATCGATCTTCACCGTCGCGAGGTCGTCGCCCCGGGTGCGGCCGCGGTTGACGATCGCCACCGGCATGGCGCGCGCCACCGCGTGGCGCACGAAGCGGAAGCCGGAGAAGACGGTCAGCGACGAGCCGGCGACCAAGAGGACGTCGGCCTCGTCGACCACACCAAAGGCCTGCGCCACACGGTCTTTCGGCACGCTCTCACCGAAGTACACGATGTTGGGCTTGAGCATGCCGCCGCAGCCCGGGCAGCCGACGATCGTGAACGACGACGTATCGCCGACGACGGCATCGGCATCGGGTGCGACCGCGATGCCGCCGACCTTCTCGGCGCGCTCGGCGAAACCGGGGTTGGCGGCTTCGAGCAGTTCGGCCAGCGCGGCGCGGGTCATGGTGTGCCCGCAGTCCAGACAGATCACCTCCGCATAGGTGCCGTGCAGGTTGACGACGTTGCGGCTGCCCGCCTTGGTGTGCAGCAGGTCGACGTTCTGGGTGATGACGCCGGACACCACGCCCGCGCGCTCGAGTGCGGCAAGCGCGCGATGGCCTGCGTTGGGCAGCGTGTCGTCCATGTGACGCCAGCCGACATGGTTACGGGCCCAGTACCGCTGCCGAAACACCGGGTCGGAGGTGAACTGCCGGATCGTCATCGGATTGCTCGGCGGCGAGTCCGGTCCGCGATAGTCGGGGATCCCCGAATCGGTCGACATTCCCGCGCCGGTCAGCACGGCCACCCGGCGGCCCCCAAGCAGGGCGACGAGTTCGGGGGCTTCCACCCCACCGAGGGTAGGCGATCGGCCACCTCGATCGTGTTGCGGCTGACTCAGCCGAGGCACTTCTGCGCCTCCACGATCTCGGCTCGCATGTTCTCCTGCATCATCCGGATCGCGGCCTTGCCGAGGTCGGCATCGATGTGGGCGACCGCGTCGGGCGGCAGCACGACATCGAAGTGGCGGACATAGGCATCCAGCGCGGTGTAGAGGATGCACTGCTCGGTGACCTGTCCGGCGAGGATGACCCGCTTGGTGTCGAGCTGGTTCAGCAAATACGCCAGCGAGGTCGCGTAGAAGGCGCTGTGGCGCACCTTCTGCAGGAACCGCACGCCGTCGTCGGGGACGATCGGCTCGACGAGGTCAGGGCGTTTTCCCTCGAGCGCCTGCCGGACGAGATCGTCCCGGTCGGCGGTGAAATCGCCGTAGTTGTCGTTGACGTAGATCAGGTCGACGTCGTCGCGTTTGCGCGCCGCCGCAACCAGTCCGGCTATCGGTTCGATGACTTTTTCGACGCTCGGCGTCAGCTTCTCGGCGTCCTCATGCTGGTAGCTGTTGAGCATGTCGATGACGAGTACAGCGGTGTCGCTCACGAATCGTTCATACCCCGTGACAGGTTTATGACACTTCACGGGCGACAATAGAAGGTGATGGACTTCTATTCCGCCTATGGCCAGGGGTTTGTCCGGGTCGCCGCGTGCACGATGCACACCGCGATCGGCGAGCCCGAGACCAACGCCGCAGCCGTGCTCGAGTTGGCCCAGCAGTGCCACGACGACGGTGTCGGCCTTGCGGTGTTCCCCGAGCTCACGCTGTCCGGCTATTCCATCGAGGACATCCTGCTGCAGGACGCGCTGCTGGACTCGGTCGAGGATGCGTTGCTCGACGTCGTCGGGGCGTCGGCCGACCTGCTACCGGTGCTGGTGGTGGGCGCGCCGCTGCGCTACCGGCACCGCATCTACAACACCGCCGTGGTCATCCACCGCGGTCGCGTGCTCGGCGTCGCACCCAAGTCATACCTGCCCACGTACCGGGAGTTCTACGAGCGTCGGCAGATGGCGGCAGGCGACGACGTATTCGGCCTCATCCGCATCGGCAGGGGCAGCGCGGCCGAAGAGGTACCGTTCGGTCCCGACCTCTTGTTCGCCGCCGCCGACGTGCCGGGCTTCGTCCTGCACGTCGAGATCTGCGAGGACATGTTCGTGCCGATACCGCCGAGTGCCGAGGCCGCGCTCGCCGGTGCCACGGTGCTGGCGAACCTGTCCGGAAGCCCGATCACGATCGGCCGCGCCGAGGACCGCTGCCTGCTGGCGCGCTCGGCGTCGTCACGCTGCCTTGCCGCATACGTGTATGCCGCTGCGGGTGAAGGTGAGTCGACGACGGATCTGGCGTGGGACGGCCAGACGATGATCTACGAGAACGGCGTGCAGCTAGCCATGTCGGAGCGGTTCCCGAAGGGGCCGCGGCGTTCGGTCGCCGATGTCGATCTCGAGCTGCTGCGGTCGGAACGCCTGCGGATGGGCACATTCGACGACAACCGGGCACACCACGAGATCGACATGGACTCATACCGGCGCATCGAGTTCGAGCTCGATCCGCCCGCCGGCGACATCGGCCTGATGCGCGAGGTCGAGCGATTCCCGTTCGTGCCCTCGGATCCCCAACGGCTGGAACAAGACTGCTACGAGGCCTACAACATTCAGGTGGCGGGGTTGGAGCAACGCCTGCGCGCGCTGAACTATCCGAAGGTCGTCATCGGTGTCTCGGGCGGCCTCGACTCCACCCATGCGCTGATCGTGGCGGCCCGCGCGATGGATCGAGAAGGCCGCCCGCGCAGCGACATCCTGGCGTTCACCCTGCCCGGTTTCGCCACCGGTGAGCGAACCAAGGGCAACGCGATCCGGCTCGCAGAAGCGCTCGGTGTCACGTTCGAGGAGATCGACATCAAAGCGACGGCCGAACTGATGCTGCGCGAGTTGGACCACCCGTTCGGGCGCGGCGAGAAGGTCTACGACGTCACCTTCGAAAACGTTCAGGCCGGCCTGCGCACCGACTACCTGTTCCGGATCGCCAACCAGCGCGGCGGTATCGTGCTCGGCACCGGTGACCTGTCCGAGCTCGCCCTCGGCTGGTCCACCTACGGTGTCGGCGACCAGATGTCGCATTACAACGTGAACGGCGGCGTCCCGAAGACGTTGATCCAGCACCTGATTCGATGGGTGGTCTCGTCGAAGCAGTTCGACGACACCGTGAACGAGGTGCTGACCTCCGTGCTCGACACCGAGATCAGCCCGGAACTGGTACCCACGGGTGAGGACGAGGAGATTCAGAGCAGCGAGGCCAAGATCGGACCCTATGTGCTGCAGGATTTCTCACTGTTCCAGATACTGCGGTTCGGCTTCCGCCCCTCGAAGGTGGCGTTCCTGGCATGGCACGCCTGGCATGACCCCGAGCAGGGCGACTGGCCCGCCGGGTATCCCGAGGACAAGCGGCCGTCGTTCTCGCTGAAGGAGATTCGGCATTGGCTGCAGGTGTTCGTGCAGCGGTATTACTCGTTCGCGCAGTTCAAGCGCTCGGCGATGCCGAACGGGCCCAAGGTGTCGCACGGTGGGTCGCTGTCGCCGCGCGGTGACTGGCGCGCGCCGTCGGACATGTCGGCCAAGACGTGGCTGGACGAGATCGAACGCGAGGTCCCCGAAGACTAGGGCTTGCGCAGCCGCCAGATCTCCTCGGCAGGCCAGCGTCGGGCCCATGCCAGTGACACCGCCGACCGATAGGAACTGGTGGTGTCGGCCTTGACCTGCGGCTCGATCAGGTCTTCGACGACGAAACCGTTTGCGCGGAACAGCCGAATCCATTCGCCGTAAGGCAGATTGAAGAACACTTCCTCACCGTCGTCGAAAACGTGCATCCCGAAATAGTCGAGCGCCAGCCGGTCGCTGACCTCGTTCGCATCGAGCGGCCAGCAGATCGTTTCGATCGGCGAATGATGGTTGAACGCGAACAGCCCGCCCGGCCGCAGAAGGCGCGCCGCTTCGGGGACGGTCCGGTACGGGTCGGCGAAAGTCATTGCGCCGTGGTCGCAGAACACCACATCGAAGGACGCGTCGGGCAGGGGAACGGCCTCGGCGCTGGCGTGGACGAGCGGAAAATCGACGCCCGCTTCGGCCATCAACCTGCGGGCGTGCTGCAGCTGCCGCTCCGACAGATCCAGACCGACGGGCCGTGCACCGCGCTGAGCCAGGGCGATCGACCACTGCGCGGCGCCGCAACCGAATTCGAGGATGTCGCGACCGGCGACATCGTCGAGGACACGCAGTTCGGACTCGGGGATCTGCGTCGTGCCCCATGCGAATCCGCCGCTTGCCGCCAGATCGCCACCGTGCTTGGCCTGGTACTCGTCGCTGTAGCTCTCCCACATCGCCCTGTTGCTGGCCGCGTGCGCGCTCAGGGTGGCGGGGTCGAACCGCGGACCGGTGTCGCTGGGCATCCGGTCATGTTATGCGCTGAGGACTAGCGCAGACCGACGCGTGGAACGAAGCGGCCGACGCTTGCGGTGTACGCGCGGTAGACATCGCCGTGTTTGGTTGCCAGGTAAGGCTCTTCGACGACACGGACCTGAACCTCGATGGTCAGCACCAGCAGCGCGAAGCCGATGAGCGCCACGATGTTCGGGGTCACGAGCGCGATGCCGAGGCCGAACACGATCATCGCGGTGAAGATCGGATTGCGCACGACCCCGAAGACGCCTTTGCGCACCAGCGTCGTCGTCTCGCCGGGGTCCACGCCGATCCGCCAGGAGTCACCCATGTCCACTTGGGCGTAGACGGTCGCGGCGATGCCGGCCACTGCCAACGCGATGCCGGTGAATTGAACCCACGGCGCGTGCAGGAAGCCCAGCGGCGCAACGACGCCCGTCATCTGAAGGATGGGCGCGAAGAACGCCGCCGCCATCGCCACGATGAAGCCCACGCCGGCGAACCACTCGATCGAGCCGACGCGTCCGCTGACCCCGCGGAACCCCGTCGATCCGGTGCGCCGGTACTGAAGCCAACTGCGCCAACCGAATCCGAGCAGCGCGAAAACTGTGAACAACGCGAGCGCGACCACAGGCATGACGATTCCTTCCGCTAACAGCAGTGGTCGACCTCGGCCGCCGGGCAGCACGCCGGGTCGACGGCCAACACCAGACCGACGAGGTCACCGAGCGCGTGCCCGATGCGCTCGTCGGCGAGTCGGTAGCGGCTGCGGCGGCCCTCCGGTTCGGCCACGACCAGCCCGCAGCCGCGCAGGCAGGCCAGATGGTTGGACAGGATCTGGCGGCTCACGCCGATCTTGTCGGCGAGTTCGGACGGGTAGCCGGGCGCCTCGCGCAGCATCAGCAGGATCTCGGCGCGGGTCCGGTCCGACAGCGCGCATCCGAACCGCGACAGCGCGTCGCTATGGGTGACCGTCTGCATGCGCAGAACAGTACATCAAAATCTGTATTCAGCAAGTGCTGAACCATTCGTCCGCGAACGTTCCGTACAGTCGACTTTTCCGCCCGCGAATTTTCAACGGGTAGGGAACGTTCGCGGGGCGCTAGATGCGGCCGTCCACCCGCAGGTCGGGGTGCACCCAGTTCGGCGACCGCCGCTCCTTGAAGGCCACGAAACCCTCGACGGCCTCGTCGCCGCTGTAGCTGGCCTGCATGCCGATGCGGTCGAACAGCCCCAGGTAATTGTCGAGGCTCGACTTCACCACGCGCCTGGCCGCCGGAGCCGTCCGGCAGCACTGTGCGAGCACATCGCGGGCCGTGTCCATCAACTCCTCGTGCGGCACCACCCGCGACACCATGCCCCAGTCCGCGGCCTCGGCGGCGGTCAGTGTGCGGCCGGTGAACATCAGGTCGCGGGTGCGTACGGGTCCGATGAGCCGCGCCAGCATCTGGCTGTAGTACGTGTCGGCGATCCCGCGGAACAACTCCGGCACCCGGAACGTCGCGCGGTCGCTCACCACGGCCATGTCGCTGCATAGCGCGATCTGCAGACCGCCGCCCTGGCACAGCCCGTTGACCGCGGAGACCACCGGCTTCGTCGACTGCCGTAGCTTCTCGAACGGCGTGACGTCCATTCCGAGCGCGGCGCCGAAGGTCAGCCAGTTGTCGTCACCGCCGCCGCCCAGATCGCCCCCGGGGGCGAACACGTCGCCGGTCCCGGTGATCAGCAAACCGGCCAGGTCGGGATCGGCCTCGACGAGGCCGATCGCGTACTTGATGCCGAAGTACATCGCGGGCGTCATCGCGTTGCGGGCCTCGGGCCGGTCCAGCGTGCACACCCCGAACGGGCCCTCGCGCCGGAAGGTCAGAAAGTGCGTGCCCAGCCAGTCGCCCTCGGGTGGACGCGGACCGGTTTCGGTTGTCGACATGGGCAATACGCCTACCGGCTGGCGACCGCCCCGTCAATTTCCTCGGCGAACGGCGCGCAGTCGCCCGCACCCGGCACGGTGGTGGCCAGAGCGCCCGCCGCGCATGCGCGCCGCAACGCGTGCTCGTGTCCCGTCGACCACTCAGCGGCGAGCACGCCGGCGAAGACGTCGCCCGCGCCGGTGGTGTCGACCGCCTTGACGGTGGGGGCGCGTACGTCGAACCGTTCGTCCTCGCCGAGGTAGCTCGCGCCGCGTCGGCCGCGGGTGATCACCAGATGCGTGACCGGCCAGTGCCAGTCGCGGGCCTCGGCCTCGTTCACGACGACGACGTCGGCGACCTGGGCGAGCAGCAGCAGATCGTGCGGCGCCGCCCCCGACGGCGATGCGTTGACGATGACCACGGTTCCGCTGTCGCGGGCCAGGCGGGCGGCGTCGATGGCCGTGGTGACCGGAATCTCCAGCTGCAACAGCAACACATCGCTGTCGGAGACGATCGCCTGCGCCTGACTGGACTCCATCGTCAGCAGCGCGTTGGCGCCCGGTGCGACGACGATCGTGTTCTCGCCCGCGGCGTCGACGGCGATGACGGCCGATCCGCTCGGTTCTCGCACGACGACGATGCCGTCGAGGCCGACGCCGTTGGCCTGAAGATGGGCCCGCAGTTGATCGCCCGCGGGGTCGTCGCCGAGCGCCGCGACCATCTGTACGCCCGCTCCCGCCCGCGCCGCGGCGATCGCCTGATTGCCGCCCTTGCCGCCGGGAACGACGCGCACCGAAGACGCCATCACCGTCTCGCCGGGATGCGGCAGCGAGTCGACGGTGAAGAGGTGATCCATGTTGACGCTGCCCACTACGCATACCTGCGCCGCCATGTCGTAAAAGTTAGACCAGCGCCCCGATTAGCGCTCCTGTTCAGGTCCGATACGCTGGCCTGATGAGTCTGCAAGCCCCATCGGCGCCCGGCTTGCGCGAACAGGTGCACGCCGCCGCGCGGCGGGCCAGGGTGGCCGCCCGCGAGCTAGCGAAGCTGAGCACGGCGGCGAAGAACTCCGCGCTGCACGCCGCGGCCGACAATGTCCTGCGCGAGGAGTCTCGCGTGCTGGCGGCCAACGAAGAGGATCTGGCCGCCGCCAAGGCCGCGGGCACCTCGGACGCCATGCTGGATCGGCTGGCGCTGAACCCGCAGCGGATCGACGCCATCGCCGAAGGGCTGCGACAGGTCGCCGGGCTGCCCGACCCGATCGGTGACGTGCTGCGCGGACGGACGCTGCCCAACGGTCTGCAGCTGCGCCAGCAGCGGGTCCCGATCGGCGTGATCGGAATGGTTTATGAGGGCAGGCCAAACGTGACCGTCGACGCGTTCGGGCTGACGCTGAAGGCGGGCAGTGCGGCACTGCTGCGGGGCAGTTCGTCGGCGGCGAGGTCGAACCATGCGCTCGTCACCGCGCTGCGCCACGCCCTGGACATCGAGAATTTCAATCCCGACGCCGTCCAGCTGCTGCCCAGCGAGGACCGCGCCAGCGTCACCCACCTGATCCAGGCCCGCGGCCTCGTCGATCTGGTGATCCCACGCGGGGGAGCGGGCCTGATCGAAGCGGTGGTGCGCGACGCGCAGGTCCCGACCATCGAGACCGGCGTCGGCAACTGTCACGTCTACGTCCACGAGCGGGCCGACCTCGACGTGGCCGAGCGCATCCTGCTCAACGCCAAGACGCGTCGGCCCAGCGTCTGCAACGCGGCCGAAACGGTGTTGATCGACAAGGCCATCGCCGACGGCGCGGTGCCGCGGCTGACGGCGGCGCTGCAGGACGCCGGTGTGACCGTGCACGCCGCCCCGTCCGAGGAGGAGCTGCGTGCGGAGTTCCTGTCGATGGACATCGCGCTGGCGGTCGTAGACGGCCTCGACGCCGCGATCGACCACATCAACGAGTACGGCAGCGGCCACACCGACGCCATCGTCACCACCGATCTGGCTGCCGCACAACGGTTCACCGAGCGCGTCGACTCCGCCGCGGTCATGGTGAACGCATCGACCGCGTTCACCGACGGAGAGCAGTTCGGCTTCGGCGCCGAAATCGGCATCTCCACCCAGAAGCTGCACGCCCGCGGACCGATGGGCCTACCCGAATTGACCTCGACCAAGTGGATTGTGTGGGGAGACGGCCACACCCGCCCTGCCTAATAGGAGTACATACGTGAGCGTCCCCGCACGCCCTGCGCCGCTGTTCGCTGACATCGACGATGTCGCGAAGAAGCTCGCCGAGACCGGCTATCTGCCCGACACCGCAACGGCCACCGCCGTTTTCCTCGCCGACCGGCTCGGTAAGCCGCTGCTGGTCGAGGGCCCGGCCGGCGTCGGCAAGACCGAACTGGCGCGCGCGGTCGCGCAGTGCACGGGCTCCGGGCTGGTGCGGCTGCAGTGCTACGAGGGTGTCGACGAGGCGCGCGCGTTGTATGAGTGGAACCACGCGAAGCAGATTCTGCGCATCCAGGCCGGCCACGGCGACTGGGACCAGACGAAGACCGATGTGTTCTCCGAGGAGTTCCTGCTGACGCGGCCGCTGCTGACGGCGATCCGCAGGACCGACCCGACCGTCCTGCTCATCGACGAGACCGACAAGGCCGACATCGAGATCGAGGGCCTGCTGCTGGAGGTGCTGTCCGATTTCGCGGTCACCGTGCCCGAACTCGGCACGATCAAGGCCGAGCGGCCGCCGTTCGTCCTGCTGACGTCGAACGCCACCCGCGAGCTGTCCGAGGCCCTGAAGCGCCGCTGCCTGTTCCTGCACATCGATTTCCCCGATCCAGACCTCGAACGCCGAATCCTGTTGTCGCGCGTACCCGAACTGCCTGACCACCTCGCGGAGGAGTTGGTGCGCATCATCGGCGTGCTGCGCGGTATGCAGCTCAAGAAGCTGCCGTCGGTGGCCGAGACCATCGACTGGGGCCGCACGATCCTGGCGCTCGGCCTGGACACCATCGACGACGAGTTGATCGCGGCCACGCTTGGCGTGGTGCTCAAGCACCAGTCCGACCAGATCAAGGCAAGCGGAGAGCTCCGCCTCAACTAGGAGAGCATCGATGGCCGTCCGCCGCACCCGCCCGCCGCAGCCGCTTGCCCCACACGGCATCCCCGGCCATCTCGTCGAGTTCGTCGAAGCGCTTCGGGGACAAGGGATCGCGGTCGGCCCGTCGGAAACCGTCGATGCAGGCCGGGTGATGGGCGTGCTCGGACTCGGTGACCGTGAGGCGCTACGCGAGGGCATCGCATGCGCGGTGCTGCGCCGCTCCGACCATCGCGACACCTACGACGCCATGTTCGACCTGTACTTCCCGGCCGCCCTGGGCTCCAAGACGGTGCTGGACGACGACGAGTCGAGTGCCGACGAGTTGCCGCCCGAGGATGTCGAGGCGATGCGGCAGATGCTGCTCGACATGCTCACCGACAACGAAGAACTGGCCAACATGGATGAGCGGCTGGCCGCGATGATCGCGCAGATCGTCGAGGCCTACGGCCGCTACAACTCCAGCCGAGGCCCGTCGTACTCGTCGTATCAGGCGCTCAAAGCGATGAACCTCGACGACCTTGAGGGCCGGTTGTTGGCCGGGCTGCTCGCACCCTACGGCGACGAGCCGACGCCGACGCAGGAGCAGATCGCCAAAGCGCTTGCCGCGCAACGCATCGCGCAGCTGCGGAAGATGGTCGAGGGCGAGACGAAGCGGCGCACGGCCGAGCAGTTGGGTCGCGACCACGTGCAGATGTACGGCGTCCCGCAACTGGCGGAGAACGTCGAGTTCCTGCGCGCATCCGGTGAACAGCTTCGCCAGATGCGTCGCGTGGTGGCGCCGTTGGCCCGCACGCTGGCGACCCGGCTCGCGGCGCGGCGGCGTCGGTCGCGGGCGGGGGAGATCGATCTGCGCAAGACGCTGCGCAAGTCGATGTCGACGGGAGGGGTGCCCATCGATGTGGTGCTCAAGAAGCCGCATCCGGCCCGCCCGGAGTTGGTGGTGCTGTGCGACGTGTCCGGTTCGGTCGCGGGGTTCAGCCACTTCACGCTGCTGCTCGTTCATGCGCTGCGCCAACAGTTCTCGCGCGTGCGCGTGTTCGCGTTCATCGACACCACCGACGAGGTCACCGAACTGTTCGGTCCCGACGCCGACCTCGCCGTCGCGGTGCAGCGCATCACCCGGGAGGCCGGCGTGTACACCCGCGACGGCCACTCCGATTACGGTCACGCGTTCGTGTCGTTTCTGGACAAGTACCCCAACGTGCTGTCGCCGCGCAGTTCGCTGTTGGTGCTCGGCGACGGCCGCAACAACTACCGCAATCCCGAGACCGACCTGCTGACCCACATGGTCAACGCGAGCCGTCACGCGCACTGGCTGAACCCCGAGCCGCGGCATCTGTGGGGCAGCGGCGACTCGGCAGTGCCTCGTTACGAGGAAGTCAT
Source organism: Mycolicibacterium sp. 120270 (assembly GCA_033741175.1). GTDB lineage: Bacteria > Actinomycetota > Actinomycetes > Mycobacteriales > Mycobacteriaceae > Mycobacterium. Next base: position 293,337 of record JAWQNE010000001.1, on the reverse strand, counting down.
CCCGATGCACGAATGCCGGTCAGCCAAGCAGTTGGCCAGCGTCATCGACGCGCTGCTCCCTGTCTAACTTCCTCCGCTCGCGCAATGAAGGTCAGGCGAAGGAGATCGTGACGTCGCCGCCTGCCGGGTCGGCGCCTGAGACCAGCGACCACGGCGCGCGGTACACCCGCCCGGGGGCGGCGGGCCACGGTGTGCGCTTCATCGCAAGTGTCCTGCCGTCCTGAACGGCGCGCAGCTTCGGCAGCCGTCGATACTCGTCGACCCAGAAGAGCAAGTCGCCGCGGGCCGCAACACCGCCCTCAGGGGAAACCAGTTGCGGCGCGACCCATCTGAATGGACCGTCAGTGCGGATGCGCACGGCTTTGGGCGGTTCGTCGCGGCGTTCGAGCCAACTGTTGACCGCGGCCGCGACGTGCCGACCGTCGAGCGCCGCACCGTCGGCGGTGTCGACCGGATGCAGCAGGTTGCCGACAGCGAATACGCCCGGGCTGCTTGTGCGCAGGCCGGTGTCGACGACCGGTCCACGCGTAGCGGGGTCCATCTCGAGGCCGCCGGTGCGGGCCAGCTCGTGGTCGGGGATCCAGTCGCCGGTGAACACGACCGTGTCGCAGGCGACGGTGGTGCGTTCGCCGGTGTCGATGTTCTCGACGATCGCCGCGCGCACGCGGTCCTTGCCGTCGATACGGACGATGCGGCTGCGGGTGAACACCGGCCCGCGCATGAGCAACCGGCCCGGCACACGGAAGGCCGCGTACGCCTCCGAATGCGGATAGGCGCTGACCATTCCGGCCGTGGCGCAACCCGCTTCGCGCAATGTCAGGACCGCCGACCAGCTGACGAGTTCGGCGCCGACGATCAGCGCACGGCGACCTACGTCGGTGTGGTGGATGTGCACGAGGTTCTGCAGTTGCCCGGTGGTGTAGACCCCGTCGGGTCGATCGCCCGGCACCAACCGCGCGGGCCTCGGCCGTTCCCGCGCGCCGGTAGCCAGCACCACCGCATCGGCGGTGACGGTGCGCACCCCGCGCGGTGACGTGATCTGCAGCCGCCGCTCGCCCGCCCACCCGGTGACCATCGCCTCGGTTTCCAGCGTCGCACCCGCGTCGTCGGCCATCGCCGTGAGTCGCCTGGCGTAGGCCGGGCCCGAGATGAACCGTTTGAGGTCGCGCATGCCGTAGCCGGGATGGTCGCTGTGCCTGGGTATTCCGCCGGTCTCGGCCTCGCGTTCGATGACGAGCACCTCGCCGTCGACCTCTCCGGCGAGCGCGGTGGCGGCGGTCAGACCCGACGGTCCACCTCCGACGATCGCGACGGCAACGTGCTGGTCGGTCATCGCGAGGCTCCGTTCGCGTCGAGCAGTGCCGCGGTGTGCGCACCGCAGTAGAAGCCTTGGCAGCGTCCGTTCATCACCCGGGTTCGGCGGCGCAGACCGTCGAGATCGGCAGGCGGAACAACAGATGTGAACGCGTCACGGATCTCGCCTGCGGTGACCCGCTCGCAGAAGCAGACGATGCGCCCGTACTCCGGGTCGGCGGCGATGCGCTCGGCGTCCTGGTACGGCCGTACGAACGCCTCGCCGAGGTTCGGCATCGTCGGCGCAGGCGGCAGATCGGGCCGCTCGGCAACGTCGAGGCCGGCCTCGCCCAGCAGCCCGGTGACGTACTCGGCGATCGCCATTCCGGATGTCAGTCCGGTGGAACGGATTCCGCCGACCAATACGTAGCGCGACCGCGCATCGACGTCGATGAGGTAATCGTCGTGTTCGGTGGCCGCGCGCAGGCCCGCGTAGGTTGCGGTGATCTCCTCGTCGAACAGCGACGGCATCAGCGCCCGGCCCTTGGACACCAAGAACTCCAAGCCGTCCTCCGAAGTGCCTGTCGCGCTGCGGTCTTCGAGGTTCTCCGACGTCGGACCCACCATCACATTGCCGTAGATGGTCGGGCTGACCAGCACCCCTTTGCCGCGCGACGACGGCACGGCCAGCACGATGCACGGCACCATCGGCCGGGTCAGCTTGTCGAACACCAACAACTCGCCGCGTCGCGGAATGACGGTGAAGCGGTCACGGCCGAATTCGTTGTCGACGTAGTCGGCGCCCAATCCCGCCGCGTTGATGACCCATCGTCCGGACACCTCGCCGCGGGTGGTCTGCAGCGTGGTGTGGTCGTCACCGACCGTGGCCCCGGTGACGCGGGCGCCGCGCATCAACCGCGCGCCGCGCGCGACGGCATCGGTGGCCAGCGCGAGGTTCGTCGTCCACGTGCAGATGATCGACTCGCCGGGCACGGTCAGCCCGCCGAGTACGCCGGAGCCGAGGTCGGGCACCCGCCGGTACACCTCGTCGGCGTCGACGATCTCGCAGCGGTGGTAGAAGTTCTGTTCGGCCTTCTCCTTCAGGGCGGGCAGCGCATTGAGTTCCTCCTGCGTCCACGCCACCAGCAGGGCCCCGGTGCGCTCGACCGGGATTCCGGTCTGCTCGGCGTATTCGCCCAGCAGGTCGTAGCCGCGGGCCACCAATCGCGATTCGAGGGTGCCCGGCGTGGCGTCGTATCCGGTGTGCAGCAAGGCGGTGTTCGCCTTGCTGGTGCCGTCGCCGACGTCGGCCCGCGCTTCGACCAGGGTGACCGCGAGGTTCGTGCCCGCGAGAGCGCGCGCGATGGCGCAACCGACGATGCCCGCGCCGATCACGATGACGTCGCTGACGTCGGTGGGCGCGGTCATGTGGCCGTCGTCTCCTTCTGCGCCCGAACGGATTCCGCGGCGCGCATCCACTGCGACATGAACTCTTCGGCCCGGTCGGCGGACCAGGCCGGTTCATACGTGTGGTCGGGTGTCCAGGTGCCGACGGCATCTGCGATGTCGAGGTCGCGGTCCAGCGCAACCCGCGCGCACGCCGCGGCGCCGAGTGCGGTGGCGTGCAACGACGGATAGATGTCGACGGGGATGCGGGCCAGGTCGGCCTGGGCCTGCATGAGCACCGCGGACTGCGTCAGCCCGCCGTCGACCCGCAACCGGGTCAACGGCTGCGCAAGATCGGTCGCGACGAGGTCGGCGAGCGCTGCGACCTGAGCGGCGATGCCTTCCAGCAGTGCGCGCACCAGTTGGCCGCGACCACTGGCCAGCGTCATCCCGGTGAACGATGCCGCGGCCGCGGAGTCCCACCACGGCGCGGCGAGCCCGGCAAGCGCGGGTACGCAGAGCACGCCGTCGCTGGATTCGGCTGCGGCTGAGTCGATTTGGTCTGCGGCGGGCACCAGCCCGAGGTCGACGGCCCAACGCACCGCCGATGCGGCGGTGTAGACCTGACCGTCGACACAGTAGGAGGTGCGGTCGCGCAGCCGCCACGCCACCGATGTGGTGAGCCCCGACTGCGACCGCGTCGGCTTCGAACCCAGCTGTGCGAGAAGGAACGCGCCCGTCCCGTACGTGCACTTGGCATCACCGGGTTCGAGGCAGCTTTCGGCCAGCAGCGCGGCCTGCTGGTCGACGATCAGACCGGCGACGGGAATGGTCGGCCCGAAAACCGAAGTGCTGCCGACGATCTGGTCGCAGCCGACGATTTCCGGAAGCGCCTCGCCGGTCAACCCGAACAGGCCGACCAACTCGTCATCCCACTCGACGGAGTCCAGCGAGAGCAGCAGCGATCGGCTGGCCGTCGAGGCGTCGGTGACGAACGCACCGCACAATCGGTGGATCAACCAGGTGTCGGTGGTGGTGACGACGCCCTCGGTGGTCATGTTCGCCCGAATCCACGCCATCTTCGGAGCAGAGAAGTACGGGTCGAGCACCAAGCCGGTGCGCTGGGCCACCATCGGCGCCGCCTCCGACAGCGGGCCGCAGATGGACTCGGCGCGACGGTCCTGCCACACCACGGCAGGTGTCAGCGGCTCGCCGGTGCGACGGTCCCACGCGAGGACGGTTTCGCCCTGGTTGGCCAGCGCGACGGCGGCGACGGGAACACCCGCCTGCGCCAGCGCTTTCCGGCCTGCGCTGACGACCGAGTCGAGCAGCGCCTCCGGATCCTGCTCGACGCCGCCGGCGGCCAGGTATTCCGGCCGCACGGCGACCTCGGCGATCGAGACGACCTGCCCGGCGTCGTCGACCACGATGGCCTTCGTACCCGAAGTCCCCTGGTCGATCGCCAGGTAGTGATGCATGGTCAGTCCCTTGCCGCCTCAGCGTCCAATTCGGCGTCGATCGAGGCCATACCCGGCATGGTCAGCCCGCTCTTGCCGCGGGTGACAAGCAGATAGGCCAGATAGCAGGCGCCGATCAACAACATCACGATGACGTATGCCCAGGCCTGCTTGAAACTCGAGTCCCTGAACAGCGCGAGCTCGAAGACCAGCCACACGACGGCGACCACCAGGACCGGTATCTCCCAGGCACCGAGGTTGAACTTGTCGCTCACCGGCAGCGACTTGCGCTTGATCAGGTAGAGCACCACCGTCGACGCGTACATCACCGCCGGAAGCAGCGTCGCAGCGCCGAACAACGTGAACAGCGCCGTTTCCGAGTGCGAGAAGATCGCCAGGATCAGCTCGGCGAGAACGACATACAGGATGGTGGCCTTCAGCGGGGTGTGGAACTTCGGCGAGATCTGGCTCCACTGCTGCCAGCCGGGGAAGCGCTCGTCGCGCGACATCGCCCACGTCAGCCGGACACCGGTGATCATGATCACCAGACCGCACGCGAAGATCGCGAGCACCACCATCAGCAGCAGGAGGGTGGCCACCGCCGAACCCAGTGTGTTGTCGATGACGTCGGCGATGGGCGTGCCGGACTCGGCGAGCGCGACGGGATCACCGGCGGCCAGCGTCACGGCGATGATGAAGAGGAAGCCGAGCACGCCGGAAGCCAGCACCGCCTGCCACATCGCGCGGGGCACAACGCGTTCGGGGTCGTTGGTCTCCTCGGCGAGGTTGGCCGCCGACTCGAAGCCGACGATCGTGAACGCGCCGAGCAGGAAGCCGAGCATCCACGGGCCCGCGGTGGTCAGGTCGCCGAAGTTCCAGTAGCCCTCCGAAGGGATCGCGCCGAGGCTGAACAGGTTCGACACGTCGGATTGCCCACGCACGGCGGCCACGATCAGCAGCAGCACCGTCAGCGTCACCATGCCGATCAGCTCCAGCGAGACGAAGGCGTTGTTGACCCGTTCGGCCCACGGCGTCGAGAACCCGACCAGCAACGCCTGCAGCAGAAGCACCAGGCCGGTCACCAGCCACGCGATCGTCGCGGTGCCCTCGTAGTTCAGCAGCACCGGGAAGATCGTCGACGCGATGGTGTAGTCCACCGCGACCACCACGATGGCCAGGAAGGTGAACGAGATCCATCCGAGGATCCAGCCGAGCACCGGATTGGCGAGCCGAGACATCCATTGGTAGTGGTAGCCGGTCACCGGGATCCGCGCGGCGAGTGCACCGAGGACGAACGCGACGGCCAACTGGCCGAGGGTGGCGATGGGCCACGTCCAGATGCCCATGGGCCCCGACGAGTTCAGCACCGACCCGTACGTGGTGAAGATGCCGGTGGCGATGGACACGAACGCGAACGCCACTGCGAACGACGCAAAGCGTCCGGTGCGCCGCTCCATGGACTGCGTGTAACCGAACTTCGCAAGGTCAGCGGCGTCGCCGTTGACGGTGGGGTCGGGGGTGGTCATGCGGTTCTCCATCCCAGAGAGTTGGTATAGACCATGTGGTCGAACCGTAGTATGGGTGTGGCGCGCGCCACCGTCAAGCGCAACCGGGGCCGATCACAAAACGTTTACAAACCACCTGGCCTAGACCAGGTGGTTTGGGACCCCGGCTAGTCTGCAAACATGCCCCGCGGCGCCAGGAATCAGGCAACCAAGGGCGGGCCGCCGCCCACCCCGCGCTATATCGCCATCGCGGCGCTGGTGCGCGACCACATCGCAACCGAGCAGATGGGACCGCACACCCTGTTGCCGTCCGAGCGTGAGCTGGCCGAACAGCACGGGGTCAGCCGCATGACCGCGAGACAGGCGCTGTCGCTGCTGGAAAGCGAGGGGGTGGTTTACCGCAAGCCGCCGCGCGGGACGTTCGTCGCCGAGCCTCGGGTCAGGTTCCACATCGGCAGCTTCTCCGAAGAGGTCTCCCGGCTCGGCCGCCGACCTGCGGCGCGGTTGCTGTGGGCCGAACACCAGCACCCGACCCCCGCGGTCCGCATCGCGCTCGATCTCGACGACGACGCAATGGTCAACGTGTTTCACCGGCTGCGCACCGTCGATGACGTCCCGTTCGCGCTCGAGACGACCTTCCTGCCGGCCGATCTGACGCCGGGCATCCTCGATGGAACCGACGACGGTTCGCTGTGGGCAATTCTGCGGAGCCGCTACGGCATCGACCTCGCGCGCTCCACGGCGGTGCTCGAGTCGATCGTGCTCGACGATGCGTCCAGCGCCCAGCTCGGCGTGCGCGCCGGGTCTGCGGGCACCCTGCTGACCCGCCGCACCGAGGACAGCACCGGCAGGTGCGTCGAGTACGCCCGCGACGTATACCGCGCCGACCGCGCTTCGTTCGAGGTATCCGAGCTACTCGGCTCGCATCGGCTCTCGTCGGTCTGACAGCCGGTGCCACTGCCGTAAGCTGCCTGAACGTGGCAACTCGACGCAGGCTGGGCGTGATGGGCGGGACTTTCGATCCCGTCCACAACGGTCACCTCGTCGCCGCCAGCGAGGTCGCCGACCTGTTCGATCTGGACGAAGTGCTGTTCGTGCCGACGGCTCAGCCGTGGCAGAAGAACCGCAACGTCACGCCCGCCGAGGACCGCTATCTGATGACGGTCATCGCGACCGCCTCCAATCCGCGGTTCTCGGTCAGCCGGGTGGACATCGACAGGGGCGGCCCGACCTACACCCGCGACACCCTGCGCGACCTGCAGGCGCTCAACCCCGACGCCGATCTCTACTTCATCACCGGCGCCGACGCGCTGGCCTCCATCCTGACGTGGCAAGACTGGGAGGAGATGTTCTCGCTCGCCAGGTTCGTCGGCGTCAGCAGGCCGGGCTATGAACTCGACGGCACGCACATCCAGAAGGCACTCAAGGAGTTGCCCGACGACGCGCTGACACTGGTCGAGGTGCCCGCCCTGTCGATCTCGTCGACCGACTGCCGCAAACGCGCCGCCGACGGCAGGCCGATCTGGTATCTCGTGCCCGACGGCGTCGTGCAGTACGTGTCGAAGCGCAAGCTCTACCGTCCGCACGCCCTCGCCATCCAGGAGCAGCCGAAGTGAGTGCTTCCGAAGAAGCCGTCAACATGGCGACGGTCGCCGCGCGCGCGGCGTCCTCGAAGCTGGCCGACGACGTCGTCGTCATCGATGTATCCGGCCAACTGGTGATCACCGATTGCTTTGTCATCGCGTCGGCGTCGAACGAGCGTCAGGTCAACGCGATCGTCGACGAGGTCGAAGAGAAGATGCGGCTGGCCGGCTACAAGCCTGCCCGCCGCGAAGGTGCCCGCGAGGGCCGCTGGACGTTGCTCGACTACGTCGACATCGTCGTGCACATCCAGCATCAGGACGAGCGCAATTTCTATGCGCTGGACCGGCTTTGGCGAGACTGCCCGGCGATTCCGGTGGACCTGGAGGCGGAGTCGTGAGGATCCGCAGGCTGGTGATGCTGCGACACGGTCAGACCGAGTACAACGCGGGCAGCCGTATGCAGGGCCAGCTCGATACCGACCTCAGCGAACTCGGTCGCGAGCAGGCGGTGGGCGCCGCCGAGGTGCTGGCCAAACGCCAACCGCTGGCGGTGATCTCCTCCGACCTGCGGCGTGCCTGGGACACCGCGACGGTGCTAGGTGAGCGCGCAGGGCTGCCGGTGCGCTCCGACATCCGGTTGCGCGAAACGCATCTCGGCGACTGGCAGGACCTGACGCATCTCGAGGTGGATGCCGCGTGGCCCGGTGCGCGGCTGGCGTGGCGCAATGACGCGCGGTGGGCGCCTCACGGCGGGGAGAGCCGCGTCGACGTGGCGAAGCGTTCGGTGCCGCTGGTCGAAGAACTCGTCGCCGCGCAATCGGACTGGGGGACAGACGAACCGGATCGGCCGGTGGTGCTGGTCGCGCATGGCGGGCTGATCGCCGCGCTGACGGCCGCGCTGCTGAAGCTTCCGGTGGACAACTGGCCTGCGCTCGGCGGCATGGGCAATGCCAGCTGGGTACAGCTTTCCGGGCATTCCGAGGACGACGACGCGTTCGACGACATCCGGTTCCGTCTGGACGTCTGGAACGCCTCGGCACAGGTCGCCAACGATGTCCTCTGAGCGTCGGACACTGCTCGTCTTCTGTGACTCGCTGTCGTACTACGGGCCGACCGGGGGCCTGCCCGCAGACGATCCGCGTATCTGGCCCAATATCGTTGGCGCCCAACTCGGCTGGGATGTCGAGCTGATCGGTAGGATCGGCTGGACGTGCCGAGACGTGTGGTGGGCGGCGACGCAGGATCCGCGTGCCTGGGCCGCGCTACCCCGGGCGGGCGCCGTCATCTTCGCGACCTGCGGGATGGACTCGTTACCCTCGCCGCTGCCCACCGTGCTGCGCGAATCGATCCGCTACATCCGCCCCGGATGGCTGCGCCGCTGGGTCAGGGACGGATACGGGTGGATGCAACCGCGGCTGTCTCCGATTTCGCGCTCGGCACTGCCGCCGCATGTGTCCGTCGAGTATCTGGAGATGACGCGTGGCGCAATCGATTTCAACCGGCCGGGGATCCCGATCGTGGCGTCGCTACCGTCGGTGCACGTCGCGGAAACCTACGGTAAGGCGCACCACGGCAGAGCTGGCACCGTCAAGGCGATCACCGAATGGGCGGAGCAACACGGCGTTCCGTTGGTCGATCTGAAGGCCGCCGTCGCCGAGCACATCTTCAGCAGACGAGGCAATCCCGACGGTATCCACTGGAACTTCGAAGCCCACCAGGGGGTTGCCGAGCTGATGTTGAAGGGATTGCAGGAAGCGGGTGTGACCCAAGAGGACGCGCCCTGAGATGGCCGTCGTCGTCGTCACCGATTCGTCGTCGCGTCTGTCATCCGAGGAGCTGCAGCGCTTCGGTATTCGCCAGGTTCCGCTGCATGTGCTTCTGGACGGCGCAGATTTCCGTGACGGCGTCGACGAGGTGCCCGCCGATGTCCATCAGCGCCACGCCACCACTGCGGGCGCGACGCCTGCCGAACTGGCCGACGCCTACCGCGAAGCGCTGAAGCACAGCGGCGGCGACGGGGTGGTGGCCGTGCACATCTCGGCCGCGCTTTCGAGCACCTACAGTTCGGCAGCCGCGACGGCACGGGAGTTCGGCCCAGCCGTGCGGGTGGTCAACTCGAGGTCGGCGGCCATGGGTGTCGGGTTCGTCGCATTGGCTGCCGCGCAGGAAGCCGCGGCGGGTGCGGACCTCGATGCCGTCGAGGCGGCGGCGCGTTCGGCCGCTTCGCGCGGTCACGCGTTCATCGTCGTGCATCGACTCGACAACCTGCGGCGCAGCGGCCGGATCCGTCGCGGCGCATCGCTTCTGGGGTCGGCGTTGTCGCTGAAGCCGCTGCTGTGCCTGGATGTCGACGGCAGGCTGGTGCTCGGCCAGCGGATCCGGACCGCCACCAAGGCCCACGCGTCGATGATCGATCAGGTCGCCGAGGTGGTGGGCAACGGCGGGGCGCGGATCGCCGTCCATCACGTCGACAACCCCGATACGGCCGACGACATCGCCAAAACGCTCAGCGTCCGGCTGCCGCAGATCGGGCCGCCTGCGGTGACGGATATGGGTCCGGTGCTCGCCGTCCACGTCGGTTCGGGCGCGGTTGGCGTGTGCGTCGAGGTCGACGAAACGTCGACCACGTTCTGATCACGCCGCTGACCTGCGCGGATCCGGCCACGAAGAAATTTCTCGAAAAATGTCGGAAAAAGTGTGCGACTGATCCGGGGCCATCGCTCCTACCTGTGAAAGCGGCCGCAAGGGGCCACTTCGGACCACAGGAGACAGTCATGAACAACTACCCCCAGCACCAGAACTACGGCCCCCAGCACAACGGGTACGGCTACGCCCCGATGCCGCAGATGCAGCCGATGCCCGTCGCGGCGCCGGTCGCCCAGTCTTCATCGGCCAACAGCGGCCTGCTGATGATCGCGGGCATCGCGGTCGTCGGCGCCGCCGCCTTCGGCGGTTTCTACCTGATGAACTCGTCGGAGCCCGAGCCCACCGCGGCCTCGCAGCCGTCGACGGTCCTCAACATCCCGTCGGAGATCAGCATCCCCGGGCTGAACACCAACGACGACCCGGCTTCCCCGGTCGTCGTCAACAACCCCGGCCCCGTCCGCGTCTTCACCCCGTCGGCCCCGAACTCGAACGCCGGCAACCCCGCACCTGCACCGCGTCCGGCTCCTGCGACCACAGGAATAGGAACGCCAGCGACCACCGGCACCACCGGTACGACCGGCTCGACGGGTACGACCGGTACGACCGGTACGACCGGCACCACCGGTACGACCGGCACGGACACCGGCAAGAAGGACGACACCAACAAGGGCGGTGGCACCACGCCCGGTGGCGGCAAGGACGGTGGCACCACGCCCGGTGGCGGCAAGGACGGTGGCACCACGCCCGGTGGCGGCAAGGACGGTGGCACCACGCCCGGTGGCGGCAAGGATGGCGGCACGACGCCCGGTGGCGGTAAGGACGGCGGCACGACGACCCCGCCTGCCGGTGGCAAGGGCGGCGGCACCACGACCCCGCCTGCCGGTGGCGGCACGACGAATCCGCCGAATGGTGGATTGACGCAGGAACAGGCCGATCAGATCTCGAAGCAGTTCAACGAGCAGATGCAGCAAGCCTCGGACGCCTTCGACTTCCCGTTCTGATTCGCCAACGCTCACAACACAACTCAGCCCAGCCACCCGGTCTGGGCTGAGTGGCTGTGTGCCGGACGTTGACTCTGCGCGTACGGCGGCGATGGCTCGCTGGTGTGCGCCCTGTGCGCAGAGTCAACGCCTACATCTACCCGGCGAACCTTCCGGTGACCGGCGGCAGGTCTTTCAGCGTCACGATTCCCGGCGCGGCCGCGACGACCGCGGGCACCGCATTGGTCACCGGCAGCGCGGTGTAGATCATGCCCAGCCCCATGAAGCCGGGCTCGGTCCAATCCTTCGGGGGCAGACAGTGCAGGACCGTACGCATATTCGGAAGCCCGAACACCTGGATGACATGCCCGTGCTCGAGCGGCTTGGGTGGTGTCACGTGATCGCCCATCACCCAGTTGAATCCGACGCTGACGACGTTCTTGTCGCCGACCCAGCCGCGGTGGTAACCCATCACGCCGGCGACCGTGTCCTTCGGGATCTGCATGAAGCCCAGATCGGTGTCCCCGGTGGCGGGGGTGAAGGTGACGTCGAACGTCATCCGGTCGAGCTTGGCGCCGATCGCGTCGGCCATCATCGCCGCCGACTCCGCGAAGACCTCGCTTTCCCGGCGCACGCTCTCGGCCAGGCCCGGGGTGTCGGGGTCCTGGGAAAAGCCCATGGCCGTCTGTGTTCCCGCAGACTCGTAGGTGGAGCAGTCGACCGACTCGGTGATCCTGATCTCGTCCACCCGCTCGCACGATCCGCTCAGCACCATGCCGACCATGTTCGTCATGCCCGGGTGGGCGCCGCTGCCGAAGATGGTCGAACCGCCTTTCTCGCAGGCCTTTCGGATGCGGTCCAGGTCCTCGGGCGTCTGCTTGCCGCCGGTGATCCAGGCGGCACTGGAACACACGTTGACACCGGCCTCCAACAACGCGGTGAGCTCATCGATGTTGGGCCACAACGGGTTGTAACAACACGCATCTGGCTCCAGCGCCATCAACGCATCGATGTCGTTGGTGGCGGTCACCCCGGTCGGCTCGGGCCAGCCCGCCAACTCGGCGGCGTCCACCCCGACCTTGTCGGCGCCGTGCGCATACACCCCGACCAACTCCATATCGGGCCTGCCGATGATGGCGTGTAGCGAACGCTTGCCGATGTTTCCCGTCGTCCACTGGATCACCCGGATGGGCCGGTCAGGTGTTGTCATGGTCCAAGACCATAGTTCGATGCCATGATCGACATCGATGAGTACCGGCGGAATCCGCGCGTTCACGTTCACCCCTGACGACGGCGTTCCGCCGGGCGTGGCGCCGTTCTCACACGCCACGGCCGCGGGTCCGACGCTGTATGTCACGGGACAGATGCCCACCGACGTGACGGGTGCGGTTGTCGGCGACGATGTGGCGACCCAGACCGAACAAGTTCTGGGCAATCTGCTGCGGGTGACCGAGTTGTGCGGCGGGGGACTGGCCGATGTCGTTTCGGTGCGCGCTTTCCTGCTCAACTGGGACGACTACGAGGAATTCAATGCCGCCTACGCCCGCTGGTTTCCCGACCGGCTGCCGAGCCGCACATGCGTCGGCACCACCGGTCTGGCTGTCGGGGCCCTCGTCGAGATCGACTGGGTGTGCTGGCGAAGCGACGGCTGGGGCGGCTGAGGGCCACGCATATCGATGCCGTCCTCGGCGGCTAAGTCCCCCAATCGGAGGACACCCGGTTCATCCGTCTTGCCGACCGGTTGGCCGACATACATCTCCACGCTGACGAGGCACAGTTATCTCATCGCCGGAAATCAACCGGCGGGAGAACTGAAAAACGAACTCACACAAGGAGATTCATCATGAACGCCAACATCGCACGCTACCTCGCCCTCCCGATCGTCTCAGCAGGCGTCCTCGCCGGAGCAGCCCTCGGCTTCGCGGGTATGGCCGGCGCCGCCACGACTGTGACCCAGAACGGCCCGGACGCCTCGATCGTCACCTCGCCCGACACCCACGCCAAGCCGGCGCCCGACGCAATCCCCGGCTGGTGGTACCACCACGGGATCGGCCGCCTGGCGATGTTCAACCAGTAAGCCCGGTAAGCCCACAACTGAATAATCCCCCTCCAATCGAGGCCCTCCCCGACGCGGTCAACGTCGGGGAGGGCCCTGCCCATTCGCCGGTTGTCCACAGTGCCGACTTCATCCACAACCTGCGCAGATCGGCCGCTCGTCGGGCGCATACGGTCGCCGGCCACATCTAGCGTCGGGCACATGAGAACCGAACTGCCCACCGAGCGTCTCCACCGCAGGCTTGGCGGCGAGGTCGGTGCGGAATCCCAGACCGACGGCGAGGAGGACAACTCCGACGCCGCACTGTCGCGGTGGCTGCCCGATACCAACGCGACGGAGTCGGGCGGTTGGCTGGCAGCGGCACGTGCCGACCCGGGGCGTGCGGGCGCGATCGCACTCGGCGTCGTCGGTGTGGTGGCCGTGCTCGTCACCGTCTTGACCCTGGTCCGGGACAAGACCCCGCCTGTCGTGTCCGCGAAACTGCCTCCGGTGGAAATGGTTTCGACAGCGCAACCGACTCCGTCGACCCCCGCACCCGAGGGACCGGTCATCGTGAGCGTGGTCGGACTCGTACACAAGCCCGGGTTGGTGACCCTGTCATCGGGTGCGCGTATCGCCGATGCGGTCAGCGCCGCAGGAGGTGCGCTCGACGGCGCCGACCTGATCGGGCTGAATATGGCCCGCCGCGTCGCAGACGGTGAACAGATCATCGTCGGCATCGCCGCGCCGCCGGGGGAGCCGACGACGATGGGCAGTTCGGTGGCGTCGGAGCCGACGTCAGCTCAGTCGCCGGACACCCCAGCGGCCGCCGACGGCACATCGGCGCCCGACGGCCCCATCGACCTGAACTCCGCGACCGAAGAGCAACTCGACGCCCTGCCCGGAGTCGGGCCGGTGACCGCCGCCGCAATCGTCGCGTGGCGCACCGTAAACGGGTCGTTCACCAGCGTCGACCAACTCGCCGAGGTCGACGGTATCGGTCCAGCGCGGTTGGAGAAGCTGCGTGCCCAGGTCCATGTGTGAACACCGTCGACGGTCGCGAGACCCGCCTCGACGTTCGTCTCGTGCCCGCAGCCCTGACGTGCTGGGCGGTCACGGCCGCGGGAATCCTGTGGTCGGCCATCGGTGTCGCCGCGACGGCACTGACCGTGAGTGCCGCGGTGGGAGTGGCGGCGTGGTGGGGAAGACGAGCGGGGCCGGCACACGACGGCGCGGGTGTGACAACGGCGGGCATCGCCGCGCTCGCGATGACGGGCCTGGGTTTCGCGATCGCCGTGCTATTGCGCGTCGACCAGATCACCGACCATCCTCTCGTCGCGCGGTACGGCCTTGTCGGCTCCGTCATCGTTACACCGAGTGAGACGCCCCGGGTGGTCGGTGGCGGGAGGTTGATGTTCCGCGCCTCCCTGCTGGCCGCCGACGACATCGAAATGTCGGGCCGCGTGGTGGTTTTCGCGTCGACCGCCGGCTTCGCCGAGCTGACGGTGGGTCAGCCCGCGGCGTTCGATGCGCGGATATCGCGGCCGAAGAGACGCGATCTCACGGTCGCCACATTGTCGGCGACGGGACGGCCGCGTCTCGGCGAGGCGGCACTGATCCAGCGGGCGGGGCACCGCGTCCGCGAGGCGTTCGCCGCCACGGCGCGCACCGCGCTTCCGCCCGATCAGGCGGCGATGCTGCCTGCGCTCGTGCTCGGCGACACCTCTGCGGTGTCGGCCGACACCACCGCGCAGTTCCGCACTTCGGGGCTGACACATCTGACGGCGGTCTCGGGTGCGAACGTGACCATCGTCTGCGGGGCGGTGCTGCTGGCGGCGGGGTTGGTCGGTCCCCGCGTCGCGGTCGCGTTGGCGGCGGTCGCGCTGGCGGGGTTCGTCGTCGTCGTGCAGCCGTCGGCGAGCGTCCTGCGCGCAGCGGTGATGGCCGCCATCACGCTGCTGGCCCTCGTCACGCACCGCCGCAAGCAGGCGATTCCTGCGCTGTCGGCCGCCGTCATCGTGCTGATGATCGCCGCGCCGGAACTCGCGGTGGATCTGGGCTTCGCATTGTCGGTGGTGGCGACGGCGGCGCTGGTTGTCATCGCGCCGGCGTGGTCGCAGCGCATGGTCGCCAGGGGCTGGCCCAAACCGTTGGCCGACGCGGTGAGTGTCGCTGTGGCAGCGCAACTCGTCACGGCGCCACTGGTCGCCGCCATCTCCGGCACGTTCAGCGTCGTGGCGGTGATCGCCAACCTCGCGGCGGCCGTCGTCATCGCGCCGATCACGGTCCTCGGCACCGCGGCCGCGGCGCTTGCCGTGCTGTGGCCCGCGGGTGCGGGCCTGCTGATCCGATTCACCGGACCCGAACTGTGGTGGCTGGTGAACGTCGCGCGACTGTCGGCACGCGTCCCCGGTGCGTCGGTCGCACTGCCTGCGGGCGCGCCCGGTGCCGTCATCGTCGCCGTGGCCGGGATCGCGGTCGTGGTTCTCGCACGGCGGTGCCGACGCCGACTGTCGTTGCCGCATGACACGATCGGACCATGAGCGAATCGGTCCCCGGCTTGCACCTGGTCCTCGGGGATGAGGAACTTCTCGTCGAGCGCGCCGTCTCCGCCGTTCTGCGTGCGGCGCGCAAGCAGGCCGGAAACGCCGACGTCCCGGTGAACCGCATGCGCGCAGGCGAGGTCAGCACGTCCGAACTGGCCGAGTTGTTGAGCCCGTCGCTGTTCGCCGACCAGCGTGTCGTCGTGCTGGAGTCCGCCGCCGAAGCGGGCAAGGACGCAGTGGCCCTCATCGAGTCCGCGGCGGCCGACCTGCCCCACGGCACGCTGCTGGTCGTCGTGCACTCCGGCGGCGGCCGCGCCAAGGCGCTCGCGGGCCAGCTGAAGAATCTCGGCGCGAAGGTGCACCCGTGCGCCAAGATCACCAAGGCCGGCGAGCGCGCCGACTTCGTGCGCGGGGAGTTCCGCGCGCTGAAGGTCAAGGTCTCCGACGACACGGTCACCGCCGTGCTGGACGCGGTGGGTTCCGACATCAGGGAGCTCGCGTCGGTCTGTTCGCAGCTGGTCGCCGACACCGGCGGCGCCGTCGATGCGGCCGCGGTCCGGCGCTACTACAGCGGCAAGGCCGAGGTGAAGGGCTTCGACATCGCCGACAAGGCGGTGGTCGGTGACGTGGCAGGCGCTGCCGAGGCGCTGCGGTGGGCGATGATGAGCGGGGAGCCGCAGGTGGTGCTCGCCGACGCGCTCGCCGAAGCGGTGCACACGATCGCCCGGGTCGGCCCGCTGTCAGGTGACCCCTACCGGCTCGCCTCCGAGTTGGGCATGCCGCCGTGGCGGGTGCAGAAGGCGCAGAAACAGGCGCGACGGTGGTCGCGGGAATCGGTGGCGACGGCCATGCAGCTGGTGGCGACGCTCAATGCGGACGTCAAGGGCGCGGCAGCCGATGCCGACTACGCGCTGGAAACCGCGGTGCGGAAAGTGGCTGAACTCGTCAGCGAGTGAACCGGCTCAGAGCTTGTTGAAGACGCGGGTCAGCGCGGACTTCTTGTTCGCCGCCTGGTTCTTGTGGATGACGCCCTTGCTGGCCGCCTTGTCCAGCTTGCGGGTGGTGGCGACGAGCAGGTCGCCGGCCTTCTCCTTGTCACCGGCCTCGGCGGCCTCACGGAACGAGCGAATGGCCGTGCGCAGCGACGACTTCACCGACTGGTTGCGCAGTCGGGCAGCCTCGTTGGTCTTGATGCGCTTTACCTTCGACTTGATGTTGGCCACGCGCTAGTTCCTTCGTAAATCTGAGTTGGGGTTTGCAAAGCTCTCGGGCGCCCGCCGGGCGGGCAGCGAGAGTTCAGATTACCAGCGCAGAGGGTAAATCCCCAAAGTGGCCAACATTCGGAAGCCGCTGGCCTGCGCAAACGAGGCGAGTGGTGCACCATGTCAACGGTGAGCCTTCGTACATTGCCTGCTGAGAGCGCCAAATCCGCTCGCACGAACGGTCGCCGCCACGGTCGCCACACCGGGATCTTCGATGGCTACAACCAGCTGGGCAGCTACTCTGAAGCGTTCGACGAGATGTTCGACGCGCAGGGCAACGTGCGGGCGCCGTACAAGGGGATCTACGCCGAACTCGCGCCGTCGGACGCCTCCGAGCTGGAAGCCCGCAGCGACGCGCTCGGCCGGGCCTTCATCGACCAGGGCATTACGTTCTCGCTGTCCGGGCAGGAGCGCCCCTTCCCGCTGGATCTGGTGCCGCGGGTCATCTCAGCGGCCGAGTGGTCGCGCCTGGAGAAGGGCATCCGGCAACGCGTCAAAGCGCTGGAGATGTACCTCGACGACATCTACGGCGAACAGGAGATCCTGCGTGACGGCGTCATCCCGCGCAGGCTCGTCACCTCCTGCGAGCACTTCCACCGCGAAGCGGCGGGCATCGTTCCGCCTAACGGCGTGCGGATCCACGTCGCGGGCATCGACCTGATCCGCGATGAGCAGGGCAACTTCCGGGTGCTCGAGGACAACCTGCGCTCACCGTCAGGTGTCTCCTATGTGATGGAGAACCGCCGCACGATGGCGCGCGTCTTCCCGAACCTGTTCGCCACCCACCGGGTGCGCGCGGTCGGCGACTACTCGTCGCATCTGCTGCGGGCGCTTCGCAACGCCGCGGCGCCCAACGAGGCCGATCCCACCGTCGTGGTGCTGACGCCCGGCGTCTACAACTCCGCCTATTTCGAGCATTCGCTGCTGGCCCGACAGATGGGCGTCGAGCTCGTCGAGGGCCGCGACCTGTTCTGCCGCGACAACACCGTCTACATGCGGACCACCGAAGGCGAACGCCAGGTCGACGTCATCTATCGCCGTATCGACGACGACTTCCTCGACCCGATGCAGTTCAACCCGCACTCCGTGCTCGGCGTCGCCGGTGTGCTCAACGCCGCCAGGGCCGGCAACGTCGTGATCTCGAGTGCGGTCGGCAACGGTGTCGGCGACGACAAGCTCGTCTACACATACGTGCCGACGATCATCGAGTACTACCTCGGCGAGAAGCCGCTGCTCGCCAACGTCGACACCTACCGGTGCTGGCTGGACGACGAGCGCGAGGAAGTGCTCGACCGCGTCGCGGAACTGGTCATCAAACCCGTCGAGGGCTCCGGCGGCTACGGCATCGTCTTCGGACCCGAGGCATCGCCGAAAGAACTGGCGGCGATCAGCAAGAAGATCCGCAACGACCCGCGCGGCTGGATCGCGCAGCCCGTCGTGCAGCTGTCCACGGTGCCGACCCAGATCGACGACAAGCTCGCCCCCCGCCACGTCGACCTGAGGCCGTTCGCGGTCAACGACGGCGACGACGTCTGGGTGCTTCCCGGCGGGCTGACGCGCGTCGCGCTGCCGGAGGGGTCGCTGGTCGTCAACTCCAGCCAGGGCGGCGGATCCAAGGACACCTGGGTGCTGGCGTCGCGCGCCTCGGTCGCCGATCGAGAACTGGCCGCCGCCGAAGTGGTCCGCAAGCTGCCCAAGGCGGCCAAGGGCACGCGGACGGACAAGAACGGCGACTCGTCGTCGCAAACTCAGCAACAGCAGCAGTCGCCCGGCCCGGGCCAGAGCCAGCAACAGCAACAGCAACAGCAGGTGATGCGGTGATGCTGGCCCGCAACGCCGAATCGCTGTACTGGATCGGCCGCTACGTCGAGCGCGCCGACGACACCGCCCGCATCCTCGACGTCACCGTTCACCAGCTGCTCGAGGACGCCAGTGTCGACCCCGACCACGCGTCGCGCACGCTGCTGCGGGTGCTGGGTATCGACGCGCCCGACGAGCCGCTCGACGTGTGGTCGCTGACCGACATCGTGGCGTTCAGCCGCGACACCCATGGCGGATCGATCGTGGATGCGATCTCGGCCGCCCGCGAGAATGCAAGGGGCGCACGCGAAGTCACCTCCACCGAAATCTGGGAGTGCCTCAACACCACCTACAACGGGTTGGCCGACCGCGAGCGCGCCGCCAAGCGCCTCGGTCCGGCGGAGTTCCTGTCCTACGTCGAGCGGCGGGCCGCGATGTTCGCCGGGCTGGCCGACTCCACCTTGTCGCGCGACGACGGCTACCGCTTCATGGTGCTGGGCCGCGCGATCGAACGGGTCGACATGACGGTGCGGCTGCTGCTGTCACGCGTCGGCGACAGCGCATCCTCGCCGGCCTGGGTGACGGTGCTTCGGTCGGCGGGCGCGCACGACACGTATCTGCGCACCTACCGCGGTGTGCTCGACGCCGCGCGGGTCGTCGAGTTCATGATGCTGGACCGGTTGTTCCCGCGCTCGGTGTTCTTCTCGCTGCGGTTGGCCGAGGAAAGCCTCGACGAATTGCACCACCGCGCGCTCAACAGGGTCGGCGCGACCGCCGAAGCCCAACGGCTGCTCGGGCGGGCCCGCAGCGAGTTGGAGTTTCTGCGTCCCGGTGCGCTTCTGGAGTCGCTCGAAACGCGGCTGGCCAGCCTGCAGAAAACCTGCCGGGACGTCGGAGAAGCGTTGGCGCTGGAGTACTTCCACGCCGCGCCCTGGGTGGCGTGGACGGATGCCGGACACACCGCGGACCTGGTGATCGAGGAAGGTGAGATCTAGATGTGGCGCATGCGGGTTGTGCACTCGACCGGCTACGCCTACAAGTCGCCGGTGACCGCGTCGTTCAACGAGGCGCGGCTGACGCCCCGGTCGGACTCGCGGCAGAACGTGATCCTCAACCGCGTCGAGACGGTTCCCGCGACGCGCTCCTACCGCTATGTCGACTACTGGGGCACCGCGGTGACGGCGTTCGATCTGCACGCCCCGCACACCGAACTCGAGGTCACGTCGTCGTCGGTCGTGGAGACCGACAAGGCCGAACTGCCCGAGACAAAGGTCAGCTGGGACGATTTGAACTCCGAGGCGGTGATCGACCGGTTCGACGAGCTGCTCAGCCCGACGCACTACACGCCGGCCAGCAAGCGTATTTCCAGGGTCGGCCAGAAGATCGCAAAGGAGCGCGACCCGTTCGAAGCCATTGTCGCCGCGGCGGATTGGGTGCACAGCGAGCTCGACTACGTGCCGGGCACCACCGGCGTTCATTCCTCCGGCCTCGACGCGCTGCGCGAAGGCAAGGGGGTATGTCAGGACTTCGCGCATCTGACCCTGATCCTGTTGCGGGGCATGGGTATCCCGGCCCGCTACGTGTCGGGATATCTGCACCCGAAACCCAAGGCGCCGATCGGCGACACCATCGACGGTCAGAGCCATGCCTGGATCCAGGCGTGGACGGGCGGCTGGTGGAACTTCGACCCGACAAACGACACCGAGATCAACGAGCAGTACATCAGCGTCGGTGTGGGACGCGACTACTCAGATGTGTCGCCGTTGAAGGGCATCTACTCGGGGGAGGGGTCCACCGACCTCGACGTGGTCGTCGAAATCACCCGCCTGGCCTGAGCTTTCGCAGCGCCGGTCAGGTCTCGTCGCGCCCTCCGCAGACCCCCGGGTGCACCTGGACCCGGTGCAGGTCGTTGCCCAGTTCGATCTGCCTGCTGAACTCCTTGGCCGCCAGCGCCCGCCAGTCATCCTCCTGCCCGGGCACGATGCCCGGCACGTAGTGGGTGAGCACCAGGATGCCGACGCCGGCCCGCTCGGCCGTGGCCGCGGCCTCCTCGACCGACGAATGGTAGTCGCAGATGTCGCGGATCCGCTGCTGCGGTGCCAGCTGTATCAGCTCCTTGCGGATCACGGTGTGCACGAGCGCGCCGGCACCGGAAGCCAATTCGTCCAGGCTCTCGCACGGCACGGTGTCGCCCGCGAGCACGACGGAGGCGTCGGCGTGCTCGATGCGGAACCCGATGGTCGGCGTCACCGGGCGGTGGTCGGTCGGGGCGACCCTGATCGTGACGCCCTCACGGGTCCACACCACACCCTCGGTGACCTCTTCCACCTCGACGCGCGGCGGCCCGGTGATGTCGGGGTGGTGGGCGATGCGATAGCCGATGTCATGGCCGAAGGCCTTCAGCGTCGCGTCGACGACCTCGGCGGTGCCGGGCGGCCCGATGATCGGCAGCGGCGCCGGATCCGGGTCGAACGTCGTCACCCAGCGAGTGATGATCACGTCGCCCAGATCGGCGATGTGGTCACTGTGGAGATGGGTCAGCAGCAGCGCAGACAACGCGTTGGCGCCCGACCCCGCCGCCGCAAGCCGCTGCTGCACGCCGCGCCCGCAGTCGACCAGGAACGTCTGGCCGCCTGCCCGCACGAGAGTCGACGGACCGGCCCGGTTGGGGTCGGGTATCGGACTGCCGGTGCCAAGCAAGGTGACTTCGATCATGAGCTATACCTACCCCGTGTGGGGCACAGGTTTCAGCCATATCGGGGGAACGATTTCAACCCGATGCCGAGACGGCGTTCACTCTCGTCCGGCTGACACCCAGCTCAGATCGCGGAACCTGTTGCCCGACACGATATCCGCGGCGGCATCGAGGGCTTCGAGCTGCTCGGCGGTCAGCGTCACCGACAACGACCCGAGGTTCTCCTCGACCCTGGCGGCCCGGCGCGTTCCCGGAATCGGTACCGACGCCACGCCCAGGGCTTCCGCGCGGTGGCGCAACCACGCCAACGCGACCTGAGCCGGCGTCGCGTCGACGGCCTCGGCGACCGACCTGACGAGATCCACCACGGCTTGGTTGGCATCCAGTGCGCCTTCGCTGAACCGGGGCATGACCTTGCGGAAATCATTCGGCGAGGACAGGTCGGCGGCTGACCGGATGGAACCGGTCAGAAAGCCCCGCCCCAACGGGGAATACGGCACAAAGCCCACCCCGAGCTCGGCGGCCGCGGGCACGACGTACCGCTCGACGTCGCGGCTCCAGACCGACCATTCGCTCTGCACCGCGGCGATCGGGTGAACCGCGTCGGCGGCCCGCAACTCGTCGGCCGTGACCTCCGACAACCCGAGGTGACGTACCTTGCCCGCGTTGACCAGCTCGGCCATTGCGCCCACGGTTTCCTCGATGGGCACCGACGGGTCACGGCGGTGCATGTAATAGAGGTCGATGGTGTCGGTGTTCAGCCGCGCGAGGCTCTCGTCGATGCACTTGCGGACATACGGCGCATCCCCGTGGGCGACGAGGTTGCCTGCCGCGCGGTCGGCGGGACTGCTTGCGATACCGAATTTCGTGGCGAGCGTGACTTCGTCGCGCCGGTCGGCCAGCAGTTTGGCGATCAGCCGCTCGTTCTCTCCGCCTCCGTAGACGTTGGCGGTGTCGATGAACGTGACGCCGAGGTCGAGGCAGCGGTGCAGCGTGGCCAGCGACTCGGCGTCGTCGACCTCGCCGTAGACCGGGGCCAATGCCATCGCCCCGAATCCGATTGCGCTGACCGTCAATTCATCGCCGAGGGTGACTGTGGGCACGTCAGACACTTGATTAGGCAAGCTTGTCTTCCTTTCGGGGGCGGCGATTACACCCTCCACCAACCACCGTCACGGCGCGACTGTTCCGGCGAAGGTGCTTTCCCCCCGACCAAGTTGGACCTAACCTGATGTGACAACGGTCACGATGGAGGCGGCCATGCGAATCACGGATGTGTTGCGAACCAAGGGCAGCGCGGTAGCGACGATAACCCCTGAAACCTCGGTTTCCGGCCTGCTCAACGAGCTGTCTCTGCACAACATCGGCGCCATGGTCGTGGTGTCCCCCGATGGTGTGATCGGCATCGTGTCGGAGCGAGACGTCGTGCGAAAACTGCACGAGCGCGGCGGCGAACTGTTGCGGATGCCGGTCTCGGAGATCATGACGACGATGGTCGCGACATGTACACCGAACGACACCGTGGATCATCTCAGCGCGTTGATGACCAACAAGCGGGTGCGCCACATCCCCGTCATGGACAACGGCCGGCTGGTCGGAATCGTCAGCATCGGCGACATCGTCAAGCAGCGCATGGAGGAGTTGGAGCGCGAGCAGCGCGCCCTGCAGGACTACATCACCCGTGGGTGAAATCGAACCGCGGCCCATCGAGCGGGCCGACGTTCGTTCCTTGGCCAGAGTGCTGGCGCGCGCCTTCTACGACGACCCCGTGATGAAGTACCTGCAGCCCGACGGCAAGGCCAGGGCGAAGGCGCTGCCGCCGATGTTCGCCACGCTGACCAGAAACCACTTCATCGCCCGCGGCGGGTCCGAAGTGGCCTGCCGCGACGGCGACATCGGCGCGGCCGCGCTGTGGGACCCGCCGGGCCAGCGCAAGTCGTCGCGTTGGGAAGAGCTGCGGATGATGCCGACACTGGCGTGGCACTTCCGCGCGCGCGCCGAGCAGACCAAAACCCTTGGCAGGCTGATGGAAGAAGCCCACCCCGAGGAACCGCACTGGTATCTGATGGTCATCGGCAGCGACCCGACTGTGCGCGGCGCCGGCTTCGGCCAGGCCCTCATGCACTCACGCCTCGACCGCTGCGACGGCGAGCGCGCCCCGGCCTACCTGGAGGCCAGCGAAGCGTCGCTGGTCCCGTACTACAACAGGTTCGGATTCGATCAGATCGGTAAGATCGACGTTCCCGGCGGCCCGACGATGATCCCGATGTGGCGCGCGCCGCGGTAGCTCAGCTCCACGAGTAGTCGCGGCGCAGCCTCATCGCGACCACTTCGAACTTCTCGCGCGCCAGAATCGCGCCTTCGCGCCGGATGCCCTCCTCCGGCACGTCGAGCACGCGATCCAACCGCACCCAACTCTCGCGGCCTTCATAGTCCCAGGGGCCTGCGCCGATGCCGACCCAGTCGCGGTCGTCGCGGTGGTGTTCCTGGCTCGACAGCATCAGGCCGAGAAGGGTGCCCCGGTCGCGGCCGACCACCAACACCGGGCGGTCCTTGCCGCGCGACGGATCGTCCTCGTAGACCACCCACGTCCAGACCACTTCACCGGGATCGGCGCGACCGTCGAGGTCGGGTGCGTAGACGAGCTTGCGGGCCCGGTGCGCGGTCGGAACGCTGTCCTTGGTGATGGGGCGTCCCGAGAGGATCTCGGGCCTGGTGCTGGCGTCGGTGCCGAGCAGGGCGTCGACGCCTGCCTTGATGCCCTGCTGGATGCCGCGCGGCAGCGTTTCCGGTCGCTGAAGCCCGCGGATCAACTTCGGCGCCTCGTTGAACACCAGATTCTCCGCGAATCGCTGGAACGTCTTCCATTGCGACGCCATACCCGCAGCATAGGTGAACCAGAACGGCCACGATTGTGTCGCCACCCCACCGGGTCGATACCCTGGAAGCGCATAGCGCACCCGCTATACAAAGCATGACCAGGAGATTCCCATAAGCAGTTTCGCCGACCAGACCTTCACCGCGCCGGCGCAGATTCGGAACTTCTGCATCATCGCCCACATCGACCACGGCAAGTCGACGCTGGCCGACCGGATGCTGCAGCTCACCGGCGTGGTCGACGACCGCTCGATGCGCGCGCAGTACCTGGACCGGATGGACATCGAACGCGAACGCGGCATCACCATCAAGGCCCAGAACGTGCGGCTGCCGTGGACCCTGAAGGAGGGGGCCGGCGCCGGCGATTATGTCCTCCACCTGATCGACACACCGGGCCACGTCGACTTCACCTACGAGGTGTCGCGTGCGCTCGAGGCGTGCGAGGGTGCGGTGCTGCTGGTCGACGCCGCCCAGGGCATCGAGGCGCAGACGCTGGCGAACCTCTACCTGGCGCTGGACCGCGACCTGCACATCATCCCGGTGCTCAACAAGATCGACCTGCCCGCCGCCGACCCGGACCGCTACGCCGCCGAGATCGCGCACATCATCGGGTGCGAGCCGTCCGATGTGCTGCGGGTGTCGGGGAAGACCGGCGACGGTGTGGCCGACCTGCTCGACCACGTCGTGCGCGAGGTGCCGCCGCCGCAGGGGGACGCCGATGCGCCGACCCGCGCGATGATCTTCGACTCCGTGTACGACATCTACCGCGGCGTGGTGACCTACGTGCGCGTCGTCGACGGCAAGATCCTGCCGCGCGAACGCATCAAGATGATGTCCACCGGCGCCACCCACGAGTTGCTCGAGGTCGGCATCGTCTCGCCGGAGCCGAAGGCCGCCGACGGCCTTGGTGTCGGGGAGGTGGGGTATCTCATCACCGGCGTGAAGGATGTCCGCCAGTCGAAGGTCGGTGACACGGTCACGACCGCGCGCAACGGCGCAACCGAGGCGCTCACCGGGTACCGCGAACCGAAGCCGATGGTGTATTCGGGGCTCTATCCCGTTGACGGGTCGGACTATCCGAACCTGCGCGATGCGCTGGACAAGCTTCAGCTCAACGATGCGGCGCTGACCTACGAGCCGGAGACGTCGGTGGCGCTCGGCTTCGGGTTCCGCAGCGGCTTCCTCGGGCTACTGCACATGGAGATCACCCGTGAGCGGCTGGAACGCGAATTCGACCTCGACCTGATCTCCACGTCGCCGAACGTCGTCTATCGCGTGGTCAAGGACGACGGCACCGAGATCACGGTGACCAATCCGTCGGATTGGCCGGAAGGCAAGGTGCGCACGGTGTTCGAGCCCATCGTCAAGACCACCATCATCGCGCCGAGCGAGTTCATCGGCACCATCATGGAGCTGTGCCAGTCCCGCCGCGGCGAACTCGGCGGCATGGACTATCTGTCGCCGGAACGTGTCGAACTGCGCTACACGATGCCGCTGGGCGAGATCATCTTCGACTTCTTCGACTCGCTGAAGTCACGCACGCGCGGATACGCCAGCCTGGACTACGAGGAGGCCGGCGAACAGGAAGCCGATCTGGTGAAGGTCGACATCCTGCTACAGGGTGAGGCGGTCGATGCGTTCAGCGCGATCGTGCACAAGGACTCGGCGTCTGCGTATGGCAACAAGATGACCACCAAGCTCAAGGAGCTCATCCCGCGCCAGCAGTTCGAGGTTCCCGTGCAGGCCGCGATCGGCTCGAAAATCATTGCCCGCGAGAACATCCGCGCTATCCGCAAGGACGTGCTGTCGAAGTGCTACGGCGGCGACATCACGCGTAAGCGCAAGCTGCTGGAGAAGCAGAAGGAAGGCAAGAAGCGGATGAAGACGATCGGACGCGTCGACGTGCCGCAGGAGGCCTTCGTGGCCGCGCTGTCCACCGACGCCGCGGGCGACAAACCCAAGAAGTGACCGCGTTGGCGAGGGCCCTGAGCACTGTCGGCGGTGTGCTGGTCGCATCCGTTCTGCTCACCGGGTGCGTCACCACCGTCGCCGGAATCGCGGTGCGCAACGCGAGCACGGTGCCCACCGATGTGCCCAAGCTCGACGAGTCGGCTGTCAACGAGATTCTGCTTCCGATCGACGCGGTCAACGACATCATGGGGACCACGGATCTGGAGTTCACCAGCGACATCGACGACATGACCGACTCCGCGGACAAGGTGTCGGATCCCGACTGCCTCGGCGCGATGTTCGGCGCTGAGGAAGCCGTCTACAAGGGCAGCGGATGGACGGCCGTTCGCGACATCGTCGCGCGCGAACCCGAAGCCGACAACGACCACTGGATCGAGCAGACCGCGGTCATCTACCCCGAAGCGGGGAACGCCAGGAGGTTCTTCGAGAAGTCGCGCTTGATATGGTCGAAGTGCGCAGATTCGTCGCTCGCGGTCGACACTGAGGACACCAGCTCACTGTGGGAGTTCGACGAGGTCGCCGCCAGTGACGGGCTGATCAGCCAGATGGCGACGCAGGAGGACGCCGACGGCTGGGGTTGCCAGCATGCCCTCGCGGCGGCGTCGAACCTCACGGCCGAGACGTGGGCCTGCGGGTATGCGATCGCTGACGAGGCCGTGACGATGGCCATCGACATCGTCGACAACGCCGCGCGTCAGTAGTCGTCAGAGCGCCGCGAACGCCGCCGACAACTCAACGGCGAAGAGATTCGCGCACGGTGATTCGACGACTGCCCTTGCGCGCGCCAATGTTCGAGAATGTAGCCATGCTTCCGGTTCTCGATCTGAGCCAAGCCGACACGGATCCAGCGTCGTTCCGGTCGCGGCTGCGAGAGGCCGCCCATGACGTCGGATTCTTCTATCTCGTCGGACACGATGTGCCGCAACAGCAGTTCGATGAGCTGCTCGCTGTCGCGCGCCAGTTCTTCGCGCTGCCGCTCGAGGTGAAGAACGAGATCAGCCAGTTCAAAAGCCCGCAGTTCCGTGGCTACTCCCGGCTCGGCGGTGAGCTCACCAACGGCGAGGTCGACTGGCGTGAACAGATCGACATCGGTCCCGAGCGTGACGTGATCGAAGGCGCAGAGGGTTATTGGCGGCTGCAGGGCCCCAACCTCTGGCCGTCGCACCCGCCCCGATTCCGTGAAGTGTTCGAGGCGTGGGATGCGACGCTGCACGAAGTGGGGTTGCGGCTGTTGCGGCACTGGGCCGTGTCTCTCGGTGCGGACGAGGACATCTTCGACGCCGCATTCGCCGATCTGCCCGCCACCCTGATCAAGGTCGTGCGCTATCCGGGTACCACCGAGACGTCCCAAGGCGTTGGCGCGCACAAGGATTCAGGCGTGTTGACGCTGCTTCTGGTTGAACCCGACTCGGAGGGCCTGCAAGTCGAGCGCGGTGACGACGAATGGGTCGACGTGCCGCCGCTATCCGGCGCCCTGATCGTCAACATCGGTGAACTGCTCGAGGTCGCAACCGGCGGCTATCTGCGTGCCACCCGACACCGCGTGCTGGCACCTCGGCCGGGAACCGACCGGGTATCGGTGCCGTACTTCCTCAACCCTGCTCTGGATGCGCTCGTCCCGATCATCTCGTTGCCGCCCGAGTTGGCGGCGCTGTCGCAGGGAGTAGAGGCCGACCCGGACAACCCGATCTTCAACACATACGGCGAGAACGCGTGGAAGTCGCGAACGCGCGCCCATCCCGACGTCGCCGAATTCCATCACGGCATCAAGCCGAAGGGACGCGCGGCCGCGTACAGCTAGGCAGGTATTTCATCGGGCTGAGCGCAAATCTGTCGTAACGGTTCGCTCGCCCATAGTCTTCCGCGCTATGACCACCACAGAGAGCACCGCGCCCGTTCTGAGTTCCGTCGATGACGCGTTGAACACCGCCCGCGCGATCGCGCCGGAGATCGCCGCAGGCGCAGTAGAACGCGAACTCGCCGGCGCATGGCCGGTCGAGGAACTCCGCAGGGTCGCCGAATCGGGACTGCTCGGCATCATTGTGCCCGCCCGGTTCGGTGGGCCCGACCTGCCACCGTCAACCGCGGTGGAGGTGCTTCGCATTCTGTCGCAGGCGGATTCGGCGGTCGGACAGTTGCTGCTGTCGCACTTCGTCATCAACTTCGCCATCCGGGGTCTCGGCGACACCGAGCCCGCGCCGCGGATATACGGCGACGTACTGGCAGGCGCGCAGGTCGGCAACGCCACCGTCGAGCGGGGGACGCGGACCAGCGCGGAACGGCTCACCACCGTATCCCGGCGCGACAGCGACACCTGGGTGCTCAACGGCAAGAAGTACTACGCGACCGGCGCGCTGGGCGCAGGCTGGATAGCGGTGGCCGCCAGAATCCCGGACACGGAACCATCGCACGGCGCAACCGTTTTCGTGCGGCCCTCCGATCCGGGCGTGACGCTGAACCTGGACCGGTGGTCGGCCTTCGGGCAACGCGGCACCGCGAGCGGTGAAGTAATTCTCGACCAGGTGGTGGTCGATAACGCATACGTCATCGACGAAGGACCAGACCCCGACCCGGTGACCGCGCCACCGGCAGTGCTCGGCGCGTTTGACCAGGCGCTGCACGCGGCGGTGGACATCGGTATCGCGCGGGCCGCGCTGGAGGACGGGGCGCAGTTCGTCACAACCAAGAGCAGGCCGTGGTTCGAGGCCAATGTCGAACGCGCAGCCGACGAACCGCATGTGGTGCGGCGCTTCGGCGAGTTGACCGCACGGCTTTATGCGCTCGAAGCGCTGCTGGCACAGGGCGCCGGGCTGGTCGATACCGCCGTCGCCGAACCGGAACTCACCC
Source organism: Mycolicibacterium sp. 120270 (assembly GCA_033741175.1). Taxonomy (GTDB): domain Bacteria; phylum Actinomycetota; class Actinomycetes; order Mycobacteriales; family Mycobacteriaceae; genus Mycobacterium. The sequence continues at coordinate 264,454 of JAWQNE010000001.1, read as the reverse complement.
GCGAGTCCGCTGCTGCGGCGTCGTTGAAGGTCGCCGCCGCCAAGGCGCTCGCGCAGGAGTCGGCCGTCGAGATCGCCAGCGGCATATTCGAACTCACCGGCACCTCGGCCACCGACGGCCAGTACGCGCTGGATCGCCACTGGCGCAACGTGCGTGTGCACTCACTGCACGACCCGGCCCGCTGGAAGTACGTCCACCTCGGCAACTACACGCTGCACGGCACCAAGCCGCCGCGCCTCGGCGTGCTGATCTGACCGTGGTCACCGAATTCAAGGAGTCGCAATGAGTGGTTTCTACATCACCGGCAGCATCAACGTCCCCTCGGTCGACGACGCGTTCCGACTGGTTGGCAGTCGCCTGCAGCCCGGGGTGACCCGCGTGTCGGACGGGGAACCGGGGGACCGGGCGAACTGGGTTCTCACACAGGCCGATCACTTCCTCGCCAACCCGACCCTCGACGTCGTCGACGGTCGCGCGCGGGTGCGCCAGGGCACCACCGTCTCCTTCGGCCCGGTCGACTACCACACGGTCGCGGCCGAGTCGTATCAGCGCTTCGTCGCTGCGCGCCGAGACGGTCTGCTCGCCGAGGACTCCCGCTTCCTGGTGTCGATCCCGACGCCGTTCAATGCCGTCAACTCGTTCGCGGAGTTCGATTCGCAGGTCGAGATCGCGTTCGCCTACGAACAGCGGCTTCGGGAGAGCGTCGAAGCGCTGCAGGAGGCGATTCCGCCGAGCGACCTTGCCGTGCAATGGGATCTGCCGACCGAGCTCGCGACGATCGAGGGATGGTTTCCGAATCCCTACGGTGGACTCGAGCCGATCTTCGCCGCGACCGCCAGGGTGGCCCAGTGGGTGCACGAGGACGCCGACCTCACCTTCCACCTGTGCTACGGCGATTCGAAGTTCGGCGCGTCGCCGTTCATGGGTGACCCGCCCGACGAGGAGGCGGCCGCCAAGGGCGGCAGGCACATCCTGCCCCGCGACGCGACGGCGATCGTCACGCTGGCCAACGGGTTGTCCCGGCACGTCGGGCGTCGCATCGACGCTATCCAGGCCGCGACCGTCGCGGCGTGGACGAAGCGGGCGCACTGGCAGCCGTTGAGCGGTCTGGCTCTCGAACCCAGCACCGAGATCTATCTCGGCCTGCTGCACGCCGAGGACGGCGCGGCGGGTGCGCTCGCGCGGGCCGCTCTGGCCGAAGAGTTCCTGCCCAGCTTCGGGATCTCCACCGAATGCGGACTGGGGCGCCATTCCGAGGAACAACTCGAGGCCGTTCTTCAAGCGTGGCAGCAATTCTCGGAGAGCCGCCAGCCGGTGTCGGTCTAACCGACGCCGGCGAAAGGCGTCACACCAGGCCGCGCTCACGCAGAATGGCTCCTGCGCCCTCGGCGAACCAGTACGCCTCCTCGATATGCGGCTGTCCCGACAGGATGAAGTGATCGATGCCCAGCGCGTGGTATTCGGCGATCCGGTCGGCGATTTCGGTGTGGCTGCCGACCAACGCGGTGCCCGCGCCACCGCGAACCAGGCCGTAGCCCGCCCAGAGGTTGGGGGAGATCTCCAGATCGGACGTGCGTCCCTCGTGCAGGGCCGTCATCCGCTGCTGGCCGACGGATTCAGTACGGGCGAGCACCTTTTGAGCCGAAGCGATGCGCTCGTCGCTGATTGCGGCGAGCAGCCGCTCGGCGTGCGCCCACGCCTCTGCCGAGGTGTCGCGGCTGATGACGTGCAGCCGAATACCGAACTGCAGGGTGCGTCCGTGCGCGGCGGCTTTGGCCCGAAGCCGGCCCAGACGCTCGGCGATCTGAGCCGGGGTCTCGCCCCACGCCAGGTAGGTGTCCACGTGTTCGGCGGCGACATCTTCGGCGGCAGGGGACGCCCCGCCGAAGAAGACCTGCGGCGGATCCCAGTCGCCGTAGTCGATTCGCGCGCCCGCGACGTTGTAGTGCTTGCCGTCGAAGTCGAACGTCGTGCCCGTGGGCGCGGTTGACACGCCACGCAGCACCGCGAGGAATTCGCCCGTTCGTTGGTACCGCTCATCGTGACCGAGGTGATCACCGAACCGCGCCTGCTCGACGGGGTCTCCGCCGGTCACGATGTTCAACAGCAGCCTGCCGCCGGAGATGCGCTGAAACGTCGCCGCCTGATGTGCGGCCAGCGTCGGCGAGATGAACCCGGGCCGGAACGCGACGAGGAACTTCAGCCGCGAGGTCGTCTGGCTCAGGGCGGCGGTGGTGATCCACGCGTCCTCGCACCACGTCCCGGTCGGCGTCAGCACCGCCTCGAACCCGAGCAGCTCAGCGGTGCGGGCGATTTCGCCGAGATAGGCGATCGTGGGTGGCCGGATACGGCTCGCCGACGGGCCGAGGGCCAGGTGGGAATCGTCTCCCGACCCGACGATCTCCCGGCTGTCGCCGTTGGTCGGTAGATACCAGTGCAAGTGGACGCTCATCGAGCGGTGGACTATGCCACCCGCCGTGAGCAGCGACAAGCTAAACAATCAGCGAGATTTCAGGATCGGATACCCCGGCGCGGCATGACATCACGCTGATCTCAACCGGTGGACGCGGGCGCCGTCTGCCATAGCGTGACCGCATGGCCGCCATCGCAGCGCATGTGAAGCGACTGAGCCGCTACGTCTTCGGCGTCGACCTCGTACTAGCGGGCGCGGTGATCGCAGCGTCCACGGGCGAACCGGTGCTGGCATATCAACTCGAGCGTGTCCGCGCTCAGGCCGCGGACGCGGCGCTACATCGGGGCGTTGGCGGGCTGGAAACCACCTGAGCTGTCGGACTCCTCCTCGGCGCGGATGACGTGCACCACCGCGTTGATCAGCGCCAGATGGGTGAACGCCTGCGGGAAGTTGCCCAGATGCCTGCCGGTGCGGGGTTCGATCTCCTCGGCGTACAGATGCAGCGGGCTGGCGAACGACAGAAGCCGTTCACACAGATGCTTGGCGCGGTGGATCTCGCCGATCTCAACCAGGGCCGACACGAGCCAGAACGAGCAGATCGTGAACGTGCCCTCCTCGCCGGACAACCCGTCGTCGGTTTCCTCGACGCGGTAGCGCAGCACCAGGCCGTCCTCGGTCAACTCGTCGGCGATGGCCAGCACCGTGGCCCGGATCCGCGGATCGTCCGGTGGCAGGAACCGGGTGAGCACCGCCAACAGCAGCGAGGCGTCCAGCGCGTCGTCGCCGTAGCGCTGGGTGAGCACGCCGCGCCTGTCGACGCCGTTGGCCAGGATGTCGGCCTTGATCTCCTCGGCGATCGCGCGCCACTGCTGGGCGTAGGACCGTTCGCCCTCGATCTCGGCGAGCTTCGAACCGCGGTCGAGCGCGACCCAGCACATGATCTTGCTGGACGTGAAGTGCTGCGGTTCGCCGCGCACCTCCCAGATGCCGCGGTCGGGCTCGCGCCAGTGCTTGATCGCCTCCTCGACCTGTGACTTGAGCACCGGCCACAACGTCTCGGGGATCTGTTCGCGAGACTTGGTGTGCAGATACACCGAGTCGAGCATGGTGCCCCAGATGTCGTGCTGCATCTGGTTGTAGGCACCGTTGCCGATGCGCACCGGCCGAGCGTTGTCGTAGCCGGACAGGTGGTTCAGCTCTTCCTCGACCAGGCTGCGTTCCCCGCCAACGGCATACATCACCTGCAGCGGATGTCGTTCACCGTTGTTGGCGCCGGAGACGTCGGCGATGAAGGCGAAGAAGTCGTCGGCCTCACGGTCGAGGCCCAGCGTGTAGAGACCCCACAGCGCGAACGTCGAGTCGCGCACCCACGCGTAGCGGTAGTCCCAGTTGCGTTCGCCCTGAGGAGTTTCCGGCAGCGACGTGGTCGGCGCCGCGAGCAGCGCGCCCGTCGGCGAGTACGTCAGCCCCTTCAACGTCAGCGCGCTGCGCTGAAGGTAGGCCCGCCACGGGTGGTCGGGGAAATCGCCCACGTTGATCCACTGCCGCCAGCACTCGCTTGTCTGCCACATCTTGTCGGCGGCCTCGTCGTAGGTCTGCGGCGACGGATGCTTCGACCAGCTGAGCGCGACGAAGACGTTGTCGCCCTCCTTCATTCGCGTGCGGGCGCGCGCCTCGCGGCCCTCCAGACCGATGCGCAGGTTCGTGGTGATGCGCAGCGTCGGATGCGAGTCGGGGTTCTTGGCGGCCCGCGCGATCGCCTCGCCGTAGGCCTGGGCCGAGTACTCCCAGGTGGCGTTGGCGCGGTGATAGTCGAACGCCGGCTCGCAGTTCATCACCAGCTCGACGGTGCCGCTCACACAGCGCACCGTGCGCAGCAGGATGTGCTCGGCGTCCCAGTCCATCGGGGTACGGCGGTGCGTGCGCGAGCGAGACTCGATGTCGTGCCACGGGCCCATCACCAGCGCGTCGCGCACGATGATCCAACCGGTGTGGGTCTGCCACGTCGTCTCGAGGATCAGGCTGCCCGGCAGGTACCGGCGCGCCGCAGGGACGGAGACGCCGTAGGGGCCGAGCCGGAAGTGTCCGGCGCCGCGGTCCAGGATCGCCCCGAACACGCTGGGGGAGTCGGGCCTGGGCACGCACAGCCACTCGACCGAACCGGCCGACGAGATCAGGCAGGTGTTCTCGCAGTCGGAGAGGAACGCGTAGTCGGCGATCGGCGGGAACGGGTTCCGCAGGGCACCGCTGGGCGCGTAGGGCACCGGAGCCGTCACGGTCAACGGCGGGGGCCCGGGGGCCTCGCCGGCCTCGTCCGACTTCGCGTTCTGATGCAGAACCATGCGGACATCATCTGCTGCCGACCTGCCCGTCGTCCACTTATTCGGTGTGTGTCCGACGTTGCTGGGTGCCCGGGGTCGGCGGCCGGTGCGTTTCGGGTCGTAGGCTGGCCGGGTGACCGGCTTCCTGAACTGGTGGGACAGCGTCGAGCTGTGGTTATCGGGTCTCGGGTTCGTTGCTCAGACGGCGGTGGTGATGCCGGTCGTGCTGGCGATGGCCTACGGGATCGCGATCCTGCTCGACGGGGCCCTCGGCAACGGAATCCGGCTACTTCGGCGCATCCGCCGCCAGGAGGAGGATCCGCAGTGAAACCGCTGCCTCGCTCCCGGGTGACGTTGGCCCTGGTCCTGCTCGTACTGCTGGTCGTCGTGATGTGGCTGGTCACCCGTTGACGCCGGCGACAGCCCCAACCTGATCATTTAGCCCGACTCTGTTATTCTTCGCGCCATGCACGCAGCGTCTGGCAACAAGGGTGGTCACATCGTGGCCCTCATTGCCGTGGGTTTGAGCGCTGTCGCTGATGTCTGTTGTTGTCGCTGAAGTCACCCCCGTCCGCGGTTCGGTGTCGGTAGCGGCTGTCAGTTTGCCCAAGTACTGATCCTTCGCCTTGCCGCCGTGACGGACCCGCCCGTACGTCTCGTCCACGCAAGGAAAGGTCATCAATGAACATCCGCAAGCCCTGGCTTCATGCCGCCGTACTGGCCACCACCGCGTCGCTGCTCGCGGCGTGCGGCGGCGGTTCCAGTGACGTCGCAGGTGGCGGCGATGAAGGCGGCGCGGCCGACACCACGCTGACCCTGGTCGCCTACGCCGTCCCGGAGCCCGGCTGGAGCAAGATCATCCCGGCGTTCGCGGCCACCGAAGAGGGCAAGGGCGTGGCCGTGACCACGTCGTACGGCGCCTCTGGCGACCAGTCGCGCGCCGTCGTCGACGGCAAGCCCGCCGACATCGTCAACTTCTCCGTCGAGCCCGACATCACCCGCCTGGTCAAGGCCGACAAGGTCGCCAAGGATTGGAACGCCGACGCCACCAAGGGCATCCCCTTCGGTTCGGTGGTTTCGCTGGTTGTCCGCGAGGGCAACCCGAAGGGCATCAAAGACTGGGACGACCTGCTGCAGCCCGGTCTCGAGGTGGTCACCCCGAGCCCGCTGAGTTCCGGCTCGGCCAAGTGGAACCTGCTGGCGCCGTACGCGGCCAAGAGCAACGGCGGCCAGAACGAGCAGGCCGGCATCGACTACGTCACCAAGCTGGTCACCGAGCACGTCAAGACCCGCCCCGGTTCCGGCCGCGAAGCCAGCGACGTGTTCCTGCAGGGCACCGGCGACGTGCTGCTCAGCTACGAGAACGAGGCCATCAACATCGAGCGGCAGGGCAAGCCCGTCGAGCACGTCAACCCGCCGCAGACGTTCAAGATCGAGAACCCGGTCGCCGTCGTGACCTCCAGCACACATCAGGAGAAGGCCAACGCCCTGAAGAACTTTCTGTACACCCCTGAGGGACAGAAGATCTGGGCGCAGGCCGGGTTCCGGCCCGTCGACCCCGCGGTCGCCGAGGACTTCGCCGAGGACTTCCCGGCGCCGGAGAAGCTGTGGACCATCGACGACCTCGGTGGTTGGAGCTCGGTTGATCCCAAGCTGTTCGACAAGGAAAACGGAACCATCACCAAGATCTACAAGCAGGCCACTGGATGACAGCTGCGCTCGATCCCGAGGCAACCCGGCCCGAACTCACCGGCGACGGTGAGGCCGGGTCGCCTCGCGGCTTCTTCAAGAGCCGGTACGGCAGCACATCACTGCGTGTCGGTGTCGCGACGACGTGGCTCTCCGTCATCGTGCTGCTGCCGCTGGCCGCGATCGTGTGGCAGTCCGCAGGCGGTGGCTGGGACGCGTTTTGGAAGGCGGTCACGTCAAACGCCGCGATCGAGTCGTTCCGCGTGACGCTGACGATCTCGTTCTCGGTGGCGTTGATCAACCTCGTCTTCGGGCTGCTGGTGGCCTGGGTTCTGACCCGCGACGACTTCCCGGGCAAGAGGTTGGTCGACGCGATCATCGACCTGCCTTTCGCGCTGCCGACGATCGTGGCCAGCCTGGTGATGCTGGCGCTGTACGGGCCCAACAGCCCCGTGGGCATCCATCTGCAGCACACCAAGTGGGGCGTCGGCATCGCGCTGCTGTTCGTCACGCTGCCCTTCGTGGTCCGCTCGGTGCAGCCGGTGCTGCTCGAACTGGACCGCGAAGTGGAGGAAGCCGCCGCATCGCTGGGCGCGAACAACCGCACCATCTTCACCCTGGTCATCCTTCCGGCCCTGCTGCCGTCGCTGCTTTCCGGTGCGGGACTGGCGTTTTCCCGTGCGATCGGCGAATACGGCTCGGTGGTGTTGATCGGCGGCGCGGTGCCCGGTGAGACCGAAGTGTCGTCGCAGTGGATCCGCACGCTGATCGAGAACGACGACCGGACCGGGGCGGCGGCGATCTCGATTGTGCTGCTGGCCATCTCGTTCGTCGTGCTGTTCGTCCTGCGCAGCGTCGGCTCGCGCGCGGCCAAACGTGAGGAGTTGGCGCAGTGATCCTCTCCCGCGGAGTCCGCTACCTGCTGCGGTACGTCGCACTGGCGTATCTGTTGGTGCTGTTGATCGTTCCGGTGGGCCTGATCCTGTGGCGCACGTTCTCCCCGGGAGTCGGTGCTTTCTTCGAGTCCATCACCACCCCTGCGGCGATCTCTGCCCTTCAGCTGTCACTGCTGGTGGTGGCGATCGTGGTGCCGCTCAACGTCATCTTCGGGGTGCCGACCGCACTGGTACTGGCGCGAAACAAGTTCCGCGGCAAGGGTGTGCTGCAGGCAGTCATCGACCTTCCGTTCGCGGTGTCGCCGGTCGTGGTCGGCGTCGCGCTGATCCTGCTGTGGGGCTCCGCCGGCTTCTTCGGGTTCGTCGAGAACGACTTCGGCTTCAAGATCATCTTCGGCTTCCCCGGCATCGTGCTCGCGAGCATCTTCGTCACGGTGCCGTTCGTCATCCGCGAAGTCGAACCGGTGCTGCACGAACTGGGCACCGATCAGGAGGAGGCCGCCGCCACCCTGGGTTCCCGCTGGTGGCAGACGTTTTGGCGGATCACGCTGCCGTCGATCCGCTGGGGGTTGACCTACGGCGTCGTCCTGACCATCGCACGCACGCTCGGAGAATTCGGCGCGGTGATCATGGTGTCGTCCAACCTGCCGGGAAAATCGCAGACCCTCACACTGTTGGTAGCCGACCGGTACAACCGCGGCGCGGAGTACGGCGCATACGCCGTGTCGACGCTGCTGATGACCGTCGCGGTGATCGTGCTGATCGCACAGGTCATCCTCGACGCCCGCCGCGCGAAGCAGAGCAAATAGGTCCAAGGAGACGCTGACATGACGACCACTGCGATCACCGTGCGGGGCGCCAACAAGCACTACGGCGACTTCGCGGCGTTGGACAATGTCGACTTCGACGTGCCGTCCGGTTCGCTGACCGCGCTGTTGGGGCCGAGCGGGTCGGGCAAATCGACACTGCTGCGCGCCATCGCCGGCCTCGATCAGCCCGACACCGGAACCATCACGATCAACGGACGCGATGTCACCAAGGTGCCTCCGCAGCGGCGGGGGATCGGCTTCGTGTTCCAGCACTACGCGGCGTTCAAGTATCTGACGGTGCGCGACAACGTCGGCTTCGGGCTGCGGATCCGCAAGCGGCCCAAAGCCGAGATCAAGGAGAAGGTCGACAACCTGCTCGAGGTGGTCGGCCTTGCCGGATTCCAGACCCGTTACCCGAACCAGCTGTCCGGTGGGCAGCGCCAGCGCATGGCACTTGCGCGCGCGCTCGCGGTCGATCCGCAGGTGCTATTGCTCGACGAACCGTTCGGCGCGCTCGACGCGAAGGTGCGTGAGGATCTGCGCGCCTGGCTGCGTCGGTTGCACGACGAGGTGCATGTCACCACCGTGCTCGTCACGCACGACCAGTCCGAGGCGCTCGACGTGGCCGACCGGATCGCGGTGTTGAACAAGGGTCGTATCGAGCAGGTCGGCTCTCCGACAGACGTCTACGACACCCCGGCCAACGCGTTCGTGATGTCCTTCCTCGGCGCGGTGTCGTCACTGAACGGGACGCTGGTGCGCCCGCACGACATTCGCGTGGGTCGCAACCCCGACATGGCGATCGCCACCACCGATGACTCCGTACAGGCGACCGGTGTGCTGAAGGCGACGATCGACCGAATCGTCATGCTGGGCTTCGAGGTTCGCGTCGAGCTCACCGCGGCGTCGAACAACACGCCGTTCACGGCGCAGATCACCCGCGGCGACGCCGAGGCGCTCGGCCTGAAAGAGGGCGACACCGTCTACGTCCGCGCGACCCGGGTGCCGACGCTGCCCGGCGGCACCGACGTCCCCACGCCGGACAATGCCGACGAGGACGAGGCGCTGGCGACGAACGCCTGACTATCTTCCTCCCGCGAGCTGGGCCCACACCGAAGGTAGGGGAACGCAAACTCGCACAAATATTGCGCTCGCAGTGCGAGTTTGCGTCTGCTCGGCGAGAGAAGTTGGCGTCAGAAGTAGCCGTTGGCGGGCGGCCAGGTGCCGTTGACGGCGTAATTGCCTGCCGCATAAGCCTTGTAGGCCAGCGGGCTGTGCCCGGCGATGGTGCGGGCGTTGCGCCAATGCCGGTCCAGGTTGAGCGCGCGGGCGGTCGCCGACGCACCGCCGGTGTCGAACAGTCGTCCCGTCGCCGCGATCGTCAGGCGCTCCGCGATCAACTGCGCCCGTGCGACGGTGACGGCCACCTCGGCGACGGCATCGGGATCGGACGCCTTGCCGCCGTCGACGAGGCGGTCGATCGCGTCGGCTGCCGCGAGCACGATGGCCTCCGCCGAGGCCGCCGACGCCGAGATCTCGCCGACGGCTTCGAGGACGAACGGGTCGGTGGCCGCGCTGTCGGCGACGGAGTGCGACGCCGGACGTGCTTTCGTGCGGACGTATTCGACCGCGTCGTCGAAGACGGCGTATGCGATGCCGACCGCCACCGCGGCCAGGTACAGCTGCAGGAATGACGTCGCATGCCCGAGCGTGTTGCCGTCGGACACCGTGATCACCTCGTCGGGTCGAACCTCGACGTCGGTGAAGCGCGTTCCGCCGCTGGCGGTGGTCCGCTGGCCGAAACCGTCCCAGTCGTCGAATAATTCGACGCCAGGCCGGTCGGCCGGGATGATCGCCTGAACGTCGCGGCCGTCCGCGTCCAGCGCCGACACAGCGATGACGTCCGCGAACAGCGTTCCGGTGGAATAGAACTTGTACCCGTTGAGCCGCAGCACACCGTCGGTGTCGGGAAGCACCTTCGTGTCGGCACTCGATGGTGCCTTACTCGCAGCATCGGTGATCGCGTTGCCGACGATCAGCCCCGGATACACCCGCGGGAACCATTCGGCGCGCTCCTCTTCAGTGGCCCGATTGCTGAGAAGCCGCTCTGCGAAACCGAAGTGGGACCGCAACGCCTGTGCGACATTCGAACTGCCGCGCGCGATCTGGATCACCGCCCACAGCACATCCCGGGCCTTACCGCCGGGCCCGCCGTATCGCGTCGGCACCCGAAGGCCAAGCACACCGGTCTCACGGATGCGCCGCACGGCGTCGTACTGCAGGACCCTGTCCCGCTCGGCGGCCGGGTCCTCCCCGCGCAGCGCGGTCACAAGCTCCGGCAGTCGGGCCAACCGCTCGTCGACCGACCCGCCGAGGGGTTGGCTGGTGAACGGTCTGCGCGGCGCGACGGGTTCGCGGGTCACGGTCATGATGGCTCCCAGGCGTTAGCGGAAATGGGGAATGATCTTGTCGGCGAACCGATCCACCTCGGCCTCGATCGGTTGGAACTGCAGCATGAACAGTTCGATCCCGGCGTCGTGGTAGGCCTCGATGCGCTCGATGACCTGTTCGTAGCTGCCCACCAGACCCGCGAGGGTGCCGCCGTTGGAGCCGATGCGCTTGGTCCCCGACAGCACCTTGTACATCTGCGTCTTCGGGTCGGTGCCACCTGATATCTCGGGTCGGGCCTCGGCATCCGACAGCGCCTGCAGATACTCCAGTTCGGCGGTGGCCTGGGCTTCTGTTTCACGGGCGATCACGAAGGCGGACAACCCGAATCGCAACGGCGCTCCGGTGCGGGGGCGTGCCCGCAGGTCCTCGATGACGTCGACAGTATCGGCGAACGGTCTGCCGTTGATGAAGAAGACATCGGCGGTATCGGCGGCCAGCGCCCGACCCGGTTCGGACTCGCCGCCGACGTAGAGCACGGGAGGCTCCGCCGGAACCGGCCGGATCAACGCGGGTTGGCCGTCGCGATCGCCGATCGGGACGTGCTTACCGGCCCACAGTTCGGTGACGATCCGGATCCATTCGCGCGAGTAGGCGTAGCGGTCGTCGTGGTCGAGGGGATCAAGCCCCAACCCCTCCAACTCGGGCAGGAACCATCCGGTGACGAGGTTGACCGCCAGCCGTCCGTCGGCGATGTCGGCGACGTTGGCGGCGATCTTGGCGAACACCAACGGGTTGAACAGCAGCGGTTTGACCGCACCGATCAACTCGATGCGCGACGTGGCCTCGGCCAGCGCCGCGATCGTCGACCAGGTTTCGAGCACGTCGTCTTCGGTGTTGCTCGGGTGAATGACGTGTTCGGCCAACAGGGTCGAGTCGAACCCGGCCTGCTCGGCGCGCAGCAGCAGATCGCGGGTGCGACGGTAGCTGGCGTCGGGTGCATCGTTGGGGTGATGCCGGGCGCCGTGATTGCCGTAGACCGGCGCCCAGACCCCGAATCGTGGAGCCGGTCGGCCGGCGACATCAGCCATCGGCGCTGTCACGAGCTCGTCAGGTAGCGCCTGCGTTCCCAGTCGCTGACCTCGTTCGAGTACTCCACCCATTCGCTGCGGGCCAGGGCCGCGAAGTCGAGAACCGAGTCCGCGCCGAGGATCTCCAGGATCGTGTCATCGCGGGTGGCCAATTCGATTGCCACACCGAGCGATTCGGGCAGCGACACCCCTTCGGTGTAGAGGTTGCCGCCCAGCGCGGGTGGTGCGTTGCGCTTGGCTTCCAGCCCGGCGATGACTGCCGCCAGCGCCGCCGCGATCAACCAGTACGGATTGGCGTCGGATGCGCCGCTGCGCAGTTCGATACGGGTGGTGGCCGGGTCGTGCTCGATCAGCGACCGCACGGCGGCGCTGCGGTTGTCGCGGCTCCACGTCACGGTCGCCGGCGCGAACGAGTCCGGGGTGAACCGCCTGTACGCATTGACCGAGTGCGCCCCGAAGAGCGTGATCGACGGCAGATGCTCGAGCAGGCCCGCGATGGCGTGCAACGCCAACTCGTTCTCGGCGCCGTCGTCGGGGGCGAACGCCGGCTCGTCACCGCGCCACAACGAGATATGAAGGTGCTGCGAGCTTCCGGAGTGCTCGGAGAACGGCTTCGGCATGAAACTGGCGAGCTTGCCGTGCTTGCGCGCCACCTCCTTGGCGGCGTACTTGAGCCGGGCCGCGTCGTCCGCGGCCCCCAGCGCGTCGGTGTAGACCAGGTTCGTCTCGATCTGACCGGGCCCGTACTCGGTCTGGATGCCCTCCAACGCCGTGAAGGCGCTCAATGTGTCGTAGAGGTCGCCCAGCACCGGATCCAGCGCGTTGGCGTTCTCCAGCGAGTAAGCGTGGATGTCGTGCTGAAACGGAGAACCGTCGGCGTTGAGCAGATACAGCTCGAACTCGACGCCGACCTTGGCCGTGAACCCCAGTGCCGCAAGCCGGTTCAGCACCCGCTTGAGAACCGCGCGGGGATCGAGAAGAGACGGGCTGCGGTCATGGGCGACGATATCGGAGATGACATGGCCGACCCCTGGCCGCCACGGCAGCGCCTTGTACGTCGAGAAGTCCGGAACGGCGTACACGTCCGGGTATCCGCCGCTCCAGTTCGTCAGACGCAGCGAATCGATGACAGTGCCCGCGGTGTCCCACCCCAACGACGCTTCACAGAACGCGAACCCGGTGCCCTCGGCGCGGTTCAAGAACTGCGAGGCCGGTATCCGCTTGCCCTGCGCGTGGCCGAACGGATCGCTCCACGCGATCTCGATCTCGGCCAGCGACCCGTCTTCGAGGCCGTTGCGCAGCGCGCGCTCGGCATCTGACTGTGCTCGCTGGCCCAGCGACGAATTGACCGTCTGCGTCATGGCTGCGCCACCGTCTTGTCACCGACCCGCTTGCCGACGATGACACCGGCGACGAACGCGACGACCAGGATTCCGACGATGGCCCAACCCAGCACGGTCGAACCGCCGACCAGATCGCCGAGGTTGGCCACGATCAGGATCAGTCCGATGGTGAGGCCGACCAGGCCGAGCGCAGGCGCAATACGCACCCGCCACTGCGAGTAGCCGCGCCGGTCACGGGCGAAGTACACCAGCACCGCCGCCGAGGTCGCGATCAACAGGACGACGAACCCCACCGTGGTGGCGCCGGCGAACCAGGTGTAGAACTGCGCGGCCGGATCGAGGTTGAACACCACCGCGGCGATCACACTGACCGCGACGACACCGGAGATCCACAGCGACGCCAGATGCGGTGACGCGTGCCGAGCGTGGGGGCGGCTCAACGACTCCGGCAGCACATCGCGCTGCGACAGCGCGAACACGTACCGCGACGCGACGTTGTGGAACGACAGGATGCAGGCGAACAGGCTGGTGAAGTACAGCACCGTGATGATGTCGGTGCCGACCACCCCGATGTAGCGCTGTGCCGTGTCGGCCAGGAACGTCGAGCCGGAATCCGTTGCGCGCGCGACGGCTTCCTCATCGCCCCAGCCCGAGACCAACGCCCAGCTGGTCACCGCGTAGAACACGCCGATCAGGATCAGCGCGACGTAGGTGGCCCGCGGAATCGTCTTCTCCGGGGTGCGCGCCTCGTCGCGGAAGATGGCGGTGGCCTCGAACCCGACATAGCTGATCAGTGCGAACAGAAGGCCGATGCCGAGCGAGCCGGAGAAGATGGCGCTCGGGTTGACGATGCCGTTCGACAGGCCGTGGTCACCGCCCTGGAAGACGATCACCGCGTCGAGGACGACGACGATGGCGATCTCGGCGGTCAACAGGACGGCCAACACCTTGCTGGACAACTCGATGTTGCGGTAGCCCACGAATGTCGTGACGGCGAAGGCGACCGCCGCGAACACCCACCACGGCAGGGCCGGGCCGCCGAACAGTTCGACGATCACCCCGCCCGCCGGGCCGAGCAGTCCGTACACGCCCGCCTCGATCGCCACATAGCTGACCAGCGCGACGAATGCGATGCCGATGCCTGCCGGGAAGCCGAGCGACGTCCTGACGTAGGAGAAGAAGGCGCCCGCCTCTTCGACGAAGGGGGTCAACGCGGTGAAGCCGGCCGCGAAGAGCAGCAGGATCACGGTGGAGAAGACGAATGTGGCGGGGAAGCCCGCACCGTTACCGGATGCGAGGCCCAGCGGCACGACGCCGCCGATGACGCCGAGCGGGGCGGCGGCGGCCACCACCATGAACACGATCGAGGCAACGCCCAGATTGCCGTGCAACTTGCGTGCCGGCCCTGACGGCTCGTCCTTCAAAGCATCAGGGGCGGCGGTGATTTCGGACATGCGGGGACCATCCTTCGATGGGGAGAACCGATAGGTTAGGGGGACGGTAGGACTGAACGGCGGTGCAGGAACACCTCTTGAGTCACCGTGACTTTTATTACGCTGCGGCCGCCTTGACAGCGCGGCCGACCTCGGTGCGCAGCTCGGCGTACTCGGGGGAGCGCCGGAGTTCGTCGGCGTCCACCTTGCCGCGCGGCAGATCGACGGGCAGGTCGAGCGCCACCTGCCCTGGTCGTCGGGTGAGCACCACGATCCGCGATCCGAGGAACGCGGCCTCGTCTGCGCTGTGGGTGACGAACACCGTGGTGCGGCCGGTTTCGGCGCTGACCTGACGAACGTCTTCCTGGAGCCGTTCGCGGGTCAACGCATCGAGAGCCGCGAAGGGTTCGTCGAGCAGGAACAGCGGCGTTTCGGCGGCCAGTGCGCGGGCGATCGCCACCCTCTGCTGCTGACCGCCGCTGATCTCCCAGATCTTGCGGTCGGCAGTGCCTTCCAGGCCGACTCGCTCGAGCAGTTGGGTACGGCGTTCGGTCCGGCGCTCGCGCGGCACCTTGGCGTATTTGAGTGCCAGGTCGACGTTGCCGCCGACCGTGCGCCATGGAAACAGCCGCGGCTGCTGAAACACCACGCCCGCGGTCACCCCAGGTGTCGGGGGACTGCCCGACACCTGGACCGACCCTTCGCTCGGCGCCTCGAACCCGGCGAGCAGCCGCAGCAGCGTGCTCTTGCCGCAGCCGGACGCCCCGACGAGGACCAGGAACGAGCCCGGCTCGACGGTCAGGTCGACCGGGCCGAGCGCGGTGACCTCGTCACGTCCGCGCCCGTACCGGTGCGACACCTCGCTGATGCGGATGGCACCCGCATTGCGTTGCGAGGCAACTTCTTTGATGTCACTGACTGAGGACACCCGGCAGACCCTTGGTGTAGATGGCATCTTCGAACGTCTTCAGCGGAGCTGCCGCCGGAATCTGCTTCTGGTCGGCGAGGAACTGCGAAGCGCTCTGCAGGTTGACCGCGAGGTTACCCGGCTTACCTTCGGTGCCAAGCCATTCCGGCGAAGCGACCTCTTCGGGAGTCAGGTAGACGCCCTGCTTGAGCTGGCCCGCGGTTTCTTCCGGCGACAGCCCGATCTCGGCGGCGATCGCCTTGGCGGCCGCGTCCGGGTCGTCCTTGATCGTGCCCAGTGCCCGGGCCTCCTGCTGACGCCAGGTGTCGACGACCTCGGGATGCGCAGAGGCGAATTCATCGGCGACGGCGCCCAGGTCGAGCGTGGGCTTGCCGTCGTTGGCCAACTGGCGGCTGGTGATCAGGTCCTTGCCGCTCTTGCGTAGTTCCGAGAGCGTGGGCAGCCAGGTGTAGGCGGCGTCGATGTCCCCGCGCTCCCACGCCGCGAGGATGGCCTGCGGCTGCAGGTCGACGAGCTGAACATCGTTGGGAGACAACTTGTTCTGCGCCAGTGCGGCCAGCAGACTGTAGTGCGCCGTCGAGGCGAACGGCGTGGCGATGCGCTTACCCTTCAGCTCGGCGATCGAGTTGATGTTGGTGCCGTCGCGGGCCACCAGCGCCTCGTTGTCACCCGCCACGTCGAGGACGAAGGCAACCTTGTACGGGATGTTCAGCGGTTCGGAAAGCCCGCGCGCCACCGGGCTCGAGCCCAGCGCGCCGAAGTCGAGTTCCTTTGCGATGAACGCGGTGTTGACGTCGGCGCCGGAGTCGAACTTGATCCACTTGATGTTGTAGTCCGGCAGCGCCTCTTCGAGCCACTTGTTGTTCTTCACGATCAAGTCCCCGCTGGGGAAGGTCTGATAGCCGATGCGGATCGTCGGCTTGTCGGCCTGCTGGCCCGACTGATCGACCGAGCAGCCGGCCAACGACAACGCGGTGACCGCCAGCGCAGCGACAAGAATCTTGATTTTCATACTTTTCCTCTCCACGGAACAGCGCGCCGTTCGATGGCGCGAAGCAGACCGTCGATGACCAAGCCGGAGATGCCGATGGCGAATATGCCGACCAGCACGACGGGAGTGTTGTTGTAGTTGCTGGCGTCTTTGACCAAGCCGCCGATGCCGGGGATGCCGTTGAACAGTTCAGCGGCGACCACCGAGGAGTACGCCATGCCGACCGCAAGCCGGATGCCGGTGAACGTCTCGGGCAGTGCAGAGGGAACGACCACATCGCGGATGACGTCGCGCCGGGACGCCCCGAGCGCGCGGGCCGCCTCCTGCAGGCCGACGGGTGCAGCCACGACCGCTGCGGTCGTCGCGACCGCGGCAGGTGGCAGCGCGGCGAGCGCAAGCAGTGTGATCTTCGGCGCCTCGTCGATGCCGAGCCAGATGACCAGAAGAAAGAAGTACGCCAGCGGCGGAAGCGCCCGCAGGAACGTCAGCCATGGTTCGAGCACGCTGCGCACCCAGCTGATCGACCCCATGACCAGGCCGAGCAGCACACCGACCACCACACCGATCACCACACCGGCGAGCACCCGCCGCAGCGTCATGTACAGGTGCTCCCACAACAGATAGCCCGCGTAACCGCGAACTCCGTCATGCGTCGTCGAGATGTCGAGGAACGCGCGCCAGACCGTGCTCGGGTAGGGCACGAATGTCTGGTTCCAGATGCCACTGGCCGCGGCGATCTGCCAAACGATGAAAAAGACGATCAGCGACAGCAGGGGCAGTGCGGCGCGGGTGATCTGGCCCCGCCGCTTGCCCACCGCTGCTGGGGTGTCCGCCGAGTCGGCGTGCGACTCGTCGGAGGCGATATCGACAAACACCGACACTGTGACGACTTCCTGTAGCTGAGACGAGAGGGGAGACGTTCAGCGACAGCAGAAATCGTCGGACGGCGCGGTCATCACATCGGTATTGGTACCGGGTGGGAATTGCCCGGTGTATATCTAGGCTCAGCGCGAATTTAAGCCGAGCTCAGATCGAGTCGATGGCAGCCTGCAGCTTGGACGTCACCTCGTCGGCGATCGGCTTCAGCTGCTCTTCGTGTGTGACGTCAACCAGCACTTGCGGATTCATCGCCTCGATGAGCACGCTGTGCTGGTCGTCGGGGTCCGTGCGAACCAGAACATTGCACGGCAGGAGCAGTCCGATCTGGCGATCGACGTTCACGGCCCGATGTGCGAGCTGCGGATTGCATGCGCCGAGGATGACGTAGTCCTCCATGTCCTCGTCGAGCTTCTTTTTCAGCGTGGCCTTCATGTCGATCTCGGTAAGCACGCCGAAGCCCTGCTCCGCCAGCGCTTCACGCGTGCGAGCGACGGCTTCGTCGAACGAGGCCTGCACCTTAGCTGTCAATGCGGTATTCATGATGACTCCTTCTGACGGTGACTGCATCAAGCGAGCGCCAGGAAGAGCTTCTCCAATTCGTCGACGCTCATCTCACGCTTCTCGCCGTTCCCAGCGTCGGCGACGCACTCCCGGAGTCCGGTCGCGACGATCTTGAAGCCAGCACGGTCGAGTGCTTTCGACACGGCGGCTAGTTGGGTGACCACGTCCTTGCAGTCTCGACCCTGCTCGATCATCGAGATGACCCCGGCGAGCTGCCCCTGGGCGCGGCGCAGTCGATTGAGGACTGCGGCAATGCTTTCCTGATCGCCAACCATGGGCGTTCCTTTCGCTTGGCCTATCTCCATAGTACCCGCGGGGGTATCCGGGGTGGTCACGCCGCGAATGGGGCGGCTTCGTTGCGAATCAGCCGCCGCACCGGGCAGTGCGCGGTCCGATTGCACACCAGGTACACCGCGCCCGCGAACGCGGTCAGACCTGCGGCAGCAACGCCTGCCCAAAGATGCAACTCTTCGCCCAGGATCAGCGAGGACATCGCCAGGACGAACCACCCGAATGCCTTGCGTAGCAAGTCGGGGTCGAGGCGCCCGCTCAGCCGTGCGCCGACGAGGCCGCCGACGACCGCGGCGGCGGTCACCATTCCCGCCACCGCCCAGTCGATCTGCACGCTGGCCAGATACCCGCCGAAACCGGCGAACGACTTCATCGCAATGACCACCAGCGACGTGCCCACCGCGATCGGCATGGGCAGCCCGCCGAGCAGGGCGAGCGCGGGTACCACGAGGAATCCGCCGCCTGCCCCGACCAGACCGGTGACCAGGCCGACCGCGAGAC
Source organism: Mycolicibacterium sp. 120270 (assembly GCA_033741175.1). GTDB lineage: Bacteria > Actinomycetota > Actinomycetes > Mycobacteriales > Mycobacteriaceae > Mycobacterium. The sequence goes on along the minus strand of JAWQNE010000001.1, from coordinate 245,920 downwards.
CCTCCGCGACGACCTTGGCGACCGGAATCCGGTGCGCCTTATCCGCTGCGGTGGTGCTCTTGCGACCGCGCAGCATGGCGATGGCGGTGGCGATCATCATCGCGGCGAACCCGAGTAGTAACACGGACCCAGGGATGAACTGGCCGAGCAGTCCGCCACCATAGGCGCCCGCCATGCCTGCGGCACCGAAGATCAACCCGGTTCGCCATTGCACGCGTCCCGCCTTCGCATGGGAGATCGCGCCGACCGCGCTCGTTGTTCCGACGACGAGCAGCGAAGTTGCGATCGCCTGCTTGGCGTCCATGCCTGCGACGTAGGCGAGCAGCGGCACGGTGAGAATGGAGCCGCCCCCGCCGAGCAGGCCAAGCGATACTCCGACGAGCACCGCGAGCGCAACGGTCAACGCGATCATCGCGCTCACCACACCGATGCGGACTTGCCGGCTGGACCGACGAGTTGGGCGACGATCGTCTGTGCGTCACAGGATGCGCCTCGGTTGTAGGGCAGGCGTGCCAGCATCATGCCCATCGCGCATGTGTTCGTCAGCGCCGCGACGGTCAGGCCCGCGCCGATCGCGAACGCTACCCATTGGACGCCGGGGACGAACGCGCCGACCAATACGCTGACCGCCACGATCAGCCCGGCGACCAAGCGGACTTGGCGTTCGAGATCCCAGCGTTCGGTTCCCCGCTTGACGGCGAATCCCTTATTTTCCCATGCCGTCATGCCGCCTTCGAGGACGTGCACATTGGTCAGCCCGGCTCGCCGAAGTGTTTCATCGGCCTGCGCGGCGCGCTGACCGGACCTGCAGATCAGCACGATGTCCTGGTCGAGATGTTCGACGATCTCGTCCCGGTGTTCGCGGAGCAGATCGAGCGGCACGTTGTAGGCGCCCGGGATGTGCACGGTTTCGAACTCGCCCGGCGTCCGCACGTCGATCAGGCGAGGGGCTCGGCTGCAGCTCATCGATTCCTGCAGTTCAGTCGAATTGACGGTGGCTGATGAGGACATCACTGCCTTCTCCTTGCTGACGGGCCGACGTCGCTCGACGCCGGGAGTCATAGATACGGGTGGGGGTATATATTCCTCACCATCATGGCATACCCGAGGGGGTATCGGCAAGGGCGGAATAAATACCCCTAGGGGTATAGTTGGACCCACGCAGAGGGGCATGGGCCCCGGCCCCGGATAGGAGCTTTGACCATGATTCTCGAGCAGTACTACGTCGAATGCCTGTCGCACGCGTCGTACCTGATCGGTGACCAAACCACTGGACGGGCGGTCGTCGTGGATCCGCGCCGCGACATCACCGAGTACCTCGACGACGCAAGAAAATACGGACTGACGATCGAAGGCGTCATCAACACCCACTTTCACGCCGACTTCGTCTCGGGACATCTGGAACTGGTCGACGCGACCGGAGCGTGGATCGGCTTCGGCGAGGCAGCCGACACCGACTATCCAATCCGCCGGCTGGCCGACGGCGAGCACATCTCGCTCGGGGAGGTCGATCTCGAAATCCTCTCGACCCCGGGCCATACCTGGGAGTCGATCAGTGTGGTGGTGCGCGAACGCCCCGATGCCGAGCCGGTCGCGGTGCTCACCGGCGACTCGCTGTTCATCGGAGACGTCGGCCGGCCCGATCTGGTGAACATCGGCGACAGTTCGACAAGCGATCTGGCGCGCGCGATGTATCACACCATCCACGACAAGGTGATGCGGTTGCCCGACACGGTGACGGTGATGCCTGCCCATGGTGCAGGGTCGTCGTGCGGAAAGAATCTGTCGGCCGAGTTGACCTCGACGATCGGGGAGCAGCGGCGCACCAACCCGTCGGTGCAACCGATGACGGAAGACGCATTCGTCGAATTGATCACCTCGGGTCAGCCCGCGGCGCCGTCGTACTTCTCCGTCGACGCCGCGATGAACAAACGTGTCCATCCGCTGCTCGACCGGTCGCGGCGCATTCCCGCGCTGACGCCTGCCCAACTGCGCGCCGCGCTGGATTCCGGCGTTCGGGTGGTTGATGCCCGCTCCGTGGACGACTTCGCCGTCGGACATGTGCGCGGATCGGTCAACGTCGGCTTCGACGGCCGGTTCGCCGAAACCGGTGGCATGGTCGCCGAAGTGGGGGAGAAGATCGCACTGGTCACCTACCCCGGTGACGAGCAGGACGCCGCGGTGCGGTTGGCCCGCATTGGATCCGACAATGCGATCGGCTATTTCACGATCGATCGCGGCGGCGCGTTTCCCGCCGAGTTGGCCGATCTGGTGCAGCAGGCGCCGCGTGTCAGCGTCCAGCAGCTGGATCGCCTGCTGGCCGAGAACGCCGTGTCGGTGATCGATATCCGCAACCCCGGCGAACGGGACGTCGGTGCAATTCCCGGCTCGATACATATTCCACTCGCGCAACTGCGGATGCGAATGGGCGAGATCGCCACGGACAAACCGATCGTCGTGCATTGCGCCGGTGGCTGGCGCTCCAGTGTGGCCGCTTCGCTGCTGCGGGCGCAGGGATTCGAGGACGTATCAGATCTCGTCGGCGGCTACAACGCATGGGCCGTTGCGGGCGCGGTCGTCTAATCCCTGCTGGCAGAATGAGATTGAAAGGACATTGAATGGACATAGTGATGAGTACCGTGAACCTGACCCTGGCCGACTTCGAGTCGACCATTCGCGACAACTCGGTGGTCCTGGTCGACTTCTGGGCGTCCTGGTGCGGACCGTGTCGCGCCTTCGCGCCGGTGTTCGAGCGCTCCGCGCAGTCACACACCGATGTCGTTCACGCCAAGGTCGACACCCAGGCCGAGGCGGAGCTGGCGGCCATTGTCGGCATCCAGTCGATACCGACGGTCATGGCTTTCCGCGAAGGTGTCCTGGTCTACAGCAGGCCGGGAGCCATGCCGCCCGCCGTCCTCGAGGATCTGATCGAGAAGGTCAAGAACCTCGACATGGCGGCGGTCTACGCCAAGATCGCAGCCCGCAAAGCGGCGGCAACGAGCTGATCTGACGTCGAAACGACACATCATGTGTTATTCAGTCGGAATGAGCCGAGGTGGTCATGGCAGATGACGGCGGTTGCGTCGAGCCCGACTACAGGTTCACGCTCGCCAACGAGCGGACGTTCCTGGCGTGGCAGCGCACCGCGCTCGGACTGCTCGCCGCAGCGGTGGCGGTCATCCAGTTCGTGCCCGAGCTGGGGGTCCCCGGCGCGCGCCACGCCCTCGGCCTCTTGCTGGGAATCTTGGCGACGCTGACTGCGGGCATGGGGTTGTTGCGATGGCGCCAGGTCGACCGCGCCATGCGCGATGGTCGACCGTTGCCCCGCCACCCGACCCCGGCCTATCTAGCGGTCGGCCTCATCCTGATCGGTGTGATGGCAATCGGGTTGGTGATAGTCAAGCTGGTCTCGGCGTGAGCGAAGCGCCGCAGCACCTTGCCGAGAGCGGTTTGCAGGCCGAGCGGACCGCTCTGGCGTGGACCCGCACATCGCTTGCGCTGCTAGCCAACGGAGCGCTGTTGATGCTGCGGGATTTTCGGAGCTTCCCGGAGGAAGTCGGGGTGGCCGCGGTCGGTCTCGCCGGCATGGTGGCGCTGGCCGCGTTCGCCATCGGCCGTCGTCGCCAGCGAGTACTCTCCCGCCGTCCCCTGCCGGAGCAACTGACGCCGACTCTCGAGATCTATTTACTGGGCTGCTCGGTGCTCATCCTCATCGTTGTTTCGCTGGTCACCGTGACCCGGTGAGTCCGTACTCGCCTGCGTTGTCGAACTCGTCGTCGATCAGTACGACGGTGCGGGCGGGACTATCGATTATCGAGGATGCGATGGCCGCCCGATATCCCGAACCGCAGTGCACCCAGACCTCCCCAGTCGGCACCTCGTCGCGCCGCCCGAGTAGCTCGTGAAGGGGGATGTTGACGGCTCCGGGAATGTGCGACTCGTCGAATTCATTGGTCTGACGGACATCGAGGATAGCGAGGTCGTCGCCGAGAACCTCGGCCAGGGACGCGAAATCGGCGACCCGGTAGCTGTTGAGCGGGGCGCCATCGGCCAGCGCCGAAATGTCGCCGACCGCCGATCCGGTGAGGTTGTCGGCGCCGATGCGTGCCAGTTCGCGGCGCGCCGCCAGAATCTGGTCGACGTCCTCCCCGATCAGGGTGAGGGAAGCACCCCACGCGTAGAGCCAGCCCAGATACGTCACGAACGAGTCCGACAGCTCGAAGCCGAAGGTCCCGGCCAGATGCCCGGCGGCGAAGGCGCGCCGGTTGCGCAGGTCGACCACCCATTCGCCGGCCGCGATACGTCGACGCAGTTCCGCCGAATCGACGGCTTCGGGCATCGACAGGTCGACGGGTTCGGGCCCGCTCGTGTTGATGACACCCATGTGTGCGTAATAGGCGGGATAGGCGGCCAAGCCGGAGATCAATTCGTCGACGTAGGTCTGTTCGTCTTTGGTCAGGGCGGGGTTGGTCTCTCGTTCGTCGGTGATCGTCGATGAGTCGCCGCTTGCCGGGGTGGCCGAGCAAAAACTCCCGAAGCCGTGCGTGGGGTAAACCTTCGCCTCGCCGGGAAGTTCGGCGGCCAGTCGGCGTACCGAGTGGAACTGCGCGTGGGTCAGTTCGTTGGTGTGCTCGGGGCCGAGAAGGTCGGTTCGGCCGGTCGTGCCGTGCAGCATGGATCCGCCGGTGAATACGCCTGCGGCGTTGCCTGCCGAGTCCAACAAAACGTAACTTACGTGGGTGAAGGTGTGGCCGGGGGTGTGCACGACTCGGAACTGAAACGGGCCGACATCGATGACGTCACCATCGGTTACCGCGCGTCGCTGGTATTCGACCTCATCACCGGCTGCGACGATGTATTCCGCGCCGACGGTGCGGGACAACTCCAACCCGCCCGTGACGTAGTCGTTGTGAATATGGGTTTCGAGCACATGGGTGACGGTCACCCCGCGTTGTCGCGCGATGTTGAGCACACGATCGATGTCGCGTTGCGGATCGATCACCGCGGCGACCCCGCGGTCGCTCACCAGATAGCTACGGTCGCCGAGACCGGACGTGTCGATGATGGTTACTTCCACGAGTCGACCTCCTTCCTCAGTCCAATGCAGGACAATGTTGTTGGGTTAGCGCAGGAATATCGTGTCGATGAGGACAAATCCGGCAACGCCGAACACCAGGTAGGCGAACCAGCGCTGAAGCCGCTGGGTGTCGGCGCGCGCGCCGAAATGTCCAGCGATCAGAGAGCAAACCGTCGCGGCTCCGACGAACGCAGCCGTCACCGCCCTGTCGATGTGCAAGCCGTCAAGATGTGACAGCACGCCTGCCGCCGAGTTCGCCACGATGATGAGCAGTGAAGTACCCACGGCGATCGTCATTTCCACCCCTAGGCCGATGACCAGCGCCGGAATGATCAGGAACCCGCCACCGACGCCGAACAATCCGGTCAGCAGGCCGACGGCGAACCCCGCCGGAATGGATCGCGGTGCGCAGCGACGCCAGTTGATGCCTTCGTCGCCGACGTCGCATGCAGTGCCCATGTGTGCAGTGCCGCTGAGCATTCGGGCCCCGGCCGCCACCATGACGACCGCAAAGCCGATCAACAACGCCTGCTGGGGCATATGCCCGCCGATCGCGGTACCCACGAATGTGGCCGGGATGCCCGCGCCTGCGAATATCGCGGCCAACCGCCATTGCACCTGGCGAGCCCGAACTCTCGGTGCAACGCCCACCGCAGAGGCCAGCCCGACGACGATCAAGGACACGGGAATCGCTTGCCGCACGTCGAGTCCCACTGCATAGACCAAGGCGGGCACGGCCAAGATAGATCCGCCCCCGCCGAGCAGGCCCAACAGCACACCGATCAGCGCGCCGAAGATGAGGGCGATAGCGACAGTCATGGAAATACCTTGGTCATACCCGGCTGGGTATCGACGAAAACCTTCCGAGAAATGTGCAGCGTGATCTAGGCGAGTCCCTTGAGCATCAGGTTCCAGTACATGAACGGCAGGCCGTACTTCTTGAGGTACCAGTACAACCGGTGTGGCTCGGCCGGATTCAGGACTGGGAAGCTGGGCGTCATCTCCAGGGAGTAGTCGAACTCGGCCAGCAGCATCGCGTGCGACGACGTGACGATCGGGCACGATGCATATCCGTCGTAGTGTCCGCGTAGCGGCCGGCCCCGCAAGAACGCATCGATGTTCTCCACCACCACAGGTGCCTGTTTGCGAATAGCCGCGCCCGTCTTCGAGTTCGGCGTCGAGCCCGCGTCGCCGAGAGCGAACACATTCGGATACCGCACGTGCTGCAGCGTGTGCTTGTCGATGTCGACGTACCCGTTGGCGTCACCGGTCGTCAGCGGGCTCGACTTGATCCAGTCAGGGGCGGACTGCCGCGGAGCGGTGTGGAGAACGTCGAACGGCAGCGTTGTGTCGCTGCCGCCCTCGGCGACGCTGGAAACCGCGACCTTGTGCGCTTCCCCGTCCACCGACGTCACCTCGGAGTTGGTGTGCAGGGTGATGCCGTAGTCGGCGATGATTTTGTCGAGGTTGTCGGCGATCGCCGGAATTCCGAAGATCCGGGGCGTCGGCACGACTAGATGTATGTCGATGTCGTTGAGCATGCCCTCTTTCCGCCAGTAATCAGCTGCCAGGTACGCGATCTTCTGTGGCGCGCCGGCACACTTGATTGGCCCCGAGGGCATCGCGAAGACCGCGGTGCCCGACCTTGTGTTGCGGATGAATTCCCATGTCCGCGGCGCGAGGTCGAACCGGTAGTTCGAGGACACGCCGTTGCGCCCCAGGGTGTTTTCCAGGCCCTCGGTGCGACTCCAGTCCAATTGGATGCCGGGACTGACGACAAGCACGTCGTACCCATAGACGGCTCCGTCGGCGCAGGTGACCGTCCGGTTCTCCGGATCGACGGCAGATGCGGCGTTCTTGATCCAGGTCGCGTCCTTGGGCATAACGGACGCTTCCGGATGAGCAGTGGTCGAGGCACTGACCTGGCCACCGCCGACCAGAGTCCACAGGGGTTGGTAGTAATGGGTCTCCGACGGCTCGATGATCGCGACGTCCGAGCAGCCCTTGCGAAGCAGGCGTGCGGCTACCGTGATCCCGGCGGTGCCGCCGCCGATGATGAGAAAGCGATGCATTTTGGTGATCATGGATACTCTTCCCTCTCAAGCTTTTTGGACGGTCTGCGTCCAGGCTTCGTAACCGCCGAGGATGTCGCTGACGTCCCGGAATCCGCGCTGGCGCAACACGCTGGCGGCGACCGACGATCTGTAACCTCCGGCGCAGTAGACGACCGTCGGGCGGGCCGGGTCGAGTTCATCGAGCCGACTGGTCAGTTGAGACACCGGGATGTTGACCGAGCCGGGTATCGCACCGGCTTCCACCTCGCCGGGATTGCGAACGTCGACGATCTGCATCGCCGGCATCTCCGAGACGCGCTCGGTGAAGGCCTTCGCGGTCAACCGCGAGGCGAACCGAACATCTTCCTGGTGTTCGTACATGGATTTGAAGGGTGAAGCCAGGAAGCCGATCACCCTGTCGAATCCGATGCGGCCCAGTCGGTTCTTACCCTCGACTTCTTGGCCGGGTTCGGTGAACAGGACGATGTCGGCGTCCGGGGGCAGGATCGAGCCGGCGAACTCCGCATACCGGCCTGCGAGTCCGATGTTGATCGCCTGGCGAAGGTGGCCGTGGGCGAACTCCTCGGGGCTGCGGCCGTCGACCAGCAGCGCCCCCGCGTCGATCGCCGTGCGCACCTGTTCGTAGGTCATCGGCTCCGGTCGCTTCTTCTCGTCCAGCAGCCCGTGCGCCTTGCGGTTGAGGATCGCGTCGTAAGCGAAATAGCCGGGCGCCGGCGGCTGCCCCTCGGTAACCAGCTTCCTGAACGTCGGCTTGTCCGGCGCCAGCAGCGCGTAATTTGTCGCCTTCTGGTCGCCGATCGTCGACCACCGCTCGGTTGACAGATTCTTGCCGCACGCCGAACCAGCGCCATGAGCCGGATACACCCGGGTGTCGTCGGGCAACGTCATCAGTTTCTGGTGCAGCGAGTCATAGAGCTTGTCGGCGAGCTCTTCGCGGGTGAAGCCGATCGAGGCGAGCAGATCGGGACGACCCACATCGCCAATGAACAGGGCATCGCCGGTGAGGACGCCGTACGGCACCTTGTCGTCGGCGTGCTCGTAGACGACAACGCTCAACGATTCGGGTGTGTGTCCCGGAGTGTGTCGGAACTCCAGTGTCACGTCGCCCAAAGAGTAGCGCTGGCCGTCGCCGACTCCCATGAAGTCGAATTCCGCCTCTGCGACAGATGAGTACACGATCTTCGCACCGGTTTCCTTCGCCAATTCAAGGTGTCCGGAAAGGAAGTCGGCGTGGAAATGGGTCTCGATCACCAGCTCGATCTCTAGTCCCATCTCTGCCGCGTCCGCGACATAGGCTGAGACGTCGCGTTGAGGGTCGACCACGGCGGCGCGCCCGGTCGTCTCGTCGCCTATCAGATACGACGCATGTGACAGGCAGTCCAGGTAGTACTGGATGAACTTCATCGTCCCACTCCGTTCTCATACCCAAGGGGGTATATTGCTGGAGCCAACTGTATACCCCTGGGGGTAATATCTGCAAGGGACATTTGCCCCAATGCGAGGCATGAAAAAGGCCCCGACGGCTACGTGGGTCGGGGCCTTGGGGAGCGGCGGTCCAGCGTCAGGCGGCGGCGCGCGCGGCGACCTGTTCGTCGAAGCGGTCCAGGACGGTCTCGGCGACAAGCCGGTGCGGACCGAGTGGCTCGGCCATCGAGATATTCTGGCTTCGAGCGAAGTCGGCGACACAGTCGGTGATGCGGCCGTGAGCGAGGAACCACGGCGCGACGATCAACCGGGTGGCACCTCTGTCACGCAGTGCTTGGGCAGCCTCAGGCAGGTTTGGATGTGGTCCGGTGGCAAAGGCCGTGGTCGCGGTCCAGCGGGTGTGCTGCACCAGATAGTCGGCGACCAACGCGGTTCGCGAATTGGCCCGCGGCCGCGACGATCCCACCGCGGTGACCAGCACGCCGATGCCGTGGTCGAGGCGGGAAACGCCGGCATGGGTGAGCCGCTGCCGCAGCACGGCGACAAGCCGATCGTCTTCGCCGAGCACCTCGGCCTGTCGCGCCGACGAGCCCGCATCGCAGATCATCGCGGGGATGTCGACGCGGGCGTGATAGGCGTCGGCGAGCAGCAGTGGCACGACGACGGCATCGTCTCCCGCAGTGGCCAGTGCATCACGCAGATTGGGAAAGTTCTGCTCGCAGAACGCGACCCGAACATCGAGCGACGGGCGCAGCCGTCGCACGGTGTCGGCGATGTCGCGCGCATTCGCCGCGGACCGTGGGTCCGCGCTGCCGTGCGCTGTCAGAACGAGTGTCACGAAGCGTGCAACCCGCATTCCGTCTTCGACGAACCCGCCCAGCGGCCGCTGCGCGGATCGGCGCCCTCGACGGGCTTCGACGTGCACGGCGCGCATCCGATCGACGGGTAGCCCTCGAAGACAAGGGGATTCACTAGAATGTCGTTGGCCTCGATGTAGGCCTGCATCTCGTCATCGGTCCATGCCGCGATGGGGTTGATCTTGACCAGGTTGAAAGCCTGGTCCCAGCTGATCAACGGCGCGTTGGCGCGCGTCGGGGCCTCGACGCGACGAATCCCGGTCACCCACGCCGAATAGCCCTGCAGCGCCTTGCCGAGCGGCTCCACCTTGCGCATCCGGCAGCATTCGCTTGCGTCGCGGGCGAACAGATCCTTGCCGAACAACTGGTCCTGCTTGGCGACACTGCTCTCCGGGGTGACGTTGACGATGTTGACGTCGTAGACGGCCTCGACCGCGTCGCGGGTGCCGATGGTCTCCACGAAGTGGTAACCCGTGTCGAGGAAGAGAATGTCGACGCCCGGGCGCACCTTGGCGGCCATCGACACCAGCACCGCGTCCTGCATGTTCGATGCGACGACGTAACTACCGCCGAAGTTCTCATCGGTCCAGCGCAACAATTCCTCCGCGCTGGCGCCTTCGAGTTCGGCCGCGCCTCGCTCGGCCAGCCGCTGCAAGTCCGTTTCACTCATCACCGTCACCTCAGGTCCGCCTCGTCTGCCCGCAAAGCCCAAGTAGCGAAACGCTCGCCGTCCTCGCGTTGTTTCACGAAATTGCGCACAACCCGGTCGATGTAGTCGCCCAACTCCGTGGACAGCACCTTGTGCTGGCGCAACTTGCGGCCGAAACCGCTGTCCAGCCCCAGGCTGCCGCCCAGGTGGACCTGGAACCCCTCGACCGATCCGCCGTTTCCGTCATCGATCATCTGGCCCTTGAACCCGATGTCGGCGACCTGGATGCGGGCGCACGAGTTCGGGCAGCCGTTGATGTTCACGGTGATCGGCACGTCGAGTCGGGCGTTGATGTCTTCGAGCCGTTTCTCCAGCTCAGGCACCAGCACCTGAGCGCGGTTGCGGGTCTCGGCGAACGACAGCTTGCAGTACTCGATGCCCGTGCAGGCCATCAGGTTCTTGCGCCACGAGGACGGCCGCGACGGCAGCCCAAGCGCGTCGAGGCCGGCGACCAGCTCATCGAGCTTGTCGTCGGCAACGTCGAGGACGACCAGCTTCTGGTACGGGGTGAGCCGGATCCGGTCCGAGCCGGCGGCCTCGGCGAGGTCGGCGACCTTGGTGAGGATCGTGCCGGTCACGCGGCCCGCGATGGGGGCGACACCGACGGCGTTGCGACCGTTCTTCTGCTTCTGCACGCCGACGTGGTCGATCGGATGCTTCAGCGGCTCCGGGGCAGGGCCGTCGATCAGCTTGCGGCCCAGATACTCGTCCTCGACGACCTGACGGAACTTCTCCACTCCCCAGTCCTTGATCAGGAACTTCAGCCTGGCCTTCGACCGCAGCCGGCGGTATCCGTAATCGCGGAACACCGAGGTGATGGCCTCCCACACCTCGGGCACTTCTTCTAGCGGCACCCATGCGCCGAGGCGCTGGGCGAGCATCGGGTTCGTCGACAGCCCGCCGCCGACCCAGAGGTCGAGGCCCGGGCCGTGCTCGGGGTGGTTGACGCCGATGAACGCAATGTCGTTGACCTCGTGGGCGACGTCCTGCAGGCCCGATACCGCGGTCTTGTATTTGCGCGGCAGGTTGGAGAAGGAGGGATTTCCGACGAAGCGGCGCACGATCTCGTTGACCGCCCAGGTCGGGTCGAGGACCTCGTCGAGCGACTCGCCTGCAAGGGGCGAACCGAGCACCACGCGCGGGCAGTCACCGCACGCCTCGGTTGTCTGCAGGCCGACCGCGGCGAGCCGCTCCCAGATCTGTGGGACGTCTTCGATTCGGATCCAGTGGTACTGCACGTTCTCGCGGTCGCTGATGTCTGCGGTGTCGCGGGCGAATTCTGTGGAGATCTCACCGATGGTGCGCAGGGCGGCGCTGGTCAGCGCGCCGCCGTCGCAGCGCACCCGCATCATGAAGTACTTGGCCTCGAGGATGTCGGCGTTCTCGTCGCCGGTCCATGTGCCGTCATAGCCCTGCTCACGCTGGGTGTACAGGCCCATCCAGCGCATCCGGCCGCGCAGGTCCTGCTTGTCGATGCTGTCGAAGCCCTGCTTGGAGTAGATGTCGAGGATGCGGGCGCGGACGTTGAGCGCGTCGTCGTCCTTCTTGAACTGCTCGTTCGGGTTGAGCGGTTCGCGGTAGCCGAGCTTCCACTGGCCCTCGCCGCGCGGGCGCTTGATGGGCTTGGCTGTGGTCATCGGGTGGCTCCTTCACAGAGCCGGCCTTCGGGCGCGCTGTTCACCGGGGGCTGTCCGGCGGCGCAGATCCGGCGGCCAGCTGAAAGTACAGGTGGGCAGGTCTACGGCGTCAAGGCAGACAACAACAGCTACAGACGCGCTTGAAATCGACATGCCGCCGCGCCACCAGCGATACGCGGTGGGGGAAGATGCGGGCGGCTGTCACGGGGCCAATTGTGCCACGGACACCGCCATCTGCCCTAACCGGGCCAGATTTGCACTCAGGGTGAGCAAAAGGCCCCTCTGGGAGACTGGTGGGATGACAGTCCGGACAGCCGATGCGGCGCCCTCCTCGCGGGAGGGCTCGTCGGAGTGCCTACCCGGTCTGGTGTCGACCCCCGGCCGCCCGTTCGGCATCTATATACATGTCCCGTTCTGCGCCACCCGCTGCGGGTATTGCGACTTCAACACCTACACCCCGGGCGAACTGGGCGGCGCCAATCCCGACGGCTATCTCGCCGCCTTGCGCGCCGAGTTGGCAATGGCCGCCGAAGAGCTGGGTTCACCACCGGATGTCCAGACGGTCTTCGTCGGCGGGGGAACGCCGTCGCTGCTCGGCGCGGCAGGGCTGATCTCGGTGCTCGACGCGTTGCGTGACCACTTCGTGCTCGCCGACGGCGCCGAGGTGACCACCGAGGCCAACCCGGAGTCGACGTCGCCGGAGTTCTTCGCACGGCTGCGCGCGGCCGGCTACACCCGGATATCGCTGGGCATGCAGTCGGCGGCGCCGCACGTGCTGGCCACCCTGGACCGTGTGCATTCACCGGGGCGCGCGCCCGCCGCTGCCCGCGAAGCCATCGCCGCCGGGTTCGATCACGTCAACATCGACCTCATCTACGGCACGCCGGGGGAGTCCGACGACGACCTTGTGCGGTCGATCGACACCGCTGTCGACGGAGGCGTTGATCACATTTCGGCGTACGCATTGACGATCGAGGAAGGCACCGCGATGGGCCGCCGCGTGCGGCGCGGCGAAATCACGCCCACCGACGACGACGTGCTTGCGCGTCGCTATGAGCTTGCTGACGAACGGCTGCGGGCCGCCGGATTCGAGTGGTACGAGGTTTCCAACTGGAGCAGGGCCGACGGCGAGTGCAGGCACAACATGGGGTACTGGGACGGCGGCGAATGGTGGGGTGCCGGCCCAGGGGCGCACGGTTACGTCGGTTCGACTCGGTGGTGGAATGTCAAGCATCCCAACGCCTATGCGCAGTCCCTGGAAGACCGACGGCTACCGGTCGCCGACTTCGAACAGCTCGATGATGTCGCAATGCACACCGAGGACGTGATGCTGCGGCTGCGGCTGAGGCACGGGCTGAGCACCGACGTTCTCGATGACGCCGAGCGTGAACGAGCCCGGATCGCGGTCGACGACGGTTTGCTGCGCGCAGAGGCGGACCGGTTGATCCTCACCCACCGGGGCCGGCTACTGGCCGACGCGGTGGTGCGCGACATCCTCGACTGACGCAGGCGCCGTCGAACGAATCGCCTCTGCTACCCCGGAATTCAGGAGGAAACGCACAGCAGATTCGCAAGGACCGCGCGCAGCATGACCGTCATGACCGACCCTGATCGGGCTGCGCTTCTGAGAGCGATCCACGATGCGCACAGCCCAGAGCTGCTCCGCTATGTTCTGCGGCTCACGCGTGGGGACATGCCATTCGCCGAGGATGTCGTGCAGGAATCACTACTGCGGCTGTGGCGTAAGCCAGAGATGCTGCAAAACTGCACTGACGGAGTTCGGGCCTGGCTCTTCACCGTCGCCCGCAACCTTGTTATCGATGATCGCCGAAGCGCAAGGTACACACGCGAATTGAAGACCGATTCCGTCCCCGAGCGATCATCGCCCGACGAGATCAGCGCGGCGTTCGACAAATGGATCCTGTCCGACGCCCTGATGTCGCTGTCCGCCGACCACCGGGTGGCAGTGGTTCGCGCTTATTACCTCGGTCAGACCGTCGCCGATATCGCTGCGCACGAGGGAATTCCGGAGGGCACGGTGAAGTCCCGGCTTCACTACGCACTGCGGGCCCTACGAATTGCGTTGCAGGAGAGGGGTGTCGTTCGATGATCGACGATATCGCTGACTGGGATGCCGCCTATGTTCTCGGCGCTCTCAGCCGCGAGGATCGCCACCTTTACGAGTCCTACCTCGACGCGAATCCCGAGCGCGCCGCGGCGCTGACTGAGCTGGCCGGTATCCCAGGGATACTCAACATGCTCAGCTGCGACGACGCCCTCGCCCTTACCGAACAGGCCGGCGATCCCGCCGCCGAAATGCTGGCCCTGGACCTGATGCCCTCACTCGCTTCTGCGGTGGCATGGCAACAGCGGCGGACCCGCCGCAGTGTGCTCGTCGCGGGGTTCGCGGCAGCGGCGGTGCTCGCCATCGGGGCAGGCGCCGTCGGCGCCACCCTGTTTCCGGCGGACCATGCCGACACCGTCGCGCTACAGGCCATGCAGCCGACCCTCAAGGGCGGCATCAACGCCACACTGGCCGTCACCGAGAAGACGTGGGGCACCCGATTGGACTGGACATGCGAATACGTCAAGGACTGGGCCAAGACGGCTCCCGCTTACGACATCGTGGTGACCACGGTCGAGGGTGCCGAGCAGGCGGTGGGGACGTGGAAGCCGGCCAGCGATCACTCAGACGGGCTCGCCGCATCGACGTCGATCCCGACCGACAGAATCCACACCGTCGACATCCGAGTGAGCGGAACACACGAGCCTTTGGCCGTCACGACGATGCGGTAGAAGTACCGTCGGCTCATGGCATTCGATCCAGCAGCCGTCGGCCGCGCCTTCTCAGAGCATCGATTCGACGAAGCGCTTCCGCATCTGGCGAGGAATGTGCGCTGGACGATCGTCGGCTACATGGTTCTCGAGGGAGCCGATGCCGTCCGCCAAACGTGCCGGGAGACAGCCGCCAGCCTCGAGGACACCACCACCACTTACGACCGCTGCGTGGTGGCCGCCGGATCCGACGTCGTCGCCGTCGACACCTTCGCTCGCTATAGCGGTCCTTCCGGCCTCACCGCCGTCGCCAGCTGTGACATCTACGAATTCGGCGGCGAGGAGATCACCGCCATCACGTCGTATGCCGTCGAGGTCGATCCCGAGTCCGCGGGGTCGCAACCGCCGCCGCGAGGCACGTCATAACCGGATTCCGTTGTAGAACGACGGTTTTTCGCGCAGCATGTTCCCAACGCCCGGTCTGAAATGAGGAGGTCCGATGGCGGATCCGGTTCGCGTGGTGATCGCCGACGATGACGTACTGCTGCGCGAGGGTCTGGCCAGTCTGCTCGAACGCGCCGGATTCGACGTCGTCGCCCAGGCCGGTGACGGGCCGCAACTGCTCGAAATGGTCCGCCGCGAGAAACCGGATTTCGTGGTGGCCGATATTCGGATGCCGCCGACACACACGACCGAAGGACTCGACGCCGCGCGGGTGATCCGCGACGAGATGCCCGACACGGCGGTGCTGGTCTTGTCGGCGCACGTCGACATCGAAGACGCGATGGAACTACTCGCCAGCGGACACCGGATCGGCTATCTGCTCAAGAGCAGGGTCACCGACGTGGCCGACTTCATCGAGTCGGTCGAGAGCATCGCCAGGGGCGCATCGATCGTAGACCCCGCGCTGGTGCAGGAACTCGTCACCGCCCGCCGCCGTAACGATCCGCTGTCGGTGCTCAGCGACAGGGAACGTGAAGTGCTGGCGCTGATGGCCGAAGGCCGTTCGAACGCCGGTATCGCGCGGCGCCTGTGGGTCACCGAGGGCACCGTCGAGAAGCACGTGCGTAGCATCCTGACCAAGCTGGACCTGGCGGAGACGGGCGATGATCACCGCAGGGTGTTAGCGGTGATCACTTTCCTCGAATCCCGTTGAGCCCTCCAGAACTTCGCGGATCGCCGACGCCGACAGCCGTGACTTCGGCACGAAACCCGCTGCGCCGCATGCGGTGATGGACTCGAGGAAGTCGTCGGCGGAGTACGCCGAGACCAGGACGACCGGCGATGGCGCACCGCTGTCGTGGAGGCGCTCGGCGAGATCGATGCCGTTTTCCGCGCCGAGGTCGATGTCGACGAGCGTCACATCGGGCTGAAGCGAGGCCACGAGGTCGAACGCCTCCACGCTCGACGACGCCGAGCCGACGACGGTCATCCCGCCGGCTTCGAGCAGCTTGCGCGCCGCGGCGACGAAACCAGCGTTGTCGTCGACGATCAAGCAGCGCACCGCGCACCTCGCATCTTCATGTCAACAGCATTTCACCGTAAACAACGCTGGGCATTCCCGTTACCTGCAATCACAAACGCATGGGGGTTAACCGGAAGAGCGCTTTGCAGGTAGCAGCGAAACGATGGGTGTCAGCGGTAGCGACACGGCTCGGTCCGAGGTCAATGCTGGGGTGATGCGGGACGAGGCACGAGAACTCTTCGACGCGGTCGTGCTGGGTGGCGGCAACGGAGGAATGTATCTGGCCTGGCACCTCGCCGAGTCGGGCAAGCGGGTGGCGGTGGTCGAACGCCGGTGGATCGGCGGATCGTGTCCCAACATCAACTGCCTGCCCAGCAAGAACGAGATCGCCAGCGCCAAGGTCGCCGACCTCGTGCACCGCGCCGCGATGTTCGGAGCGGGCGGCGACTACGTCCAGGTCGACATGGGCAAGGTCAGGGAGCGCAAGCGCGACATGGTCGACTACATGGTCGCCGGGGTGCTCAAGCAGTACAAGAACAGCGGCGCCGAACTGATCATGGGACGGGGCAGGTTCATCGCGCCGCGCACCATCTCGGTGCGACTCAACGACGGTGGTCGACGCGTGCTCCGGGCTGAGCAGGTTTTCCTGAACCTGGGTACCCGGGCGGCGATCCCGGAGGTGCCGGGTCTGCGGGCCGCCAGGCCCATGACGAGCGTCGAGGCACTCGAACTCGACTACGTGCCCCCACATCTGATCGTGCTGGGCGGTGGTTATGTCGGCCTCGAACTGGCGCAGGCGTATCGCCGATTCGGCAGCCGCGTGACAATCGTCCAGCACGGTCCCCACGTGGTGAGCAGGGAAGACGCCGACGTCGCAGAAGAGGTTCGGCGCATGCTCGTGGACGAAGGTGTCGATGTGTTGGAAAACGCTGCGGCGGTTGAGGTGACGGGCCGGTCCGGTGACGAGGTGGCCGTCGTCGTCGAGACGCCGAACGGTCGGCACAGCATCGACGGCACCGACATCCTGGTCGCGGTCGGGCGCGTGCCGAACACCGCACGAATCGGGCTCGACGTGGCAGGCGTGCAACTCGACGAGCAGGGCTATCTGCTGGTCAACGAGAGGCTGGAGACGACGGCCCCCGCGGTGTGGGGTATCGGCGAATGCTGCTCTCACCACCCGCAATTCACCCATGTGTCGTTCGACGACTTCAGGATACTGCGCGACAACCTGGCTGGCGGAAACCGGTCGACCGGCGATCGGCTGGTGCCGCACTGCATGTTCACCGATCCCGAACTGGCCCGCGTCGGAATGACCGAGACGCAGGCCGCCGACCGCGGCATCGGCGTCCGGGTGGCGCGACTGGACGCCGCGGCCGTGTTGCGCACCCAGACCACCAGCGAGACAAGAGGTTTCATGAAGGCGGTGGTCGCCGACGACGATGACCGGATCCTCGGCTTCACGATGTTCGGCGCCCAGGCGGGCGAGGTGACCGCGGCCGTGCAGGTGGCCATGATGGCAGACCTGCCCTACACCAGGCTGCGCGACGCCGTGCTGGCCCACCCCACCATGGCCGAGGGTCTCAACGCGCTGTTCGCGAACGTTCCTCAGCCGTAAGCGGGAGCTTGCAGCGGAATCGAGACGCGTAACGAGGTCCCGTCGCCCGTGGGACTGGACCATTCGAAATGCCCACCGAGTGCCTCGACCCGATCGATCAGCCCGATGAGGCCGGAGCCTTTCGCCGGATCGGCACCGCCGATGCCGTTGTCACGGATCGCCATCCGCAGATACGGTCCGTCGGTTCGGGCGCTCACCGTGACCTCGGTGGCCTCGGCGTACCGCGCAACGTTCGTCAGCGCCTCCGCGGCCACGTAATACGCCGCGACCTCGACCGACTCCGGCAGCCGTCCGTCGACCGAGATGTCGAGTTCGACGGGAACAGTGGAGCGGCGCGCAACGGCCTTCAGCGCGGGTCCGAGGCCGCCCTTGGACAGAATCGCCGGATGGATTCCGCGGGAGATCTCGCGAAGCTCGTCGGAGACGCCGGTCAACCCGGTGACGATGTCGGAGATCTGGTCCGCGACGTCGTCGCACCCCGGCCGCAGCGATGCCTCGGCGGTGCGCAACTCCAGGCCGAGCGAGAGCAGTCGTTGCTGCGCTCCGTCGTGCAGATCGCGCTCCAGACGACGCCGCACGCTGTCGGCGGCGGTGACGATCCGTGCCCGCGACGCGGCGAGTTCGGATCGCGCCTCGGCATTGGCGATCGCGGTGGCGACGAGGTCGGTGAAGTCCTCGACGCCGGCCTCGGTGTCGGCAGGCAACGGGTCGCTGCCCGACGATCCGACAACGGCCGCGCCCCAGATGCGGCCGTGCACCACGATCGGGACACCGGCCACCGCGCCGATGCCCATCCTGTCGGCGCGCACCGCGGAGGGGCCGGTGATCTCGCCGTGGTCCATCCGCGCGGCCTGCCCGGTCCGCAGAACCTCTTCGGCTACGCCGCCGTGGCCGGGGGGATAGCGCTCACCGAGTCGCCTTGTCGTCGGGGGGTCGTCGTAATACGCGACCAACAGTGACGACCCGTCGGGTTCGAAACGGATCAGCGCCGAATGCTGCACCCTCAACAGCTGCGCGAGTTCGTCGGCGACTGCGGTGAACACCTCCGACGGGGTGCGCGCCTGCGCCACCAGCGTCGCGACCCGCCGCAGCGCGGCCTGTCGTTCGGCGAGCACGCGCAGGTCTTCCTTGCTCTGTTCGGCCTCGTGTCGTCGTTCGTCGGCTTCGGCGGCGCGCAGCCTCGCCTGCCCCACAAGGAGATTGGCGAGCAGGGCCACCGGCAGGAAGATCACGATCGCCGTCCAGTCTCCCCCCTCGAATGGCTGGAAGCCGTCGTCGCCGATGTGGAACGACATGTAAACGGCCGCACTGACCAACGTCGTCGCCAGCGCCAGCCCGAACCCCCAGTTCGCCGAGATGACGAGGACGCCGAGCAGGAAAACGGCGCCGAATGCGCGACCGGGCGACCATGCTTCGAGCGTCTTCACCAGGACCGTCTCGAGCGCGATCAGGCCGGCTGCAAGCAGGATGCCCACCCACAGCGGCGGAGATTTCGGGCGCAGGAACCATGACACCAACCGCCGCCGCGACTCTGTGGGTGACTCGGTGATCATTGCGCGGTTCTCGACGGGCTAGACCTGCTGGGCGGCGGGCACGTCCATGTCGAAGACCCTGGCGTGCAGGATGGTCCGGTTCCTCAGCGCGGCCCGGACCGCGCGGTGCAGGCCGTCCTCGAGATAGATCACCCCCCGCCATCGCACAGCGTGCGGGAAGAGGTCGCCGTAGAACGTCGAGTCCTCGGAGAGCAGGCGGTCCAACTGCAGCACGGTCGTCGTCGTCACCAGTTCGTCGAGCCGGATCTGCCGTGGCGGAATCTGTGACCACTGCCGATGCGTCAATCCGTGGTTCGGATACGGTTTGCCATCGAGAACGCCTTTGAAGATCACCCCGACATCCTTCGACTCGTCCCCCGACGGCTTCGCCCCGCACACTGAGGTTAGACGTACCTGGGCAATCCGCCAGGCGAACCCGGCTCGCCGGAGCCGGCAGGAGGCTGCGAGGAGACGTTAGCACTGCTGGAGCCCGTAAAATGGATGCGAATTCAGCGAAGGGCGGGTGAACACCATGGGAAGTGCCGACGACCGTCGGTTCGAGGTGTTGCGCGCGATCGTCGCCGATTTCGTTGCCACGAAGGAGCCGATCGGCAGCAAGACCCTCGTAGAGCGCCACAACCTGGGCGTATCCAGCGCGACAGTGCGCAACGACATGGCCGTCTTGGAGGCCGAGGGCTACATCACGCAGCCGCACACCAGTTCCGGCCGAGTACCGACCGAGAAGGGCTATCGCGAGTTCGTCGACCGCATCGAGGAGATCAAGCCGCTGTCGGCGGCCGAGCGGTCGGCGATCCTGAAGTTTCTTGACAGCGGCGTCGACCTCGATGACGTGCTGAGGCGCGCGGTGCGACTGTTGGCGCAGCTGACCCGGCAGGTCGCCATCGTGCAGTACCCGACGCTGTCGACCTCGACCGTCCGGCATCTCGAGGTGGTGGCCCTTACGCCCGCCCGGTTGTTGTTGGTGGTCATCACCGACTCCGGCCGGGTGGACCAGCGGATCGTCGAGTTGGGCGACACCATCGACGACCACCAGGTCTCGCAGCTGCGCGAGATGCTCGGCCAGGCACTCGAAGGCAAGCGGTTGGCGGCGGCCTCGGTCGCCGTGTCGGACCTGGCTGCCCACATGGACGGCAGCGGCGGCCTCGGCGACGCGATCGGCCGGTCGGCGACCGTGCTCCTGGAATCGCTTGTCGAGCACAGCGAGGAGCGGCTGCTGCTCGGCGGCACCGCCAACCTGACGCGCAACACCGCCGACTTCGGGGGTTCGCTCCGGTCGGTGCTCGAAGCACTCGAGGAGCAGGTCGTGGTACTGCGACTGCTGGCTGCGCAGCAGGAGGCGGGCAAGGTCACGGTGCGCATCGGCCACGAGACCGAAGCCGAGGAAATGGCCGGCACTTCGGTGGTCACCACCGCCTACGGCAGTATGGGAAAGGTCTACGGCGGCATGGGGGTGCTCGGGCCCACACGAATGGACTATCCGGGAACTATCGCTAATGTCGCTGCGGTTGCTATGTACATCGGCGAAGTTCTGGGCAACCGATAACGCCGCGTGAGCGGTAGGAGAGGTCAGGGGAGTGGCACGGGACTATTACGGCCTGCTCGGCGTGAGCAAGGGCGCGAGTGATTCGGAGATCAAGCGCGCCTATCGCAGGCTGGCCCGCGAACTGCATCCCGACGTCAACCCGGACAAGGCAGCCCAGGCGCGCTTCCAGGAGATCAGCGCCGCCTACGAGGTGCTCAGCGATCCGGAGAAGCGTCGCATCGTGGATCTCGGCGGCGACCCGCTCCAGTCGACTGGCGCGGCAGGCAACGGCTTCGCCGGCTTCGGCGGCCTCGGCGACGTTTTCGAGGCGTTCTTCGGCGGCGGGACGACCTCCCGCGGGCCGATCGGCCGGGTTCGGCCGGGTGCCGACTCGCTGCTGCGGATGCGTCTCGATCTGGAGGAGTGCGCGACGGGTGTCACCAAGCAGGTGACCGTCGACACCGCCGTGCTGTGCGACCTCTGCCAGGGCCGGGGCACACACGGAAACTCCTCGCCGAGCGTCTGCGATACGTGCGGCGGCCAAGGCGAGATCCAGACCGTGCAGCGCTCGCTGCTCGGGCAGGTGATGACGTCGCGTCCGTGCCCGGTCTGCGGCGGAATCGGCGAGGTCATCCTCGATCCGTGCAACCGCTGCGGCGGCGACGGCAGGGTGCGCGCCCGGCGCGAGATCAGCGTGAAGATCCCCGCCGGCGTCGGCGACGGCATGCGCGTGCGGTTGGCGGCCCAGGGCGAGGTGGGCCCGGGCGGCGGTCCGGCAGGCGACCTGTACGTCGAGGTCCATGAACAGCCGCACGACATCTTCGTCCGCGACGGTGACGATCTGCACTGCACGGTCTCGGTGCCGATGGTCGACGCGGCGCTGGGCACCACCGTGGTGATCGACGCGATCCTCGACGGGCCGACCGAACTCGTCATTCCCCCTGGCACACAGCCTGGTTCGGTGACCACGTTGCGCGGACACGGTATGCCGCACCTGAGATCCGGTGTGCGCGGTGACCTGCATGCGCATATCGACGTCGTCGTGCCCACGCGTCTCGATCACGAGGACATCGAGTTGCTGCGCAGGCTGAAGGAACACCGCAGCCGCGACGTGGCCGAGGTGAAGTCGACCCAGGCCGGCAGCTCCGGCGGAGGGCTGTTCAGCAGGTTGCGCGAGACGTTCACCGGTCGCTGACCGTCGCCGGATGACCGAGGCGCTGTTCTACGTCGACTCGCTGCCCGATGCCGGTGAGCTTGCCGTGGTCGACGGCGACGAAGGCTTTCATGCCGCCAGCGTGCGGCGGATCAGGGTCGGGGAGAAGCTCGACCTCGGCGACGGTGCCGGTGAGCTGGCGCATTGCGTGGTCGAGGAGGTGGCCAAGGCCAGGCTGACGGCGCGGGTGGTCGAGCGTTGGACCGTCGAACCGGTGAAGCCCGCCGTCACCGTCGTGCAGGCGCTGCCCAAGTCCGACCGCTCCGAACTGGCCATCGAGCTGGCGACGGAGGCGGGCGCCGACGCGTTCGTGGCGTGGCAGGCCGCGCGCTGCGTGGCCCGCTGGGACGGCGCGAAGGCCGACAAGGGCTTGCGCCGGTGGCGTGCGGTGGCCAGGGCGGCGGCACGCCAGTCCCGCAGGCCCTACATTCCAGCGGTCTCCGGTCTGGTGACCACCGCCGACCTGATCGCCGACGTGCGCGAGGCGGTCGCCTCCGGCGCCACGGTGTTGGCGCTGCATGAATCCGCCACCGAAGTGCTATCTGAATCTATTGTGGCGCAGTCTGATTCGTTGATTCTGGTGGTCGGACCGGAGGGCGGCATCGCCGACGATGAGGTCACCGCATTGTCGGAAGCGGGCGCGCGGGTGGTGCGTTTGGGTCCGTCGGTGTTGCGGACTTCGACCGCGGCAACGGTCGCTCTCGGCGCGCTCGGAGCGATGACCCCGCGCTGGCACTGACTCGCTGAGGAAGCGCTGTGAGGCGTGGTTCGCAGCTGGCTCGGAAGGTTTGTTAGCCTCACCTTACTAAAACCGTTTGAGTCGAAGGGGCGCCGCGATTCTCCCTGTTCTGAAACGGGCGTGGATACCGCTCGTGATGGTGTTGGTGCTCGCGGTCGCGGGGTTCGCCGTTCTCCGTATCCGAGGTGTCTTCGGCTCGCACGAGTTGCCGACCTACGCGGGAAGCATGTCCGACAACACGAACAAGACCGACCCGAAAAGCCTCATCTACGAGGTGTGGGGACCGCCAGGGGCGACGGCGGACATCAACTACATCGACGACGAGGGCGAGACCAACCAGGTGAACGATGCGACGCTGCCGTGGTCACACGAGATCATCTCGAACGCGCCATCGGTGATGGGAAACATCGTGGCGCAGGGCGACAGCGATTTCATCGGATGCCGAATCACGTCTGACGGCGAGGTCAAGGACGAACGCACCGTCAACCAGGTCAGCGCATACATCTATTGCGTTGTGAAGTCGGCATGAGCCAGGCGGGAACGCGACGGCAGGCATCGCCGATCGCGAAATGGATTCGCCGGCTGGCGATTCCGATCGTCGTGGGTTGGCTCGCGCTGCTGTTCCTGTTGAACACGACGGTGCCCCAGCTGGAAGAGGTCGGCAAGGCGCACGCGGTGTCCATGAGTCCCAGGGATGCGCCGTCGATGCAGGCCATGCGGAACATGGGCGAATTGTTCGGGGAGTCCGACTCCGACAGCATTGCGATGCTGGTGGTGGAGGGTGACGAGCCGCTGGGGCAAGAAGCGCTCGACTACTACAAGGGTCTGGTCGCCAAGCTGAGGGCCGACCCGGAGCACGTCCAGCACGTCCAGGATTTCTGGGGTGATCCGCTCACCGAATCCGGCGCGAAGAGCAACGACGGCAAGGCCGCGTACGTCCAGCTGAACCTCGCCGGAAACATGGGCGAGACGCTGTCCAACGAGTCGGTCGAAGCGGTGCGCGCCATCGTCGACGAGTCGACGCCGCCGCCCGGTGTGAAGGTGTTCGTCACCGGTCCTGCTGCGCTGCAGGCCGATATGAACCACGCGGGTGACCGCACGATCCTGAAGATCACCATCGTCACATTCCTGGTGATCATCACGATGCTGCTGGTGTTCTACCGGTCTGTGGTGACGGTGCTGCTGCTGCTCGCCATGGTCGGGGTGCAGTTGACCGCGGCGCGGGGGATCGTCGCGTTCCTCGGTCACCACGAAATCATCGGAATGTCGACGTTCGCGGTGAACATGTTGGTGTCGCTGACGATTGCGGCGGGCACCGATTACGCCATCTTCCTCATCGGGCGCTATCAGGAGGCGCGCACCACGGGAGCGACCCGTGAAGAGGCCTACTACGAGATGTTCCACGGCACCGCCCACGTCGTGCTCGGCTCGGGCTTGACGATTGCGGGCGCCACATACTGTCTGACTTTCACCCGGATGCCGTACTTCCAGACGCTCGGTGTCCCGTGTGCCGTCGGCATCCTCGCCGGCGTCGCGGTCGCGCTCACCCTGGGCCCGGCGATCATCACCATCGGTAGCCGCTTCGGCCTGTTCGAGCCCAAGCGTGCGATGCGCATCCGGTTCTGGCGGCGAATCGGCACCTCGATCGTGCGGTGGCCGGGTCCGATCCTGGTGGCGTCGCTGGCGCTGGCGTTCATCGGCCTGGCCGCGCTGCCCGGTTACCAGGCGAACTACGACGACGGCAAGTTCATCCCGCACGACATCCCGGCGAACCTCGGCTTCGAGGCGGCGAGCAAGCACTTCTCGATGGCGCGGATGAATCCCGAGGTGCTGCTGATCGAGGCCGACCACGACCTGCGCAACTCGTCGGACTTCCTCGTTCTCGACAAGGTCGCCAAGGCCGTGTTCCGCGTCCCCGGCATCGCCCGCGTGCAGGCCATCACCCGGCCCGATGGCACGCCTATCGCGCATACGTCGCTGCCGTTCATCTTGAGCATGCAGGGCGCAGGCCAGATGCAGAACATGAAGCTCATGAAGGACCGCATGGCCGACATGAAGACGCAGGCCGACGAGATGGGCAAGACCATCGAGACCATGAAGCGCATGTACAACCTGATGACGCAGCTCGTCGGGGTCACGCACGACATGGTCAGCCAGATGAACGAGCTGCAGGGCACGATCCACGAATTGCGGGATCACATCGCAGATTTCGACGATTTCTTCCGGCCCATCCGCAACTACTTCTACTGGGAGCCGCACTGCTACAACATCCCGGTCTGTCACTCGATCAGGTCGCTGTTCGACGCCCTCGACGGTGTCAGTGAGCTGACCGACAGCATGGACGGGATCATCGTCAACGTGAATCAGCTCGACGCGCTGATGCCGCAGATGGTCGCGCAGTTCGGACCGATGATCGCGACGATGGAGAGCATGCGGACGATGATGCTCACCACCTACAGCACCATGTCCGGCTTCTACAGCCAAATGGATGAGCTGAGCGCGAATTCCACGTCGATGGGCAAAGCGTTCGACGAGGCCAAGAACGACGACTCCTTCTACCTGCCGCCGGAGGTCTTCGACAACCCTGACTTCCAGCGCGGTATGAAGAGCTTCTTCTCGCCGGACGGCAAGGCGGTGCGGATGATCATCGCCCACCGCGGCGATCCGGTTACCCCCGAAGGGCTTTCGCGCGTCGAGCCGATCAAGGTCGCGGCGATCGAGGCGGTGAAGGGCACGCCGCTCGAGGATGCGAAGATCTCGCTCGGCGGGACCGCGGCGACATACAAGGACATGGCCGACGGATCGTTCTACGACCTGCTGATCGCCGGTATCGCGTCGATCTGCCTGATCTTCCTGATCATGCTGCTGTTCACCAGAAGTCTCGTCGCCGCCATCGTCATCGTCGGCACCGTCGTGCTGTCGCTGGGTGCGTCGTTCGGTATCTCGGTCCTCATCTGGCAGCACATCCTCGGCATCCAGTTGCACTGGATGGTGGTGGCCATGGCGGTGATCATCCTGTTGGCCGTCGGCTCCGACTACAACCTGCTGTTGGTGTCGCGGTTCAAGGAGGAGATACCCGGCGGCCTGAAGACCGGCATCATCCGCGCAATGGGCGGCACCGGCAGCGTGGTGACCGCGGCAGGGCTGGTGTTCGCGCTGACGATGTGTTCGATGGTGGTCAGCGATCTGCGGGTGATCGGTCAGATGGGCACCACCATCGGGCTCGGATTGCTCTTCGACACGCTGGTCGTGCGGTCATTCATGACACCGTCGATCGCCACGCTGCTCGGCCGGTGGTTCTGGTGGCCGATGAACGTGCGGACCCGTCCGCCACGGCCGAGGCCGGCGCCTGCCCACATCGCCGCAGGTTAAACATTTCGGCGGGTCGCCAAGCGGCGGTAAACTGGGTTCTCAGTATCTATATGACCAGGCAAGAACCCAGAAAGCAGGCAGAAAACCCCACGTGACGCCCAGCGAGACGAACGCTGACTCGGACACCCCGGTCCGCAGCAGCATCAATGTTCCGCCCGACCTCGTCGTGGGCCTGCTCGGCTCCGCCGACGAAAATCTGCGCGCAATCGAAGGCCAGTTGGCGGCTGACATCCATGCGCGCGGCAATGTGCTCACTTTGTCGGGCGAGCCGGCCGACGTAGCGCTGGCCGAGCGCGTGATCTCCGAGCTCATCGCGATCTCGGCCAGCGGACAGCCGGTGACGCCGGAAGTGGTCCGACACAGTGTCGGGATGCTCACCGGTACCGAAGGAGAGTCACCCGCCGAGGTGCTGACGCTCGACATCCTGTCGCGGCGCGGAAAGACCATCAGACCGAAGACGCTGAACCAGAAGCGCTACGTGGACGCGATCGACGCGAACACAATCGTTTTCGCGATCGGGCCAGCAGGCACCGGCAAGACGTATCTGGCGATGGCCAAGGCAGTACGCGCACTGCAGACCAAGCAGGTGTCGCGGATCATCCTCACCCGGCCCGCGGTGGAAGCCGGTGAGCGCCTTGGCTTTCTGCCGGGCACGTTGAGCGAGAAGATCGACCCCTACCTTCGGCCGCTGTACGACGCGCTGCACGACATGATGGATCCGGAGCTGATCCCGAAGCTGATGAGTGCCGGTGTCATCGAGGTTGCGCCGCTGGCGTATATGCGTGGCCGCACGATCTCGGATGCGTTCATCATTCTCGACGAAGCGCAGAACACCACCGGCGAGCAGATGAAGATGTTCCTCACCCGGCTCGGCTTCAACTCGAAAATGGTTGTCACCGGCGATGTCACGCAGATCGACCTGCCGGGCGGCACCAACTCCGGGCTGCGATCGGCGGTGAAGATCCTCGACGGCGTTGACGACATCCACATCGCCGAGCTCACCACATCCGATGTCGTACGCCACCGACTGGTCGGCGAAATCGTCGACGCTTACGCCAAATTCGAGGAACCCGGGCTGATGAACCGAGCCGAGCGGCGGGCTTTGGGTAATCGGCCTCGGAGATGAGCGGGCACTCCCATGAGCATTGAGGTGTCTAACGAGTCGGGCATCGACGTATCCGAAGAGGAACTGGTCAGCGTCGCCCGTTTCGTCATCAAGAAGATGAATGTGCATCCCGCCGCGGAGCTTTCGATGGTGCTGCTCGACTCGGCGGCGATGGCCGATCTGCACATGCGATGGATGGATCTGCCCGGTCCGACCGATGTGATGAGCTTCCCGATGGACGAACTCGAGCCCGGGGGTCGTCCGGATGCACCCGAACCCGGGCCGTCGGTGCTCGGCGACATCGTCTTGTGCCCCGAGTTCGCCGCTGAACAGGCCGCCACCGCGGGCCACACGCTGGGCCAGGAACTTGCGCTGCTGACGGTGCACGGTGTGCTGCACCTGCTCGGTTACGACCACGCCGAGTCCGACGAAGAGAAAGAGATGTTCGCGCTGCAACGCCAACTGCTCGAAGAGTGGGTCGCCGATCAAGTCGAGGCCTATCGCCAGGACCGCCAAAGCGAAAAAGACCGGCGGTTGCTCGATAAGTCCCGTTACTTCGACGAACCGTGACCGGCATAGGCTCGCTGATCGGCGCGATAGCGCTGGTCGGTTTCGGCGGACTGTTCGCCGCCATCGACGCCGCGATCAGCACGGTGTCGATCGCCCGTGTCGAGGAGATGGTGCGCGACGAACGCCCGGGCGCGGTGCGTTTGGCCCGGGTGATCAACGAGCGGCCGCGCTACATCAATCTCGTTGTGCTGCTGCGGATCGCATGCGAGATCACCGCGACGGTGCTGCTCGTCGACTACCTCTACGAACATCTCGGCCTCGACTGGGGCCTGATCGCCGCCGCCGCGATCATGGTGGTCACCAGCTTCGTGTTGATCGGGGTCGGGCCGCGCACCATCGGCAGGCAGAACGCCTACACCATCGCATTGGGCGCAGCCGTTCCGCTGCAGGCGATTTCGGTGTTGCTGACCCCGATCAGCCGATTGCTCGTGCTCCTCGGTAACGCCGTCACCCCGGGCCGGGGTTTCCGCAACGGGCCGTTCGCATCGGAGATCGAACTGCGCGAGGTCGTCGACCTCGCCCAGCAGCGAGGTGTGGTGGCCGACGACGAACGCCGAATGATTCAGTCGGTGTTCGAGCTCGGCGACACACCCGCGCGCGAAGTGATGGTGCCGCGCACCGAGATGGTCTGGATCGAAAGCGACAAGACCGCGGGCCAGGCGACGTCGCTCGCGGTGCGCAGCGGCCATTCCCGCATCCCGGTGATCGGCGAGAACGTCGACGACATCGTCGGTGTCGTCTATCTGAAGGATCTCGTCGAGCGCACGTACTACTCCACCAACGGCGGCAGGGACACCAAGGTGTCGGCGGTCATGCGTGACGCCGTTTTCGTGCCCGACTCCAAGCCGCTGGACGCGCTGCTACGGGAAATGCAGCGCGATCGCAATCACATGGCGCTGCTTGTCGACGAATACGGCGCGATCGCCGGCCTGGTCACCATCGAGGACGTGCTCGAGGAGATCGTCGGTGAAATCGCCGACGAGTACGACACCGACGAGGTCGCCCCGGTCGAGGACCTGGGCGACGGGCGGTACCGGGTGTCGGCCCGGTTGCCGATCGAGGATCTCGGCGAACTGTACGACAAGGAGTTCGACGAGGACCTCGACGTCGACACCGTCGGCGGCCTGCTCGCACTCGAACTCGGCCGTGTCCCGCTGCCCGGCGCCGAAGTGACCTGGGGCGGTCTGCAGTTGCGCGCAGAGGGCGGCCGTGACCATCGCGGGCGGGTGCGGATCGGCACCGTGCTGGTCAGTCCCGCCGAACCTGAACCCGAGGAACGCCAATGACTGACCTTGACCCTGAGGATGCCAAGCTCGTGACGCTGGCGCGCGGCGCGATGGGCCGGGCCGAGGCGGGCAGCGGCGCGGCGGTGCGTGATCAGGACGGCCGCACATACGCGGGTGCCCCTGTGCGGCTCGACGCGCTGCAACTGACCGCGTTGCAGGCCGCAGTGGCCGCGGCGGTGTCCAGTGGTGCAACCGGATTCGAGGCGGCGGTGCTTGTCGGCGGATCCGCCGACGATGCGGGAGTCGCCGCGGTACGCGAGTTGTCCGCGGATGCGTCGATCATCGTCACCGATAGATCGGGCAGCCCGCAGTGACCGACGCTCTTGGTGCTCCTCGCGTGCGCGAATTCCGTTCCGGCTTCGTCTGTTTCGTCGGTAGGCCGAACACGGGCAAGTCGACGCTGACCAATGCGCTGGTCGGGGCGAAGGTGGCGATCACCTCCAACCGTCCTCAGACGACGCGGCACACCATCCGCGGGATCGTGCACCGCGAGAATTTCCAGATCATCCTCGTCGACACGCCGGGCCTGCACCGGCCGAGGACGCTGCTGGGTCAGCGGCTCAATGATCTTGTGAAGGACACCTATTCGGAGGTCGACGTCATCGGCTGGTGTATCCCGGCCGACGAGAAGATCGGTCCCGGTGACCGGTGGATCCACGACCAGATCAAAGCCGTGGCGCCCAAGACCAAGCTGGTGGCGATCGTCACCAAGATCGACAAGGTGCCCAAAGAGCGGTTGGCCGCACAACTTGTCGCGGTCAGCGAGTTGGTCGGGCCGGACGCCGAGATCGTTCCGGTCTCCGCGACCACGGGGGAGAACCTCGACGAGCTGATCGACGTGCTGTCCAACCAGCTGCCGCCCGGCCCGGCGTTCTACCCCGACGGTGAGCTGACCGACGAGCCCGAAGAGGTCTTGATGGCCGAGCTGATCCGTGAGGCGGCCCTCGAGGGCGTCCGCGACGAGTTGCCGCACTCGCTGGCCGTGGTGATCGAGGAGGTCACGCCGCGCGAGGGGCGCGACGACCTGATCGACGTGCACGCCAACCTTTTCGTCGAGCGCGACAGCCAGAAGGGCATCGTCATCGGCAAGGGCGGCGCGCGGTTGCGGGAGGTGGGTACCGCGGCGCGCACGCAGATCGAGAAGCTGCTCGGCACGAAGGTGTACTTGGACCTGCGGGTGAAGATTGCCAAGAACTGGCAGCGCGACCCCAAACAGCTGGGCCGCCTCGGCTTTTAGCGATTTCGGCGTGAAAACCTGCGCTAGCCGCAGGAAATCACGCCCAAATCGCTACCTGAGCTCGTCGAAACGGGCGAGCGCCTCTTCGAGGTCGCCTTCGCCGAACAGTTCGCAGCGGGTGAGATCGTCACCGACGATCGTCAACCCGGCAGACCGTACTGCCGGACTTGAACGGGCCCGAGCACGCCCAGCTCCACCCGTTGAAGCGTAATCACGAAGTCATCGTGAGAAACGAGATTCAACGCACGGTCAAGGCGGAGTAAAGAGTCTCCTCAGTCGCAGGTCAGAGGACTCCTTGCCGGTGATCTCCGCTATCAGCATGGCGGGAGGAACGGAAGTTGCACACCGCAGAGCGGATTCTGCGCGGGTGGCGCAGCAGGTGCGGGCGCGTTGGCCGCCACGCGCGATGGCGCCGCGGCATTGTCGTCCCACATTTGCTGCCGGAAGGCGGGTGTCACGCAGACCGTGTCGCCGTCGAACGCTTCGCGCCAGACGAATCCTTGCTTGCAGGACTGGGGGCCATAGGCCCCGTTCGGGTCCTTGTTTGCTCCGGCGTTCGCATTCTGTTGTGCGACCGTGTCGCGCGTCGCCGGGGTGACGCAGACCGCATCGCCGTCGCGGGCATTGCGCCAGACGTAGCCCGAGACGCAGTCGAGCGGACCCGCCTGCGCCGGCACGGGCACGGTCGCGGCAACCGCGCCAATTGCCGTGGTCAGCGCGGTGAGCATCAATAAAGAGCCTGATTTCGCCGTATTCACCATGGGTTCCTCCCTGGTGTGAATTGGTCCGCAATGCCATTGTGTGAACACAAGCGAGGCCCTTCGTCGTGAAATCGACAAAAAAGGTCTGCGCTGGCAAATTTCGCGAATTGGGCACGCGCAGTCACTCTGAGCGTGACCGAGCGCGCCCGATTCGCTAGGCGGGCTTGCCGTAGACGGCGACGACGACCGTGCGGTCGAGGCTGTTCGCCGACCACACGCCCATCTTCGTGTAGCCGCAGTCCGACATGATCGCCATGTAATCCGGCCGGTAGTACCACTGGTTCATGATCTCGACGCCGCTGATCGCCAGCGCCGGGTTGATCGCGACGGTCTGGGCGACCGAGCCCCTGAATCCTGCTGCATCCGCTCGCGACTGCGGCGTCGAGCCGTCGGACCCGAGGTCGCCGTCGAGAGCGCGGTTGTTCAGCACATCGTTGGTGTGCCACTCGGCCGCCAACTGCAATTGCGGGCTGATCGTCACGTCGTTCGTGCAGCCGGCCTGATGCTGGATCGTGTAGACGTTGGCGACGACACCGTCGTTGAGCCGCTTGTTGTCGGCCGACGCCACCGGGGCGCCGACGATCGCGATGGCCAGCACCGAAACCGCGGGCAGCACGCGCCAGAGGTTCACGACGCGCACGTTACGCCGATTGACGAGGTCAGGCAGGCTGTTCGGCCTCGCCCCACCACGGGTACGGCTGCTTGGTCACCCACCCGTTCACCGCCTCTAGCTCGGCGGCGAGCGAGATCAGCAGCGGCTCACTGTCGGCGGGACCCATTAATTGCACGCCGATCGGTAATCCGTCGGAGGTGAAGCCTGCGGGCACATTGATCGACGGCCAGCCGAGCAGGTTCCACGGCCACGTCGCGGGGCAGGCGCGAATCATCGCCCGGTCGGTGGACAGCCCGCCGCGCTTGTCGAAGTGGTGCACGGTCGGCGGCGGCAGCGCGGTGGTCGGCGCAAGTATCACGTCGACGATGTTGAAGATGTAGCCGACGCGACGCTGTGCGGCCGCTTCCTTGGCTCTCGCCTTGCGCAGCACATTCTCCGAGAGCAGGCGCCCCATCCGGAGGTTTCCGACCGTCCGCCGGTCGAACTCGACGTCGTGGCCGAGGCGCTCGGCCCAGTCCAGAAGACCGGACGTCGACCGGGACAGGAAATTCCACGACATCCCGATTGTGTAGTCGGGGTCGGCGGCGACGATCGTGTGCCCGAGTTCGGTGAGTTGTTCGCCGACGGTGTGCAGCGCCGCCCGAATCTCGGGGTTCAGCTTCGGCCGGAACACGTTGAACGGGAATTTGGTCGACAGCGCGATCTTCAGCGGGCCCGGCGCGCGGCCGACGGCTTCGGTGGCCTGGATCGGCGCAGGCTTGTGGCGGTCCGCGTCGATGTTGCCCGATGCGGCGTCCAGCAGTATCGCCGCATCGGTGACGGTGCGGGCCAGCACGCCGTTGACGGTGATGCCGTTGAAGGCCTCCGGCAGCGGCCATGTGGAGATGCGGCCCCGCTGCGGTTTGATGCCGACCAGATGCGTCCATGCGGCGGGGATTCGAACGCTGCCCGCGCCGTCCGAACCGATCGCCGCGGTCACCAGGCCCGCGGCCACCGCGGCCGCGCTGCCGCCGGACGAACCGCCGGGAGTGTGGTTGCGCGACCACGGGTTTCGCGTGTGCCCGAAGGCGGGCCCGCTGGTGAACGGCCACTGACCGAGCTCGCAGGTGTTGGTCTTGCCGACGATGACGGCGCCCGCGGTGCGCAGCCTGCGCACGACTTCGGAGTCGGCCACCGCTGTGCGCACTTGACCCGCCGCGCCGAACATCGTCGGCACACCTGCCATGTCGACGTCGTCCTTGACGGCGATCGGGATACCGAGGAGCGGGGACTGGTCGCCCGCGGCGCGTCTGCGGTCGGCTCTGGCGGCATCGGCCAGCGCCTGCTTGCGCAGCACCACGCGGAACGCATTGAGCGTCGGTTGGCTGGCTTCGATGGCGTCCAGCGACTGTCGGACCAGATCGACCGATGTCGCACGGCCGTTGGCCAATCGATACTGAAGGTCGGTCAGCGTCGGGAAAGGAGCGTGGGGCGAGGTCAACGCGGGAGGCATCGTGGTCTCAACCATCGATTCCGAGAATATCCCGGCGCTGCCTACCGGCTCTGTCGGCACACGGTGGGAAACTGGGCCGATGCGCCTGTACCGCGATCGCGCGGTGGTGCTTCGTCAGCACAAGCTGGGCGAGGCCGACCGGATCGTCACCCTGCTCACCCGCGACCACGGGTTGGTCCGCGCGGTGGCCAAGGGGGTCCGGCGCACCCGCAGCAAGTTCGGCTCCCGGCTGGAGCCGTTCGCCCACATCGACGTTCAACTGCACCACGGCCGCAATCTCGACATCGTCACCCAGGTACAGGCCATCGACGCGTTCGCCGCCGACATCGTCAGCGACTACGGCCGCTACACCTGCGCGTGCGCAATGCTGGAGACCGCGGAAAGGCTGGCGGGCGAGGAGCGCGCACCGGTGCCCGCGCTGCACCGATTGACCGTCGGCGCGCTGCGGGCGGTGGCCGACGGGAGCCGGCCATGGGAACTCGTGCTGGACGCGTATCTGCTGCGGGCCATGGGAATCGCCGGGTGGGCACCCGCGCTCACCGAGTGCGCCCGGTGCGCCACCCCCGGCCCGCACCGGGCGTTCCACATTGCGGCGGGCGGCAGCGTGTGTGTGCATTGCAGGCCGTCGGGATCGACCACCCCGCCGCAGGCGGTGCTCGATTTGATGTCAGCGCTCTACGAGGGCGACTGGGACGCCGCCCAGGCGTCGCAGCAGTCGCACCGCAACCAGGCCAGCGGGCTGGTTGCCGCGCATCTGCAGTGGCATCTGGAACGTCAGCTGCGCACATTGCCGCTGGTCGAGCGGGTGTATCGGGTAGATCGCGCGGTCGCCGAGCACCGCGTTTCATTGTTCGGGCAGGATGTCACCCGTGGCAGTGAAAAGGATCGGGCAGAGGGCGTCGACTCCTACCCACCCACAGCTGCCTCCGGCGCCTGACGACTACCCGACCTTCCCCGACAAATCGAGCTGGCCGGTCGTCTTCCCGGAGCTGCCCCCGCGCAGCAACGGCAGGTTTGCCAGACCGCCTCAGCACACATCGAAGGCCGCAGCACCGCAGATTCCCGCCGACCAGGTGCCCCAACACGTCGCGGTGGTGATGGACGGCAACGGCCGCTGGGCCACCCAGCGCGGTCTGCACCGCACCGAGGGGCACAAGATGGGCGAGGCGGTGCTCATCGACATCACCTGCGGCGCTATCGAACTCGGCATCAAGCACTTGACGGTGTATGCGTTCTCGACAGAGAACTGGAAGCGCAGCACCGAGGAAGTCCGCTTCCTGATGGGCTTCAACCGCGAGGTCGTCCGGCGCAGGCGCGAGAACCTCAACGACATGGGCGTGCGAATGCGCTGGGTCGGCTCGCGGCCTCGGATGTGGCGCAGCGTCATCAAGGAATTCGACATCGCCGAGCAGATGACGGTCGGCAACGACGTCATCACCATCAACTACTGCGTCAACTACGGCGGCCGCACCGAAATCGTGGAGGCAGCCCGACAACTCGCGCAGGAAGCCGTCGACGGCAAGATCAATCCCAGCCGGATCAGCGAGGCCACGTTCGCCAAGCATCTGCACCGCGCCGACATCCCCGATGTCGACCTGTTCATCAGGACGTCGGGGGAGCAGCGGGCGAGTAACTTCCTGCTGTGGCAGGCGGCCTACGCCGAGTACGTCTTCCAGGACAAGCTGTGGCCGGACTACGACCGACGCGACCTGTGGGCCGCATGCGAGGAGTACGTGAACCGCAACCGCAGATTCGGGCGCGCCTGATGAGCCTCGTCGACCGGTTGCGGGCGGCACTCGACGGCGTGTTGCCGTACGAGGCGGAAGACGACGGCGCGCTGACGGTGCACCACGACCACACGTTCGCTTCGCTGCGCGTGGTGGCGATCGCCGACGACCTCGAGATGGTGTCGCTGACCCAGATCGTGGCGTGGGATCTGCCGCTGGACAACGACATTCGCGCCAAGGTTGCTCGGCTCGCGCACGACACCGTGCTGGGCACGGTGACGTTGGCCGAGCACGTGACCGGCGGTGACGTCGGCGACGTCACCCTGCGGTACAACTTTCCCGCCGCGGGCCTGACCGACGAGGCGTTGCAGACGCTGATCATGATGGTGCTCAGTGAAGGCACCGATGTGCGTGGCGAACTGACCGGCGAAGCGGAGGCCTAGTCGCCCGGCGCGCAACCGCCGCAGACGCCGAAGATCTCGATCGTGTGGCTGACGTCGGAGAAGCCGTGCTCGCGGGCGACATCGGCGGCCCACGCCTCCACCTGACCGCCCTGCACCTCGACCGTGCATCCGCACACCCGGCACACCAGGTGGTGGTGATGGTGTTCAGAGCAGCGCCGGTACAGCGATTCGCCGGTGTCGGTGCGCAAGGTGTCGACCAACCCGGCGGCGGCCATCGACTGCAGCGTCCGGTACACGGTGGTCAACCCGATGCCCTCGCCGCGTCGGCGCAGTTCGTCGTGGAGATCCTGCGCGGAGCGGAAGTCGTCGAGTTTCTCCAACAGCGCCGAAATGGCCGCGCGCTGTCTGGTGGCGCGCACCCCCGGCGCGATACCTGACTTGCTCACTCGTCCTCCGCGGCATGCGTGACGGCGGCGACGACGATGTGAGCGAGGTGGTGGTCGACGAGACGGTAGAGCACTTCGCGGCCGGAGCGCTCGCCGGCGACGACGCCCGCGGCCTTGAGGATGCGCAGGTGCTGGCTCACCAGCGGCTGCGGGACACCGAGAGCGTCGACGAGTTCATGCACGCAGCGCGTCGACTCGCGCAACTGCAGCACGATCGCGATCCGCACCGGCGCGGCCAGGGCGCGCAGGAGGTCGCCCGCGGTATCGAGCACCTCGCGCGGCGGCAGGTCCGACGCCGGCGCGGCACCGTGCTGGTGGTGCTCCTCGGCCGACGGAGGCTTTTTGTGCTCCTCACGTGCGCGGTCGTAGGTGGAAACCGTTTTCATTATGTCCGCCACGATACATGCGCAATCACGCATGTCAACGAGTGCGGTTAACTCCCGCAACAGACGCATCGTTACGCTTGGCACCCGTGGCGTCCATCATCGACACCGTTGCGAACCTGGCCAAGCGCCGTGGGCTGGTCTACCAGTCCGGCGAAATCTACGGCGGCACCAAGTCCGCTTGGGACTACGGGCCTTTGGGCGTCGAGCTCAAGGAGAACATCAAGCGTCAGTGGTGGCGGTCCGTGGTCACCAGCCGCGACGACGTCGTCGGTCTGGACAGCGCGATCATCCTGCCGCGCGACGTGTGGGTGGCGTCCGGCCACGTGGAGGTTTTCCACGACCCGCTGGTGGAGTGCCTGAACTGCCACAAGCGGCACCGGCAGGACCACATGCAGGAGGCCTACGCGGAGAAGAAGGGCATCGAGGACCCGGAGTCCGTGCCGATGAGCGAGGTCGTCTGCCCGGACTGCGGAACCAAGGGGCAGTGGACCGAACCGCGCAATTTCAACATGATGCTCAAGACCTACCTCGGCCCGATCGAAACCGAGGAAGGGCTGCACTATCTGCGGCCCGAGACCGCGCAGGGCATCTTCGTCAACTTCGCCAACGTCGTGACGACGGCGCGCAAGAAGCCGCCCTTCGGTATCGGGCAGATCGGCAAGAGCTTCCGCAACGAGATCACCCCAGGCAACTTCATCTTCCGCACTCGCGAATTCGAGCAGATGGAGATGGAGTTCTTCGTCGAACCCGACAGCGCGCCTGAGTGGCACCAGTACTGGATCGACACCCGGCTGGAGTGGTACGTCGACCTCGGCATCGCACGCGACAATCTGCGCCTCTACGAGCATCCGAAGGACAAGCTGTCGCACTACTCCGACCGCACCGTCGACATCGAGTACAAGTTCGGCTTCCAGGGCAACCCGTGGGGTGAGCTGGAAGGTGTGGCCAACCGCACCAACTTCGACTTGTCAACGCATTCAAAGCATTCCGGTGTCGACCTATCGTTCTACGACCAGGCCACCGACACCCGGTACGTGCCGTATGTGATCGAACCCGCTGCGGGCCTGACCCGTTCGTTCATGGCCTTTCTCGTCGACGCGTACGCCGAGGACGAGGCGCCTAACGCCAAGGGCGGGGTGGACAAACGCACGGTGCTGCGACTCGATCCGCGACTGGCGCCGGTCAAGGCGGCAGTGCTGCCGCTGTCGCGCAACGAGGCCCTGTCGCCAAAGGCGCGCGACCTCTCCGCCGAACTGCGCAAGTCGTGGAACGTCGAGTTCGACGACGCCGGCGCGATCGGGCGCCGCTACCGCCGCCAGGACGAGATCGGCACGCCGTTCTGCGTGACGGTCGACTTCGACACCCTCGACGACCAGGCCGTCACGATCCGCGAACGCGACTCCATGTCCCAGGAACGCATCGCGCTCGACAAGGTGAGCGACTACCTGGCCGTCCGCCTCAAGGGCTGCTAGTTCCCGGCTAGCAGGGATTCAACAACGGGTCGCACTGCAGGCTGCCACCCGGATTGCTGCCGGTGTCCGATGCGCCGGGCAGGCTTCCGTAATCGGGTGCGGTATATCCACCCGAGCCGCTGTCCTGTGGCGCCTCGGCCGGCGCCGGGTCGTAGATGGCGCCGCCCCCACTGTGCCCACCGCCGGTGTCGGCAGGGGCTTGCTGGGCCGGTGCGAGCTGCGCGCCGCCATGCGTTCCCCCGCTCGGAGCCTGCGGCAGACAGGGGTACGCCGGATTCGAGCATGGGTCGGTGATCTTCGGCACGGTCACGCCCTCGTCGTCGGCCGGCGCCTGGGCAGGCACGTGCCCGCTGTCGGCCGGCATGCCACCGGCGATCTGCGGCTGTTGCGGGCTCATCCGGGTATCGACATGCCCGCCGGACGTGTCCGGACCCATCACGGGCGGGTCGTCCCACGTGTCGACGATGGGAGGCGACGGGTCGAAGATCGGCGCGGTGTCGCCCGGATCGACGATCGGAGGTGCGACCGGCTGCCGTACGACTGGTGGGGCCGCAGGTGCCTGCTGCACCGGCGGTGCTGCGGGCGGTGCTGCCGGCGGTGGAGCTGCCGGTGGTGCGGCCGGTGCCGGTCGCGCCGGTGGGGCCGCCGGCGGTTGCGCAGGTGGACGCTGAGCCGGCGGCGCCTGCACGGGCGGACGTTGCGCCGCAGCCCGCGGTGGCTGCAGCGGTGGCGGCGCCAAAGGCGGCCTCACGGCCGGTCGCCGGGGAAGCAGGTTGGCGGGCACGATCCGAACGAGCCGCCGATCGAGGAGGTTGACGATGTCGCTGATCAGAATGCCGACGCGGCGGGCGATCAGGGCGGCGCGGCGGAAGTCCCA
This sequence comes from Mycolicibacterium sp. 120270, assembly GCA_033741175.1. GTDB lineage: Bacteria > Actinomycetota > Actinomycetes > Mycobacteriales > Mycobacteriaceae > Mycobacterium. The sequence continues at coordinate 207,510 of JAWQNE010000001.1, read as the reverse complement.
GATCAGGAAGTATTCGATGACCCTGGTGACGCGTCGAATGACGACGATCGTCACCGGGTCGAACCGCGGCCACCGCGGCCCGACGAACACCACGCGCGGGCGTGCTTGCACCGCAGCGGGCTGTACGGCGACGTTGCCCCCTCGCCGCGCGACGGGTGCGCTGGCGGCCACCGGGTCGAGCAGGGGGCTGCCGGAAATGCACCGCGCGCGCGGTGCGCCGTAGTTGTCGACGAGCACAGCGGTGCCGGCCTGCAATACGGCTTGTCGTGGAATCGCTTGTCCCACTTCGATGTACCCGTGGTCGGTGACCCGTGTATCGGTGCGCAGGAGAACCGGTGTCAGCTGGTCGATGTAGGCGTCGATTTGCGCAGGCGTGATGCGGTGGACGCCGGCCCACGCCTTGGCCTGGTTCGGATTCTGTCTCAGGAAGTCCTTCATCAGCACCGCGTCACACGTGGTGGTGTCAAGGGTGCCGCCGTACAGACCGGGCAGGTCCCCGTTGGCCGTGCGCAGCGCCATCGGCGCCGCTTGACCGTCCTGCTCCGGGGCGGCCGGCGCCGGAGGCGGAAGGGGATCGGTGCCCGGATCCGTGACTTCAGGCTGCTCTGTCGCGAATCCCGTTGGCGCGAAAGGACTGTCGCCGGCCTGGTCAGCGGGTTCCAAGAACACCTCCGTCGCCGCGGCTTCCTCGATCGCGGGCGTTTCGTCCTTGCGGAAGAACTGCGTGAGCCCGAATGCCAGTGCGGCGACGAGCACGATCGAGCCGCCGACGAGCATCACGCGCTTCTTGGTGCGTTCGCCGGCCCCGGAACCGGTCTGCACCGTGCCGATCATGTCGGTGGGTGGCGAATCGTCGACCGGCGCTTCCTCCGTCAGATCTTGTTCTACGGGTTGCTCTTCCGGAGTGGAGTCGTTGTTGTCATCGGTCATCTCGCACCGCCTTCAGGTGGAAAGGGATCTTGGTGAAAGTCGTTGGGCATCACGCGCGCTTCGACGTCTGCGGTCACCCGTTCGGCAGGGAAACCCGCGCGTTCGCAAGCCCGCCTGACCGCGTCGGGGGATGTGGCGGCGAAGACGCTGTAGAGCACTTGGTCGGTACGGGCGGTCAAGGCCACGAGCAGGCGAACGAATGCTCCCTCGGCGCGGAGCGCCACAACACCGGTGTCGAGCCTGGCTACGGTGGCATCGATTGGCTGTGCGATCGCCTCGGCTCCGTACCACTCGGCGAGGTAGCACGTGAGCGTCGGCGTTGGCCGCGTCATGCGTCGGACGTTAAGGACAGCGGGGCGACCCGGGTAATAGGGATTCCCCTTGCGGCCGCCCTATGGGGTGGGCAGGTGGGCGCTCAGCTGGGCGCGGGAGCGAATGGCGAGCTTCCGGTAGACGCGGGTGAGGTTCGCCTCGACGGTCTTGGGGCTGATGAACAGTGTTGCGGCGATGTCCTGGTTACTCATTCCCGCGGCGGCCAATTCGGCGATTCGCTGCTCCGACGGTATGAGGTCCGAACCCGGGCTCGGCTCCGCTCTGGCCAGTTCGGCGCGCGCACGTTCGGCCCACAGGGCGGCGCCCATTCCCTCGAAGGCCGCGAGCGCCGCCCGCAGCGTCGTCGCCCCCGCTTCGCGGTGCCGTTGGCGACGTTCGAGTTGGCCCAGCAGCAGCTGGGTTCGGGCGAGTTCGAACGGCATCGGCAGTCGCTGATGGTGGGCGATCGCTTGGCGGGCAGTCCGGTCAGCCGCGTCGAGGTCGCCGCGCGCGGCCAGCCACATGCTGCGGGAACGGGAGCCGACCGCGAGCATCCACGGACGGTTCAGCCGGCCGCCGTTCTGTTCGAGTGCGGCGATCAACGGCTCGGCCTCACCGAGTTGGCCCAGCGCGACCATGGCCTCGACCGCGTCCGGGAGGTACGCCGAAGTCATGAGCTCGGTGCCCGGGGTGGCGTCGAATCTGTCCAACAGCGGTTTGAGCGTCGAGAGCGCTTGGGTGTAATTGCCAAGCGACACTTCGAGAAAGCCCAGGCTCATGATCGGCCACTCGGTGAGGTAGATGGCGCCGCACTGCTCGGCCCCTTCGATCGCTTCACGGGCTTCGGCACGCGCATCGCGTTCGCGGCCGGTGTAGGCGGCCACCGCGGTCCTGACCAGCCTGGCAATAACGATCATGTTCGGGCCGTCGAGTTGCTGCGCGCGTTCGATGGTGTCCTCGGCGACCAGAGCGGCATCGGCGAAGCGGCCCAACCAGATGTTGATCAGCGTGTGGTAACTCGCGATCCACATCATGTCGCTCTCGGCGCCGCGGTCGATGCAATGCCTTCGCACGTCGAGAATCTGGGTGTGAGCCTCGTTCAGCCGCCCGGACCACGCGAGCACCAACGCCTTGGCGGCGCTGGCGCGGAAGCTGATCGGGACGTCCTTGTCCGGATCCTCCAGTTCCAGGGCGCGCGCCAGACTCGCTTCGTCGACACCATGCCCGTACATGCACTTCAACGAAACCCAGAACGCCAGCACCTGGCTCACTAACACGGGGCGGCCGACGTCGTTCGCGTAGGCGACCGCCCGTTCGGCGTTGTGTAGCGACTCGTCGAACTCGCCGGCCATCGCCTGGGCCATCGACAACGTCAGATGGGTCTGCGCGAGCATCGCGGCATTGCCCTCGATATCGGTGAGCGCGCCCTTGAGCAATTCGGCGGCCTCGACGAAGCTGTCGTCGTAGATACGGGCCCCGGCAAGCAGATTCAACGTGATGGCCCGCAGAATGCCCGGCGGTAACGTCGCTACGGTCGGCTCGAGAACACTTCGGCAACGGCCGATGTCGCCGGCCCGGAAGTGCAGGCTGGCCGCGAGGATTCGGCGCTCTTGGGTGTCGCCGCCCAACCCGATTGCCAGGTCTACCAATTCGGCCGCCGCCGCCGGTGCACCCCGAGCCCGTGTCGCCTCCGCAGCGGCATCGAGCGCCGCGAGCGTCGCAGGGTCCCCGCTGGTCGCGGCCAGGGCGAGGTGGCGTGCTTTCAAATCGGGCTGCTCGACGATCTCGGCCAGCTTGCGGTGGGTCGCGCGGCGCTGCGCGTGACTCGCATCGGTGTACACGCCGCTGGCAAGCAGCGGATGGGTGAACTTCACGTGTAGGCCGTCGAACACCACGATGCCTTCGGCTTCGGCCTCGTCGAGCAGTTCAACGACCCGCTCGGTCGTGCTGTCGGTGGCCTTGGCCAGCAGTGAGACCGTCGGAGTCGTCGCGGTGGCGGCGGCGAGGAGGACGGCACCCACGTCCTCGCCGAGTCCCGCTAACCGAGACCGGACAAGAGCCGTCAGGCTCGGCGGCAACGTCGGCTCCGCCTTCGCGGGCAGTTCTTCCATGGCGCGGGCAAGTTCAAGCGCGTAGAACGGGTTGCCGCAGGAGATTTCGGCGATCCGCACCATCGCCGGACGGGGCAGCGCACGGCCCAGCCGCGCAGAGACCAACTTGTGCAGGCCACCCAATGCCAGCGGGGCGATCCGTATTCGGCGTATGCCGTCGGCTCTGCGCAATTGCAGCCACGGCGCAGCCGCCAGCCCGTCAGCGGTCGAGCGCGCCGTCACGAGGACGCCCACCCGCCCCTTCAAGCGCCGGACCGCGAACGACAGCGCCGCCTCGCTGGACGCGTCGAGCCATTGCACGTCGTCGACGGCGACAAGTACGGGCGCCTCCAGCGCGAGTCGTTCAACCGCCGACAGAAACGCAGCGCCCAAGACGCGCTCGTTCGTGGCGGGACTGTCTCCGGCCTGGGCGAGCAACCTATCCACCGCGACACGTTGCACGTCTGGTAATGCTGCGAGAACCGCTGGGTCGATCTCGCCGGACAGATCCGCGAGCACAGCGAACGTCAGCACCACCTCGGTCGGGCCCGCGCGAGCACTCAACACCCGGAAGCCCTGGTCCTCGGCCAGCGCGCCGGCGTCCGACCAGAGCGTGGTCTTGCCGATGCCCGGTTCGCCTTCGACCACCAAACCCGAAACGCACTGAGATGCCGACGCCAGGAAGGCGGCGACGTCGTCGGCCTCGGGTCGGGCAACCATCGATCAGCTGCCAGTACCCACAGTGCTCAATTGAGGGACCTCCCTCAGCGAACAGGTGGACTGTCGCTATGACATCCGTAAACCTCTCAATTACCGGGAATCATAGACCTGACCCGCGGTCCGTACCTCGAAGATTGACGGTTGCGCACGATATTCTCGGCCCGCGCAGGAGTTTGCCTAGGTAAATGTTGGCTAGGCTCCTAGAAGCGGCCGCCGCCACCGCCGAGATCGCCGCCCCAGCCCGATCCGCCGTACGACGTCGAACTCCAGCCGCCACCGCCGAGACCGCCGCCGAACCCTCCGCGCATCGACCCGGTCAGGATGTTGCCGAGGATGATGCCGCCGAGCACCGCACCCATGTCGCTTCCGCCGCCGCCTCCGTAGCGCCCGGCGTACGCCCGCTGCGCGGCCTGCGCGTCTGCGGTGGCCATCGACTGCGCCTGTGAGGCCAGCATCGCCGCGCCGTTGGCGTGGGCGATCGCCTCGTTGAGGTTGGAGGCCCGCTTGTCCTGCGCGGCCTGCAGTTGACGCACGGCCTCGGCGAGGCGGGTGCGCGCCTCCGGGCCGATGCTGCCGCGGCGCACGTCGATATAGTCCGACACCGCGCGAACCTTCGACTGCGCGGTGAAGAGCGCCTGATCGTAGGCGCGGCTGAGCCGCGCGGCCGCCTCGCGCTCCTCGGCGACGCTGGCCAGCAGCCGGTCCAGTTCGGCGTCGGCCTGCGTCAGCTTGGTGAAGGCGCCCAATGGGTCTGCGTTGCCGTTGCTCTGCGCGTCGGCGACGGCCTTGACCGCCGCGTCGCGTGCGGCGCTCAACTCCTTGGCGTGTGCGGTGTTTCCTTGGGCCAGTTGATCGCCCGCAGCCTTGATGCCGTTCTGGATGTCGGCGATCGCGGCGGGCAGTGTCGCGATCGCGCGGTTGATGTCGGTGCCGGCACTGGTCACCGCGTCCAGCAGCGTGCGGGCCTGGCCCAGCGCCGATTCCGCTGCGTGGATGGCGTCCACCAGCCCGGTCTGGCGGTCCGCCGGACGGGCCAGCAGGTTCCTGGCTTCGGTGATGCTCTGGTCGGCGAAGCTCAATCGCTGTTTGGCGGTCTCGACATTGCCCGCGACGGATGCCAGTGCGGTTTCGGAGAATTGGTTGTGCAGGGCGGTGAGTGCCTGCTGCGAGGGCTCCAGGCGTGCGGTCAGGTCGACCATCTGCTGGGTGAGCGAATCGAGCCGCGTCGGCGCGTTGATCACCAGGTCCCGCAGTTGGGCGAACGCTTCTCGCTGGGCATCGAGTTCACGATCGGCCTTGGCCGCGGCCACGACCACCCGGGTCAGCAGATCGCGCCGCTGCGCGGGAGTTTCAGGAATCGCGTCGTCGAGGATCTGACGCACGTTGAACGCTTGCGCCAGTGTGGTTTTCGCATCGGCGACCGCCTTGCGGAACGGCGCGGTGTCCTTCTCGCCGAACTCCTCGACGGCCAACGCCAGCTCGTTCTCGCTCGTACGGACGGCGTTATCGACGTCCACGACGATCTCCTTGGACAAGTCGTCGAGCGCGTCGATGGAAACCGTCGCCAGCGCGTCGGGGTCGGAGGGGTCGACCCGGCGTGCCGCGGCGAGTTCGGCCTCGCGCCGCTTGCGCCGACGCCGTCGGTTCCACAGCCACAACAGCAGCACCAGCACGGCGATGATGCCGAGCGCGATCACCACGGCCAACGGGGAGATCCCCGGGCCCGGCGCCATCGCGGTGTTGATCCCGTCTGCGGCGGCCACGCCTGCTCCGGCCCAGTCGTTGGCGCGTAGCCGCGGTTCGATGTCGTTGCGGCGGATGTCGTTGGAGGCGGAGTCGCTGATGATGTCCTTCGGCACCAAAAACGCATACGAGCGGTCGCGGGTAGCGACGGCCAGAATCGCGTCGTCGGCGTCCAAGTCGCTTGTTCGCCTGGTTCTTTCGGCCCAGGTCACCGCACCGAGGTTGTCGAAGCTGTCGACGTAGACCACCCAGAGCCTGACCCGACGCTCGTTGTAGAGCCTGTCGACGGCCTGTTCGACGCTCGCCAAGCCGGAGCCGCTCAGCGCATGCGCCTGGTCGGTGACGTAGCCGGGCAACCGGAACGGCGGGGTGCCGCCGGCGGTCGGAGCCAGCAATGCGCCGGCGGTCAGAATCGCGAGGACCAGGCTGAGCAAGCGGGCGATTCGCATGTTCGCCAATGTAGTGCGCTGGCATACGGCGATACCGGGTACCGGTCAACACTCCTGGCAGACTGTCCACCGGTGGCAACGAACAACGATCCATATGACGAATTCGACCGGCAGCGCTTTGTCGTCGAGTCGCCGAAGATTGCCGCCCTGCCGGGAACCGACTCCGAACACCGCACCGACTTCGCGCGTGACCGCGCCAGGGTGCTGCACTGCGCGGCGCTGCGGCGGCTGGCCGACAAGACCCAGGTGGTCGGTCCGCGGCAGAGCGACACCCCGCGCACCCGGCTGACGCATTCGCTCGAGGTCGCCCAGATCGGCCGGGGGATGGCGATCGGGCTCGGCTGCGATCCCGACCTCGTCGACATGGCGGGCCTGGCCCACGACATCGGCCATCCGCCGTACGGGCACAACGGGGAACGGGCGCTCAACGAGATCGCGCAGGCCCACGGAGGTTTCGAGGGCAACGCCCAGAACTTCCGCATCCTGACCCGGCTGGAGCCCAAAGTGCTTGATCCGCAGGGCCGCAGCGCCGGGCTGAATCTGACCCGCGCGGCGCTGGACGCCGTCACCAAGTACCCGTGGCAGCGCAGTCCACAGCGCGACAAGTTCGGCTTCTACCGCGACGACACGGCCGCCGCCGACTGGATGCGCGACGGCGCGCCGGATTCCCGGCCCTGCCTGGAGGCCCAGGTAATGGATTGGGCCGACGACGTCGCGTACTCGGTGCACGACGTCGAGGACGGGGTGGTGTCGGGCCGGATCGACATGCGGGTGCTTGCCGACGACGATGCCGCCGCCGAACTGGGACGGCTGGGGGAGTCGCACGGGATGGGCGGTGGCCTGTCGGCCGATGACCTGGTGTCTGCGGCGGTGCGGTTGTCGGAGTTGCCGGTGGTCGCGGCGGTCGGCAAGTACGACGCGACGCTGACCGCTTCGGTCGAGCTGAAGAAGCTGACCAGCGAACTGGTCGGACGGTTCGCCTCGGCGGCGATCGCTGCCACCAGGGCCGAAGCCGGGCCCGGCCCGCTGGTCCGGTACGCCGCCGACCTGCGGGTGCCTGAGCTCGTTCGGGCCGAGGTGGCCGTGCTGAAGGTGCTCGCGCTGCAGTTCATCATGTCCGACCCGCGGCATCTGGACCTTCAGGCCCGCCAGCGCGAGCGGATCCATCGCGTTGCCGACTGGCTGCTGGCGGGGGCACCCGCGACGCTCGACTCGATCTTCGTGCCCGCGTTCAACGCCGCCACCGACGACGGCGGTCGTCTGCGGGTGATCATCGACCAGATCGCATCGTTCACCGAAGGCCGATTGGAGCGGTTGGAACCGGCTCTAGACTGATCCGGTGGCCGGCCGTATCCCTGATCGCGATATCGCTGCCATTCGTGAACGCGTCCGCATCGAGGACGTCGTCGGCGACTACGTCCAGCTGCGGCGCGCCGGCGCCGACTCGCTGAAGGGGCTGTGCCCATTCCACGACGAGAAGTCGCCGTCGTTCCACGTTCGGCCCAACCACGGCCACTTCCACTGCTTCGGCTGTGGCGAGGGGGGAGACGTGTACGCGTTCATCCAGAAAATCGAACACGTCAGCTTCGTCGAGGCCGTTGAACTGCTTGCCGACCGCGTCGGCTACAACGTGACCTACACCGGCGCGGCGACCAGCGTGCAGCGCGACCGGGGCAGCCGCAGCCGATTGCTCGCCGCCAACGCCACCGCCCAGGAGTTCTATGCGGAGGCGCTGAAATCCGACGAGGCGGCACCCGCACGCCAGTACCTACTCGACCGCAACTTCGACGCCGATGCGGCTGCGCAGTTCGGCTGCGGATTCGCGTCGTCGGGCTGGGACACCTTGACAAAGCACCTGCTGCGCAAGGGTTTTGAGTTCAAGGAACTCGAGGCGGCCGGGCTGTCTCGGGAGGGCAAGCGCGGTCCGATGGACCGCTTCCACCGGAGGCTGCTGTGGCCCATCCGGGTGTCCAGCGGTGAGGTCATCGGCTTCGGCGCCCGCAGGCTGTTCGACGACGATCAGAACCAGGCGAAGTACGTCAACACGCCCGAAACCGTGCTGTACAAGAAGTCGTCCGTGCTCTTCGGGCTCGACCGCGCCAAGCGCGATATCGCCAAGGGGCATCAGGCCGTCGTCGTCGAGGGCTACACCGACGTGATGGCGATGCATCTCGCGGGCGTGACCACCGCTGTGGCCTCCTGCGGCACGGCTTTCGGCGATGAGCACCTCGCGATGCTGCGCCGACTCATGATGGACGACAACTTCTTTCGCGGTGAGCTGATCTACGTGTTCGACGGCGACGCCGCGGGCCGGGCGGCGGCGATCAAGGCGCTCGACGGCGAGCAGAACCTGGCGGGGCAGTCGTTCGTCGCTGTCGCATCCGACGGTATGGACCCGTGCGACCTCCGGCTGAAGTCAGGCGACGGAGCGCTACGCGACCTGGTTGCGCGCCGAACTCCGTTGTTCGAGTTCGCAATTCGCACCGCGCTCGTCGACCATGACCTCGACAACGCCGAGGGCAGGGTCGCGGCACTGCGCCGCTGCGTGCCAATGGTGGCGCGGATCAAGGATCCGACGCTGCGCGACGAATACGCCCGTCAGCTCGCCGGCTGGGTCGGTTGGGACGACGTGGCTCAGGTGGTGAATCGGGTTCGCGATCACGCCAAGGGCGGCAAGGCCGCCGCGCAGGGAGGTCGGCCAGGTCGGCCCGCCAAGGCCGCGCCCGCGGTCTCTCGGCCCGACCCGAGAGATCCGACGTTGTGGCCGCAGCGGGAGGCGCTCAAGGCCGCGTTGCAATACGCCGCGATCGCCGGTCCGGTGTTCGACGCGTTGTCGGTCGAGAGCTTCACGCATCCGGGGTATGCGGCGGTGCGTGCCGCCATCACGGCTGCGGGGGGCACCTCGGCCGGCGCCAAGGGAGCCGAGTGGATCGAGGCGGTCCGCCAGCAGACCGGATCGGACGCCGCGGCCAGCCTGGTCACCGAACTCAGCGTCGAGTCGATACGCGTCGAGGACGACGAGAAGCTGCCGCGCTACATCAGCGGTGTCCTTGCGCGCCTGCAGGAGGTGGCCGTCGGCCGCCAGATCGCCGAGGTGAAATCCAAGCTGCAGCGCATGTCCCCGGTCGAACAGGGTGACGAGTACCACGCGCTGTTCGGCGACCTGGTGGCGATGGAGGCCTATCGCCGCAGCCTGCTCGAACAGGCCAGTGGCGACGACCTTACTGCGTAACCAACGGCCACAAGTTATGGTGTAGGCGGTCGGGGACCCCTGGTGAAAGGCAAATTCGTGGCTTCGAGAACGACCCGTCGGGTGATCGCCCTCAGCGCCTTCGCGGCCGCCGTGTCGGCGCCGGTCATCGCCGCGACCGCGATTTCGGCCTCTGAGCCCCAGACCTACCAGGCCTATCCGGGCGAATGCCTGGCCTGGTTCGGCAACCAGGAAGACGGTAAGTGCCTGTCCTACTCGAACGGCTCGACCACCGGCGGCACCCCGTGGGGCATCTACGGACCGAACAACTACACCAACGGCGGGCTGCTGCCGGGTCAGACGTTCACCGGCCCCGTCCGCTAGCAGGCCTCTCCGCCGTCGGCGCAGGCCGCGGCTTCAGCACGGTCGTTTCCGCATCGATCGGCTTCAACGTCACCATTTCGGGATCGGGTGAGACCCGATTGGCTATTTTGCGGCGTCCGGCCGTGATGACGGCCTTGGCCGCCGGGCTCTCGGTGACCGCGCGATAAGTGCCCGCGATCTGCTCATATCGGCGCCGGCCCGCTTTCGTACCCAACACATAGCCGATGGCCAATGCGGCGACATACCGGAACACAGGGCCCCTTCCAGACGTTGGTGCGACGGCCTCCATCCTGCCTCACGGAAGGGGGTCTGCGCCGGGCCGGGAGACTATTGGCGGCGCGCCCGACACGTAGGCTAAAGTCAACCCTCGGCCCACGGAGGAACCGCAGGGCCGGAGCCAATCCCCTGTAGCTCAATTGGCAGAGCATTCGGCTGTTAACCGAAGGGTTGCTGGTTCGAGTCCAGCCGGGGGAGCAACGACTATCACAGGTCAGCGCGCCGCACCCCACACCACCCGCATGCGAGGTCTACCTAAGACCTTCTTGCGTGCGCAAGGGCGCCGAATCCGGTAGTGCCAATCTCTCCAATTCGCTCCAACGCGGGCCGACAATTGCTACGGCGGCGAACGGTCTGACTGATCGAAGGTGCTGCGCTCGTGCGGTTCCCTCCAGACCGGCCACTCCTCTCGCGGCCGGTATATCGGATGCGCACGAAGGGGGTTTCACAGTGTCCGATCAAGAGAGAAACAAGGAACTCATCAAGAAGGGTTACGACGCCTTTTCTTCCGGTGATCTCCAAGCCGTGTTGGATCTATTCGACGACGACATCGAATGGATTCAGCCCGGACGCAGTGCCATCAGCGGCACCTACCACGGCAAGACCGAGGTCATGGAGTTCATGGGCCGGCTCGCCGAAAAGTCGCCAACGGTGACAGTCAAGAGGCTGATCGCTGAGGGCGACACCGTCGTGGCCATCACCGATGTGTCGATCGAGGGCGAAACAGGCGAGGACGCAGACGTATTCACGGTCCGCGACGGCAAGGCCGTCCGCATGGAAGTGCACGGCGACACAGGATTGCTCGAACGCGTTTACGGAAAGAAGGAACTAGCGGCAGGCTGATCAAGCACGGTGGTCAGCTAGCAGGCGTCATCGATGGATGGCGCCTGCTTCTTCTTTTGCCAAACACCATCTGGCCCAGAGCAATTCGGCTGTGAAGTTGCTGTGTGACAGGACGCATAATGCGACCGCGTTTTACATAGAGTAGCAATGTAGTTACATCCCGGAAACACGCGGAGGGCAGAACATGTGCGGAATCACCGGCTGGGTGGGCTACTCGCGAGATCTGCGTCAGGAGCGGCGCACGATCGATGCGATGACCCAGACCATGGTGTGCCGAGGGCCCGACGCGGCAGGGGTTTGGATTGACCAGCACGCCGCGCTCGGACACCGCAGGCTCGCCGTCATCGACCTGCCGGGCGGTGCTCAGCCGATGTCGATTCCGACCCCCAACGGCGACGTTGCGATGGTCTACAGCGGTGAGGCCTACAACTTCACGGAGCTTCGCCGCGAGTTGGAGGCCGCGGGCCATCGGTTCACGACGGCCAGCGACACCGAAGTCGTGCTCCGGGGCTACCTCCAATGGGGCGACGCGGTCGCCGACCGGCTCAACGGCATGTACGCCTTCGCCATCTGGGATGCGCGCGACCGCAAGCTCGTGATGATCCGCGACAGGATGGGGATCAAGCCGTTCTACTTCTATCCCACCTCCGACGGTGTCCTCTTCGGCTCGGAACCGAAGGCGATCCTGGCCAATCCGATCGCCAAGCGTGTCGTCGGTATCGACGGGCTTCGCGAGATCTTCGCACCCGTCAAGACGCCCAGGCAGGCGATCTGGGAGGGGATGGCCGAGGTCCAACCCGGCACCATCGTCACCGTCGACGACCGCGGCATCCGCGAGCGCACGTACTGGCGGCTGGAGTCCAGGCTGCACACCGATGACCGCGAGACGACCGTCGCACGCGTGCGCGAACTTCTCGACGACATCGTCCGCCGCCAACTCGTCGCCGACGTACCCGAATGCGTGCTCTTGTCCGGCGGCCTCGATTCCAGTGCGATCACCGCGCTTTCGGCGCGTCAGCTGAGGGAACCCGTGCGAACCTTCGCCGTGGACTTCGTCGACCAGGCCGAAAACTTCACGCCCGACGAGTTGCGGCCGACGATCGACACCCCCTACGTCCACGATGTCGCCAAACACGTCGGCTCCGAGCACACCGACATCGTGCTCGACCACAACCAGTTGGCCAACCTCGAAATCCGCCGCAACGTGGTCGGTGCGCGCGATGTCCCGACGGGACTCGGCGATATGGATGCGTCGCTCTACCTGCTGTTCAAGGCGATTCGTCAGCAGTCGACCGTGGCGCTGTCCGGCGAGTCGGCCGACGAGATCTTCGGCGGCTACCGCCAGTTCCACGATCCCAGGATCCAGCGGCTCGGCGAGTTCCCGTGGATCGCTGCGGGTGCGGGACCCATCGATGCCAGCGACGAAATACTCACGCCTGCATTGCGTTCCGCCATCGACCTCGACGGCTTCATGAAAGCCCGGTACAGCGAGGCGGTCTCGGAGGTCGGCAGGGTCGACGGGGAGGACGATTTCACCCATCGGATGCGGGTGATGAGTTACCTGCACTTGACCCGGTTCGTCCGGATCCTGCTGGACCGAAAGGACAGGATGAGCATGGCGGTCGGGCTCGAGGTGCGTGTCCCGTTCTGCGACCACCGGCTGGTCGAGTACGTCTACAACACCCCGTGGTCGCTGAAAACCTATGACGGCAGGGAGAAGAGCCTGCTGCGCGGGGCAGCCCGCGACGTGCTGCCCGAGTCGGTGGTCAAGCGGGTCAAAAGCCCGTACCCGTCGACGTCGGATCCCCAGTACGGCGCTGCCCTGCAGGCCCATGCGAAGGACCTGTTCGGCACCGCAGGCGACATGCTGTTCACCGTCATCGACCCGGCGAAGCTGGAGCACCTCATCGCGCTCGACCCGCAGAATCTGCAATCCCTCGAACGGACCCGCCTCGAACGGGTGCTGGATCTGGCGGTGTGGATCGACATGTACAAGCCCACAGTCGTCTTCTGATCGGGTGATAGCGAGGTCCGTAAGCTCTGGGCATGCGATTGCCACGCCTGCTCGGGGCCCTGCTGTCGGTCGGATTCTTCGCCATCGGATGCGGATGGAGCCCGTCGGGCCCGGCGCCGACCAGCACAAAGGCCTGCGGACCTGCGGACGCACCGAGCCCCGACACCGTCCAGCAGGCGATCAGCAGCCTGCCGCAGGCGCAGTGGAAAGAGACGGCCCGCGACAACACGCCTGACTGCCGGCTGCACTGGGTGGTGGTGACTGCGGGCGACGCATCGGACAGCCCGATGCAGGTGCTCTTCTTCGACCGCAACAACCCGCTCGGCCCGGCCACCCCCGATCCGCGCTCCTACATCAACGTCATCTCGAGCGGCAACGAGATCGCAGAGGTGCAGTACCAGTGGCGGCAGGGCCAGGATCCGGCCTGCTGTCCGACCGGCATCGGCACGGTGCGGTTCAAGGTCGGCGACGACGGCAAGCTCGAAGCGCTCGACCCGATCCCGAACTCGTAGCTATTTCGGTTCGATGGTGCCCGAGCTGGTCGCGTCCTTCTCTTCCTGCTCGTCTGCCTCGGGGATGTTCTCCGGATGCAGCATCTCGGCGTAGCGCAGCTGCTCGGGGATACCGAAGCCGTCGACGAGCAGCTCGGCGTACGGCCGCAGATTGCGGCAGCGTTCGTTGACGCCGCGGGTGACTGCCTTCGCGCGTTCGGTCGACAGGAACCGGTGCTCCATGAACCACGCGCGGTCCTGCTCGATCACCGACAGTGCGTAGAGGTCGCACACCATGTTCAGGATCTTGCGCGCCTCGTCGTCCTCACACGACTCGATGCCCGCGACGAACGCCTCGAGGATGACGCGTTCGATGTGCGCCCGCGCGGTGTGCAGCACATGGTCCTGAACGGAGTTGAAAGCGTCGAAGGCGCTCATCTCCTTGGACTTGCCCTGCAGTCGGCGCGCCACCGAGGCGAGCATGTACTCCTCGCGGTCTTCGAACATCTTCACCTGGGTGCCGCGGTTGAAGAGGCTGCCCTCTTCCTCGTTGTCCTGACGGGTGTCCAGGATGGTTTGCATGATCGTCTGTGCGGCAGTGCGTTTCAACACGCGCTCGCCGGCGAAGTTGGCCGCGAACTTCACCCACTCCACCGGGCTCATGCCCTTGATGTCGTCGGCGTAGGCGGTGAGCAACTCCTTGGCGACCAGCTGGGTCAGCACATGGTTGTCGCCCTCGAACGTGGTGAAGACGTCGGTGTCGGCCTTCAGCGCAATCAGCCGGTTCTCGGCGAGATAGCCTGCGCCGCCGCATGCTTCACGGGCTTCCTGGATCGCGCGGGTGGCATGCCATGTGTTGGCGGCCTTGAGGCCCGCCGCCCGTGACTCGAGTTCGCGCTGCTCTTCGGGGTCGGGGTCGTCGGAAGTCTGTAACTCGTGGCACTTGGCGACGAGCTCGTTCTGCGCGAACTGCAGCGCATACGACTTGGCGATCAGCGGGAGCAGCCGGCGCTGATGCACCAGGTAGTCCATGATCAGCACCTCGTGGTCGTCGCCGGGTGCTTCGAACTGCCTGCGTTGCAGTGCGTACCGGGTCGCGATGTCCAGCGCCACCCGCGTCGCCGCACCGGCGCTGCCGCCGACGGTCACGCGGCCGCGGATCAGCGTGCCGAGCATCGTGAAGAACCGCCGGCCGGGATTCTCGATCGGCGAGGAATAGGTGCCGTCCTCGGCGACGTCGGCGTACTTGTTGAGCAGGTTCTCGCGCGGGATGCGGACCTGGTCGAATTGGATGCGGCCGTTGTCCACACCAGGCAGACCGCCCTTGTAATGACAGTCCGATGTGGTCACACCCGGCAGGTCGTTACCCTCGTCGTCACGAATCGGCACGATGAAGCAGTGCACTCCGTGGCCCACCCCGTCGGGCGTGATCAACTGCGCGAAAACCGCTGCCACCCGGGCGGTTTCGGCTGCACCACCGATGTAGTCCTTCCGTGCGGTACGGGTCGGGGAGTCGATGATGAACTCTTGGGTCGCCGGATCGTAGGTCGCGGTGGTCTCCAGCGCCTGCACGTCGCTGCCGTGACCGGTCTCCGTCATCGCGAAGCAGCCGAGCAACTCGAGATCGATGATCTTCTTGACGTAGGCCTTGTGATGTCGTTCGGTGCCGAGGTTCTCGATGGCGCCGCCGAACAGACCCCACTGCACGCCGGCCTTCACCATCAGCGACAGGTCGGACATCGCCAGCATCTCGATCTGGCTGATTGCCGCGCCGACGTCGCCGTTGCCGCCGCTCTCCTTCTTGAAACCGTCCTCAGCCGCGCCCTGGGCGGCCATGATCTTGAGCTGCTCTGCCACCTTGGTGCGGGCGATGACCGTGTTCGGGGTGTAGTGCGGTTTGAAGATCTCCGTCGAGAGGTTCTCCCGCATTCTGTTCTTCACGTCGCGCCAGCGGCCGTCGAGCGTATTGCGTAGATGATCCGCAGTGGTGGTCATACCCTGACGGTAGCCGGTTGTCGCTCTGCAGAAACTGTGACTTGGCAAACGTAGGCAAACCTGGCTGGACCTGGCAGAACCCATGGCGTTGAATCTGGCCATGGCCGAGTCGAACGAGGCGGCGCTATCGCCGACCGGGATGCCGCATACCGGCAGCCACCGTCATTCCGACGTATCCGGCGGTTGGCTGCGCGCGGCCACGTTCGGCGCGATGGACGGTCTGGTCAGCAACACCGCGCTCATCGCAGGTGTGGCCGCCGCGGCGAGCGCTCACACGGTCGTCATCAGCGGTGTGGCGGGCCTGCTCTCGGGGGCGTTCTCGATGGCGCTGGGGGAGTACACGTCGGTCACCACCGCCAATGAGCAGATCGACTCCGAGGTCCGGGTCGAACGGCGGGCGTTCGAGCGTCACCCGACCGCGGAACGGGCCGAGCTGGTCGCGATGCTGGTGAAGCTCGGGATGAGCCGCGAGACCGCGGCCAAGGCCACCGAAGAGATTCACCAGGACGAGAACCGGGCGGTCAACTTCCACCTCGTTCAGGAACTGGGGGTCAACCCCGATGAGAAGCCGTCGCCGTGGGTCGCGGCGATCTCGTCGTTCGTCATGTTCGCGATCGGTGCGATCGTGCCGCTCACCCCGTATCTACTGGGGTTCGAATCGCTGTGGGCCGGGTTGGCCTGCGGCGGTATCGGACTGGCGGTCGCCGGCGCCCTGGCCGCGAGGTTCACCAGCAGGCCGTGGTGGTGGGCGTCGGGGCGGCAAGTGTTCTTCGGCGGCGTCGCGATCGCGGCCACGTATCTGGTGGGCACGCTCGTCGACTCGCTCCTCTAGCGATTTCGGCGTGAAAACCTTCGCTGAGCGCTGGTTTTCACGCCGAAATCACGTCTCGCTGCCGACGGTGACCGACTCCGCGTGGTCGGTGATCTCCTCGAGTTCGCTTTCCCCGACGTCGATGCCGATGAGGTGAGGACGCGTCGCGGCGAGCACACCCGCTGCGAGCAACACCGCCGCGGCGCCCACCCAGAACGGCAGGTGCACGCTGATCTGCTCGCCGAGCACCCCCGCCAGCCACGGCGCCACCGCGGCGCCGGAGAACCGGACGAAACTGTATGCCGCAGAAGCCACTCCGCGTTCGACGGGTGCGGCCTTCATGACCGTCTCGGTGATCAGGGTGTTGTTGATGCCGATGAACAGGCCGGAGACGACGACGCCCGCGGCCAGCACGGCCTTGCTGTCGGTGCCGAGCGCCATGACGACGAGCGTCGCCGTCATCGCCAGCAGGTTGACCAAAAGCGTTGGCACCGTGCCGAACCGGTCCTGCAATCGCGGGGCGACCACCACTGAGGTGAAGGCCAGCGCGACACCCCAGCCGAAGAAGATCAGTCCGATCTCATGCGCGCTCATGTCGAGCGGGAACGGTGTAAAGGCCAGCAGGGTGAAAAAGCCGAAGTTGTACAACAGTGCGGTGATGCCGACGCCCAGCAGCCCGCGGTGGCGCAGCGCGCGGAACGGGTCGGCAAGGGTCGTCGCACGTTCGGCACGCGGCGTCGCCGGCAACAGCACGGCGGTGACCACGAGCGCGACCACCATCAACGCCGAGACCCCGAAGAACGGGCCGCGCCACGACATCGAGCCGAGCACACCGCCGACGAGCGGACCGACCGCGATGCCGAGTCCTAGCGCCGCCTCGTACAGGATGATCGCCTGGGCCACCGAACCGCGGGCCGAACTGACGATCGTGGCCAACGCCGTTGCGATGAACAAGGCATTGCCCAGTCCCCACAGCGCCCGCCAGCCCACGATCTCCATAACCGTGTCCGACATGCCTGCCAGCCCTGCGCCGGCGATGATCACCACCAGGCCCAGCAGCAGCGTCCTCTTCGGACCGATCCGGCTGGCGACGGCCCCGGTGACGAGCATCGCCACGCCCATCACCGCCATATAGCTGGTGAACA
Source organism: Mycolicibacterium sp. 120270 (assembly GCA_033741175.1). Classification (GTDB taxonomy): domain Bacteria; phylum Actinomycetota; class Actinomycetes; order Mycobacteriales; family Mycobacteriaceae; genus Mycobacterium. The sequence goes on along the minus strand of JAWQNE010000001.1, from coordinate 190,117 downwards.
GCAGCGACACCTGTGACGGTGAGGCGTTGAGGTTGTCGGCTATCGGCTTGAGGATCGGATCCACCAATCCGATTCCCATGAAGGCGACGACAGAAGCGAAAGCGACGGCCCAGACGGCCTTTGGTTGACGCCACATGAAGTGCGGCTGCTCCTAACGGTTGAAGCTATTTGACGGTTGGTTTCGGGGCTGCCGCGTCGTCGAGGAGCCTGCGCATCACACGCACGGCGTCCTGCAGCGTCTCGCGCTCGGCGTCGTCGAGGCGCTCCAGATACGGGTCGATCGCGGCGCCGCGATCGATGCGGACCTGCCGCAGCATGTCCCTGCCCTTGGGAGTGATGCGGATGAGCACCGCCCTGGCATCGTCGGGGTCGACCGTGCGGGACACCAGGCCCGCGTCCTCCAACCGGCGGACCTGCATGGTCATCGTCGGCTGCGAGCAATGGTCGAGTGCCGCGAGATCGGAGATGCGCGCGGCGCCCTGATCCTCGATCGTGGACAGGAGGCGGCCCTGTGCGAACGGCAGCGGGATGCGGGCCCGCTGCGACGCCAGGCGGTTGAGTCGTGCCACCACAGCGAGCAGGTCTGCGCCAAGTGTTCGGGTCACCACCCCATGATTACATAGCTTTGCTATGCGTAACAAACTCCTGGCCGCGTGTCGACACTCACAGCCGTGCCACAGGTTGATTAAACCGCGACTGGCAGAATCGTGAAATGACTGCGACCCGCCGCGTGCGTGAGACTCGCCGCGCGGGTTCGTTGCAGCCGGTCGAGCTGGCACACGCGTCGGTGATGGCCGCGCTGTGCGCCGCTACCGCCATCGTGGCCGTCGTCGTCCCCTTCGCCGCAGGCATATCGCTGCTGGGCACCGTACCGATGGGCCTGCTCGTCTACCGATTCCGGCTGCGGGTGCTGGTCGCCGCGACGGTGGCCGGTGCGACGATCGCGTTCCTGATCGCCGGTATGGGCGGCTTCATGACGGTGATCAACTGCGCCTATATCGGCCTGCTCATCGGCCTGATCCTGCGCCGCGGCCGAGGCAAGCCCACGGTCATCGTCGTCGGGCTGATCGCGGGCGCGGTATTCGGCGCGGCCGTGGTCGCCGCTCTGGCGGTCCTGGTACGGCTGCGGAACCTGATCTTCGAATCGATGACCGCCAACGTCGACGGCGTCGCCGCCTTCATGACGCGCATCTCGGACTGGGGGTGGCTGCCGAACATGGAACCGGCGGCCGAGCGCCTGAAAACCGGCTTCGCCGCCGCACTGCACCACTGGCCGTGGCTTGTCGGCGGCTGGTCGGTGGTCATCATCACCGTCGTCATGTTGCTCGGCTGGTGGGCCTTGTCGCAGGTGATCAACCGTCTGGTGGTGATCCCCGATGTGCACAAGCTGGATTCCGCGCCCGACACAGCGCCGATTGCGCCCGTTCCGGTGCGTCTCACCGACGTCCGGTTCCGATACCCCAAGACTGACCGCGATGCGCTCGGGCCGGTGTCGCTGAGCATCGAACCCGGCGAGCACGTCGCGGTGACCGGCCCCAACGGTTCGGGCAAGACGACGCTGATGTTGATGCTCGCCGGACGCGATCCGTCATCGGGCGCCGTCGACCGTCCGGGCTCGGTCGGACTGGGCCGGATCGGCGGCACGGCCGTCATTCTGCAGCACCCCGAAAGTCAGGTGCTCGGCACGCGTGTCGCCGACGACGTGGTGTGGGGTCTGCCGCCGGGCACCACCACAGACGTGGCGAAGCTGCTCACCGAGGTAGGCCTCGACGGCCTCGCCGAACGCGACACCGGTGGCCTGTCCGGCGGTGAGTTGCAGCGCCTCGCAGTCGCTGCCGCGCTGGCGAGGGAGCCCGCGCTGCTGATCGCCGACGAGGTGACGAGCATGGTCGACCAGGACGGTCGCGACGCGCTGCTGGCCGTGCTGTCGGGTCTCACCGAACATCACCAGATGTCGCTGGTGCACATCACCCACTACAACGACGAGGCTGATTCGGCCGACCGGGCAATCGACCTGACCGGCAGCGGCGGCACGGCCGACAACACCGAGATGGTCGAAACCAGCGAGGCACCTGCTCCGAAAGGCGCGCTGCGTCCGCATCGCGAGGCGCCGGTCATCGAACTCATCGACGTGAACCACGAATACGGCAGCGGAACGCCTTGGGCCACTGCGGCATTGCGCGATATCAACTTCACGGTTCATGAGGGCGACGGGGTGTTGATCCACGGGCTCAACGGCTCGGGGAAGTCCACGCTCGCGTGGATCATGGCCGGGCTCACGGTGCCAACGAGCGGCAGCTGCCTCCTCGACGGCCAACCGGTGTCCGATCAGGTCGGCGCGGTGGCCATCTCGTTCCAGGCGGCCCGGCTGCAGCTGCTGCGCAGCCGCGTCGATTTGGACGTCGCATCGGCAGCGGGTTTCTCCCCGCATGACCGTGACCGCGCGATCAAAGCGCTGGCCGCCGTCGGTCTCGATGCGGCACTGGCGGACCGCCGGATCGACCAGCTCAGTGGCGGGCAGATGCGGCGCGTCGTGCTGGCCGGGCTGTTGGCCCGATCACCACGGGCGCTGATCCTCGACGAGCCGTTGGCCGGACTCGACGGCGCCAGTGCGCGCGGACTGCTGCGCCTCCTCGAGGATCTTCGGCGCGACGGGCTGACGATCATCGTGATCTCGCACGACTTCACCGGGCTCGAGGAGCTGTGCCCGCGGATCCTGCACCTTCAGGACGGCGTGCTGGCCACCGCGCCGACGGCGGCGGGAGGCGTCGCGTGACCGCACCCTCCCGCAATCAACAGCGTCGTCCGGTAGTGCTGCTGCGACCGGTGCCCGGCCGCACGGTGATCCATGACCTATGGGCGGGCACGAAGCTCGTCGTGGTGGCCGCGATCGGTGTGTTCTTGACGTTCTATCCCGGGTGGGTGCCGATCGGCGCGGTCGCTGTCCTGGTCTTCATCACCGCGCGGTCGGCCCACATTCCACGCGGCGTGCTGCCGTCGATACCGCGCTGGCTGTGGTTCCTGTTGATCCTCGGCGGGGTCACCGCCGCATTGGCCGGTGGCAGCCCGGTCATCGAACTCTTCGGTGTCGACCTCGGATTGGGCGGGTTGCTCAAATTCCTGCGCATCACCGCGCTGTCGATCGTGCTGCTCGCCCTCGGCGGGATGGTCTCGTGGACCACCAATGTGGCCGAGATCGCCCCGGCCGTAGCCAAACTCGGCAGACCGCTGCGCTTCTTCCGGATTCCCGTCGATGATTGGGCTGTCACGTTGGCGCTCGCGTTGCGCGCGTTCCCGATGCTGGTCGACGAGTTCCGGATCCTCTATGCGGCACGGAGTTTGCGTCCGAGGCCGGTGCTCACGACACGGCGTGCACGCAGGCGTCGCTGGGCGTTCGAGGTGGTCGACCTGATCGCCGCGGCCGTCATCGTGGCCCTCCGGCGCGCCGACGAAATGGGCGATGCGATCACCGCCCGGGGTGGTGCGGGGCAGATTTCGGCGGCGCCGTCGGGACCGAAACTACGCGACTGGGTCGCGCTTTCGATCGTATTCGCAATATGTGGCGCGGCATTGGCGCTCGAGTTGACGGTGCTAGGCACCAGCTAGCGCTCCGCCGCTGAGTTCGCCGCCGCCTGAGCCTTCTCGAGTGTGCTCGCCACATCGCCTCGGCCGAGGAACATTTCGTCGAAGTACGGCTGCAGCGCCTGGTAGCCCGCCGGAAAGCCGGGGCCGCCTGGTGCGGGTATCCGCGGGCCGTCGAGAACGGTGAAGAACGGGCTGACGTCGACGCCGCGCCGTGACCAGTAGTCGAAGTACACGCGCTGAGCTTGCAGGACGGCGGGAATGGCCGCACCGCGGGCGCCGAGGTACTGGTTGCCGCGCGCGCTGCCCATCCAGGCCAGGACCTGCCGCACTTCGTCGGGGTGCTTGGTCGCCGAATTCCCGCTCGCGGCAACGCCGTTGGTGACACTCACGCGGCCGACAGGGCCGATCGGCATCGGAACCACGCCCCATTTGAAGCGGCTCTGTTCGGCGATCGCGGCGAGGTTGTACGTGCCGGACTGAAACAGCGCCATCCTGCCCTGCAGGAACTGGTTGCGGGAGAAGTCGCCGTTGCCGTTCGTGTCCGAGGCAGGCGGGGCGACGTGATCCTCGTTGATCAGCCGCACGAGGTATTCGAACGCCGCCACCGCTCCGGGGTTGTCGAAGGCGAACCTGTCGCCGTCGGAGAACCTACCGCCCGCCGAGCCGATGTAGTTGAGGTAGATGCCCTGAAGATCGTTGGCGGCGTTGTATCCCCACTGCCGGACGCGCCCCGCGTCGAAGCCCGGTTGGTCGACGCGGCGGCCGTTGGCGTCGACGGTCAACCGGGCCAGCAACGGGCGCAGCGTATCGACGGGCCCGGGAGACCAGCGCATCGAAAGCAGTTGCTTCGGGTCGACGCCTGCCGATGCAATGAGGTCGGCGTTGTAATACACGGCGATCCCGGCATCGGTCAGTTGCGGCACCGCCCACAGCCTGCCGTTGCGCGTGAACTGCTCGACCACCGACGGCTCCCAGCCGCTTGCGGCGTTGGCGCCCAACACGTCTGCGACATCCATGAGGCGGCCGCTGTCGGCGTATCCGGCGAAGTAGGCGTTCGACAGCCAGAAGATGTCGTCGGCGCTGCCGCCCGCGGCATCGGTGCGCAGCGTATCGAAATACGTTGCGTAGGCCACCACGTTGACCCGCACGTCGATGTCGGGGTGCAGGCGGGTGAATTCGTCGAACGACTTCCCGGTACGCGGCGGCGACCTGCTCGTCCCACAGTCGCACCGTCACGACCGTCTGCCCCGCGGGTTCGGCGGAGCGGCCGAGCAGAACCGCCGTGGCCAGCAGCACCACCATGGTCAACGCCACACCGGCGGCGACCATCGTCGAAAACTTGGGTCTGAGGCGCAACGTCATTTCAGTCCCGTCACCACAATCGAGCCGACGATGTACCTGCCGAGCGCGACGAACAACACGATGAGGGGAACGATCGCCACCGTCGTGGCCGCCATCACCAACGTCCACTGCGCGTCATAGCGGGACTGCAGGCCCGCGGTCGCCACCGTGAGCACCTGCCACTTGGCGCCGCTGGTGATGACGAGCGGCCACATGAAGCTGTTCCATTGGCTGACAACGGTGATCAGCGACAGCGTCACCAGAATCGGCTTGCTCGCGGGCACCACCACGTGCACCAGGACATCGAGCGTATTCGCGCCGTCGATCCGGGCCGCCTTGATGAGATCGGCGGGGATACCGCGGAAGTACTCGCGCAGCAGGAAGACCGCATACGGAGAACCGAACATGAACGGTAACACCAACGCCCAGAACGTGTTCCGCAGTCCCGCTTCGGCCATCATCAGATACAGCGGCACCACCGTCACCGTCGCCGGCACCATCAACGTCGCGAGATACACCCAGAACAAGGCGTCACGGCCGGGAAACTCCAGCCGTGCGAACGCATACGCCGCGAACACCGAGAACGTCAGCTGCCCGACGAGGATGACGGCTGTCATCAGCGCGGTCACCACGAGCGCGCGCCCGAATCCGGCGTCGGCCAGCCCGATGTAGTTCTCCAGCGTCGGCGGCTTCGGCCATGACAACGGCGTGCCGGTGTTGAACTGCTCGGCCGACGTGAACGACGTGAGCAATCCGAGGCCGAACGGCACCAGCGTGATCAACGCACCCGCCGCCAGCACCGCGTAGATCGCGGGAGCGGACGCGGCCCGGCTAAACGACGTCATAGGTGATCCGCCGTCGGAAGTAGAGGTGCTGGACGATCGTCACGCCGACCAGCAGAACGAAGAGCACCGCCGCCATCACCGCCGCCCGGCCGACCGCCGCCGCGCCGAAGGCCTCGGCGTAGATGCGGTGCGCGATCAGGTCGGTGCGGCCCTGCGGCCCGCCTGCGGTCAGCGCGTACACCGTGTCGAATACCTGCGCGGCACTGATGACGCCCGTGACAAGGACGAAGAACACGGTCGGGCGCAGCATCGGAAGCGTGATCCGGCGAAACCGCTGCCACGCGTTGGCGCCGTCGGTACGCGCCGCGTCGTGGATGTCGCCGGGTATCGCGAGGATTCCTGCGAGGAAGAACAGCGTCACGTACCCGACGTTGGTCCAGATCGTCACCGCCGAGACGACCGGCAGCGCCAGATCGGGATCGGTCAGCCACTCGATACGACGGCCCACCAGCGTGCTGACCGCGCCGTCAGTCGGGGCGAGGATCCACCGCCACAGCACGGCGATCGCCAGCGGGGCGCAGATCCAGGGCAGCACGTACAGCGTGCGGAAGAAACCGCTGCCGGGCAGTCCGCGGGCCAGCAGCGCCGCGGCGGCAACGCCGAGCAGCGACTGCACGGGCACGACGATCGCAATGAACACTGCGGTCACCAGCAGCGAGGTGGCGAACGACGGATCGGTGAGGACGGCACGCCAATTGTCCAGTCCGACATATTGAATGGGCCCCAGCAGATCCCACCGGTGCAGGCTGAGCCACGCCACCACCAGCATCGGCAGCAGCAGGAACGTGACGACCCCTAACAGGCTCGGCGCAAGGAGGGCGTACCCCACCGCGCTCGACCGCACCCGATTGGCTGCCACCGGGCCATTAAAGCGGGCGCCGCGCCGTCGAACTACGGTGATACCGTGACGGCCCCCCGACAAGTCGATCCCGACTTCCTCGCGCTGCCGCGCCAGCAACTTGCCGATGCCGCGCTGTCCGCCGCGGTCGCCGCCGGCGCCAGCCACGCCGACCTGCGCATCCACCGAATCCAAGACGATGTGGTGGCGTTGCGCGACGGTGAACTGGAGACCGCCATCGTCAACCGCGAGATCGGGTTGGCGGTGCGGGTGATCGTCGATGGCACGTGGGGCTTCGCGTCGAACGCCGAATTGGATCCCGACGTGGCCGCGGACACCGCTCGACGCGCGGTCGAGGTGGCCAGGACGCTGGCCCCGCTGAACGCCGAGACGGTCACGTTGGCGCCCGAACCGGTGTACGCCGGCGTCAGCTGGGTGTCCGACTACCGCGTCGACCCGTTCACGATCCCGGCGACCGACAAGATCGGGCTGCTCGCCGAATACTCGGGACGGCTGCTCGCCGCCGACGGCGTCAACCACGTCTCGGCCAGCGTGCACGCGGTCAAGGAGCAGACGTTCTATGCCGACACCGCCGGCTCGTCGATCACTCAGCAGCGGGTTCGGGTGCAGTCGGGGCTCGAGGCCGTCGCCGTCGACGCCGCAGCAGGATCCTTCGAGACCATGCACACGCTGGCGCCGCCGATGGGGCGGGGCTGGGAGGCCGTCGACGGCGACGACGTGTGGGACTGGTCAGCCGAACTCGCCGAACTGCCGACGCTGCTAGCGGAGAAGGTCAAGGCGCCGAGCGTGACGCCGAGGCCCACCGACCTCGTGATCGATCCGTCGAACCTGTGGCTCACCATCCACGAATCGATAGGCCACGCAACCGAATACGACCGCGCGATCGGCTACGAGGCCGCCTACGCGGGCACTTCGTTCGCCACGCCGGACAAGCTGAACACGATGCGCTACGGCTCCCCGGTGATGAACGTGACCGCCGACCGCACCGAGCAGTTCGGGTTGGCCAGCGTCGGCTGGGACGACGAGGGTGTGCAGGCGCAGCGCTGGGATCTGGTGCGCGACGGCATCTTCGTCGGCTATCAGCTTGACCGGGTGTTCGCGCCGCGGCTGGGAATGACGCGGTCCAACGGGTGCTCGTACGCGGATTCACCGCATCACGTACCGATCCAGCGAATGGCCAACGTCTCACTTCAGCCCGGCACCGACGATTTGTCCGTCGACGACCTGATCGCCCGGGTTGAGGACGGGATTTACATCGTCGGCGACAAGAGTTGGTCAATCGACATGCAGCGCTACAACTTTCAGTTCACCGGTCAGAGATTCTTCCGCATCCGCGACGGCAAGCTGGCTGGCCAACTGCGCGACGTGGCCTACCAGGCCACGACCACCGACTTCTGGGGCGCGATGGAAGCGGTCGGCGGCCCCTCGACGTGGCGACTCGGCGGCGCGTTCAACTGCGGCAAGGCGCAACCCGGACAGGTCGCACCGGTCAGCCACGGTTGCCCGGCCGCGTTGTTCCGTGGCATCAACGTGCTCAACACCCGCGCCGAAGGGGGGCGGTGACGGTGATCGCAGCACAGCAGGTCATCGATCGCGTGTTGGCCGAGGCGAAGCGGTTGGGCAAGGTCGACGAGACGATCGTGACGGTCACCGACTCCAGCGACGCCGCGCTGCGCTGGGCGAACAATTCGATGACCACCAACGGTGTTTCGGTGCGGCGAGATACCACCGTGATCTCCGTGGTGCGCCGGGGCGACAGCGCCCACGTGGCATCGTTGTCGTCCAGCGAGGTCGATCCGTCGGCCATCCCCGCGCTCGTGGCGGCCTCGCAGGACGCTGCGCTGGCGGCGCCGGAAGCGCGCGACGCGGCACCACCGCTGCCGCCGTCGGATGCGCCCGCCGACTGGGACGCACCGATTCCCGCCACCGGTGTCGAGGTTTTCGGCGGCGTCGCCGATGCTCTGACGCGCGGATTCCCCCGCGCCGAGAGGCTTTTCGGCTACGCGCGCCACATTCTCGAGACGACCTTCCTCGCAACGTCGGGTGGGCTTCGACGGCGGTACACCCAGCCGACCGGCTCGGTCGAGATCACCTCCAAGCGCGGCGGCGGCAGCGCGTGGGCGGGCACCAACACACCCGATTTCATCGATGTACCAGTCGATTCCATGCTCGAGGAGCTCTCGACGCGACTGGGCTGGGCGCAGAACGTCGTCGAACTGCCCGCGGGACGTTACGAGACGATCCTGCCGCCGTCGGCGGTCGCCGACCTGATGATCTATCTGTCGTGGTCCATGGACGGCCGAGGGGCCCAAGAGGGTCGCACCGCCTTCTCCGCACCGGGCGGCGGAACACGGGTGGGGGAGAAGCTGACCGACCTGCCGCTGACCCTGTACTCCGATCCGGCCGCCCCCGGTCTGGAATGCATGCCGTTCGTCTGCGCGGCGTTCTCCGACGAAACCGTGTCGGTGTTCGACAACGGCATGGACGTCGACCGCGTCGACTGGATCTGCGAGGGCACCATCAACGCGTTGGCCTATTCACGCGCGGCAGCGGCCGAATTCGGTGTCCCTGTCGCAATCGCTGCCGACAACCTGCTGATGACCGGCGGCACCGACAGCATGACCGACATGATCGCGGGTACCGAACGAGGACTGCTGCTCACCACGCTGTGGTACATCCGCACCGTTGATCCCGCGGTGCTGCTGCTGACGGGCCTGACCCGCGACGGTGTTTACCTGATCGAGGACGGCCAGGTCACCGGTGCGGTCAACAACTTTCGATTCAACGAAAGCCCGCTGGACCTGCTGCGCAGGGTTACTCAGGCCGGCGTCAGCGAGGTCACGTTGCCGCGCGAATGGGGCGACTCGGCCACCAGGGCGGCGATGCCGTGGCTGCGAATCCCGGACTTTCACATGTCATCGGTCAGCCAGGCGCAATAATGCGACGATGCAGGACCTGCTGAACGGTCAACTCGAACGGCTGGTCGCGCTCGCGCCGCCCGAACACCGTCGTATCGCGTCGCTGGTGCGCCGGACCTGCGCCGAGACGTTGTCGTTGCCGCCGCTGCCAATTGAGACCGACGTCGAGGGACCCGCGGACGAAACCGAGTCCGTCGCGGTGGAGTTCGCCGAGCAGTTCAGCGCCGATGTGTCATCGATCGGCGACGATCTGCGAGGCCGGTTCATGGCCGCGCTTGGTGATGCGGCGTTTCCGGCGGTGATGCTGACGTACTTCGCCGACTTCCTACCGCGAGTGCGGGCCGGCTTGGCGGCCCTTGCGCTGCCGGTTCCGTGGAGCGACGCCGTGTCATGGGATCACACCAGCGATCTCGGCGACGTGCTGTTCAACACGTTCCTTCCCGGTGCGGCCCGGTTGCGCGCGCTCGACCCGTTGACCACCGAGGTCGTCCGGCTGCGCGGAGCCACCCAGCACAACTGCAGACTGTGCAAGTCGCTGCGTGAGGGACATGCATTGGACGCCGGCGGATCCGAGTCGCTGTACGAACAGATCGAGTGGTTCGAGACGTCGAAGGCGTTGTCCGATCGGCACAAGGCCGCGCTGCGCTACGCCGACGCCCTGATCTGGACACCGGCGAACATCACCTCGGACGTCGCGGCGGGCGTCCGCACGTACTTCACCGAGGCGGAGTCCTTCGAGCTGACGGTCGACCTAATGCGCAACGCCAGCAACAAGATTGCGGTGTCGCTGGCCGCCGATGCGCCCCGCGTCGAGCACGGAACCGAGCGCTACCTCATCGACGAGGACGGGCAGACGGTCTACAGCTGAATTCGGCTAGACCTCGATGCGCGATCCCATGATCACCGTCCGGTCACGCGGCAGGCCGAAGCGTTCGGCGGCATCGGCGGTTATGTAAGAGGTCGCAATGAAGAGGCGTTTGCGCCACTGCGGCATCGTCTTCGCGCGGCCGCGGACCAGTTCCAGCTTGGACAGGAAGTAGGACGCTTCGTCGACCGCGATTTTTCCCTCGGACTGCTTCGGGCTGAGGGAGCGAAGGGCATCGAGGACATGGGTCTTCTCCATGTAGCCGTAATTGGCTGTGACGAAGACGATTCCGTCTCTCTTGTAGCCGAGGGCGTCCACTTCGATGCGTTCTGACTCTGGCACACGCGGCATCGGCAGCGTCTCGATGGACAGGATGATCACGTGCTTGTGCAGCACGTGGGTGTGCTCGACGCACGTCCGCATGGCCAGGGGGGCCGTCTCCTTTCCCCGGTTGAGGAAGACAGCCGTGCCGGGCACGCGCACAATCGGCGGTTTTATGTTCCGGATCTCCTTGATGAACTCGTCGAGAGGGCCCTCGACCTTTTCCCGCGCTGCGGTGACGATCTTGCGCCCGCGATGCCAGGTCGTCATCACAGTGAAAACCGTGATGCCGATCAGTAACGGAAGCCACGCACCGTGTACGAGCTTGGTCAGATTCGCCGCGACGAACAGGAGATCGATCAGCAGCAGGATTCCGCCGCCGATCAACACCAGCCACAGTGGGGCATGCCACCTGGTCCGCGCGTAGTAGAGGAACAGCAGGAGGGTGATCGTGATCGTCCCGGTGACGGCCATGCCGTAGGCGTAGGCCAGGCGTTCGGAACTGCGAAACGCCAGCACGAGTGTGATCACGCCGACCAACAGCATGCCGTTGATCCACGGCACGTAGATCTGGCCCTCCCGGGCCGCGGAGGTGTGGATCACGCGGATCCTCGGCAGGTAACCGATGCGCGCGGCCTGCGCCGTGACCGAGAACGCGCCGGTGATGACGGCCTGCGCCGCGATAACCGTTGCGGCGGTGGCCAATAGCACCATCGGCCACAGCGCCCAGCCGGGGATGAGCAGGAAGAAGGGGGCGCGCATCGTGGCGGGGTCACCGATCAGCAGCGCGCCCTGGCCGAGATAGTTGAGCGCGAGGGCGGGCAGCACCACGAACAGCCACGCACGCGTGATTGCCTCGCGTCCGAAGTGGCCCATGTCGGCGTACAACGCCTCGGCGCCGGTGACCGCCAGCACCACGGCGGTCAGCGCGTAGAACGCGATTTCGAAGTGTCCGACGATGAATGTCAGTGCGTAGGTCGGGGATAGGGCTCTGAGGATCTCAGGATGTCCCGCGATTCCGCTGACTCCACATGCACCGATCGCGATAAACCACACCACCATCACGGGGCCGAACGCCCGCCCCACGGCGGCGGTGCCGTGCCGCTGAACGTAGAACAGCGCGACGATGATCCCGACGGTGACCGGCACGACCCACTTCTCGAACTCCGGATCGATGACCTGGAGGCCCTCGACGGCCGACAGTACGGAGATCGCCGGGGTGATCATGCTGTCTCCGAAGAACAGGGAGGCCCCCAAGACGCCGAGGCCGGCCAGGATCAAAGCGGTGCGGTGCCGGGTCTCCGAACCCCAGCGGCGCAGCAGCGTGATGAGGGCCATGATGCCGCCCTCGCCGTCGTTGTCTGCTCGCATCACCAGGGTGACGTAGGTCAGCGTGACGATGAGCATGATCGACCAGAAGATCAGCGACACGATGCCGTACACGTTGTGGTCGTTGAGCGGCACCGGATGAGGATCGCGCGGGTTGAATACCGTCTGCACGGTGTAGATCGGGCTGGTCCCGATGTCGCCGAAGACGACGCCGATGGCAGCGAGGATGACGGCCGGGCGGATCGACTTGCCGGTATTCGTTTGCAACGGCGTGATCCCCCAGCTGGCAGCGGTGCGGTGGGTCGATCGTAAGTGCAAGCCTGGCCGGGCGGCGCAAAAGCAGGCGCAGGCGGGGAGGTTCGACCCGCAACCCAAGCAGGGTCACTCGCTTTGTCGGAAATAGTGGCGTTTCATCGGTAATAGGAGCCCGAGCTCGCTGACGGGTAACGACGGCCGCGCCGGGCGGATTGGAGTAGAGATGATCACCCTGTACGCATTGGCCGCAGCGTTCGGCATCGGTGTGCTCTGGCTCGGAACGAATATCAGGGTCGTCAAGCAGTTCGAACGCGGCGTCGTCTTCCGATTCGGCCGCGTGCGATCCGGTGTCCGGGGACCGGGATTGACCGTTCTGATACCCGTCGCCGATCGCCTCCAAAAAGTGAACATGCAGATCATCACGATGCCTGTGCCTGCCCAGGATGGCATCACCCGCGACAATGTCACCGTCCGAGTGGATGCTGTCATCTATTTCAAGGTTTCGGACCCGGTGCGTGCGGCTGTCGACGTCCAGGACTACGCGTCGGCTATCGGCCAGGTCGCCCAGACTTCACTGCGTTCGATCATCGGCAAGAGCAATCTGGACGACCTGCTATCCAACCGCGAGCATCTCAATCAGGGGCTGGAGTTGATGATCGACAGTCCCGCCCTGGGCTGGGGCGTTCAGATCGATCGCGTCGAAATCAAGGACGTGGTGCTGCCTGATTCGATGAAACGGTCAATTGCCCGCCAAGCCGAGGCGGAGCGTGAGCGACGTGCTCGGGTCATCACCGCCGAGGGCGAGCTTCAGGCGTCCGAAAAGCTGGCCCAAGCAGCCGAGGTCATGGCCGAGCACCCGGCAGCGCTGCAACTGCGACTCTTGCAGACGGTCGTCGAGGTCGCCGCAGAGAAGAATTCCACCCTGGTGCTGCCTTTCCCGGTCGAACTGCTCCGATTTCTCGAACGCGCCACCCCACCAGCATCCGAACGACACGACGAGACGACCGGTACTGAGGCGGTCGCAGCGTCCGACGCCGAGACGTTGACGCTGGACCCGCCACGCATTCCCGACGACGCCCGAGGCCTGGACCTTCACCCCCGCGTCGGAGAGACATGACAGCTTCCGTCCTAGCCAAACCCGTGCTCAACGGACAGCGCGGGCGCACAATCAATGGTGTGTGTCTGAGAACCTTGGGAGGCGCCGTGAGCGGCCAACTGTACGACTTCTTCGGCGGGATCTTTCAGCGGTACTTCGGACCCGTCGCCGGCGCGAACCGGCGAACGACGGGTGGACGACTCGTCGAACGGTGGTTCGCGCTGACTGACGACGTCCCGGACCATTTGGCAGAGGCCCGACGCGCCGCAATGGCTTGGGGCGAAGTCGAGACCCCGAACGCCACGTCCACCTCGGAAACGTTCCTGGTCACTCAGCACGGGTTGATGTATGCCGCCGGGTTGAGCGAGTCGCGCCGGACGCTGTACTACCTGGCCACCCCGCCCGAACTGTTCGATCCGTTCGTCGATCAGGTCGAGACCGCCGAACTGCGTGACGGTGCGGTCGCCGTAGTGGACAGCCGATCCGGCCGCGACCTCGCATCCGCTCATCCGATGGACGCCGCGCTGCGACGGCTACTCGATGAGCATCTGGCGTTCCGGGTGGATCTGCCTTCGTAACCTCTTGGTCCACCTTTGGGGCCGCCGACACTGGCCGGTGTCGTCGGCTGCAGGCGCCATGACTATGTCGGTCGGTTGGGACGCTAATGTCTAAGGCCGTGCAACGGGGGCGGTAGCTCAGTTGGTTAGAGCCGCGGACTCATAATCCGTTGGTCGCGGGTTCGAGCCCCGCCCGCCCCACAACCTGACATCGAAACTGTACACAGTGCGCAGATTCGCGTGGAAACGCGATCTGGCTGCAGTCTCGGCACCTACGTCGGCTGATGGTTTACATCTATTTCGGCTGATCCTTACGCTCTCTATCAGCCCTCGACACCGCCCTGGCGCAGGAAGTTCAGGGTGTAGCCCTGGAACGTCAGGGCGCCTGGGTCGAGGCCGATGATTTCCAGGAACGGGTACCACTCCCGAGAATCGACGAACCAGTCCCAACGGACGATGTGCCCGTCGTCGTTGGTCCAGATGTAGTCCCACTCGTGCAACTCGAGAATCGTTCCGTCGGATCGTGTCCCTGCGTAGGTGTCACGCATGGCGAAACCCCAATCGGCGGCGTCGCAGTCGAAATCGGAGACCAGCCGAAAATCCGGGATGTGTTTCCACCACATGCGGAACTCGGGGGTGAGCATGTCACCGTCGGGCGCGTACTTCGTGATGGCCGCCGCAAGCTCCTCGCTGAACAAGTCGGCCATGGGCTGCGGTATGCCGCCGTTGAATAGGGGGCACATCATTACGGCGTCAGCGGCGTAGATCCACTCGTCTCCGTATGTGACGTGGTTCGTTTCGGTGACCTTTGCATACGCTTCCCACTTTGCATGCGCCATTCTTCGGTGCAGTGCCACGCGATCACTCATCAAGTCCGCCTTCGACGTCGTTGGGATGGCTCAGCGCTAGTGTAAAAGGCTTTTACTGATTTTGAGAGCGGCTGTTCTCCGAAAGACGTCAGCCACTTTCCCGAGACCCTCATCGACGCCTCCGCCGATGAGTTCCGGCGGTACCTTCACCTTCAGGACCATCGTCGCTCCCCGCTGCCCGACGCGTCGCCGCTACTGAGGTGTACGTCGGTGATGGTAGGTGCGCGGAGCCTGTCGTTCTCTCAAAACTGCGCATAGGGCGCAAATCCGCGTCGAAACGCGATCTGTCGGCAGTCTCGGCACGCCCGCGTCGGCGACTGCGATGAGTAACTCTGCCGACGCAGGTCTACCTTGCGACCGGATCTTCTACTCAACGGGAGTCAGGCATGGGCCTCATCCACATCGAACTGTTTGCCACCCTTGATCTCGTCGGGCAGGCGCCCGGCGGTCCCGAGGAGGACCCGGACGAATTCGGATTCGGGGGTTGGCAGGCGCCGCTTGTCGACGATGTCACCGGCGCGCAGATCGCGGAAGCCTACGAGGGCACCGATGCGCTGCTGCTCGGCAGGCGGACCTACGACATCTTCGCCGGATACTGGCCACACTACGAAGGCGGTGAGGACAACGACATCGCGAAACTCTTCAACAGCGTCCCGAAGTACGTGGCCTCCCGCGGCGAGCCCGATCTGTCCTGGGCGGGGTCGACGCATCTCGGTCCGGACCTACCCGCTGCGATCCGCGAAATCCGCGACCGCCACGAGCACATCAAGGTGGTCGGCAGCCTGCACCTGGTGCAGACGCTGCTGCGCGAAAAACTGTTCGACCGCCTCGACCTCTGGGTGCATCCGATCGTGCTCGGCGCCGGGAAAAAGGTGTTCGACGGTGGCGCGATCCCCACGAACCTCACTCTTCTCCAGGCGCCGGCGGCCGGCCCGAAGGGCACCGTGTACTTGCGCTACGCCCTCGCCGAGGGCACACCGGCGACAGGGGACATGAGTGCACCCGATCGCGGAATCGGGAGTGGCGACTGAAGCGCGCCGAATTGTCGGAGCCGAATTCTCGGTTCATCGTCGTAGGCTCGGGGCGATGCTCGAAAATGCCGAGATCAAGTTCCTTCCCCGCGGCGCCAGGCGCGTGGCGTACGAGACACGCGGCGACGGGCCACCGCTCGTCGCCGCGGCGTGGTGGGTGAGCCACCTCGAACTCGACTGGCAGAGCTCAGGCTTTCGGCGATTCTGGGAAGGCGTCGCCGACGGGTTCACGTTCATCCGCTACGACCGACTCGGGGTCGGGATGTCGGACCGCACGCTGCATGCCTCGGATCTGACCCTCGACGAGGAAGTCGCCAAGCTGGGTGCGCTGCTCGACGAACTCGAACTCGAACGCGTATCGCTGCTCGGCGGGTCGTGCGGCAGTTGCACAGCAATCGCTTTTGCTGCCGCATACCCGGAACGTGTTGAGCGACTGGTGCTTTACGGCTCCTACGCCGACGGCTCGTCGATAACGCCCCCTGGGGTCGGCAATGCGATCGTCGAGGCGGTGCGCACGCATTGGGGACTCGGCTCGCGGCTGCTCACCGACATCTTCCTCGGCGGCGCCGATCCCGCGGAGCAGGGCAACTTTGCTCGGATCCAGCGGGAAGCAGCGACGGCAGAGACCGCTGCCGAACTACTGGATTTCGTCTATCGCCTCGATGTGCGCGGACACCTCGGCCTCGTGCGTTCGCCGACCACGGTCGTGCACCGTCGCGACGACGGCGCGGTGCCTTTCGAACTCGGTCGGGCGGTCGCGGCCGCAATACCGGGTGCGACGTTCGTTCCACTGCAGGGCAGGGCGCATTTCCCGTGGCACGGCGACGTCGACTCGGTGGCCCGCGCCTGCCGCGAGGCGCTGGCGCCGGCTCGGTCAACACCCGAGCGTGCGCGCGGGTCGGAACCGGTTCTGCTGTCGGACCGCGAACGCCAGATACTCGCGTGCGTCGCGCGCGGTTTGAACGATCGCGAGATCGCCGAGCAACTGGTGCTCAGCCCGCACACCGTTCACCGGCACGTCGCGAACATCCGCCGCAAGCTGGGACGCACTTCGCGCACGGCCGCCGTCGCGGAGGCTGCGCGCCTCGGAATTCTGTGAGGTAGCCGGAACCGGCCATGGCCCGAAGATGGCCGGTTCGTGCGATGCGCGCACATCGCGGCCGCTCATAGGTTCGCGGTATGACTGACACGGTTTCCCCCGAACTCCAGGCGAACCCCCCGGCCGGGGCGTGGATGCGCATCTTTGCCCTCGTGTACAACCCGTTCCTGTGGTTGGGCGAGCTTGTGGGAATGCGCAGCCGACGACGTGCGCTCCTCGCCCATGCCCACGGGCGGGTGGTCGAGATCGGCGCGGGAACGGGACTGAACCTCTCGCTGTACCCCGACGAGATCGACGAGCTGGTGCTCACCGAGCCCGATGCGTCGATGCGCCGGAAACTCGCGAACAGTCTGCGCAAGAGTAGGCGAGACGTGCAGATCGTGAACGCGCCCGCTGAGCGCCTACCGTTCGCGGATGCCTCGGTGGACACTGTCGTCTCGACGCTCGTCCTGTGCACCGTTGACGACCCCGAACGCACCCTGGGTGAGATAGCGCGTGTGCTTCGGCCCGGTGGCCAGTTGTTGTTCCTCGAGCACGTCCGAGCGAGCACGCGTTTTCTCGCTGCGTGTCAGGATTTCCTGTTCCGTCCGTGGCGTGGCTTCGCGGGTGGATGCTGCTGCAACCGATCGACTCTGGAGACGATGCGCGCCTGCGGCTTCACCGTCGTAGCCGAAGACGCCGTGTGGCGCGGTATGCCTGCGATCGTGCATCCGCTGGTTATCGGGCGCGCGACGCATGAGTAAACCCGAGGCGCGCTGTACAGCTATATGTCTCTGGGCGCTGTTCGGCTGAGCTCATCAAACCGCGCCAGCGCGGCCTCGAGGTCCGCTTCGTCGAAGAGTTCACAACGGTTGGGGCCCTCGGCTTGCGACACCAGGATGACGATCATCCGCCACTCGTCGTCGAAGCCTTCTCGTGAGGTGCCTGAGCCAACGTGAGTGAAGACTGCTCCAAGGTCGGTCAATTGATGCACGGACTCGATATAGACGTTTGAATCCGCAGCTTGGCGGCGGTGCTCGGCACAGCGATTGACACAGGCCACCATGCGGTCGCCCATGCGTGTGCACGCGTTGACCAGTGGGGGAGGCGCGGTGCGGCCGGCTTCCCCGATGCGCGTACGACGGCCCGCTCTCAATATTCACCCAGTCGACGGTGGGTAGTCACTCGACGATCGTCGGTGGGCCGATTCAACACCCGGTCAAGATCGGGTAAAGGCGCTTTGATCCAGGCCCGATCCCGACGAACCCGTGACTTGGCATCCGCCATGGCCGCAGAATGTGCGCGTGGAGACCATGAGGATCGTCCGATCGGTGGCAGCGGCAGGGGTATTGGGTGCGACGGCTGTCGGCCTCGCGGGCCCCGCCGGGGCCGAAACGCTTGTCGACGGGATGTACGGCGTCGACCGCAGTGGTGTCACGCAGCCCGGCAACGCGCCGACAATGTGGACCGTGAAGCGATGCGGTGCCGGCTGTGCGCAGATCGTCGGCGACGACGGCGTCACCTGGGATGCGCGCCTGGCGAACGGAAAGTGGACCGCCGAGCTCCATCGAAACAATGCCGTGAACTGCAGAAACGGCTATTTCGCGCCCGGCACATCGGAGTTCTCGCTCGACGATCAGACGTTGCGGGGCACGATCGTCAGCACGTCCGACGGGCCGGCGTGCGGCAGCCCGGTGCCGATCACCAACGAGCCGATCATCGTCTTCATGGACTTCGCCTGACGGCGTGAGTAGCCCGTCCGGCCGCAGGTGAAGTAGTCGACTACTTACCTCCGCGGCGCCGTGCGCTCCCAAGATGTCTCCATGATGTTGTTGGAGCCTCTGGCGGGTGAGCGCAGGCTCGCGTGGGTCGCCCGCGCGCGTTGCCGAACCGCAGACCCCGACGAGCTGTTCGTGTCGGGTGCCGCGCAGAAGCGGGCGGCGGTTATCTGTCGCCATTGCACCGTCGTCACCGAGTGCCTCGTCGACGCGCTCGACAACAACATCGAGTTCGGGGTCTGGGGCGGCATGACCGAGCGGCAGCGCCGCAAGCTGATCAAACAGCATCCCGAGGTGAAGTCCTGGTCGGAGTACTTCGCCAGGCATACGATTCGGGAATGACCGAGGTCAGGACCCGCTCCAAACTCTCTTCCTGGGCGTATGCCCTGCGCACCACCAATCCGCCGCCGGACGCCCCCGTCGACGCCGTCACGCGTTGGCTCGTGGTGACCAGGGCGGCGGTGCTGCCGATGACCCTGGTGTCAGGGCTAGTGGCGGCGCTCCTCGCTGTGGGAGAGCCGGGCCTCGACTGGCGCTGGCTCGCCCTGGCGCTGATCGGAATCACCCTTGCCCATGTGGCCAACAACCTGATGAACGACCTGTTCGACACCCAGGTCGGTACCGACAGCGCCGGCTATCCGCGGGCGCTCTACGCCCCGCACCCCGTGTTGTCGGGGTTGGTGAGCCGCAAGACGCTGATCGTTTCGATACTTCTGGTCAACATCGCCGACCTCGCCATACTCGTGGTTCTCACGTGGGCACGAGGCTGGCCGGTGCTGGCCTTCGCACTCGCGGGATTTCTGCTCAGCGTCGCCTACACCGCACCGCCGCTGCGGTTGAAGAAGCACGGCCTCGGCGAGCCGGACGTCTTTGTGGTGTGGGGTCCGCTGATGGTGTGCGGCACCTACTATTCGGCGGTCGGCACTGTCGGCTGGGACATTGTGCTGGCTTCACTTCCGTACGGGCTGCTGTGCGTGACGGTGTTGATGGGCAAGCACATCGACAAGATCCCGTACGACGAACCGCTCGGGATCCGTACGCTGCCAGTGATTCTCGGCGACCGGCGGGCCCGCGTCGCGACGTTGGCGATGATGGTCGGCTTCTACGTGCTCGTTGCGGTTGCGGTCGCGCTCGGTGCGATGCCATGGCCGGCGCTGCTGGTTGTTCTTGCGCTGCCGCGACTTTGGAAGGTGTGGCCGAGGTTCCGCCGCCCACCGCCCGACGAGCCGCCACCGAACTATCCGGTATGGCCGCTGTGGTACGCGGCGCTGGCTTGGCTGCACGTGCGACAGGCCGGAGCGCTGCTTGTGCTCGGGCTGGCGATCGGCGCTGTGCTGAAGGTCATCTGACGGCAACCTCATACCGACGCGCGGGGCCGTGCCGGCGGTATCGCGGCCAGCAATGCGCGGGTGTACTCCTGCTGCGGATCGGCGAAGATCTCGGTCGCAGGCCCGTACTCGACGGCGGCGCCCTCCCGCATGACGAGAACGTCGTGGCTGACCCGCTGGATCACCGCAAGGTCGTGACCGATGAACAAATATGTCAAGTGCAGATCGCGCTGTAGATCGGTGAGCAGGTCGAGTACCCGCGACTGAACCGAGACGTCCAGTGACGCAGTCGATTCGTC
Organism: Mycolicibacterium sp. 120270; assembly: GCA_033741175.1. Classification (GTDB taxonomy): domain Bacteria; phylum Actinomycetota; class Actinomycetes; order Mycobacteriales; family Mycobacteriaceae; genus Mycobacterium. Next base: position 169,763 of record JAWQNE010000001.1, on the reverse strand, counting down.
GAGGATCAGCAGATCCGGTTCGGTGGCCAGCGCACGGGCGATGCTGACACGCTGGCGCTGCCCACCGGACAGCTCGTGCGGGTAGCGCGACGCGAAGGATCCCGGCAGGCCGACGAGTTCGAGCAGTTCCTCGACCCGTTCGGTGCGTGCCTGCTTCCCGTTCGCGAGGCGATGCACGCGAAGGGGTTCTGCGATTGCGGTGCCTGCCCGCATGCGAGGGTTCAGCGACGAGAACGGATCCTGGAAAACCAGGCTGATCCGTCGGCGCAGGGCCTTCTCCGCGCGGCCGCGCACATCGAAGACATCGGTTCCGTCCAATGACGCGCTGCCGTTGTCCGATTCGACGAGCCCGGTCAGCGCGGCGGCGACCGTCGACTTGCCCGAACCCGACTCGCCGACCAGTCCCAGCGTCGTCCCACGCCTGATCTGGAAGCTCAGGTCCTTCACCGCGTGGACGGTCGACCTGCCGACCGGCGTGCTGACCGGAAAGCGCACGTCGAGTCCCTCGACGGTGAGCAGGGTGGGAGTGTCGCCGTCGACAGGCGGTGGTCCTGCCGCGCCGATGAGCGGACGTGAGGCCAACAGCTCCCGGGGGTAGGGATGTTGCGGGTTATCGAACACATCGAGAATCGATGCCTGCTCGACAGCTTCGCCGTCGCGCAGCACCGTCACGTTATCGGCCACTTGACCAATCACCCCGAGGTCGTGGCTGATCCACACCACCGCGGTGCCGAAGTCGCGCTGCAGATCTCGAACCAAATCGATGATCTGCGCCTGGGTGGTGACGTCGAGCGACGTGGTCGGCTCGTCGGCGATCAGCAGTTCGGGGTCGCACGCCAATGCGATCGCGATCATCACGCGCTGACGCTGTCCGCCCGAGAGTTGATGAGGGTACGAGCGCAATCGCGTTTCCGGATCGGGCAACCTGACCGCGTCGAGCAGTTCGAGCGCGCGTGCACACGCCTGTCGCCTGGTCATCTTGCGATGGGTCTCAAGGGATTCGGTGATCTGACGCTCCACAGTCAACAGCGGGTTCAGCGACGTGCCGGGATCCTGGAACACGAAGCCGATGCGGCCGCCGTGGACGTCGCGCAGCGTCCGCGCCGATGCGCCGACGAGTTGGGTCGGCGCTGAGTTACCCGCACCGCCCAGTGTGCTGGTTCCGGTGACGACGGCGCCCGGGGCGTCGAGCAGTCCCGTTGCGGCCAGCACCGTCATCGACTTGCCGGAGCCCGATTCGCCGACGATGCCGAGCGTTGAGTCCCGCTCGACGTCGAACGAGACGCCTCGGACGATGTCACGGTGACCGATACGGACCCGGAGGTCTCCGACGCTCAGGACGGGATCAGCCACTTTGCCTCCGTGCCTCGATCATGGTGCGCTGCTTGGGATCCAACACATCTCGTAGACCGTCGCCGAGCAGGTTGAACGCCAGCACCGTGACGACGATGGCGGCGCCGGGGAAGACCGCCATCCACCACGCGAGCGTGACGAACCCCTGGGAGTCGAAGATCATCCGGCCCAGCGACGGCTGCGGCGGTTGAATGCCGAGACCGAGGAAGGACAGCGCGGCCTCCGACAGAATCGCGAACGCGAGCGACAGCGACGTCTGCACGACGAGCGGCCCGGCGATGTTCGGCAGGATATGACGGCCGAGCATGTACAGGTGGCCGGTGCCCATCGTGCGTGACACCTGTACGAAGGGTTCGACGCGGACGCTCAAGGTGCTGGCCCGCGCGACGCGCGCGAAGATCGGCGTGTACACGACGCCGATCGCCAGAATCGTTGTGGTGACACCCGGTCCCAGGATCGCGACCACCGCCAGCGCCAGCAGAAGCACGGGAAAGGCGAACATCACGTCCACCACGCGCATCACGACGGTGTCGAGCCAGCCGCCCCGGTAACCGGCGATCACGCCGATCGTCACGCCGACCACGACGGCGAGGGCGACGCTCACCACCGCCACGCGCATCGATGCCTGCACCGCCACCAGGACGCGCGAGAACACGTCGCGGCCGAGTTCATCTGTGCCGAACCAGTGTTCGCCGCTGGGCGGCCGCAGCGCGTTAGGCACGTCGACGTCGTTGACCCCGAACGGCACGATCCACTGCGCGGTCACCGCCACCACTGCCACCACCGCCAGCACCACCGCGCTCGCAGCGGTGACCGGGTTGCCTGCCAGCAGACGTATCGCCGAGAGCCGGGCCGGCTGCTCGGTCGCTTCGACGGGTGGGTTCGTCGTCATGACAGCCGAATCCTGGGATCCACCACCGCGTAAAGGAGATCCACGATGAGGTTGATCAGCAGAAACAGCGCGGCGATGAGCAGCACCGCGCCCTGGACGACGGGGTAGTCGCGCGCGGCGACGGCGTTGTACACCAACCGGCCGAGTCCCGGCCATGCGTACACCACTTCCACGACGATGACGCCGCCGAGGATCGTCGCCAACTGGATGCCGGTGATCGTCAGTATCGGGATGGCGGCGTTGCGGACGGTGTGCCTCATGGTGACCACTCGCGGCGGCAGCCCTTTGGAGCGTGCGGTGCGCACGTATCCCATGGCGGCGACCTCCAATACCGCCGACCGGATGTAGCGGGTCATGATGGCCCCGGCGACGAGTCCGACGGTCAGCCCGGGAAGGATGATGTGGCGCAACCACCCGCCGGGGTCGCCGAACAGCGGCCGGTACCCCGATGTCGGAAGCCAGTGCAACGTCGACGCGAACAGCGCGATCAGCAGGATGCCCATCCAGAAGTCCGGCACGGAGACACCGAACTGACTTGTGACCCGAACGATGGCATCGCTGATACGGCCTTCGTGCAGTGCGGACCAGACACCCGCCGGCAGCGCGATCAGCAGCGCGATGGCGATCCCGACGATGCCGAGCGACACGGTGGCGGGCAGCCTTTCGAGCAGCGTGACGGTGACGGGGTCGCCGTTTCGGAAGCTGACCCCGAGGTCGCCGGTGAGCGCCGAGCCGAGATAGCCGAAGAACTGCTCGATGATCGGTCGGTCCAAACCGCTTGCCGCGCGCAGGGCCTCATAGGCCTGCGGCGTGTATCGGGTGCCCAGCGCGATCCGGACGGGGTCGCCGGGGACCAGGTGCACGAGCATGAAGACCACGATGAGCACACCGACCATCACGACAAGCGAGTACAGCAGCCTGCGGGCGATGAAGCGCAGCACCGGGTGCGAGGTCATTGCGTCCCGCCTTCGCTGATGCTCGCGGTCCGGAACCGAATGGCTTTGTCGCGGCGCGCCTCATAGCCGGTCATGTCCTTGTTCCACGCCTGGATCACCGACGGGTTGTACAGGTAGATGTAGCTGCACTCGTCGGCGATGATCGTCGCCGCCGTGCGGTAGATCTCCGCCCGCGCATCCTGGTTCGTTTCGACACGGCCCGCATCGAGCAGTCGGTCGACCTCGGGGTTCGAGTACTTCTGCGCGTTGCTCGTGCCGTTGGTGTGATGCTGCGCGTAATAGAAGTCGTCGGGGTCGATGTTGCCGAGCCATCCCATCATCAGCATGTCGAAGTGTCCGCTGTTCTGCTCGTCGAGCCACGTCGCGAAGTCGACCGTGCGGATGTCGACCGTGATGCCGAGCGGCGCGAGGTTGTCGGCGATGATCTGGGCCGCCGTCACCGTCTCCGGATACTCGGTGGTGACGAGCATGTCGAGGTTCTGCGGTTGTGCGTTGGCCTGGGCGAGAAGATCTTTCGCCTTGTCGATGTCGTAGTTGTACCGGTGGTAGTCGGTGTACCAGAAGTTGCCCTTCGGGATCGCGAGTTGGTTGTTGGCGGCGGTGCCGTAGCTGGTGGCTGTCACGATCGCCTCCCGGTCGATCGCGTAGGCGATGGCCTGCCGGACCCGGACGTCGTCCCACGGCTTGCGGGCCTCGTTGAGCGCGAGATACCAGTAGTCGTTGCTCGGCACCACCGCAAGGTTGATGGTGTCGTCGTCGCGGAGTTGGTTGACGCGTTGGGTGGGAATCGAGTCCGTCCAGTCGATTTCGCCTGCCTGTAACGCCGACAGCGCGGTGGATTTCTCGGGGATGAAACGGAAGGTGACCCCTGAGACCTTCGGCGGGCCGGCCCAGTAGCGCGGGTTGGCGGTCAAGGTGATCGAGTCGCCGCTCTTCTGTCCTTGAAACGAGAACGGCCCGGTGCCGACTGGGTGGGTGGCGATCTGACCGCTTTCGACGTTCTTACGTTGCACGATCGCCATGCCCTTGAATCCGCCGAGGTTGGTCAACAGATTCGGCGACGGTTGCTTGAGGCGGAGGACGACCGTCGACGGGTCGGCGGCGCGAATGTCGGCGATCGCGCTGAGCTTGTCGACGTTGGACAGCTCCTCGTCGATGATGCGGCGATAGGTGAAGACGACGTCGTCGGCGGTGAACGGGCTGCCGTCGTGCCAGGTGACGCCGTCGCGCAGGTGGAACGTCCAGGTGAGCTGGTCGGGCGTGACGTCCCACGACTCGGCGAGCGCGGGCCGCATCGTCAGGTCGGCATCGGGTTCGACGAGCGTGTCGTAGACGTTCTCGAGGACCTCGAAGGAGAAGTAGGCGCTGGTCTTGTTGGGGTCGAGCTGGTCGGGTTCACCAGCGATCGCGGCGATGAGACGGCCGGAGGCGTCGTCGCCGAGGTCGACTTTGTCGCCCGTCGAGCAGGCGGCGAGCGTGAAGGTCAGCAATGCGATGACGCAGGCGGCGGACCATCTCGCCGCTCCCGCCATCACCATCACCCCGAATCCTCGGCCCTCCGGTAACTACCCGGGCCGCCCCAAATCCAAAACGCTGCTCCCTGCGAGATTGCATGCACGCAGGGCCGTACTCGCACTTTTGCTGCTGGAATGCAATTTCGCGGGGAGTTGGGCGACGGGGTTCAGCATTTACATTGAATGCTCTATGATTTTGGGCCATGGCCAAGCCGCCACTGTCGATGACGCCAACCGGGTGGTTCCAAGTCGCCTGGTCCGACGAGGTCAAGGTCGGCGACGTGCACCGGATGAAGTACTTCGGCCGCGAACTGGTCGCGTGGCGGGCGGCGTCGGGGCAGCTCACCGTGATGGACGCCTATTGCGAGCATCTCGGCGCGCACCTCGGCTACGGCGGACACGTCGTGGGGGAGGTCCTGCAATGCCCGTTCCACGGCTGGCAGTGGAATCGGGACGGTCGCAACGTTTGCATCCCGTATCAGGACCGGCCGAACCGCGGCCGCCGCATCCGCACGTTTCCCGTCGTCGAGCGAAACGAGTCCGTCTACATCTGGCATGACGTCGACGGCCACGAGCCCTACTTCGAGGCGCCGGACATCTTCGCCTCGTTCGGTGATGGCAGCAGTGCCGACGACTATTACCCGCAGCAGCGGCTGTACCGCGAAGCGCTGGAGATGCATCCGCAGTACGTCCTCGAAAACGGCGTCGACTTCGCCCATTTCAAGTTCGTGCACCAAACCCCGATCGTTCCGGTGTTCACCCGCCACGACTTCGACGAACCGGTGTCTTACGTCGACTTCACGATCACGTTCGAAGGCGACGAGAACCAGTCGATCGACGATGTCCAAAGTGGCGTCGAGGCGATCAACGGCGGCCTCGGCATCGCGGTGACCAAGAGTTGGGGCATGGTCGACAACCGCACCATCTCGGCGATCACGCCCGTCGACGACCACACCTCCGACGTCCGCTTCATGGTCTACATCGGCCGCCGCGCCGGCGACGACTCGCCGAAGGCCGAGGTCAAGGCGCGCGAGTTCGGCGACGAGATCATCCGCCAGTTCACCCAGGACATCCACATCTGGCAGCACCAGCGCTATTCGGACCCACCCGCACTCGCGGGTGCCGAGCAGCAGGGCTTCACCGCCATCCGCAATTGGGCCAAGCAGTTCTATCCCGACGGTATCGGCGGCAGCGCCGCCGAGGTCTATGCACAGAGAGGTCGTACCGAATGAGCCGTACCGACAAGCCGATTCGGGTGTTCCAGGTCGCGACGGGCAACGTCGGTTCGGAGATGATCAAGCGCATCGCCGACCAGCCCGATCTCGAGCTCATCGGTGTGCACTGCTACTCGCCGGAGAAGATCGGCAAGGACGCCGGCGAACTGGCGGGGCTGGCGCCCAACGGGGTGACGGCCACCGGCACCATCGACGAGATCATCGCGGCCAGACCCGATGTGCTGACGTTTCACGGTGTGTTCCCCGACGAAGACCTGTACGTGAAGGTCCTCGAGGCCGGGATCGACATCGTCACCACGGCCGACTGGATCACCGGCTGGCACCGCGACACCAACCATCCGCATCCGTCCGGCAAGCCGGTGTCACAACTGCTGGCCGAGGCGTGCGAGAAGGGCGGCGCCACGTTCTACGGCACGGGCATGAATCCCGGCCTGAACCAGATCCTCGGCGTCGTGTGTTCGGCCGATGTCGCCGAGATCGAGAACGTCACCACCATCGAATCGGTCGACGTGTCCTGCCACCACAGCAAGGACACCTGGATCGAGGTGGGATACGGCCTGCCCGTTGATGATCCGAGCATCCCGGGCAAGCTGGAGAAGTACACCCGCGTCTTCGCCGACAGCGTGCTGATGATGGCCGACTGCTTCGACCTGACACTCGACGAGGTCAAGTTCTCCTACGAACTCGGCGCCTGCACCAAGGACGTCGACCTCGGCTGGTACAAGCTGCCGAAGGGATCGCTGGGCGGCAACTACATCAAATACCAGGGCATGGTCGACGGTGTGCCGAGGGTCGAGACCCACCTGGAGTGGCAGATGACCCCGCACACGGACCCGAGCTGGGACATCAAGGGCTGCTACATCACCCAGATCAAGGGCGATCCGTGCATCTACAACAAGCACATGATCTTCCCGAAACCCGGTGTCGACCTGTCGAATCCGGATAGCTTCGCATCGATCGGGATGACGGTCACGGGTATGCCGGCACTCGCCGCAATCCGATCCGTCGTCGCCGCACCGCCCGGCATCGTGACGAGTGCGGACCTGCCGCTGCGCGGGTTCGCGGGCCGCTTCAAATTGTGAGCCGGCTCAAGCGACTCTGAGTTCCAAGCGTTCGAGTCGTTCGCATCATGAGCAGCATTTCGCCGCGCAGACCCGTCAACGGTAAACAGGTGCGGGCCGACCGGACCAGGGCGCTGGTCATCGACGAGACCGTGCGCTGCGTCGTCGAGGAAGGATTCGGGGCCGCAAGCGCCAAGCACATCACCGAACGCGCAGGCGTCACCTGGGGAGTGATCCAGTATCACTTCGGCGACCGCGACGGGTTGTTGATGGCGGTGGTGGACAAGGGATTCGGCAATCTCCTGGATAAGCTGCGCGGCATGGAACCGGCGCTGGGTTCGACGGCAGGGCACGCCAGGGCCGAACTCGTCGTCAACGCTGTCGCGGATGCATTCCTGAGCCCGACGTCGATTGCCGCGCTCGAGATCCTGATCGCGACGCGCTCGGGGCGGGCCGACCCCGACCAGCGACACCTTCTCGAACTCTTCTCCACGCTCACCCGCCTCGGCCGCTACATCGCCGACGGGCTGGAGCCCGATCGCGCCGATGCCGTCGGTAATCTCATCTGGACGACGTTGATGGGGACGATGGTCGCGAAGATGACCGTACCCGGCCCGGTCGACGTCAGCCGCGAGCTACGGGCCCTGACCGACGTGATCGCCACCTACGTCGACGAGCACCGAATCACCTAGCGGCGGTTACTGTTCGGCGGCGTCCTCGAGAAGCTGGGAGGTGATCTTCTGCGCGTCGTCATGGTCGTCGACGTCGCAGGAGAAGCCCTCGACGATCAGGTTCGAGACGACACCCATGGCGTGCTGACAGGTTCCCTCGAGGGTGCCGGTGACTTCCGCCTTCAGCGAGATCGTCCGCTCGTCGACGTCCTGCACCTCGGCGGGCATCCATGCACCGTCCTCGACCTCGATGTCCTTGAGCTGCGCGCACTCTCGCCACTTCGCCTTGGAAGTCTCGAAGAACTCGACGGCGTGGTCGGGGGTGTCGAAGAGGACCAGGGTCTGCTCGATGAGCTTGCCGTCCTCGTCGCTGGTCGCCTCGAGGAGCAATTCGTCGCGAATCGCCGACCAGTCGCTGCCGTCGTAGACGGCGTCCTCGCCCGGGTAGATGGCGCCCAGGCATTCGACGTCGGTCACCAGATCGGCGTTGTCGTTCATCTCCTCGGAGTCGTAGAACGACTCCAGATCGACGCCTGCGATCTTGACCAGCGTGCTGTTGCTGAGCATCAGCCCGTCCAGCGTGGATTCGTCGAGCGGAGGGACGTCGTCGACAGGTACCGAGGAACTCGCCTTGACCGCCTCGCCCCGCACTGTGCTGGTGCAGCCGGTCGTCAGCGCGCCCAACGCGACAGCCGCACAGAGTGCAAACACCGGCACCGGCCTGATCATGGCGGGAGTCTAGAAGGCCGCAGGCCCCACCGCCCGGCATTGCCAGACGAGGCCCGATCCTTGATGCCGGTCGATGGCACTGTGATACTCCTTGGGATGGCCTGAGGAGGGGACATGAGGACGATCGCTCGTCTGCTGGGCATCGCCGTGGTGGTGGCGGCCGCGGCGCTGGGAACCGCGGGCCCCTCGTCGGCAGAGCAGACCATGGAGGGCTACTACATCTTCAACGCCCCTGGCCAGCCGCAGGCGGAGTGGACGATCTACCCGATCTGCGTCCCCACCGTCGGCGATCTGCGCGTCCCGCTCGAGTTGCCGGTCGCCTGCACGCTGAAGGTGGTCAGCGCGACCAAGAACAAGTCGACTTTCGAGCTGAACAATCTGAACTGGGGCGGTGACGCGAGGCTCACCGGGGGAAAGTGGACGCTGATCACGCGGAAAGAGGAAGGCCTGCAGTGCCCCGACGGCAGCACCGCGCCGACCACCGACACCTACCAGTTCGACGACGTGACGCTGACCGGTACGCACACCTCGCTGAACATTGCGATCTGCGGCGTGCCCGCCGGGATGAAGAAGGAATCGTTCACGCTGGCCTACGACCGACCGCTGCCGATCCCGGTCGACAAGTATCCGCTGGTGTGTGAGCCGGCCGGTCTCCGGCTGTGCCGGTGAGTCCCGTCAGACGCCGAACCCGCCGTCCACGTTCCACTGAGCGCCGGTGATGTAGGACGCCTCGGGGCCTGCGAGGAAGCTGACCGCGCTGGCGACGTCGCGCGGCTGTCCGTAGCGGTCGATGGCCATGATGGCTTTCATCGAATCGGCGAACTCGCCGGTTTCGGGGTTCATCTCGGTGGCGATCGGTCCCGGCTGAATGTTGTTGACCGTGATGCCCTTCGGCCCCAGGTCACGGGCCAGTCCACGCGACAGCCCGGCGACCGCGCCCTTCGTCATGGCGTACACCGAAAGCCCCGCTACGGGAACGCGTTCGGCGTTGATGCTGCCGATGTTGATGATGCGCCCGCCATCGCCCAGATGCTGAAGTGCCTGCTGAATCGCGACGAATACCGCACGGATGTTGACCGCCACCAGCTGCTCGAAATCATCCGTCGCGAACGTCTCGACGTCGCCGAGGATGGCGACCCCGGCGTTGTTGACGAGAATGTCCAGGCCGCCGAGTTCAGCGACTGCATCATCGACGGACTTCGCGACCTGTGCCGCGTCGGCGCTGTCGGCCTGGAGTGCCACGGCGGTTCCGCCCTCGGCGGCCACGTCGGCCACCAGTTGCTTGGCCTCCTCGACTGATCTGCCGTAGGTGAACGCGACGGCCGCGCCGTCAGCGGCGAGGCGGCGCACGATCGCCGCGCCGATTCCACGTGATGCGCCGGTGACCAGAGCCCGCCTGCCTTGAAGATTCGTCATGGATCGTGAAAGCCAAGAGTCACGGAAGAAATTCCCGGCTGCGTTAGTGTCAGCGGTTGATGGGCGCGCAGAACCGGCTTGAGCGCTACGAGCAGCGCACCGAGTGGCCGCTCGCCGGTGTCGCGATCCTGTTCCTCGCGCTGTACTCGGTGCAGGTGCTCGCCGCACCGCAAGGCCCAGGGGCTCGCATCCTCACCGTGGGGCTCGTCGGCCTGTACGCACTCTTCGTGGCCGACTACCTGGCCCGGCTGTACCTGGCCGACCCGCGCGGTCGGTGGTTCGTCAGGCACCTGTTCGACCTGGCGATCGTCGCGTTGCCGTTCCTGCGTCCGCTGCGCCTGCTCAGCCTTGTCGTGGTCGTCAACATGTTGCAGCGGGCGCTCGGCCACACGATCCGCGGCAAGGTCGTCGCCTACACCGTCTGCGGCGCCGCCCTCATCGTCTACGCCGCCTCGCTGGCGATCATCGACATGGAAGAGGACCACCCCGACGCCAACATCACCGGGTTCGGCGACGCGCTGTGGTGGTCGGTGACCACGGTGACCACCGGCTACAGCGATCTGACGCCGTTGACCACGGGGGGTCGGATCGTCGCGGTCGCGCTGATGATCGGAGGGATCAGCCTCATCGGTATCGTCACCGCCACGCTGGCCTCCTGGATCGTGCAGCGGGTCGCCGAGGAGGACACCGCCAACCAGGCCGCGACCACCGCGCAGATCCACGAGTTGCGCGAGGACATCCGGCGCCTGACGGAAGCCGTCGGTGCCGAAGGCGCCAAGGACAACCAAACGGAAGGCAGTTCATGACCAAGCGAATCGTGGTGTGGGGCACCGGCTTTGTCGGCAAGATGGTCATCGCCGAAGTGGTCAGGCATCCGCTGTTCGAACTGGTCGGCGTCGGTGTCAGCAACCTCGACAAGGTCGGCCGCGACGTCGGCGAAATCTGTGGCCTGCCCGAACCGCTCGGCCTGACCGCAACCGACGACGTCGACGCCCTGATCAACCTGGAACCCGACGCCCTCGTGCATTACGGCCCCACGGCGGCGCACGCCGAGGACAACATCTCGCTGATGGTCCGATTCCTGCGGGCCGGAATCGACGTCTGCTCGACGTCGATGACGCCATGGGTGTGGCCGACGATGCACCTGAACCCGCCGAACTGGATCACGCCCATCACCGAGGCGTGTGAACTCGGCGAATCATCGTGCTTCACCACCGGTATCGATCCCGGTTTCGCCAACGATCTGTTCCCGATGACGCTGATGGGGCTGTGCTCGGAGGTCCGCAAGGTCCGGGCGTCGGAGTTGCTGGACTACACCAATTACACCGGCGACTACGAGCGCGAGATGGGTATCGGCAAGCCGCCGGAGAAGAAGGCGATGCTCGAAACTCCCGACATCCTCGTATTCGCCTGGGGCGGAACAGTTCCCATGATTGCGCATGCGGCGGGCATCATGCTTGACGAGATCACCACCACCTATGACAAGTGGGTGACCCCGACCGAACGCAAATCCGCCAAGGGCGTCATACCTGCCGGTCACGTCGCCGCGGTGCGGTTCACCGTCAACGGGGTCTACCAGGGCGAAACGCGAATTCAGCTCGAGCACGTGAACCGCATCGGCGACGACGCGGCGCCGGACTGGCCCACCGGAAACCAGAACGACGTGTACCGCGTCGACATCGAAGGCACACCAAGCATCTTCCAGGAGACCGCTTTTCGGTTCACCGACGGCTCCGGCCGCGACGCCGCTGCCGCGGGTTGCCTGGCAACGGGAATGCGGGCGCTCAACGCTGTCCCCGCCGTCAATAACCTTTCACCGGGCTGGGTTACGCCGCTTGATCTTCCGTTGATCGCGGGGGTCGGCACCATTCGCTGAGTAACGCCGGCGACCCCTTTTTCGGATGAACGATAGGGTTGCCCGTGAGATTGGAATGAGATGGCTGATGGGGTAGGGCTGTCGGTTGGTGCCACCAACCTGACAGCAGTGCTGGTAGGCCGCGCGGCAGTGACGCGGTCGGCCGTGGTGACCCTGTTTGCGGACCGGCCGCTCGAGGTCGGGGTGCCGAGCGAGAATCCCCGACTGAATTCCGACGCACGCGGCCTGATCATCACCGACTTCGTGGATCGGGTCGGCGACCCGGTCGGCATCGTGGCGTCCGATGGCAGCACCCACCGCGGTGAGGTGCTGCTCGCCGAAGCCCTGCGCGCGATGCTCTACGAGGTGACCAACGGCCGCGGCGCCGCCGACCCGGTGGTGGTGACGCACCCCGCGCACTGGCGGCCCGCCACCGTGGAGGCCCTGCGCGAAGCCCTCGCGTCCATGCCTGAGTTCACCCGACCGGCGCTGATTCCCGATGCGCAGGCGGCCGCGACGGCGCTTCACGACGACCCCGGCCTGCCGACCAGCGGCGTCATCGCGCTGTGCGATTTCGGTGGCAGCGGATCGAGCGTCACGCTCATCGACGCCGCCAACGGCAGCGAGGTGATCGGCCAAACCGTCCGACACCCCGACTTCTCGGGCGATCTCATCGACCAGGCGTTGTTGACGCAGGTCCTGTCCGCACTATCCGACGCCGGGTCCGTCGATGTGACGGGTACGTCGGCGATCGGCCCGCTGAACAGGCTGCGCAGCCAGTGCCGCGCGGCCAAGGAGCGGCTGTCGACGTCGGCGGCGACCTCACTGGCCACCGAGTTGCCGGGGCACCGCGGCGAGGTGCGGCTCACCCGCACCGAACTCGACGACGCGATCCGAGCGCCGCTGACCGACTTTGTCGGCGTCGTGCAGGAGACCCTGGACCGAAACGGCGCGCGCGGCCTCGCCGCCGTGGCCACCGTCGGTGGCGGCGCGCGGATACCCCTGATCACGACCGCCTTGTCCGAGCACTTCGGCGTACCCGTCGTCACCACCTCGCATCCCGAACTGACCGCAGCGATCGGCGGCGGCCTCGTCGCCGTCCGCGGGCTTGCAGAGCAGGGTGCCACCGCGATGGCCGAGGCGGTCAGCCCGCCGACCGCGGCCGCAACCGCGATGGGCGCCACCCAGATGGCGCCGGAGGTCCACGCCGACGACGTCGGCTCGGGCGGATCCTCCGGCCTGGCCTGGTCGGAGGCCGATGAAGTGCCCGACGTCGTCCCCGCCACCGACCCGTACGACTACGCCGGCGGCTACGGTGCCGCGGCAGGCACCGACGCGCTGGGTGGTGCGCGCCCGCCGATCCAGTTCGAACCGGAGACCGACCAGTACGAGCCCGATCGGGGCAAAAGCCCGTTCGCACTGCTCATCGCAGGCGTGCTCCTCGTGCTTCTGGCCATCGCGCTGGCGGTGTGGTTCGTCCTGAGCGACGACGAGGGCACACCGTCACCCGCGTCGACCAGTGAGACCACCACGACCACCGCGCCCGCTCCGCCTGTCGCGCCGACCGAGGAGTCGCCGCCCGTCACCGAAGCCCCTGCGCCGCCGCCGGTGACGCAGACGATCACCGAGGCGCCCCCGCCGCCCGTCGAGGAGTCACCGCCACCGCCCCCGCCGACCAGCGAGGCGCCCCCGCCGCCCGCCGAGGAGTCGCCGCCGCCTGCGCCGGAATCCCCGTCGTCGCCGTCCACTCCGCCGCGGTTGATCCCGACGCTGCCGTACGAGACCATCCCCGGTCTGCCGTTTGTGCCAAGACCCATACAACCGCCACAGCCTGCGCCATAGGCTCTCGTCCATGACCCAGACGGACGGCCTGCTGTTCAACCCGAACACCTACGATCCGCAGCAGTTCGACACCGAGACGCGCCGGTTGTTGCGTGCCACCATCGATTTCTTCGAAGGGCAGGGCAAGAAGCGCCTGCTCGACGACGACCTGAAAGCGGTGTGGCCGGGCGATTTCGTCGACTTCGTCAAGCGCGAAGGGCTGTTCGCGACGTTTCTGACGCCGTCGGAGTTCGCGGGAGGTGGTCCGAACAAGCGCTGGGATGCGGCCCGCAACGCGGCGCTGTCGGAGATTCTCGGGTTCTACGGGTTGACTTACTGGTACACGGAGCAGGTCACGATCCTCGGCCTCGGGCCGATATGGCAGAGCGAGAACAAGGACGCCAAGCTCAAGGCCGCCGACGATCTCGCCGCCGGCGAGGTGATGGCGTTCGGGCTGTCCGAGCGCGAGCACGGCGCCGACGTGTACAACACCGACATGGTGCTCACCCCGGCGAGCGACGAGGACGTCGCCAACGGCATCCTCTACCGCGCGACGGGGGAGAAGTACTACATCGGCAACGGCAATGTCGCCAGCATGGTGTCGGTGTTCGGCCGCCGCGGCGACGTCGACGGCCAGGACGGTTACGTGTTCTTCGCGGCCGACAGCCGCCATGAGAGCTACCACCTGATCGACAACGTCGTGCACATGCAGATCTACGTGAGCACCTTCCGGCTGGAGAACTACCCGGTGCGCGCCGAGGACATCCTGCACACCGGCGTGGAAGCCTTTGCGGCGGCGTTGAATACGGTCAACATCGGCAAGTTCAACCTGTGCACGTGTTCCATCGGAATGGTCGAGCACGCGTTCTACGAGGCGATCACCCACGCGCAGAACCGAATCCTTTACGGCAATCCGGTGACCGACTTCGCCCACGTGCGGGCCAACTTCGTCGACTCGTATGCGCGCATCGTGGCGATGAAGCTGTTCAGCCAGCGCGCGGTCGACTATCTGCGCAGCGCAAGCCTCGACGACCGGCGCTACTTGCTGTTCAACCCCGTGACCAAGGCGAAGGTCACGATGGAGGGCGAGACCATCATGCGCGCGCTGCACGATGTGGTGGCCGCCAAGGGATATGAGAAGAACACCATGTTCCGTGAGGTCGCGCAGCTCATCGGTGCGCTGCCACGACTGGAGGGAACGGTCCACGTCAACGTCGGCCTGGTGCTGAAGTTCATGCCGAACTACATGCTCAATCCGGCGGAATACCCCGAGATTCCGACCCGCAACGACCCCGCCGACGATGTCTTCTTCTGGAACCAGGGGCCCACCCGCGGCGCAGGCAAGGTGCAGTTCGCCGACTGGACGCCGGCCTACGAACGGCACCGCGACATCGGGAACGTGGCCAGGTTCTACGAGCAGGCGCAGGCTTTCCGGCAGTTCCTTCTCACTGCGGCTCCCGACGCCGACCAACAGAAGGACCTGGACTTCCTGCTCAACGTCGGTCATCTGTTCTCGCTGATCGTGTACGGCCAGCTGATCCTCGAGCAGGCCGAGCTGACCGGTGTCGACAAGGACATCGTCGACCAGATCTTCGATTTCCAGATCCGCGACTTCAGCATGTATGCCGTTGCGCTGCACGGGAAGCCGAGTTCCACGCAGGCTCAGCAGGACTGGGCGATGGACGCGGTCCGCAAACCGGTCGCCGACGCCGACCGGTTCAACAGGGTGTGGGAGCGGGTGAAGGCGTACGACGGCGCCTACGAGATGCGGCCCTAGTTCCTCCGGAGTTTCGTCAGCACGAGCTTCGCAAAAGGCATCTGCATCTGTTCGGGTGCGGCGGCCAGTCGTTCGGCGATGCCGGCTTCGAGGCGGTCGAAGAACTCCGTCGATCGAGGATCTTGGCGGCCTGCGGTGAGCGCGCTCGCCAGCGTCGGGAACACCGATGCCCTGACGAAGCCGGCCCACAGCGCGCCGAAAGCGTCTGCGTCGTGGTCCACTTGGTATTGGGCGAAGAAGCGATCCTGGGCGTCGAAGATCTCGAGATGCTCGATGGTGAGGCGTTCGAACCGACCCGACGGTGCGAACGGCGCCCGAAAGTCCGACTCGCTCCTGCCGACGGTCGGTAGGCACATCCGGCGCACTTCGTCCTCGGTCAGCAGGCCGTCGGCGGCCAACTCGTCGACCCCGTCGACGAGCGCGTCGAGCAGCGGCCGGTAGCCGAAGTTGCCCTCGTCGTCGAGCGCCATCGTCAGCACGACGAGATGTCCGCCCGGGGACAGCTCACGGCCCCGGAACGCGACGAACTCATGCCAGTCATGCGCAGCCTGTTTGGCGTAGGCGGTACGCACACCCTCGTCGGCGCTGTACGCCACGTGCACGTGATCGGGAATCGGTGCGGGCACCTTGCTGAGCCACTGGACGGCCCACGACGACCAGCCCAGATGAACGCTGTTCGACGGGATGATCTGGCTGTAGAACGACCGCCCGACGGCGGAGGCGAACGTCGCCGGATCCTTGCGCAGGTAGGTGTCCGGGTCCGCGGCCAGGGTTTCGAACATCACCGTGAAGTTGTTGTCCGGCACATCGGTGTGCACGACCAGTATCGAGTGTTCGGGGCGAGTTCGGTTGCGCAGCACCGGTAGTGCTGCAGAAATCGGAGCCAGCGAGTTGTGCCCGGTCGATGCGCCGTAGTCGGCGATCACGATCGGTTGCGGCGGCTGGGGCAGCGGAACCGTGCCTGCGGCCTGCTCGAAAAGCTCTATCGCCGGACGTAACCCGGCGGCCTGCAGCCGCGAGCTGACGGTGTACTTCGCGCTGTCCACGGGTTCCGGTCGAACGACGACGCTCGACTCGGGTCCCGTCGACGGCTTCTCGGGCATGACAACAACGGTAGTGGTCTTACTCGCCGACGCGTGACAGACTGCGCGAATGGCTGGCGGGCGCGCGGCACCGAAGATCTTCATCGTCTCTGCGGTTCTCACGTTGGTGGTTGCTGTCGTCGGGTTCATCGTGACCCTGGCGTTGAACGCGTTTCTCTTCGACAAGTACGCCGCCTACGGCGAGGTTCCGATCCCGGGGTCGGGCAGCTTGCATCTGCCGGCAGGCGAGGCGACCGTCAGCTTTCACACGATGACGGTGGGCAGCACGAGCGGTGGCGGCCTACCCGTCCCGCCCCTCGGGCTGACCATCACGCCGCCTGCGGGCGTCCCCGACCCTGAGGTCACCGAGAGCTGGGGCACCACGACCACCATCAACAACGATGTCCACATCAGGGTGTGGGTGGTGTCGATCCCGCAAGACGCCATCTACGACATCACCACCGACGGCGAGGTCAACGGCTTCATCAACCCGCGGCTGGCGTTCGGGCACGACTCCTCGAACTCCACCTTGGTGTGGGTGTTCGTCGGCCTGTTCGTCTTCGGCCTCGCGGAACTGGCGGTGGCGATCGTCTACGCGGTGAAGAGCGGCAAGCGGGCATCACCTGCAGCGCCGGTCGGCGCGACGTTCAACATCGGCGACCTGCACGCGGTCAGCGATCCGTACACGCCCAATGACGACGGAATCCGTATCGAACAGCTCAAACACCTGGCGGCACTGCGGGATTCCGGCGCGCTGACCGCCGAGGAGTTCGAGGCCGAGAAGCGCAAAATCCTCGACGGCTAGTGGCCGCGGGCCACCCATTCGTCGTAGTGCACGATCTCGTCGCCGATGGTGGTGGAGTCACCGTGGCCGGTATAGACGACGGTTTCGCCGGGCAGCTTGCCGAGCTTGCCCGCGATCGACTCCAGGATCGTCGGGAAGTCGGAGTACGACCTGCCCGTCGCGCCTGGTCCGCCTTCGAACAACGTGTCCCCGCTGAAGACGGCGTTCAGTTCGGGCGCATACCAGCAGACCGAACCCGGGGAGTGCCCCGGCGTGTGCAGTGCACGGAGCTCCGTGCCTGCGACGGTCAGCGTCTCGCCGTCGCTCACCCCGCGGAAATCCCTGTCCGGATGGGTCATTCGCCACAACACATCGTCGGCCGGATGCAGCAGCACCGGCGCGTCGAGCGCGTCGCCGAGTTCGGGCGCGACCGTCACGTGGTCGTTGTGACCGTGCGTGCAGACCACCGCAACCACGTTGCGGCCGCCGACCGCGTTGACGATCGGGCCTGCGTCGTGTGCGGCGTCGAACACCACGACGTCCTTGTCGTCGCCCACGATCCAGATGTTGTTGTCGACTTCCCAGCTGCCGCCGTCGAGTTCGAAGGTGCCGTGCGTGACGACGCGTTGAATCGGGCCGCCGTTCATTTCAACACCACCACTGAGCGCAGCACCTCACCGGCGTGCATCTTGTGGAACGCCTCCTCGATGTCGTCGAGGCCGATGCGTTCGGAGACGAACTTCTCCAGCGGCAGACGGCCCTGCAGATAGAGGCTGATCAGGGTGGGGAAGTCGCGTTCGGGCAGGCAGTCGCCGTACCAGGACGACTTCAGCGCGCCGCCGCGGGAGAAGAAGTCGACCAGCGGCATCTCCAGCTTCATGTCCGGAGTCGGAACACCCACCAGCACAACGGTTCCGGCGAGGTCGCGGGCGTAGAACGCCTGCTTCCATGTCTCGGGTCTGCCGACGGCGTCGATCACGACGTCCGCGCCGTTGCCGTCGGTGAGGTCCTGGATGGTCTCCACCGGGTCGAGTTCGCGCGCGTTGATGGTGTGGGTGGCGCCGAAATCGCGTGCCCAGTCCAGCTTCTTGTTGTCGGTGTCCACCGCGATGATCCGCTTCGCGCCGACCAGCGACGCCCCCGCGATCGCGGCATCACCCACGCCGCCGCAGCCGATCACGGCGACCGTGTCGTCGCGGTTCACCGCGCCGGTGTTGATCGCGGCGCCGATGCCAGCCATCACCCCGCAGCCCAGCAGCCCCGCGACGGCCGGGTCGGCGGCGGGATCGACCTTCGTGCACTGCCCCTCGTGCACCAGCGTCTTGTCGACGAACGCCCCGATACCCAGCGCCGGGGTGAGTTCGGTCCCGTCGGTCAGCGTCATCTTCTGCTCGGCGTTGAAGGTGTCGAAGCACAGATGCGGGCGGCCGCGCTTACACGCCCGGCACTGGCCGCACACCGCACGCCAGTTCAGGATCACGAAGTCGCCGGGCTCGACGTTCGTCACGCCCGCGCCGACGGACTCCACCGTGCCCGCCGCTTCGTGGCCGAGCAGGAACGGGTACTCGTCGTTGATGCCGCCCTCGCGGTAGGTCAGATCGGTATGACAGACGCCGCAGGCGAGGATGTCGACCACCACTTCGCCGGGGCCGGGGTCGGGGATGACGACATCCACCACCTCGACCGGTTCGCCCTTCTTCCTCGAAATCACTCCGCGCACTGTTTGACCCATGAGTCAAACCTTAGTGGAGCCCATCGCCGCGCCGATAGTGGAAGGCTGGAACCATGAGGCCACCGGTGCTGTATCTGAGCCACGGCGCACCGCCACTCGTCGACGACGCGCTGTGGGTGTCACAGTTTGCGGCCTGGGCCGCCGACCTGCCTGCGCCGGAAGCGATTCTCGTGGTCTCCGCGCATTGGGAGGCCGCCCCGCTGACCATCGGCTCGACCACCACCGAGACGCCGCTGACGTACGACTTCTGGGGGTTTCCGCAGCACTATTACGACACCACCTACGACGCGCCGGGCGCGACCGCTGTCGCTGCGGCAGTGGAGGCGTTGATGCCCGGTGGGGAACCGGTCGCACACGATCCGGACCGCAGGCTCGACCACGGCGCCTACGTACCGCTGACCGTCATGTACCCCGCCGCCGACGTCCCGGTGGTACAGGTATCGCTGCCGACGCTCGATCCGCAACGGCTCGTCGCAATGGGTGAACGGCTCCGACCGCTGCGCGACGAGGGAGTGTTGATCATCGGGTCCGGGTTCACCACCCACGGCCTGCCGTTCCTCGACGACCCGTCAACCGACGCCGTTCCGCCGGGCTGGTCGGTGGAATTCGACCACTGGGCGGCCGAGCGCTTCGCGGCTGGAGATCTCGACGGCCTCATCGACTTTCGCAGCAAGGCGCCCGGGATGCCGTACGCACATCCGACTATCGAGCACTTCGCGCCGCTGTTCGTCGCGCTTGGCGCGTCCAGCGACCCGGAGCAGACGCCGAAGCAGGTCATCGACGGCTTTTGGATGGGCCTGGCGAAGCGGTCGATTGAACTGGTGTGATGGAGAAACCATGGACACCTTGACCGACTATCTCAGCGAGGCCCGCGTTGCTCACCAGCGCAACGACTGGGCGACGAGTTACGCGGCGTTCGTCCGCGCGGACGGTCTCGGGCCGATGCCGACCGACGATCTGGACGCCTACAGCGTGGCCGCCTGGCGGCTGGGCCACGGAAGTGAGGCGGTTCGCCTGGCGGAGCGCACATTCGACAGGTTGGTGCGCGCCGATCCCGGCGCCGCGGCGATGAAGGCCGCCGTGCTCGCCCTGCTGTGGCACGCGCGCGAGCACGAAGCGGTGTCGCGACGATGGGCACAGCGGGCCAGGGAACTGGTCGCGGGCGATACGACAGGCGCGACGCACGGTTACCTGGCCTACCTCGACGCCGCATCCGCGATCGCCGGCGGAGACGCCGCCACTGCGGCCAGAGCCTCGAGCGTGCTGCGGGAAGCGGCCGCGGGAACCGGTGACCCGACACTGGCCATGCTGGCGCGGGTCGTCGACGGCGCCGCCGCCCTGCTGGAGTCGCGCGCGGCAGAGGGCTACCGCCTTCTCGACGACGCGCTGGTGCCGATGCTCGACGAACGGCTGCCCCTCGAATGGGCGTCTGACGTCTATCGGTTGGTGCTGCGCCTGGGTTCGCGGGCCGACGAGCGACACCGCGAGGTGTGGACGGAGTCGATGCGCCGCTGGGTGATCGTCACGGGAGTGGTGATGTGACAACCATGACGACTGAGCAATTCGCCGAGGAGATAGTCGGCACAATCGACAGCGCAAGCACTGCCATCCTGCTGTCCATCGGCCACCAGACCGGGTTGTTCGACACGATGGCCGCACTCAAACCGGCGACCAGTGCCGAAATCGCCGACGCCGCAGGCCTCAACGAGCGGTACGTGCGCGAGTGGTTGGGCGGGATGGCGGCCGCGCAGGTCGTCGACTTCGACCCTGCCACAGCCACATACGTGCTACCGGGTGAACGCGCGGCGGTTCTGACGCGCAACGCGGGTCCGGACAACCTCGCCCGCGTCGCGCAGTTCATCGCCCTGCTCGGGGAGGTGGAGCAGAAGATCATCGGCTGCTTCCACAATGGCGGCGGACTGCCCTACAGCGAATATCCGCGCTTCCACAAACTGATGGCCGAACAGAGCGGTGAGGTCTTCGACGCCGCGCTCATCGATGTCATCCTGCCGCTCGTGGACGGCCTGCCCGAGCAGTTGCACAGCGGTGTCGATGTCGCCGACATCGGTTGCGGCAGTGGGCATGCCGTCAACGTGATGGCGCGCGCCTTTCCGGCGAGCAGGTTCACCGGTATCGACTTCTCCGACGAGGGGCTTGCCGCCGGCAGGGCGGAGGCCGACCGGTTGGGTCTGCAGAACGCGACGTTCCTCGCCCAGGACGTGGCCGCGCTCGACATCACCGAGGCCTTCGATGTCATCACCGCGTTCGACGCGATCCACGACCAGGCGCAACCCGCGGAGGTGTTGGCGAACATCCATCGCGCGCTGCGGCCCGGCGGCGTGCTTCTGATGGTCGACATCAAAGCGTCGAGCAACGTGGAAGACAACATCGGCGCTCCGTTGGCCACCTACAAGTACACCGTTTCGACAATGCACTGCATGAGTGTGTCGCTGGCCCTCGGCGGCGCCGGCCTCGGCACGGTGTGGGGCAGGCAGCTCGCGGAGAAGATGCTGGCCGACGCCGGCTTCGGCGATGTGACGGTCAGCGAGATCGAGTCCGATCCGTTCAACAACTACTACATCGCACGGAAATCGTGACGGGGTCCGCGCTCGACGCGATCGCCGACTGGCCGGTTCCGAACGCGGCGGCCGCAGTGGTCACCCCGTCCGGAGTCGTCGACACCCACGGTGACAAGACGCGTCGGTTCGTGCTGGCGTCGGTGACGAAGCCGTTGGTCGCCCGCGCCGTGCAGATCGCGATCGAGGAAGGCGTCGTCGAACTCGACACGCCCGCGGGCCCGCCCGGGTCGACCGTGCGTCACCTGCTGGCCCATACCTCGGGCTATGCGATGCACACCGATCAGATCATGGCGCCGCCGGGGAAGCGACGGATCTACTCCAACTTCGGGTTCCGGGTGGCCGCCGAGTTGGTGGCGAAGGAAGCCGACATCGCATTCGACCGGTATCTCGCCGAGGCGGTCTTCGAACCGCTCGCCATGACGTCCAGCGAACTGGACGGCGGCGCCAAGGCGGCCGGCTACGGCGTCACCTCGACCGTGGCCGACCTCGCGGCGTTCGCCATCGACCTGCTCCGACCCGCATTGGTGTCGACCGAGATGCACACGATGGCGACTGACGTGCAGTTTCCCGGCCTCGACGGGGTACTGCCTGGTTTCGGGGTGCAGCGGCCCAACGACTGGGGCCTGGGCTTCGAGATCCGCGACGCCAAATCGCCGCACTGGACCGGCTCGGCGAACTCCGTCCGCAGCTACGGGCATTTCGGCCAGTCAGGCACCTTCTTGTGGGTCGATCCCGACCGTGACCTGGCACTTGTCGTGCTGACCGATCGCGACTTCGGGGACTGGGCCTACGAACGCTGGCCCGCGCTGTCCGACGCGGTCATCTCCGAATTCAACAGCTAACACAACAGGGACTAGCGCAACAGGGGCCCCACAAGGCACAATAGACACGTACGACACAACTGCAGCTCATTCATCCGCCAGGTCGTTGGGGAAGACGTCCCTCGTGGAGCCGAAGGAGCAGCAGATGCGTGCGTCGAACCAGTTCGCCGACTCGACGACGGGCGTGGTTTACATCCACGCCTCACCAGCGGCCGTATGCCCGCATGTCGAGTGGGCGTTGTCGTCGACCCTGAAGTCGAGGGCGAATCTCACCTGGACCCCGCAGCCGGCCATGCCCGGCCAGTTGCGGGCGGTCACCAACTGGGTCGGCCCGGTCGGCGCGGGCGCCCAGCTGGCCAACGCGCTGCGGTCCTGGTCGGTGCTGCGCTTCGAGGTGACCGAGGATCCCAGCCACGGCGTCGACGGTCAGCGCTTCTGCCACACCCCGCAGCTCGGTCTGTGGAGCGGGACGATGAGCGCCAACGGCGATGTGATGGTCGGCGAGATGCGGCTGCGGTCGCTGATGTCGTCGGGCGCCGACATGCTCGCCGCCGAACTGGACTCGGTGCTCGGCACGGCGTGGGACGAAGCCCTCGAGCCGTATCGCAGTGGCGGCGACACCGGCGAGGTGAGCTGGCTCAACAGAGGCGTCGGCTAGCCGGTCGGGCGCAGTATCTTCAGCGCGCCGCTGACCGCCGACACCTCGACCGGCAGCGGGCAGACGTACTCGCCGTCGGCGTAGGCGTTGATGCCGGGGGAGTCGACGGTGATCGTGCGCGCCCGTTTGGTGCTCACCTCGTCGAGGCCGATATGGGTGCCCTTGAAAACGGTCGGAAACAGCCGGATCAGACGTGTCCGTGACGCCGACGCCACCATGGTCGCGTCGAGCAGGCCGTCGGTGGGATCGGCGTTCGGGCAGATTTTCATGCCGCCGCCGTAGCTCTTCGTGTTGCCGAAAGCCGCCAGGGTGAGCGGTGTTTCGAGATCCTGTCCGTCGAACGACAGCCGGAACGGTAACAGCCGAAGCTTGGACATCTCGGCGATCATCGCGACGTTGTAGCGCATCCGGCCGTGCGGCCACCGCATCCGGTTCGTGCGGTCGGTGACCAGCGAGTCGAAGCCCGCCGCCATGACTGTGCCGAACCAGCGGTCGGTGCCGTCGGACCCTCTGATTCGGCCGAGGTCGATGGTTTGCGCGGCCCCGTCGACGATGATGTCGGCGGCGGCTTCGGGATCCTTTGTCGGAATACCGAATTCGCGCGCGTGATCGTTGCCGGTGCCCGCGGGAACGATGGCCAGTGGGATGTCGGTCTGCGCGAGTACCTGCAGGGCCAGCGAGATGATGCCGTCGCCGCCGACCACCACGAGCGCATCCATCCCGCGCTCGAGTGCGCCGTCGACCAGGCGTCGCGCGTGCGCGGCGTCCGTTCCCGCGATCGCGACGACGTCAACCCCGCGCTTGTGCAGTTGGGCGACCGCCCGCTCGGCCGCATGCGGTGCGCTGCCGTGCCCCGATGCGGGGTTGGTCAGCATCGTGACACGACCCTGAGCTAGTGACATTTTGCTCCTCGCGTGCGCGCTACGGAATCAGCTTGCCCGGGTTGAGGATTCCGGCCGGGTCGAGCGCACCCTTGACGGCGCGCAGCACCGCGACGCCGAGATCGCCGACCTCGTCGCGCATCCACGGTCGGTGGTCGGCACCGACGGCGTGGTGGTGCGTGATGGTGGCCCCGGTACGGATCATCGCATCCGATGCCGCGGTCTTCGCCTTGAGCCACTGCTCGATCGGATTGCCGCGCTGCCCGGCGACGACGGTGAAGTACAGCGACGCGCCGGTGGGGTACACATGCGAAATGTGGCACAGCACAAGGGCGGGCGTACCCGTTTCGGCCAGCGCGGTCGTGAGCGCCTCCGTCACCGCCGCCTTCACCGTCGGGATGTTCGACCAATTGGTCGCCGTCTCGAGGGTTTCGCACAGCGCCCCGGCGGACAACAACGAGTCGCGGAGGTAGGGCGCGTTGAAGCGGCCGTGCTCCCAGGCCCGCGCCGGTCCTTCGCCGAGCGAGGTGGCGCCCTTGGCCTGCATCAGTCGTCGCGTCTCGGCATGCCTGCTCTCGACGTGGTCCTCGGTCCCCTCGAACACGGTGATCGCCAGGCATCCGCCGGTGATGCGGTCTTCGCCGATGCTCTCGGTGGTCGCGAGATTCACCCCGGTTTCGGCCTCGTCGGAGAGCCGCAAGACGGTCGGGCCGGTGCCGGTTTGGGCGACGGCACGCAGAGCCTCGGTGCCGGTGGCGAAATCGGGGAACGACCATGCCTCGTAGCGGGTGGCTTCCGGCGTCGGGTGAACCCGGACGCGGACGCGGGTGATGACGCCGAAGACTCCCTCGGAGCCGATCAGTAGCTGACGAAGATCCGGGCCGGCAGCGGACTCCGGTGCCCTACCGAGATCGAGCACGCCCGCCGGGGTCACCGCGCGCAGACCGCGGACCATGTCGTTGAACCGGCCGTACCCCGCCGAGTCCTGGCCGGATGACCGGGTCGCGGCGAAACCGCCGATCGTGGCGAACTGAAAGCTCTGCGGGAAGTGCCCCAGCGAAAAGCCGCGTTCGCCGAGCAGCCGTTCGGCCTCGGGCCCGGTCACGCCCGCACCGAACTCGGCCTCACCGGAGATCTCGTCCAGCGAGTGCAGCTGGTCGAACCGGCGCAGGTCCAGGGAAATGACAGCCTTGAACTGACCGCGCACCGGGTCGAGGCCCCCGACGACGCTGGTGCCGCCACCGAACGGGACGACGGCGATGCTGCGCTGCTCGCACAGCGCAAGGATCGCGGCGACTTCGTCGTCGGAACCGGGCAGCACCACCGCATCGGGTGCGTCCTGGACTCCGGGGTCGCGGCGGCGCAGCAGGTCGAGGGTGGATTTGCCGCCTGCCCGAAGCAGCCTCGTCTCGTCGTCGACGCGGCAGTTCTGCGGCCCGACGATGTCGGCAAGCGCCTCGCGGTCGGCAGGCGACAGTGCCGACGGCCGGAGCTTCACCTCGTCCGGTTTCAGTTCGGGGAGCGGCGAGGCCCCGACGCCGAGCGCTTGCTCCAGCAGATTCCGGATTCCGTCGGAAAGCGGCTTGGCCTGATCCGGGTCACCCCATGCATCCCACTTCATCATGAGTTACAGTATTACATATGTTGTCAATCAGTAACGACACCGCGGCCGCGAAGCCCGAGGATCTGGGCGACCGCATCCTCGATGCCGCGGCCAGTTGCGTGCTTGCCTACGGCGTCGATCGGGTGACGCTGGCCGAGATCGCCCGCCGGGCCGGGGTCAGCAGGCCGACGATCTACCGCCGCTGGCCGGACACGCGTGCGCTGCTGGCCGCACTGCTCACGGCGCGGATCATCCGCGTCCTTCGCGATCTGCCCTCGCGTGGCACCGGGCGCGAGGCGCTGGTGGAACGGATCGTCGCGGTGGCCGAACGGCTCCGCCACGACGACGTCGTGATGTCGGTCTTCCACTCCGCGCCGGAACTGGCCATGGTCTACATCGCCGAGCGCCTCGGCACCAGCCAGCAGATCCTGATCGAAGCGGTGGCTGCCGAATTGAAGACGGCCCAGCGAGACGGCAGCGTGCGCGCGGGCGACCCGCATCAGCTCGCCGCCATGTGCCTGCTGATCACCCAGTCGACGATCCAGTCCGCACAGATCGTCGCGCCGATACTCGACGCCGACGCGCTCGCCGCCGAACTCACCCGCGCACTGAACGGATACCTGCGACCGTGACGAACTCCACTGCGCTCAACGCATCTCGCCGCACCAGCGAGCTGGCGACGCTGGCCGACGGCCAGAACCCCGACGTCATCGTGATCGGCGGCGGCATCACCGGAACCGGAATCGCACTGGACGCGGCATCGCGCGGACTCTCGGTGACGCTGGTGGAGAAACACGATCTGGCCTTCGGCACCAGCCGGTGGAGTTCCAAACTGGTGCACGGCGGCCTGCGCTACCTCGCGACCGGAAACATCGGCATCGCGCGGCGAAGCGCCGTCGAACGCGGAATCCTGATGACGCGCAACGCGCCTCACCTCGTCAGCGCCATGCCCCAGTTGGTTCCGCTGCTGCCCGCGATGGGCACCCCCGAACGCGCACTCGTGCGCACCGGGTTTCTCGCCGGCGACGCATTGCGTTGCATGGCGGGCACCCGGTCGTCGACGCTGCCGCGGTCGCGCCGCATCTCTGCCGACCGTGCCGTGGCCATGGCGCCGACGGTTCGACGCGACGGCCTGTCCGGCGGATTGCTCGCCTACGACGGTCAACTGATCGACGACGCCCGCCTGGTGACCGCCGTGGCGCGGACCGCCGCGCAGCACGGCGCCCGGATCCTGACGCGCGTCGCCGCATCGGATGCCACCGGCACCTCGGTGCGGCTGACCGACCAACTGACCGGCGAGTCGTTCGTCGTCACGGCGCGCGCAGTGATCAACGCCGGCGGCGTGTGGGCGGGGGAGGTCGACTCGTCGATCAAGCTGCGACCCAGCCGGGGCACCCACCTGGTCTTCAGCGCCGAGGCGTTCGGCAACCCGACGGCCGCGTTGACCATCCCGATTCCTGGAGAGCTCAACCGCTTCGTGTTCGCCATGCCGGAGCAACTCGGCCGGGTGTATCTCGGCCTCACCGACGAGGATGCGCCGGGCCCGATACCCGATGTGCCCGAACCCAGTTCGGAGGAGATCGGCTTCCTGCTGGACACCGTCAACACGGCCTTGGACGTCAAGCTCGGGCGTGACGACGTCATCGGCGCCTACGCCGGACTGCGCCCCCTCATCGACACCGGCCAGGGTCGCACCGCCGACGTGTCGCGCGACCACGCGGTCGTCGAATCGCCATCCGGGGTGATCAGCGTGATCGGCGGCAAGCTGACCGAGTACCGCTACATGGCCGAAGACGTGCTGAACAAGGCCGTCGAATTACGGAGCCTGCAGGCGGGCCCCTGCCGGACGAGGAACCTGCCGCTCGTCGGCGCGCCCGCGAACCCGGTCTCCACATTGCGCACGCCGGCTCACCTGCCGTCGTCGCTGGTGGCCCGATTCGGCGCCGAGGCACCGAACGTCATCGCCAAGGCGACGTGTGACCGCCCCACCGATCCGGTGGCCGACGGCATCGACGTGATCCGCGCGGAATTCGAGTACGCGGTGACGCACGAGGGCGCCATGACCGTCGACGACATCGTCGACCGGCGCACCCGCATCGGTCTGGTCGACGCCGACCGGGACACAGTGTTGACTGTGGCGGAGGAATTGCTCGGTGGAGGTGCTTGATGGGTCTTGGCCACGGTCGTGTCGCGGTGCTGTGTGCGGCGCTCTTGGCCATGGCTCTGTGGCTGGCCGCGCCCGCCGCTGCCGAGACGGGCGTCTCCAACGACGACACCTACGCCGTCACGATCACATCCATCGACGGCGCCACCGCCGACCGGATGGGCACCTGGGATGCCCGGATCGCGGAGTTGTCCGGAGGGGACGCCGCGGTGGTGGAGGCGTTCAATTACGCGAGCCGGACATCGACCCTCGAACAGATCGACAGGGTGAAGGCGGAGTCGAACCCGGGTGAACAGTGGAACTTCGAGGCCCACGGCCAGGTGACATTCCGCAGCATCGCCGTGGGCCAGCTGATTCTCGGCACCCACTACTACGGTGCCCATCCGACGTCGTACATCAGCACCGTGGTGATCGACAGCAGAAGCGCTGACCCGATCATGCTGACCGACCTCTTCACTGACGCACAGGCCGGCTTGAACCGGCTCTCGGAGCTGACCGGGGCCGAGCCGCGTGCCGACAACTTCGCGAACTGGATCCCCACCGCCGAAGGGCTGGAGATCCATTTCGCGCCTTACCAATTCGGCATAGCGCTGCCCGAGACCAAGACCGTGGCCTGGGCAGCGCTCGCCGATCTGCTTGCACCCGCGATGACCGGAATCACCCAGGCCTGACTAGCACCGAGCTTGTGACGGTTAGGAAGCCATCGCGTCGTAGAGCCGGGCGATGTCGGCAGGCGCCACGTCCGCCCCGCACTGCTGGCGCAGGCTCCGCAACGGCTGGGCGATGCGCTGCAGCTCAGCCCATTCCGACGGGTGAGCCACGAAGTAGTTACGGATCGCGCCCTCGGCGTCACCGCTCGTGCCCGCCTCGGTGACGGCCTTGTTGGCGTCGGGGTGGCTTGCGAACCACTGACCGGTCTGCGCGCCGACACTGCCGATCGCATTGCTGAGGCCAGACACCGTGCAGTCGGCGTCGGCGGATGCCGTGGGCATTGCGACCGCCCCGGCCAGTCCCGCGAGCGCTCCGGCAGCAACCACGCCGGCAAACCCGCGACGCATCGTCATTCCAGAAATTCGCATACCTCAACTCCTCTGTTAGGGCCCGTAGGTTTCCCCCAACTATGGGCCGCTAACCACAGTACGTAACTGTGAGTTTGCCGAGGTCCGAAAGCGATTGCGATTACAGAGGAATGTTTTTGTGCCTGCCGCGGCGGGCCGGCGCCTCGGCCAATGCCTGGGTCAGCTTGCTGCGGGTGTGGGAGGGATCGATCTTCTCGTCGACCACACCGATCTCGATGGCCGAATCCACCCCACCGGCGATCCGCTCGTGCTCTGCGGCCAGCTCCTCGTGCAGCGCCTCGCGCTCGTCCTCGGGGGCCGCGGCCAACGTGCGCTTGTGCAGGATGCCGACGGCGGCCTTCGCGCCCATCACGGCGACCTCGGCGTCCGGCCACGCGAAGACCTTCGTCGCGTTGAGCGAACGTGAGTTCATCGCAATGTACGCGCCGCCGTAGATCTTCCGCGTCACCAGCGTGACGCGGGGGACGGTGGCCTCACCGAACGCGTGCAGCAGCTTGGCGCCGCGTCGCACGACGCCGCCCCACTCCTGGTCCACACCGGGCAGGTAACCGGGCACGTCGACGACGACGATGAGCGGGATGCCGAACGCATCGCACAGACGCACGAAACGTGCTGCCTTCTCGGCGCTCTCGGAGTTCAGGCAGCCACCGAGCCGCAGCGGGTTGTTGGCGAGCACACCGACGGTGCGCCCGGACAGCCGACCGAGGCCGATCACCATCGACGGCGCCCACTTCGCCTGGAACTCCTCGAAGGGCGCATCGGCGTCCAGCAGCGCCTCGACGAGCGGGTGCACGTCGTAAGCGCGGCGGGCCGACTCAGGAAGCAGCGCATGCAGGTCGGTGTCGCCCGCCTCGGCCTTGGTGCGGTCGAAATGACCCTGCTGGCAGAACAACCCGACCAGCCGACGGCCGCGCGCGTAGGCGTCGAGCTCATCGTCGGCGACGATGTGGCACACGCCCGACTTCTTGTGGTGGGTGTCGGGCCCGCCGAGCGACGCCATGTCGACGTCCTCGCCGGTGACACTGCGCACGATGTCGGGTCCGGTCACGAACACCCGGCTGTCGGGGGCCATCACGATGACGTCGGTGAGCGCGGGACCGTAAGCCGCACCGCCCGCGGCGAATCCGACCACGACCGAGATCTGCGGGATGTAACCCGACGCCCGGATCATCGCCTCGAACACCAACCCGACCGCGTGCAGCGCCTTGACGCCCTCGGCGAGCCTGGCGCCGCCCGAGTGCCAGATGCCGACGATCGGGCTCTGCTCCTCGATGGCGGTGTCGTAGGCGTTGACGATGTGGGCGCAGCCTTCCACGCCCATCGCACCACCCATGACGGTGCCGTCGGTGCAGAACGCAATGGTGCGTAGGCCGTTGACGGTGCCTGCGGCGGCGAGCACACCGGAGCGGTCTCGCTCATGGAGCAGCTCGATGGCGCAGTCGTCGTCGAAGAACGTCTTCAGACGCAGAAGCGGGTCGCGGGGATCGGTTGATTCGCCGACTGCCTCGGGGGCCGTGATTGTCATCGAAACCTCCTGGTACGGCCGGATTGACGGGGCGCTAGTACTTCTGGGGACCTTTAGTACTTCCCGAAGGCGAGCGCCACGTTGTGCCCACCGAATCCGAACGAGTTGTTGATCGCGTAGTTGTAGTTGCCGGGCCTCGGCGAGCCGGACACGACGTCGAGGTCGATCTCCGGATCCTGGTTCTTCAGGTTGAGCGTCGGCGGGATCACGCCGTTCTTCAAAGCCAGAACGGTCAAAATCGATTCCACCGCCCCGACGGCACCGACCGAGTGGCCGAGCGCGGACTTCGGGGCATACACGGCGGGCTTGTGGCCGCCCATCGCGTTGTTGATCGCCTGCGCTTCGGCAACGTCGCCGACGCTGGTGCCGGTGGCATGCGCGTTGACGTGATCGATATCGGTGGGCTTGAGGCCCGCCAAGTGGATCGCCCGTGTCATCGCATAGCCGGCCTGCTCACCGTTGGGGTCCGGCGCCACGATGTGGAAGCCGTCCGAGGTGATGCTGGCGCCCATCAACCGTGCGTAGATGTTGGCGCCACGTGCCTTGGCGTGCTCTTCGGTCTCGACGACCAGGAGCGCACCCGCCTCACCGAACACGAACCCGTTGCGGTCCTTGTCGAAGGGACGGCATGCACCGGCCGGGTCATCGTTGGTGGTGGACAACACGATTCGCATCTGCGCGAACCCTGCGATCGGCACCGCCTCGATCTTGGTCTCCACGCCGCCGCAGATCGCGATGTCGGCCTCGCCGAGCACGATGTTGCGCCAGGCGTGCGCGATGCCCTCCGAGCCCGAGGCGCACGCCGAGACAGGGGTGATGACCCCGGCCCTGGCCTTGCGCTCCAACCCGACCGCGGCAGCGGCCGCATTCGGCATGTACATCTGGACCGCCAGCGGCGACACCGCACGAAGGCCCTTCTGCCGCATGCCGTCATAGGCGAAGAGGAGTTCTTCGCTCGACCCCATGCCGGTGCCGATGGAGACCATCAGCCGCTTGGGATCGACCTCCGGCTCACCGGCGTCCTTCCAGACCCGCCGGCTCAGCACAGTCGACATCCGCTGCAGATACGACAGCCTGCGCAGCTCGATCCGCGTCAACTCGTCTTCGAAATCTTCGAGGAGATGGCCGCCGATGCGAACGGGGAGGTCGTACTCCTCGACGAACGGATCTTCGAGTTTGCGAATACCGCTGTGCCCGTCAAGAAGTCGCTGCCATGTGGTGAGCGCATCGGTTGCCAGGGCAGTCGTCATCGCGATTCCGGTGACGACAACGTTGGGAAACCCGTTCCCCGTAGTCAACCCTGTCATATTGCCGAGATCGTTCCTTTCCCCCCGAACACTCAGTATTTGCCGAAGGCAAGTGCCACGTTGTGTCCGCCGAACCCGAACGAGTTGTTGATCGCGTACTTGAAGTCGCCGTACCTTGGCTCTCCGGCGACGACGTCGAGATCGATTTCCGGGTCTGGTGTTTCGTAATTCAGAGTCGGCGGGATGACGCCGTCGCGAAGCGACAGCACCGTCAGCACCGACTCGAGTGCACCCACTGCACCGATGGAGTGGCCGAGCGCCGACTTCGGCGCGTACACCGCGGCGTGTTCCACACCGGCGACGCGGATGGCGTTGGCCTCCGCGGTGTCACCGATCGGGGTCGCCGTGGCGTGGGCGTTGATGTGGTCGATGTCCTTCGGCTCCAGGCCTGCGAGTTCCATCGACCGGGTCATCGCGCGACCCGCGCGAATGCCGTCGGCGGCCGGAGCCACCATGTGGAAGGCATCCGACGTGATACCGGCACCCATCAGCCGGGCAAGCGGCTGTGCGCCACGAGCCTTGGCGTGCTCTTCGGTCTCGATGACCATGAGCGCACCAGCCTCGCCGAACACGAAGCCGTCGCGGTCCTTGTCGAACGGCCGAGAGGCGCCTTCTGGATCGTCGTTGCGGGTCGACATGGCGCGCATCATCGAGAACGCCGCGATCGGCAGCGCTTCGATACCGCCCTCGACACCACCGCAGACGGCGATGTCGGCGTCGCCCATGACGATCTGACGCCACGCGTGCGCGATGGCCTCAGAGCCCGACGAGCAGGCCGACACCGGCGTCATCACGCCGGCGCGGGCACCGAGTTGCAGGCCGACGACCGCAGCGGCGCCGTTGGGCATGATCATCTGAACGGCCAGCGGGGAGACCTTGCGGGGCCCGCCCTCGTTCATCAGGTCATAGGTTTCGACGATCTTCTCGCCGCCACCCAGACCGGTGCCGACCACAACTGTGAAGCGGTCCGGGTCGACCTCCGGATTACCCGCGGCGTCCCAGACCTGGCCACCGATCAGCTTGGCCATCCGCTGGACATACGACATGCGCCGTAGATCCAGCCGGCCCATGTGATCGTCGACCGCCTCTTTGAGGTGGCCGCCGATCCGCACGGGCAGGTCCCACTTGGTGACGAACTCGTCTTCGAGGACGCGGATGCCGCTCTCGCCTGCCAACAAGCCCTTCCACGTGCTCTCGATGTCCGGCGCGATCGATGTCGTCGCCGTGACGGCGGTCACCACAACACTGGGGTAACCGCCGTTAGCAGTGGAAGGCCTGCTCACGGGCGATCCGCTTCGATCTGCGCGCGCAGCGCGGCAGCAGCTTCGGGGTTCTCTTCCTCGAGCTTCTGGATGTAGGTCACGACGTCACCGACGGTGCGCAGACCCGCGAGGTCCTCGTCGGGGATCTTCACGCCGTACTTGTCCTCGGTCTGCACGGCGATCTCGACCATCGACAGCGAGTCGATGTCCAGGTCGTCGACGAACGACTTCTCCGGGGTGACCTCGGAGGGCTCGATACCGGTGACCTCTTCGATGATCTCGGCGAGGCCGGCGATGATTTCTTCCTGAGTGGCGGGCACAAGGGCTCCTTCTAATTTGTTGTGTTACTTCGATTTACGTCGTTATGCGGTTGTATCGACCCGCGGCACAGCCGAAGGTCATACCTCTAGAGCTCGGATAGCCCGTCCAGGTCGGCGGGGGATTTGACGGCACGCGTCGGCACCCCTTTGAGTTCTCGTTTGGCGATGCCGGCGAGCGTTCCCGCGGGCGGGAACTCGACGATGGCGGTCACGTTCGACTGCCGCATCGTCTCCGTGCACAGGTCCCAGCGCACCGGACGGGTCAGCTGGGCCACCAGCTTGGCCATGGCGTCTGCGCCCGAGGCGACCGGCTGGCCGTCGGCGTTGCTCAGCAGCGTCGCGGTCGGCTCGGCGGGAGACACGTGCTGCGCCGCGCCGGCGTAGCCGTCAGTGGCCGAGGCCATGTAGTGCGTGTGGAACGCGCCTGCGGTGGCAAGCGGCCGGACACGCGCCTTGGCGGGCGGATCCTCGGCCAGCTTGCTCAGGGCCGCCAGGCTGCCCGCGGCCACGATCTGACCGGCCGCATTGCGGTTGGCGGGCACCAGGTCCAGTTCCTCGAGGCGAGCCAGCACATCGGCCTCCTCGCCGCCGAGCACGGCGGACATGCCGGTGGGCTCGGCCTTGCAGGCTTTCGCCATCTCCGCGCCGCGGGTCGCGGCCAACGCAACGGCGTCGTCGCTGGAGATCACGCCTGCGATCGCATACGCGGCGATCTCGCCGACCGAATGCCCCGCGGCGATGAAGTCACGACCGGTAAGCAGGCCGCGCTTGGTCAGTTCCTCCCACGCCAGCAGCGTCGCCGCCACGACAAGAGGCTGGGTCACCGCGGTGTCGGTGATCTCCTCGGCTGTCGCGGTGGTGCCCAGGCGAGCGAGGTCGAGACCACTGGACTGCGACCACGTGGAGATACGATCAGCCGCGCCCGGCAGCTCGAGCCACGAGGCGAGCATGCCGGGGGTCTGCGATCCCTGTCCGGGAGCAAGCAATGCAAGCACGTGTTTAAGAAAACACTGTGGGAACTACATTGCGCGGTGTAAGAGATTATGAACCTCGTCTTATCTTTTTGTAGAGACCCCACAAAACAGCATGTGATGGGACTCCATCGATATAGACCCGCAATCTGTTACCCTGCGCGATCCTCAACCGGGTCACTGTCCGGGGGCCTCGTCACCTGGCCCGACGACATATTCGACGTGCTTGAATGCTGTGCTTGCCGGGTCAAGCGCCCCACCGTCGAGGCCACTCGCAGCACGTACGCATCGCGCGGGGTGGTCGGATCACGGCCCGTGAAGTCGGCGATGCGCTTGAGGCGGTAGCGGACGGTGTTTGGATGAACGAACAGTTTGCGTGCACACGCCTCAATCGCCCCTCCGGAGTCCAGATAGGCGTCCAGCGTCTCGGTCAACGCGGGCCCGGCATCGCCCAACGGGCGCATCACCTCGGTTTCCAGCGCTGCAATCGCCGACACGTCCCCCAGCAGCGCCCGCTCAGGCAAAAGCTCACGAGCGGCCACCGGCCGTGGCGCCCCGGTCCACCCCGCGACAGCGTTCATCCCGGCGATCGCCTCGGTGGCGCTCCAGTGGGCCGCCGACAGCGTTTGCGCGGTCGGTCCAATGATCACCGGCCCATCGGCGAATACGGTCAGCAGGTCGGTGAGGAAGCGGTCGGTCAGGCTCAGCGGCCCGGACACGATCGTCACCAGCCAGGTGCCGTGCACGTCGGAGAGCGCCGCACGCCCGTGCCTGTCGACGACGTCGTGCACATCGTCGCTGGCGAGGTCGATGCGGTTGGGCTGTGGCATCCCGACAATGACGGTCGCCGGCGCGGTGGCGTCCCAGTTCAGGGCGGCGGCCTGGGACTGCAGTTCCGGGCCCGTGTCGCCGCGCACCACGGCGTCGACGATGTTGGCCTCCATCCTGGTGTCCCACGCGCCCCTGGCCTCGGCCTGGTCTGCGTAGGCGGTGGCGGCCGCGAACGCCAGATCACGGCTGTACCGAAGGATGCCGGCGGTCAGCGCGGTCAACTGCTCCTCGGAGCGGGCCAGCAGCGGGACCACTTCCTCGAAGAACTCCATGGTGACCCGCACCATCTCGACCGACTGCCGCAGGGCGATGCGCCTGCGCAGATCCTGCGGAACCACCTCGAAGGCCTGCGCGGTGTAGCCGACCTCGCTGTCGGGATTGCGCATCCACTCGACGAAGTTGACCACCGCGGTCTGCACCACGAGTTGGACGCTGGCCCGCTGCGACGCTTCGAGGTCGGCGAAGAACGGCAGGCGTTCCTCCAGGACGTGCACCGCCTGGGTCGCGAGGCGCCCGGAGTACTGGCTCAGCCTGCGCAGCACCGACTCCGGAACGGTATCGAGCACCTCCAGGGTGGAGGGCGGAGGGACATACCGCTTGTTGTCGGTCATCCCTAAAAGCTACGCCACTTTTATGGCGGATTCCTCCAAGCGCCGCCGCGGGTCAGGCCACCCCGGGGTCTGACGTCTGCTCCGGCGCGGCCATCACGTCGTCGATCTGATACTTCGCGGCGGCCGCGACGGCGACCGACCTGTCGATCTCGCCGTCGGCGGCCAGCGCCTCCAGAACCGCCACCGCGATCGATTCCGCGTCGGTGTTGAAGTAGCGCCGCGCCGCGGGCCTCGTGTCGGAGAACCCGAATCCGTCGGTGCCCAGCGTCAGGTAGGTGTTGGGCACCCACGGCCGGATCTGTTCGGGAACGGCGCGCATCCAATCCGAGACGGCCACCGCGGGCCCGCGGGTGTCTGCGAGAGCCTGGGTCACATACGGCACCCGGGCCGGACGGTCGGGGTGGCGCAACTTCTCCTTCTCGATCTCCACGCCCTCGCGGTTGAGCTCACCCCAACTGGTCACCGACCACACATCGGCCGCGACGTCCCATTCTTCGGCCAACATGTCGGCCGCCCGCAGGGCCTCGGGCATCGCCACGCCGGACGTCAGGATCTGCGCCTGCTTCGACTTCTTCTCCGGGGCGGCCCGATACCGGTAGATGCCGCGCAGCAGGCCCTCGACGTTGAGGCCCTCGGGTTCGGCGGGTTGACGGTAGGGCTCGTTGTAGATGGTGATGTAGAAGTAGATGTTCTCCGGGTCCTCGCCGTACATCCGGGCCAGCCCGCTTTCGACGATGTAGGCGATCTCGTAGGCGAACGCCGGATCGTAGGCCACCACAGCGGGATTGGTGGCGGCCAGCAGCAGCGAGTGGCCATCGGCGTGCTGCAGCCCTTCGCCGACGAGGGTCGTGCGCCCGGCGGTGGCGCCGAGGAGGAAGCCGCGCGCCATCTGGTCGGCCGCCGCCCACAGACCGTCGCCGGTGCGCTGGAAGCCGAACATCGAATAGAAGATGTAGACCGGGATCATCGGCTCGTTGTGGGTGGCATACGAAGTGCCCGCCGCGGTGAACGACGCGGTCGAGCCTGCTTCGTTGATCCCCTCGTGCAGGATCTGGCCGACTTCACTTTCCTTGTACGCCAACATCAACTCGGCGTCCACGGACGTGTACAGCTGCCCGTTGCGGTTGTAGATCTTCAGGCTGGGGAACCACGAATCCATGCCGAAGGTTCGGGCCTCGTCGGGAATGATCGGCACGATGCGCGGTCCGATTTCCTTGTCCCGCAACAGTTCTTTGAAGGTTCGGACAAGCGCCATGGTGGTGGCCACCTCTTGCTTGCCCGAGCCCTTCTTCAACGCTTTGTAGGTGTCGCGCCCGGGTAGCGTCAGCGCCTTGGACTTGGTCCGCCGCTCAGGCACGAAACCGCCGAGCGTGCGCCGCCGGTCGAGCATGTAGCGGATCTCCGGTGCGTCCGGTCCCGGGTGGTAGTACGGCGGCAGGTAGGGGTTCTTCTCCAACTCCTCGTCGCTGATCGGGATGCGCTGGGCGTCGCGGAAGAACTTGAGGTCTTCCAGCGCAAGCTTTTTCATCTGGTGGGTGGCGTTGCGGCCCTGGAAGTGCGCGCCAAGAGAGTAGCCCTTGATGGTTTTGGCGAGGATCACCGTCGGCTGTCCCTTGTGCTCGACTGCCGCTCGGTAGGCCGCATACACCTTGCGGTAGTCGTGGCCGCCGCGCTTGAGGTTCCAGATCTCCTGGTCGGACATGTTCTGAACCAACGCCTTGGTGCGCGGGTCACGACCGAAGAAGTGCTCGCGGACATAGGCGCCGTCGTTAGCCTTGTAGGTCTGGTAGTCACCGTCCGGCGTGGTGTTCATGAGATTGACCAGCGCGCCGTCGCGGTCGGCGTGCAGCAGCGCGTCCCACTCGCGGCCCCAGACCACCTTGATGACGTTCCAGCCGGCGCCGCGGAAGAACGACTCCAGTTCCTGGATGATCTTGCCGTTGCCGCGCACCGGACCGTCCAGGCGTTGCAGGTTGCAGTTGATCACGAAGGTCAGGTTGTCCAACGCCTCCAGGGCGGCGACGTGGGCCAGGCCGCGGCTTTCCGGCTCGTCCATCTCGCCGTCGCCGAGGAACGCCCACACGTGCTGGTCGGAGGTGTCCTTGATGCCGCGGTCGTGCAGGTAGTGGTTGAACCGGGCCTGGTAGATGGCGTTCATCGGGCCGATGCCCATCGACACCGTCGGGAACTCCCAGAAGTCCGGCATGAGCCGTGGATGCGGATACGACGGGAGGCCGCCCCCGGGATGGCTGTGCTCCTGACGGAAGCCGTCGAGCTGGTCGGCGGTTAGCCGGCCTTCGAGGAAGGCGCGGGCGTAGATGCCCGGCGACGCGTGGCCCTGGATGAAGACCTGGTCGCCACCGCCGGGATGCGATTTGCCGCGGAAGAAGTGGTTGAAGCCGACCTCATAGAGTGCCGCCGACGATGCGTATGTCGAAATGTGGCCGCCCACACCGACTCCCGGGCGCTGAGCGCGATGAACCATGATCGCGGCGTTCCACCGGATCCAGGCGCGGTAGCGGCGTTCGATTTCCTCGTCGCCGGGAAACCACGGTTCGAGTTCGGTCGGAATGGTGTTGACGTAGTCGGTCGAGGTGAGCGACGGGATGGCCACCCGCTGTTCGCCGGCACGCTCGAGCAGCCGCAGCATCAGATACCGCGCCCGGGCCGGGCCCTGCCGTTCCAGCAACTGGTCGAACGACTCCAGCCATTCCGTGGTCTCGTCGGGGTCGATATCGGGCAGATAGGAGGCAACGCCTTCGCGGATCACGCGTACCCGGTCGGGTTCGGCTGCGGTGCCAGAGTTTTGGGCCAGGTCTTGGCGCGCGAACTCGGTGGTCAACTTGACTCCTCGGTCGGAGGTACAGGCTGTGCGACAACCTCTATCGTCCACCCATCGTCCCCCACATGCACCACCGGTGGTGCCTACTGGAATGAACCGCCCGTGGACCTGCCTAACCGGTAACGTCTGCAGACTGTGCGGATGGGAGGGCTGACCTGGTCACCGCGACCACGGATCGTCGCGCTGGTGATCGGAAGCCTGGCCACCCTCGCCATGATCATCGTCGGATGCACCTCGGTCACCACCGGATCGCCGAAGGTGAACGCCACCGATGCACCGCTCTACAAGGCGTCGGTGACGGCCTCAATGGAGGAGTCGGCCGCCTCGTCGAGTTCGCGGGAGTCCGAGCGGCAGGCGTCGATCAGCACCGAGGCGGTTCACACCTCGTGTGAGGCGCTGGCCTCCAGCAGCGTGGACTCGATCCAGGCGGTCAACGACTACGTGCGGGCGTTCAACGAGAGCGACCCGGAGGCCGCCGCGAAGGCCGGACCCGCCATCGATTCGCTCAACCAGAGCGCCGACATGGTCGCCCAGAGCATCAGCGATCCCCTGACCCCTGAGTTGCGCGACGCGCTCAACGCCTGGGTCGACGCAGCTCGAGGCGTAGCAAACGCCATCGCCGGCAATTACGGACCCGACGAATTCAACGCCGCGGTGGCGAAGTTGAACGACGTCAAGACGACCGCCCTGGACCTCTGCGATGCCGCATATCGATGAACCTTGAGCGCCAGGCATCGCCGAATGACGGGGTCGTGCGACGATAGGACGATCTGACGAGCAGCGTGAAGGAGGACCGACGGTGGTCGCGGCGGGTAACGCCCCGAACTACGCCCAACGGCTGGGCATCCAAAAAGATCAGGTTGTGCAGGAACTGGGCTGGGACGACGACGTCGACGACGACATCCGGGCCGATATCGAGGAGGCGTGCGGCGGCGAGCTGCTGGATGAGGACGCCGACGAGGTGGTCGATGTGGTGCTGCTGTGGTGGCGCGACGACGACGGCGATCTGGTGGACCGGTTGATGGACGCGATCACGCCGTTGGCCGACGACGGGGTGATCTGGGTGCTGACACCCAAGACGGGCAAGACGGGCCATGTGCTGCCCGCCGAAATCGCCGAATCGGCGCCGACGGCAGGGTTGATGCAGACGTCGTCGGCAAACCTCGGCGACTGGAGTGCCAGTCGGCTGGTTCAGCCCAAGTCGAAGGCCGCTGGGCGTCACTAGTGCTCGACGTCGGCACCGAGGCGCCGGACTTCAGCCTGAAGGACCAGAACGGTCAGGCCGTGCGCCTGAGCGACTTTCGCGGCACGAAGAACGTGCTGCTGGTGTTCTTCCCGCTCGCGTTCACCGGCATCTGTCAGGGCGAGCTCGACGAGATCCGCGACAACCTGCCCCGATACGAGAACGACGCGACGGCGACGCTGGCCATCTCGGTGGGGCCGCCACCCACGCACAAGATCTGGGCCACCCAGAGCGGGTTCACGTTTCCGGTGCTGGCCGACTTCTGGCCGCACGGCGCGGTCGCCCAGGCCTATGGGGTGTTCAACGACAGCACGGGCTTCGCCAACCGCGGAACCTTCGTCGTCGACCGGGCCGGCATCATCCGGTTCGCCGAGATGAAGGAGCCCGGCGAGGCGCGCGATCAGGCCGTCTGGGTCGATGCTCTGGCAGCTCTGACGTCGGGTTGAGGATTTCGTATCGCCGGTCGCAGGCGTGTAACCTGCACCGGCACGGGCGCGTAGCTCAGTGGTAGAGCTCTGGTTTTACACACCAGCGGTCGGCGGTTCGATACCGTCCGCGCCCACCAATCAAAACCGCTGCTAGACAGTGGTTTTGCGGATTGAATCGGCACTCTCGCCAAACCCCCGCTAGGCCGAAAATAGGCCGACAGGTGTTAGGTGCTGCCGAACGGGCCACCTTCGTGCGGCTGCCACGCCGCGCTCACCTTTATGTGCTTCGCGGTCTGCCCGGTCTCATCTGCGCGGGTGAACCCTCGGCACCGGTTGACGCAGACTGGCTTGAACACCGCCTTCTTCTCGTCGCCGCCGTAGGACTCGATGAACCTGACGAACTCCCAGTCGAGTGGTCCGCCGCACTTGCAGGTGCGCGCCCACTCGCGGTGGTCGATTCCCATGTATTGAGGCACAAACCCGAATCTAGTCGTCGCTCCCGGCGCAGCGGTCAGCCACCGTTCGCACCGCCTCGCGACCGGCCCAGCAGTGCATCACCTGCCGACGCCAGAGCGTCGTCGTAGACGTGGCCGTAGACCCGCAGCGTGATCGCGGGGTCATGCCCCAGCCACTTGGCCACCGCCAGCACCGGCAGCCCACTGTCGAGCAGGATCGAGGCGGCGGTGTGCCGGACGTCGTGCAGCCGGATCACCGGGACGCCCGCCGCCGTGCAGTGCGCGGCGAAGACCTTCGAGTAGGTCTCGGGCCGGATGGGTGAGCCGTCGGCGTTGACCGCCACCAGGCCGGTGTCGGGCCAACCGCCGCCGAGCGCCAGGTGCTCCTCGGCTTGGCGCGTCTTGAACGCCCGCAGTGCGGCCAGCATGACGGGCGGCATCGGCAGCGTCCGCGCTGAGCGAGTCGACTTCGGTGCGCCGGTCACGGTGCCGCCGCCGACGACCACCCGCCCCTGAGCGACGGTGAACGTTCCGGCGTCGAGGTCGACGTCTGCCCACCGCAGCCCCAGCACCTCCGACCGGCGCAGCCCGGCCAGCGTCAGCAGCCAGCACGCGGCCAGCCGGTCACTACTTATATGTGCGCGAAACGTCGCGGCCTGCTCGGGTGTCCACGTCGACATCTCGGCGGTGGTGACCTTGGGGCGCTTGACCAGCCGGGCGACGTTACGGGCGACCAACCCCTGAGCCATCGCATCATCGAGCGCCGACGACAACACCACCAGCATCGAGACGATCGTGCGGGCGCTGACGCCTCCGGCGACCTTCGGGCGCTCGGGGTCGGCGAGCCGGGCGGCGGCGTAGCGCCCGCGTGCAGGCCGGATCACCTCGCCGGAGGCCATCAGACGGCTCAGGGCCTTCTCTCCGGCGTTGCCGAACTCGGCGTACATATCGCCGTAGCTGGCACCCTCGGGCCGCGCTCGCAGCCACGCCAGCACCTCGGCGCTACGGCGACCGCGCTTGTCGCGTTGGGCCACCGGCTTACCCGCCATCCGCAACGTCACCAGCGCGTCGATGTCGGCTGTACGCAGCTGCTGCAGCGGGATCGCGCCGAGGTGGTCGATGACGGGCTTGAGGTCATAGCGGTACCCGGCGAGCGTGTTAGGCCGCACGTCGCGGCGACCGTCCAGCCACTCTGTCAGGAACACCCCGACGCTGGTCTTGTCGCGCTTGACGAAGGTGCCCGCCTCGACCTCGGTGCAGATGCGCCGGTACTCCTTGCGTGCCTCCGCGAGGGTGGCGTAGGTGAACCACTGTCGCTCGCGGCTGCCGTCGGGCCGGGTGCCGACGTCGAGCC
Source organism: Mycolicibacterium sp. 120270 (assembly GCA_033741175.1). GTDB lineage: Bacteria > Actinomycetota > Actinomycetes > Mycobacteriales > Mycobacteriaceae > Mycobacterium. The sequence goes on along the minus strand of JAWQNE010000001.1, from coordinate 127,951 downwards.
GGAAACGGTAGGTGGTCTTGCCGTTGACGGCGGTGTGTTTGGTGATCGGTTCACTCCGGCGGCTGCGCCGGGGCTGCGGGTCGGTGGTCATGACGGGTCGGCCTTCTCGGTGTCGGTGGTGTTGCTCCAATCGCGGGGGAGGAACCCGCGCTTCTTCGCCTCGGCGATCCAGCGGTCCAGCGTCGGCAGCGCCACCCCGAAGTAGTCGGCGACGTGCTGGCGGGGCGGCACGCCGATCTCACGCGCCTCCTGCAGGAGGGCAGCGACTTGGCGGTAGTGCTCGGGACCGAGGTTGCGTCGGCGCTTGCCCGGTTCGAGGTCGGGCCGGGTTGAGCCGGTCGGGTCGAACAGGTCGCCGACGTTGGTCACGCCGTGCTCGGTCATGGAGATGAATTGCGCCGCCGCCTTGGCCAGTCGACGCACCGGCACCTGCTTCACGGCGGCGGGGTCAATGTCGCCGCCGTCGTCAGGGGCGACGATCCGCAACTCGGTGAGGTGCGGCGTGCCGGTGCTGCGGTCGATGCGCACCTGATAGCGCAGATCGTGCCCGTACAAGGGGATTTCGATCAGGCCGTCATCGCTGCCGGGCGTGCCGTCGCAGCGGCGGATACCGTCGGCGATCACGTCGCCGAGGATCGGAGCAAACGAAGGGTTATCGGAAGTCACGAAAAGACGATAACCCTAACGATAGCTAAACGTCTAGACGGCTATCACTATCTAGGCGATTCTATAGACATGCCTGAATTAACCGACACCGAGAACACCTGCCCGTCACTGGAACGCCTGCGCGAGGGTCCACCCACGGTCAGCATCGACACCGCCGCCGAATACCTCGGCGTGTCACGCGGATTCGCGTACACGATGGCGAAGTCGGGCCATCTGCCGGTGATCCGGTTGAGCGGGACGCGGATGCGGGTGCCGACCGTGAAGCTGCTGCGCCTGTTGGAAGGGGAGTCCGACGCGGCGACCGGCGACGGCGGCGACCGTTAGCGCGTCAACCGGCTGCAGGTTCGTCCTCGTCTGCTATCACGACGACGGGCACAAGCTCAGCGCCGAGTGGACCTATTGGGCGTCGCGGCAGGACGCCGAACAGGCTCGGGATCAGCTCACCCCGTGCGGGCCGTGCTGCATCGGCGTGCACTCGATCGCAGCGGTGAGGCGCCAAATCGACACGGCGACAACCCCTCCCATGTCGGGAGACTCCGCTCCGGCTCGCCGAAGGCCTGCACCCCAGACCCGTAACGTCAGTTAGCACAACAGGTTCGGGCCAAACGAGAGAGGACAACGGACGTGACCACAGCCGCCGCCCCCGCGCCGGAGTACCTAGACGAGAAGCAGACCGCCGCCAAGATCGGGATCAAGCCGGGGTCGTTGCGGGCCGACCGGCACCGTGGCGTCGGGCTGCCGTACGTGCGCATCGCGCACCGGATCAGGTACCGCGTCGCTGACGTGGAGGCGTACCTCGCCTCCCACACGATCACGCCGGGAACGCCAGTGCCGCAACAGGAGTGAGAAAAGTGATGCCGCCGGGCACCAGTCCCGACGGCATCACCCCCAACGATTCAGTGCCCGCGACGCCCACAACCACGAAGGCCACCGCACCCTCTCCGAGTCACCAGTTCAGAAAGGCAACACCATGTCTCGCAAGGAGAACGCTGCCGAGTCTACCGGCAGCGGTGCAGAGCAGGCCAGCGGAAACGGCGACAACGGGTTCGTCATCGACCTGCCCGACGACTTCGGTAAGCTCCCGCGCAAGCTCAACGAGCGCCCGCCCGGCGAGCACAGCCCGTACCCCGATCGGTCTGCAAAGGTCGCCGAGGACGCGGCGACGCAGCGGGTCAAGCTGCAGCGCATCGACAAGTTCAGGTCTCGCCGGTACGCACTGAGCAGTCTTGACGGGCGCACCGAGCCGTGGGCGCGCAAGATCGCCGCCGACTTCGACAACTGGAACGCTCGGCGTGATCCGACCAAGGACACGCCCGTGCTGATGTTCAGCGGCGAGAAAGCCGTGAAGGTGGGCATGTCCGATGCCCAGATCGAAGCCCTGACCGAGCTGACCAACGGTGAGGTCGCCGCCCTGCGGTTCGAGGCGGCGGCGGTGCGTGAGGACTGCCGCATACAGGCGCGTGAAGCCGGGCAGAGCCTCGCCGCGCAGCGCCGCAACACCAACCCCGTGCGCGACCGTTGGATGACGCTCGATCAGCTTGCCACGCTGCCCGCGCCGGTCGACCTGATTCCGACGCTGATGGGCACGGGCACGCTCGAACGCTGGGTCGGCATGTCCGGCACGCTCAAGAGTTTCCTGGCCCTCGATGCGGCTCTGTCGCTGGCGACTGCCACCCCGTTCCTCGGGTCGAGGCGGTTCGGGGTCGAGGGCGTGGAGCCGATGCAAGTCATCTACGTGGTCGGCGAGGGTCTGGCGGGCATCAACGACCGGGTGGCGGGGTGGTGCCAGGAGCGCGGGGTGCCCCGCAGCCAAGCCGTGGAGAACGTGACGTTCCTCAACGGCGCGGCGCAGCTGGCCTCCGATGCCGACATGGGCGACATTCGGGCGCTGGTCGAGGTGCGGGGTACCGCCTTGGTCGTTTTCGACACGCAGGCGCGCTGCACGGTCGGCCTCGAAGAGGACAGCGCCACGCAGCAGGGCCTCGCCATCGCGAAGGTCACCGAACTGGTCAACGACACCGGGGTCACTGTGCTGCTGCTGCACCACACGCCCAAGAGCAACCCCGAGGTTGGGCGCGGCACGATCGCGTGGACCAATGCGCTGGACACCGAGTGGGCGGTGCTGCGGCCCGACCCCGGCAAGTTCGCCGTCCGGTTGGAGAACCGCAAGAACAAGAACGGTGCGGACGGCCACGCGGTCGCCGTCGCGGCCACGAAGGTCGACCTCGGCGGCGGGCGCAGCACCCTAGTGCTGGCACCGGAGGCCGTCGACCCGGCTGCCATCGAGGTCGACCTCACCACCGCCCCGATCGAGGAGTGGACCGGCCACGGTGCGCAATTCGCGCTGCCCATGCTCAAGCTCGCGCAGGCCAATTGCATCCCTGGCGTCGGTCTGACCCAAACGCGCCTCGCCGAGATCGCCGCCGAGGTGGTCCGCGAGTACACCGACCACAAGGGGCGCACCAAGAAGGAGCGGCGGGTGTGCAGCACGGGCACCGCCACCACGGCGATCAAGCTGCTCGCACAGGGCGGCAAGTTGGTGGTCGCCCGTGTCGACTCCCTGCAGCACACGTACTGGCAGCCCAAGGATGACGTCGAACTCACCGATGCGGAGCGTGTCGCGCTGCAGGCGACCGAATCCGACGACGCGGCCAGGGATGCCGCCGGAGACGCCGCGTAGGCCTCAACCGAGGGTGGTATAAGTGCGATTTAGAGGGCTTTAGACCCCCTCCGACCAGCGGTTTTATGTTTGAAGCAGTGGCCGATCGGGGTCAGCGGAAGCGAGATGGACCGCTTCGGCCCACCGCCGGGCGCAAAAGCGCAGGTCAGAGTGGGTGAGGGGTCTAAATGAAGCCACTTAGACCCCAGGTTAGTTAGGCAACCGGGGGTCTAAAGCCCTCTAAACGGGGTCTAAACGCTCTGACCTGCATGTTTATAAGCCCTCTAAACGGGGGTCTAAATCGAGGCCTACCCCCTCTAAGTGTCGTTCCCCCCCTTATAGGGGGGGGACTTAGAGGGAAGGGATACCGACGACGAGACCCCGCCCCCTGCAATCCGTTACCGAGACCGACTCCGACCCGGCAGCAAGCGGCGTCGAGGCGAGCAGCGGCGGCGGTGATCCTCCCGCGTCGCCGGGCGGGGATCGGCGAGAAAAGCAGCGGCACAACCCTTTTCCCCTCCGTTGTCGGGTACTAGAGGGATGAGTGTTTTGTTGACATTCTGTTGACGTGACCAACCGACTGGACGCCCGCGCCCGCGCCGAGGCAGCCGAGCGCATGGCGGCGACGGGCGCGACGTGGCAGGAGATCGCCACCCAGCTGGGCTACCGCTCGCGGCAGGCTGCACAACAGGCCGTGCGGCGTTTGGGCGACCGCACCCCGCCCGAGTCGGTCGAGGCGGCGCGGCGCAAGCACGACAACGCGCTGCGGCTGCTGCAGCGCAGCGGATTCACCCGCTACCTGACGGCCCTGCAGAGCGGCGACGACGACACCGCGTTGCGGTACGCCAAGGAGCTGCGATCCACCGTCGCCGAGCGCGCCAAGTTGGGAGGCGCGTATGCGCCCCAGCGCGCCGAGGTCGACGTCAACGTGTCCACTGACCCGACCACGATCATCGACCGGCTTGAGACCGAACTGCTGGCGCTGGTCTCGCAGCGCCCGCCACAGACCGCTCTGGGCGGCAACATCATCGACGTTGAAGCAGAGGAGATCACCCGATGACCACTCTGACCCCCGAGGAAGCGATCAAGGCAGCGGCATCGGTCGCTCGCGACGTCGCCGACCGCACGCTGTCACCCGCCGACCTCGAAGCGCGGGCCGTGGCGGAGTGCCGCGAGATGTTCGGCACCGTCATCGGCGAAGGTGACGCGCTGTGGACGCTGCACGCCGACGTCGCCCGGCAGGCGGTGTCCCTCGGGGCACTGAGCGCCGATGAACTGTCCGAGTGGGCAGCGGTGATGCGCCACAAGGCCGGAGAAGCTGTGGAACCGCCCGCCCCACACGATGACCCCTTGCCGGCGGTTTCGTTGGCGAGCGTTGCGCAGAGCCAGTCGGAATCGACCGACGACGACGGCGGACCGGACGACGAACCCGAACCCGCTGCGCTACACGGCGTGTCGGTGGCCGGAGCACTGGCCGCACTCGCGTCCGCAGCCCAGCAGGCCCACGCTGAGCCTGCTCCGCAGCGCCGAGCCGACGGCGGCTCATACGACCCGTTGCGCGGGTTCAACCCCGGCGCGACTCGACGGCGCTGAGTTTCACCCCGACAGAGGAGGATCAAGACATGGCAAACAACAGCGGACTGGGATCAGACTGGCGCGCATCGCGATCGAATCGCGGCTCGACGGCTGCGCCGACGTCCGACCTCGGCGACGAGTGGCGCGTGCAGCGTCCGAACGATGCGTTCATCGGCTCGCTGGCGACGACGGGTGCGCCGGGCTGGCGTCCGAGTCGCGCCGGTTTGTGAAGCGCGCCGACATCGCCGCCACGGCAGGGCAATTGAGGCTGATCCTCGGGGCGATCGAGCGGGGCGAGTTGGAGGCCACCGCGACCGAGCGCACCCGGCTTGAGGGCGCGGTGGCGGCGCTCGACGCGCTGGCCGGAGACGCGCCAGCCGTTTAACCCAAACGGTCGATTGCGTTATAAGATCGTCATATGACCGTGCACCGCACCCGCCGCCGACGCGCTCAGGCCGCGCCCACAGGCACTGTCGCCGCCTACATTCGCGTCTCCACCGAGGAGCAAGCCGCCAGCGGCGCGGGCCTCGACGCCCAGCGCGCCGCCATCACCGCCGAGTGCGAGCGCCGAGGCTGGACCGTGGTGTCCTGGCACACCGACGAGGGCATCAGCGGCAGCAAGGCGCTCGACGCCCGGCCCGGCCTCACTGCCGCCCTCGGCGAGGTGCAGTCCGCCACGGCGGCGGTGCTGATGGTCGCCAAGTCCGATCGGTTGGCCCGCAGCTTGCGCACCATGCTCGACGTGCTCGACCGGACTGAGCACGCGGGCGGCGTGGTCGTCGCCGTCGATGGCACGGTCGACACCAGCACTGCGGCAGGGCGATTCACGACTCAGATCATGGGCAGCGTCGCGGAGTTGGAGCGCGGTCTGATCAGCGACCGGACCAAGGCCGCGCTCGCGGTTCGCAAGGCGCAAGGCGTGCGGCTCGGTCGCCCGATGACCGTGCCACCGTCGGTGGTGGAGCGCATCGCCCGCGAGCGCGCCTCCGGGGCGACCTGGGCGGCTATCGCCGATGGGCTGAACGCCGACGGCACGCCGACCGGCCAGGGCGGATCGAAGTGGTTCCCCAACACGGTGGCCCGAATCCACAAGCGAGCGGCGGCGTGAACCCGTGCCGAATCAACCGGCGCACCAACATCACGAGCGCGGTGGTCCCATCATTCCGCCGGGTCCCATCATGCCGCCCGGTCCCATCATGCCGCCGGGACCCATCATCCCCTGCATCATCGCTGGCATCCCGTCGCGGACGAAGCCGCTGACCTCTTGAGCGTGCGCACGGATGACCTGGACGAGATTCGGATCCTCAGTCGTCTCCTCCGCGATCACACCCGTCGGGGTAAAGGTCAATTGACGGCGGTAGCCTCCGGCGTTTCGGAACAGGGTTGGCAGCGTCGCGCTCATGCACATGACCTCCGACCCCTGACCCAGATGGCTGTACATGCTGGAGACGTGGGTCTGCAACTGTGCCGTCAGGTCCGGAGAGTTGGATTCGGTGGTGGTGCGCACGCCGCCTGGTATTTCTTCCACGGTGCGCTTGATCTCGTTGTGGCGAGCGAACATGTCCATATAAAGCTGCATGTCGGCGGGACCCACACCCATCATCCCGCCGTCGCCAGGCCCGTTGGCGAGCCGCACGCCCGGCGTCAGTGAGTCGAGCATGGTGCGGACGACATATCCGACACCTAGGACACTGCCCGCCGCCAACGCGCCCAACGCAGCAAGCGCCGCTCGGCGATTCATCAACCGCGCCATCGTGACCTCTCTGCGCAGGGCCTATGGCCGGGGTGTGCTAGGAGCCGTCGTCGTTGGCTGCTGACCGGGCCACTGATAGTTCGGTCCCATCATCCCGCCGGGACCCATCATCCCTGGTCCCCACTGGCCATACGGTCCCGACTGGCTCGGCCACATCATCCCCGGCTGCTGATAGCCACCACGCCAACCGCCGGCTGAGCTTCTACCGATGAAGAACCCGGCAAAGAAGACAACCGCGACGATGAAAACGACACCGGCAACAATGCCCACCCAGACCAAGATCGAGTTTGGCCTGTGGCGCACGTCGTCGTATGGCGGCGTCGTAACGGCGTGTCGCTCCGCCGCGGATTCGCGAATGTCACTCATGGCCGAATCTTCGCTCGCCCCGAAACAGGCCGGGTAGGGCATTTGTACCTCGACAACCGGGCACAGTGTTGTCTTTTCAACTGGTACACCGCCCGCGCCTGGTCGCTGATACGGCTCATGGGGAACCCCTTGTCAGTCATTGCAGCAGTCGCAGTCGTGGGCGGTTTCGCCCGATGGTTTGGTGACCGGCGCCGGACAGCAGGTTTCGCCCTTCCAGGCGTCGATGCCTTCCTTCAACGCGATCGCGGCGATGACCAGACCGGCTATGGGATCGGCCCACGCCCACCCGAACATGCTGTTGAGGACCAGGCCGATAAGTAGCACCGCCGACAGGTAGGTGCATAGCAACGTCTGTTTGGAGTCGGCGACTGCCGAGAGGGAGCCGAGTTCGCGCCCGGCTCGCCGCTGGGCGTAGGACAGCACCGGCATGACGACCAAGCTGACCGCCGCCAGGGTGATGCCAATCGGTGAGTGCTCGGCCTCGCCCACACCAAGCAATGCGCGAACCGCATCCACGGTCACGTAGGCCGCGAGGCCGAAGAACGAGAACGCGATGATGCGTAGTGCGACCTTCTCGCGGGCCTCGGGGTCGCGCCCGGCGAACTGCCACGCCACGGCTGCCGCCGACGACACCTCTATGACCGAATCGAGGCCGAACCCGATCAGCGCCGTCGATGAGACGCGTGCGCCTTCAGTGAGGGCAACGGCGGCCTCAATGACGTTGTACGAGATGGTGGCTGTGACGAACAGCCGAATCCGCCTGGCGAGCAGTGCGCGCCGGTCATCGGTCAGCGTGGCGGACCGGTATACCGACGCCATCAGCCGCACCCGCAAACTTCGCCATCGGGACCTATGCATGTGCAGTTCGGATCCACGGCTAGCACCAGTCCCATCAGATCGTCCAGTGCGTCACCGATGCGGGCGTCGGCAAGTTCGTAGCGCGTACGCCGTCCCTCGGGCACGGCCACGACCAAGCCGCAACCACGAAGGCACGCCAGGTGGTTGGAAAGCGTCTGCCGTGACACCCCGATCCGGTCCGCGAGGTCGGCCGGGTAGCTCGGTGCCTCGTTGAGATCAAGCAGGATGCGTGTGCGCGTGATGTCTGACAGCGCGTGCCCGAAGCGGGCGAGAGCATCGGTATGGGTAAGCGTCTGCACGTGCACAACAGTACATCGAAACTTGTATTCATGGAAGTCTGTACCGCCGGGTAACGGCTTGGCGCCGGGAACACGTGAAGCAGAGGCAAGCAGTCTCCCACCGTTGTCGGGTTAACTTGTTATACCGCAACACGTTTCACGACTCGCCGGCATCGTCAGCTTGCACCGTCGCTGCACCCTCGCCCTCTATCGTCGGTGGTATGCAGAGCACGATCGTTCTCACCGATCCGACCGCGCTGACCCCGGCGCAGTGGTCGGGCCGGTTGGCCGCATACCTCGCTCGCGGTCGCGGCAACGAGGACCCCGCCGTCGCGGCTTGCCGTGCGGCGCTGAGCTATTGGCGTTGCCGCCGGGTCATCGACGCCGAGGCCGATGCGCTCAATCCTGCCCATGCCGACGCCCTCGCGGCGCGGCTGCGGACGGCGGTGCCCGCATGATCGCGATGCGCGGCCAGCCGCTGACGCCGCCCGCCACCCCTAACCGCTACCGCCCGTCGAGAGGACGACTCGCTATGAAGCAGGCCGAGATTCGACGCCGACGCCGCGCACACATGCCCATCGTCCACGACGGCGGCTGGTCACTCAGCCGTGAAATCGCCGAGGTTGCCGGGCCGATGGCCGCTCGCATCGCCGCCCGGCCCATGCCGCTGTTCCGGCGGCAGGTGCTCGCCTACGCCGACGCAGCGCATGAGGCGGTCGGCACCGTCACCGGCTGGGTGGCCGAGCGCGATGCTCGCCGCCGCACCGAACATCTCGCCGATGACGAGGGCAAGCGCCGGTACGCGATAACGACGCTGATCGACCTCGCCCCGCGCCCGGCGCTGCCTGACATCACCGACGACATGCTGGCCGACGGTTCGTGGGTGGCGGTGCTGGTCGAGATGGTCGCGCCGGTCGACGGTGCTCTGAGCGACCTGCTGGCGCACGCGTTCCCGCCCGGCGCACCTGCCCTGCGCGGGCAGCTGTCGCGCTCCGATCGTCTCGAACGCCTGCTGCGCGAGACCGTCGACAGGTCGGCGCTGACACTTGAGCGGGCGCTCGACGCCAAGGTGCAGAGCATTACCCCGACCGCACCCGCCGCCGATCCCCGCGCCGCGTTAGCTGCGCTGGGCATCGACGTCTGAGATTGCCAAACCGCCAGAGAGACAGGAGTTCTGATGACGGACTATCACGGCCCGCGCTGCCGGTCCTGCGACGGGCCGTGCTGGCAGTGGAAGGGCGACGTCTGGGGCTACACCTGCACGGCGTGCATCAACGATCACCTCGCAGCGGCTGCGGCGCGAGCCGACGCTCGCGACCAGAAGGCCCGCAAGCGCAACCTTGCCAAGCTGCTCAACAACCACGCCTCTCCTGCGGTTCGGAAGGTGGCGTCGGGGCGGTGATCTGAGCTATGTGCCGGTCGCCCCGACGTCCACCGAGACGCAATTTGTAATGGCTAGAAAGGGCCAACTATGACCAAGACCCGTCGCCTGACACGCGCCGACCTGACCGACCGCGAACAGCGGCACCTCGCCGCCTGCGTGCATGAGGCCGGGCACGCCGTGGCGTGCGCAATGCTCGGCGGCGAGGTCGCGTCGGCAGTCGTGACGAACGGCAGGCTGTTCGGCGTGGAGGGCGTCACGACGTTCGCGTCGATGCCCGACGCTATCGACCCGAGCGTCACCTATGCAGGCGTGTGGGCCGAAGCGCGGTGGCAGTACGGGCCGCGCCCGACGAGTGCGCAGCTGCGGAAGCTGCGTAGCGCCAACCGCGCCGACGACAAGGCGCTGTGTGCCTCGGGGGTGCGCGATATGTACGGCAATCCGACGGCGGAGGCGCGCAGTACGGTGCCGCCGCTGCTCGATCGCGCATGGCCTGCGGTCGTGCGGGTGGCGCAGCAGTTGTTCACCAGCGGCGAGGCGACCCACGATGACGTCTGCGCGGCGCTCGGGTTGCCCCCCGGCGACCGGGGCGGGCCGGGCAGCTCGGCGCTCGCCAGCCTCAAGGCCGGTCTGCGCCGGGTGCCGCCGATAGCCGTCTGACCTCACCCACAGCCACGAAGGTCTCCGTCACCAACGACATCACCACCAAGGAGACCGCCATGACCCCCATCGACCGCCGTCACTGCAGCTACCTCGGCGACTACTGCGGGCACTGCAACCCCGCCGGAGATCAGGCCGACAGTTGCGTGCGCCTGCACACCCTGGTCGAGCCGGATGCGGTCACCTGGCGCGGCGACCGGCGCGTGACGTGTGAGTACCGCTGCGACCGCTGCGGCCACCAGTGGGTGCGCTCCGACCTGTGGAGCGCCGAGCAGGCTGGGTTCGACCAGAAGGGTGCAGCGTGACCATTGAGGCAATCACGGCGCTCGCCGCCGCCCGCGCACTGCGGGCCGATCGAGAACGGCAACGGCCCACTGGCCCTGCCGATCTGGCGCGGCGGCTGGACCCGAAGTTCGTCGTCACGCCGACAATTCGGCTGCTGTCGGACATCGCCGTGCGCGCTGTGGAGGAGCCGGACTGCCGCGACATCGTGACCACCCCGCCGCGCACCGGCAAGTCCCGGCTGCTGGCCGTCTGGGAGGTGGTGTGGGCGCTGATGCGCAACCCCGATCTGCAAATCGTGCTCGTCAGCTACTCCGACGAGTTGGCGCAGGCCCACAGCCGCGAGGCGCGTCAGCTCATCAACGAGCACGCCGACTACCTCGGGTTCCGCCTGTCGACCGACAAGACGGCGGTGGGCCGGTGGCGGGTCGAGGGCCACGCGGGCGGGCTGCTCGCGACCGGCATCAACAGCGGCGTAACGGGATTCGGTGCCGACCTCATGGTGATTGACGACCCGGTGAAGGATGCCGCCGAGGCTGACAGTGCCGCCCATCGCCGCCGCGTCATCACCGAGTACCGCTCCACGTTGGCGACCCGCGTGCATCCCGGCGGGTCGGTGCTGCTGGTCATGACCCGCTGGCACCCCAACGATCTGGCCGGAGTGCTGCTCGATGACGAACCCGACGTGTGGCGGCACACCAACGTGCCCGCCGTCGCCGAGACCGGCATCCCCGATGCGCTGGGGCGCGCACCCCGCACAGCGATGACCTCGGCACTCGGCTTCACCGCTGATCACTTCGCCGCCGCCCGGCGCACCTCCGGCGAACGAGCGTGGTTCGCCCTGTATGAAGGGGTGCCCGCGGCACCCGAAGGCGGTCTCGTCAAGCGCGAGTGGCTAGATGCGTGGCGTCTGCCGGTCGCCCCGCCGGGTGCGCTCAAGACGGTCATCGGCGTCGACCCGTCCGACTCTGGCAGCGGTGATGCGTGCGGTCTGATCGCGGCGAGTTTGACCGCCGAAGGTGTCATCGCGCTCATCGCTGATGTCTCCGAACCGCTGACCTCTGAGCAGTGGGCGCGGCGGGCAGTTGAGCTGGCCATCACGACCGGAGCCTCTGAAATCGCCATCGAGAGTTTCGCCGCCGGTACGACGTACCGGGCTGTCGTCACCGACACCATCAAGCGGATGCGGCCCGACCGTCCGATTCGCGTGTCGACCTGGCCCCCGAAGGCCTCTGGTCGCGGCAAGGGTGACGCCGAGGCCCGGTCGGCTGCGCTGCGCCAAGCATTGGAGGTCGGAACGTGCAGGGTGGCCGGGCATCTGCCGAGCTTCGAGGCGCAGGCGGTGGCGTGGCAATCCGGCCAGCATCAGCCCGACTCGCTCGCGGCTGCAGTCGTCGCTCACGACGTGCTCGCGCACTCGATCGGTCAGCAGTGGGGCTTCTCGTCGCCGCTGGGCACCGAGCGCCGTGCTCGGGAGGGCACCATCACGGCGATTCCGGCCTACTTGCGCCGCAGCATCGGCGGATGATCACGTGGTCAGAGTTGCGAGGGCCAGGTGCCGACATCGAAGCGGTTGATCTCCCAGTAGGAGTTGGGAATTTCGCTTGCCGGAGCCGTGAATGAGACATCGCAGACCGTCGTCTCACCCGTGCGTGGACGGTCGTTCTCGCACACCACCGTGGGGTCTGTGCCGTGTGACTCATCCATGCGGTTCTCGGGTGCTGTCACGCCCGGCTGGAACATGAACGACTGACCCTTGGCGATGCCCTCGCTGAAGCCCTTGTCCTCGACCCGATGAACGGTCACCTTGCTGATGATCCTGACTGTCTTGCCGTCGTCGGTGGTTGTGAGCTGCGGCGGGCCGACGACTGCAAACTGGAACTCGGTGAAAGGGCCTCCCGGCGGTACCGGCGTCAACTGGCCGAACGGCACTCGGTCATAGGCGTCAGTCGGCCATTGGCCGTCTGCTGGCGCACCGGCCCACGGCACCGGCTGCTCGGCTGGCTTGGGTGAGGATGATCCGCTGCGGTTGTCGCTGGACTTGTCGCTGCTGCAGGCGTGAATCACCAGGCCGAACCCGACGAGCACCGCAAGCAACCACAGGAACGGGTGTCGGGTCTTGCGGGCACCGCGACGCCCTCGACCGCCACCGATGGTCTTGGTGTCATACAGCCCGACACCCGGTACCCGAACGGTGCGGCGCGCTCGTCCGTCGGCTCCGAGGCTCAGCCGGAAGGGGCCACCGCCAACGCTGGTCCCTATACCTCTCTGACTCAGCGTGAAACGGAACGGCCCAGACTTCTTGGATTTGCGGAACTGCACCACGTTTGCCCCCTGCAGTCGATGGTGGTGAGCCTATAGCGACTCTGCGATGCTGGCGGCGATCGGGCCTAGCGGCGGGTCACACCGCATCCCAATCGTCGGCATCGTCCTCGTAGTAGTACCTGAGCGGGCGTTCGCCCAGCGCCGCCTCGCGTTCGCCGTCGCTCATGCAGGCGTAGTTCTCGATCTGACGGGCGATACCGCGATTGATGCGAGTGACCGCCTTGTTGATGTCGCACGGGAGGCCCTTGGGGCACTGCGTGCAGCGACCCTTGTCGTCCACGATCATGTGGTCGATCGTCAGGTCAACGAGTGCCCGTCGCCAGCGGTTGCGGGCCTCGTACAGCTGGCTCAGCGTCCGCTCGGGCTGAGCATCGACGGGCCGGTTCGCTGCATCGAATCCATCGGCGGGGTCGCCGGAATCGGCAACCGCAACCTGCTCGACCAACTCGTTGTTGAGCCGGTTCAGGGTCCGCCTGGTCCGGCATGGAGCTTCTTCATGGCAACGCTTACACCGCCCGGTTCGGTCGTCCGTGACGTGACCCTTCGCCAACTCGACCAGAACCGTGCGCCACTTCTCCAGCGAGTCCGAAATCCGGCTGACCTCCGCCTCGTAGTCGATCGGCGGCTTGGGCGGCGGCGCGAACTGATGGGTCACCCTCGGTTGCTCGCGGATGGCGCGCACGATCTGCTCGCTGCGCCGCTCCGCGCTCACGTGCTCTAACAGGGCTTTCTCGTCGCTGGCCGACAGCAGCGTGCCCCAGTCCTTGGGCCTGACCTTGGCCTTGGATCGGGCGACGAGGTATTGGTTCCGGCTGAGCCCGTAGTGCTTGCAGAAGTCACGGACGGAGCGGCGTGACGGCGGTTCGTCAGGCAAGGCTCGACCTCCTGGTGCGTCGCCGCGACCAGACCTGATCGACCCCGATATGACCGAACCCCTACTACGCCGGGTCGTTCACCCTCTAGGCTGTCGGTGGTATTCGCCAATACACGTTCGAGCCCTGTCGGAGTCCGCTCCGGCAGGGCCTCGGCGTCTCTGTGGCAGATCGTATGAAGCTGCCGCTGCTGATCGTACTTTGAGGGTCCGACACCAACCGGGACGTCTGTGGATAACTCAGCCCGCCGGTCGACCCGCTGCAGCGATCACCGCTGATCGAACGCCTGAGCGACCCGACCCCCCGCTAGGCCGAAAATAGGCCTAGACGCGGCGATACGTGCCGATACGAGACGATATGGAATAGACGATAATCCGCTGTGCCGCTTGCTATTTCGTAGACTACGGCTAACGGCGCGATACGCCCTAGACGTACCGATATAGATTTACACACCAGCGGTCGGCGGTTCGATACCGTCCGCGCCCACAAGTCACAAATGTCTCCGTCGCGGTGTGCGTCATCCGACGGCTGTAACGGTTGAGCTGCCGATGTCCGCTCCGTCTCGAATCGTGGGTCGCGAGGGGGTCAACGGTTCGCCTTCGATGGCAGATCGAATCCGCTGGGAACGTGACGAATCACTGGGAGGGGGCGCTACACACTCTGTAGTTCCAGTGCCGTTGTCTTTCCATACACCGCCAGAATCCAAGCAACACCACTTGATACGAGCCTCCATTTCTTCTTCGCTTCCCGCTTGTCCCGGGTTGTACTTCTTGAGGCAGTCGTCGAACGCCATGACATCCCACGTTCCGTTGCTGGGTTGGGCCGCTGCGACCGCAGAAAATTGGAGTGTGCTCGTTACGAGCGTGAACGCGACGCCGAGCAGCATCGCTGCGTACTTGGCGCGATGCGGCTGGGAATTGGTTGATGCGGTCGTTCTGTAATCGCCCAGCAGACAGATTTGTCTTCCCTCGAGGGAAGGTTTTTGCTACCGGTGGTCTTGATGAGCTGCCGCCCTTACGCACCAGCGGTCGGCGGTTCGATACCGTCCGCGCCCACCATCTGCTGGGCGATCGCGATGTGGCCCTTGAGCGACGTGGCCTGTCGACACCAGGCTGTCTAACAGGGAATATGCATTTATCCCGCGGGTGGCGCGAAGAACTCCAGCGCGATGCCGTCGGGGTCGCGGAAGCTCAGCCCCGATCCGTAATGGGCGTCGACGATCCCGCCGTTCTCGATGCCGAGCTTGTTGAGCTTGTCGTGCCAGGACTCCAGCTCGGCCCGGTCTGCGCAACCGAAGCTGACATGGTCCAGCCCGCAGCGGAATTCGGTGAATTCTCCGTCTTCCAGCACCCGGTCATGCTGGTGGATGCCGAACAGCGTGCCGTCCTCGAACGCCCAGACGACGTGCCGGAAACCGGCGTCGGTGTGCTCGTCGAGCACCGGATCGGAGCCGAAGATCTGTTGATACCAGGGTGCGCTTGAGTCGACGTCGCGGACGGTCACCGCGACATGGTTGAGTACCGCCATTGTTCACACCACCCTTTTCCCTTTGCGCGCACGAGCACGCATGTCCCACAGATACATTCGATATCCCAGGATCCACACGTCGCGGGGGATCACGCGGTCGGCGACCCGCAGCGCCGCCAGCAGCCACTCGAACTGCCGCTGCTGCGTCGACGACCACGACATGTTCATGTGCGCGCGGAACTCGGGCGGCAGAAAGCCTTTGGTGGCGAAGAGGTTGAACCGGCCCGCCAGCAACCGCAGCGGGGCGGGCAGAAACGCCATCGCCGCAACCCCGTGCAGGTGCTCGCGCACCGGCGGGTCGATGTTCAACTCGTCGAGCGTGCGCTTCCAGAACTCGTCGAACGCACGGCGGTCCGGCGGCCACATGTCCTCGCGAACCTGCAGCGTGGTGCCCAGCTTCCTGGCGTCCTGGTAGATCGCATCGGCGGACTCATCATCGAGTGGGCCGTAGAGGAACTCGTGCTGATCGATGTAGTACCGGTACAGGCAGGCCGCCACCCAGAGCTGCAGCCGCGGGTCGAAGGCGTTGTAGGACAACGGGCTTGACTTCGTCGACCTCACCATCGCGTGCACCCTGTCGACCTCGTTGCGGATCAGCTGGCGGTCCGCCTCGGTGCCGAGCGTGGCCACGGCCAGATAGGTGCCGGTGGTGCGGGCCCGCTTGAACGGACGCTTGTAGACGTTGCCGCTGTCCACCGGGCTCTCGAGGACGCCGTAGCCGACGCCCGGCAGTGACAACTGCATGATGACGTTGGCCGCGGGCGCCAGCATCGCCGCCGGATTGATCAGGTGGATGACTCGGGTCGGTCGTCGCGGGGGGCCCAGCCTCATCATCCGAGTACATCACCTTGTGAGACGCTCGCAAACGTGTTTGCGCCGACGTGTCTGGGCCGTGCGGGCGGCATCGCGGCCGGCTACCTGGCCGATCTTGCACTGGGAGACCCGCGGCGGGGTCATCCGGTTGCGGGCTTCGGCGCCGTCGCCGCCCGCCTCGAGCGGCACACCTATGCCGACGATCGACTGGCCGGTGTGTTCCATACGGCTGTCCTGCTCGGCGCCCTGGCGGCGACGGGCGCGGTCTCCGAGTACGCGGCCCGCAGGCGTGGACCTGTCTGGGGCGCCGCGATCACGGCCGCGACGACGTTCGTCGCGCTCGGCGGCACGTCGTTGACGCGCACCGGCGCGCGGATGGCGGAGCTATTGAGCGCCGACGACGTCGACGGCGCACGCCGCCTGCTGCCGTCGCTGTGCGGACGTGACCCGGCCGCGCTCGACGCCGACGGCCTGATCCGGGCGTCGGTCGAGTCGGTCGCCGAGAACACCTCCGACGCGCAGGTGGCGCCGCTGCTGTGGGCCGCCGTCGGCGGCGTGCCGGCGATCCTGGTCTACCGGGGGGCCAACACCCTCGACGCGATGATCGGCCACCGCTCGCCGCGGTACCGGCGGTTCGGCTGGGCCGCAGCGAGGTTGGACGACGCGCTCAACGTCGCCGCCGCTCGGCTGACGGGTCTGGTGGTCGCGGTCTGCGCACCCCTTGTCGGCGGTTCGCCTGCCGACGCGGTGCTGGCGTGGCGGCGCGACGCGGGCAGACATCCGAGCCCGAACGCGGGTGTCGTGGAGGCGTCGTTCGCCGGTGCGCTCGGCGTGCGGCTCGGCGGCCCAACGCAGTACGCGCATCAGTTGGAGATCCGGCCGACGCTCGGCGACGGGCCTGCCCCGGATCTCGCCGACCTTCGCCGTGCGGTGCGGCTCTCACGAGCGGTGCAGTTCGTGAGCGCGGCGCTGGCCACGGTGGCGGTCAGCGCCGCTTGCCGTAGCGGTCGGCGAGTTTCTCCTCGGTGGTGAGAGGTGCTTCCGCGGGGCGCGCTTCCGCGGCGGCGCGGTCACGTCGGCGGGCCTTGATCTCCGAAATGATGAAGTAGCCCAGCCCGACTGGCGCAAGGATGCCGAACGCAATCCATTGAATGCCGTACGACAGGAACGGCCCCGAATCGAGATGGGGCAATGCGATGGTGCCGAGACCGCCGGGTTGCCCGTCGACCAGTTGCAGATACGACCCGGTCAGCGGGACGTTCAGCAGTTCCGAGATCTGTGCGGTGTCGATGGCGTACACCTGCTGCGCCCCGTCTTGGCGGAACGGCTGCTTGCCCTCCGGTGCCTTTCCGGAATCGCGCAGTCGCGCGGTGATCGTCACCTTGCCGCTCGGCGCGGGTGCGAAAGCGGGTACGCGCGAACCCTGTTCGGCTTTCACGTAGCCGCGGTTGACCAGCACGGTCGGTCCGCTGTCCACGACGAACGGAACCAGCACCTCGTACGCCGGATCACCGTCGATGACGCGCAGCCGCGCCAGCACCTGACGGTCGGGCAGGTAGTGTCCGGTCGCCGTCACCCGTTGCCACTGCTCATCGGGCGCCGACGAATCCTGCTGTGGCAGAACGCTTGTCAGGGCGACGGGTTCGGAGGTCAGCGAGCGGGAGATCTGCGCATTCTCCCGCGAGGTCTTGGTGTTCTTGCCCAGTTGCCACGGGGCCAGAACGGTGAAGCACAGGTAGGCGAAGGCGATCACCACGACGAACAGCGCCAGCCATCCGGGCCGGAGCAGGAACGCCCATCTCTTCATCAGCTGGCGATTCCCCTGGCCGCCAACTGCTCGTCCACCCAGGCATGAAGGCCGGGCAGCGCTGCCTCGATGACCGCGAACACATCCTCGAAGTCGTCGTAGGTGCCGTAGTACGGGTCCTCGACGTCCAGGGGATGAGCGCCCGACCTCGGATCGAACGCCCTGAGCATCCGCAGCCGTGTCGGCGGGACGCCCATATCGCGAAGGATCCGCTCGTGGTTTCTCCCGAGTGCCACCACGAGGTCGGCCGACAGATGGTCCTGGTCGATCCGCCGCGCCCGGTGCTCGGTCGGGTACCCGTGATCACGCAACACGCGGTTGGCGCGGTTGTCGGCGCCCTCGCCGGCATGCCAGTCGCCCGTGCCCGCGCTGGTGACACGAACCTCGGCGGCGAGCCCGCGCTCGGTGATCTGGTGGGCGAACATCTTCTCCGCCATGGGGGAGCGGCAGATGTTGCCGGAGCAGATGAAGGTGATGTGCAGCGGGTCAGACACCGAGCACCTCGCGAAGATCGTCGACGGTGGCGACATGCGCCCGGGGTGTGGGCGACGTCGGTTCGGTGAAGTCGCCCTCGCCGTAGCCCCAGCCGACGACGACGGTATCGATGCCGTGCGCGGCGGCGCCCTCCACGTCGTGGGCGCGGTCACCGACCATCACCACGCCGTCGGGCAGCGGCCCGAGTTGAGCGAGCGCGTGCGCCATCACGTCGGACTTGGTCGCGCGCACGCCGTCAAGGCTGGCGCCCGCGATGACCTCGAAGTGATCGTGGAGGCCGAAATGTTCGAGGATCCGCCGGGCGGTCGGCTCGGCCTTGGAGGTGGCCACCGCCAGCCGCACTCCGGCCGTACGCAGATCGTCCAGCAGCTGGGGGATGCCGTCGAACAGGCGGTTCATTGCCCAGCCGCGCGTCGAGTAGTCGGCGCGGTAGACCGCGATCGCGGTGTCGGGATCGTCTAAGCCCATCTCGCGCAGCGTGTGATGCATCGGCGGCCCGACAATGCGGCCGGCCAGGTCGCCGTCGGGAACGTCGGCCCCGATCTCACCGAGCGCATGGCGGAAGCTGGACACGATGCCCTCGGCCGAGTCGGTCAGGGTCCCGTCCAGATCGAAGATCACCAGCTGCGGTCGGGTGGCCTCGGCGGTCTCATCCAGGGTCGTCACGCGTCCATTGTCTCTGACGGCGCACTAGGGTCGTGATGTGGCAAGTCCAACCCGAGCGGGCGCCCGCTACCACGGCGACCAGGCTGTGGGTCCCGGCATGCTGGACTTCGCCGTCAACGTGCGCGCAGCGGGCCCGCCGTCGTGGCTGGTCGACCGGCTGCAAGGGCGGCTGGCGGATCTCGGGCGCTACCCCGGCAGCGATGACGAACGGCGCGCCGTGGACGCGGTCGCGGCACGACACGGCCGTGCCCGCGACGAGGTCGCGCTGCTGGCGGGCGGCGCCGAGGGTTTTGCCCTGCTGCCGAACCTGCGGCCGACGCTGGCGGCGCTGATCGCGCCGTCGTTCACCGAACCCGAGGCGGCGCTCGCGTCGGCCGGGGTGCCGCTGAGCCACGTCGTGCTGGGCCCGCCCTACGGGTTGGCCGGCACCGACGTGCCCGACGAAGCCGACCTCGTGGTGGTCGGCAATCCGACCAATCCGACATCGGTGCTGCATGCGCGCAGCGAGATCCTCGCGCTGCGGCGCCCCGGCCGGACCGTCGTCGTCGATGAGGCATTCGCCGACGCCGTTCCCGGCGAACCCGAGAGTCTGGCCGCCGCCGCGCTGCCCGACGTCGTGGTGTTGCGCAGCCTGACGAAGACGTGGTCGTTGGCGGGGCTGCGCGTCGGTTACGCGCTCGGGGCACCCGATGTCCTCGAACGGCTCACGGCGCATCGCGCGCACTGGCCGCTCGGCACGCTGCAGTTGGAGGCGATCGCGGCGTGCAGTGCGCCGGAGGCGGTGGCAGAAGCCGAGGCCGGGGCGCGTCGACTGGCCGCGCTGCGGTCCGAGATGGCGGCCGGGCTCACGGCGGCGGGCGTCTCCGTGGTGGACGGCGTCGCACCCTTTGTGCTGTTCAGCGTTCCCGATGCGGAGTTGATGCGAAAGTGCTTGGACGCCAATGGGATCGCGGTTCGGCGCTGCGATACGTTCGTGGGCTTGGACGGACACTTCCTGCGCGCGGCCGTCCGCGAGGATTGGCCGGTGCTGGTCGAGGCGATCATGGAGGTGCTTGCGTGAGCGTCAGGTTGTCTGACGTCATCGATGTGCTCGAGGCGGCCTATCCGCCTGCGCTGGCGCAGAGTTGGGATTCGGTCGGCCTGGTGTGCGGCGATCCCGACGACGACGTCGACTCGGTGACGGTTGCCGTCGACGCGACCGCCGCCGTCGTCGACGAGGTGCCCGACCGCGGCCTGCTGCTCGCACACCACCCCCTGCTGTTGCGCGGCGTCGACACAGTCGCCGCGAACACCGCCAAGGGGGCGCTGCTGCACCGCATGATCCGTGCGGGCCGAGCGCTGTTCACCGCGCACACCAACGCGGACTTCGCCTCTCCCGGGGTGTCCGACGCGCTTGCCGAGGCGCTCGGGTTGACGGTGGAAGAGGTCCTTGCGCCCGCTGCGGGTGGATCCGACAACGACAAGTGGGTGGTGTACGTCCCCCCCGAGAACGCCGACGCGGTCCGTGAGGCGATGTTCGCCGCGGGGGCCGGGCACATCGGCGACTACTCGCACTGCAGTTGGAGTGTTACCGGCACCGGCCAGTTCCTCCCGCAGGAGGGCGCATCGCCCGCGATCGGCGAGGTCGGGTCCATCGCGCGGGTGGCAGAAGACCGTGTCGAGGTGATTGCGCCTGCCCGGTTGCGGGCTCACGTGCTGGCGGCGCTGCGCACCGCGCACCCCTACGAGGAACCGGCGTTCGACATCTTCGAGTTGGCGTCCGTGCCGTCCGATGCGGGACTCGGCCGGATCGGGACGCTGCCGAGGCAGGAGACGTTGGCGGCGTTCGTCTCCCGCGTGCACGACGCGCTGCCCGGCACGTCGTGGGGGATCCGGGCGTCCGGCGAGGACGACACCGTGGTGTCGCGGGTGGCGGTCTGCGGTGGCGCGGGTGATTCGCTGCTGGAAATCGTCGCCCGTGCAGGCGTCGACGCCTACGTGACCGCCGACCTGCGCCACCACCCCGCCGACGAGCACCGTCGGCGCTCGGATATCGCGCTCGTCGACGTCGCGCACTGGGCCAGCGAGTACCCGTGGTGCAATCAGGCAGCCGGATTGCTCCGCGAGCACTTTGGGGATGCGCTTCCGGTGCGGGTGTCCGCCATCCGCACCGATCCGTGGAACATCGAGAGAGGGTTATGAAAGCCGAAGTCATCCAACAGCGATCGCTTCTCGAATTGGCGGATCTCGATGCCGAGATGAGCCGGATCGAACACCGGTCCAGCCACCTGCCCGAACAGCAACGCTTCGAGCAGACCCAGGCCGAACACCGCGATGCCAATGACCGGCTGGCGGCGCTGCGGCTTGCGCTCGACGACTTGGATGCGCAGATCGCGAAGTTCGAGTCCGAGATCGAGGCGGTGCGCGACCGCGAGAACCGGGACCGCAAGATGCTCGACAGCGGCGCCATCAACGCCAAGCAACTCGGCGACCTGCAGCACGAACTGGAGACCCTGGAACGTCGGCAAGCCAGCCTGGAGGACTCGCTGCTCGAGGTGATGGAGCGCCGTGAGGAACTGCAGGCGCAGCAGTCCGAGGAGCTGTCGAAGATCGACGTGCTGGAAAGCGAACTCGCCGAGGTGCAACGTGCACGCGATGACGCGCTTGCCGAGATCGAGCAGAGCCGTCATCAAACGGCCTCGCGGCGTGACGAACTGGTCGCCGGCCTCGACCCCGAACTGGTGGCGCTCTACGAGCGGCAACGGACGCGCGGTGGCGCCGGTGCCGGGCGGTTGCAGGGTCGCCGGTGCGGCGCGTGCCGCCTCGAGATCGACCAGGGGGAGCTCGCCCGAATCTCTTCGGCCGCCGACGACGAGGTACTGCGCTGCCCCGAATGCGGCGCAATTCTGTTGCGGGTCAAGGACGGCGGCCGATGAAGGTCATCGTCGAGGCCGACGGCGGCTCCCGCGGCAATCCGGGGCCTGCCGGTTACGGCTCGGTGGTGTGGACGGCCGACCACAAAACGGTGCTCGCCGAGAGCAAGCAGGCGATCGGGATCACCACCAACAACGTCGCGGAATACCGCGGGCTGATCGCGGGCCTCGATGAGGCCGCCAAGGTGGGCGCCACCGAGGTCGAGGTGCGGATGGACTCGAAGCTGGTGGTGGAGCAGATGTCCGGCCACTGGCAGGTCAAGAACCGCGAGCTGCGGGCGCTCTACGAACAAGCTAAGGAGATGTCTGCGAAGTTCGACCGCGTCGACTACACGTGGATCCCGCGGGCCGACAACGCACATGCCGACCGGTTGGCGAACGAAGCGATGGATGCCGCCGCCGAACTGGAGAAGGAGAAGCCGGATTCCGGCGAGTCGAACTCGACGTCGTCACCGGGCTGGAGCGGTGCCCGCGGCGAACCGACCAGGTTTCTGCTGTTGCGGCACGGGCAGACTGAGCTGTCGAGGCAGCGCCGGTATTCGGGTCGGGGCAACCCCGCGCTGACCGACGTCGGCCAGCAGCAGGCCGAGGCCGCGGCGCAGTACCTCGGGAACCGAGGCGGCATCGCGGCGGTGGTCACCTCGCCGCTGCAGCGCGCCTACGACACCGCGGCGAAGTCGGCCAAGGCATTGGGCCTGGACGTCACGATCGACGATGATCTGATCGAGACGGATTTCGGCGCATGGGAGGGCCTGACGTTTCTGGAGGCCGCCGAAAAAGATCCGGAGCTACATCGGAAGTGGTTGCGCGACACCAGCGTAACGCCACCCGGTGGTGAGAGCTTCGACAGCGTCGCGGACCGCGTGCGGCGCGCTCGCGGCCGGCTCATCTCCGAGCACGCAGGCGAGACAGTGCTGGTGGTGTCGCACGTGACGCCGATCAAGACGTTGCTGCGGCTGGCCTTGGACGCCGGACCGGGAATCCTGTACCGGTTGCATCTCGACCTCGCGTCGCTGTCGATCGCCGAGTTCTATCCCGACGGAGCGGCGTCGGTGCGACTGGTGAACGACACGTCGTATCTGTAGTCACGCGTGCAGATGCAGTCGCTCGCCGTGGATTCCGAAGATCATGATGGCCTCGACAGGGCCGTCGATGGCACCGAACCAGTGCGGAGTCCATGTGCTGAACTCGACCGCCTCGCCGGGTTCGATGACGAAGTCGCGGTCGCCGAGGATGAGCCGCATCCGGCCGGACAGCACGTAAGTCCAGTCCTGGCCTTCGTGAACGGGTAACTCCGCCGGCGGTTTTCGGCGCTTGGCGGCAATCCGAATCTTGAAGGCATGGAGTCCGCCCGCGGCGACCTGGCGGGTGAGCGGCCAGTACGTGATGTCGTTGTGAGTGTGCGATGTGCCCCGCACCCGCGGGTCGGGTGCCTCGGGCGCGCGCAGCAGTTCGTCGGTGCTGACCGACAGCGCCTCGGCCAGGCGGGGCAGATGGTCGAGGGCCAGTCGGCGCTTACCCGATTCCAGCCGGCTGAGCGTCGACACGTCGATTCGCGCGCTGCGCGCGACGTCCTCCAGCGTCAGGCCGCGTTGGATGCGCAGATCTCGCAGGCGTCGGCGAACCCGCAGGTCGACGTCGTCCTCGGAGGTGTGCTTTGCCTGCATAGCAAATTAGATTGGCAGATTGGGCGGCTGTCGGCAAGCTGGTCGCATGGCTGATACATGGGATTGCGTGGTCGTCGGTGGGGGCGCGGCGGGGCTGAGCGCCGCGTTGGTCCTCGGTCGCGCCAGGCGGCGGACACTGGTGGTCGATGACGGTGACCAGAGCAACTCGCCGGCGTCGGGAATCGGCGGACTACTCGGGCACGACGGGCGCCCGCCTGCCGAGCTTTACGAGATGGGGCGCCGTGAACTTGCCGCTTATCCGAGCGTCGAGGTCGGCACCGGAACCGTGTTCGGCGGCCAACGCACGGACGACGAATTCGTGCTCGAGCTGGGTGGCGGGCACGCTGTCCGGACGCGGCGGGTACTGCTCGCCATTGGCATGCAGTACCGACCGCCGGAGGTCAGGGGTCTTGCGGAGTTGTGGGGCCGCTCGGTGTTTCACTGTCCGTTCTGCCACGGCTGGGAGGTTCGCGATCAGCCGCTCGCGGTTCTCGGCGACGGGGACCGCGCGGTCCACCAGGCTCTGCTGTTGCGCAATTGGAGCGACGACATCGTGGTGCTGACGGACGGGCCCGCTGCTTTCACCGACGACGATCGCGCGCGGCTTGGCGCGGCGGGCGTGACCATCGATGAGCGGCCCGTTGCCGAATTGGCTTCGGAGAACGGCGAACTGGCGGCTGTCGTGTTCGGCGACGGCCAGCGGCTGCCCCGCCGCGGTCTTCTCGTCGCCACGACCCTGCATCAACGGTCTTCGCTGGCAGACGATCTCGGCGCGGCTCGCGGTGACGCGACGCCGCTCGCCGCCGACCCGATCGACGTCGACGCCTTCATGCGGACCACCGCGGTGGGTGTCTTCGCCGCGGGAGATGTCAGCGCGGCCATGCCGCAGGTGGCGTCGGCGATTGCGGCCGGATCGCTAGCCGCCACCGCTGTCGTGCAGAGCCTGTCGGCCGAGGATTATGGGCTTGTCGCCCCGGAATGGAGATCGCATGTCAACGCATGAGACGAAAGAGCATTGGGAAGAGCACTACGCGGCCCGCGACCGGATCTGGAGTGGACGGGTCAACGTGCAATTCGCCGAGATCGTCGGCGATCTGCCGCCTGGCCGTGCGCTCGATCTCGGCTGCGGTGAAGGCGCCGACGCGGTATGGCTTGCCGAGCGGGGATGGGACGTCGTCGCCGTGGACATCTCCGACACCGCGTTGGCCCGCGCCCGAGAAGCGGCGCGCGATCGCGGCGTCGCCGACAAGATCGAGTTCGTTGCGTTGGATCTGTCTGTGGGCTTTCCGGCAGGGGAGTACGACCTGATCTCTGCTCAGTTCCTGCACTCCAAGGTTCCGCTCGACCGGTGGAGCATTCTCAAGCAGGCACTCGGGGCATTGCGTCCCGACGGACTGCTCGTCATTGTCGATCACGGCTCGGCACCGCCCTGGCCGTCGAAGCTGGATCGTCACCACGAATTCCCCAGCGCCGAAGAAGTGGTCGCCGGGCTGGAACTGAGCGACGACGAATTCGAGCAGGTGCGTGTCGATTCCGTCGAGCGGCAGGCCGTCGGCCCGGATGGTGAACAACGGCCGTGGATGGACAACGTCATCGTCGTGCGCCGGCGGGCGCGTTAGCTTTCCACGCGCGGTACTTATCGGGCAGACATCTCGCGCACGGTCGGTATCCCGCTGCGATCGCGGCGGCTTCGTCGGCGAAGAAGACACGGTGTTTGACGTAGCCGCCCTTGGCGATCGCGCGCAGCGCCGACGGGCAGTCCAGCCGTCCGTATATCCGCGTACCGCGATGCCCGCCGAGTGTGCCGCGAATCATCATGCGGCGTCGTGGAATACGAGACCGAGCGTGAAACGGGCGCCAGAACGCACGGCTGAGACGCCGTGCCGGACGGGCGCAGCGGACCATCCCCTCGCCGACTTCACGGGTCGTTCGCGGGTGGTGAAGACGTAGCCATGGCAGTGGGGGAGCAGCGTTGCCGTTCCGCGCGACTGCGCACGCGGCCGCTGCTCCAGCAGGAGGAACTCACCGCCGGTGTGATCGACTCCCGGCTCGGACAGGTTGATCACGACCTGAAGGGGAAATACCAAGTCGCCGTAGAGATCACGGTGCAGTGCATTCCAGTCGCCTTGTCCGTACTTGAGCAGGATTGCGGTGGATTTGGTCTGCCCGGCGGCGTGGCACATTTCGAGCCAGTCGTCGAGATCGTCGGGCCACGGGGCGTCGCGGCTTAACTTGGCCCACCAGTCCCGGGCGACCGGCAACAGCCGTGGGTACAGCGCGGACTTGAGTTCGTCGACGGGCACCGGGTAGGGCTGCTGGAAATAGCGGTACTCGCCTTCGCCGAAGCGGTATCGACTCATGTCGATGGTCGCGCGGAAGCGGTGGTCGTCGGCGTACAGGCCGCGGAGCTTCGACGCCTCGGCCTTCGTGATGAGCTGCGGCAGCAATGCACCGCCGGTGTCGTTCAGTTCCGCGGTGACCGCATCCCAATCGGCCGAGTCCACCCGTTTACGCCATGCTGTCTCAGCCATCAGAACAACCGTGCCGCACGGACTTCCGCCGGCTCCTCGAGATCGAGCAGGAATTTCTTGCGCTTCAGTCCGCCCGCGTAACCGGTCAGCTTGCCGTCCTTGCCGACGACGCGGTGACACGGAATGACGATCGACAGCGGATTGCGTCCGACGGCCGCACCCACTTGCTGCGCAGTCATCCCGTCGGCCAGTTCCTCGGCGAGATCTCCGTAGGTGATGGTCTGGCCGTACGGGATGGACGTGAGCCGGGCCCATATGCGGCGCTGTGACTGGTCGCCGTGTGTTCGGGTGGGTATGTCGAAGTCGGCACGGTCGCCGGCCAGGTAGGCGTCGAGCTGTGATTGTGCCGCCGACAGCAGCGCGTCGTCGCGCGCGTCGACGCGCGGTCCGAAGGTGTCGACGGACGGCCGGTACCAGTGGTGGCGGAAGTACACGCCGATCAGCGCATCGTTGTCCGCGACCAGCGTCAGGTCGCCGAGTGGGCTGTCGATTACCGCATGCCTGGTGTTCATACCTTGAAGACGATCCAACCCGCTCGCTTGTGAGATCGGTGGTCAAATTGTCGGTGGGTGGTGGCATAGTCGAACATGTGTTCGAGTCGGAGTTCGCGGTGGCCAGTGATGTGGAGTTGGTGGCTGCGATCGAGGATGGGGTGCGTCAGGAGGCGATGGCCGGGGCGCGGCGGATGGCCGCGATCGCGGAGTTGACCTGCCGCCGGGTCGGTACGCCTGATGAGCGGGAGTTGTGGGCGTTTGATCCGTGGGATTCGGCTGCTGCGGAGGTGGGGGCGGCGATGGCGGTCGGGATGCGCCGCGCTTCGGGGCAGATGCGCATCGCCGAAGCCCTGCGTGAGCATCTGCCGCTGGTGGCGGCGCTGTACTTCAAGGGCGCGTTGACCACGCGGATGGTGTCGGCGATCACCTGGGGCACCCGGCTCATCGTTGATGAGGGTGTGTGGGCGCGGGTGGATGCCGCGATCGCCGAGCGCGCGGCGAATTGGGAGCGGCTCTCCGATGACAAGGTGCGCGTGGCGGTGGATTTGCAGGTGGCCCGCTTTGATCCGGATGCCCAGCGGCGCAGCGAGCAGGTGGTGCGGGGCCGGGATTTCCGGATCGGGGCCTGTGATGATGAGGCCGAGACGGTGTCGGTGCATGGCCGGTTGTTGGCGCCGGCGGCTGCGGTGCTCGCCAAGCGGATCGCGGCGATGCTGGCCGGGTTGTGTGCTGATGATCCGCGTACTGCGGGGGAGCGCCGCTCAGATGCCGTGGCCGCGATCGCCGAGGGCAACAATGTGTTGGCGTGTCGGTGCGGCAAGCCCGACTGCCCGACTGCCGGGGTGCAACAGCACTCCGATGTGGTGGTCCATTTGATCGCCGACCACCACGCCCTCGCCGCCGCCACAGCCGAACCGGCCGCAGGCGAAGCCACCGACGCCGCGCCCGCCTCAGACGAAGACGACGCCGCCGACGAAGACGCTGCGGCGGTCGCCGCCGACGAAGCGCCCGCCCCCGCTGCCGAAGCGCCTGCCACCGACGAACCGGCCGCCACCGCGGCGGCGCCGAAGTGGCGGTCGGCGGGGCCGGCGTTGTTGTTGGGGCGTGGGGTGGCCTCGAGTGCGGTGTTGGCCGAGGCGATCCGCAACGGGGCGACGATCAAACCGATCGTGATGCCCGGCGCCGAACCCGAGACCGGTTATCGGCCCTCGCCGCAGTTGGCTGAGTTTGTGCGGATGCGGGATCTGTTCTGCCGGTTCCCGGGCTGTCCGGTCAGCGCGGATCGCTGCGATATCGATCATGTCCGGCCCTATCCGTTCGGGCCCACGCATCCCTCGAACCTGAACTGCAAGTGTCGCCATCACCATTTGATGAAGACGTTTTGGACCGGGATCGGCGGCTGGTCTGATGTTCAGCTGCCTGATGGCACGGTGATCTGGACCGGACCCAGCGGCAAGACCTATAAGACTCTGCCGGGTAGCCGGTTGTTCTTCCCGGCCTGGGACGTCACCACCGCCGCGCTACCGCCACCGCAGGCTCAACCACCCCCAGACGCCGCCGGGCGCGGGTTGATGATGCCGCGCCGAAAACGCCCCCGTGCCGCCGACATCGCCGCCGCCATCCAAGCCGAACGCGACCTCAACGCACGCGACAACCCACCCTTCTGAGAACAACGCTCCTGTCAGGAGCCGGTGGCGCATGGCGCCGTTCTATGACGGCGGTCGCCACGGGGTGAGCCGCGGCGTCCACGCCGGGACGTTGCGGCGGTACTCCTCGTACTGCTCGCCGTAAGTCCTTACGAGCGTTGGCTCTTCGTACCACCGCACGAATGACGCCGTGACGATCCATCCGATGATCGCGTAGACGACGAGCCAAATGCTGTCGAAAAGCAGTGCCTGGCCCAGGATTGCGGTCAGCAGGCCGACGTACATCGGGTTGCGGACGAATCGGTTGAAGCCGGTCACGACCAGACGCTCGGTGGGCGCGATCGGCATCGGTGTCCCGCCGGCTTTGGCGAACTGAATGAACGCGTGCACCGGCGGGATGAGGCCCAGCACAATGAGGACGACGCCCAACACCACCCGAAGAGGCGGGCTGGACCCGGGTATCTCCCAATGGGTGATCAGCCACGGACCCAGCCCGGCAAAGGTTCCCGGTGCGACGACGAAGAAGGCCGCTGATCCGAGAGCGGCGGTGGAGGTTCGCACCTCCTAAGTATTGGGGTAGTCGTCCGCCAATTGGGTGAGTCGCACACTGTTGCCGGACGGGTCGCGGAACCCCGAGTCGATACCGTACGGCATCTGAGTAGGCGGCTCGTGAAACTCCACGCCGCGTTCGGTCAGCTCGCGATACGACTTCTCGATGTCGTCGGTAACCAGAAAGATGCTGCCCGCGAAGCCTTTTGCCGTCAGGTCGAGCACTTGCTTGCGGGTCGCCTCGTCCATGACCGGCTGGCCGGGCACGGCCATCAGCACGATGCTGATGTCGTCCTGGCCGGGCGGTCCGACTGTGAGCCACCGGAAGTCGCCCATCTCCTCGGGGAATGCAACGTCTTGACGCACCTCCATACCGACCTGCTCGGTCCAGAACTTCAGCGCGACTTCTTGATCGTGGACCCACAGGTGGGCACTGCCTAGCTTCATCATGCAGCAGACGCTACGGTTCCTCGCCGACGCTCGTCTTCTCCCCATGTGCTGTCTTCACGCGGCTGTCCGGTAACGGCCGGGTATCCCTGGCCAGGACGCAGCTCGGCACCCGGGCACGGGTCACTGCCGGCGGCATGCTCTCGCGGTACGCCGCGGGCGGCAGCCCGTAGACGCGGGTGAAACTCGTGGTGAACGACCCGACGCTCTGCAAGCCGACCATCACGCAGATGTCGGCGACCGAGCGATCGGTGTAGCGGAGAAGCGACGCCGCCCGCTCCAAGCGCCGAGTCTGGATGTACGCACGCGGCGACTCCCCGAACGTCCGGGTGAACATCCGGCTGAAATGGGCCCGCGACAGGCCCGCGGCGGCCGCCAGATCGTCGACCGTTATCGGTTCCGCGTAGCGGGAATCGACGAGATCCTTCGCCCGTTGGAGATAACGGGCGGGAACAACCTGCGCCATTTGAATATTATGTATGGGCGAACGAGTTGGCTGGGCGGCCGCGGACCACGGCAACGTGGTTCGAGGAAAGTCCGGACTTCACAGAGCAGGGTGATTGCTAACGGCAATCCGAGGTGACTCGCGGGAAAGTGCCACAGAAAACAGACCGCCACCTTTGGTGGTAAGGGTGAAACGGTGCGGTAAGAGCGCACCAGCGCCCCGGGTGACCGGGGCGGCTAGGCAAACCCCACCCGAAGCAAGGCCAAGAGGCCGCACCTGGTGCGGCTGCGCAGGCGCTCGAGGGTTGCTCGCCCGAGCCTGCGGGTAGGCCGCTTGAGGCACCCGGTGACGGTGTGTCCAGATGGATGGTCGCCGCCTCGTCGCCGTGGTAGGTCGCGGCGGCGAGGAACAGAATCCGGCTTACAGGCCAACTCGTTCGCCCCGTCTAGCGGGCTTTGCGCACCGCCTTCTTCAGCTTCTTCAGCGCGCTGTCGAGCTGCTGCCTGGCATTGCGCGCGAGTTCGTCTTCCCGCGCGTACAGCAGCCCGTAGGTGAACGTGTCCTCGCCCGCGGCGTGTGCGGCTTCCGCCTGCTGGCTCAGGTGTGTCCGACTGACCACGCTGTCCTGGTGATCGCCAAGCAGGGTCTGAACAGTCTTCGCGCGCTCTGACACCTTGTCGGCGCCGGTCGCCGCCGCGGTGTAGCGAAGTCGTTTGGCGCCCTTTCGGATTCGATGCAGCGCCTCATCGCGGTCCTCGCCGGCCGCATCCGCGGCGCGTTTGGCGGCCTTGCGTACGCGTTTGTAAGCCGAGTCGAGGCTGGCGGTCGGCGATTCATCTTGCCCGGCCGTGGCCGCGGGCTCCGCGGCGACGAGACCGTCCAGTGCATCGAGTAGGCGGAAATACCGCTCGGACCGCATCGCGATCAGCGCACGGCGCAGACCCGACCGGTAGCGCCGTTTGGCGCCGTCGACGAGGCGTTTCCTGATGGGCCCGCGGACCAGGTCCTCTGGCAGCTCATCGAGTGCCTTCTCGTAGCGTTCGGCCAGCACCTCCGCGTCACGCGCGACGCCGAGCACGGCGGCAAGCTGGCGCAGTTCGTCGAGGATCCACGCGTCGCTGGAGATTCCGAACGCGCCGCCCGCCGACTGGAGCAGGCTGCGAATCTTGCGCGTCGTCACCCGCATCTGATGCACCGAGTCATAGACATCGGCCCGCACCGCGCGGTCCCACTCGATCAATTGATCGATCTGCTCGGCGACCGCCCTGTGGATCGGATCGGCGGCTTTCTTCGACGTCTTCTTGTCGTCGGCGTCGCTCCCGAGCACCCGCGCGAGCTTCGACCCGTGGCCTGCGGGTACCGCACCCGCATCGATCAGGCGGTTGGCCAGCCTGTCCAGCACGTCACGCGCGTCGGACGCGCTTTCGGCGAGTTCCAGCTCCCACTCACGCCACTGCTGCTCATCGCCCTCGCCCGTCGATGCGGTCACCCGGTCGTCGCTGAACTCGGCGATCGGGGATCCTGCGGCGTCATAGAGCACGTCGACGGTGCGGTCGGTGGAAATCCGGGCCACCGGTCCCAATGGGCGGTCGCGGACGATGGCCAGCACCACGTCCTTCAGGTCGTCGGGAACCACCTCGCCCGCGCCGTCGTCCAGAGGCGCGCGGACCTCGGTTCGGGCATCCGGCCCGGCGGGCAGCTTGAGGTGCCAACCGGCGTCGGATCCGCCGGTTCGCCTGCGCAGCGTGATCCGGCGGGCCGCGAGGTCGTGGCCGGGCGTGTCGTAGTAGACGGCCTCGAGGTGTTGCGGTGGTAACCGCTCCACCCGCGCGACCGCCGAGAGCCCCTCGAACGACGGCGATACCGTCGACTCGACGACGTCGAACTTCCGCTCGACCTCGGTGTGCCGGGACGTCTTCGGCCTGCTGGCAGCCATCACCACCCCTTTGTGCGCGCCTTGACTGCTCAGCGTGCCATATGTCGGTGAACGGCCCCGCTACAGTCCAGGGGTGACCGAATTCGACACCCTGAAGTTCGAGCAGTCTGGACCCATCGCGAAGATCACCCTGAACCGGCCGGATGCCGCAAACGGGATGAACGACACGATGACTCGCGAGTTGGCCGAGGTTGCCGCGCTCTGCGACACCCCCGCGACGAAAGTCGTGGTGCTGACCGGGTCCGGCCGGTTCTTCTGTGCAGGAGGCGATCTCAAATCGTTCGCGACGGCGCCCAGTCGCGGTAAGCACATCAAGGGCGTCGCCGACAGCCTGCACCGCGCGATCTCGACCTTCGCCCGGATGGACGCGGTGCTGATCACGGCGGTCAACGGCACCGCCGCAGGCGCGGGTTTCTCCCTCGCCGTCACCGGCGACCTCATCCTCGCGGCCGAGTCGGCGTCGTTCACGATGGCCTACACCAAGGTCGGCCTCAGCCCCGACGGCAGCTCCTCGTACTTCCTGCCGCGGCTCATCGGGGTCGCCAAGACCAAAGAGCTGATGCTGACCAACCGCGCGTTGTCCGCTGAAGAAGCGTCACAGTGGGGGTTGGTCACCGAGGTCGTGGCCGACGACGAACTCGCCGCCAGGGCCGATCAGCTGGCCAGCCAAATGGCTTCCACGGCAAGCGGATCCAACGGCGCGGTGAAGGCGCTGATGCTGTCCACCTTCGCGAGCGGTCTCGAGGAGCAGATGGAGTTCGAGGGTCGTCTCATCGCCCAGCGCGCGGAATCCGCCGACGGGCGCGAAGGGGTCGACGCGTTCATGGCGAAGCGCAAACCCGAGTTCGCGTAAGAGCTTTAGAAGCTGTGTTCCTCGGCGGGGAACACGCCGCTGGCCACCTCGTCGGCGTATTGCGTTGCGGCGTTGCGCAACTCAGCGCCGACGTCGCCGAAACGCTTGACGAACTTCGCGGTCTTGCCGCTCGTCATGCCCGCCATGTCCTGCCAGACCAGCACCTGCGCATCGCAGTTCGGCCCAGCGCCGATGCCGATGGTCGGAATGGTGAGCTTGCCGGTGATCTGGGTGGCCAACTCCGCGGGCACCATCTCGAGGACGACCGCGACCGCACCCGCCTCCTGGACGGCGATCGCGTCGTGCACGGTCTGCTCGGCGGCGTCGCCGCGGCCCTGCACCCGGAAGCCGCCGAGCCCGTTGACGCTCTGCGGCGTGAAGCCGATATGGGCAATCACCGGGATACCGGCCTGGGTCAGCGTCGCGATCTGCTCGGCCACGCGCTCGCCGCCCTCGAGCTTGACGGCATGTGCGCCCGTCTCCTTGAGGAAGCGGGTCGCGGTCGCGAGCGCCTGCTGCGGGCCAGCCTCATAGCTGCCGAACGGCATGTCGGCGACCACCAGGGCGTGTGGGGCGCCACGCACGACACCGCGAACCAGCGGGATCAGTTCGTCGAGGCTCACCGGCACCGTGGTGTCGTAGCCGTACACCACGTTGGCGGCCGAGTCACCGACCAGGAGCACCGGAATGCCTGCATCGTCGAAGATGCGGGCGGTGGAGTAGTCGTAGGCGGTCAGCATGGCCCATTTGTGGCCTTCTGACTTCCACTTGTGGAGATGATGGGTGCGAACCTTCGTCCGCGGCTTTGTTTCGGCAGCACCGTACACAGTCTGCTCAGACATCGTTGTCCCTTGTGTCTGTTCGGATGATCCTCGAGGCCCAATGCGGGTCCCCGGGCTCAACTGACCCCCTCAGTGTGCCACCACCTGGCAAGAAGATGAACTCGCGGTTAAGTGGATTTCCTCACATTACGATCAGCCCATGCAGCGGCTCAGCGGACTCGACGCCAGCTTCCTTTACCTGGAAACCGCAGCCCAGCCGCTGCATGTCTGCTCGATCCTCGAACTGGACACGTCGACGATGCCCGGCGGCTACACCTTCGACCGGTTGCGCGACGAACTGGCGTTGCGGATCAAGGCGATGCCGCAGTTCCGCGAGAAGCTGGCCGACAGCCGGTTCAACCCCGACCATCCGGTGTGGGTCGACGACGACGACTTCGACGTCGACCGGCATCTGCATCGCATCGGCCTGCCGTCGCCGGGGGGCCGCCAGGAGCTGGCAGAGATCTGCGGGCACATCGCATCCCTTCCGCTGGACCGCAGCAGGCCGCTGTGGGAGATGTGGGTCATCGAGAACATTGCGGGCACCGACGCGCACAACGGCGGTCGGCTGGCGGTGATGACCAAGGTCCACCACGCCGGCGTGGACGGGGTCACGGGCGCCAACCTGATGTCGCAGCTGTGCACCACCGAGCCCGACGCGCCTGCACCCGAGCCGGTCGAGGGCGTCGGCGGTGCAAATGAGCTGGAGATCGCGATCAGCGGTGCTGTGAAGTACGCGACCCGCCCCCTGAAACTGGTCAATGTCGTGCCGACGACGCTGACCTCCGTCATCGACACCGTGAAACGGGCCCGCGGCGGCCAGGCGATGAAAGCGCCGTTCGTCGCGCCGAAAACGGCGTTCAACGCCAACGTCACGAGCCACCGCAACATCGCCTATGCCCAGCTCGACCTCGAGGACATCAAGAAGGTCAAGAACCACTACGGCGTCAAGGTCAACGACGTGGTGATGGCGCTGGTGTCCAGCACGCTGAGGAAGTTCCTTGACGACCGCGGCGAGCTGCCCGATTCGACGCTGGTGGCGATGGTTCCGGTGTCGGTGCACGACAGGTCCGACCGTCCCGGCCGCAACCAGGTCTCGGGGATGTTCTCCAGCCTGGAGACCCACATCGACAGTCCCGGTGAACGACTGAAAGCGATCGCAGAGGCGAATTCCGTTGCCAAGCAACATAGTTCGGCAATCGGAGCCACCCTGCTGCAGGACTGGTCGCAGTTCGCCGCCCCGGCCGTCTTCGGCGTCGCGATGCGGCTGTACGCGAAGACCGGGTTGAGCGGGGCGCGCCCAGTGCACAACCTGGTCGTCTCCAATGTGCCGGGCCCGCAGGTTCCGCTGTACTTCCTCGGGTGTGAGGTCGCGGCGATGTACCCGCTCGGGCCGATCTTCCACGGGTCGGGGCTCAACATCACCGTGATGTCGCTGAGCGGCAAGCTGGACGTCGGCATCGTGTCCTGCCCCGAGCTTTTGCCAGATCTGTGGGAACTGGCCGACGACTTCGAGGTGGCCCTCGACGAGCTGCTGGAAAGCGTGGGCTAGACCCGCCGGAGCAGCGCTCTGCCAGGACCGATGACAGTTCATGGCACCATGTGGCGCATGAGCGTGATCAAGGGGATCCTTGCGGCCTCGCTGGTTGTGTTGCTGGTGGGGGGTTGCAGCAAGATCGTCGACGGTCGCGCTGTCGTCGCCGTGCCGCCGCCCGGGTCGCCGATCCAATGGGGTCCCTGCAAGGGGACCGATCCGATGGTGCCGATCCCGCCCGAGGGCGAATGCGGCAAGCTCTCGGTGCCCGTGGACTACAGCAAGCCCGACGGCGACGTCGCCCAGTTGGCGATGATCCGGTTCAAGGCCACCGGCGAGAAGATCGGTTCGCTGGTGATCAACCCCGGCGGTCCCGGCGAATCCGGCGTCGAGTCAGCCGCGAGCCTGCTGAGCGCGATGCCGACGTCGGTGCGCGAGCATTTCGACCTCGTGGGCTTCGACCCCCGCGGTGTGGGGGCCTCCACGCCTGCGGTGTGGTGCAACTCCGACGCGGACAACGACCGGCTGCGTGCCGACCCCCAGGTCGACTACACGCCGGAGGGCATCGAGCACATCAACAACGAGACCGAGGCGTTCGTGCAGCGCTGCCTCGACAAGACGGGCAAGGAGTTCCTCGCCAACGTCGGCACCGCCAACGTCGTCAAGGACCTCGACCAGATTCGCGCCGCGCTCGGTGACGAGAAGTTGACGTACCTCGGCTTCTCCTACGGCACCCGCATCGGCGGCGGCTACGCCGAAGAGTTCCCGGACAAGGTGCGGGCAATGGTGCTCGACGGCGCGATCGACCCCAACGCCGACCCGATCGAGGAGGACCTGCGCCAGACCGCGGCCTTCCAGAAGGCGTTCGACGACTACGCCGCCGACTGCGCCAAGGACCCGAGTTGTCCGCTGGGCACCGATCCGGCCAAGGCCACCGACGTCTACAAGAGCCTGGTGGAACCTCTGGTGGATCAGCCCGCCAAGACCCAGGATCCGAGGGGTCTGGCCTACAGTGACGCGATCGTCGGCACTATCCTGCCGCTGTACTCGCCGAGCATCTGGCCGCGTCTCACCGAAGGTCTGACCGAACTGCGGCAGGGCCGCGGCGACATGCTCCTGCGGTTGTCCGATCTGTACATGCACCGCGATCTCAGCACCGGGCACTACGACAACGCCACCGATGCGCGCGTCGCGGTCAACTGTGTGGACTCGCCGGCGATCACCGATCAGGCCAAGCTCGTCGAGAAGGACCGTCGCGCCCGGGAATTGGCGCCGTTCATGAGCTACGGCGAGTTCACCGGCCTGGCGCCGAAGGACACCTGCTCGTTCTGGCCGGTGCCGCCGACATCGGAGCCGCATGAAATCTCGGTGAAGGGTCTGCCGCCGACGTTGATCATCTCCACGACGAACGATCCCGCAACGCCGTACCAGGCAGGTGTGGATCTGGCCAAGCAACTCGGCGGCACGCTATTGACTTTCGACGGGACCCAGCACACCGTCGCGTTCCAGGGCAACGCGTGCGTCGACGACATCGTCGCGACGTATCTCATCGACGTGAAGGTTCCGCCGCCGGACACCCGTTGCTGATCAACGAATCTCGGCTCCTGGGCACGTCAAGGTCTCCGAACGGTCACTGTCCGGTTGCGGATGCGCTCCACCTGTGAGGAGCATGCGACGATGACAGCCATGTGGCGGGTGGGGAGGAGCGGAACGGCGCTGCTGGCGTGCGCGCTGACCGCGGTTCTCGCGAGTCCCACCGCGTCGGCGACACCCGAGGGGACAGCGACACAGACATACGGCCAGGCACCGGTCTGGGACGGCTGCGACCGGTTCGTCGGGAGCACCGCCGCTATCCCGACCGCACAGTGCGGCACCGTGTCGGTTCCCGTCGACTACGCCAATCCCGAAGGCGCACAGGCGCAGTTGGCCGTGATCCGGATACCGGCGAGCGGTGACCGGATCGGGGTGTTGATGGTGAACCCCGGCGGGCCGGGCGCCTCGGCGGTCGACACCGCCGCCGGGATGGGCGCGGCGTTGGCGGACACCGAAATCGGCCGCAGGTTCGATCTGGTCGGCTTCGACCCCCGCGGCGTCGGGCATTCCACGCCGGAACTGCGGTGCCGCACCGACGCCGAATTCGACGCCTATCGCCGGGAACCGAACGCCGACTACAGCCAAGCCGGTGTCGCGCACATCGAAGCGGTCTACCGGGACTTCGCGCAGAAGTGCGCCGACCGCGTCGGCGTGGAATTCCTCGCCAACGTGGGCACCGCCCCGACGGCGCAGGACATGGACGTGGTGCGCGCCGCGCTCGGCGAAAACCAGATCAACTATCTCGGGTTCTCCTACGGCAGCGAAATCGGCGCGGCGTACGCCGAAGCCTTCCCCGACCGCATCCGAGCGATGGTCCTCGACGGCGCGGTGGACCCCAGCCTGGATCCGATCGAGGAGAACCTGCGCCAATTGGCAGGGTTCCAAACGGCTTTCGACGACTACGCCGCGGACTGCGCGCAGTCGACAGACTGTCCCCTTGGCACCGACCCGACGAAGTTCGTCGACCGCTACCACCAGTTGATCGACCCGCTGGTCACGCAGCCGGCCGCGACGTCCGACCCACGCGGGCTGAGCTATCAGGATGCGATCACCGGCACCGTCAACGCCCTCTACACCCGGCAGTACTGGAAGTTCCTCACCAGCGGGCTGCTCGGGCTGCAACGCGGGACCGATCCGGGCGACCTGCTGCTGCTCGCCGACGACTATCTCAAACGCGGGCCCGACGGCCACTATCAGAACTCGCAGGACGCGTTCTACAGCATCAGGTGCGCCAACTCGCAGTTCCCGACCGACCCGGCGGTGTGGGTTGCCGCCGACCAGAGAAGCAGAGAGGTGGCGCCGTTCCTGAGCTACGGGTCCTTCACGGGTTTCGCTCCCCGTGATGTTTGCGCGCTGTGGCCGGTGCAGGGGACGAGCGCGCCCCGCCCTGCCGTCTCACCCGGACCGGGCAAAGTCGTCGTCGTTTCCACCACCCATGACCCGGCCACGCCGTACGAGGGAGGTGTCGAACTGGCCAGGCAGCTGGGTGCCAGCCTGATCACCTTCGATGGCACGCAGCACACCGTCGTCTTCAACGGTGACGCCTGTGTCGACACCGCTGTGGTCGATTTTCTGGTCAACGGCGTGCAGCCGCCGCCGGGGCTGCGCTGCTAGGTCCGAGGCGACCAGTCGGCGTCAGGTCGAATAAGCCCCGTAACACGGATTTAACAGCCGGTACCTACGCTGCGGATATGGATCGGCAAAAGGAATTTGTCCTCCGCACGCTGGAAGAACGGGATATCCGATTCGTCCGGTTGTGGTTCACCGACGTTCTCGGATTCCTCAAGTCGGTCGCCATCGCGCCCGCCGAACTGGAGGGAGCCTTCGAGGAGGGCATCGGCTTCGACGGCTCATCGATCGAGGGATTCGCCAGGGTCTCGGAATCCGACACCGTCGCAAGGCCCGACCCATCGACGTTCCAGGTGCTGCCGTGGACCACGAGTTCGGGTAAGCACCACTCCGCGCGGATGTTCTGCGACATCACCATGCCGGACGGTTCGCCGTCATGGGCGGACTCGCGCCACGTGCTGCGCCGCCAACTGGCCAAGGCCAGCGATCTGGGCTTCTCCTGCTACGTGCACCCCGAGATCGAGTTCTTCCTGCTGCAGCCGGGGCCGGACGATCAGCCGCCCGTGCCGGCCGACAACGGCGGCTATTTCGACCAGGCCGTGCACGACTCGGCGCCGAACTTCCGCCGGCACGCCATCGACGCGCTGGAGTCGATGGGGATCTCGGTGGAGTTCAGCCACCACGAGGGAGCGCCCGGCCAACAGGAGATCGACCTGCGCTACGCCGACGCGCTGTCGATGGCCGACAACGTGATGACGTTCCGGTACGTCGTCAAGGAGGTCGCGCTGGGCGACGGCGTCAAGGCGTCGTTCATGCCCAAGCCGTTCGCCGAATACCCCGGCTCGGCCATGCACACCCACATGAGCCTGTTCGAAGGCGAGACCAACGCGTTCTACAGCGCCGACGACCCATTGCAACTGTCCGACACCGCGAAGTCGTTCATCGCGGGCATCCTGGAGCACGCCACCGAGATCAGCGCGGTGACCAATCAGTGGGTGAACTCCTACAAGCGACTGGTGCACGGCGGGGAAGCCCCGACGGCCGCCTCGTGGGGATTCGCCAACCGGTCGGCACTGGTCCGGGTGCCGATGTACACGCCGCGCAAGGCGTCGTCGCGCCGCATCGAGGTGCGCAGCCCCGATTCGGCGTGCAACCCGTACCTGACGTTCGCCGTGCTGCTGGCCGCCGGCCTGCGCGGCGTCGAGAAGAACTATGTGCTGGGCCCCCAGGCCGAGGACAACGTCTGGAGCCTCACGCCCGAGGAGCGTCGCGCGATGGGCTACCGCGAGCTGCCCGGCAGCCTCGGCGTGGCGCTGTCAGAGATGGAGAACTCCGAACTCGTCGCTGAGGCGTTGGGGGAGCACGTGTTCGACTTCTTCCTGCGCAACAAGCGCGCCGAGTGGGAGAACTACCGCAGCCACGTCACGCCGTTCGAGCTGAAGACGTATCTGTCGCTTTAGTCGGCCGTGAAAACGGGCCCGATTCGGGTTTGCGATAACTTCTAAGTGTGGCCAAACCTGCGACGCAGCGACCGAAGCTGCCCAGCGTTGGCCGGCTAGGGCTGGTCGAACCGACGGCCCCTGCTGATCTGGAACAACTCGGCTGGAACACCGACGCCCACGTCGAATTGTTGTGGTCGCTGTCGCGCGCCCCGAACGCCGACGTCGCGCTTCGGACGATGGTGCGGTTGGCCGAGGCCGCGGGCAAGGACTCAGACGAACTCAACGCAGCGCTGCTGAAGGACAAAGCGCTGCGGGGGCGGCTGTTCGCGGTGCTCGGCTCGTCGCTGGCCCTCGGCGACCACCTCGTCGCGCATCCGGCGTCGTGGCACCTGCTGGCCGGTGATGTGACGCTGCCATCGGTCGACGAATTGCGGACGAAGTTCGTCGAAGTCGCCGAATCGGCAAGTAGCACAAGCGAAGCGCTTCCAGTCCTGCGGACGCTCTACCGTGATCGGCTGCTGGTGCTCGCCGGTCTCGATGTCGCGCCGGTCGTGGAGAACGAACCGGTGCTGCCGTTCGCGGCGATCGGTGAGCATCTGTCCGATCTGGCCGACGCCGCGCTGGTCGCCGCACTGACGGTGGCCACGCGCACGGTCTGCGGGGAGGACGGTGCGCTGCCGCGGCTCGCCGTGATCGCGATGGGCAAGTGTGGCGCCCGCGAACTCAACTACGTCAGCGACGTCGACGTCATCTTCGTCGCCGAGGAGGCCGACGCCGTCACCACCCGGGTCGCGGGCGAGATGATGAGGTTCGCGTCGGAGGCGTTCTTCGAGGTGGACGCGGCACTGCGGCCGGAGGGCAAGCACGGCCAGCTGGTCCGCACGCTCGACTCGCACGTCGCGTATTACCAACGATGGGCCAAGACCTGGGAGTTCCAGGCGTTGATGAAGGCGCGCCCCGCCGCGGGGGACGCCGCGCTGGGGGAGGAGTACGTCGCGGCGCTGATGCCGATGGTGTGGACGGCGTGCGAACGCGAGGACTTCGTCGCCGAGGTGCAGGCGATGCGCCGCCGCGTCGAGTCTTTGGTGCCCGCCGACGAACGCACCCGCGAACTCAAACTCGGCACCGGCGGGCTGCGCGACGTCGAGTTCGCGGTGCAGCTGCTGCAACTGGTCCATGGCCGCAACGACGAATCGCTGCATGTCGCCTCGACGATCGACGCGCTCGCCGCTTTGGGCGCGGGCGGATACATCGGTCGCGACGACGCGGCCAACCTCACCGCGTCATATGAGTTCCTGCGGTTGCTCGAACACCGGCTGCAGCTGCAAAGGCTCAAGCGCACGCACATGCTGCCCGACGAGGACGACGACGAGGCGATGCGCTGGCTGGCGCGGGCGGCCCACATGAGGCCTGACGGGCAGCACGACTCACTTGGGGTCTTGCGCGAGGAGCTCAAGCGGCAGAACCACCGAGTGTCGCGGCTGCACGCCAAGCTGTTCTATCAGCCGCTGCTCGAGGGGGTCGGCCACCCGGCGATGCTGACCCCGGAAGCGGCCGAACGTCAGCTCGCCGCACTGGGATACGAGAGCCCGAAGGGCGCACTGACGCATCTGGCGGCGCTGACGGGCGCCAGCGGTCGACGCGGCCGGGTGCAGCAGGTGCTGCTGCCGACGCTGCTGGACTGGCTGTCGGACACCCCCGATCCGGATGCCGGACTGTTGTCGTACCGCAGGATCAGCGAGGAGCTGTCCGAGCATCGGTGGTATCTGTCCACGCTGCGCGATGAGGGCGCGGTGGCCAAGCGACTGATGAAGGTGCTCGGCACGTCGGCGTATGTGCCGGACCTGTTGATGCGCGCGCCCGAGGTCATCCAGCAGTATGCCGACGGACCGACGGGTCCGAAGCTGCTCGAGGTCGAGCCCGACGGGGTGGCACGGGCGTTGATCGCCTCAGCGGGACGGCATCCGGACCCGGTGCGGGCGATCGCGGCGGCTCGCACGCTGCGTAGACGCGAACTGGCCCGCGTCGCGTCGGCGGATCTGCTCGGGATGCTCGAAGTCACCGACGTCTGCAAGGCGCTGACGTCGGTGTGGGTCGCGGTGCTGCAGGCGGCGCTGGATGCGGTGATTCGCGCGAACACACCGTCGGGCCAGGAAGCGCCTGCGCGCGTCGCGGTGATCGGAATGGGTCGGCTCGGCGGCGGCGAGCTGGGATACGGCTCCGACGCCGACGTGATGTTCGTATGTGAGCCCGTCGAGGGTGTCGACGAATCCGCCGCTGTCCGTTGGTCCATCACGGTCGCCGAGCAGGTGCGCTCGCTGCTCGGGACGCCGTCTGCGGACCCGCCCTTGGAGGTCGATGCGGGGCTGCGGCCGGAGGGCCGCAACGGCTCGCTGGTGCGGACGCTGTCGTCGTACGCGGCGTACTACAGGCAGTGGGCGCAACCGTGGGAGATCCAGGCGCTGCTGCGGGCGCACCGGGTGGCGGGCGACCCGGACCTCGGCGAGCGATTCCTGTTGATGGTCGACGAGACCCGCTACCCGAGGGGCGGGGTGTCGGCCGAGGCCGTGCAGGAGATCCGGCGGATCAAGGCGCGGGTGGATTCCGAAAGGCTGCCGCGCGGTGCGGATCCCAACACGCACACCAAGCTCGGCCGTGGGGGGTTGGCTGACATCGAGTGGACGGTTCAGCTGTTGCAGCTTCGGTATGCGCACAAGATTCCCGCGCTGCACAACACGTCGACGCTGCAGACGTTGGACGCGATCGGTGCGGCCGAGTTGATCGCCGAGAGCGATGTCGAGCTTCTGCGGGAGGCGTGGCTGACGGCGACGCGGGCGCGCAACGCGCTGGTATTGGTGCGGGGCAAGCCAACTGACCAACTGCCGGGTCCCGGTAAGCAGCTCAATGCGGTCGCGCTGGCCGCGGGCTGGCCGAGCGACGACGGGGGCGAATTCCTCGACAATTATCTGCGGGTGACCCGTCGCGCGAAGACGGTGGTACGAAAGGTCTTTGGTGGTTAGCGCACGTGACTGAGTCGATCGACTTCTCCTTCGAGGAGATCAGTGCCGGCGAGCATGCACGACTGAAGGCGTTGTACTCGCCGTTTACGCAGTCGGTGCGACGCCTCATGAAGGCAGGAATTCGCAACGCCGCCGACGAGAACGCGTTGCGAGAGGCGCAAGAGCTGATCGAGGCCGCCATCGAAAAGCTCGGCGGCGAGGGCGATTCGCCGCAGATGCGCTTCGCGGTGGGCGGACGCCCCGTCGTGTGGGGCAACCCGGTGACGGGATTCCGGAACGCGATCGCGCCGCCGCTCGTGATGCACACAGAGCCGGATGGTCTGTGGTGGAGCGAGTTCGAGCTGGACGACGCGTACCAGGGTCCGCCGGGTTGGGTACACGGCGGTGTGCTGGCGTTGGTGCTCGACCAGGTGATGGGTGAGGCTGCGAGCGATGGTCTCACCCAGCCGAAGTTCACCGGGACGATCACGTTGCGGTATCTGCGCGGCACCCCGCTGGGCAGGCTGCGGGTGGAGGCGGCGATCGAGCGTACGGACGGCTACAAGACGTTCGTCAGCGGACACATGAGCGACGCTGAGGGTAAGACGGTCGAAGCGGAGGGCATCTTCATCAAGCCGGCCTGGGCGCGGGACGCCGGGTGAAGTTCTACGTCAGCATCGCCTTCCGGGAGACCAAGGAAGCGGTCGAGATCGCCAGGGCCGCCGACGATCTGGGGTACGACGGTATCGGGATTCCCGACCATGTGATCAACCTCGAGACGCTGGCAACGCCGTATCCGTACACGCGCGACGGGAAGCGCCGCTGGGAGGCGTTCACGGACTGGCCGGATCCGTGGGTGTTGGTCGGCGCGATGGCTGCTGTGACGACGCGGGTGAAGTTCGTGACGACGGTGTACATCCCGGCGATGCGTGACCCGTACGCGGCGGCCAAGGGGATCGGCACCGCGGCGTATCTGTCGGACGGCCGGGTAGAGCTCGGCATCGGCGTAGGTTGGTGCCGAGAAGAGTTCGAGTTGATGGGTCAGCAGTTCGAACGCCGTGGCAAGCGGACCGACGAGATGCTGCAGCTGTTTCGCGCGCTGTGGTCACCGGGCTGGACGTCGTTCGACGGGGACTTCTATCAGGCGCCGCGGCTGGAGATGGAACCGACGCCGCCTCCCATTCCGATCTATGTCGGCGGGCTGTCCGATGTGGCGCTGCGGCGGGCGGCGCGCAACGACGGCTGGATCGGCGATCTGATCTCGACCGACGAAGCGCTGGTTCGCGTTTCGCGCATACGTGAGTTGCGTGCCGCGGAAGGCCTGTCGATGGACGACTTCACCGTGCTGACGCCGTTGACGGACGCGTTCATGCCCGAGCACTACGAGCGCGCCGAAGCCGGCGGCATCGGCGGCATCATCACGATGCCGTGGATGTTCTACGCAGGCCCCGACGCCAGTCCGACTGAGAAGATCGACGGGATGAAGCGCTTCCGCAAGGACCTCGGGCTAGACCGATAGCGCCCGCATCAGGGTGCTGCTATCGACGGAAGCGGCCGAACCCTCGACGCGGCGCGGCTGTTCCGGCGGTTCGCCCGTAGCCCCGACGGCGCGCATCGACGGACAACGTGCCCGCACCCGTCGTCGCAAGCAATAGGAACGCGAAGCAGAACATGATCGCCAGTTCACCGCCGTTGGCGATCGGCCAGAAGCTCGCCGTCTCGCCACCCTTCAGCGGCGGCCAGTGCTGATAGAAGTACGCGAACGCCATCTCGCCCGACGCGATGAACGCCGCGATCCGGGTG
Organism: Mycolicibacterium sp. 120270; assembly: GCA_033741175.1. Lineage (GTDB taxonomy): Bacteria > Actinomycetota > Actinomycetes > Mycobacteriales > Mycobacteriaceae > Mycobacterium. The sequence goes on along the minus strand of JAWQNE010000001.1, from coordinate 83,727 downwards.
AACAGGCCCAGCGTGATCAGGATGCCGAGCACGAACTCGATCAGGCCCGCCCACCAGAACGGCCAGGCGCCGACCTCTGCCGTCCCGCCCGGGGCGGGGACCGGCCAGCCGAACAGTTTCTGCGAGCCGTGAATCGTGTAGAGCAGACCAAAGATGATGCGGAATGCGCTCAAAACAGGAGAGTGATAACCCGCTAAGCGGGCGTCCAGGTTGGTCATAGCTGACCCTAACGCCGAAGCGGCGCGCGGCGATACGGTCTACACCCGTTCGAGATAGAAGTAGGCGTAGCGACCCTCGTCGAGCGCGTTCTTGCCGTTCATGATTCCCATCACGGCGTTGTCGTCGATCTTCTTGAAGTGGTCGTGCACCGGCTGCCCGTCGAACACCATCGATGCGGTCACCTCGCCGCGGAACTCCTCCATCCAGAGGCTGCCTTCGCCGTTCACGGTGTTCGAATACTTGTTGCCGTCATCGTCCAGGCAGATCAGCGGCTTGACGTCGAACGCCGAATTGAACGTCTTGCCGAAGAAGTTGATCGTAGACAGCGTCGCGTTCTCCCGGTGGCCGGTGTCGAACTCGCCGCCGATCCACTCGCCGATCATGAAGTCGATCGAGGCCGGTTCCAGGCTCGCCCAGAACTCGTCGAGTTCCGCATCGGGGATGAACACACGGTTCGGCCCCTCGATGACGAGGCGCGTCCCCCCGCACGCTCTTTGAGCTCCGTGAATTTCTTCCGGGCCAGGTCGTCGCTCATGGTGCACTCCGAACTCACTGCGGTGAAGACTCCGACAGAGTACGGCGGCTTTGCTGTGCGCAGCTGATTTTGGACAAGACGGCGAAAGCCGGGCGGCGCAAGCGCACACCCGGCTTCCCGAACCGACGACTTACACGTCGTAGTACAGCGCAACCTCGTAGGGGTGAGGACGGATCTGGATGGGCATGATCTCGTTCTCCCGCTTGTAGGAGATCCACGTCTCGATCAGGTCCTCGGTGAAAACCCCACCCTCGGTGAGGTATTCGTGATCCTCTTCGAGCTTGTCGATCACCGCCGAGAGCGACGTCGGCGCCTGCGGAATGCTGGCGGCCTCGTCCGGCGGCAGCTCGTAGAGGTCCTTGTCGACCGGGGCCTGCGGCTCGAGCTTCTTCTTGATGCCGTCCAGGCCGGCCATCATCATCGCCGCGAACGCCAGGTACGGGTTGCCCGAGCTGTCGGGGCAGCGGAACTCGAGGCGCTTGGCCTTCGGGTTGTTGCCCGTGATCGGGATGCGCACGCACGCCGAGCGGTTGCGCTGGCTGTACACCAGGTTGATCGGCGCCTCGTAGCCCGGCACCAGACGCTTGTAGGAGTTCACCGTCGGGTTGGTGAACGCCAGCAGCGACGGGGCGTGGTGCAGGATGCCGCCGATGTAGTGGCGAGCCGTGTCCGACAGGCCGGCGTAGCCGGACTCGTCGTGGAACAACGGGCTGCCGTCCTTCCACAGCGACTGGTGGCAGTGCATACCCGAGCCGTTGTCGCCGAACAGCGGCTTCGGCATGAACGTCACCGTCTTGCCCGCCTGCCACGCGGTGTTCTTGATGATGTACTTGAACAACAGCAAGTCGTCGGCTGCGTGCAGCAGCGTGTTGAACTTGTAGTTGATCTCCGCCTGGCCTGCGGTGCCGACCTCGTGGTGGCCGCGCTCCAGGGTGAAGCCCGCGTTCTGCAGGTTGGTGCACATCTGGTCGCGCAGATCCACGAAGTGGTCGTACGGCGCGACGGGGAAGTAGCCACCCTTCGGGCGGACCTTGTAGCCGCGGTTGGGGCTGCCGTCGGACTCGAACGGCTCACCGGTGTTCCACCAGCCGGCCTCGGAGTCGATCTCGTAGAACGTGCCGTTCATCTGCGAGTCGAAGCTCACCGAGTCGAAGATGTAGAACTCAGCCTCGGCGCCGAAGTATGCCGTGTCGGCGATACCGGTGCTGGCCAGGTAGTTCTCCGCCTTGCGGGCCACGTTGCGCGGGTCGCGCGAGTACGCCTCGCGAGTGAACGGGTCGTGCACGAAGAAGTTGAGGTTCAGCGTCTTCGCTTCACGGAACGGGTCGATGCGGGCCGTCGCGGGGTCCGGCAGCAACATCATGTCCGACTCGTGAATGGACTGGAAGCCGCGCACCGACGAACCGTCGAACGCCAAACCGTCCTCGAAAACGCTCTCGTCGAACGCCGACGCAGGGATCGAGAAGTGCTGGACGACGCCCGGCAGATCGCAGAACCGGATGTCGACATAGGCGACTTCCTCGTCCTTGATCTGCTTCATGACATCGTCGGCGGTCTTTTCTGCCACTGAAGACTCTCCTTATGTCTGGTTAACCCGCCGCATGACGCTATGGACACGATGTTGCACGGCAGTCAACCGCATGTTGCGCCGAAGTTACGCAATTCCGCCAGACCTATGCTGGACCCATGCCATCCAGCTTCGGTTCCTGGCTGTCCGGACCGCCTCCCGTCGGGCCGGGCCCCACGGACCAACGCCCTAATGATTATCCAGGTCAGCGGCTGGGTCTACCCCAGAGCGGTGCTGGATCGCTGGCGCGGATGGGAAGGCGCATCGGCGCACTGTTTGTCGACTGGCTGATCGCCTATGGGCTGGCCGCGCTGATCATGTCATTCGGCTGGATCAGCCTGCAGGTTTTGTCCACCGCGGTGCTGGTCGTCTGGCTCGTGCTCGGCGTGGTGTCCGTCCGGCTCTTCGGGTTCACCCCCGGCCAGTACGCTCTCGGCCTGCTCGTCGTCCCCGTGGACAACAGGCAACACGTCGGCATCGGCCGGGCCCTGGCCCGCGGGCTGCTGATCGCGCTGGTGATACCGCCGCTGTTCACCGACACCGATTTGCGCGGACTGCACGACCGGCTGACGAACACCGCCGTCGTCCGGCGTTAGGGCTAGCGCCTGCGCACCGTGCGCTGGATACCCCGCATCTTGGCCGCGTTCGGCATCGGGCCCTTCGGCATCGCCGCCGGGCCGACCTTGCTGCCCAGTGCGATCAGCCGCGACTCCAGCGCGTCCATCTGCTTGACGGTGATGTTGGCCGGCAGCTTGTTGAGGTGACGCTCCAGCTTGCCCAGCGGGACCTCGCCCTCGCTGTTGCCGATCACGACGTCGTAGATCGGGACCTCGCCGACGAGCCGTGCCGTGCGCTTCTTCTCTTGTGCCAGTAGGGGTTTGACCCGCGAGGGGGAGCCCTCGCCGACGAATATCACCCCGGGCCTGCCGATCACCCTGTGCACCGCGTCCAGATGGCCGGTGGCTGCGACGCCCGGGGTGACCCGCCATTTGCCGCGCAGGTTCTCCAGCGCCCACGCCGCCGCACCGGCCTGCCCCTCGGCTTTCCGGTAGACCGACTTCTGCGCCCTGCGCGCGAAGATGACGAACGCCACCAGCGCGCCGAGCATCACGCCGAGCGGAATCAGCGTGTACATCGTGAACCCACCCGCGAACAGCCCAGCCACCACGGAAGCAGCCACGATCAGCACGAACGCGCCGATCATGTACGGCAGAAGGCGCTTGTCCTCCTTGCGCTGGATCTGGAACGCCTGCCACAGCTGGCTACGGCGCTGCTTGGATGCCTCTTTGCGAGCAGCCTTCGCCTCGGCCTTCGCGGCCTTCAGCTCGGCTTTGTTGCGGGTCTTAGCCATTAGTTCAGGATACGGGTGGCTGCGAAGCCCTCGACCCCGCTGCCTGCGAGTAGAGGCGCCCGGCCCGGTAGGACGACCGCACCAGCGGTCCGGCCAGCACACCGGCGAAGCCCAACTCCTCGGCGAACGTCGCAAGCTCGACGAACTCGTCGGGGTGGACCCACCGCTCGACCGGGTGGTGGCGGACCGAGGGCCGTAGGTACTGGGTGATCGTGACGATGTCGCAGCCGGCGTCGAGCAGGTCCCTCAGCGCCGTGCGCACCTCGTCGATCGTCTCGCCCATGCCGAGGATCAGGTTGCTCTTGGTCACCAGCCCGTAGTCGCGGGCGGCCGTCAGCACCGCGAGGCTGCGGTCGTAGCGGAACGCGGGCCTGATCCGCTTGAAAATCCGGGGCACCGTTTCGACGTTGTGCGCCAACACTTCCGGGCGTGCCTCGAAAACCTGCTCGAGCAGCGCGGGCTCGCCGTTGAAGTCGGGGATCAGCAGCTCCACGCCGGTGTCGGGGTTGAGCTTCTTGATGTAGCGCACCGTCTCGGCGTACAGCCAGGCGCCGCCGTCGGGCAGGTCGTCGCGGGCAACCCCGGTCACGGTGGCGTACCGAAGCCCCATCGAGGCGACGCTCTCGGCGACGCGGCGCGGCTCATCGCGGTCCAGGTCGGCGGGCTTTCCGGTGTCGATCTGGCAGAAGTCGCAGCGCCGCGTGCACTGCTCGCCGCCGATCAGAAACGTCGCCTCGCGGTCCTCCCAGCACTCGTAGATGTTGGGGCAGCCGGCTTCCTCGCAGACGGTGTGCAGGCCTTCGCGGCGCACCAGGTTCTTCAGTGCGGTGTACTCCGGACCCGTCTTCATGCGGGTCTTGATCCACGGCGGCTTACGCTCGATCGGAGTCTCGGCGTTACGCACCTCGAGACGCAGCAGCTTGCGGCCTTCCGGAGCGACAGTCACGACTTCAACGCTACCTGCAGGCGGCCGTCGAGGGCGTCGCACACGGCCGTCGTCACACGGTCGATGACGTCGTCGACGCCGACGTGATGACCGAGTTCGGCCGTCAGCGAAGTGACCCCGGCATCGGAGATGCCGCACGGCACGATCGAGGAGAACGCGTTGAGGTCGCAGTCACAGTTCAGCGCGAAACCGTGCAGGGTGATCGCCCGCGAAACCCGCACCCCGATCGCGGCCACCTTCCTGGCCGGGCCTCGTGCGTCGGCAGGCACCCAGACGCCCGACCGCCCGTCCACCCGGCCGGTCTGCAGCCCGAGCTCACGGCACACGTGGATCAACGATTCTTCAAGGCGCCGAACGAAATTCACCACGTCGAGCGGTTCGGCCAGTCCGGTGATCGGATAGCCGACCAGCTGCCCCGGCCCGTGCCAGGTGATCTTGCCGCCGCGGTCGGTGTCGACGACGGGGGTTCCGTCGATCGGACGTTCCTCCGGCAGCGTGCGCTTGCCCGCCGTGTACACCGACGGGTGCTCGAGCAGCAGCAGTGTGTCCGGCCCGCCGGCGACGCGCGCGTCGGCGAGTTCGCGCTGCAGCGTCCACGCGTCCTCGTAGTCGATCGTGCCGAGGCGCCGCACCTCGACGGGTGACGTGTGCGACCGGATCGAGCTCACCATTCGACGGTACTCGTGGCGTAGGCCAGCGCCTCGCCGACGGTGTGGTGGCGAAACTCGTAGCCCGCCCGTTCCAGCGCAGCCGGAATGGCCCGTTGCCCGCCGAGCAGGCCTTCCTCCGCGAACTCGCCCAACAGTGCCTTCAGCGCGAACCCCGGCGCCATCAGCGGCGTCGGCCGGTTCAGCACCCGGCCCATCGCGAAGGTGAACTCGGCGTTGGTCACCGGCGCGGGCCCGGTGAAGTTCACGGCACCCGACACCTCCTCGGTCTGGATCGCGAACATCAGCGCGCGGATCTGGTCCTCCAGGCTGATCCACGGGATGTACTGGCGGCCGCTGCCGAGGCGGGCGCCGAGGCCGAGGGAGAACAGCGGCCGCAGCCTGCTCAGCATCCCGCCCCGCGGCGACAACACCACACCGGTGCGGGTCAGCACCACGCGGACGCCCGCCTGTTGGGCGGGCGCCGTCGCCGCCTCCCAGTCGCGGCACAACTGCGCGAGAAACCCGCGGCCCTGCGGCGCCGTCTCGTCGGCGACCCGGCTGCCGGTGTCGCCGTAATAGCCCACCGCGCTGGCGTTGACCAGCACCCCGACCCCGGCATCCGCGACCGCCTGGGACAGCACCTCGGTCGGGTCGATTCGACTGTCGCGCAAGCTCTGTTTGAACGCGCCCGACCACCGCTTGGCGCCGACGTTGACGCCGCACATGTTGACCGCCGCGTCGACGCCGCGGAGCGCGGCTGCGTCGAACTCGCCGGTGTCCGGATTCCAGTAGATCTCATCGGAATTCGCCGGCTCGCGGCGCACGATGCGCACCACCTGATGGTCTGTCGCGCGCAGCGCATAGACCAACGCCGAACCGATCAGTCCCGAGGACCCCGCAATTGCAACGGTGGCCACTGCGCCCTACAGCCCCAGATCCGCCTCGAAAGAGCCCTCTTCGAGGCGACGCTTGATCGTGGTCAGGAAGCGGCCGGCGTCCGCGCCGTCGATCAGCCGGTGGTCGTAGGTCAGCGGCAGATAACAGATCGAGCGCACGCCGATCGACTCGTTGCCCGCATCGTCGAGTACCACCCTGGGCCGCTTGACGATTGCGCCGGTGCCCAGCATCGCCGCCTGCGGCGGAACCAGGATCGGAGTGTCGAACAACGCGCCCTGGCTGCCGATGTTGGTGATGGTGAACGTGCCGCCGGACAGCTCATCGGGTTTGAGGTTGCCTGACCGCGCGCGCTCGGCGATATCGGCGATCGCCCGCGCCAGACCGGCCAGTGACAGGTCCCCGGCGTTGTGAATCACCGGCGACAGCAGACCCTGCTCGGTGTCCACCGCGAAACCGAGATGCTCGGCGTCGTAGTAGGTGATCTCCTTGGTTTCCTCGTTGTAGCTGGCGTTGATGTTCGGATGGGCCTTCAACGCATCGACGACGGCGACCGCGAAGAACGGCAGATATGTCAGGTTGACGCCTTCCCGCTCGGCGAAGCTGGCTTTGGCCCGCGCGCGCAGCGCCACGATCTTGGTCATGTCGACCTCGTGCGTCTGCGTCAACTGCGCTGTCGCCTGCAGGGATTCGCGCGTCTTCTTGGCCGTGATCTGTCGGATGCGGCTGGCCTTCTGCGTGGTGCCGCGCAGATGCGCCAGCGCAGAGGCGGGCTCCGCCTTGGCCGCGGGTGCAGGCGCCTTCGCGGCGGCAGGAGCCTCCTGCACAGGCGCCTTCTTGGCTTCGGCCGCGGCAAGCACGTCCTGCTTGCGGATGCGCCCACCGACACCGGTGCCCTTGACCGAGGCGAGGTCGATGTCGTTCTCGGCGGCCAACTTTCGCACCAGCGGCGTCACGTACGGAGCGCCGTCACCCGACGGTTCCGCGTCCGCCTGCGGCGCCGGCTTGGGTTCGGGCTTCGGTTCCGGTTTGGGTTCGGGTTTGGGTTCGGGCTTGGCCTCTTGCTTCGGTTCCGGTTCCGGCTCCGGTTCGGGTTCAGGTTCGGGCTCCGGTTCGGCTTCCTGCTTCGGCTCTTCCTTGGGTTCGGGCTTGGGCTCGGGCTTCTCGGCGGGCGCCGCATCGGCGGAACCGATCTTGGCCAGTTCGCCGCCGACGGCGACGGTGTCGTCCTCTTCGGCAATGATGACGAGCAGCGTGCCCGCCACGGGCGAGGGGATCTCCGTGTCGACCTTATCGGTGGACACCTCGACCAGCGGCTCGTCCACCTCGACGCTGTCGCCGACCTTCTTCAGCCAGCGCGTGACGGTACCCTCGGTGACCGACTCGCCGAGTTCGGGCATCAACACCGGGGTGGCGTCGCCCCCTCCCGATGACGCCGCGGGCTTCGCCTCGGGTTCCTCGGCGGGTTCCTCTTGTTCCTCGGCGGCCGGTTCGGGCTGCGCGGCGGGCTCCTCGGCCGGCTTCTCCTCTTCGGCGGGCTCTTCGGACTTCGGCTCCTCGCCGCCTCCGCCGGCGTCCTCGTCGGCGTCGCCGATCACCGCCAGTTCGCCGCCGACCTCGACGGTGTCGTCCTCCTGGGCGACGATCTTCTTCAGCACGCCTGATGCCGGGGACGGGATCTCGGTGTCGACCTTGTCGGTCGAGACCTCCAGCAGTGGCTCATCCACCTCCACCGTGTCACCCTCTTGCTTCAGCCAGCGGGTGACCGTTCCCTCGGTGACGCTCTCACCGAGTGCCGGCATCTGGACGGAAGTTGCCATGTCTGTTGACTCCCTCGAACGGTTGGTCGTCACGGATTCGAATGCCGGTTCCCATCCTGTCATGTCGCGCCGCGCCGCTCGCCCCAGACCTGGCGAGCTTTTGCTCTGGCACTATCGATAGAGGTGGAGCGAGCGCGCCCCGGAAGGAGTACGACCCGGTTGGGACTGTTCGACAGGTTTCGGCGCGGTCGCTCGACGCGGGCGAGCGGCAATGATCCCGCGGCCGACCTGGCCTACATGCGGCAATGGGTGGCCCAACGCAGAGGCGTCGAGGGCTACATCGAGCCGAAGACGACGGTCACGGACCTCACCGTCGTGCTGGTGGCCAGCGACGGCGAGTGGACACGGCGGCGGACGGGCGGCGTTGCGGGCGCACGACGCCTGGGCGAGCGCTTGAAGATTCCTGTCTATGACGTGCAGAAGGTCGGCTACCCGCAGCGCATGCGCGACTACGACGCGCGTCGCCGCATCGAACGCGAACGCGCGGCCCGCCGGGAGTTAGAGGACCGTTAGGGTAGGCGATCGTGGGGGACCCGGTCGCCGAACGCTACGTCGACAGCACCGATGGCGTTCGCATCGCCGTCTACGAGCAGGGCAACCCCGACGGGCCGACGATCGTCATGGCCCACGGCTGGCCCGATTCGCATGTGCTGTGGGACGGTGTTGTCTCCCGGCTGGACAAGCGATTTCGCATCGTCCGTTACGACAGTCGCGGCGTCGGCAACTCCTCTGTGCCGAAACAGGTTTCGGCATACACGATTCCGAAGCTCGGCGACGATGTCGGCGCGGTGATCGCCGCGGTCGGCCGGGGTGAGCGCGTCCACCTTCTCGGCCACGACTGGGGCTCGGTGGCCACCTGGGAGTACCTGAGCAGGCCCGGCAGTGCCGACCGCGTCGCGTCGTTCACGTCGGCGTCGGGTCCCGGCACCGCCCACTACGGCGGCTACATACTCGAGAGCCTCAAGCGGCCGTATCGGCCCGTGCAGTTCGGCCGCGCGATCGACCGGATCCTGCGGCTGACGTACTGGTATCCGTTCGCGGCGCCGGTGATCGCCCCCGCGGTGTTCACCCGCCTGATGCGCGCGAGCGGCAACAAACTGCTGACCGACGGGGTACCCGCCGAGCAGCGCTTCCGCAGCGACACCGCGGTCAGCGATCTGGTGAACTCGCTGAAGATCTACCGCTCGCTCGTGGTTTCGCCGCCGACGAGGTTCCCCGCCGACCGCTACGTCAGCGTGCCCGTGCAGTTGATCGTCGCCGCGAACGACCCGGTGGTGCGGCCGCACGGTTTCGACGACCTGTCGCGCTGGGTGCCTCGGCTGTGGCGCCGCGACATCAACGCCGGCCACCGGTCACCCATGTCGCATCCACAGGTGCTGGCCGCGGCTGTCGAGGAACTGATCGACCACCTCGACGGCAAGCCCGCAAGCCGCGCATTGGCGCGCGCCGAGGTCGGCCGCAACCGCGACGCATTCGGCGACACGCTGGTGTCCGTCAGCGGTGCGGGCAGCGGCATCGGCAGACAGACCGCGCTGGCGTTCGCCCGCGAGGGTGCCGAACTCATCGTCAGCGATATCGACGAGGCCACGGTCAAGGAAACCGCCGCCCAGATCGCCGAGCGCGGCGGTGTCGCGCACGCCTACGTGCTCGACGTGTCCGACGCGGCCGCCGTCGAACATTTCGCCGAGCAGGTGTGCACCGAGCACGGGGTGCCCGACGTCGTCGTCAACAACGCCGGAGTGGGCCACGGGGGCGAGTTCCTCGACACCCCCGCCAACCAGTGGGAGCGGGTGCTCGACATCAATCTCGGCGGTGTTGTCAACGGCTGCAGGGCATTTGGCAAACGTCTCGTCGAGCGCGGCACAGGCGGGCACATCGTCAACGTCGCCTCGATGGCGGCGTACTCGCCGTCGAAGTCGTTGAACGCCTACTGCACATCCAAGGCCGCCGTCTTCATGTTCTCCGACTGCCTGCGCGCCGAACTCGACGGCGCGGGCGTCGGTCTCACCACGATCTGTCCCGGTGTCACCGACACCAACATCGTCGCCAACACCCGCTTCGACGTGCCCAACCAACCCGATGAGCAGGTCGAGCACCGGCGGGAGCAACTGCAGCGTGGGTTCCGGCTGCGGCGGCACGGCCCCGAAAAGGCCGCCAAGGCGATCGTGGCGGCGGTGCGGAAGAACAAACCGATCCGGCCCATCACCGCGGAGGCGTACCTGCTCTACGGCACCTCGCGGGTCGCACCGCAGATCATGCGCAGCACAGCGCGGCAGAAGCTCGTTTAACCGCTCGCGGCCCAGGCTCGGTCAGCCGCTCGCGGCTACTGCCAGATCAGCCGCTCGCGGCTATGTCCTCGAGCACCGCGAACATCGTGCGGGTCGGCACACCAGTGCCGCCCTTGCCGTTGTAACCCCATGGGCCGCCGGTGTTGTAGGCGGGCGCCGCGATGTCGATGTGCGCCCAGTCGACGCCGTCGGCGACGAACTCACGCAGATACGTGCCCGCGACCAACATGCCCGCATACCGCGAGCTGCTGACGTTGGCCAGGTCGGCGACCGTCGACTTCAGATCGTCCTTGAGTTCCTCGGGAAGCGGCATCGGCCAACCGTTTTCGCCGACCTCCTGCGACAGCTTGGCGACCCGGTCGCGGAATTCGTCCGATCCCATCACACCGGGGGTGCGCGAGCCGAGCGCGACGGTCTGCGCACCGGTCAGCGTGGAGGTCTCGATCAGGTAGTCGGGATTGTCCTCGCAGGCCCGCACGATCGCATCGGCGAGGATCAACCGGCCCTCGGCGTCGGTGTTGAGCACCTCGACCGTGATGCCGCCGTACTGGGTCAGCACGTCGCCGGGCCGCTGCGCCGTCGCCGACGGCATGTTCTCGGCCATCGGCACGGTCGCGATCACGTCGATCGGCAGGTTCTGCTTGGCGGCCAGCACCACGGTGGCGATCACGGCCGCAGCGCCGCCCATGTCCGACGTCATGTGGTGCATGTTGGCGGCGGGCTTGATCGAGATGCCGCCGGTGTCGAAGGTGATGCCCTTGCCGACCAGCGCGACGCGCTTGCCCTTTCGTTTGGCGCCCTTGTGGACCAGCCGAACCAGCCGCGGCGGACGCGAGGACCCCTTGCCGACGCCGATCAGGCCGCCGTAGCCGGCCTTGGCCAGCGCCTTGTCGTCGAGCACCTCGACCTCGAGACCGGCGGCCTCGGCCAAAGCCTTTGCGCGCTTGGCGAATTCGTCGGGGAAGAGGTGCGACGGGGGAGTGTTGACGAAGTCGCGTGCGGTGGCGACCGCGGCGGCGATGTCCGTGGCCCGTTGCGCTATTGCCTTCGACTTCTTGTCCTCGGACAACGCGGTGATCTCGCGTAGGCCCTTGTCCTTCGGGGCGGTCTTCTCGCTGCGGAACTCGCTGAACCGGTACGCGCCGAGGATCAGGCCCTCGACGGCCGCTTCCAGATCGATGTCCGACAGCGTGGTGATGACCGCCTCGGTGCCGTTCAGCGATCTGGCGGCCACGCCTGCGGCGCGCCGGATCAGGTCCGATGGCCACTCGTCACGGTCCTTGCCGAGGCCGACCGCGAGCACGCTGCCCACCGGAAGGGACGGCGCCACCACCCGTGTCACCTGTTCGGATCCGCCCTTGGCCCCGAGCGACTCGAGGGCGACCTCGATCTCGCCGACGGCCTCGGCGTCGAGGAAGGGACTGGCGACGACGGTCGCCTTCGCGTCGTCGTCACCCCCGCTGACCACGGGCACGATCAGCACCGCCTTGTCGGCCTTGCGCTTGGGAAGCGACGAGCTGACGGTGACGGCTGGGGCTTGATAACCAGGGATTGCAGGGCTCACGGGCGTCGAGCCTATCGGTCAGGGCGACACGTGCAGGTCGTAGGCCGTGACCGGGGCATCGAAACCCTTGAGCATCAGAGGTTCCTGGTGATCGGCTGGCCATTCCGCGAGTTCGTCGCGGACATCGGTCGACACGAGGATCTGCCCGGGCGCGGCGGCCCCCACCAGTCGGGCCGCCAGGTTGACCGGCGTCCCGAAGTAGTCGCCGGCAATCGCGAGGACCGAGCCGTAGCCCAGACCGGCACGCACCTGCAGGCCGGCCTTGCGCGCCTCCTGGTGATCGACCAGATCGAACGCCACCTTCGCGAGCTTCTCCGGAGTGGGGCTCACCCACATCACCTCGTCACCGATGAACTTCACGATCCGCCCGCCGTCGGAGAGCACCACATCGCTGACCGCGGAGGCGAACTCGACGAGCAGGTTGGACAGTTCGGCCGCGCTGAGTTCCTGGCTGAGCGAGGTGAAGCCGGTGAGGTCGGCGAACCCGATGCCGCAGATCACGCTCGCCGTGGTGTCGCGTACGACACCCTCGAAATAGGTGCGGGCGCTGACGGTGTGGTGCCGGAACACCGAGTCGATGAGCACGCCGAGGCGCGGGATGAACTCTCCGACCCGGCGGTAGGCCTGCGCGGTGACGAATTCGTCGGCGGTGTGCTCCATCTGAATGTCGGGCATGCCGACGCGGATCGCCGTCGAGCCGGCCTCGGCGACGCGGGCCATCGACCCGCCGAGCACCCGAAGCAGCGTCATCGTCGCGTCGTCGCCGACGGCGGTCTTCATCGCCACCCAGGAGCCCAACCCGTCGACGTCGATCCGGCTGAAGACCGGCTCGTCGGTGTCGGGTGCGCTCAGCCCGAGGGCGTGCCAGGCCCTGGTCAGCTCGTCGGCGGAGACGCCCAGCTCACTCGCCGCTTGCCGCAGCGTGTAGATCGGCCGACCGGACCGCTGCAGCGCGTCGCCGGCCAGCCCGAACAGCCGGCCGTGTCGTTCGGCCTCGACCATCTCCTCGGCCGTGAACCCCAGGCCGTCGAGGTATTCGATCAGCGCGGCCCGCTCGCGCGCGTTGGCGATTCCGGCGGCCTCGAGCGCATCGAAGTCGACCACCCACCGGAGTCTGCCAGCAGCGACGCCACCACTAGGCTGGTTCGGCGTGAGCGAAATCCTGCACGGCCCCCTCGAAGACCGGCACCGCGAGCTCGGCGCCAGCTTCGCCGAGTTCTCCGGCTGGTTGATGCCGGTGTCCTACCAAGGCACGGTGGGTGAGCACATCGCAACCCGAACCGCCGTCGGTCTTTTCGACGTCAGCCACCTCGGCAAGGCGTCGGTTCGCGGTCGAGGCGCCGCCGAATACGTCAACTCCGCGCTCACCAACGACCTGTCCAAGATCGGACCTGGTAAGGCGCAATACACGTTGTGCTGCACCGAATCCGGCGGCGTCATCGACGATCTGATCGCCTACTACGTCTCCGATGACGACATCTTCCTGGTGCCCAACGCCGCCAACACCGCCGCCGTCGTCGCGGCGCTGCAGAAGAACGCACCCGACGGGCTGACGATCACCGACGAACACCGGTCTCGGGCGGTGCTCGCCGTTCAGGGGCCCAAATCCGCCGACGTGGTCGGCTCGCTCGGGTTGCCGACCGATATGGACTACATGGGCTACGCCGACGCGGAATTCCGCGGTGTCGAGGTCCGCGTCTGCCGCACCGGTTACACCGGCGAGCACGGCTACGAGCTGCTTCCGGCATGGGACGAGGCGGCGACGGTGTTCGACGCGCTCGTCGACGCGGTATCGGCGGCAGGCGGCCAGCTGGCCGGGCTCGGCGCCCGCGACACGCTGCGCACCGAGATGGGCTATCCGCTGCACGGCCACGAGTTGTCGCTGGAGATCTCACCGCTGCAGGCCCGCTGCGGCTGGGCCATCGGCTGGAAGAAGGACTCGTTCTGGGGTCGCGACACCTTGCTGGCCGAGAAAGAGGCCGGGTCGAAGCGGCTGCTTCGCGGACTGCGGGCGGTCGGAAGGGGAGTGCTGCGATCCGATCTCACCGTGTTCGACGGCGATACCCCGATCGGGGTGACAACGTCGGGAACGTTCTCTCCGAGTTTGAAAGTCGGCATCGCGCTGGCTTTGCTCGACACCGATCACGAGGTCGCCGACGGTGCGCGGGTGGAAGTCGATGTGCGCGGTCGGAGGGTCGAATGTGAAGTCGTCAAGCCGCCCTTCATCGAGGCAAAAACTCGGTAGCGGGCGGATATACAATCGGCCCATGACTGACCGCCTCGAGTTCACCGTCGATCGCAACGCGAACCCGGCGAGTGACGAGGTACGCGCCGAGATCCTGGCCAATCCGGGGTTCGGCCGCTATCACACCGACCACATGGTCTCGATCGACTACGTGGACGGAAAGGGTTGGCAGAACGCGCGCGTCATCCCGTACGGCCCCATCGAGCTCGACCCCTCGGCGATCGTCCTGCACTACGCGCAGGAGGTCTTCGAAGGCCTGAAGGCCTACCGATGGGCCGACGGCTCGATCGTGTCGTTCCGCGCCGAGGCGAACGCTGCGCGGTTGCGCTCGTCGTGCCGCCGAATCGCCATCCCCGAACTGCCGGAAGAGCTGTTCATCGAATCGCTTCGCCAGCTGATCGCCGTCGACGGCCAGTGGGTGCCACCCGCCGGCGGCGAGGAGTCGCTGTACCTGCGGCCCTTCATCTTCGCCACCGAACCCGGGCTCGGTGTGCGGCCCGCGAACGAATACCGCTACATGGTGATCGGTTCGCCGGCGGGGGCCTATTTCCCGCGCGGGATCAAACCCGTCAGCGTGTGGCTGTCGCACGAGTACGTGCGGGCGTCTCCCGGTGGCACCGGCGCAGCCAAGTTCGGCGGTAACTACGCGGCCTCGCTGCTCGCGCAGGCCCAGGCCGCCGAGAACGGATGCGACCAGGTGGTGTGGCTGGATGCGATCGAACGCCGCTACATCGAAGAGATGGGCGGCATGAACTTGTTCTTCGTGTTCGGCAGCGGCGGTTCGGCCCGTCTTGTCACACCGGAGCTCAGCGGCGCGCTGCTGCCCGGCATCACGCGAGATTCGTTGCTGCAGTTGGCAACTGACGCGGGGTTCGCCGTCGAGGAGCGCAAGATCGACGTCGACGAGTGGCAGAAGAAGGCGGCCGCGGGTGAGATCACCGAGGTGTTCGCGTGCGGTACCGCTGCGGTGATCACCCCGGTGTCGCATGTCAAGCACAGCGAAGGCGAGTTCACGATCGCCGACGGTGAGCCGGGCGAGATCACGATGGCTCTTCGGGACACGTTGACCGGTATCCAGCGCGGTACCTTCGCCGACACCCACGGATGGATGGCCCGCCTGAGCTAGCTTGTCGTCCATGACGATGAGTCCTGTACTGCTCACCCACGAGGGCGGTCAGCACTTCCACATGCTGAACTCGCTGCAGACGGCGAAGCTCACCGGCGAGCACACCGATGGCGCGCTGTCGGTTGTCGAGTTCCTCGGTCCGCGCAACTTCGCTCCGCCGCTGCACATGCACGACGCCGAAGACGAGATGTTCTACATCCTCGCCGGCGAGGTGTGGCTGTCCTGCGGCGATGCGGAAGCCGTGCACGGCGAGGGCGCCGTGGTGTGGCTGCCGCGAGGCTTGCCGCACACCTTCCAGGTGCGGTCGCAGACAGCGCGGGTGCTGACGATCACCATGCCGGCCGGGTTCGACCGCTTCGTGGCTGCGCTCGGCAGTCCTGCGGACAGCCCGGTGCTGCCGGAACCCGGGCCGATCGACGTAGGCCGTGTCGCGGAGGTGTGCGCAGAGCACAACATCCAGGTTCTCGGGCCGCCGCCCGAGCCGTTGCCCTAGCGGATCGCCAGGCCGACGGCGCGACCGAACCCGCCCAAACCAACGTATTGGCGGTAAGTGCGGGAGGATCTGGCCATTTCGTCGATCTCGCCGAGGGTCTCGGGTTGGTGTCGAGATCGACCAAATGGTGGCTTCTACTCGCACTTTTCCGCCCAATCGTTGGTTTGGGCGGAAAGTGCTTGCCCTAGCGGATCGCCAGGCCGACGGCGGCCACCGTCGTCGTCACCTCGATCGCCGCGCCGAGCACGTCGCCGGTGACCCCGCCGAAGCGGCGCACGCAGTGCGCGACCAGTGCGGCACCGCACGCCAGCGCGACCAGCACCGCGACCGGCCCCTGCCACGGCCGTGGACCTGCGAGTACCGCCGCCGCGGCCAGCGCGACGACCCATGCGGCGACGACCGGGAGGGGTTGGCTGCCCGCCACCATCGCGCCGAGGGTGCTGCCCTCCGCCGACGGCATCGATCGCCGGCACGCGACGACGGCGGCGACCCGGCCCGCGGTCACCGCGACGATCACCGCAACCGGGCCCGACTCCGCGAACGCCAACCCCTGCACCACGATCACCACCACGACGGCGGCCACCCCGAACGGGCCGGCCGTGCCGTCGCGCATCACCTGCAGCGCCCGCTCGGGCGGCCCGTAGCAGCCGAGACCGTCGACGGTGTCCGCCAGGCCGTCGATGTGCAGCCCTCTGGTCGCGAGCAGCAACGTCGCGACCGCGAGCACACCCGTCAGCGGGTGTCCTTCGCCGAACGCCCGCGACGCCACCCAGACCACCCCTGCGGCCAGTGCGCCGAGCGCCAGTCCGACGAGCGGAAGAGCCGTCAGAACGCCGCGGCCGATCGCGGCTCCGCTGCGCAGCGGCAACACCGTCGCGAACGCGAAAGCCCCTGCGATCGAACGGATCACGACGAGACGCTGGCCTCGTCGAAAGTGGCCATCGACCGCAGCGCGGCGATCGAGGCGCGCACCACGGGCAGTGCTACGGCCGCGCCGGTGCCCTCACCGAGGCGCATCGACAGGTCGACGATCGGCTCGAGGCCGAGCTTCTCCAACGCCAGTCGGTGTGCAGGCTCGGTGGACCGGTGCCCCGCCTGCCACCACTGCCGCGCGCCGGGGGCGAGCACATCGGCGACCAGCGCCGCGGCCGTCACCACCACGCCGTCGAGCAGCACCGGCGTCCGGCGCACCGCCGCCTGGGCGCAGAAACCCGCCATCGCGGCCAGATCGGCGCCGCCGCACGCCCGCAGCAGCCCGACCGGATCCGCCGTGAGGCCGCGCGCGCGATACAGCGCGTTGCGGACGGCGGCGACCTTGCGCGACCAGCCCGCATCGTCGATGCCGGTGCCCCGGCCGACGACCACCACCGGCTCGGACCCGGTCAGCGCCGCAATCAAAGCCGTTGCGGCCGTGGTATTTCCGATTCCCATATCGCCGGCGATCAGCAGGTCGGCGCCTGCGTCGACTTCCTCGTCGGCGATCCGACGTCCCGCCTCGACCGCGGCTTCGGCCTCCTCGGCGGACAGCGCATCCTCGACGGCGATGTTGCCGCTGCTCCTGCGCACCTTGTGCGCGCCGATCGCGGGGGAATGCGGTTCGTCGACGTCGACGGCGATGTCCGCCACGCGCACCGTCGCACCCGCGGCCTCGGCGAGGACGTTGATCGCGGCGCCGCCCGCGTCGAAGTTGGCCACCATTTGCGCGGTGACCTCGGCCGGAAACGCCGACACCCCTGCAGATGTCACGCCGTGGTCGCCGGCGAACACCACCACCCGCGCTCGCTGGAACTGGTTGGGCGGGCACACGCCCTGGCATGCGGCAACCCAGACGGACAGGTCCTCGAGCCGTCCGAGGGAGCCCGCCGGCTTGGTCAGGGTGTCCTGGCGGGCGCGTGCCTGGGCGGCGGCGTCCTCATCGGGCGCCTCGATCGGCGGGATGTCCGTCACGATGGCTCCTTTATCGGGACTGGTTGTCCGGCGACGACGAGCACGACCCGGTCGCACGCCGCGGCGAGACGCTGGTTCAGCGCGCCCAGTTCGTCGGCGAAGAGGCGCCCCCCGGCGGTCTCGGGAACGACGGTCAGCCCCACCTCGGGGCTGACCAGCACGAGATCGCAGCGGTAGGCGGCGACGGCGTCGACGAGGTCGTCGACATCCCGGCGCACCGAGCCGCCCGTCCAGGCGTGCGCGCGGTCCATCGCGGCGGTGAGCCAGCCGCCGATGTCGTCGACGAGCGCGGGACCGTCGTCGGCGCGCAATTGCGTTGCCACATCACAAGTTTCGACGGTCGACCAGTGTCGGGGCCGACGTTCGCGGTGGACGGACACCCGCGCCGCCCATACGTCGTCGTCGGCGACGGGTCCCGTTGCGATATACCGCACCGAGGCTGCGCCCGCCGCATCGGCGATGACGGACTCGGCCCACTCTGATTTTCCCGACCGGATACCGCCGAGCACCAGCTCGCGCACCGGGCTCAGGAGACTTTGTCGCCGCGGTTGACCTGCGGGCGCGGTGCGCGCATCCGGCGCAGCTGAGATGCGCGGCTGGCGGCGTAGAAGCCGAGCTTCCAACCGCCTTCGGTGTGATGGGGGAATTTCTCGTCGACGAGCCGATTCACCTTGCGGCCCAGGAAGAATCCGTCGATGATCATGATCGCCATCAGGATCAGCATCGCCGGTGAGATGTAGTACTGCACCTGCGGGACGGCGAGCATGATGAAGATCAAGCCGAGCGCGGCGGGCATGAACAGGCCGAGCACGCTGATCCGTCGCGAGTCGACGATGTCGCGGGCGTACCGGCGCACCGGACCCTTGTCGCGCGGAAGCAGATAGTCGTCGTCGCCGGCCATCATCCGTTCGCGGCGTTCGGCCGTGGCGGCCCGCCGGACGGCCTTCTCCTCGCGCCGCTCTTCCCGAGACAGCTTCTGCCCGCGCAGTTCCTTGCGCCGTTTCCTGGCTTCGGCGGTGGTCATCGGGGCTGGCGCGACGGGGCCCCGGCGGCGCGACGAGTCCCGCTTCGGCGTCGGCCGTCCCTTCGGCGGGGTGGTGCGGGCAGCTCTGGCGTCGGAATCGCCGGCCGTGGGCGCCTCGACGGCGTTGGCTTCGTCGGGTTGCGGGTTGTCCTTCTTACGGCCGAGCAGGTTCACGCCCGTCAGCATAATCTGCTGAGATGACCGGCTCGGATGGCCTCCGCGTGCTCATCGCACCTGACTGCTACGGGGACAGCCTGACCGCAGTGGAGGCCGCACAGGCCATCGCGGACGGGTGGCGGAAAAGCCGTCCGGACGACGTGCTGACGCTCGCGCCGCAGTCCGACGGCGGCCCCGGCTTCGTCGATGTGCTGGCAGGCCGGTTCGGCGAGCGGCGCACGCTGCGGGTCAGCGGACCGCTGACCACCGAGGTCGACGCGGACTGGGTGTTCATCGACGGCGAGCCTCCCACCGCCTACATCGAGTGCGCGCAGGCCTGCGGGCTGGCGCTGCTCGGCGGACCGCCGACGGTCGAGACCGCGCTCGCCGCGCACAGCAGAGGCGTCGGAGAACTGATCGCGGCGGCCCTGGACGCAGGTGCGCGCCGAATCGTCGTCGGTCTCGGTGGAAGCTCGTGCACCGACGGCGGCAGGGGCATGATCGAGGCGCTCGGAGGCCTGACCGAGGCCCGCGCCCGGCTGGCCGACGTCGAGCTGATCGCAGCCACCGACGTCGAGCATCCGCTGCTCGGGCCGATGGGCGCCGCGCGGGTGTTCGGCCCGCAGAAGGGCGCCGACCCCGACACCGTGGACGTGCTGGAGCGGCGGCTGACCGCATGGGCGGAGAAGCTCGATGCAGCGGCCGGGCGGCCCGTCAGCCAGGGGCGGGGCGCGGGCGCGGCGGGCGGCCTCGGAGCCGGTCTGCTTGCGCTCGGCGGCCGCCGCGAGTCGGGCGCCACGATCATCGCCGAGCACACGCACCTGGCCGACGACGTGGCGCGCGCCGACCTGGTCATCACCGGAGAGGGTCGTTTCGACGACCAGTCGCTGCACGGCAAGGTGGTCAGCGCGCTGGCCGGTGAAGCCCGCGGCACGCCCGTGCTGGTGCTCGCCGGCCAGGTCACCCTCGACGATGCCGCCCTGCAGGAGGCCGGCATCACAGCCGCCCACGCCATCGCCGACCACGCCGGATCGGTCCAGCTGGCGATGGACGATGCCGCCAACCAGCTGTCGGGTTTGGCGCAGGTCACCGCCGATGAACTCGGGAATAGCGGCGCAACAAGGTACCGTTGAATTCGTGGGCTGTTAGCCGGCCCGCAACACAAGCCATTCACAGGAGACGCAATGACTGTTCAGGACGAGTCGGCGACCACCACCGCCACCCACGGCGTGATCCTGACCGACGCCGCGGCAGGTAAGGCCAAGGCGCTGCTGGATCAAGAGGGCCGCGACGACCTGGCGCTGCGCATCGCAGTCCAGCCGGGTGGATGCGCCGGACTGCGCTACAACCTGTTCTTCGACGACCGCACCCTCGACGGCGACCTGACCGCCGAATTCGGCGGCGTGACGCTGACCGTCGACCGGATGAGCGCCCCCTACGTGCAGGGCGCCACGATCGACTTCGTCGACACCATCGAGAAGCAGGGCTTCACGATCGACAACCCCAACGCCACCGGTTCGTGCGCGTGCGGGGACTCGTTCAACTGATCTAGTACTGGCCTGCCGCGCGCAGCAGGTACGAGCACACCAGGACCTCGTTGTCCTGGACCAGGATCTGAGCCACTGCCTGTTCCTCCGACTTCGGCGCGGGCCGGGTGCGGCCGCCCGCAGGCGTCACGTTCATGCTGAACAGCACCTGGGCCTGGTAGGGCGACGAGAACACCATCTTGTCGATCGAGGTGACCTCGGCCGTGCCGAACTGCTTGCGGAAAGCGTCGCTGCTCAGATTCGCCAGCGCGAGGTCCGAGCGCTTCTCCTTGACCGAGTCGAACAGCCCGCACAGCGTGTGGCGAGCGATGGTTTCCGAGTCACCCCTCTGCAGCGCGTTCAGATAGTTCTGAATCGCGGTCTGCGCCGAGGCCGAGGTCAGTCTGCGGGGCTCGGGATCCTCCTCTGAGCGCATCACGAAAACCGTCGCGCCCACTGCGGCGGTCACCGCCACGAGCGCCGCGAACACACCGAGCGCGGTGCGCCACCATCGGCGTCGCGGATACGGCACCGGCGGCGGCAACATGCCCGGATACATCGGCGGCCCAACGGGATTGTCGGGATAGGGCTCGGCAGGTGGCGGGCCGACGAGGTGGGGCGGTGGACCTGGCTGCGGGGGGACCCCGACGGGCCCAGCACCGTGATGGGGCGGATACGGGCCTGCCATGGTAGGCAGGTTAGCGCAAGCGGCCGGACACCGACGGGGACGCGAGGCTCGCTAGAATTAGCTAGACAGGTTAATGAATTGAAGGGTGACACTTCGTGACCATCGCGGTAACCGGGTCGATCGCAACCGACCACCTCATGCGATTCCCGGGCAAATTCTCCGAAGGACTGCTGCCCGAACACCTGCAGAAGATCTCGGTGAGCTTTCTGGTGGACGACCTGGTGATCCACCGTGGCGGCGTGGCCGGGAACATGGCCTACGCCATCGGCATCCTCGGCGGGGATCCCACGCTGATCGGTGCGGTCGGCACGGACTTCGAGGACTACCGCAAGTGGCTGACCAGCCACCGCGTCGACTGTGACAGCGTGCTGGTTTCCGACACCTCCTACACGGCCAGGTTCGTCTGCACCACCGATGTCGACATGGCCCAGATCGCGTCGTTCTATCCCGGCGCGATGTCGCAGGCCCGCGAGATCAAACTCGCCGATGTCGTGTCCCGAAGGGGGACACCGGATCTGGTGATCATCGGCGCCAACGACCCCGACGCGATGTTCCTGCACACCCAGGAGTGCCGTGCGCTAGGACTGGCGTTCGCCGCCGACCCGTCGCAGCAGCTGGCACGGCTCACCGGCGACCAGATCCGACAGCTGATCGACGGTGCCACCTACCTGTTCACCAACGACTACGAATGGGATCTGCTGCTGCAGAAGTCCGGCTGGTCCGAGGCCGAGGTGATGCAGCAGATCCAGATGCGGGTCACCACGCTGGGGGAGAAGGGCGTCGACATCGTCGGCCGCGACGGCACTTTCGTGCACGTCGATGTCGTGCCCGAGACGCACAAGGAGGATCCCACCGGCATCGGCGACGCGTTCCGCGCCGGCTTCCTCACCGGTCGCGACAAGGGACTGTCGATCGAGCGGTCCGCGCAGCTGGCATCGATGGTGGCCACGCTGGTCCTGGAGGCGCCGGGCCCGCAGGAGTGGAGTTGGGACCGCGACGCCGGTATCAAGCGCCTGACCGCGGCATACGGCGACGAAGCGGGCGCTGAGATCGCCGCTGCGATCGGCTGATTCAGTACCCCTAGAGCTGCACCGGGTACGTCGGCTCGCTGATCTGCGGCGTGACGCTGCCCTCGACGAAGATCGCGTGCCACAGCATGAAGATCAGCACCGTCCACAGCCGTCTACTGTGATCGCTTGCGCCGCTGCGGTGTTCGTCGAGCATGGTGCGCACGGCCGCGATGTCGACATGTTCGCCGGCACCCGACGACGCCGTCATGTGGTGGGCCCAGTCCAACAGTTCGCCTGCCCGAAGCCAGTGCCGGATCGGGACGGGGAAGCCGAGCTTCGGCCGGTTCAGCACATGCGGCGGGATCACCGGCTCCAGCGCGCGCCGCAACGCGTACTTGGTCGTCGACCTGGTGATCTTGGCGTCCAGGGGTAGGCGCGACGCGACCGCGAACACCTCGGGGTCCAGGAACGGCACCCGCAGCTCGAGCGAGTTGGCCATGGTCATCTTGTCCGCCTTGACCAGGATGTCGCCCCGCAGCCAGGTGAACAGGTCGATGTGCTGCATGCGCGCGACCGGATCCCAGCCTTCGGATTCGGCGTAGACGCGCGCGGTGACGTCGGTGTGGGTCCAGTCGGGGCGGAACTTGCGCAACACGGCCTGCAGCTGGGCGTCGGAGAAGCTGCGGGCGTTGCCGTAGTACCGCTCCTCGAGCGTCTGACTGCCCCTGTGCAGCAGGCTTTTCCCGCGCATGCCCTCCGGGAGGGGAGCCGACACCTTGGCCATGGAACGGCGAAGCGGGCGGGGCAGGTAGTCGAAAGGCTTGAGCGACAACGGCTCCCGGTAGATCGTGTACCCGCCGAACAGCTCATCGGCGCCCTCGCCGGACAGCACAACCTTGACGTGCTTGCGGGCCTCGCGGGCGATGAAGAACAGCGGCACCAAGGCCGGGTCGGCGACGGGTTCGTCGAGATACCAGACGATTTCGGGTAGCGCCGAGACGAACTCGGCCTGGCTGACGACCTTCGTCACGTGCCTGGCGCCGATCGCCTCCGCCGAGGCGACCGCGACGTCGACCTCCGAGAAGCCCTCCCGCTCGAAGCCAGTGGTGAACGTGATCAACCGCGGGTTGTGCCGCATCGCCAACGCGGCGATCGCGGTCGAGTCGATGCCGCCGGAGAGAAACGAGCCGACGGTGACGTCGGCGCGCATGTGCTTGGCCACCGAGTCCTCGAGGACCGCGGTGATCTCGTCGTAGCGGGCCTGCTCGCTTCCAGGGATGAACGGCACGGCGGAGAACCGGGGGGTGAAATACCGCGTCACCTCCGGCGTGCCGCCCGGACGCACCCTGGCGTAGCTGCCGGACTCCAGCCTGCGCACGCCGCGGTGAAGGGTCTCGGGCTCCGGGACGTACTGCAGCACCGTGTAGTGCTGCACCGCGCGGTCGTCGATGCCGAGGTCGATACCCAACTCGTCTGCGAGGGCCAGCAGGCACTTCTTCTCGCTGCCGACCGCCGTTCCCGCCGTCCCGGTGGCCATGAAGAGCGGCTTGATGCCGAAGGGGTCGCGCGCGCAGAACAGTTCGCGTTCGACCGTGTCCCACAGCGCGAACGCGAACATGCCGCGCAGCCGGGACAGCGCGTCGGTGCCCCAGAAGTGGTAGGCGGCGATGATCGCCTCGCCGTCGCCGTCGGTGTTGAACCGGGCGCCGTGGCCTGCGGCGAGTTCCTCCCGCAGTTCCAGGTAGTTGTAGATTTCGCCGTTGAAGACCAGCACGTAGCGGTCCGGTGCCTCGGCCGGACCCCAGCGCAGCGGCTGGTGGCTGTGGGCGATGTCGATGATCGACAGGCGGTTGAAGCCGAGCACCACCGAGCCTTCCCCGGTGGAGTCGTGCCACGTCCCCGGCTCGTCAGGGCCGCGGTGTCGCATCAGGTGCGACGCGCCGGATACCGCCTCCACCAGACCGGAGGAGACATCGGCGGACGGGTCAGTCAACAGGGCCAGCAGTCCGCACACCGCGCCAGTATGCCGAATGGTGAGCCACGCGCAGACCTGCACCCACGGGTGGTCTACGCTGCGTAGTATTCGGCATGTTCTACCGACTTCAAGGAGGCTCCAACGTGACACCTCGCGGACGCTGGGTGGTGGCACGGAGAGCGGCATTGGCGGTCGTCCTCGGTGCGACTGCGCTGCTGCTCAGCGGGTGCAGCTGGTCGGAGGTTCTCGGCCTCGGCTGGCCGATGGGCATCACCCCTGAGGCCCACCTCAACCGTGAGCTGTGGATCGGTTCTGTCATCGCCTCCCTGGTCGTCGGTGTGATCGTGTGGGGCCTGATCTTCTGGACCTCCGCGTTCCACCGGCACAAGAAGGGCGACACCGAGTTGCCTCGGCAGTTCGGCTACAACATGCCGCTCGAGCTGGTGCTCACGGTCATCCCGTTCCTGATCATCTCGGTGCTCTTCTACTTCACCGTCGTCGTGCAGGAGAAGATGCTGCACAAGGACCCCAACCCCGAGGTCGTGATCGACGTCACCGCCTTCCAGTGGAACTGGAAGTTCGGCTACCAGAAGGTCGCCTTCGCCGACGGCACGTTCGACTACGACGGTGCCGACCCCGAGCGCAAGGCGGCGGTCGCGTCGGGTCCGGAAGGCCTCGAGGGTCCGCACGGCGGTGAGTTCGGCACCATCGCGGGCAAGAACCCCGAGGACCGGACCTACCTCAACTTCGACAAGGTCGAGACGCTGGGCACCAGCACCGAGATCCCGGTCCTGGTGGTGCCCTCCGGTAAGCGAATCGAGTTCCAGATCGCTTCCGCCGACGTGATTCACGGCTTCTGGGTGCCGGAGTTCCTGTTCAAACGCGACGTGATGCCCGACCCGAAGCCCAACAACTCCGACAACGTCTTCCAGATCAGCGAGATCCAGAAGACCGGCGCATTCGTCGGCCGATGCACGGAGATGTGCGGCACATACCACTCGATGATGAATTTCGAATTGCGTGTTGTCGAGCCCAACGACTTCAAGGCGTACCTCGAGCAGCGCATCGGGGGCAAGACGAACGCCCAGGCGCTGGCGGCCATCAACCAGTCGCCGACGGCGGTCACCACCCATCCGTTCGATACCCGCCGCGGCGAGCAGGCGGGCGCACCGGCGCAGGCGAGCAAGTAGGGGTCTGAATGCACATCGAAGCCAGGCTGTTCGAGTTCCTGACCGCGTTCTTCATTCTCGCGGCGATCGTGTACGGCGCCCTGAGTGCGATCTTCCAGTACGGCGGCATCGAATGGGCGGGCACCACCGCGCTCGTGATGACCGCGGGCCTGACCCTGATCACCGGCACCTTCTTCCGCTTCGTCGCGCGTCGGCTCGACACCAGGCCGGAGGACTACGAGGACGCCGAGATCAGCGACGGCGCCGGCGAGCTGGGCTTCTACGCCCCGCACAGCTGGTGGCCGATCATGGTCGCGCTGTCTGCGTCGGTCGCCGCCGTCGGCATTGCCCTGTGGTTGCCGTGGCTGATCGTGGCAGGCGTGGTTTTCGTGCTGGCCTCCGCCGCAGGCCTGGTCTTCGAGTACTACACCGGGCCCGAGAAGCACTGACCTTGGCCCTGACTGGCGGCCGGGAAGATCACATCTGGGCTTCAGTTGGTCGCCTACCGCCGTGTGAGAATTCGATCCACTCGCCGCTTTGGGTAGGGTTGCCAAGGCCGTGCAAGTCGCCATCAGTGCTTGCCGTCGCGCCGAGGAGTAGTGGAGAAGGACAGGCGTAATGAGCGGGCCGAACCCCCCAGGACCGGAATCCGAAGGGTCGGACACTCCGGGTCAGGAACCGGGCGAGCTGACCGCCGAGGAGGGCGGTGCTGACGCGACCGGCGAAACCGAGATCCATTCGCGCGCATACTCGGCGCCCGAGTCGGAGCAGTTCACCGCGGGCCCGTACATCGCCGCCGATCCCGACCTCTACGACTACGACGAGTACGAGAGGACCGAGCTGGTCGACGCGGGCAGACCGCCGCGTTGGCCCTGGGTCGTCGGGATCGTCGCGATCATCGCCGCCATCTCACTTGTGGTGTCGGTGTCGTTGCTGGTGACGGGCACCGATTCGGACAACCTCAACGCCCAGGGCGGTCCGACGTCCAGCACCACCACGGCACCGCCGGTGCAGGACGAGATCACCACGACCACACCGCCGCCGCCACCACCGCCCCCGCCGTCCGAGGAGCCCCCGCCACCGCCGCCGCCTGAGACCGTGACGGTGACCGAGCCGCCGCCTGCGCCTGCACCGCCGCCGGAGGAGCCGCCACCGCCGCCGCCCGAGGAAGCGCCCAGCGCGGCGCCGCCGCCGACGACCACGACGCGCTCGGGGCCGCGGCAGGTGACGTACTCGGTGACCGGCACGAAGGCACCGGGGGACATCATCACCGTCACCTACATCGACGCGTCGGGCCGTAGTCGCACGCAGCGCAACGTCTACATCCCGTGGTCGCTCACGGTCACGCCGATCTCGCAGTCCGAGGTGGGTTCGGTTCAGGCGTCCAGCCTGTTTCTGGTGAGCAGGCTCAACTGCTCCATCACCACCAGCGACGGCACCGTATTGTCCTCGAATACCGGCAACTCCGCACAGACAAGCTGCTGATGACATACAACACTGGGGCCGCGGCCCGCTCGCGGTTCAGCCCGACAGCCGCCGACGCCGAGAACGTCGACCGGATCCTGCTCGCAGCCTGCGCAGCGATCTGGCTCGCCGCGCTGGGATCGGCCGTCGCGGCCACGGTCGCCCTCATCGACCTTGGCAGCAAGCATCAGGAGTCGACCAGCGAATCGGGTACGCCGTGGCTGTTGTACGGCGTGATCGCGGTGTCGGCACTCGTCATCATCGGCGCCATCCCGCTGCTCATCCGGGCCAGGCGGACAGCGCTCGAGGATCCGCGCGGCGGGTACTCCGGTGGCGGCGCGAGGCCGGTGACCGCACGGACGCAAACCGCGGTCAGGGGCGCCGATCCGCGGACGCAGAACATCCGGACCGTCCAGCAACCGTCGGCCGGCGGCAGGCGACCTGGCAGTCCCCAGTCGGCGCCGAAAATCAGCACCTACGACGCCGGCCTACCGCCCGCGGTCGAACGGCTCTGGCTGCGCTGCTCGGTCGTCATGGCGTCCGCCATGGGGTTGGCGCTGCTCGCCATCGGCATTGCGACCTACCTGATGGCCGCGGGCCATGACACGTTCGCGTGGGCCGCCTACGTGATCGCGGGCCTCATCACGCTCGCGATGCCCCCGATCACGTTGGTCTTTTTGCGTCAGTTGCGCGAATACACCGACACTCCGTAGCCGCCCGGCCTCAGGCCGGGGGCGTCGGACGGGCCACGGCGTCGAACGGGTCAGTGCCCGTCCGACGATCCGTGTCCGTTCGACGAGCCGTGGCCGTTGGTGCCCTGCCCGTTCGACGAGACCTCGCGCTCCTGGTGCTCACGCAGCGCGGTGAGCGCTTTGCGTTCGCCGGCATGCTCGGCCTCGACGAGTGCGTCGTGCTGCTCGGATGGGTCGGCGCGCAGGAAGCTGCCGGTGCCGGGGGAGCCGGCGAAGCCGAGCTTGTTCATCCGCTTCGGCACAGGGGCGCCCTGGTACTCCAGCGGAATCGGGTGGCCGTGCTCGTCGACCGGTCCCAACGGCTGGTGCAACTCGATGTAGGCGCCGTGCGGCAGGCGCTTGATGATCCCCGTCTCGATGCCGTGCTCGAGCACTTCGCGGTCACTGCGCTGCAGGCCGACACACCACCGGTAGGTGAAGTAGTAGACGATCGCGGGCAGCACCACCATGGCGATCCGGCCGAACCACGTCGTCGCGTTGAGCGAGATGTGGAAGTTCAGCGCGATGATGTCGTTCATGCACATCAGGGTCAGCACCATGTAGAACGCGATCGCCATCGCACCGATCGACGTGCGCACCGGCACGTCGCGGGGGCGCTGCAACAGGTTGTGGTGTGCGTTGTCCTTGGTGACCATCTTCTCCATGAACGGATAGGCGATGAGCAGAATGAAGATCAGGCCCATCGCCAGGGCGACCCAAACCGGTTGCGGGATCGTGTAATTGCCGAGGTAGATCTCCCACGGCGGGAAGATGCGAAGCAGGCCGTCGGTCCACATCATGTAGAAGTCGGGCTGGCTGCCCGCCGACACCTGTGACGGCTTGTACGGGCCGATGTTCCAGATCGGGTTGATCTGCAGCAGGCCGCCCATCAAACCGAGGATGCCGGTCACCATCGCGAAGAAGGCGCCGGACTTGACGGCGAACACCGGCATCACGCGCACGCCGACGACGTTGGTCTCGGTGCGGCCGGGCCCGGGGAACTGGGTGTGCTTCTGAAACCACACCAGTGCGAGGTGAACCCCGATGAGCGCCAAGATGATTCCGGGGAACAGCAGGATGTGGATGGCATACAGCCGGGGAATCAGGATCTCGCCGGGGAAGTCACCGCCGAACAGCGCCCAGTGCAACCAGGTGCCGATCACCGGCATACCCATCGTGATGCCCGACAGCGCGGCGCGAATACCGGTGCCCGACAACAGGTCATCCGGCAGCGAGTATCCGAAGAAGCCCTCGAACATCGCCAGGATGAGCAGCAGCGAGCCGATCACCCAGTTGGCTTCGCGCGGACGCCGGAACGCCCCGGTGAAGAAGATGCGGGCCAGGTGCACCATGATCGCCGCGGCGAACAACAACGCCGCCCAGTGGTGGACCTGACGGACGAACAGGCCGCCGCGAACCTCGAAGCTGATGTCCAGCGCGGTCTCATAGGCCCTCGACATCGTCACGCCGCGCAGCGGTTGATACACGCCGTTGTAGGTGACCTCGGCCATCGACGGATCGAAGAACAGCGTCAGGTACACGCCGGTGATCAGCAGCACGATGAAGCTGTACAGCGCGATCTCACCCAGCAGGAACGACCAGTGGGTGGGGAACACCTTGTTCAGCTGCCTGCGAACCGCTGCCGAAGGGTGGTAGCGGGAGTCGATGGCGTCGCCCTGCCGGGCGGCAATCTCAGCTGCGCTCGGCGGTTTTGGCAGTTTCGGACTCATGATCGCCGCTCCCAGAATGCCGGTCCGACGGGCTCGATGAAGTCACCGTTGGCGACGAGATACCCGTCCTGGTCGATGGTGATGGGCAGCTGCGCCAGTGCACGCGCAGCCGGGCCGAATATGGGTTTCGCGAAGTGCAGCGCGTCGAACTGCGACTGGTGGCACGGGCACAGAATCCGGTAGCTCTGCTGCTCGTAAAGCGAAGAGGGGCAACCGAGGTGCGAGCACACCTTGGTGTAGGCGAACAGGTCGCCGAAGTTGAAGCTCTCCTGCCCCTTGCGCTTGACGACCCTGCCCATGTCGCCGGGCTTGATGCGGATCAGCATCACCGGGTTGCGCACGCCCATCGCGATCGCGTTGAGCCGGTGGTGCGATTCGACGGTGGTTCCGTCGCCGTCGGACTCGCGCCACGGGAACACCGTCTCCATACCGCCGGCGTCGATGTCCTCGGGGCGCATCTTGACCAGCGGCGCGCCTCGGAAGTTCGCGGTGGCGCGGGCCAGGTAGATCGTCTCGCCCTTGTAGCGGGGCGTCCAGTCGGAGGTCCACAGCACGGCCTTCTTGCCCTCGGACGTCGGAACCACCGGCTTCCACGGGTTTTTGATCAGCCCGCCGACGAACGCGACCAGCGTGCCGACCCCGAAGGCGCCGAGGCCGATGCCGAGCGAAAGCCCGATCATCTTGCGGCGCTTGAGCGTCGAGCTCTCCAACGCATCGGTCAGGTTGGCGGCGACAGTCTTGCGCTGGATCTCGGGGGAGCGACCGTCGTGCCGCTCCTGGACGCTGATCTCTTCGGGGATGAACTTCTTCTGGTACAGCACCGCGCCGATGCCGATGGCCAGGATCGACAGCCCGAAGGTCAAGCCGTAGAGCGGCGTGGCAAGCGAGTAGAGGAACTCACCCTCGGACCCGTGGGGCTTGTACTCCCATGGCCAGAAGATGAAGATCACCAGCAGCGCGAGGCCCGAAAAGCCGCCGAGCAGAAGCCAATTGGCCACCGTGCGTTCGGCGCGCTTCTCGGCCTTGGTGCCCTTGACCGGCCAGCGGTCCTCTTTGTAGACGATCTCGACCCCGTCGAGCTTGCAGCCGAGTTCGACGAGCTCCTCACGGGACATCGACGCCAGCTCGGCGTCGGTGGGCTGACCGGGTACACCGGCGTGGCCGGGGACGTCCGTGCCCTTGGGGGTGTTCTCAGCGTCGTCGCCCATACGCGATCCGCCGTCGGCTCCTCGCTCTGTCATGACCGCGCACCAATCCACAGTGCCGCCGCGATGACGGCAACGATCCCGATGATCCAGGCCGCCATGCCCTCGGACGCGGGGCCCCAGCCGCCGAGTCCGTAACCGCCGGGCGACGGCGTTTCCGCTGCCTCGCGGACGTAGGCGACGATGTCGCGCTTCTCCTCGGGCGACAGCTGACGATCGGAGAACTTCGGCATGTTCTGCGGGCCGGTCTGCATCGCGGTGTAGATCTGCGCCGGCTCGGCATCGCCGAGATCGGGTGCGTACTTGCCCGACGACAGGGCGCCGCCCTTACCCGTGAAGTTGTGGCACGAGGCGCAGTTCAACCTGAACAGGTCACCGCCGCGGGCCACGTTGTCGCCGATCAACGACGCCTCGGCGACCTCGCCGTTCTCCTCGCGCGGGACCTCGGGGCCACCGCCGTTGGCCTGCACGTAGGCGCCCAGCGCGTCGATCTGCTCGGCGTCGAACTGCGGCGGCTTCTGCGGTGCCTGCGCCTCGCCACGCATGGCGGGCATGCGGCCTGTGGACACCTGGAAGTACACGGCCGACTCGCCGACGCCGATCAGGCTGGGACCGCGATCGGTCACGCCCTGCAGGTTGACACCGTGGCAGGTGACACAGGAGGTGTCGAACAACTCCTTGCCTGTGCGCAGCATCGCCGAGGCCGACTCGTCGGCGACGGCGACCTGTGGTGTTGGCGTCAGAGTGGCGGTGAGACCGCCCGCAACGCCGAGTCCGATCAGCAGCAGCACCGCTGCCGAGAGCCGCCGACGAAGTCGGCGCCGGGACTTGTTGGTCATCGAACCCCTTCTCATCGAGGCTGTTAACGAACGAAGTAGATGGTGGCGAACAGCGCGATCCACACGATGTCCACGAAGTGCCAGTAGTACGAGACGACGATCGCGGCGGTGGCCTGCGCGGGAGTGAACTTGCTCATCGATGTGCGCGCCAGCAGGAATATGAAGGCGATGAGCCCGCCGATGACGTGCAGCCCGTGGAAGCCGGTCGGCAGGTAGAAGACCGAACCGTACGCGCTGCTGGAGATCGTGGTGCCGTGCTCGACGAGATGGATGTACTCGTAGCCCTGGCCGAGCACGAAGAACAGGCCCATCAGGAACGTGATCACGTACCAGCGGCGCAGCCCGAAGACGTCGCCGCGTTCGGCGGCGAAGACACCCATCTGGCAGGTGAACGACGATGCGATCAGCACCAGGGTGACCGGCACGGCCTGCACCAGATTCAGCTCAGTCGGCGGCGGCGGCCACTCCCCGCCCGCCTGCGAGCGGGCGGTGAAATACATCGCGAACAGACCAGCAAAGAACATCAGCTCGCTGGAAAGCCATACGATGGTGCCAACACTGACCATATTTGGCCGGTTCAGCGAATGCACGCGCGACGTGATCGCGGTTCCCGACGTCCCTACAGCGCTCGTCACACCGCAAGTATGACGCTTTGTAGTTGTTCATCTCCACCCGGGTCGATCAATTCGTCATAATCTGCCGGTGACTTCATCGCGCAGCGAGCCGACCTGGCCCTTGATCCTGGGCCGACTGACCACGCTGGAACCCCTCGAGTCGGGCCAGGCGGCCTGGGCGATGGACCAGATCATGACCGGTGTCGCCACGCCGGCACAGATCGCGGCGTTCGGCGTGGCGATGAAGATGAAGCGCCCGACGTCGGCGGAGGTCACCGAGCTGGCCAACACGATGCTGTCGTATGCGCTGAAGGTGCCGACCGACGAGATCGGAACCGACACCGTCGACGTGGTCGGCACCGGCGGCGACGGCGCCAACACCGTCAACCTGTCCACGATGGCGGCGATCGTAGTGGCCGCCGCGGGCGTGCCGGTGGTCAAGCACGGCAACCGGGCGGCATCGTCGAAGAGCGGCGGCGCCGATACTCTCGAGGCACTCGGCGTGCGCATCGACCTCGGCCCCGACCAGGTCGCGCGCAGCGTCGCCGAGGTCGGCATCGGGTTCTGCTTCGCCGCGCACTTCCACCCGTCGTACAAGCACGCAGGCGTCGCGCGGCGCGAGATCGGTGTGCCGACGGTGTTCAATCTGCTTGGGCCGCTGACGAATCCAGGTGCTCCGCGGGCGGGTCTCGTCGGCTGCGCATGGGCCGACCTCGCCGAGGTGATGGCGGGCGTGTTCGCCACCCGCCGGTCCAGCGTGCTGGTGGTGCACGGGGACGACGGACTCGACGAGCTCACCACCACCACGACCAGCACCATCTGGCGGGTGCAGGCGGGCACCGTCGAGAAGCTGACGTTCGATCCCGCCGGGTTCGGGTTCCCGCGCGCCGACATCGCCGATCTGGTCGGGGGTGACGCCGAAACCAACGCCGCCGAGGCGCGGGAGGTGTTCGCCGGCGCCACCGGTCCGGTTCGCGACGCGGTGATCCTCAACGCCGCGGGCGCGATGGTGGCGCATGCCGGGCTAACCAGTGGCGCCGAATGGCTCTCTGCGTGGGAGTCCGGTCTGAACAGGGCCGTCGAGGCGATCGACTCCGGGGCGGCCGAACAGCTGCTCGCGCGTTGGGTGCGGTTCACTGAGGAGCTCTGACGAGTCGAGGGTCTGCATCGCGGCCAGTCGCGCCGACCGCGCCGACGCCGCCCATGACGTCCACCGGCCGGCACTCCCGATCGGCGATGCCCACCCGGGTTCGGCCCGCACGACGCGAACGCCCGGCTGGCCGAGCCAGCGCATGATCAGGCCGACCTCTTCGACCAGTGCGCCGCCCAATGGCGCTGCGGCGGGCAAAATCGCTTGTGCCGCAGCGGTTATCGCGTCGACGACCGGCATCGGCGGTACGCCGCGCGGTGCCACGCCCGCGGCGGCGAGCTGGCCGCAGCGGATCACCGCGAGGTGCCATCCGCCGTTGCCGTCGGGCCGGGCCGCGACGAGTTCGTCGACCGTCGCCAGCGCGCGCAGCCGCTGCCCGCGCCACAGCACGTCGATCGCGGCGGCGGCGTGGTCGCGCAGCCGGGCGGCGGTCTCGTAGCGCTTCTGCGCGGCCAGCTCGCCGATGTGGGCCTGCAGCGCCGACATCGCCGCGTCGTCGAGCCCGTCGATGAGCGCCGCCGCGCGCAGGGGGGCCTCGGCGTAGTCGGCTGCGGACGCGTGCTGCGCAGCCGGACACGGGGCGAGCTCCCGTTCGGGGCAGGTGTGCCGTGCCGAGCGGGCGAGCCTGGCGGTGCACGTGCGCAGCCCGGTGAAGCGGGCCAGCAGATCGGCGGTCTCGACGGCGTCGGCGCGTACCCGGAACGGCCCCACGGCGCTGTCGCCCTTGGGCGCGCGGACGATCGACAACCGCGGGAACGCCTCGTCGGTCAGCACGATCCACCACCACCGCTGCGGAAACTTCGAACGGCGGTTGTACGGCGGTGCGTGTGCGGCCAGCAGTCGCAGTTCGCGTACGCCCGCCTCCAGATCGTGTGCGCACTCGACGTGGTCGACCGCGGTGGCGAGCGCGACCATCTCCTTCATCCGCGGCCGCGAGTCGGAGCCGTTGAAGTACTGGCTTGCGCGTCTGCGCAGGTCGACGGCCGTGCCGACGTAGAGCACCTCGTCAGCGGGGCCGCGGAACAGGTAGACGCCCGGCCTGCGCGGAAGGTGGGCCGCGAGCACGCGCTTGCGGCGCTGCTCTGGTGAGACGTCGGGCAGGTACGACCGCAGGTCGGTGTAGGTGTGCACGCCGCGGTTACCGACCCGCTCGATGAGCCCGTGCAGCACGTCGACGGTGGCCCGCGCATCGTCGAGCGCGCGGTGGGTCGGGGTGGTGGAGGCGCCGAACAGCCGGGCCAGCGCCGAGAGCTTGACGCTCGGCGCCTCGTCGCGGGTGAGCACCCGGCGGGCCAGGCGCACGGTGCACAGCACCGGCGGGCGCGGCCACGCGATCTGACACCGTTCGGCGGCGGCGCGCAGGAAGCCGATGTCGAAACCCGCATTATGTGCGACAAGCACTGCGCCCCTTGAGAATTCGAGAAACGCGGGGAGTACCGCATCGATCTTCGGGGCGTTGCGGACCATGGCCGAGGTGATCCCGGTCAGCTCCACGATCTGCGGTGGGATGCTTCGCCCCGGGTCGATGAGCGTCGCCAGCTCGCCGAGTACCTCGCCGCCGCGCACCTTCACCGCGCCGATCTCGGTGATGGC
This sequence comes from Mycolicibacterium sp. 120270, assembly GCA_033741175.1. Classification (GTDB taxonomy): domain Bacteria; phylum Actinomycetota; class Actinomycetes; order Mycobacteriales; family Mycobacteriaceae; genus Mycobacterium. The sequence continues at coordinate 49,208 of JAWQNE010000001.1, read as the reverse complement.
GTCGACGTTGTCGCCGTCGCCGGTCGCGCGTCCGCCGGTGGTCTCGAGGTCGACGACGACGAAGGTGGTGTCGCGCAGGGACACGTCGGCCAGCGGATCCACGTCGGCGAAGCTGAGCTGGCCCATGCGCTGAAGGTAGGCAGGGGGACCGACAGTCTCGACGTTGCCACGCCGGGGTTGTCGGTGGCGGGCGTTACCGTGCGACCAACCCGATCGAGAGGACGGTGCGATGGACGAGACCAGCGATACCGGTGCGGTGACCATCGACTGCGACGACTGCGCGGTCCGCGGTCCCGGCTGTAAGGACTGCGTCGTGAGTGTGTTGCTGGGTGTGCCCGACACCCTGTTGGAGGACGAGCGCGCGGCGCTGGAGGTACTCGCGGAAGCCGGTATGGCGCCGCGGCTTCGGCTTGTCCCGATTCACCGGAAGGGCGGTCCGGGATTCGTCGCATGACGACACGCCTGGCAACGGAACGCGTCCGAAAAACTCTGAGAGGCTGTTAAATTTGCGTCTCTTGTTTGGACAAGGCCGATGCCGTTTCGTAACCTGTCTGAGACCTAAGACAGTTCGGGGCGGCTCGCCAACGGCAGTTTGAGGACGCAAAATCTTGACGCTCGACCGTACGCAGTGGATCACGCGCGCAGTTAAGCGACCCATCATATGTGCGATATCGGTTTTGACGCTATTTGCCGGGTTGTTGGCCGCCAATGTGCAAGCGGATCCTGCCGACGATGCGCTGGCAAAGCTCAATGAGCTGTCCCGGCAAGCCGAGCGGACCACCGAGGCGATGCACTCGGCGCAGCTCGACCTGAACAACAAGCTGGCTGCGCAGCAGGAAGCCGAAGGCAAGCACCTCGCCGACCAGGCCGCATACGACGCGGCGACCGCGCAGTTGGCAACGTTCCAGGCTGCAGTGAACAAGTTTGCTGCGGCGCAGTACATGGGCGGCAGGACCAGCGGTATGGACGCCATGCTGACCGCCGACTCCCCGCAGCGGCTGATCGATCAGTTGTCGGTTCAGCGCGTGATGGCATCCGAGATGTCGGCGCAGATGAAGAGCTACCGCACCGTCAGCGAGCAGGCCGCCCAGGCCAAGGAGGCGTCGGCCAAGTCGGCGGCCGAGGCCAAGACCGCCGCCGAACAGGCCGCCGCGGTGCGCGCGGACCTGCAATCCAAGCAAAGCCAGCTCCAGGTGCAGATCGCCATCGTCAAGTCCCAGTACGAGGCGCTGACACCGGCGCAGCGCGAAGCGCTCGCGGAGGTGCCGGCCGCGCCTGCTCCGCCCGCCGCCGCACCGCCTGCTCCCGAGGACCCGGCCATCGTCGCCGCCCCGCCGGAGGGGATCCCGCCGGGTGACGTCGCTCCGCCCGAGGCAGCAGTTCCCGGCGGCGAGGGCAACATCGCCGTCCAGGCCGCGCTCACCAGGATCGGCTCGCCCTACTCCTGGGGCGGCTCGGGGCCCAACGCGTTCGACTGCTCCGGCTTGGTGATGTGGGCCTTCCAGCAGGCAGGCAAGTCGCTGCCGCACTCCAGCCAGGCGCTCGCGCGGGGTGGCCAACCGGTCGAGATGTCCGAAATTCAGCCCGGTGACATCGTCAACTACTACTCCGACGCATCGCATTCGGCGATCTACATCGGCGACGGAATGATGGTGCACGCATCCACCTACGGCACACCGGTGCGAGTGGCGCCGGTGAACAATGCCCCGATCTACAACATTCGCCGGTACTGAACGACCACTGCTTGGCCTGCTGCTGGTCATCGAGCTGATCGTGGCCGTGGCGCTCGTCGGCAGATCCGGTCCTCCCGCGCCCGCCGACGACGCCGCGGTGACGCCGACTCCATCGGAGGCGGTGTCAGCCACCTCCATCGTCTCCGACGGCCGCACGGTGGAACTCGTCAGCCTCGGCGGCCCTGCGACACGGCCGCTGCTTGACCGGGTCTCGCGTGCCATGGACGATGCCGTCGGGGCGGTGACCGCGTTCTGGGGCCCCGAGTGGCCGCGCAAGATCGTCGTCGTCGCGACCGCATCCGACGAGCAGTTCACGGCGCTGGCGGGGGGAGGCGCCGATATCGCGGCCGCGACCACCGGCCAGCGCATTGTCTTCGCGCCAGGCGCCGCAGCAATGACCGATGCGGCGTTACGAATCGTGTTGCGCCACGAGCTTTTTCACTTCGCCGCCCGGGCCGAGACCGCGCCGGATGCGCCACGGTGGCTGACCGAGGGCGTCGCCGACTTCGTGGCACGGCCCGACGCTCCGCGGCCAGGGCCCGCACGGGCGGCGGAGTTGGCGAGGTTGCCGTCCGACGCCGACCTGGCCACCGAGGGACCGACCCGCACGCTCGCCTACGACCGGGCCTGGTGGTTCACCAAATTCGTGGCCGATCAATACGGAGTGCCGACACTTCGTCGGCTCTATCAAAAGGCGTGCGGGCCGGGCCATCCCGACGTCTCGACGGCGGTATCGGAGGTCCTCGGGGCAAGCCTTCCCGACGTGGTCGTGCAGTGGCGGAAATGGCTCGAAGGATAGTCTGACCGCGATGACCCGGGTTCTGCTGGTAACCAACGACTTTCCGCCCCGTCGCGGCGGCATCCAGTCGTATCTGCACGAACTCGTCGGTCACCTGATGAGATCCGGGACGGGCCACTCGCTCACGGTGTACGCACCCAAATGGAAGGGCTGCGACGAGTTCGACGAAGAGGCGAAGGCCACCGGCTACCACGTCGTGCGCCATCCGACCACGCTGATGCTGCCGGCTCCCGGCGTCGACGACAGAATGCGAAGGCTGATCGCCGACAACGACATCGAAACGGTCTGGTTCGGCGCCGCGGCCCCGCTCGCGCTGCTGGCGCCGCGGGCACGTGGCGCCGGCGCGCGCCGGGTCATCGCAAGCACGCACGGCCACGAGGTCGGCTGGTCGATGCTGCCGTTGGCCCGCAATGCGTTACGCCGCATCGGAGACGGCACCGACGCCGTGACCTACGTTAGCCGCTACACGAGGGGTCGCTTCGCGTCGGCGTTCGGCCCGCACGCCGCACTCGAATACGTGCCGCCGGGCGTGGATACCGATCGATTCGTGCCGGACCCGGCCGCGCGCGCGGAGATGCGGACCCGGTACGGGCTCGGCGATAGGCCGGTGATCGTCTGCCTGTCCCGGCTGGTTCCGCGCAAGGGTCAGGACATGCTGATCCGCGCGCTGCCGTCGATCCGGAAGAGGGTCGACGGCGCCACGTTGGTGATCGTCGGCGGCGGACCGTATCTGGACACGCTGCGCAAGCTGGCCGCCGAAACGTCGATGACCGACCACGTGATCTTCACCGGCGGCGTGCCCGGCGCCGAACTACCCGCCCACCACGCGATGGCCGACGTGTTCGCGATGCCGTGCCGAACCCGCGGCGCCGGACTCGACGTCGAGGGCCTGGGGATCGTCTTCCTGGAAGCGTCGTCGACCGGGGTGCCGGTCGTCGCGGGCGACTCCGGCGGCGCGCCCGAAACCGTGCTGCAAGGCGAAACGGGTCTGGTCGTCAACGGCACAGACGTCGACGAGATCGCCACCGCCGTCGGCGACATACTCGCCGACCCCGACCGGGCCGCGCGGATGGGCGCCGCGGGACGCCGCTGGGCCGTCGAAAACTGGCAGTGGCAGACCCAGGCGCAGCGGCTGGCCCGGCTGCTGGAACCTCAGCCCTTGTCGTAGAGCGCCTCGATGTCGCCTGCGAACTTCTCGGCGACCACATTGCGCTTGACCTTCATCGTCGGCGTGAGCTCACCGGTGTCCTCGGTGAAGTCGACCGGCAGAATCCGGAACTTGCGGATCGCCTCGGCCTTGGAGACGGCCTGGTTCGCGTCCTTGATTGCCAGTTCGATCTCGGCCAACAGGTCGGGGTCCTCGGAGAGGTCGCCCACCGACGCGTCGGCGTTCTTGGCGTTGCGTTCCTTCCAGCCGGGGAAGGCTTCGGGGTCGAGTGTGATCAGCGCGGCGATGAACGGCTTCTGGTCGCCGACGCACATCGCCTGGCTGATGAGCGGATGCGCGCGCAGGCGATCCTCGAGAACCGCAGGGGCGACGTTCTTTCCGCCCGCGGTGACGATGATCTCCTTCTTGCGGCCGATGATGGTCAGGAATCCGTCGTCGTCGATGGCACCGAGATCGCCGGTGTGGAACCAACCGTCGGTGAAGGCCTCTTTCGTCGCCGCCTCGTTGTTCCAATAGCCTGCGAACACCACACCGCCGCGGACCAATAGTTCGTTATCGTCGCCGAGGCGCATGCTGTTGCCTTCCAACAGCTTTCCGACCGACCCGATCTTCAGCGCGTCGATCTGGTTCACGGTGATCGCGGCGCTGGTCTCGGTGAGCCCGTAACCCTCGTAGATCGTCAGCCCGACGCCGCGGTAGAAGTGCCCGAGCCGTGCGCCGAGCGGGGCGCCGCCGGAGATCGCCGCATGGCAGTCGCCCCCGAGCGCGGCGCGCAGCTTGCCGTACACCAGCCGGTCGAACAGCGCGTGCTTGGCGCGCAACACCAGACCGGGCCCGCCCGAGTCCTGGGCCTGGCTCCATTCGATCGCGGTGTTGGCCGCGATCTCGAAGATCCTGCCCTTGCCGTCGTTTCGGGCGTTCTGCTCGGCGGTGTTGTAGACCTTTTCGAACACTCTGGGCACCGAGACCACCAGCGTCGGCTTGAACACCGCGAACATCGGCACCAGGTTCTTGATGTCGCTGGTGAACCCCAGCGTCACCTTGTTCGAGAACGCCGCGATGGTCAGGGCGCGGGCCAGCACGTGCGCCAGCGGAAGGAACACCAGCAGGCGCTCGCCCTTCTGCAGCAGCGTGGGGAAGGCCGCCTTCGCGCCGCGAATCTCGTAGACGAGGTTCGAATGCGTCAGCTGACAACCCTTCGGCTTGCCCGTGGTGCCCGAGGTGTAGATCAGCGTGGCCGGATCGCTCGACTTGATACCCGCCAGCCGCGCATCGAGTTCGCTCGGGTCGACCGATTTGCCCGCTTCGGCCAGGTCATCCAACGCCGAGGTGCCGGAACTCTCGATGCGCAACACCTTCCGCAATGCAGGCAGGTCGTCGGCGAGGTGGTCAATCTTGTCGGCGTGCGCGTCGGTTTCGGCGAACACCAGGACCGCGCTCGAGTCGCTGAGGACGTGGCGAACCTGCTCGACCGAGCTGGTCTCGTAGATCGGCACGGTGAGCGCGCCGACGGACAGGATCGCGTAGTCGAGGATCGGCCACTCGTAGCGGGTGGCGGAGAACACCGCCACCCGGTCGCCGGGCGCCACACCCTCGGCGATCAGGCCGAGCGCGGCCGAGCGAATCTGAGACGCCGCCGTCGCGGCTGTGACGTCGGTCCATTCGCCGTCGACCAGCCGCTGGAAAACGACGTGGTCGGGATCGTCGCGCTCGTGTTCGTAGACCGAGCTGACGACGGTGTCGCGCTCGCCGACTTCGAACGATGCGGGAACACTGAACTCACGCACGATCTCGCCTCCGATGCTGGTAGCGGCATTGCCTGGCCCAGCCTAGTCGGCCAGGGACCGCCCAGAGGGTGGCATATGTGAAGCTAGGGGCGATGAACAGCATTCAGATCGCCGACCAGACCTTTGTGGCGGCTGACCCGGTGGAGGTCGGCAGGGCCGTCGCCGACCCGGAGAGCTGGCGGCGCTGGTGGCCGGACCTGCATCTGACGGTGATCGAGGACCGCGGTCAGCTCGGGCACCGCTGGACCGTCAACGGTGCGCTCACCGGCACCATGGAGGTCTGGCTGGAGCCGTGCCTCGACGGCGTCATACTCAACTACTTCCTGCACGCCGAGCCCGCAGGCGCGGCCGCCTGGCAGCTGGCGAAGATGGACCTGGCCAAGGTCAACCATCGGCGCCGGGTGGCGGGTAAGAAGATGTCCTTCGAGGTGAAGCAGAAGCTGGAAGCGGCGCGGCCGGTCGGGATGCCCCCGCCCGCCTGATCCTGGGTCGAACCCAGCGGTGGCGGGTAGATTTCCATTCCACACGAACGCATGCCGGCACACGAACGACAGAAAGCGGCCCAGTGGCGGACAAGACGGCACAGACGATCTACATCGACGCCGATCCCTCGACGGTGATGGATGTCATCGCCGACATCGGCTCCTATCCCGATTGGGTCGCCGAGTACAAGGAGACCGAGGTACTCGAGACCGACGACGAGGGTTACCCGAAGACGGCCCGGCTGGTGCTGGACGCCGCGGTGCTCAAGGACACGATGGTGTTGTCCTACAACTGGCCCGCCGACCACAACTCGGTCACGTGGTCGCTGGTGTCCAGTTCCCTGCTGAAGGCGCTCGACGGCGCATATCGGTTGTCGCCCAAAGGTTCTGGCACGGACGTCACCTACGAGCTGTCGGTTGACCTGCTGATTCCGATGATCGGTCTGCTCAAGCGTAAAGCGGAACGCAGGCTGACCGAAACCGCACTGAAGGACCTCAAGAAACGAGTCGAGGCTGAGTGAAACGCCCGCGCCTACCCACGCTCGGGTCAGCCTCTTCGTTGGCAAGGGCGGCGTAGGCAAGTCGACGCTGGCGACCGCGACCGCGGTGCGCGATGCGCAAAGCGGTCTGCGGGTCCTCGTGGTGTCCACCGACCAGGCGCACTCGCTCGGCGATGTTCTCGGGACGCCGGTTTCGCCGACTGGTCGTCGTGAGCCCACCCGGGTGCTCGCCGACGACGTCGATGCCGGCGGCGGTTTCCTCGATGCGCTTGCGCTCGACACCCTGGCTCTGCTGGAGGCGCGCTGGCGCGACATCGCCGGGGTGCTGACGGCACGTTTCGAGGAATCGGATCTGGGACACATTGCCCCAGAAGAACTTTCGGCGCTGCCCGGAATCCAGGAGGTGCTCGGCCTGCATGAGGTCGGGGAACTGGCGAAATCGGGGGAGTGGGGTCACGTCGTCGTGGACTGCGCGTCGACGGCCGACGCGATGCGGATGCTGACGCTGCCGTCGGCCTTCGGCCTGTACCTCGAGCGGGCGTGGCCGCGGCACCGCAGGCTCACCTCGGCGGCCGACGATGCGCGCACGGCGGCGATCGTGGAACTGATGGAGCGCATCGATGCGGGCAACGCCGCGCTGACCAGCCTGCTGACCGACGGGGACTGGGTCAGCGCGCACCTCGTGCTCACCGCCGAGCGGGTGGTGGCCGCCGAGGCGACGCGCACGCTCGGGTCGCTGGCGCTGATGGGGGTGCGGGTCGACGAACTGATCGTCAATCAGGTTTTGGTGCAGGATGATTCGTACGAATATCGCAACCTGCCCGAACACCCCGCGTTCGACTGGTACTCCGAGCGCATCTCCGAACAGCAGGCGGTGCTCGACGAGCTCGACGCCGCCATCGGCGACGTTCAGCTGGTTCTGGTACCGCACCTCGCCGGTGAGCCGATCGGGCCCAAAGCGCTGGGTGAACTGCTCGAATGCGCTCGCAGACGCGACGGCTCCCCGCCGCCGGGGCCGCTACGGCCCATCGTCGACCGCGAGTCCGGATCTGGGTTGGGCTCGGTGTACCGGTTGCGGCTAGAGTTGCCACAAATCGACTCGGCTGCACTCAGCCTCGGCCGGGTCGACGACGACCTGATAATCGGCGCAGGCGGGATGCGGCGCCGGGTCCGGCTGGCATCCGTCCTGCGGCGATGCATAGTGATGGATGCCCAGCTCAAGGGCAGCGAGCTGACCGTGCGTTTTAAACCTGATCCGGAGGTGTGGCCGCAGTGAGCAGCGACTCGCACGCCGATCTGGGCCCCGAACTGCGGGCGCTCGCGCAGACAATCCTGGACCGCATCGATCCGGCCGTCAGGGCGGCCGCCGCCGCGGCGGCGGGAGCCGACGGCCCGGGCAAGTGCCAGCAGGTGTGGTGTCCGGTGTGCGCGCTGGCCGCCCTGGTGAGCGGTGAGCAGCATCCGTTGCTCACGGTGATCGCCGAGCACAGCGTGGCGCTGCTGACCGTCGTGCGGGCGATGGTCGCCGACATCGAGTCGGCGTCGGCCCCGGAACAGCCACCGCCCGACGAGCCACCGCCACCTGGTCGGAGCCGGTATCAGCACATCCCGGTAACCGTCGAAGAGTGACGGTAGAGTAAACCAAAGCGCAGCGGTCCGATGCGCACAATCCGGGAGGGTCCATGTGGTATTGGCTGTTCAAATACATCTTCATGGGTCCGCTGCTGACGTTGCTGGGACGACCCAAAGTTGAAGGGCTGGAATACGTTCCGGACTCCGGACCGGTCATTCTGGCCAGTAACCACCTCGCGGTGGCCGACAGCTTCTACCTGCCCCTCGTCGTCAAGCGCAGGATCACCTTCCTGGCCAAATCCGAGTACTTCACCGGAACCGGCCTCAAGGGGTGGTTCCAGCGCTGGTTCTACACCGTGGCGGGGCAGGTCCCCATCGACCGCACCAACGCCGACTCCGCGCAGGCCGCGCTGGACACCGCGGCGCGGATCCTGAAAGAGGGCAAGCTGCTCGGGATGTATCCGGAGGGCACCCGGTCACCCGACGGCAGGCTGTACAAGGGCAAGACCGGGCTGGCCCGGGTCGCGCTGAGCACCGGCGTGAAGGTCATCCCGGTTGCGATGATCGGCACCGACGTGGTCAACCCGCCGGGCAGCAAGATGTGGCGGTTCGGCCGGGTGACGGTGCGGTTCGGCAAGCCGATGGACTTCAGCCGGTTCGACGGCCTCGAGGGCAACAGGTTCATCGAGCGGGCGGTCGTCGACGAGGTGATGTACGAGCTGATGCGCCTGTCCGGCCAGGAGTACGTCGACCTGTACGCCGCCGACATCAAGGAGGGTAAACAACCCGCCGCAGAGCTCGCTGCGTAGTTCGTCGGACGCCTAGCTGGTCGCGGGTACCCGCGTGGCGCTGACCGCCGCGGGTTCGGACTCCGTCGTGCGGGCCGACACCATGCCCGCGACGACGATGACGGCCAGCGCCCACCACACGTAGGAACCGCCGATCAGCTGGCGCCACAGCGACGCCGTCGTCTCGTGGTGTTCGGGCATCAGCGTGATCGGTGTCCACACCATGAGCGCGACCCCGACCGCGGTGACGGCGCCCAGCAGCAGGTGCCGATACCGCCAGGCCAGCACACTGCACACGATCACCGTCGGCAGCGCCCATACCCAGTGATGCGACCACGACACCGGCGACACCACGAGCCCGAACATCGCCACGCAGATCAGCGCCAACACGGGCTCGCCGGCACGCAATACCCGTCGCGCCGCCCAGACCGTCAACCCGAGCACCGCGAAGCACGCGATCGTCCACAGCACGAACCGTTCGCCCTCGCCCAGGCCGAGGCGGGCCAGCGCGCCCGCGATGTTCTGGTTCGTATTCAGCGTCGCGGTGCCGATCCGATCGGTGTTGCGCACGGTTTCGGTCCAGTACTCCAACGAGTCGCGCCACGCGAAGACGAACCCGACCAGCGTGGCCGCCACCGCCGAGATCGCTGTCACGATCAGCGTGCGGCTGTCTCTGCGCAGCAGGAAGTACAGCAGGAACACCGCGGGCGTGAGCTTCAGCGCGATCGCGACGCCGAGCAGGAGGCCGCGCGGCCACGGAGTCCGTCGCGGCACGCAGTCGGCGATGACCAGCGTCATCAGCACGACATTGATCTGGCCGAAGTCGAAATTGGCCCGGATCGGCTCGAGGTAGATCAACGCGGGGGCCACGATCGCGGCGGCGATCCAGGACCGCCGCAGCCATGCGGGCTCGGCGGTGATCGACGACGTCGGCCAGACGTCCAGGCGGGTCAGGATGATCACCGTGGACGCGATCAGCAGGACGAACGTGGTCACCGTGATGGCGGCGCTGGCCACCGAGAGCGGCAGCAGGGCGAACGGGGCGAAGGCGATCGCCGCAAGCGGCGGATAGGTGAAGGGCAACTCCAGGCCGGCCCGCGTCTCGAACATCGCCCCGTCGGCGTACAGCGGTTTGCCGTCCAGCCAGGCCCGCCCGCCCATGCGGTAGACGTCGATGTCGATGCGGTAGGTGATGTGGCCGAGCAGCCGCCAACCCGCCCAGACCACCACCGCCAGGGTAAGCAGCTGAAACAGCCGCCACGCGAGGGTTGGCCACCGGCCAACCTCGCCGGGCCGTGCCTTAGTCGCCGTGCGCGGCCCGAACCTACTCATGTCGCACGACAGACTATCGGCCTGGTGCGCCGCGCCGGACGATATCCCCGGCACGTCGCCGCCTGGGCAGCGTAAGTTTTTTGCGTGCACCTGGAGTTGAACTGGGATCTGAACATCCCCGACGGGCGGATGCCGCTGGTGTTCTGCCTCGTCGCGTTCATCCTCACCTTCTTCGTCACCCGCACCATCGTCCGGTACATCCGCAGCCACGCCGACAGCGACAAGCCCCGCAAGTGGTGGCAGCCGCGCAACATCTCGGCCGGTGGCGGGCTCCACATCCACCACGTCGTCATCGGCGTCATCCTTGTCCTGGTCTCGGGTGTCTCGATGGTGACTCTCGCGGTCAACGGAGGGGTACCCGAATTTACGGTCGCAGCAACCATTTTCGGTGTAGGCGCAGCGCTGGTGTTGGACGAGTTCGCGTTGATACTCCATCTGCAGGACGTGTATTGGGCCGAGGACGGCCGCACGTCGGTCGACGCGGTGTTCGCCGCGATCGCCGTGGCGGGCTTGCTGATCCTGGGCTTCAACCCACTGTCGTTCTTCGAGATCGGGATCTGGCGGCAGGACCACAGCTTCGCCGCGCGCGCCTCCGTCGTGGCGCTGGCGGTCGTCACGCTGGCTCTGGCGGTGATCGTGCTGCTCAAGGGCAAAGTCTGGACCGGCCTGATCGGAATGTTCATCACCCCGCTGCTGCTGGTGGGGGCGTTCCGGCTGTCTCGCCCGCATGCACCGTGGGCACGCTGGCGCTACACCGACAAGCCGCACAAGATGCACCGGGCGCTGGTCCGCGAGCGCGTCCTGCGCAGGCCGGTCGTGCAGGCCAAGCTGTGGCTGCAGCACGTCGTCGCGGGCGAACCGCGGTTCCCCGACGACGCCGAGGTCAACGAGCAGCTCGACCGCGAGATCCACGCCGCTCCGGCGCCGCCGACGGATCCCGTCGCAGCGGCCCAGAAGGCCAACGCGTAGGCGCGGCGTGAAGTACTTCTACGACACCGAGTTCATCGACGACGGTCGCACGATCGAGCTGATCTCGATCGGGGTGGCCGCCGAGGATGGCCGCGAGTACTACGGCATCTCCAGCGAGTTCAACCCGGACCGGGCCGGGCGGTGGGTGCGCACCCACGTGTTGCCCAAGCTGCCGTCGCCGTCCTCGCAGCTGTACCGGTCGCGCAAGCAGATCCGGTCGGACCTCGAGGACTTCTTCGGCATCGACGGCGACGAGCCGATCGAGCTCTGGGCCTGGGTCGGCGCCTACGACCACGTGGCGCTGTGTCAGCTGTGGGGGCCGATGACGGCGCTACCGCCTGCGATCCCGCGGTTCACCCGCGAACTGCGCCAGTTCTGGGAGGAGCGGGGCTCGCCGAGGATGCCGCCGCGCCCGCGCGATGCGCACGACGCCCTGGTCGACGCCAAACACAATCTGTTGCGGTATCGGCTGATGACTCAGACCGCCTGACCGCTATTTCACCGAAGCCGCGGACGTTGGCGCGTGTCCCGCTGGCAAAACGGCAGGTCCGACCCGGTTACCATGTACGGGTGAACTGGACTGTCGACGTACCCATCGACCAGCTGCCGTCGCTGCCCCCGCTGCCCGACGATCTTCGGCAGCGGCTGGACGCCGCGCTGGCCAGGCCGGCCGCACAGCAACCCAGCTGGGATGCCGAGCAGGCCGCGGCAATGAGGACCGTGCTGGAGAGCGTGCCGCCGGTGACGGTGCCGTCGGAGATCGAGAAGCTCAAGGGCCTGCTGGCCGATGTCGCGCTGGGCAAGGCGTTCCTGCTGCAGGGCGGGGACTGCGCCGAGACGTTCGTCGACAACACCGAACCGCATATTCGTGCCAACATCCGCACGCTGCTGCAGATGGCGGTGGTGCTCACGTACGGCGCAAGCATGCCCGTGGTCAAGGTGGCCCGCATCGCCGGTCAGTACGCCAAGCCGCGCTCAGCCGATATCGATGCGCTCGGTTTGAAGTCCTACCGCGGCGACATGATCAACGGCTTCGCGCCGGACGCCGGTGTGCGTGAACATGATCCGTCGCGTCTGGTCCGCGCCTACGCGAACGCCAGCGCGGCGATGAACCTGGTGCGCGCCCTGACGTCGTCGGGGCTGGCGTCGCTGCACCTCGTGCACGACTGGAACCGGGAGTTCGTCCGGACGTCGCCCGCGGGCGCGCGCTATGAGGCGCTCGCCGGTGAGATCGACAGAGGGCTGACGTTCATGAGCGCCTGCGGCGTCGACGACCGCAATCTGCAGACCGCCGAAATCTATGCCAGCCATGAGGCTTTGGTGCTCGACTACGAGCGCGCGATGCTGCGCCTCTCGACCGAGGACGAGGGCAGCCCGAAGCTCTACGATCTGTCTGCGCACTACGTGTGGGTGGGGGAGCGCACTCGCCAGCTCGACGGCGCCCATATCGCGTTCGCCGAGGTGATCGCCAACCCGATCGGCGTGAAGATCGGCCCGACGATGACGGCCGAGCTGGCCGTCGAGTACGTCGAGCGCCTGGACCCCAACAACGAGCCCGGACGCCTGACGCTGGTCAGTCGCCTCGGCAACAACAAGGTGCGCGACCTGCTGCCGCCGATCATCGAGAAGGTGCAGGCCACCGGACACCAGGTCATCTGGCAGTGCGACCCGATGCACGGCAACACCCACGAGTCGTCCACCGGCTACAAGACCCGCCACTTCGACCGCATCGTCGACGAGGTGCAGGGCTTCTTCGAGGTGCACCGCGCACTGGGCACCCACCCGGGTGGCATCCACGTCGAGATCACCGGCGAGAACGTCACCGAATGTCTCGGCGGCGCACAGGACATCTCCGACACCGACCTGGCGGGCCGCTACGAGACAGCATGCGATCCGCGGCTGAACACCCAGCAGTCACTGGAGTTGGCGTTTCTGGTCGCGGAGATGCTCCGCGATTGAGTCGGGCGGAGATGCTCCGCGATTAGAGCAGGTTCGACAGGTTGCTGCCGATCGTCCACGCTCCCGCGGCGAGCCCGCCGGTGAGGACCAGCACCGCGACGATCCAGAAGAACAGCACGCGCTTACCGCGCTGGCGCGCCCAGTAGAACTCGTCGAGGTCGATGCCCGCGAATTGCCTTGCGCCGTCGTCGGTTTCGATGATCAGGTCGTCGTCCTGCCAGTCCTGCGGCCCGCGCGTGAACTGTCGGGTGTGTTTGCGCGGCGCCGCGGGCCGGACGGTTTCGGTGACGTCGGCCTGATCGATGCCGCCGCGGTGCACCTGCGCCGACAGGTGCTGCGCGGAATTACGGGGCGCGGGCACCCGGAATGCGGGCAACCCCAACTCGTCGACGATCGCGTCGAGTTCGGCGGCCATGTCCCCGGCGTCGGCGTACCGGTGGGCCGGATCACGCGCGGTGGCGCGCAGCACCAGTTCGTCGAATTGCTTTGGCACACCGCCGATCACGCTGCTCGGTGCGGTGACGTCGTGGTCCATCCGCTGATACGCCACCGTCAGCGCGGTATCGCCGGTGAACGGGGTTTCACCGGTCAGCAGTTCGTAGGTCAGGATGCCGACGGCGTAGACGTCGCTGGCCGGGCTCGCGTCGCCGGTGCTGACCTGTTCCGGCGACAGATAGGCCGCGGTGCCCAGGATGACGCTGGTCGAGGTGATCTTGGCCTCCGCGATCGCGCGGACGAGCCCGAAGTCGGCGATCTTGACCTCGCCGCTGTCGGAGATCAACACGTTCTCCGGTTTCACGTCGCGGTGCACCAACCCCTCGTGGTGAGCCACCGCGAGACCGCCCAGCACGGGGCCGAGCACCGCGGCCACCGCGTGCGGGGGCATCGGCCCGCGCTCGATCAGCAGTTCGCGCAGGGTGCCACCCTCGATCAACTCCATCACCAGAAACGGGTGCTTACCGTCGATGCCCTGGTCGTAGACGGCGACCAGGCCGGGGTCCTTCAGCCTGGCGACCGCACGGGCCTCGCGCTGAAACCGGGTGAGGAACTGGTGGTCACCCGCGTACCGGGAATCCATGATCTTCAGTGCCACAGGCCGATCCAGCCGCAGATCGAGCCCGCGATAGACCCCCGACATTCCGCCGGTGGCGATCAGGGTGTCGACGCGGTAGCGCCCGTCCAGCACAACCCCGACGAGCGGGTCGGGCTGTCGGCGGGTCTCCACCGAAAACATGTTACGGAAGCCATTTGCCCGCAATTGTCGTTGCAGAGCGGCTACGCCGACGCGTCGCGCGTCCTAGACTCGGTGCGGTGAGCAGTATTCCAGCCGCTGAGGATGTGCTCGACCCTGCCGAGGACGTCCTGGACCTTCCCCATGTCGCGCAGTTGCTCGGCATTCCCGTGACCAAGGTGCAACAGCACCTCCGCGACGGCCATCTGGTCGGCGTCCGACGCGGTGGATCGGTGGTGGTGCCCAAGATCTTCTTCGACGACAGCGGTCACGTCGTCAAGAGCCTGCAAGGGCTGCTCGTGGTCCTGCACGACGGCGGCTACAAGGACACCGAGATCATCCGCTGGCTGTTCACCCCGGATCCGTCGCTGACGATCAGGCGCGACGGGTCGGTGGAGCGGCAGGACAACGCCCGTCCGGTCGACGCCCTGCACTCACATCAGGCCCGCGAGGTGGTGCGCCGCGCCCAGGCGATGGCGTACTGATCCGGGTCCTTGTAGAGCGAGTACCAGGCGGCGACCGCACACAGAGTGGCCAGCAGCACGTGTATCCACGAGTACATTCCGTGGCTGCCATCGGGTTTGAAGATCACCATGATCCACGTGGAGAAGCCCGCGATGAGTGCGATCGACTGCCTGCTCTGCGCCAGCGCCGACAGGATCGCCAGCGGCCAGGTGTAGTACCAGGGCAGCGCGGCGGGCACGAACAGCACCACGATCACCATTGCGAAGGCGATGCCGGTCAGCACCTGACGGTCGGTGTGCCGGAACCGCCACCACAGCACGGGAAGTGAGATGGCGATGATCGCGATGCCGATGACGCGGGCCACCTCGAGCACGGCGTAGAAGTTCACCGGGAAGATCAGCCCGCCGACGGCGTTGATCAGGTTGGAGACGGCCGTCGGCACGGTCAGCCAGTTGATGATCTTCACCGAACCCGCCAACGCGGTCAGCCACCCGAGGCCGACGCCTGCCAGCCCCGACAGCACGGCGAACACCGCGACGAAGATCGCGACCGACCCCGCGGTGGCGGCGACGAACGAGCGCAGCGGCGAGAGGCCCCTGCTGTCGCGCAGCTGACGCGCCCACACCCACACCATGAACGGGAGCGCAAGGCCGGCTGTGGCTTTCACCGCGACGGCCACGACGATGAGGGCGTTGCCCGCGATGGGATGGCGCTGGAATATCAGCGCGATGCCCGCCGCCATCAGGCCGACCATCAGCATCTCGTTGTGCACGCCGCCCATCAGATGAATGATCACCAGCGGGTTCAGCACGCAGATCCACAGTGCGGCAGCGCCGTTGGCGCCGACGTGGCGAGCCAGCCGGGGCGCTGCCCAGATCAACAGGATCAGCCCGGGCAGCATGCACAGCCGCAGCACCATGGTGCCTGCGATCACGTGGTCGCCGACCAGCATCGTGACGAACTTCGCGACGAGGATGAACGCGGGTCCGTACGGCGCGGTCGTCGTCGTCCAGATCGGACTCACGTTGTCCAGCAGCGAGTTCGGATTGTCGACGGGCCCGACGGCATACGGGTCGAAACCGTCCCGCAACAGCGCACCCTGAGCCAGATAGGAGTAGGTGTCGCGGCTGAAAACCGGGACCGACAGCAGCAGCGGGGCCAGCCAGAAGCCGGTGGTCGCCACCATCGTGTACTCGCGGGCGGAGCCGTCGATCACGCTGCGGCCCAGCCGAAGCCAGGCGACGAGCATCACTGCGACACCGCCCCAGAGCAGGATCGACGACAGCACCAGCCCGTGCCCGAACCGCAGCCACGACAGGTGTATCGACTCCAGCAGCGGATCGTGCAGGCGTGTGCTGCCCGCCCCGAGGCCGCCCGCGGTGATCATCACGGCGCCGAGGAAGCCGAGCAGCGCCGGTTTGGCCTCCGGCGATCTGGCGAAGGCGGCTAGCCGCGTCGGCGACGTCACGGTGCTCATCTGGCTTCCCACCTGTCCGCGGCGCTCAGGCGGTCCGGTTGGCGGCCAACCTGGCGAAGGTGGAGAGCCCCGCCTTCGCCTGCTCGTTGATCGGCGCGGCGGCAATGGCATCCAGCGACCGAGTGGTGAGCATGTCGATGTGCTGTTCGACGGCGGCCAGTGCGCCGACGGATTCGATGACGGCGCACAGTTCACGCACCTGCTCGTCGGTGAGCTCGGTGCCGATGGAGGACCGCAGCAGCGCCGCGGCTTCGGGATCCGACTTGTCGGCAAGTTCGATGGCCTCGGCGAGCAGCACGGTGCGCTTACCCGAGCGCAGGTCGTCGCCCGACGGCTTGCCGGTCACCGCCGGGTCGCCGAACACCCCGAGCACGTCGTCGCGCAGCTGGAACGCCACGCCGATGTCGTTGCCGACCTCGAAGAAGATCGCCTGCACGTCGGGCCGGTCGGCGGCCGCGGCTGCCCCGAGTTGCAGCGGCCGGGTGATGGTGTACGACGCCGTCTTGTAGGTGTTGACGTTCATCGCCGACGCCACCGTGGTGGCGCCGCTGGACTCGGCGACGATGTCGAGGTACTGGCCGCCGAGCACCTCGGTGCGGATATCGGCCCAGACCCGCTGCACGCGTTGCCGCGCGTCGGCGGGCAGGTCGGCGGTGGCGACGATGTCGTCGGCCCAGACCAGGGCGAGGTCGCCGAGCAGCACCGCGGCGGACAGCCCGAACTGGTCGGCCGATCCCGTCCAGCCGCGATCGAGATGTTTCTGCGCGAAGATCCGATGCACTGTCGGCAGACCCCTGCGGGTGGCCGAATCGTCGATGACGTCGTCGTGCACCAACGCGCACGCCTGAAGCAGTTCGAGCGCGGAGAACAGCCGCCACACCGAGGCGTCGACCTGGTCGGCCGGCGGCTCGGCGACGGCGCGCCAACCCCAGTAGGCGAATGCGGGCCGCAGGCGCTTGCCGCCGCGGAGCACGAACTCCTCGAGCGCAGCGGTGAGATCGGCGTAGTCCGGGCCGATGTAGGCGGCGTCCGCGCGACGCTTCGCCAGATAGTCCCGGAGCTGATCGGTGACCGCGGCTGCCAGTTCGACGGCTGACGGTGTCGCTGTGTTGACGCTCAGCGCCCCGCCCCTTTCAGTCGATGTTCGGCCCGCGATTGTTCAGAGTAGAGCCTGATCGGGGCTTTGTACCAAGTCACGAAGCAGCTAGGTGCGCGACGGGGCGTTCGGGTCGGTGAACCGGGGGGACTGGTCGCGGTTCACCCACGCCAGCGCGGCGAGGATGCCCGCCACCAGGAACGAGGCCAAGCCCAACCAGATCGCCGCCCCGGTGAAGGACCGTGCGCTCGGATCGGTGTAGCGGGCCTGGGCCGACATCGTGCTGACCACGCCTGGCTTGAGTTTCCACTCGACGACCTCGGCCGCCACCTGGTCGCCGTTCGTGGATGTCACCTCGCCGGGGAACGACACCGACAACGAGACGTCGGCCTCCGGATCGGTCAACGAGGTGAGATCCGCGCGGCCGTCGAGGATCACCAGATCGCCGGCGCGGCGCAGCGACAGGTCGACGCCCGCGGCGTCCTGGTTCATGTTGGCCAGCTGGGGCAGCTCGGCGAAGGTCAGATCGGAGAACACCGCCTGCGAGCCGACGTAGTCGTCGCGGTCGTAGTCGGAGATCGCGACCTTGTTGCTGAACGGCAGGTTGTTGAGCAGCTGCGGGCCCTTGTCGTCGGCGCCGCGCGGCTTCGCGGCGGCCACGATCTGACCGGACACGCGGTCATCGGGGGAGACGGTGATGCTCGCCCGCACCCGCACACACCCGACGGCCGACGGAACGAGGAGTAACAGCAGCACGATCGCCAGCAGGCGAATTCTGCGGCGGTTCGACACGAGGTCATCGTGCCAGATCCGGGCCGTCACAGCGGCAGTGACCGCCCGAGAATCGCGAACGGGCGGGGGTCGCCCGCGAAGTGGTAGCCGCGGATGATGTCGGTGAAGCCCAGCCGTCGGTAGAGCCGCCACGCGCGGTTGGCCTCGCCGTTGATCTCCGGTGTCGACAGCAGCACGTGCGCCTCGCCGCGGCCTGCCAGCAGCCGTCGCGCCAACGCCTCACCGAGCCCCCGGCCCTGGGCTCGCGGGTGGATGTGCAGCTCGGTCAGCTCGAAGTAGCTGGTCATCAGCTCGGAGATGCGGGACCGGTCGGCGCCGACCCGCTGCAGCCCGGCGACGACCTGCTGCTGCCACCACTGGTCCGGCGCCCCGCAGTAGCCGTACGCGACGCCGATGATCGGGGCGGCGGTCAGGTCGGCGGCGGGCCGCTCCGCGGTATCGGGCACCTCGACGGCGGCGACCGCCTTCCAGCCGATCCTTCTGGTGTGTTCGAGCCACATCGACGCCCGCTGGTCCTCGGTACCGCGAGGGTAGCGCATGGCGTCGACGTAGACGCCAAGCGCGTCGGTCAGCCTGCGCTCCATGTCGGCCGGCGACAGATCAATGAGAAATGTCGCCAACTTGATTCCCCGCCTTTCTGTGCCTCGCTGAGGTTGGTCCGGGTAGCCAACGCCATTATCGCCAGCCGAGCCGGTGGTTCACGAGGGCGGTGCACGTCATACAATCAGGGCGCGAACTATGTGGTACGGCTCAGATTCACCTCGTATCATGACTGTTAGAAGTCCGCGAATGCGGGCGTAAATGTCGTTGAAGACCAAGTGACGGGCGGCAAGGAGGGACGCATGCCACTCTCCGATCATGAGCAGCGCATGCTCGATCAGATCGAGAGCGCGCTCTATGCCGAGGACCCCAAGTTCGCATCGAGTGTGCGTGGAGGCGGTCTGAGGGCACCCTCGGCGAGGCGCCGGTTGCAGGGTGCCGCGTTGTTCGTGCTCGGTCTGGCGATGCTGGTGTGTGGTGTGGCGTTCAAGGCCACGATGATCGGAAGCTTCCCGATCCTTTCCGTTTTCGGCTTCCTGGTGATGTTCGGCGGTGTCGTGTTCGCCATCACCGGCCCTCGGTTGACGGGTCGCCGCGACGGATCGGCGGCTGAACCGGGTGGGCCGCGCCCGAAGAAGGCGAAGGGCTCGGGCGGGTCGTTCACCAGCCGGATGGAAGACCGCTTCCGCCGCCGCTTCGACGAATAACGCACCTATCACGGTGGGGTAGCCAAATGGGCTACCCCATTTTTTTGTGCGTTTGATCCCCCACATCGCCCCACGGCGCGATGAGCAGGGTTTTTAGTGTCTTCACCGGCCCGCGTTCGCGGCGTCTGAATGGCATGGGGCCCTAATCGTGGGGAAACAAGCGCAACATTTGCTGGCATTTGGAGCAATGTGGGGCGTTGTGGGGTAAAGTGGCGTGCGATGGAGCGACCGGGGCTCCCTCACCGGTAGGAGGTGTCAGATGTTTCTTGGCACCTATACGCCGAAGCTCGACGACAAGGGGAGGCTGACGCTTCCCGCCAAGTTCCGCGACGCGCTGGCAGGAGGGTTGATGGTGACCAAAAGCCAAGACCACAGCCTGGCCGTGTACCCGCGCGCCGAGTTCGAGGCGCTGGCCAGGAGGGCAGCAGGCGCCTCTCGAAGCAACCCCGAGGCCCGCGCGTTCCTGCGGAACCTCGCCGCCGCAACCGACGAACAGCATCCCGATTCGCAAGGCCGCATCACGTTGTCGGCCGACCATCGCCGCTACGCCAACCTGTCGAAGGACTGCGTGGTGATCGGTTCGGTCGACTACCTGGAGATCTGGGACGCCCAGGCGTGGCGGAACTACCAAGAGATGCACGAAGAGAACTTCTCCGCGGCCAGCGATGAAACTCTGCGCGACATCATTTGATTGGGGCTTGGGAGACCGTGTATCGCGGCCTCTGTCCGAGTCGGCCCTGGCGTACTTCCCCGACGCCAGGTCCGCACACTCGGACAGAGACCACGGTGCATCGGCCACATTCCCCGGAGGACTAGCAATGGATACGGGTTCCGATCACGGACACGTCCCTGTCCTGCTCGACCGCTGCCTCGAACTGCTGCGGCCCGCGCTGACGCGGCGCAGCGCCGACGGCTCCGGCGCCGTGCTCGTGGATGCGACCCTCGGGGCGGGCGGACACGCCGAACGCTTCCTCGCCGAACTGCCCGGGCTGCGGCTGATCGGGCTCGACCGCGATCCCACCGCCCTGTGGATCGCCGGCGAACGCCTCGCCCCCTACGCCGACCGCGTGCTGCTGGCCCGAACCAGATTCGACGGCATCGCCACCGCGCTCGCCGATTCCGGTTACTGGACAGGCGAATCCGGCGAACCCGAGATCGACGCCGCACTGTTCGACCTCGGCGTCTCGTCAATGCAGCTCGACCGTGCTGAGCGCGGCTTCTCGTACTCGGCGGACGCTCCGCTGGACATGCGGATGGATCCCGATGCCGAGCTGACCGCCGCCGAGGTGGTCAACACCTACGACGAGAAGTCGCTGTCGCGCATCCTTCGCGAGTTCGGCGAGGAGCGGTTTGCCAGCCGGATCGCCGCACAGATCGTGCGGCGGCGTGCGCGAAAGCCGTTCGCCCGCACCGGTGAACTCGTCGAGTTGCTGTACGACGCGATTCCCGCGCCGGCCCGGCGCGCCGGCGGACATCCGGCCAAGCGCACCTTCCAGGCCTTGCGCGTCGCCGTCAACGGTGAGCTGGATGCCCTGCGCGATGCGCTGCCCGCCGCGATGTCGGCGCTGCGCCCCGGCGGACGCATCGCGGTGATGTCGTATCAGTCACTCGAGGACCGCATCGTCAAGAGCGTGTTCGCCGCCGCGACGGCGTCACGGACGCCGCCCGGCCTGCCTGTCGAATTACCCGGGCACGAGCCGCAATTCGTGAGCCTGACCCGTGGCGCCGAGCGCGCCGACGAGGCGGAGATCGAACGCAATCCGCGAAGTGCTTCCGTGCGGCTTCGGGCATTGGAGAAGGTGGCACACCGGCCAGAAGGGACGGAGTCATGAAGGCCAAGCGACCTGCCGCCGCGCGCGGCACCGATGACCGCAGGGGCGCGCCGCGCCAATCCGCGCGCGGGGCACAGCGCCCGTTCCCTGATGCACCGCCGAGGCGGGGACGTCCTCGCACCACGGAAACCGCGCCGATCACCCGGCCCCAGATCAAACCCGTTCGGCCGAAGAACGCCAGCCAGGCCAAGGCCCGCGCCAAGGCGCGGAAGGCCAAGGCGCCCAAGGTCGTCCGGCCGCCGCTGAAGCAGCGGCTGCTGACCCGGATCTCGGAGATCGACCTCAACCCACGCACGCTCGTGGCCCGGGTGCCGTTCGTGGTGCTCGTGATCGGATCGCTCGGCCTCGGTCTCGGCGTGACGCTGTGGCTGTCGACCGACGCCGCGGAGCGCTCGTACCAGCTGGGCAACGCACGCGAGACCAATCAGGCTCTGCTGCAACAGAAAGAGGCGCTCGAGCGCGATGTGCTGGAGGCACAGGCCGCGCCCGCGCTGGCCGAATCCGCCCGCGAACTCGGCATGATCCCCTCCCGCGACACCGCCCATCTGGTGCAGGACCCGGCGGGCAACTGGATCGTGGTCGGCACACCCAAACCAGCCGAGGGCGTTCCACCGCCGCCGCTGAACACGCCGCTTCCCGAGGAGACACCCGCGCCGCCGCCGCAGGCGGCCGCGAGCAGGCCTGCGCCGCCCGTCATCGACCCGCGCGAGACGGTCGTCCGGATGCCGAGCAGGCCCACCGCCCCGTCAGCGCCTGCGGCACCGGCGGCACCGGTGGCGCCGGGGCCCGATCCGGCCGCCGTCCCGTTGACGGTGCCGATGCCCGAGGTCCCGCACGGCACCAGCGGTCAGCCGCCCACGCTCGGGCCTGCGCAGCCGCCGCCTCCTGAAGCGCCGCCCGCGATACCCCTGACCGCACCGCAGCCGGGCGCGCCCACGTGAGTCGCGGCACCGGTCAGCGCGGCCGAAAGAACCCGCCGCCGCGGCCCGCCCAGGGCCGCTCAGCCCGGGCCCGCCGCACCAGGACGCCGATGACCGACACCGGTCTGCGCAGCGCATCGTTCGTGTTCCGGCACCGGGTGGGTAACGCCGTCATCTTCCTCGCCCTCGTCGTCGCCGCGGCGCAGCTGTTCAACCTGCAGGTGCCGCGTGCAGCGGGGTTGCGGGCCGAGGCCGCGGGCCAGCTCAAGGTCACCGATGTCGACAAGGCCGTCCGCGGCAGCATCATCGACCGCAACAACGACAAGCTGGCCTTCACCATCGAGGCCCGGGCGCTGACGTTCCAGCCGGTGAAGATCCGCAAGCAACTCGCCGAGGTCAGGCAGAAGTCGTCGGAAGCGCCCGAGCCCCAGGCGCGGCTGCGCGAAATCGCCGCGGAGGTGGCGCTGCGGCTGAACAACAAGCCCGACGCCAAGACGGTGTTGAAGAAGCTGAAGAGCAACGAGACATTCGTCTATCTCGCCCGTGCCGTCGATCCCGCTGTCGCCGAGGCGATTTCGAAGAAGTTCCCGGAAGTGGGATCAGAGCGCCAGGACCTGCGGCAGTATCCGGGCGGTTCGCTGGCCGCCAACATCATCGGCGGCATCGACTGGGACGGGCACGGACTGCTCGGTCTCGAGGACTCGATGGACGCTGTGCTTGCAGGCACCGACGGGTCGGTCACCTACGACCGCGGCTCCGACGGCGTGGTGATCCCCGGCAGCTACCGCAACCGGCATACCGCCGTCAACGGCTCCAACGTCCAACTGACCCTCGACGACGACATCCAGTTCTACGTTCAACAGCAGGTTCAACAGGCCAAGGACGCCTCGGGCGCGGAGAATCTGTCGGCTGTCGTGCTGGACGCCAAAACCGGTGAGGTGCTTGCGATGTCGAACGACAACACGTTCGACCCGAGCCAGGACATCGGCAGGCAGGAACACCGCCAACTGGGCAACCCCGCGGTGTCCTCGCCGTTCGAACCGGGGTCGGTGAACAAGATCGTCACCGCCGCATCGGTCATCGAGTTCGGGCTTTCCCATCCGGACGAGGTGCTGCAGGTGCCCGGCGCGATCCACATGGGCGGGGTCACCGTCGGCGACGCGTGGGAACACGGTGTGATGCCCTACACGACGACCGGCATCTTCGGTAAGTCGTCCAACGTCGGCACACTGATGCTGGCACAGCGGATCGGACCCGAGCGCTACTACGAGATGCTGGAGAAGTTCGGCCTCGGTCAGCGCACCGATGTCGGGCTGCCCGGCGAGAGCGCGGGCCTGGTGCCGCCGATCGACCAGTGGTCGGGCAGCACTTTCTCGAACCTGCCCATCGGACAGGGTCTTTCGATGACCCTGCTGCAGATGGCGGGCATGTATCAGGCGATCGCCAACGACGGCCTGCGCATCCCGCCGCGCATCGTCAAGGCCACCATCGCGCCCGACGGAACGCGAACCGAGGAGCCCCGGCCCGACGGTGTCCGCGTCGTCTCCCCGCAGACCGCGCAGACCGTGCGCAACATGCTGCGCGCCACCCTGCAGCGCGACCCGATGGGCGTCCAGCAGGGCACCGGTTCGCTGGGCGCGGTCGAGGGCTACCAGCTGTCCGGCAAGACCGGCACCGCGCAGAAGATCAACCCGGCGTGCGGCTGCTACTACAGCGACGTCTACTGGATCACCTTCGCGGGCATGGTCACCACCGACGACCCGCGCTACGTCATCGGCATCATGGCAGACAACCCGCAGCGCACCTCGGAGGGGCAGCCCGGCACCACGATGGCGCCGCTGTTCCACAACATCGCCAGTTGGTTGCTGCAGCGGGAGAACATTCCGCTGTCGCCGGATCCCGGCCCGCCGCTGACCCTCCAGGCCACCTGACCCGACTGCCCACCCGCAGCGGGGTCGGTACTGTGTCATGGCCATGAAGCTGCGTCCCTCGCACCCCGCCGGTCAGGCGCTCGGGCGACTGGCCGACCAGGCAGGCGCGGTCATTTCACCTGCAGGCGCCGACCTGGAGACCGTCGTCACCGGCGTCACCCTGCGCAGTCAGGACGCCCAGCCGGGGGATCTGTTCGCCGCGCTGCCCGGCGCGACGTCACACGGCGGCCGGTACGCGGCCGACGCCATCGCGCGCGGCGCGGTCGCGGTGCTGACCGATTCCGACGGCCTGACCCATATCGGCGCCGACGCGACGGTCCCGGTGCTCGTCTGCCCCGATCCGCGGTCGGTCCTCGGCGGGCTGGCCGCCGCGGTGTACGGCGACCCGTCACGCCATCTGCGGGTGGTCGGGGTGACCGGAACGTCGGGCAAGACCACCACCACCTACCTCGTCGAGGCCGGCCTGCGGGCCGCCGACCGGGTCGCGGGTCTGATCGGCACCGTCGGCATCCGGATCGCAGGCGATGACCTGCCGAGCACGCTGACCACCCCGGAGGCGCCCGACCTTCAGGCGCTGCTGGCGCTCATGCTCGAACACGGCGTCGACACCGTCGTGATGGAGGTGTCCAGCCACGCGCTGAGCCTCGGCCGTGTCGACGGGGTGTCCTTCGCGGTCGGCGGCTTCACCAACCTGTCGCGCGACCACCTCGACTTCCATCCGACGATGAAAGACTATTTCGACGCCAAGGCAAAGCTGTTCGACCCCCAATCGGCATCGGCGGCAACCACTTCCGTGGTCTGCATCGACGACGAGGCGGGCCGGGCGATGGCCGCGCTGGCGGCGGATCCGGTGACGGTCAGCGCGACCGGCGGCGACGCCGACTGGCGGGTCGAGGACGTCCGCACGGTGGAGCGCGGGGCGCAGCAGTTCTTCGCAGTCGACCCGGCAGGCGTGCACCACGCCATGCGCATCGGCCTGCCGGGCCGCTACAACGTCGCGAACGCACTGCTGGCCGCGGCGCTGCTGGACGCGGTGGACGTGTCCCCGGAACAGGCCGCACCCGGGCTGCGCAGCGCCCGAGTGCCCGGCAGGCTCGAACCCGTCGACTGCGGGCAGGATTTCCTCGCGCTGGTCGACTACGCACACAAGCCGGGAGCGCTGCGCGCCGTGCTGGAGACCCTGCGCGAGCAGACCGCGGGCCGCATCGCCGTGGTGTTCGGCGCGGGCGGCAACCGCGACCCCGGCAAGCGCGGGCCGATGGGTCAGGTCGCCGCCGAACTGGCCGACCTGGTCGTCGTCACCGACGACAACCCCCGCGACGAGGATCCCGCCGACATCCGGGCGGCCATCCTCGCGGGCGCGGCGGTCGGCGCCGCGCAGGTCGTCGAGATCGGCGACCGGCGCAAGGCCATCGACCACGCCGTCGCGTGGGCCCGCCACGGCGACATCGTGCTGATCGCGGGCAAGGGTCACGAGGCGGGCCAGACCAGCCACGGGCAGACCCGGCCGTTCGACGACCGCGACGAACTGGCGGCGTCCCTGCAGTCGAGGGTGATCCGCGGATGATCGACCTGACGCTGGCCCAGATCGCCGACATCGTCGGCGGTGAGCTCGCCGACATATCCGCCGCCGACGCCGCGGGCACGCGGGTCACCGGCACGGTGGAATTCGATTCCCGCGCAGTCACTCCCGGGGGGCTGTTCATCGCCCTTCCCGGCGCGCGGTCCGACGGGCACGACTTCGCCGCGGCGGCGGTCGAGAAGGGCGCGGCCGCGGTGCTGGCCGCCCGGCCGGTCGGGGTGCCCGCGATCGTCGTGCAGCCGAGCTCAGAAGCCGGCACCGACACCGCGGCCAGCGTGCTGGAGCACGACTCCGACGGTTCGGGCGCCGCGGTGCTCGCGGCCCTGGCCAAGCTGGCCGCCGCGGTGGCCGCCGAGCTGGTGGCCGGCGGCCTGACGATCGTCGCCATCACCGGTTCGTCGGGTAAGACCTCGACCAAGGACCTCGTGGCGGCCGTGCTGGCCCCGCTGGGTGAGGTGGTGGCACCGCCGGGTTCGTTCAACAACGAGCTGGGCACCCCGTGGACGGTGCTGCGGGCCGGGACGGCCACCGACTTCCTGGTGCTGGAGATGTCCGCGCGCCATCCCGGCAACATCGCCGCGCTGGCCGCCATCGCGCCGCCGTCGGTCGCCGTTGTGCTCAATGTGGGCACCGCCCATCTCGGCGAGTTCGGCTCGCGCGAAGCCATCGCGCAGACCAAGGCCGAACTGCCACAGGCCGTTTCGGCCTCCGGTGTGGTCATTCTCAACGCCGACGACGACGCTGTCGCCGCTATGGCCGATCAGACGGCGGCCCGCGTCGTGCGGGTCTCGCGGTCGCCGGGCGCCGACGTGTGGGCCGGGCCGGTCACGCTCGACGAGGTCGCCCGCCCCCGCTTCACGCTGCACGCCGCGAACACCGAGACCGAGGTCTCGCTCGCGGTGCACGGCGACCACCAGGTGTCCAACGCCCTGTGCGCCGCCGCCGTCGCGCTGGAGTGCGGAGCGACCCCCGCTCAGGTGGCGGCCGCGCTGGCTGACGCGGGCCCGGTATCGCAGCACCGCATGCACGTCACCACCCGCGACGACGGCGTCACCGTCATCGACGACGCGTACAACGCCAACCCGGATTCGATGTTGGCCGGTCTGAAATCGCTGGCCTGGATGGCGCGCCAGGGTAGAGAGCCCAGGCGCAGCTGGGCGGTGCTCGGCGAGATGGCGGAACTCGGTGACGACGCGATATCGGAACACGACCGCATCGGCCGGTTGGCGGTGCGCTTAGATGTCAGTCGACTGATCGTCGTGGGAACCGGGAGAGCTATGAGCGCCATGCATCACGGCGCGGTCATGGAGGGTTCATGGGGAGGAGAGGCCACCATGGTCGCCGACGCTGACCTCGCGCTCGAACTGCTTCGAGCCGAGCTGCGCCAGGGAGATGTGGTGCTCGTCAAGGCGTCCAACGCCGCTGGGCTGGGGAAGCTCGCCGAGGCGTTGGTTGCCTCATGAGGCAGATCCTCATCGCCGTCGGTATCGCGCTGACGGTCTCCATCCTGCTGACGCCGGTTCTGATCGGCCTGTTCACCCGGCAGGGCTTCGGCCACGAGATCCGCGAGGACGGCCCGCCGAGCCACGCCAAGAAGCGCGGCACCCCGTCGATGGGCGGCGTCGCCATCCTGGCGGGCATCTGGGCCGGGTACCTCGGCACCCACCTGGTCGGGTTGGCGCTCGACGGCAGGGGCCCGTCGGCGTCGGGTCTGCTCGCCCTCGGCCTGGCGACCTCGCTCGGCGTGGTCGGGTTCATCGACGACCTGATCAAGATCCGCCGCTCACGCAACCTGGGGCTGAACAAAACCGCCAAGACCGTCGGCATGCTGCTGGCCGCCGTCGTGTTCGGCGTGCTTGCGCTGCGGTTCCGCAACGCCGACGGGCTCACCCCGGGCAGCGCCGAGCTGTCGTACGTGCGTGAAATCGCTACGGTCACACTGGCTCCCGCGATCTTCGTGTTCTTCTGCGTGTTGATCGTCTACGCGTGGTCGAACGCGGTGAACTTCACCGACGGCCTCGACGGGCTGGCCGCGGGTGCGATGGCGATGGTGTGCGCGGCGTACGTCATCATCACGTTCTGGCAGTTCCGCAACGCCTGCGCGACGGCGCCAGGGGTCGGCTGCTACAACGTGCGCGACCCCCTGGACCTGGCGCTGATCGCCGCCGCGACGGCGGGCGCATGCATCGGCTTCCTGTGGTGGAACGCCGCCCCGGCCAAGATCTTCATGGGCGACACCGGTTCGCTCGCGCTCGGCGGCGTCATCGCCGGGCTGTCGGTGCTGAGCCGCACCGAGATGCTTGCCGTCGTGCTCGGCGCCCTGTTCGTCGCCGAGGTGACTTCGGTGGTGGTGCAGATCCTCGCGTTCCGCACGACCGGGCGACGGGTGTTCCGGATGGCGCCGTTCCACCATCACTTCGAACTCGTCGGCTGGGCCGAGACCACGGTGATCATCCGGTTCTGGCTGTTGACCGCGATCGCGTGCGGCCTCGGCGTCGCGCTCTTCTACAGCGAGTGGCTCACCACTGTCGGAGCGTGACGTGAACCGCCGCGCCGTCGCTCCGCTCGCGCCAGGCACCCGCGTATTGGTGACGGGGGCCGGCATCACGGGTCGCTCGGTGAGCGCCGCACTCGAGTCGACCGGTGTGCGGCTGACCATCTGTGACGACGATCCGCTCGCCCTGCAGCGCCTCGTCACACCCGCGTCCGTCGTCACCACCGCCGAGGCGGTCGACACCATCGC
Source organism: Mycolicibacterium sp. 120270 (assembly GCA_033741175.1). Lineage (GTDB taxonomy): Bacteria > Actinomycetota > Actinomycetes > Mycobacteriales > Mycobacteriaceae > Mycobacterium. Next base: position 20,803 of record JAWQNE010000001.1, on the reverse strand, counting down.
CGACTACGCGCTCGTCGTCACCAGCCCCGGATTCCCGCCCGGCGCACCGGTTCTGGCCGCCGCTGCCGCCGCCGACGTGCCAATCTGGGGCGACGTCGAGCTGGCGTGGCGGCTGGATCAGGCCGGCTGGTTCGGCCCGCCGAAGCGCTGGCTGGTGGTGACGGGCACGAACGGCAAGACGACCACCACCTCGATGTTGCACGCCATGCTGGTCGCCGCGGGACGGCGCGCGCTGCTGTGCGGCAACATCGGCAACCCGGTGATCGACATGCTCGCCGAGCCCGCCGAGTTGCTCGCCGTCGAGCTGTCGAGTTTCCAGCTGCACTGGGCGCCGTCGCTGCGTCCGGACGCGGGCGCGGTGCTCAACGTCGCCGAGGACCATCTCGACTGGCACGGCTCGATGGCGGCGTATGCGGCCGACAAGGCCCGGGCGTTGACGGGCCGGGTGGCCGTCGCCGGACTCGACGACCCGGTCGCGGCCGAACTGCTCGACCACGCCACCGCACAGACCAGGGTCGGGTTCAGGCTCGGCGACCCGTCGGCAGGGGAGTTGGGGGTCCGCGACGGCGCGCTTGTCGACAACGCCTTCGCCGACGGCCTCGTGCTTGCCCAGGCCGCGTCGATTCCGGTGCCCGGCCCGGTCGGGGTCCTCAACGCGCTGGCCGCCGCCGCGCTTGCCCGCGCGGTCCACGTGCCCGCCGAGGCCATCGCAGACGCCCTCGCGGGCTTCCTCCTCGGCTCGCACCGGGCGGAGAAGGTGGCCGAAGTCGACGGGGTGACCTACGTCGACGACTCCAAGGCGACCAATCCGCACGCGGCGCACGCCTCGATCGCGGCCTACCCGCGGGTGGTCTGGATCGCAGGTGGTCTCCTCAAGGGCGCCTCGGTCGACGACCTGGTCGCCGACGTGGCGAATCGGCTGGTCGGGGCCGTGCTCATCGGTCGGGACCGGGCGCTCGTCGCCAATGCGTTATCGCGACACGCCCCGGATGTCCCCGTTGTGGAGGTTGTGACGGGGGAGGATTCTGAGGTGCCTGATACAAATGAGCCAGATGTGACCTCTGTGACTCGGTTGATGACCGAGGTGGTCGCCGCCGCTCGTCGGCTGGCACACCCGGGGGACACCGTGCTCTTGGCTCCCGCTGGCGCATCCTTCGACCAGTTCAGCGGCTACGCCGAACGCGGAGACGCCTTCGCGGCCGCCGTGCGCGCCCTGTAGCCATGTCGAGCATCCTGCGCCGGCTGAAGCTTCGCCGGACCGGTGTCGCGGACGCGTCGGCCGTGGCGGCGGCCGAAGCGCCGCGCACCCGCTTCGGCGCCTGGCTCGGCAGGCCGATGACCTCGTTCCACCTCATCATCGCCGTCGCCGCGCTGTTGACCTCGCTCGGCCTGATCATGGTTCTCTCGGCGTCCGGCGTGCACTCCTACGACGAGGACGGCTCGCCGTGGGTGATCTTCGGCAAGCAGTTGATCTGGACGCTCGTCGGCCTGTTCGCGTTCTACGCGGCGATGCGGATGCGAGTGCAGACCATGCGCAGTCTCGCGTTCACCGGCTTCGCGGTCACCATCGTGCTGCTCGTGTTGGTGCTGATCCCCGGAATCGGCAAGGAGGCCAACGGATCCCGCGGTTGGTTCGTCGTCGCCGGGTTGTCCATGCAGCCGTCGGAGCTCGCCAAGATCGCGTTTGCGATCTGGGGCGCGCACCTGCTGGCCGCCCGCCGCATGGAACGCGCCTCGTTGCGCGAGATGCTCATCCCGCTGGTGCCCGCCGCGGTGATCGCGCTCGCGCTGATCGTCGCCCAGCCCGACCTCGGCCAGACGGTGTCACTCGGCATCATCCTGCTGGCGCTGCTCTGGTATGCCGGCCTGCCGCTGCGGGTGTTCCTGTCGTCGCTGTTCGCCGTCGTCTGCTCCGCCGCGGTGCTGGCGATGGCCGAGGGCTACCGGTCCGACCGGGTGATGTCGTGGTTGAATCCGACCGCCGACACCCAGGGCTCCGGTTACCAGGCCAAACAGGCCCGGTTCGCGCTGGCCAACGGCGGTGTCTTCGGCGACGGCCTCGGCCAGGGCACGGCCAAATGGAACTACCTGCCCAACGCGCACAACGACTTCATCTTCGCGATCATCGGTGAGGAACTCGGTTTCATCGGCGCGGCGGGCCTGCTGTGCCTGTTCGGCCTGTTCGCCTACACCGGGATGCGCATCGCGCGCCGCTCGGCCGATCCGTTCCTGCGGCTGCTCACCGCGACCTCCACGATGTGGGTGCTCGGCCAGGTGTTCATCAACGTCGGCTACGTCATCGGCCTGCTGCCGGTGACCGGCCTTCAGCTGCCGCTGATCTCGGCCGGCGGAACATCAACGGCGACAACGCTTCTCATCATCGGCGTGATCGCCAACGCCGCGCGGCACGAACCCGAGGCGGTGGCCGCGCTGCGGGCCGGCCGCGACGACCGCGTGAACCGGCTGCTTCGGCTGCCGCTCCCGGAGCCGTATTCGCCGACCCGCACCGAGGCGCTGCGCGACCGGCTGAGGTCCCGCGAGCCCAAGAAGGCGGCCAAGCCGAAGCGCAAACCGGCTGCGGACAACCGGCGTAAACCCCATACGGCCGACCGGCCGGTGCGACGCTCAAGGCATCATGGAGGCGGCCAGCGCGTCCCGCGCGGCGCACGCGAGCAGCGTGTCAGCCGCGGCGCCGCTGGACAGCAGCGCCACCAGGGCCGACGGGCTCGCACACTGGAAGGTCAACGTCACGGGTGAACGGGCCGATCTCGGTAGTAATTGCCGGCGGCGGAACGGCAGGCCACATCGAACCCGCCATGGCCGTCGCCGACGCGCTCACCGCGCTGGATCCGGAGGTGCGGATCACGGCGCTGGGGACCCACCGCGGCCTCGAGACCCGGCTGGTGCCCGAGCGCGGCTATCACCTCGAGCTGATCACCCCGGTGCCGCTGCCCCGTAAGTTCAGCGCCGACCTGATGCGGCTGCCGGTGCGGGTGCGCAGGGCGGTCAGGGAGACCCGCGGCGTGCTCGACGACGTCCACGCCGACGCTGTCGTCGGCTTCGGCGGCTACGTCGCGGTGCCCGCCTATCTGGCCGCCCGCAGGCGCCGCGTGCCGGTGGTCGTCCACGAAGCCAACGCCAGCGCGGGCTGGGCCAACAAGCTCGGCGCACGGTCGGCGAACCGGGTGCTCTCCGCTGTCGCCGACTGCGGGCTGCCGCGCGCCGAGGTGGTCGGGGTGCCCGTACGGTCGGCGATCACGTCGCTGGACCGGATGGCCAAGCGGGCAAAAGCCAGGGCGCACTTCGGATTCGCCGACGACGCCAAGGTGCTGCTGGTGTTCGGCGGTTCGCAGGGCGCACAGTCGATCAACCGCGCGGTCGCACCCGCGGCGGCCGACCTCGCCGCAGCGGGCATCTCGGTGCTGCACGCTCACGGGCCCAAGAACACCCTTGACCTACGCGACCCCGCCGACGGCGATGCGCCGTACGTCGCGGTGCCGTATCTGGACCGGATGGATCTGGCCTATGCCGCAGCCGATCTGGCGATCTGCCGGTCGGGGGCGATGACGGTGGCCGAGGTGTCGGCCGTCGGGCTGCCCGCGGTCTATGTACCGCTGCCGATCGGCAACGGCGAACAGCGGCTCAACGCGCTGCCGGTCGTCAACGCAGGCGGCGGCCTCCTTGTCGACGACGCCGACCTCACCCCGGAGTTCGTCGGCGGCGCCGTCGCCGAGCTGCTGACCGACGCCACCCGGCTGGCCGCGATGACCGCAGCCGCGGCGATGGCGGGCCACCGCGATGCCGCGCAGAAGGTCGCCGAGATCGCGCTGGAGGTGGCGCGCAACGGTCGGGCGAATCGAAAGTCGGCCCGATGAACGCGTTCTCGCTGCCCGACGAGTTGAAGCGGGTGCACATGGTCGGCATCGGCGGGGCGGGCATGTCCGGCATCGCCCGCATCCTGCTCGACCGCGGCGGGTTGGTGTCCGGCTCCGATGCCAAGGAGTCCCGCGGCGTCGCCGCGCTGCGCGCGCGGGGGGCGGTGATCCGCATCGGCCACGACGAGTCGTCACTGGACCTGCTGCCCGGTGGACCGACCGCGGTGGTGACCACGCACGCGGCGATCCCGAAGACCAACCCGGAACTCGTCGAGGCCAGGCGCCGCGGGATCCCGGTGATACTACGGCCGGTGGTGCTGGCTCGGCTGATGGACGGTTACACGACGCTGATGGTGACGGGCACCCACGGCAAGACCACGACCACCTCGATGCTCATCGTGGCGTTGCAGCACAGCGGTTTTGATCCTTCGTTCGCCGTGGGTGGCGACCTCGGCGAGGCGGGCACGAACGCCCACCACGGCAGCGGCGACTGCTTCGTCGCAGAGGCCGACGAAAGCGACGGCTCGCTTCTGGAGTACACGCCGAATGTCGCCGTGGTGACCAACATCGAAGCCGACCACCTCGACTTCTTCGGCAGCGCAGAGGCTTACGGCGCGGTGTTCGACGACTTCGTCGAACGGTTGGCGCCAGGAGGCGCGCTGGTGGTCTGCACCGACGACCCGGGCGCGGCCGCACTCGCCGAACGCACTGCGGCGCTGGGGATTCGGGTCCTGCGGTACGGCAGCGACGACCGACCGGACCTGACGGGCCGGCTGGTCAGCTGGGAGCAGCAGAACACGGGCGCGGTGGCACACATCCAATTGGCGGGCGAGAAGCATCCGCGGGTCATGCGGATGGCGGTGCCGGGTAGACACATGGCGCTCAACGCGCTCGGCGCGCTGCTCGCGGCCGTCGAGGTCGGTGCACCCGCCGAGGCGGTGATCGACGGACTCGCCGGGTTCGAGGGGGTGCGGCGGCGATTCGAACTGGTCGGCACCGCCCACGGGGTGCGGGTGTTCGACGACTACGCCCACCACCCGACCGAGGTGCGCGCCACCCTCGGCGCCGTGCGGACGGTGACCGAGCAGACTGGAAACGGCCGCGCGGTCGTCGTGTTCCAACCGCACTTGTATTCCCGCACAGCGGCATTCGCGAAGGATTTCGGGGCCGCCCTCGACTGCGCCGACGAAGTCTTCGTCCTCGACGTCTATGCCGCGCGGGAACAACCGATGGCGGGGGTGAGCGGGGCTTCGGTGGCCGAACACGTCACCAAGCCGGTGCACTATCTCCCGGACTTCTCCGCCGTCGCCGAGCAGGTCGCCAACGCCGTGCGCACGGGCGACGTCGTCGTCACGATGGGGGCGGGCGACGTCACGATGCTCGGCCCCGAAATCGTCGACGCCCTCGCGGCGCGCGCCAACAGGTCGGCGCCGCACCGTGGCCCGGGACCCGACGTGCGATGACCGAGCCCGAGGACGGCGCCGAGGCGACGACCGACCCGGAGCCCCAACCCGCAGACGAGGCCGCGCAGGAGCAGGCCGAGGATTTCGAGGGCCCGCGCCGCAGGGCCCGACGGGAACGCCAGGCGCGCCGCGAGGCGCAGGCCCGTGCCAGGGCGATCGAGCAGGCCAGACGAGAAGCCAAGCGGCGTGCGCAGGGCAAGTCGACCGATGAGACGAAACCCGTTGGCAGAGGCAAGGTTCGCGGCCTCAAGCTGATGGCGTGGACGGTTCTGCTCGCGGTGCTGTTCGTCGGGCTTGGCCTGCTGCTGTACTTCACCCCGATCATGGCAGCACGAAGCATCGTCGTCACCGGGGTCGGTGCGGTGACGCAGGAGGAGATCGTCGAAGCCGCGGCCGTCAAAGAGGGCACGCCGCTGCTGCAGGTGGACACCGACGATGTCGCCGAACGGGTGGCCACCATCCGCCGAATCGCCACCGCGCGCGTCCAGCGCGAGTACCCGTCGACACTGCGGATCACCGTCGTCGAGCGGGTCCCCGTCGTCGTCAAGGATTTTCCCGACGGCCCGCACATGTTCGACAAGGACGGGGTGGACTTCGCCGTCGGGCCGCCTCCGCCCAACCTGCCGTATCTGGACGCGGACAATCCGGGACCGAGCGATCCGGCGACCAAGGCGGCGCTGGAAGTGATGACCGCGCTGCGACCGGAGGTGGCCGGGCAGGTCGCCAGGGTGTCGGCGCCGTCGGTCGCATCGATCACGTTGACGTTGGTCGACGGCAGGGAAGTGGTGTGGGGTACCACCGACCGCACGGAGGAGAAGGCGCAGAAGCTCGCGGCGCTGCTGACCCAACCCGGCCACATCTACGACGTGTCGAGCCCCGATCTGCCGACGGTCAAGTAGACCGATCGCCACGAAAACGCCGCAAATTACCCGCGTTTCCGTCGGCGCGCCTGCACGGACAGAGGTTGACCTCGCCTTACCGTTCTGGTTGCGCAGAACAACTTGACATAACTATAAACCTCTTGTTGAGGTTGAGAGTTTGCTCGAGGGTTCGGCGCACCGATAGGCAACCAGGGAGGAAAGGCGACGCGATGACCCCCCCGCACAACTACCTCGCCGTCATCAAGGTGGTCGGCATCGGCGGCGGCGGAGTCAACGCCGTCAACCGGATGATCGAGCACGGCCTCAAGGGCGTGGAATTCATCGCGATCAACACCGACGCGCAAGCGCTGTTGATGAGCGACGCCGACGTCAAACTCGACGTCGGTCGCGACTCCACCCGAGGGCTCGGCGCAGGTGCCGACCCCGAGGTGGGCCGCAAGGCGGCCGAGGACGCCAAGGACGACATCGAGGAACTGCTGCGCGGCGCTGACATGGTGTTCGTGACGGCAGGCGAGGGCGGTGGCACCGGCACCGGCGGCGCGCCCGTCGTCGCCACCATTGCGCGCAAGCTCGGCGCACTCACGGTCGGCGTGGTGACCAGGCCGTTCTCGTTCGAAGGGAAACGGCGAAGCAACCAGGCCGAAGCGGGAATCACCGCGCTGCGGGAGAGTTGCGACACGCTGATCGTCATCCCCAACGACAGGCTGTTGCAGATGGGGGATGCGGCGGTGTCACTGATGGACGCCTTCCGCAGCGCCGACGAGGTGCTGCTCAACGGCGTGCAGGGCATCACCGACCTGATCACCACGCCCGGCTTGATCAACGTCGACTTCGCCGACGTCAAGGGCATCATGTCCGGGGCGGGCACCGCGTTGATGGGCATCGGGTCGGCGCGCGGCGACGGCCGGTCGCTCAAGGCCGCCGAGATCGCGATCAACTCGCCGCTGCTCGAGGCGTCCATGGAGGGCGCGCAGGGCGTACTGATGTCCATCGCAGGCGGCAGCGACCTCGGCCTCTTCGAGATCAACGAGGCCGCGTCGTTGGTGCAGGACGCCGCACACGCGGAGGCCAACATCATCTTCGGCACCGTGATCGACGATTCGCTCGGCGATGAGGTGCGGGTGACGGTGATCGCGGCGGGCTTCGACGCATCCGGGCCGAGCCGAAAGCCCGTGGTGGGTACTGGGCAGACGATCGCACCGGGCAAGGCGGGCACGGTGACCTCGTCGCTGTTCGAACCGGTCGACGCCGTGAGCGTTCCGGTGCACACCAACGGCGCGACGGTCAGCATCGGCGGCGATGACGACGACGACGTCGACGTCCCGCCGTTCATGCGGCACTGATCAGATCCCCGGATACTGGGGTCGTGGGTGTTCGGGTTCGGCGCGTGATCACAACCCGCGCCGGCGGCGTCTCGGCGCCGCCGTACGACACGTTCAATCTCGGCGATCATGTGGGCGACGACCCGGCGGCCGTCGCCGCCAACCGAAAGCGGCTTGCGACCGCGATCGGGTTGAGTGACGACGCGGTGGTCTGGATGAACCAGGTGCACGGGGACCGGGTGGTGCGGGTCGACGGTCCGGTCGACGGCGCTGTCGATGAGACCGACGCATTGGTGACGACGACGCCACGATTGGCATTGGCAGTCGTCACCGCCGATTGCGTTCCGGTTTTAATGGCCGATGCGCGCGCAGGGGTGGTGGCGGCGGTTCACGCGGGACGCGTCGGCGCGCAGAAGGGCGTCGTGGCGCGCGCCGTCGAGGCGATGCTGGGCGCGGGCGCGCACGCCTCGGACATCTCGGTGCTCTTCGGCCCCTCGGTCAGCGGGCGCAACTACGAGGTGCCCGCCGCGATGGCCGACGAGGTCGAGGCGGCCCTGCCCGGCAGCAGGACCACCACATCGCGGGGCACGCCCGGGCTGGACCTGCGGGCCGGAATCGCCCGCCAGCTAAAGGATTTCGGGATCGAGGCGATCGACGCCGACCCGCGGTGCACGGTCGAGGACTCGAACCTGTTCAGCCATCGGCGCGACGCTCCGACAGGTCGGCTCGCGTCTGTGGTGTGGATGGAGTGACCGCGATGGCAACCACGCGGGAGGCCGAACTCGCCGCCGCCCTGACCCGCGTGCGCGAACGGTTGACCGCCGCCGCAAACGCCGCGGGTCGTAACAGTGACGAAATTGAATTACTTCCGATTACAAAATTCTTCCCAGCAACCGATGTGCTAATTCTCGCGCAATTGGGTTGCGACGCATTTGGTGAATCACGCGAACAAGAAGCGGCCGCGAAATCGGCCGAATGTAATTCGACGGCGCCCGCTTCGTCGATTCGCTGGCACATGGTCGGCCGGATTCAGCGCAACAAGGCGCGCTCGATCGCGGGTTGGGCCTACGCCGCGCACTCGGTCGACAGCTCGCGGCTGATCAGCGCGCTGGACCGCGCGTCGACCGGCGCGCTGAGCGAAGGTCGCCGGTCGGCGCCGCTGCGGGTCTACATCCAGCTGAGCCTGGACGGCGATGCCGAACGCGGGGGAGTCGACATCGCGCACCCCGACCTCGTCGACGAACTCTGCGCGCAGGCACACGCGGCGGACGGGCTGGAGTTCGTCGGCCTGATGGGTATCCCGCCGCTCGGTTCCGACCCAGAGGAGGCGTTCGCGCGCCTGCAGGCCGAGCACCAACGGGTGCAAAAAGCCTATGAGCAGCGCCTCGAACTGTCGGCCGGGATGTCCAGCGACCTCGAGGTGGCGGTCAAACATGGTTCGACGTGTGTGCGTGTCGGTACCGCGCTATTGGGGCAACGTCCTCTAACGTCACCCTGAGTAGTCACTCCAGTCACATCTTCATCACAGGCATCACGCAAGAAGGGTCCAGCGATGAGCACACTGCACAAGGTCAAGGCCTACTTCGGTATGGCCCCCATGGACGACTACGACGACGAGTACTACGACGACGACGACCGGCCCGGCCGTGGCTACCCCCGCCGCGAGCGCTTCGCCGACGAGGGATACGGCCGCTACGACGACCGTTACGACGATGAGGATGTGCCGGGCGGCTACCGCGGCGGCTATCCCGACGACGGCCGCTTCCACCCGCGTGAATTCGATCGTGCCGCACCGCGATTCGCGCCTCTGCGCGGTTCGACCCGCGGCGCGCTGGCCATGGACCCGCGCCGGATGGCGATGCTGTTCGACGAGAGCAGCCCGCTGTCGAAGATCACCACTCTGCGGCCCAAGGACTACAGCGAGGCCCGCACCATCGGCGAGCGCTTCCGCGACGGCACTCCGGTGATCATGGACCTCGTGACGATGGACAACGCCGACGCCAAGCGGCTAGTCGACTTCGCCGCGGGCCTGGCGTTCGCGCTGCGCGGTTCGTTCGACAAGGTCGCCACGAAGGTGTTCCTGCTGTCGCCTGCCGACGTCGACGTCACCCCCGACGACCGCAGGCGCATCGCCGAGACCGGCTTCTACGCCTATCAGTAAGCGGGGCCGAGCGAGGGTCCAGGTAGGCTGACGACAACGCACAGGCCGGTTTCGGCTTGTCGCCTGTATCGAACATCACATCGCTGGTAGTGAGGTCGGCTTAGTTGGCCCTGTTCTTTGAGATTTTGGGTTTCGCGCTGTTCGTTTTCTGGCTGTTGCTCATCGCCCGCGTGGTGGTCGAGTTCATCAGATCGTTCAGCCGCGACTGGCATCCGAGGGGTGCCACGGTGGTGGTCCTCGAACTGATCATGACGCTCACCGATCCGCCGGTGAAGCTGTTGCGGCGCATCATTCCGCAGCTCACGATAGGGGCGGTCCGGTTCGACCTGTCGATCATGGTGCTGCTGCTCGTCGCCTTCATCGGCATGCAGCTCGCGTTCAGCGCCGCGGCCTGAGAACAACAGCAACGACGTTTGCCCGGCATGGCAATTGGCCTTAAGAAGTTTGAATTTCGCTCTTAATTATCGGCCTCATGCGCAACCGCCGTGTCCCGTGTGACAGGATGGACGCCAGTTACTCTACGGACGCTCTACACTTTGAGATCGATTGACGGCCCAGACCATCTAGGGGGCAGGAAATGCCGCTCACTCCAGCCGACGTCCACAACGTCGCGTTCAGCAAGCCACCCATCGGCAAGCGCGGCTACAACGAAGATGAGGTCGACGCCTTCCTCGATCTCGTCGAGAACGAGTTGACTCGTCTCATCGAGGAGAACGCCGACCTTCGTCAGCGGGTGTCCGAGTTGGATCAGGAGCTGACGGCCGCGCGGGCCGGCGGCGGGGGCCAGGCTCAACCGACGCAGGCCATCCCGCTGTATCAACCCGAGCCCGAACCAGAGCCGGCACCGGCTCCGGTATATGAGGCCCCGCAGCAGCAGGCCGCCCCGGCGGGCGAGGACCAGCACCTCAAGGCGGCCCGAGTGCTCAGCCTTGCCCAGGACACCGCCGACCGGTTGACCACGACGGCCAAGGCCGAGTCGGAGAAGCTGTTGTCCGACGCCAGGGCGCAGGCCGACCAGATGGTCAGCGAGGCGCGGGCGACCGCGGAGGCCACCGTCTCCGAGGCGCGCCAGCGCGCCGATGCGATGCTCGCCGACGCGCAGACCCGGTCGGAGACGCAGCTGCGCCAGGCTCAGGAGAAGGCCGACGCGCTGCAGGCAGACGCCGAGCGCAAGCACTCCGAGATCATGGGCACGATCAACCAGCAGCGCACCGTGCTCGAGGGCCGGCTGGAGCAGCTGCGCACCTTCGAACGTGAATACCGCACCAGGCTCAAGACCTATCTCGAGTCGCAGCTCGAAGAGCTCGGCCAGCGCGGTTCCGCGGCGCCGGTCGATTCGAGTGCGAACAATGACAGCGGTGGCGGGTTCAACCAGTTCAACCGCGGCAACAACTGAATCTGAATTCCCAGCCGCTGGGCGAAGGGAGTGAGCATTGTTGATCGTTGCGCTCGTGCTCGCCGTCATCGGCCTCGCGGCCCTGGTGACCGCCGTCGTCACGAGCAATGAACTGATCGCGTGGGTCTGTATCGCCGCCAGCGTCATCGGCGTCGTGCTGCTCATCGTCGACGCGCTGCGGGAGCGCTCGCGCGGTGACAGCGATTCCGAAACCGCTGCCGAGGATGCCGACGAGGAATACGTCGAGGATTATCCGGACGACACCGATGACGTCCCGCCCGAGGCGGACACCGAAACTGCTGCTGTCCCAACCGAAACCGTGGAAAGCGACGGCACGACCGTTACCGAGGACGACCGCAACACACACTAACGGGTTGGCTTCGCCAGAAGTTCCCGGACCTCGTCGTCGGACACCTGGTGGAAGTCCTCGTACACCTGCCCGACCGCCTCGAAAGACTCGGGCATCGTCGCGCAGACCACATCGTCGGCCTCGCGGCTCAACTGCTTGCATGCCGACATCGGACCGACCGGCACCGCGACCACAATGCTCTTCGGCTGCGCGGCACGCACCGCGCGGACGGCGGCGAGCATGCTTGCGCCGGTGGCGATTCCGTCGTCGACGATGATCGCGACCTTGGCCTTCGGATCTGCCGCAGGCCGGTCGCCGCGGTAGGCACGCTCCCTGCGGTTGAGCTCTTCGGTCTCGCGCTCGATGGTGTCGCGCAGGGCCTGCTGGCTGATGCCGAGGTTGCGCATCAGGTCGTCGTTGACGACAAGGCCGCCCCCGCTGGCGACGGCGCCCATCGCGAGTTCCTCCCACTGCGGCACACCGAGCTTGCGGACCAGGAACACATCCAGCGGGGCGCGCAGCTCCGAGGCGACCTCCCACCCGACGGGGACTCCGCCGCGCGCCAGCCCGAGCACAAGCAGATCGTCTCTGCCCTGATAGGCCGCCAACGCCTGCGCCAGGACCCGGCCCGCATCGCGGCGGTCCCGGAACGTTCGTCTCCCGCTTCGCCGCGCGAGCCCACTCCAACCGGCCATGGTGTCGTCTTCCCGTTTCGGGGACTCCTTTAGCCTACGACGGGCAATCCAACTATGCGTCGACTCCGAATCACTGACGCGTGAGCTGAGCAACGAGCACGGCGAAGGGAACCATGGGGATCGAATTCGAAAGCGTCGTCGAGCACCCGCTTGCCGAGGTGTTCGCCTGGCACACCAGGCCCGGCGCGATGACCCGGCTGGTTCCGCCGTGGCAGCCGATGTCGGTGGTGGCCGAGACCGAATCGCTGGCCGACGGGCGGGCGGTGCTCGGACTGCCCGGCGGGCTGCGCTGGATCGCCCAGCACGACCGCGGCGGTTTCGATCCGCCCCATCGGTTCGTCGACGTGCTGTCCTCGACGGGTCCGCGGACCCTGCCGCCCCGGGTCATCGGCTGGTGGCGGCACACCCACGAGTTCGCCGAGGTGCCGGGCGGCGGCACGCTCGTGCGCGACGAGGTCGACACCACGATTCCCGCGGCCGCGCTGCGGCCGACCTTCGTGTACCGACACCGTCAGCTGGCCGACGACCTCGCCGCCCACCGCGACGCCGCCGCTGCCGGCGCGGAGCCGATGGTCATCGCCGTCACCGGCGCGTCCGGTCTGGTCGGGTCGGCTCTGACGGCGCTGCTGACCACCGGTGGCCACCGGGTGATCCGCCTGGTCCGCCACCAGGCCCGCGCCAAGGACGAGCGACAGTGGCGGCCCGAGGCTCCTGCACCGGATCTGCTGTTGGGCGTCGACGCGGTGATTCACCTGGCAGGCGCCTCGATCGCGGGGCGCTTCACCGACGGCCACAAGGCGGCGATCCGCGACAGCCGCATCGAGCCGACGCGCAGGCTGGCCCAGGCCGCAGTGGACAGCGACGACGGCCCGTCGGTGTTCGTCAGCGCCTCGGCGATCGGAATCTACGGCTACGACCGCGGCGATGCGCTGCTCTGCGAAGAGAGCGTGCGCGGCGACGGGTTCCTTGCCGACGTGGTCGCCGACTGGGAGGCCGCCACCGGTCCTGCCGCCGAAGCAGGGCTGCGGGTGGTCAACGTGCGCACCGGGATCGTGCAGGCGGCAGCCGGTGGAACCCTGCGGCTACTGAGGCCGCTGTTCCTGGCCGGTCTCGGCGGCCGGCTGGGCAGCGGTGACCAGTGGCTGTCCTGGATCGGCCTCGACGATCTGCTCGACGTCTACTACCGCGCCGTCTACGACGACAGGCTGTCGGGCCCGGTGAACGCGGTCGCGCCGACCCCGGTTCGCAACCGCGACTACACGAAAGCGCTGGCGCGCGTGCTGCACCGGCCCGCGCTGCTGCCCGTGCCGTCGTTCGGCCCGCGGCTGCTGCTCGGCGGTGAGGGCGCCCGCGAGCTAGCGCAGGCCGACCAGCGTGTGGTGCCGACCAAGCTGACCGAGGTGGGCCACCGGTTCCGGCACGGACGTATCGAGGATGCGTTGGCCCATCAACTCGGGCACGGCTGATTGGCGACCCGGGTCAGGAAGCCACGAACCAGTGCCCGGAGTCGCGTGGCCGCGCTGTCTTCGAGTTCCTTTGTCTCCGACAGCAGTTCGTCGTGGGTGCGGCCGAAGCCGGCGACCTCCCCGTCGCGGTCGTCGGCGAACCAGCGCGCCAGCAGGTCGTGATCGACCTCGGGATGGAACTGCAGCGCGACCGCCCGGCCGAGGATGAACGCCTGAGACGCGTTCGGCGTCCTGGCGATCTCGGTGGCGCCCGGCGGAAGCGTCCACGTGTCGAAGTGCCATTCGAACCACCGCCCGCCCGGGATCAGGCTCTCGTCGTCGCTGGTCACGTCGTACCAGCCGATCTCCGGCTTCGTCGACCGGGTGACGGTGCCGCCGAACGTCTGCGCCAGCAGTTGGCCGCCGAAACACACCCCGAGCGTCGACACCCCGGCGTCGGCGGCATCGCGCAGCATCTGCATCTCGGCCTCGACCCACGTCCGGCGAAGAGCTTCGTCGTAGACGGGCCACCTCGCGCCGAGCGGCACGATGACGTCGTAGTCGGTCGGATCGGGGAACGTCACGTCGACTGCCGGGTCGTTGACCCGTTCGGCCGGCACCACCCCGAATGTGGCGACGTCGTAGCCGCATTCGGTGAACGCCTCGCCGAGCAACCCCTCGGTGGCGAGGTGCTCGTTGTGGATGAACAAGACTCGCGGTGCCATGGTGTCCAGGTTATTTCGGCGGAACCGGCGGCGCCTCGTCAGGGGCGAGTTCTTTGCCGATCCGGCGGAACAGGGTCTCGGCCTCGTTTCGGTAATCGCCCTGGTCGTCGAACGCCTCGGGTTGGTAGGTGACGGCGATCGCCATTGAGATCTTCTTGGCCGGAAGGTAGGCCATCACCCCGGCCTCACCGGCGAACAGGGGGTTCTGCAGCAGCCAGTCCCCGGAGATCACCACGCCCATCCCATAGGTGTAGCCCTCGTTCATCGCCATGCACGTCGTGCATCCGGGCAGGACAGTGGTCTTACCGCGCAGGTCGGTCGAACTGAACTTCTCGTAGGACTCCTTCGATAACAGCTTTCCCGAGCCCAGGCCCGCCGCGCTGGCCTCCATGTCGTAGATGTTGGTCGTCTGGATGGCGCCGTGGGTGATCGTCCACGACGGGTTCCAGTAGGTGGATTCCTCGTAAAACGGTGTGCCGGCGGGGATCTGGAGTGCTTCTCGGCGTTCGCTGGTGAACGCGTGCAGCACCGGGGTCGGAATGCCGGGGGTGAATGAGTTGGCGGTGTTGGTCAGCCCGAGTGGGCGCAGCACCTTCTCCTCGAGCAGCTGCGGCATTTCCTGCCCGGTCGCCTTCTCCAGCGCCTTGCCGAGCAGGACGTAATTGGTGTGGGCGTAGTTCCAGTTCGTACCCGGCTCGTAGAGAAGGGGTTTCGACGTCGCAAAGTCCAGCAGCTGATCGGGTTCCCACTGTCGGAACGGATCCCGATACAGCGCCTCGCTGAACTCCGTGTTGCCGATCACGTAATCGACGTAGCCGGAAGTCATTTGGGCCAGTTGGCCGAGCGTGACGCGGTCGGCGTTGGGTACGTCGGGCAGCCATGTGGACAGCTTGTCGTCGAGCGCGACCTTCTTCTCGTCGACGAGGATCAGCAGCAGCGTCGAGACATAGGAGATCGCGACGGCGCCGTTGCGGAAGTGCATGTTCGTGGTCGCGGGCACGTTCGTCATCGAGTCACCGACAGCGCGGGTGACGACCTCCTCGCCGTCGACGGTGACCCGGAGGATGACCACCTCGAGGTGCGCTTCGGCCATCGTGTCCCGCACGATCTTCATCACCGCGTCGGCCTTTGCGGGGTCACCGGTCGCCGTGGGCGATTCACCCGGGGGAGAGGTCATCGGCGCGCAGCCGCCGAGCAGCGCGAGCACGCAGGTCAGACCGAGGATGCGGCGGGCTAAGAGCATGTGCGATCTTGGCACGCCACGAGTTTGGACATGATCGGCTTCGGCTATTCACCACGCGTGGCGGAGCTAGAAGAATGGTTCCTCACCGCAGAGGAGCGAGGGAATCCGGCCACCACGATCCCCATCTGGTGCGCAGGTAACCGGGCTGAGCCGCTGATCCACGGCGCCACCTACTTCGACCAATTGGTGCGCGAGGTCGAAGCGCTGGGCGAGGGCGACTACGTCTTCTTCACCGACTGGCGCGGCGATCCCGATCAGAAGATGCGCGACGACGGACCGACCATCAAGGAGCTGTTCTGCCGGGCGGCCGAGCGGGGTGTCGTCGTCAAGGGCCTCGTGTGGCGCTCGCACCTCGACAAGTTCGCCTACAGCGAGGAGGAGAACGAGCATCTGGGCGAGGCCATCGAGCAGGCCGGCGGCGAAGTCCTGCTGGATCAGCGTGTCCGCTTCGGTGGCTCGCACCACCAGAAGCTCGTGGTGATCCGGCACCCCGGCGCACCGGAGCGCGACGTCGCCTTCGCGGGTGGCATCGACCTGTGTCACTCCCGCCGGGACGACGAGACGCACCGCGGCGACCCGCAGGCGCAGCAGATCGCCGAGCAGTACGGCAAGCGCCCGCCCTGGCACGACGTTCAGCTGCGGCTGCAGGGGCCGGTGGTCGGCGCGCTGGACACCACGTTCCGGGAGCGGTGGAACGACCCGGCTCCACTCGACATGCTGTCGCCGATCGCGTGGCTGATGGACAAGTTTCGCGGCGCGGATCTGACGCCGGGCAAACTGCCCGAGCAGCCGCCGGATCCGCCGCCGTGCGGGCCGCATTCGGTGCAGGTGCTGCGCACGTATCCGGATGCGCATTTCGAGTACGACTTCGCCCCGCACGGGGAGCGCAGCATCGCCCGCGGATACTCAAAGGCGGTTCGGCGCGCCAGACAGTTGATCTACCTGGAGGACCAGTATCTGTGGTCGAAGCGGGTCGCCGACCTGTTCGCCCGCGCCATGGCCGACAACCCCGACCTGCATCTGATCGCGGTGGTTCCCCGGTATCCCGACGTCGACGGTCGACTCTCGTTGCCGCCCAACCTCGTTGGGCGGCATCAGGCGATAGAGGCGTGTCGCGCCGCGGATCCCGGGCGCGTGCATGTCTTCGACCTCGAGAACCACGAGGGGACACCGGTCTATGTGCACGCGAAGGTGTGCGTGATCGACGACGTGTGGGCGACGGTCGGCAGCGACAACTTGAACCGCCGGTCGTGGACCCATGACAGCGAACTGTCGTGTGCGGTGCTCGACGACGCCGGCCGGTTCGCCCGTGATCTTCGGCTGCGGCTGCTGCGCGAGCATCTCGACCGCGCAGCCGATGGAAGCGAGGACGACGGGCTCGTCGACCTCCACGACGTCGTGGATGTGGTCGAGGCGTCGGCTTCGGCATTGGAGCACTGGCATGCGAACGGCCGCAAAGGTGCCAGGCCGCCTGGCCGGCTGCGACCGCACCGCCCGGAGAAGCTCGGCCTGTTCACCCGGCTGTGGGCCGAACCGGCGTACCGGGCGTTCTACGACCCCGACGGACGGTCCTACCGCGCCCGGCTCAAGGACGAGTGGTGAGCGATGTCGGTGCCGTCGAGACTGCAACTATGGCGGCCCCTTCTCGCACTTTCGCGCCCTAGCTGCAGTCTCGACGCCCGTTAACCGCCGCGGTGGCGAAGATATACGCGCTTGCGCTGATGTTTTGGCCTCGGTCAGGGCCGCATGCTGGCTAACATGAGCCATCTCGAGTGGAGCGAACCCGCGGACGTGAGGAGCGGTATGGCCTCCGCCGTGAGTGGACTACCGACAGGCACGGTGACGCTGCTGCTCGCCGATGTCGAGGGCTCGACCCGGCTGTGGGAGAGCCAACCCGACGAGATGACCGCCGCGATCGCGCGCCTCGACGCCACGTTGACCGGACTGACCGCCGCCCACGACGGCGTGCGCCCAATCGAACAGGGGGAGGGCGACAGCTTCGTCGTCGCGTTCGGGCGGGCCAGCGATGCGGTGGCGTGTGCGTTGGCGCTGCAGCGGGCGCCGCTCGCGCCGATCCGGCTGCGGATCGGGGTGAACACCGGCGAAATCCAGTTGCGGGACGAGGGCAACTACATCGGGCCGACGATCAACCGCACGGCGCGGATCCGCGATCTCGGCCACGGCGGCCAGACTCTGTTGTCGGGCGCCACCGAGTCGATGGTGCTCGACCACCTGCCCGACGACGCCTGGCTGACCGACCTCGGTGCGCATTGTCTTCGAGATCTGCCCCGGCCGGAACGCGTTGTCCAGCTGTGTCATCCGGACATCCGCAACGACTTTCCGCCGCTGCGGACGGCCGAACCCGAAGAGGTGCAACGACTCCCGTCCCAGTTGACCAGTTTCGTTGGCCGCGATCGCCAGATCGCTGAGGTGCGCAAGCTGCTCGGCGACAACCGATTGGTGACGCTGACCGGTGCGGGCGGCTCGGGCAAGACCCGATTGGCGATTCAGGTCGCGCGCGGATTCGGCGACGACGTCCGCTACGTCGACCTGGCCCCGATCACCGATCTGGATCTCGTGACGGTCGTGGTGGCGCGCGCGCTCGGGCTTCCCGATCAGCCGGGCCGCTCGACGATGGACAGCCTGGTGCGCTTCATCGGAGACCACGGCCTGCTCCTGTTGCTCGACAACTGCGAGCATCTGCTCGATGCCAGCGCCGACCTGATCGGCGGCGTGCTCGAAGCCTGCCCGCGCCTGACTGTGATGACGACGAGCAGAGAACCCATCGGGCTGGACGGCGAAGTGACCTGGCGCGTGCCGTCGCTGTCGCTGTCCGAGGAGGCCGTGCAGTTGTTCATCGACCGCGCGCGCCGCGTCCGACCGGACTTCGTTGCCGTCGATGACGACGCCGTGACGGTCACCGAGATATGTCGGCGATTGGACGGAATGCCGCTCGCCATCGAACTCGCCGCTGCCCGTCTGCGCGCGTTGTCGTTGACGGAGATCCTCGACAGCCTGCACGACCGGTTCCGGTTGCTCACCGGCGGCTCGCGCAGAGCCGTCCGGCGCCAGCAGAGCCTCGGCGCATCCGTGGACTGGTCGCACGCCTTGCTGACCGAGCCGGAGCGGATTTTGTTTCGGCGCGTCTCGGTTTTCCTCGGCGGCTTCGATCTTGCTGCGGCACAGGCTGTCTGCAGTGGCGACGGGCTACCGCGGCACCAGATTCTCGACCAGTTGACGCTGCTGGTCGACAAGTCGCTCGTGGTGGCCGACAGCAGCGGAGGGCGTACCCGGTACCGGTTGTTGGAGACGATCCGTCAGTACGCGATGGAAAAGCTCGGCGAGTCGGGCGAGGCGGACCGGATACGCGATGCGCATCGCGAACACTTCACGTCGATCGCCGAACAGTTCGATGCGCCGACACCCGCCGGTTTCGACAGCCTTCTCGCCGATGCCGATGCCGATATGGACAACCTGCGTGCCGCCTTCGCATGGAGCGTCGAACACGGCGAATCCGAGCGGGCATTGCAGCTTGCGTGCTCGATGTATCCGATATGGCTGCTGCGAAGCCGGCCGCTGGAGGGTTTGGCGTGGTTCGACGCAATCGACCTGAGCGCCGCCGAAGAGGTGAGTGCAGCGGTGCGTGCGCGGGCACTGGCTGACAGGGCGGCACTCGGGGCTCTCACCGTCGACGCCCAGGGGATCGCCACGGCGGAGGAAGCTCTCGCGATCGCGCGCGAACTCGACGATCCCGCGTTGTTGGCCCGCGCGCTCACCTCGTGCATCGCCGCCGCGGCGTTTGATATCCCTGCGGCAGCGCCGTACGTCGCCGAGGCGCTCGACGTGGCGCGCGAACTCGGTGACCGGTGGCGGCTCAGCCAGGTTCTCGCGTGGCAGTCGTACTCCGCCTGCCTGGCCGGTGACCCCGTGGCGACCGCGGCCGCAGGGGAAGAGGGTGAGATGAATGCCAACGCCGTCGGGGACCGATTCATGGCGCGGATGAGCCGGTTTTGGGGTCGGGGGGTCGCCAACTTTCAGCGGGGCGAGTTGGCCCAGGCATTCGACACTCTCAGGACGCTCAAGATGGAGGCCGACGAGGCGGGGGATGCGTGGCACCAATTGCTCGCCGACATCGCACTCGCACATGGGTGCCTGACGATCGGCGAAGCGGCCGAGGCGAGAAGTTTGTCAGAGCAAGCCGTCGAACACGCCGCAACGCTGGGGCCTTTCGTCGAGATGTGGGCCTTGGCGCCGCTGGCGCAGGCGGCCCTGGCCGAGGGCGACATCGCAACCGCCATCCAAGCCAACGACGTTGCGCGGCAACGAATCCTGGAACAACCCGAGCTGGCTGCCGCGAACGTGATGCCGACGGTTGAGCTTGCGATGATTCGCGGCGACCTCGATGAAGCGCGGAAGTTGGCCGATGAGTCGGTCGCGCCGACGATGGGCTGGCACCGGGTCAAAGCGCTGGTGATACGCGCACACGTCGCGATTGCGCAGGACGATGTCGGTCGGGCGGAGTCGGACGCCTACGACGCACTGTCCTGCGTCACCGATGTGCATGCGTACCAACTCCTTCCCGATGTCGTCGACATATTCATCCACGTGTGCGCCGCTGCCGGCCGTCATCGCGAGGCAGCGCGCTACGGCGGTGCGGCAGAGGCGATCCGCAGGAACATGGGTGACGCGGTTCGATTGCCGCGGTACCAACAGCAGTATGACGCGCTGTTCGCAACCCTTCGCGATGCGATGGGCGAGGAGGCGTTCGATGCCGCATGGGCTGAAGGCGCAGGATTATCGCGCGAGGAAGCGATCGCCTATGCGCAACGCGGCAGGGGGGAGCGGAAGCGCCCCTCGACTGGGTGGGCATCGCTGACGCCGACCGAACTCGACGTCGTGAGGTTGGTGCAGGAGGGGCTGGGCAACAGGGACATCGCCGCGCGGCTATTCATGTCCCACCGCACCGTGCAGACGCATCTGACGCATGTCTACGCCAAGCTCGGAATCAGCTCGCGTGTCGCGCTGGCGCAGGAAGCGGCCCGCCACGCCTGACCGGCTTTTGTCGGTGTTCGAATGTATGTTCGAAGTATGTCGGTAGAGGCGGTGCGTGAGGCGATGGCCCATCTGCGCG
The DNA here is from genome assembly GCA_033741175.1 of Mycolicibacterium sp. 120270. GTDB lineage: Bacteria > Actinomycetota > Actinomycetes > Mycobacteriales > Mycobacteriaceae > Mycobacterium. The sequence continues at coordinate 117 of JAWQNE010000001.1, read as the reverse complement.
CGGCCTACGACGCCTTCGCCGTCACCGACCTGACCGCGTTGACCCGCACCGAGCTGGTCTCGGTGATGGACGACCTCGAGACGCTGACGTGTCGGATGCCGACGCAGTCCCATCGGC